>NZ_JACDXX010000008.1 GCF_020539525.1 Pseudogemmobacter faecipullorum | reverse complement strand
CTTCTCTTCTCTCTTCTTCTCTTCTCTGTGCGGAACTGTTCCCCACAGTTCGGAACTGTGCCGTTCTGTTCCGGAACACTTCGGAACAGTTCTGGAACAGTTACCGGATGAACCACCGCTCCCGCGCGGCGTGCACCATGACCGCCTCATAGGCTGCCGGGTTGCGCCGGCCCTTGCGGTTCTCTTTGAGCCAGTCATCCATCCGCGCCATCAGGACATCATCAGCCACCACGTCATCGCTGACACCGAGACCCTTCAATGCCTCTCGCAGGCGCTTAAGCCGCTGATACTCTGCCTTGCCCTCGGCCGACAAAGCGCGCGTATCCCGGCGATCCAGAGCGTCCTGAACCTGCTCGAGAACAACCTTGTGCATGAGCCGGATCTCATCGCCGCATCTGCACCGCACCCACCCCCGCAGGGGGCCGAATTCGAGCCTTCGCAGCTCAGACACGCGGCTTTCACTGACGCGCAACATGACCGCCAGCTCCGCGTCATCATCAGGCAGGGTGCCGACCGGGCTTTCCGACTGCGCCATGTCAAACAGCGCCCGGGCCATGCCCTGGACTTCCCATGACGCGAGCTTGTAGGTGCGCGACGACATCCAGCGATGATGCATCCACTTTAGGAAAGAGTGCGCATCGAGGCGTTCATCGCGTGAAATAGGATATGTCTCGATAACATCATCTGAACTGATCAGCCGCAGTTCCTGTTTCATGATTTCAGCCTCCGGGGCGCTTGTGCCCGCTCTGTTGCCGCAGCCTGCGCCATGCGAGCGGCCAGCTCGACCGCCGCGAATTCAGCGAGGCCGATGGAATTGTGCCTGTTGCAGTCTCTGGTCATGCCGAGCTTGCGCGCGTTCCAGTTGATGGCCTGCTCTCTGACACCGAAAAAACGGCCCATCTCGCTGGGGCGCACATTGGCGCGCCACATGCGCTGGAACAGCTCACCCTCCGGGTCAAAACCGTGCTTCGGGCCAAGGGCGCGGGCTGGCAGGCCAAGAGCCTTTGCCCGCCAGCTCACTGCGGCCCCCGAAATTCCGAGCGTCTTGCCGATATCGGCAGCAGACAGGGTGTTGCCGGTCCACAGTCGGGCGAGCTCGGCCCGGGACATGGGCTTGCCGCGATTGGTGCTGTCGCCATCGCGGCGGGCCGGGCGATCGATTGCGAGGCTCACCATCCCTCAGCCTTCCTCGGCTTGTGTAGCTGGCTCGGCAATGGCCTCTTGAACGCGGCGCATGAATTCGTTTGTTTCCCGGGCTTGCCGCCATGTGTCGACCTGCATCCAGGCAAGGGCGAGAAAGAATGCCCCGATTATGCAATCTGAAAAGCGCTTCACACCGCACCCCCTTCCCCGCCCTGTACGGGCTGATTGGCGTGGCATTTGCACGGGATGAAATAGTTGCACTGGCGGCAAACCTCCTGCAGCACTGTCACATCGGGGCCACTGGCGAGGTCGATGCCGATATGCAGCACCTCTGCGCTGGCGGGGGTGATGTGGATGACGTCAGCTTGGAATTTGATCGGCTGTACCCCGGTCACTGAGGCCATCTTCAGAGACTTCGCCTTACCCGCTTCCCTTTTGGAAACCTCGACGCTGAACCCCGGCCCGACCCCAGCGGTATAGATACCATCCGTCACCGCCCCGGCCTTGGCCTGTTCCAGCGCGGCGAGAGCGTCGGCTGTGGTGAGGGCGCGAATGGCAGCGGCGATCTGAGAACCACAACAGCCCTTCGACATATGCTGCGCAGCCGCCTCATACGCCGCAGCGATCAGCGCCGGGCGCTCGGCCTCAAGCTCGGCAATGCGGGCCTCGGCGGCGTCACGATCGGCCTCGGCTGTGTGCTGTGCAGACAGTGCGCGCTGGTGCCGGTGCTCATAATCAAGCGCCTTAGCCGACAGCCGTTCCACCGCTGCCCGTAGGCTGGCGTCGGAGGGGTGGGCGGCAGTCAGCCCAGCCATGCCAATGAAATGCATGGCCGCCTCGGTGAAGAATTTCACCATATTGTCCTCGGGAATGGTCCAATGCTCAACACGGGGGCCATGCCAGCTGCCGCCGTTGGCTTTCCAGATCGGGCGCAACCCGCCCAGGGTCACCGCCACCGGCTCCCCTTGCGTAGCCTGCAGCTCGACATTGAGGGCCAGAAGGTGATCACGCTCAGCTCGGGTGTGTGCGAGGCTTGACGCATACGCTTTGGTTTGTGCCTCTGCGGCAGAAGCCCGGGCCTCGTAGGCGACCAAAGCATCGCTTCCCTGCGATGCAGGGAGGGCGCGGAGCGCGGCACGGGCTGCGGAAATGCCCACCGCGGCCATACCTAGGGCGACAGCATCACCAGCGTCGCCCTGCTCAGCGCCCGCCTTCATTTGGGCCTCAACGGCATTGAGCTGGGATTCCATTGCCGCCCGGCTAATCAGGTCGCCCGCCGGGGCTCCTGCGGCCATATAAGGGCTGTGGCATTCCCGAAGGAGCGCTTCTTCAGTCAAAAGTACGACTTGACCATCACATTTACCGGGGTTGCGCGACTCACCAGATGAGCGCAGCGTCACATGCTCAGGGAGTAACGAGTTATCGCGTGCGGGGCTGCTGGCAATCCCGCCCCCTACTCCGTCAGTGGCCCTTGCGATGACTGCTCGTCCTGATGTATGTTTCTTGCTACGTTTTCGGGTCACAATCCGGCCCTCCTGCGCTCAATCTGATTGGTCAAAAATTTTTGCAGCGGGATCAGCCTGCAGGCTGCCTCCCTCGGCATGAAGGCAATGCCAGACAGCGCGATGATCACGCCGCTCACGCCCACGCGGATTGCCCACAGAATGAAGATCATCCCCGCCCCTCCAGAAAGTCCTGGAAGGGCCGGCCGGCCAGGGCGACCACATCGCCCGAGGGGCGGTTGACCCCCTGCCACCAGTTCAGCGCGGTCTGGTACCGGACGCCGAAGGTGACCGCGACCTCCTCAGGGTTGCGATAGTTTTCGTGAAGGAAATCCGCCCAGAAACCAGCAAAGCGCGCCCGGAACGAGCGCGGCTCAATAACTTTTGACCATGACATTTGAGTGGGCCCTTTCCCATGTTGAGCGCAGGAAGGGCGTTCAACCGGGGTGTGAGAGGAAAGGAAATTGGGAGCGGCCTGTCTCATCAGGTCGCGCTCACAAAGGAACATAAACAGAGGGGCCAAGTGACGATGCCTTCATGCCGCATCATCTTCATGAACCCAGTCGACCGCCCGGACCTTGCCACCTGTGACGCGCTCAATGCGCGCTGCCAAAATCAGGCTGGGCAGAACTTTTCGGCGGCAAAGTTTCGAAACGGTAGCCTGGTCGATTCCTAATGCAGTCGCAAACTGCGCCTGCGTTTGGCCAACTGCCTTTATATGATCGCTTAGAGAGGTCATGAGGCATAAATGCCCATTGGGAATATTCCCGTCAAGCATTAAGTTGCCCGACAGGCATTCGACCAGCGCCACAACAGCTGAGATAATGTCTCTATGAAAGAACTCGCACAAATCCGTCGCGCTATGGGGCTGACCCAGAAGCAACTCGCCGAGAAGGCTGGCGTCGATCAGGCAACGATTTCAAAAATTGAAACAACGCCGTCCTACAACTACACCGCCGAGATGATTACCAAGCTCGCTGAGGCCTTGAATGTTGAAGCGGCAGAGCTTTTCGGCCTTACTGAGCTCCAGGCGCGAATAATAGCTGCAATCAGATCGATTGATGATCCCGCCCAGCAAGCCGCTGCGGTTCTGGTCTTGGAAACGATGGCGGCTTCAAAGCGCCAGTGATCTCATCCTCGAGTAGGATCAAGAAAGCCCACATCTCCTGCTTTGTCAGGCGAAGAATCACGTCTGTACTAATCTCTTGTCGCATGTTGTGTTCTATTTTCGTTCACGCCTGGTCAAAATCAAGCCCTAAAAGTGGACTGAAATAATATGCCCAATAGGCATTGACAGATGTATGCCTATTGGGAATATTACCCCATCGCAACCCGATGGAGGCCTTCCCGTGTCCAGCTATCGCCCCGCCCAGATCGAGCTTGCCCGGCAAATGCTGGCGCAGCCCGACCTCTCTCATTCTGCCGCGCGCCGCGCACTGAATGAGCGCATCGCCCGCCATGTCCTGAAATCCACACAGATCACCTGTGACCGCAGCGTGATCACCGTCCCCAAAGGCGTTTTCATCGCCGGGCTGGCAGGGCGGAACATCGATCACAGGGGCGCAGTATGAGCCCCCGCTGGTATTATGAAACCGTGTCGGCAGATGGCCGCTGGATGCCGAACCTTTCGGAGACCCGGCCCGGGACCATCATGCACGGCGGCCATATGCGCCTGCAGCTGGCAACAGGAGGCGGCACCGGACCTCGGGTTCGTGCCCTCGCAGAGATCCACCCTGATCTGAGCGAGACACCGATTGCCCAGCTTCACGCCCTGCTCTCGCCTGATCTGCGCGGAGTGGCAGTCAGCCAGCTTTCCAAGGGGGTGCATTGATGACCCCTCGCCAGCCTTATCCTGAGCAGCTTGGAAAGTTCATGCGCCGGCGGCGCCTGGTCCACCAGCTCGAGGGGCTGACCGCGATTGCTCTCGTTTTCGGCGCGGCGCTGCTGGCAGCCTGCGTCGGCCGAGCCGTCCTGATCACCCTTCTCAACCTCACAGGCCCGGCATTGCCGCCGGGCTGCTGCTGAAAGGCTCGATCATGGATGGCAGCGTGCGAATGACGATCGAGGCGGGCGGCGAAAGGGTCGAGACCACCCTTGATGCAGTGAAATCCCTGAACAAAGAGCTGAAGAAATCAGCACAAAAGCCCAAGCGCACCCCGATGAAAGAGACGGAGGCCGATAAGAAGGTCTCTGATGCAGCCTTCAATCAGGTGGGGGAGGAGCTGCGCCAGTTCCTCGAGCGCATCGAACAATTTGAAGCCGAGAAAAAAGACATCTCCGAGCAGATCAAAGAGGTCTACGCCGAGGCGAAGGGCCGTGGCTTTGACACGAAAGCCATCCGCAGGATCGTCACCCTTCGCAAGAAAGACCCCGACGCGCGTCGGGAGGAGGATGCGATCCTCGAGGTCTACATGAACGCCCTCGGCATGGAATAACCAGTTATCCCGCGCGCGCGAAATGCCCTTCGCGGCGCCACCTTCCCGGCGGCATCCTGACAGATTGTCGCCGGGCCTTTCTCCCGAAGAGAGCGGCGGGTGATCCGCTCTTATCCCTCCCTGCTGAAACTCTCCCGCCCGGCCCGCCGGTCGAGAACCTTTTCCAGAAAGAGATCAGGAATAATTCATGCCCATTTCCCCCGAAATTCGCTTTCGCAATGCTGTTGCTGCCACCCTGGCGTCATCGGCCTTCGACTTCTTTCCTCCGGGCGAGGTCAAGCGACTGGTCGAGTTCGCAAAGGATATCGGCGTGCCCGAAGAACAGGCCCGCCTGACGATCACGAGCATGGTCGAGCGCCCGCGCGAGCCAGTCACCCGGGGGATTGAATGATGCAAGCGCCTCCCGGATCCCGCGTTCAGCTGTCGCGCGCCAGGGGCTGGCGCCTGCCGCCGCGCAGCGTGAAGTGCGACCGCTCAACAGTTTTTGGCAACCCCTGGAAATCTGGCCTGCCGGGCCTGCTTCGCCTGCCAGCCGGCGCGCTGCGCGGTCGCATGACATGGGATGCCCCGCGCCAGATGGATCACGCCCTGACCACCGATGACACCATCGGACTGCATGCTGACTGGCTGCGTAACGGGAATGCCTATCTGCCCGCTGGTCTCAGCGAACCCGAGACCCTGCGCTGCCTCGATGCCCTCGCCGAGACCCGGGCAACTGTTCTCGATCTGCTGGCCGAGCTGCGCGGCTTTTCATTCGCCTGCTGGTGCGCGCCAAACGGCCCCTGCCACGCCCAGACCCTGCTGGAGATTGCCAATGGCTGAATTCACCATCCCCCATCGCTGCAAGGGCAGCCTGGCCATCGCCGAGGAGACCATTGAGGCTTGCTGGGATGATCCGGCGACCGCGACGCAGGTTCTGGCCTTTGCCGCGGTCATTGCGGCGCTCAAAGGCGGCATTGGTAGCGCTGAGCTCGCAAGACTGATTCCCAGCCTGGAGAGACCGGCCCGCACGCTCATGGGAACGGATGAACATGGCGAAAGGCAGCTGAACTGATGGTTGCGAGGGTGAAATGACCATTTACCCAGCCGCGCCGCCCGAATTCAGCTGCGGCATCTGCCAGCGCCCACAGAAGCCGACGGGATGGAGGTGGGCCGGTGAGTATCCGATCCCACCCGTCTGCAGGCGCTGTGAGATTGATTACGGCGTAGGGATCGGCGGCTTCGGCGACCGCAATCGAGACCGCAGGATCATACGCCAGATATCAGCTTTAGCCGCAGCGCTGACCGCCGAAGCTCACAAGCTCAATCAGAATAAGGAGCCAAGATATGGCTGAGCGCGACTATTCGACAAGCCCGATCGCCGATTCCCTTGGCCTTAGATCTGTCATCGACGGACTGGCGCACGATCTGCAGGAACTGCGTGATCGCAAAATCACGCCAGCTGATGGGCTGGCCCGCGCGGCAGTGGCAAAACAGCTTTTCAACGGGGTCCGCCTCTATTTGGTCGCCCGAGGCCTCCGCGCCCCGGTGTCACCGCCTCCTGAGGCCAATCCACGCGTGATCGAAGGCAAAGCCGAATGAGCTATTTGCCCCCGCTCCCCATGATCATCGACAGCTTTGCCGGCGGCGGCGGCGCCTCGACCGGCATCGAGTTGGCCCTTGGCAGATCGCCAGATGTCGCGATCAATCACAGTGAAACAGCACTCGCCCTGCACGCGGTGATCCTGTCAAAGCAGGATGGTCGTATTCCAGAGGTGGATCAGAACCTGCGGTTCATGACTCTGATACTGCCGGGAGTGGCTGAGGCGATCAGAGCGAAAAAGGAGGGAGGGGAGGGATGAGGATGCCAGCACCGCGAGCAACAGACGCCGCAATCCGCCGCGCGTTGGCCGCGTGGAAAGATGCCGGACTGCCGGTTGGGCGGATGGAGGTCACAGCAGCTGGTGATATCATCATCAGCGCGCCCGAAGCTGCATCACTGCCAGAAAAGCCGAAGCAGGCCGCGCCGCGTGAATGGAGGAGCGCCAGCTGATGCGCGTCAACTATCCCGGCCTGCTCATCGAAAAACACCGCAATGGCAAGTTGCGGTATCGCGTCCGGGTTGAGGGCAATAAAGCCCGCCGGATCGCGATACCGGTTGGCCCGGGTGATGTCGATTTCGTGCACCATTACCATGCAGGTCGCGCGGGAGAGACGTGGGTAGGCACAGATGTGCGCCCTGTCCTTGTTGTCAAATCGATCGACTGGCTGGTCCACAGCTATCTGGATCACCTGCAGCGGCTTGTCGCTGCTAGGCTGGCCTCGCCGCTCACTCTCAAGCAGCGCCGGTCGATGCTCCTGCGGTTCACAGATCACGTTGATGATGTGCAGGGCCGCTATGGCGAGCTAACCTTAGATCTTCCCAACGCCGCATTTGTACGGATCCGGGATGCATGGATCGCTACCCCGGGCGCAGCAGATAACCTGATGAAAGCTTGCAGCGCTATGTATGAATGGGCGGTGGATCGCGGTGATCTGGCCGCAAACCCAGTGAAAGGTATCGGTAAGATCAGCGTTAACCGAGGCGGCGCCACCCCCTGGACTAGCGGTGACTTGATACGCTTCAAAGCCGCACACCCGCGCGGAACGACCGCGCATCTCTGGCTCACCCTGCAAATGTTCACCGCATGCCGGATCGGGGACGCAATCACCCTGGGACGGGATCATGAAGTTCAGCGTGCGGGCGAAACCTGGCTGGAATGGCAGCCGGGGAAAAAGGGCTCAGCTCCGGTTTCTCTCCCTATGCTCCCGCCCCTCTACACGGCCACTCGCGCGGCCAAGATCGTCGGCCCGACCTACCTGCTCACCAGTTACGGCAAGGCATTCTCATCCCCGGAGAGCTTACGCAATCGCATTTCCAAATGGTGCGCCACCGCAGGCATCGAAGGCAAATCGTCCCACGGCGTCCGGAAGGCCGTTGCGGAGCTGCTAGCCGAGGCCGGGTGTACCCAGCACCAGATCATGGCCATCATGGCCCACACTCAGGCAAAGACTTCTGAGATTTATACCAAAGGCGCAGAGAGACGCGCCATGTCAGGCCATGCTATGCAGGTTTTGGCAGGCCTTGATTGGTAAAGTGTCCCGCAGCCAAATTTTGCGGGACACTTTGGCCAGAAAAATATGGCTCAATGCGGGGTGCTGGTAGGCGCGGAGGGATTCGAACCCCCAACCAAGGCGTTATGAGCGCCCGGCTCTAACCGTTGAGCTACGCGCCCCCGAAGCAAGGCTTCCCTACCAGATTAGTCCGTTGGGTCAAGCGCGCCAGCCGGTGCAATGCGATTATGGGTTACATTTCCCTCCCCCCGGGCAGAATAAGTATAAGCGCTCCCGGGCACCCACGGGCTGCTCAGCAGGCTGCTGAAACAGGCCGGGGGCAGGACCATTCTCCCTCATCAGGGCGGGTCAGGCTTGCGCTGCCGCCACGATCGTCGCGGCTCGGCAGAAAGGGGCTCCTCGGGCAACCTCCGAGGGGCCGGTGTCATTTCATCGCCAGCCCCGGCGTGATCCCGGCTGGCCATCAAGGTGCTGGATCAGGATGGAGTAACGCTATGCATCATCCGGCTCCGGGCGCCCCTACACACGCCCCGGGGCCCCTGTCCTTGCAAAACCACTCTGAAGGATGGGGCGGGCGGCCTCCCGCGCGCCTTCTGACGCCATTCAGAAAGCCCGCTGCCGGCAAGGCAGCCTCCGGCAGATCCGGCGCGGCCAAAACGCGGCGCCACTCAGTCCGGCTGGGGCCCGCGCGTCCCCTGCAGGGCCAGCTGTTGCATCCAGCGCGCGAAATGGACCACCCGGCTGGTTGCCAGCCGCTCGGTGGAAATATCCAGCCAGTAGCCATAGGGCCCGGTGACCACCACCGGATCGATCTGCACCAGCGCCCCCGAGCCGAGTTCGGATTCAATCATATTGCGGTCGATCACCGCCAGCCCCGCCCCGGAAACCGCGGCCTGGGTCACCATGTCCAGCGTTGCGAATTCCATCGCGTTTTCCGGCAGACCCGAGCGCTCATGCTGGGTCGAGGCGAACCAGTTGTCCCAGGTCGGCAGGCGCAGCGCGCGGTCAAGCACATAAAGCAGGCAACTGGCCCGCAGGCGTTCAGGCTCGGCCCAGAGATCCGGGGCGCAGACCGCGATATGCTGCTCGACCATCAGCCTTGTCGAGGAATGGCGGTCCCGCGGGCCGGTGCCAAAGCGGATCACGCAGTCAAAACGCACATTGTCATCGGGGTTCAGATGCAGCGACAGATCCAGATCGGGAAAGCGCTGCCGGAACGAGACCAGCCGCCGCGACAGCCAGCGCGCAGCAAAGGTGGGCGGCGCGAGCAGGGTCAGCTTCTGCCGGGGCACGGTCCTGCGCGCCTCAAGCACGGCATCATCGATCAGATCAAAGGCCCCCGCCAGCCGCTCATGCAGGACGGCCCCGGCCCCGGTCAGCTCGATCGTATTGCCGATCCGGCGGAACAAAGCGATGTCCAGCGCGGTTTCCAGCTGGCGGATCTGCCGGCTGACCGCGCTTTGCGTCACCCCGAGGCGATGCGCCCCTTCGGTAAAACTGAGACACTGGCCCACAGTGGCAAAGGCCCGCAGCGAGGTCAGGGAAGGGGTCGAAGACATAAGCGGCCGGCGATCTCGGAACGGGGTCAGCGGCGTGCCCGGATCGGACGCGCGCTGAACCTTCCTCCTGAGCTGCTCCGGCGTCAAGCCTGCCCTGCCCCGCCCGGCTCTTCCCCGGCTCCGGCTACCGGCCTGGCTCCGGGCCCGAAGGCATCGCGCCCCGGCGCGGCGGCGATCAGAGCGCGGGTATAGGGGTGGCGCGGCCGGGTCAGAACCTGATGCGCCGGGCCGCGCTCGACCACATAGCCCTTGCTCAGCACCACGATCTCATCGCTGATCTGGGCCGCCACGCGCAGGTCATGGGTGATGAAGACCACGGCAAGCTTCAGCCGCTTTTGCAGATCGGCCAGCAGATCCAGCACCTGGGCCTGGACCGAGACATCCAGCGCCGAGACACTCTCATCCGCGATCAGCACATCGGGCTGCATCGCTAGGGCGCGCGCAATGCCGATGCGCTGGCGCTGACCGCCCGAAAAAGCCGCCGGTCGCCGGCGATAGGCGCTGCGCTCCAGCCCGACCAGCTCGAGCAGATCCTGCGCCCGGGCCACCGCCTCGGCAGGGGGAACACCCGAAAGCACGGCCGCGCGGGCGATCATCGGCCCCACCCTGCGGCGCGGGTTCAGCGCGCCGAAGGGATCCTGAAAAATCATCTGAATCCGTTTGCGCATGCCGCGCAGCGCGCCGCCCCTGGCCGCAAGAATATCCTCGCCCGCAACCGCAATCCGGCCGGCGCTGGGGTCCACCAGCCGGATCAGGTTCTTGGCAATGGTTGATTTGCCCGAACCGCTTTCCCCGACGATCGACAGCACCTGGCCCGGTGCCACCGTAATATGCACATCATGCAGCACCTGTTTCGTGCCATAGCTGTGGTTCAGCCCGGTCACTTCCAGCGCAGGCGGGCCCGCCTCGCTGGAGGGGCGGTCATGCGGCACAAGGCTCGGCACCACCGCGATCAGCGCTTTGGTATAGTCATGCTGCGGATGTCTGAGCACCTGCGCGGCCGGGCCCAGCTCCACCACCTCGCCGCGGCGCATCACCGCAATCCGGTCGGCAATATCCGCCACCACCCCCAGATCATGGGTGATGAAGATGATCCCATGGCCATGGTCATCGCGCAGCTCGCGGATCAGCCTGAGCACCTGGGCCTGGGTGGTCACATCCAGCGCCGTGGTGGGCTCGTCGGCGATCAGCAGGCGCGGCCTCATCGCCAGTGCCATAGCGATCACCACCCGCTGGCATTGCCCGCCCGAAAGCTGATGCGGATAGCTTTTCAGGATACGCTCCGGTTCGGGCAGATGCATCGCCTCGACCAGCCGCCGCGCCGCCGCGGCGCGTTCCGTCCGCGGCAGGGAGGAATGGAGGACAAAGACCTCCTCGATCTGCTGCGCCACGGTCAGCGCGGGATTGAGCGACGCCATCGGCTCCTGAAAGATCATGCCGATCTCTTTGCCGCGGATCTTCTGCCATTGCCGCTCGGTCAGGCTCAGCAGATCCTGCCCCCCCATGAGGGCCTGGCCTCCGGCCAGGCTCAGCCCTTTGGGCGCGGCCCCCATCAGCGTCGCGGTCAGCACCGATTTCCCCGAACCGGATTCGCCGACGATGCACAGGATCTCGCGCGGCTTCACCGTCAGCGTCACGCCTTTGACGGCAAAGGCACGGTCCGCCCCTTTGGGCAAAGCCACCGAGAGATCGCGGATTTCAAGCAGGCTATGGGTCATCACTGGCGCTCCTTCACGTCATTCACCTCGCGCAGGCCATCGGCCAGCAGGCTGAGGCCCAGGGTCAGCGTCGAAATCGCGATACAGGGGAAAATCACCAGATGCGGGAAGGCGATGGCCATGGCGCGGCCCTCATTCACCATACCGCCCCAGTCCGGTGTAGGCGGCGGCAGGCCCAGCCCCAGAAAGCCCAGCGTGCCGATGGTGATGGCGGTATAGCCAAGCCGCAGGCAGAAATCGACCGCCAGCGGCCCGGTGGTATTGGGCAGAATATCAACGAACAGGATCCGCCAGGTGCTCTCGCCCTGGGTGATCGCCGCTTTGACGAAATCGCGGCTGGCCACATCAATGGTAATGGCGCGCACGATGCGGAAGATCGCCGGGGCCGAGCTGAACGTAACCGCGATCACGATATTCAGCGGCGAAGCCCCGATCACCACGATGATGACGATATAAAGCACCAGTACCGGGAAGCTGAGCACCACATTGGCCAGAAAACTCAGCACCGCATCGGTGCGCCTGCCGGCATAGCCGGCGATCAGACCAAAGCACAGGCCGATCAGATAGGCGGTCAGCGTGGCCAGCGTCGAATAGATCACCACCGTCTGCGCGCCCCAGATGATGCGCGACAGGATAGCCAAGCTTGGTGGTGATAACCTGCTGCTGCAGCGCGAGCCGATCGGCGTGGTCGCAGCCCTCATCCCCTTCAACTATCCGATCTACACGCTGATGCGCAAAATCGCCCCGGCGCTGATCGCCGGCAATACCGTGGTGGCGCGGCCCTCGAACAATACCCCCTCCTCGGCGCTGGAAGTGGCGCGGGCGGTGCGGGACTGCGGCTTCCCCCCGGGGGCGATCAATATCCTCGCCATGACGCATCAGGTGGCCCAGACCGTCTGCACCCATCCGAAAGTGGGGATGATCACCCTGACCGGCAGCGTCGGCGCCGGGCGCAAAGTGCTGGAATACAGCCAGGTCAATATCGCCAAATCCTCGCTCGAACTGGGCGGCAAGACCCCGGCGATCATCGAGGCGGATGCCGATCTGGAACAGGCCGCCGCCGCGGTCGTCGCCTCGCGCACCACCCATTGCGGCCAGCTCTGCACCGCGATCGAACGGGTCTATGTCCAGGACAGCGTGCATGACCGCTTCGTCGGGCTGCTGCGCGGCCATATGCGCGCCCGCAGTTTCGGCGACCGGATGCGTGAGCCCTCTGCCATGGGGCCGCTGATCAATGCCAATGCGCGGCTGAACATCCATCAGATGGTCTCGCGCGCCATTGATGACGGCGCGGTGCTGGAATGCGGCGGCTTCATCCCCGGGGGGCCGGGCTGGTTCTACCCGCCGACCCTGCTGACCGGATGCCGCCAGGATATGGAGATCGTCCAGGAGGAGGTTTTCGGCCCGGTGCTGCCGGTGCTGCGCTATCAGAGCACCGAGGACGCGCTGGAGATGGCCAATGACCATCAGTTCGGCCTCTCTTCGGTGATCTATACCGAAAACTACCGCAAGGCGATGCAGGTGGCGAATAATATCGAGGCCGGAGAGGTCTATATCAACCGCATTCCGGCAGACCCCTATCAGGGCTATCATTCGGGCTGGAAACGCTCGGGCCTCGGGGGCGATGACGGCAAACACGGGATGCTGGATTTCACCCAGACCCGCCTTGTGATCCAGAGCTGGTAAGGAGCGATCTGTGAAACTCGTATCCGTTAAAACTGATATCGTCGCCGTACCCCCGCCGCATATCGGCGGCATGTACTGGATTTTCGTCACCCTGAAGACCGATGACGGGATCGAGGGGGTGGGCGAGGTCTATGCCGCCACCTTTCATCCAAAGGTGATGGTCCCGGCGATCCAGGATGTGTTTGATCGCCTGCTCGCTGGCGAAGATCCGCATCATATCGAAAAATTCTTCCGCCGCGCCTATTCCAGCGGCTTCACCCAGCGTCCCGATCTGACGATGATGGGCATTGTCTCGGGGCTGGAAATGGCCTGCTGGGATATTATCGGCAAGGCGGCGGGCAAGCCGGTCTATGAGCTGATCGGCGGCCGCCTGCATGAAAAGCTGCGCTCCTATACCTATCTTTATCCAAAGAACGCCAGGGGCGAGCACGATTATTCCAATATCGAACTCAGCGTCGACTGCGCGCTCGAATATATGGAACAGGGCTTCACCGCGCTGAAGTTCGACCCCGCAGGGCCCTATACGGTGATGGGCGGGCATCAGCTCTCGCTCGAAGAGATGGAGCGCTCCGAAACCTTCTGCCGCCGCATCCGCGAGGCGGTGGGAAATCGCTGCGACCTGCTGTTCGGCACCCATGGCCAGATGACGGTCTCCGGCGCGATCCGGCTGGCGCGACGGCTCGAGCAATATGATCCTTTGTGGTTCGAGGAGCCGGTGCCGCCGGGCCAGAGCGAGGCTATGGGCCGCGTCGCGGATCACACCTCGATCCCGATCGCAGCCGGTGAGCGGCTGACCACGAAATATTAATTCCACGACCTGTTGCGCAATAACGGCGCCTCGATCCTGCAGATGAACCTTGGCCGGGTCGGTGGCATTCTCGAGGGCAAAAAGGTCGCGGCTCTGGCCGAGGTGCATTACGCCCAGATTGCGCCGCATCTCTATAACGGGCCGGTGGGGGCGGCGGCCAGTATTCAGCTGGCCGCCGCAACCCCGAACTTCCTCGTCCAGGAAAGCATCCGGCGCTGGGATGGCTTCCATGCCGAAGTGCTGGAGGAAGGCCTGACCTGGTCCGATGGCTGGATCATCCCCTCCGGCAAGCCGGGCCTTGGGATCACGCTCAACCGCGAGGTGATCGAGGCGCATTCGCCCTATAGCGACAAACGCCTGCATCTTTCGATGTGGGAGGCGCCGCATGATTTCAAAGCCCAGTCCGATACCTCCTGGAAAGAACCCCCGGCGAAGGCCTGACCCATGACTTACGATTACATCATCATCGGCGCGGGCTCGGCCGGTTCGATCCTCGCCGCCCGGCTGAGCCAGGACCCGAAGACCCGCGTCCTGCTGCTCGAAGCCGGCGGCAGCGACCGCTCCTTCTGGTTTGACATTCCGGCGGGCTATGCCCGGAATTATTTTAACCCCGAGACCAACTGGATGTATTCGACCGAGCCGGAAGCGGGCATGGCCGGGCGGAAAATTTACACCCCCCGCGGCAAGGTCCAGGGCGGGTCGGGCTCGATCAATGCGATGATCTGGGTGCGTGGCCAGCGCCAGGATTTCGACGACTGGAAGGCGGCGGGCAATCCGGGCTGGGGCTATGACGATGTCCTGCCCTGGTTCAGAAAGCTGGAACAGCATCCGGCGGGCGAGACGGAATGGCATGGCGCCAGCGGCCCGGTCGGCATCACGCCGATGAAGGGACAGACCCATCCGATCTGTGATCACTTCCTGCAGGCCGCGCGCGAGCTGGATCTGCCGCTCAGCGATGATTTCAACGGCGCCGATTTTGAGGGCGCGGGGATCTATGAGACCAATATCGCCCGGGGCAAACGCCAGTCCAGTTCGAAAACCTATCTCACCCCGGCGCTGAAACGCCCCAATCTGACGCTGCGGCTGCGGGCCGAGGTGACGCGGATCCTGATCGATGACACCGGCCGCGCGACGGGCGTCGAACTCCAGACCCCCGACGGCCCAGAGCAGCTGAGCGCGGCGCGCGAGGTGATCCTCTCGGCCGGGGCTGTCGGCTCGCCCAAATTGCTGATGCTGTCGGGGATCGGCGACCCTGAGGAGCTGGCGCGCCATGGCATCGCGCTCAGGGCCGCGCTGCCCGCCGTGGGCCAGGGGCTGCAGGACCATCTCTGCGCCAGCTATTATTACCGCTCGACCCTGCCAACGCTGAATGATGAGCTGCGGCCCTGGTGGGGGAAACTGCGGGCCGGAATGCGCTATCTGCTGGCGCGCTCGGGGCCGCTGGCGCTCAGCGTCAATCAGGCCGGCGGCTTCTTCCGCACCGCTTCGGCGGTGGATGCGCCGAATATTCAGCTCTATTTCAACCCGATGTCCTACCGCATCCCGCCCAGCGTCAAAGCAAAGCTGGAGCCCGAACCCTATCCGGGCTTCCTGCTGGCCTTCAACGCCTGCCGCCCGCAAAGCCGGGGCCGGATCTCACTTGCCTCGGCCGATCCGCGTGCTGCCCCGCTGATCCGGCCCAATTACCTCGCCACCGAGCGCGACCAGCGCGAGGTGATTGAGGCCAGCCGCCTGATCCGGCGGTTCATGCAGGCCCCGGCGCTGAAGGCGATCACGGTTGAAGAGGTCAGCCCCGGTCTGCAGACCGCCAGCGACAGCGAGATGCTCGATTATCTGCGCGAGCAGGGCGGCTCGATCTATCACCTCTGCGGCAGCTGCACGATGGGGCCGGATCCCTCGCGCGCGGTGGTGGATGCCGAGCTGCGCGTGCATGGCATCCGCGGGCTGCGGGTGGCCGATGCCTCGGTTTTCCCCAATATCACCTCGGGCAATATCAATGCGCCGGTGATGATGCTGGCAGAAAAAGCCGCGGCGATGATCAGCGCTTCGGCCCGTTGAGCGATCACCCTGCCAGAGCCGCGCCTGTTGCGCCAAACCGGCGCGCAGCGTTGCGGGCGCCGGAGCGCTCATTCGCGGCCCGACCCGGCAGGCCCGGCGCAGAACCTGGCAGAGAAGCCGGGACGCTCTGCCAGGCCTGAACCGCGGATCTGCCGCTCACATCCCGGCCTCGGCCGTGCCGGTGCCGGATTGGGGCTGCGGCACTGGCTGCCGCCTCTGCCCCCCGTGCCAGGCACACAGCAGCCGCCCGGCGCGTCAAAACCCCTGCCGAAATCCCGAAACCATGGCATAATAGCCAGGCACGGCCTGTGTTCCTCCCGGTGTTTTCGCAAAGGGAAATGTCATGACTTCCAGACCAGAGGCGCGCTCCCCTGCCTCGCCGCCCTGCCTCGCCGCTGAGATCGCGCCGGATTATTTCGATCCGCTGGCGGTCGAGCCGCAACAGGCCACCGATGTCATGCGCTGGCGCAAAGCACAGCGCAGCAGCCTGCTCGCGGCCCGCGCCGCCATCAGCAGCAGCGCGCGCGCCGCAATTGCCACCGCCATCGCCCATGGGCTGGACCGCCTGCTGGAGGAGCTCTTTCCCGATCTCACAGGCAAAGTGATCTCCGGCTACTGGCCGATAAAATCCGAGCCCGATCTGCGCTTCTGGCTTGGATCGCTGAGCGCACGCGGGGCGCAGGCGGCGCTGCCGGTGGTCGAGACCATTGCCAGGCCGCTGATCTTTCGCCCCTGGCATCCCGGGGCGCCGATGATCCGGGGCCACTGGAACATCCTCGTGCCCGAAAGCACGGCAGAGGCCGATCCCGATTTCATGCTGGCGCCGCTGGTCGGCTGGCAAAGCGAGGGCTATCGCCTCGGCTATGGCGGCGGATATTTCGACCGCACCCTCGCTGCCTGCCGGGCGAGGGGCAGAAAGCCGGTGGTGGTGGGCGTCGGCCTGTCATCGGCAAAGCTCGCCACCATTTTTCCGCAGCCCCACGATATTGCGATGGATTATATCATCACCGAAACCGGCCAGGTCGGGCCGCTGCGCTGAAGATGGCAGGGCTGCCCCCTGCCCTGCAGCTCTTGCCGCGCTCCCCCCTGCCCCCTGCCTCACCCCCGGCGATCTGGCATCAGCCGAGGGGCCTCGCCGCTCTGCGCATGGTGATGCGCCATATAGCTGCGCTGAATAGCGATCTGATCGGCAATATATTTTGCATCATGCCAGACCCCCCAGATAAAGCTTGAGCCACGGCGCGACTGCCAGGGCAGGCCGAGGAAATAAAGCCCCGGCTGGGCCGAGACGCCACGGCTGTGCAGCGGCCGGCCCGCCGCATCAAAGGCATCTGCCGCAATCCAGCTGTAATCCGCCCGGTAGCCGGTGGCCCAGATCACGCTGGTGATGCCTTCGGCGGCGAGATCAAGTGCGCGGATCGGCTCACGCACACAGGCGGCATCGGGGAAACGCTGGCGCGCCTGGGGATCCAGGGGCAGATCCAGCCCCTGGCGGCTGACATAGGCATCGGCTTCATCAAGCAGCGCAAAAAGACTGGCATCGCCGCGGTTCAGGTTCTGCACCAGATCATCCCCAAAGCTCAGCCTGCCGCCCGCTTCCGCTCCGGTCATCCCAAGTAGGGTGATCCCCTCCAGCGCCAGCCGCCGGAAATCAATGGTCTCGCCGCCCCGCGCGCCACTGACCGCAATCGTCACATGCGCCGTTCCCGGCGCGGGGGCCGGCATATCCCATTTGCCCAGCACCCCCAGCCACCAGCAGAAATCGCGGCCGCGATAGGCGCGCGGCGGGCGCTCATGCGCGCCGACCGACAGATAGACGCGCCGCCCCGCCCGATTCAGCTCATCAGCGATCTGCACCCCGGAAGAGCCCGCCCCCACCACCAGAACCGCACCTTGCGGCAGTTGTCCGGGGTTAAAATACTGCGCCGAATGGATCTGGTTCAGCCCCTCGCGCGGCGCGAGGACCGGCGGGATCACCGGCAGCTGAAACGCCCCGGTCGCCACCACCACCCGCCCGGCAAGGATCTCGCCGGCCGAAGTGGCAACGCGGTAGCCCGGCCCGCCCTGTTCTGGCTCAAGTCGCCCGACCGCAATGCCGCAGCGCACCGGCAGGCTGAACTTCTGCACATAGCTTTCAAAATAATCGGCCACTTTATCCTTGGCCACGAAAGCCCCGGGATCTCCCTCAAACTCCAGCCCCGGAAAGCGGTCATGCCAGGCCGGGCCATTCGCCACCAGCGAATCCCAGCGGGCATTGCGCCAGCGCCCGGCAATACGGTCGCGCTCGATCACCAGATGCGGGATCGCCGCCGCGCTCAGATGCTCGCTCATCGCAATGCCGGCCTGACCGGCGCCGATCACCAGCGTGTCGATGGTTTCTACGCTCATCAGCTATCCTTCCAGGCTGTCAGGGCAGGCCGGCGCCGCAATCCGGCACCATTCTGGCCGACCCTAGTCCTGGCCCCCCTGCCCCGGAAATTACGATTTCATGCAGCAGGGCTTAGGCATTCGCAAAGCATTGCCCCCGCCGCGCCGCAGTATCCATTGACAGCGCCTTCTGCACCGCCGAGCGTGGCACCAGCCCTGGCAGAACCGCTGCGGAGGGCCTGGAACAGGGATCTGAATGCCACTTCGCTATACGCTGCGTCAGCTGGAATATTTCGTGGCCGTGGGCGAAACCGGCAGCATCGCTGCGGCGTCGCAGCGGGTGAATGTCTCTTCCCCCTCGATCTCGGCCGGAATTTCGCAGCTCGAACAGGAACTGGGTCTCAGGCTTTTCGTACGCCACCATGCCCAGGGGCTCAGCCCGACCCCGGCCGGGCTGAAGATCATCGCCGAAGCGCGCGAGGTTTTGCAAAAAGCCGCAGGCCTGCGCGATCTGGCCGGGGATCTCTCGGGCTTTGTGCGCGGTCCGCTGGCGGTGGGCTGCCTCAGCACCTTTGCCCAGGTGCTGCTTCCCGGGCTGCGGCGCGGCTTTGTCGAGACCTATAGCGAGGTGCGCATCAGTCAGACCGAGGCCGATCAGCCCGAATTGTTCAGCCTGCTGCGTCAGGCCAGAATTGATCTCGCCCTCACCTATGACCTCAGCCTGCCGCGCGATCTGGTCTTTGATTCCCTCATTGAAATGCCGCCGCTGGTGGCGCTGGCCGAGCATCATCCGCTCGCGGCCAAAAGCGAGGTCACGGTCGATGAGCTGGCGCCGCATCCGATGGTGCTGCTCGATCTGCCGCTGAGTACGGATTATTTCCTGTCTTTCTTCACCCGGGCCGGGCTGCATGCCAATGTCGCCGAACGCACCCGGGATATGGCGGTGATGCGCAGCCTGGTGGCCAATGGCTTTGGCTATTCCATCGTCAATATGCGCCCGAACCGCAATGTCGCCCCGGATGGCACGCCGATGCGGTTCATCCCGCTGACCGGCACTGACAGCGTGCTGCGGCTGGGGCTTTTATCCACGCGCGGGGTGAAAAGCACCCGGCTGCATGGCGCTTTCGTCCAGTTCGCGCGAAACTGGGTCAAGGGGCAGAGCGCGCGGGTGTTTGGCAGCCCCTGAGACGCGGCAGATGATATGGCAGAAAAATAAGTGATCAGAGCAGCTTAAAGACCATTTTTAATCTTTTGCATTAACCAGGTCACGCATCTCGATTGCAGCCCGGCCCTCGCCTCAGGGACACAGCAACGCCAGCGCGCCCCGGCCCCCGCCTTCAGCCCCTCTGAGGCATGGCCAAAAGCGTTCAGCTGATGGCCAGGCCCCGGATCGCCGGGCCGCAGCGACCGGACCCTGCCTCAAAATCTGCAGAATAGCCGCCTCCCCAGCTCCGGGGCAGCGCTGGGATTGTCATTCAGCGCCTGCAGCCGCGTCAGGCAGCAGGCCCAAGCCCCCGGGGATCACGTCAGGCCCTTTTCTCTGAACCCGCTGTCCGCAGGCTGACGGCCCCTTCCCTGGCCGGAGCGATCGTTTGAGCCCTGGCTTTGCAGCCCGCATACAACCACCCGGCCCTGTATATCTGATGTCATAATCCCGCGGGCATCGGCGTGAAACAGCAGCCGCTTCAGAACGTGGTTTACGGCCCTGCCCCGGCTCAGGCATTCTGCAGCCTTTCCCGATCTGTCGCCGCTGCCTTTCGCACAGGTGCCCGCAATGCCGGATTTCGATTGTGTCATTATTGGCAGCGGCATCGGCGGCGGCACCGCCGCCCGCGCGCTTGGCGAGGCGGGGCATAAAGTCCTGGTGCTTGAGGCAGGCGAAGCCGGGTCGCGCGGCGATACCAGCCAGCTGAGCCTGGCAGAAGACCCCGAAGAGCGGCTGCAGAACGGCGCCTGGCCCGACCGGGTAGAGGCCGAGGTCGAGGGGCGCTCCGGCAGCTTTCACGCACCGCTCGGCTGCGGCATCGGCGGCACATCGGTGTTCTATGCCGCCACGCTCGAGCGCCCCTCCGCCGATGAGATCGGCCCGATCGAAGGCGGCATCTCACCGGGCTGGCCGCTCAGCTGGCCCGATCTTGCCCCCTGGTATGACGAGGCGCAGCGCCGCTTTCAGGTCTGCGGCAGCCCCGATCCGCTCGACCCGCGCCCCTGCCCTGCCCTGCGCCCGCCGCCCGCGCTCTCGGCCTCAGATCAGCGGGTGATCCGCCGGCTGGAGGCCAATGGCATGCATCCCTACCGGCTGCATTCCGGCACCGCCTGTCTGCCCGGCTGTCAATCCTGCTATGGCCGCAAATGCCCCCTCGCCTGCAAAATGGATGGCCGCTCGGCCGGGATCGAGCCCGCCCTCGCCACCGGCAATGTCCGGCTGCTGACCCGGGCCGCAGTCACCCGGTTTGAAGCCGGGGCCGATCAGATCAGTGGCGTCGACTATCAGCATCAGGGCAAAAGCCACCGCGTCAGCGCCCGTCATGTCATTCTGGCCGCCGGGGCCTATGCCTCGCCCGGACTGCTGCGCGCCTCGGTCAGTCAGGCCTGGCCTCAGGGCATCGGCAATCGCCATGATCTGGTTGGCCGGCGGCTGATGTTTCACTATTCGCAGCGTTTCATGGTCTGGCCAGGCCGCGCAGGCACGGCCGAAATCTCGAAAACCCTCGCCTTTCGCGATTTTTACCGGTTTGAGGGCCAGCGGCTCGGCATGGTGCAGTCGATGGGCATTAAAATCTCTTTCGGCGAGATGCTGCATTTCCTGCGTATGGGCGCGCTCGGGCGTGGCTGGCACTCGCCGCTGATCCGGCAGTCGCTGCGCATTCCGGCCTGGCTGATCAGCCAGCTGCTCGGCAATGCCGCGCTGTTTGACGGCCAGATGGAGGATTTCCCCAGCCTGGAAAACCGGCTGCTCTTCTCCCCCGAAGCACCGCGCCGCATCGCCTTTCACTATTCGGTCCCGCCCGAGGCCCATGCGAGGCGCGCGCAGTTCCGCCGCCAGATCCGCCGCGCCTTTCGCGGCATGCGGCCGGTCTTTCTCTCCGATCTGGCCGAGCCCAACCTTGGCCATCCCTGTGGCACCCTTGGCATGGGCCACAGCCCCGAAACCTCGGTCACCGATGCCCGGGGCCGCATTCACGGCATGAAAAATCTCTGGATCGCCGATGCCTCGGCCTTTGCCACTTCAATGGCGGTCAATCCCAGCCTGACCATTGCCGCGCTGGCCCTGCGTCAGGCCCGCGCGATCAGCGAAACTCTCAGCCGCGAGCAGAAAACCGGCTGAACCGGGGCTCAGCGCCGCTTTCCGGCCGGTTTCACCACCCGATTGCCCCTTGGCCCGGTCATAATGGGGGTATTTTCTGTGTTTTCTTCCAATAACTTACGCCAGCGATCCAGCCGCGCCGGGTCCAGATCTCCGGCTTTCACCGCCGCCTGAACCGCGCAGCCCGGCTCATGCGCATGGCTGCAGTCGCGAAAACGGCATTGCGGCGCCAGTTCGGTGATCTCGGCGAACAACACCTCAAGCCCGACCGAAATATCGCTGACATGCAGGGTGCGGATGCCGGGCGTATCAATCACCGTGCCACCGCCGGCAATCGCATGCAGCGAGCGCGAAGTGGTGGTATGGCGGCCTTTGGCATCATCCTCGCGGATCGAGCCGGTCAGCTGCGCCTCGGCGCCACGCTTTTCAGTAAGCGTATTCAGGAGCGAGGATTTGCCCACTCCGGAAGAGCCGACCAGCGCCACCGTCTGCCCCGGCCCGCACCAGGGCGAGAGGATCCGGCGGGCTTCGGGCGAGGTGCCGTCAAGCGTCACCACCTGCAGCCCGCGCTGCAATCCGGTGACCCGGGCCCGGTAGCTCTCGGGATCCTGGACCTGATCGGCTTTGGTCAGAATGATCAGCGGCTCGGTTCCCGCCTCATTGGCCAGAGCCAGATAGCGTTCGAGCCGGGCCGGGTTGAGATCGTCATTGCAGGAGGTGACGATGAAAAGCGTATCGACATTGGCCGCGATCAGCTGCTGAAACCGCGCCCCCTCGGTGCGGCGCTGCAACAGGCTGCTACGCTCCAGCCGGCGGATCAGCAGATGGCTTTCCGGCTCGGCCAGCACCCAGTCACCCACCGCATAATCGGCAGTATTGGTCTTTGGCGGCAGGTTCAGTCGCAGAGGCCCCTGATCCGACTGCGCCCCCATCCGGGCCCGATGCACCGAAGAGATCCGCAGCGCTATAAGCCCGGTCTCCGCCGCCGTGATCTGTTCGGCAAAGAAGTTTGACCAGCCGAGAGCTGTCAGCGAAGGGCGGAGGGGGGCGGTTTCTGATGTCACCCGCTCTGAATGCGGCGGTTTTTTGCCCGATGCAAGCCCGGCCGTTCTGCTGTGACCCTCTCGTCTCATCTTACGCTGCCCCCTGTAGAGAAAGGCTGAGGTTTCGCAGGCCGCATGCCCGGCATTTCGGGCAAAGAAGCGAGAAAGTTGACAGCTGTCAACAATGGCAACTTCGGGACCACTGGCTCAGATCTCCCGGCTGTTTCGGGCCCGAAGCAGGGCCAGCACCATTGGCCCGGGGCTAAAGGCCTGGGCCGAGGCTTTCAGCGCCAGCCGTCTGAGATAGGCGCCGGGGTTTTTAACCTTTTCGTTGCTCTGCAGCAGGCAGGCGAGGGTGATTGCGGCATTGGTTGGCCCCATGCGCTGACAGGCGTCGCGCCAGGTGTGATCGGAAATCCCCAGCATCGCATAAAGGAAGCAGGCGGCTGACAGCAGATCCTGCCAGTGGCGGATGCCCTCGCGGGAATAGGGCAGGATTTCAGGGCAGGCTTCCAGCACCAGAGCAAGCGTCAGCCCGCTTTCTTTATCGCGAGCGGTTTCAGCTGGTTCAGCGATTTTCTCCGCAGCCTGTTCTGATTCAATATTTACTCTGTCTGAATGTTGAATGTGCCGCTCATTTTGGTCGTCATTGCCGCTCACTTGTTCTTCGGCGAGGGTCAGGCTGGGGATAAGATTGGAGATCTGCAGGAAGATATTTTCGACCTGCAGTGACAGTTCCTGCAGCAGCATGGCCGTCATCTTGCGGCGCAGCTGGCCTTTGGCCTGCAGGATGCCTTGAGAGAGCTGATTGAAATCACAGGGGTTCGGTTTTGCCGCGGGCAGAAGCCGGTCACAGTCGCGCAGCTGCAGGACGATCGCCTCGCGCCTCGCTTTCAGCCGTTCCTCATCCGCGACCGCGGTCTCGGCATGGAGACGGATTTTTTCGGCCTGGCGGGTGAGGGGGGAGAGGTCAAAGCCATAGGCGCGCGGCGCGGCGCCATAGCGCATGGCGTAGCGTTTACCATTCGGGCTGTCGCGGCGCTGGATCAGGCCTGCACCGACAAGGGCTGCGATATGACGCCGCAGGGTGCTTTCCGCCATACCATGCGCCCGTGAGGAGAGCGTCAGGTTCGAGGGGAAAACCACCGCATTCTGCGCCGGCAGCTCATCCTCGGGCCAGAAAGAGATCAGCGCGGCCAGAACCGCCAGATCACGGTCTGACAGGTTAAAAGCCATGCGGGCGGTGACCAGATCGCGCTGGATCTGCCATTTATTGACCGATGGGTAAGCGGTATCGGTCCCTGACAGCGCCATAGCTGCCAGAGGGCCGGCCGCAACCGGCCGCCGCCCAAAGGGCGTCAGAGGGATGTGCTGCATCCTGTTTCACGCGGGTGCAAAACCTTACCCCGTCGAATCGACGAGTTGACAGCTGTCAACGAATGGCATTAGAAAGGATGTGCTAGATCTGACTAAGGCCCTTCGGAATGTTCATCGTTCCGGGGGGTTTTTGTTTTACGCCGTCTGGTGCCTCCGTTGTTGTTTCTGCCTGTATTGCCGGATCAGGGCTTTTGCCCCTTATCCAGGAATTCCTGATGCAGCTCAGCGAGATGCGTGAGCAGCCAATCCTCAAACCCGTCACTGTCGCGGGCGCTGAAGCTGAGGGTCAGCGCGCCGTCTTTGCGGCTGAACTCTCCGAGAATCTTGTGACCGGCGCCGAGAATCGCCTCGGGCGGTTCCGCGCGCGGGCGGGCAGGGCGGCGCGGCGCCAGTTTGCGGAAGATCGTCTCAAAGCGCTGATCCGAACTTTCGCCGCTGACCGCGTTGATTACCGCATCAATGTCGCGATCTCGGATCCGCTCGACCAGCTCGAGCCAGCGGTCCCGCCCGACCGCGGGGGCGGCGCCGATCGCATGCAAAAGCCCGGTTGGCAGGGCATCGGCGACGCTGAGCATCCGGCTGATCACGGTCTTATCCACCGCCAGCGCATCGCAGATCACTTTGCGCTCAAAGCCCGAATCCCGCATCTGGCGGGCGAAATTGGCGCGCTCGATGAAGGAGAGATCCTTGCGCAGGGCATTTTCCTGGCCCTGGGCAATCATCAGATCGCGGTCATTCAGCTCGCGCAGCATGGCTTTGACCGGCAGGCCGGCCTGTTTCAGTGCGGCGACCCGGCGGCGGCCATAGACCACCTCATAACGCCCCTCATGCGAGGGGCTTTTGCGAAGCAGAACAGGGACTTGCTGGCCATATTCGGCCATGGAATCGGCGAGGGCGGTAATGCCGTCATCTTCGCCGCCGATGCGGTCTTCGAGACCGGCATTATCGATCAGCTCGGGCGCGACCTCAAAAACCGCACGGCTTTTCAGCTCGGCAATCGACTGGCCGACCGCGCCGATCGCGCCTTTGTTCATTCGCGGTGCGCTGGCGGGCGAGAAAGCGGCGAGGGGGGCGGCGGAACTGGTCGTGCCGGAGCCTTTGGCTGAGATCAGCCCCTCGAGAAGGTTTTTGCGTGCCATGTTCAGCGCCTCCCGTCGCGGCCCCAGGCCTGCTGGATCAGGTCAGAAATTTCGCCATTGACCGCGTTCAGACTTTCCAGCGCCCGCTCATAGGTCTGGCGGGTGAAGGCCGAGCGGTCGACCTCATAAAGGGTCTGTTTGGTGATGCCGGCATCGGAAATCGCGGTGGATTTCAGCGCGGCATGGTTGAGAACATTGTCGCCAAAGAGCGAACGCATAAAGCCAACCATTTGATTTTGCGGACCATCTCCTGGCTCGTAGCGGGTGACGAGATAGCGCATCCAGTCATAGGACATATCGCCCCCCGCATCGGCCACCACGCCCAGCAGGTTTGAGGTCATCAGCAGGAACTGACACATCGACATCACATCGAGCATCTGTGGATGAACCGTTACCAGAACGGCGGTTGCGGCGCTGAGCGCCGACATGGTGAGAAAGCCGAGCTGCGGCGGGCAGTCGATCACCACCACATCATAATCGGCCTCGACCTCGGCCAGGCGTTCCGAGACCCGGGTGAAGAACATCTCGCCTTTGCCCTGAGACAGCACGCGCGGCGTGTCATGCTCAAATTCCATCAGGTCGAGATTGCCGGGGATGATGTCGAGATTGGGGAAATAGGTCTTCTGGATCACCTGGGCCATGCCGACCGGATCCTCATAGCGGATCGCATCGTAAAGCGTGCCGCCATCGGGCAGGTCGAATTCGGGCTGGAAGCCGTGCAGGGCCGAGAAACTGGCCTGAGGGTCGAGATCGATGCCAAGCACACGATATCCGTCTAAAGCCAGCTTCTGCGCCAGATGGGCGGATGTCGTGGTTTTCCCCGACCCGCCCTTAAAATTGATCACCGTGATCACCTGCAGATGATCCTCGCGCCCGTCGGCATGGGCGCGGCGCCCGGGCAGATAGGTGCCCGGGGCCTTGGCGCCCTTTTCCAGCAGCTGGCGCAAGGCCAGGATATCCTCGGGCGAATACCAGCGCCGCCCGCCGGTGCGGGTCTCGGGCTGGGGGCCGCGGCCCTCGAGGCTGAGCTTGCGCAGATAGGCGTCTTTCACGCCCAGCAGATCGGCCACTTCGCCACTGGTGAATTTGCGCAGAACCCGGCGCGCATCCGGCGGGAAGAGCTGCTCACGATGCGCTTGCAACCGCTCTGAAAGACGCGCTGCATGGTCGCCGATAAGGCGATCGATTCTGTCCCGGGTCATTCTCTGCTCCGCAGCCACGTTGTTACGCTTTTGGCCGTCTTATTCTGTCTTTAGCGTATATTACTCTTACAGCTGCGGGATTCGTGCAAGTAAAAACAATCCTCGTGCGCTGGACAGGGCCACAGTGCCCGGTTTTACGGAGAAAAGCCGGGTTTTGCTGTGAAAAGCCGGGCCTGGCCGGGAGGATTCGCGCCGGTACGGCGGGGTAAGCCCCGGTTGTCAAAGGCGAATCCCGTGAAGAATCGGTCTTTTCCTGTGCTGCAGATTCTCTTCAGCGCCGCGCGCGGGGCAGGGGGGGGGCCTGCCGGCGCGCGCGATGGCTGCTGGCAGGCCGCGACGGTCAGAGGCGGCGCAGATGCTCTCTCCAGCGGGAATCGCCGGTGATCTGACGAAAGCGCATCAGCTTCCAGACGCCATATTTATAAAAATCGAAATCCAGCTTCGACACCTGAAGCTGGACCATCGACCAGGCGCCCCATTTCACATCGGCCAGCGCCTTATGCACCGTGACCCGGGCGAGGATCTCGGGCGTGACCCGGCCGAAATACTCCTCGATCAGCTCATTCTCGATCTCAGCTGTGAAAAACATCTCGCCAAACCAGATGCCGAGATCATAGCAGCGGTCATTCATCGAGGCATATTCGTAATCGATCAGCATGATTGATCCATCGGCGCCGAGCATGAAATTGCCGGGCATCGGATCGTTGAACGAAGGCACCAGATCAAGGCCCGAAGCCTGCATCGCCTCGCGCGCCATGCGGGTATTGAGCGCGATCCAGTCGTAATCTGCAGGGAAGGGGGCCTGCAGGTCGCGCATCTGCTGATGATGCTCGTCGATCATATCGAAAACGGTTTTGGTCAGGCCAAGCGCGGGCAGATCATGCATCCGGCGATAGGCGGCAATGGCAGCGGCGCGGCGGCTGGGATCGGCGAAATCGGCATGGGTCGAGGCCCGGCGGTCGGGGATGAAATCATTGATCTCGATCCCCTGATCGGCCAGATCCTCATAGATCCCTGGCCCGAGCCCGGCCGCGGCTGCCTTGCGTGAGGCATCCATTGCCGCGATGCGGTCGATGAACATTTCGGTGCCATTGCCGGGGATTTTCACGAACCAGTCGTTGCGGCCACAGGCCGAGCGCACCCGCCAGTTGGAATTGGAAATGCCGCCGCCGACCGGGGCGTAGCTGGCATCCGGGCCGAACAGCGCCCGGGCCTGCCGGATCGCCGCCTCAATATCATGCTCCGCCTGGGTCAGAGCGCTGCCGAGTAGCTGCATCAGGCCTCTCCCTTCGCGATACGGATTTTCTCTTCAAAGCCGGGATGGCTGAGCATGAGGCGGGCGCGCATTAGCCGCCATTCGCCGAATTTCAGCCATTCCAGGGCTTTACGCCCGGAGATATGGCCCAAAACCCGGCAGTAGAGCGCATGCATCAGATCATCGAGCGCCGACCAGATCCTGGCCCGGGCAAAGCCCGCCGGGTCAGATTTGCCGCGATAATACAGGAAGGCCTGTTCCATATCGCGTTCTTCGACGCACATTTCCGCCAGCACCGCGCCGAGATCATACATCGGGTCATTCAGCCCGGCGCGGTCAAAATCGATCAGCATCACCCCAGCCCCTGGGCCGATGAGCAGGTTTGAGACCGTGCCCTCATTGCGACATAAAGCCAGCGGCGCGGCCTCAAGCACCGGGCGCGCCGCTTCCAGCAGCTCCATACACCAGGCGAGATCCTCGGGCAGTGCGATCTGGCGGGCCCGGGCTTCGGCGATCAGCGCGTCAGTACGGGCAAAGGCGTCAAACCGCTGGCCGGTCGCGGGCAATTCATGCAGGCGGCGCAAGGCGGTGAGCTTGGCCTGACGCAGGGCAGGAGAGAGGTAATCGGACAGCTTTGCCTCGCGCCAGCCAGAGGGGGCTGCGGCAAAGAGGATCGCCCCGGCGGCGGTATCGGACCAGAGCACGGCGGGGGCGATCCCGGCCGCCCCGGCGCGCCGCGCCACCTCAAAGCCGGTGGCAAGATCGAAAAATGGCAGCACTTCGGGGTGAAACAGCTTGAGATAGCCGCTCCCGCCTCCGGCCAGGTCGAGGAAAACGCCCTCGCCCTCCAGCCCGCGCCCCGAAGGCGAGGCCAGTGCCACAGGGCCCGGGCGGGTTACAGCCCCCCCGGCACCCGGAAGTCCGGCGATCACCCTGGTGAAATCCGCCTCAGAGAGGATGGCGTTCATTGGCTTCTCCGCTCAGAAATTGATGCTGACGGCCTTGTCGAGATTGCCGCCGGCCGCATCTATGCGGCGGATCATCGACACCAGAACATCGCCGCCCTTCGCGAGATCCTCGGGGCTGGTATATTCATTATAGCGGTGGATCACCCCGTCGACCGAGGGCACGACGAAGACAATAGCGGGGATGCGGCGCTGGATCGTGACCGCGTCATGACCACCGACAGTGTCAAGTTCCAGCCGGCCATAGCCGTTCTCATCGGCACCGCGTTCGACCAGTCTGATCAGACGGCTGTCAAAGCGCCCGGCGGGACGGCGGTCAACCGAGACGATCTCAGCGCTGACGAAGGCTTGTTCGGCAAGGCCCGGCAAAGCGGCGCGCAGGCCCGCCTCGGACCAGTCGAGCATATTCTGTTCGGGCGCGCGCAGCTCGCAGAACATCACCACCTTTTCCGGCACGATATTGGCGGAATTGGGCGAAATATCGAGCCTGGCGCAGGAGGTATAAAGCGTATCGGGTGCGGTATCGGCGAGGCGGCGCAGTTCGGCCATGATATAGGCTGCGCCGAGCAGCGCATCCTTGCGCAAAGCCATTTTCGTCGGGCCGGTATGGGCCTGTTCGCCCGTCACCTCAATCTTCACCTTCAGCGCGCCCCAGTGGCGGGCGAAAGGCGCGATATGGCGACCGGCCTGTTCCAGTTCGGATTCGCCTTCGATATGGACCTCAAGATAGGCCACCGGCTCGGGGGCGGTATCAGTGCCGGCATAGCCGGTCCGCGCCAGCTCATCGGCCACGCTTTTACCGTCGCGGTCCTGGCGCGACAAAGCGAATTCAAGGCTGTTTTCACCGGAGAAGACCGAAGAGCCGAGCAGGCTGGGGGTGAAGCGCGCGCCTTCCTCATTCATCCAGTCCGCCACGCAGAAATTGCATTTCGGCCGGGTTCCGGTCCGGGAGCACCAGGCGCGGTAGCTCTCAATTGCCGCGAGCGCCGCCATGACGCCATAGGCGCCGTCAAACCGCCCGCCAAGCGGCTGGCTGTCGATATGCGAGCCGAGCATTATGAGCGGCGCGCCTTCACCGGCGAGATCGATCTGGCCAAAGAGATTGCCGATGGCATCGATCCTGATCTGATAGCCCCGCGCGGCCATTTCGGCGGAAAACCAGTTGCGCGCCGCGGCATGGGCATCGCTGAGCGCGGGACGATCCACCCCGCCCATCGGCGTTGCGCCAAATTCCGAGACTTTCTCCATCAGCGCGTTCAGCAGGGCCGCATCGATTTTGCCGGGCAGATTGGTCTCAGGCATAGGTCTTCTCCGTCTCGATAGTGCCGGGGGTCAGGTCATTAAGAAAACAGGCCGCCAGAGCGCGGTTGCCGCGATCGCTCAGGGCAGGATTTTCCCGCGAGCAGCGTTCAAAGGCATGCGGGCAGCGTCCGGCAAAGGCGCAGCCGGGCGGCAGATCGATCGGAGAGGGCGGCTCGCCCTCAAGCAGGCAGTCTTCGGGGCGATAGCGCCGTGGCTCAAGCGTCGGGGCTGCCGAGAGCAGGGCGCGGCTATAGGGATGGCCGGGGTCGAAAAACAGCCGCTCATTGGGCGCTACCTCGACCACTTCGCCCAGATACATCACCGCAATGCGCGAGCAGACCCGGCGCACCATGGTCAGATCATGCGAGATGAAAATATAGGTAAAGCCGTGCTGGGCCTGCAGGCGCTCGAAGAGATCAAGCAGTTTGCCCTGTTCGGTCTGATCGAGCGCCGAGAGGGTTTCATCCATGATCAGCAGTTTTGGCTCAAGGATCATGGCGCGGGCCACGTTCAGCCGCTGGCGCTGCCCGGCCGAGAGGCGGCTGGTCAGATCGTGACAGAGGCTTTCGGGCAGGCCGACCTCATTCATCACCGCCCGGGCGCGCTCGCGCCTTTCGCCGGCTGTGCCGAGCCCGTGGATTTTCAGCGGTTCTTCCAGAATTTTGCCAATCGGCCATTGCGGTGGCAGCGAGCCATAGGGATCTTGCAGCACCAGCTGGAATTTGCGCCGCATCTGACGCAGCCTGGCCGGGCTGGCCGAGCCGACATCCTCGCCGTCAAACAGGATTTCGCCCCGGTCGGGCCGCTCCAGCCCGGTCAGCAGCCGCATCAGCGAGGATTTTCCGCAGCCGGATTCGCCGACCACGCCGAAATTATCGCCCTGGAACACGTCGAATGAGACATTGCGAACCGCCTGGACCACCGAGAGCCGGGCCTCGCCGCGGCGGCGGATGTGGTAGGCCCTGGCAACATCGCGGATCGAGAGCACCGGCACCGGCGCGGCGGCGACCGCGCGCGGGCTGTGCGGGCTGTCGTCCCAGAGCCGGGGCAGTTCGCGGATCAGCTGTGCGGTATAGGCGCTTTGCGGGGCCGCTATCAGCCGGGGCGGGGTCTGGATTTCGGCGACGCGGCCCGCATTCAGCACCATCACCCGGTCAGAGGCATCACAGGCCACCGGCAGCGAGGAGCAGATGAACAGCACGGCGGTCGAAAATTCGGCATTCAGTTCGCGCATCAGCTTGAGGATCTGCGCGGCCACCGTCACATCGAGCGGCTGGGTGATGTTATCGGCGATCAGCAGCGCCGGATCCGAGATCAGCGCATCGACAATCATCGCGCGCTGCATCATGCCGCCGGAATACTGGAAGGGATATTCGTCAAAGCGTCTGGCGGCAGCGGGAATGCGCACGGCATTGAGCAGGCGGATCGCCTTTTTGCGCGCCTCGGCGGCGGAAATTTCGGGCCGCACCGCGCGCAGCTTCTCGACCAGCTGCGACCCCACGGTCATGGTCGGGTCGAGCGCCCCCGCCGGATTGCCGCCGACATAGGCGATCTCGCGCCCGGCCAGCCGCCGGGCGAGGCCGGGATCGCGCAGCAGATCGGTGCCGCGAAAGCGGACCGAGCCGCCGGTGATGCGCAAAGGATCCGAGAGCCAGCTGGCTATGGCACGCGCCAGCACGGTTTTTCCCGAGCCGCTTTCGCCGATCACCGACAGGATTTCGCGCGGATGCAGCTCGAAGGAGATATCCGAGAGGATTTCACGCCCGCCCGCTGCGACCGAAAGGCCGCTGACCTTCAGCACGGGTTCGGTTTTGCCCGGAGTTTCCATGCTCATGCCCCTCCGTAGATTTTATTGCGGGCGCGTTCGAGTGCGGCCCCCATCAGATTGATGCTGGTCAGCGTCAGCACCATGAAGGCGCCGGGCATGGTGGCGATCCACCAGGCATTCATGATGTATTTGCGCCCGTCAGCGATGATATTGCCGAAAGTCGGGGTGGGCGGCTGCACGCCGAGGCCGATAAAGCCCAGTACGCTTTCAAAGATCATCATCCGCGCGATATCGAGCACGGCGACAAAGGCCATTGGCGGCAGCAAAAGCGGCAGGATCAGTAAAAACATGATGCGCAGATTGGTGGCGCCCAGCACCATGGCGCCGCGCACATATTCCTTGCGCGCCTCGGCCATTACGGTGGAGCGCATCACCCTTGCATAGACCGGCCAGCCCGCCAGGCCGAGCACCAGGATGATCGAGGGGATGGTCGGGCGCGAGACGCCGAGAATGGTGATGGCGAGGATGATCATCGGAATGGCCAGCTGCGCATCGGTCAGCCGCATCAGCACCATATCAGCCCGCCCGCCATAATAGCCGGCAAACAGCCCGATCAGTGCCCCGGTGATCAGCATCAGAACCGTGGTCGCCACGCCGATCAGCAGCGAATAGCGCAGCCCCACCAGCGCGCGCGCCAGCATATCGCGGCCGAGCTGATCGGTGCCGAGCGGGTGTTTCAGGGTCCAGCCCTCGCCCAGAAACAGCGGCGGGATCAGCTTTTCGCGCACGCTGAGTTTGACCGGATCGATGCCGCTGATCCCGGGGTAAAGCGCGGCGGCCAGCACCAGCAGCACGAAGACCACAAGGCCGATGCGGAATTCGACTGAGGAGAAGGCCAGCCGCCAGATCCGCGACGAGACGGTCTGCGCCCGGACCAGGCGATCTTCAGGGGTGAGTGAGGTGACAGACATCAGTAATCCAGCCTCGGGTCGATGGCGGTTGCGGCGAGGTCAACCACGATATTGATCAGGACGAAGGCGGCGGCGGTGATGATGGCAATGCCCTGGATCAGCGGGAAGTCGCGCTGCATCACAGCATTGATCGTCAGCAGGCCAAGGCCCGGGTAATCAAAGATAAATTCGATCACCAGCACGCCGCCCAGCAGCATCGAGAATTGCACCCCGATCAGGTTCAGCAGTGGAACCGAGGCGTTCTTCAGCGCATGGCGGAAGATGATCTGGCGCGTCGACAGGCCGCGCACCCGGGCGATATCGATGAAATTCTGCGCCATGACGCCCGCGACCGAGACCGTAAGGGTGCGGATCAGGAAAGGCGCAATCTCAATCGCCAGCACGAAGGCGGGCAGGATCGTATAGGCAAAGCCGTGATAGCCGATCGAGGGCACGAGCTGCCATTTCACCGAGACCACCAGCGCCAGCACAATGCCGAGCCAGAAATTCGGCAGGCTGACAAAGAGTGACGACAGGTAAAGCGCCATGCGGTCGGGCCAGCGCCCGGGGTTCAGCCCGCCGGCAATGCCAATCGGTAAAGCGAGGATCAGCGCGAAGACCATAGCCAGCAGCGCCAGCTGAATGGTCATCGGCGCGGTCTGGGCGATCAGGTCGAGCACCCTTGCCCGCTCGCCGCGGGTGCTGTCGTTGAAACTGGCCCCGCCCACTGCCGCGCCCGAGGCCGGACGCACGAAGCTCTGGCCGAAATCACCCTGGAAAACCCCGGTGATATAGCGGGAGAACTGCACCGGGATCGGGTCGCGCAGCCCCATCTCTGTGGCAATTTCCTCGATCAGCGCCTCCGGGGCCATGCCGCCCGCCATCAGGCGCACCGGATCGCCGGGCACCACGCGCAGAAGGGTAAAGATCAGCGCCGAGACGAGAAAAACGATAATCACGCCCTGCAGCAGGCGACGGGCAAGAAACCTCAGGATGAACATTCAACCCCCGGACGGTCTGGCAGAAATTTCGCTGGAAGGGTCCGGCCGGGCGCGTGCTGCACCCGGCCGGGCAGGATCAGCTGAAGCTGGCCTGTGAGGCGTCGATCTGACCATCGGGATACATGATCAGCCCGGCCAGATTTTCGCGCATGCCATGCATCAGCACCGAGGTGAACAGCGACAGCGCCGGAACCTTATCGGCCAGCATCGGCATCAGATTGCTCTGCAGCGAGGTCTTGCGCGCCTCAAGCGAGGGGGCATTGCGCTCTTCATCGAGGGCCGCGTCAATCTCGGGATCTTCGATGCCGCAGATCCGCTTCGACGAGGAATGGAAATGCGAGCGCAGCACCAGATCGGGTTCGGGCGAGCCGGTCGACCAGCCGCAATCGACCATATGGCCCGGGCCGCCGCCGGGACGGTCATAGAGCCGCTCATTCCAGGCCGCCACCTCCATCACATTCAGCGTGACCGGGAAGCCCTGTTCCTGCATCAGCGCGGTGATGATCTCGCCATATTCCTTGGTCTTGGGATAGAAGCCGGTCGAGGTGATATATTCCAGCTCGGGCAGGCCCTCGCCATTGGGATAGCCCGCCTCGGCCAGCAGGCGCTGGCATTCCTCGGGGTCGTATTTCGGATAATTCGCGAGGTCGGTATAGCCGAATTTGATCGGCGAGACGAAGTTCGACGAGGCATGTCCGGCCGAGCCCATGATCTCCATGATCATATCGCGGTCAATGGCATGGCAGGCGGCGCGGCGCACCAGCGGATTGTCAAACGGCGCTTTCGAGCAGCGGAACCAGAGATATTTATTCTCGACCGAGACCTGGCGTTTGATGACGATGCCTGCTTCAGCCTCAAGCGTTTCGGCCTGTTCCGGCTCGAGCCGCTCGATAATATCGGCCTGGCCCGACATCAGCGACAGCATCCGGGTCGTGCCATCGCCGACGAAGGAGAAGGTGACGCCCGGCACGGTGGCCTTGCCTTTGAAATAGCCGTCAAAGGCCTCCATCACCGTGTCATTGCCACGCTGCTCGACGAATCTGAACGGGCCGGTGCCATTCAGGCGCTGTGACAGCGGGCCGGAGGGGCCCTGAGCGACATCATCGGCGGAGAGGATCGGCAGATAGGAAGCGAGGAAAATGAAGAGCGACGCGCCGAAGCCGCCTTTCGAGGTGTCGATGATGACGGTGTAATCGTCTGGTGTGGTGACGGCGAATGTATCGGTGGTGCCGGGATAGACCTGCTTGGGGCGGTCTGCGCCCGCGCCATATTCAAAGGTCGCTTTGACATCCGCCGCAGTGAAGGGCTTGCCGTCATGGAAGGTCACGCCTTCGCGGAGTTTGATCTCAAGCCTGTGGGCATCGATTTCGGTGATGCTGGTGGCCAGTTCATAGACCACTTCATCGGGCTTTTCAGGCGTCATCGGCGCCCGGGTCAGATAGCCCATCACAAAGCCTTCGATATTGGTCTGTGACAGGGTGGTATGGGCGGTCGGATCCCAGTTGCCGGTGATATTCTCGGCCGAGAGGAAGGTGATCGGCCTGCTGGCCTGGGCCATGGCCGGGCTGAACAGGAAATCTGTATTGATCTGCGGCGTGGCGGCGAGCGCGCCGAAAGCGGCAGAATAGTTCAGAAACTTCCGTCTGCTGATCATTTCATTCTCCATGTTGGCTGCCCGTGCGGGATGGGCGGTTTTGTCCTGCGCATGATGATTTTGCCCCATGCGTTCAGGTTACTTGGGATCGCTCAGCCGGCCGGGCCGGGGGCCTGACCGCGCAGAAGGCTGAGCGCTTCGGCATGTAGTTCCGGCGTGGCTGCCGCGATGACATCGCCGGCGGAATGCAGGCTGAGGCTCTGGCCCTGCCAGTCGGTGATCACGCCGCCTGCGCCCTCGATGACTGGCACCAGCGGCAGATAATCAAAGGGCTGCAGGCCGGTCTCGGCCACCAGATCGCAATGGCCGGAGGCGAGCAGGCCGTAATTGTAGCAATCACCGCCATAGCGGGTAAGGCGGCCCCGGGCGGAAAGCGCCTCGAAGGCGGCAAGCGAGCGCCCCGGAAAGGCCTGGGGACTGGTGGTATAGATCCAGGCATCGCTGAGCCGCTGGCATTTGCGGGTTCGGCAGGCTGCCCCGTTCAGGGTGCTGGGCGCGCCTTTGCGGCCCTGCCAGCGCTCGCCCAGCACCGGCATATCAATCTGGCCGAGCAGGGGAATGCCGTCCTGCAGCAAAGCGATCAGGCAGCCATAGAGCGGATGGCCGGTGATAAAGCTCCTGGTGCCATCAATCGGATCAACCACCCAGATGCGGCGGCTTTCGGGATTGCTGGGTGCCTCTTCCTCGCCAAGGATGCCGTCCGCGGGGAAGTGGCTGGCAATCAGGCGGCGCAGCTCGGCCTCGGTGGCGCGGTCGGCAATGGTGACCGGGGAATGATCCTCTTTATCCTCAATCTCGATCGGCTGGCGAAACCAGGACAGGGTAATTTCTTTCGCCGCCTCTGCCGCCAGGGCCAGGAAGCCGATTTCTTCAGTCAGGGACAGGCTGGAATCTCGTGGCATTTATTGCACCTGAGCGATATTGTTTCATATGGTTGAAATAGTTTTATCTACAGGGCAAGAACTTTGTGCATTTGTCTGGATTTTTGTGGAATAAATTGCGTTTCGGGCCCGGGGCCGCAGAGCCTGGCGAAATCCTGGCCCTGAAGGGCGGATTGCGCTGCAGCTCTGCGGCAAAAAACGCCTGACCGGGCGGGTGATGTGCAATTCTGTGGCGTCAGCTGCAGGCAGAGACGGCTCAGGCTGGGAAGGTGAACGATGTGGTCGCATGAACGCCAGGCGCAGATCCTCGGACTGCTGTCCAGTCAGCAACAGGTATCGACCGCTGCGCTGGTCAGCCGGTTCTCGGTCTCGCGTGAGACCATCCGGCGCGACCTGCTGGAAATGGAAGAGCGCGGCCTCTTGAGCCGGGTGCATGGCGGCGCGACCCGGCTGGCCGGTCTGATTGAGCCGGAGCCGGATTATAATCAGCGCCAGAGCCATAATGTGGCGCAAAAACGCGCCATCGGCCGCCTGGCGCTGACGCTGATCCCGGAAGGATCGACGGTGTTTATCGATACCGGCACCACGACGATCACCTTTGCCGCCGATCTGGCCGCGCGGGGCAATATCCGGGTGATCACCAATTCCTTCGAGATCGCGGGCATCATGTCGCGCGGCCGGGAGTGTGATGTGCTGCTTCTGGGCGGGCGGCCTCACCGCGATGTCCCGGCCACCTATGGCGAGATGACCCTGTCTCAGATCGACCGCTTCCTTGCCGATTTCGCGGTGATTTCGCCGGTGGGGCTGCATCCGGATCGTGGTGTGACCGATTACGAACTGCATGAGGCGGAGGTGGCGCGGGCGATGATGCGCCGCGCCCGTGAGAATATCCTGCTGTGCCATTCCGGAAAGATCGGCATTGAAAGCCGGGTCTCGATCTGCCGGACGGATGAGATCGATCATCTGGTCAGCGATGACGATCCGCGCAGCCTGGCGCTGAGCCTGCCGCGCGGCAGGCTGCATCTGGCGCGCAGCGGGACGGCAGTGTGAGGCCGGATCTGCGGCATCTGTAACTGCAGCAGGCGAAAGAGGCAGCTCAGGCCAGCGGGCGCAGCGGAACGGGGGCGCAGGCGGATGCCGTGCCGTGACCCCCTCAGCATATAAGAACTGCATGTATTGATGAAAATGCAGCGCGGATCGCAGGTGATCCGGCAGTGTTCTTTATTGTAACATAAAAACAATATTTTAGGCGCAGGTCTCTTTTCACCTGCAGGGCTTTGGCTGTAGGGAGGGGCGGTGAAAACTGCCCGGACTGCATGAAGAAAGCCTGAGACTTGCAAGTACAACATGCAGAAAGAGAGCGGGATATCTATTTCCCGCCCGACCGGCTGGTGCCCGCCGATATTGCTCTTGTTTTTGGCATGAACAGCCCGGCGCGACCGGCGATGCATGCGATCCGGCTCTGGCGTCAGGGCTATGTGAAGCGGCTTTTGTTCACCGGCGGCTATAATCCGCGCCTCGGGGCGACCGAGGCCGGGGTGATGGCGGGGCTCGCCGGGCAGGAGGGGGTGCCGCGCGACGCGATTTTGCTCGAACCCTGCGCGGCCCATACCGATCAGAATGCGGAATTTGCCGCGCGTCTGCTGGCGGGCGAGCCGGGCAGAGGGCTGCTGATCGTCGCGGTGCATTTCCATCTGCGGCGCTGCCGTCTGGCGGCGCAGCGCTGGTTCGGCCCCCAGGCGGTGCGCGGCTGGAGCAGCTATTCCAGCCGCTATTACCGTGCCGAAGACTGGCCCGGAGCGGCGCGCGCGCGCCAGGATGTGGCGGGCGAAAGCGAAAAAATCCGCCGCTATTATGCAGATGCGGCGCCGTTCAGCGAAAGTTTCGACCTTGTCTGATCCCTGCAGTACTGCCCGGCTTTCGCTTTCCTGTGGGGTGCCGCGTGAGCCGGCCTATGCTTCGCTCGCGGCGGCGCTGCGGGCCGGGTTTGCGCGGGCGGGCGGTGGCGGTTTTGTCAGCATCGGGCCCGATGGCCAGCAGATCCGCCTGGCCTGGCAGGAGAGTGCCGATCGGGCGCTGCGGCTGGTGGCGGGATTGCAGGCCCGGGGCTTTGGCCCGGGCGATGCGCTTTTGCTGCAGAGCGGGGCGGCGGCGGATCTGGTGACGGCGGTTCATGCCGGTATTCTGGGCGGCTATTGCATCATCCCCTGTACCACGCGCCCGGCCAGCGCGCTGCAACCGCTCTGCGCGGCGCAGTTCCGCCGGCTCTGTGTCATTGACGCCCCCGAGCTTGCCCGGCTGCTCACCAGCCCGGCCCCCGCAGCTGACCTGCCCGAAGATCAGGGTGGCGCGGCGCTGCGTTTTGCCATTCCGACCTCGGGCACCACCGGCACCGCGCGGCTGGTCGGCCTGTCTGATGCGGCGGCCCTGGCCCGCTGGTGGCCGGTGCTGCCCGGCCCCGGCGGCGCGACCGGCTTTCTGTCCTGGACCGCTTTTGACCATGTGATGGGCATGGGCATGGCGATGCCGGATCTGCCGCTGAAGCTGCATCTCGACACCCGGCGCTTTATCAGCCAGCCGCTGACCTGGCTGGATGCGCTGCAGCAGAGCGGGGCCAGCCATGCGACCATGACCAGTTTTGGCCTGTCGCTGCTGGTAAAGGCGCTGGCTGGCTCGCCCGAGCGGGTCTGGGATCTGCGTCAGGTGCAGCGGATCGGCATCGGGGCGGAAAGCGTGTCGCGCCCGATGGTTGAGGCGGCCTTGCGGGCGCTGATGCCCTTCGGGCTGCGCGAGGATGCGATGATCGCCGGTTACGGTATGACGGAATGCGGGCCGGTGGCAGGGGGCGGCACGCCGTTTCTGCCCGGGGCAGGGGGGGATGACAGCCCGCCTGAGCTTGATCGCCCGACCGCCGGACATGCTCTGCGCATCACCGGTGCGGCGGGAGAGGTGCTGGCCGAGGGCGAGACCGGCGCGATTGAGGTGCGCGGCCCGACCATGACCTCTGGCTATATCGGTGATCCCGAAGCCAATGCCGCGCTGTTCACGGCGGATGGCTGGCTGCGCACCGGCGATCTGGGCCTGCTGCGCGATGGCAGGCTGACGGTGACCGGGCGCGCCAAAGAGCTGATCATCGTGGATGCGAAAAAATACACCTGCCAGGAGATCGAGGCCTGTCTGCGCGCAGCGACCGGGCTGAGCGAAATTTACGCGGTTCCGCTGACCCCGGCGCAGCACCAGGAGCAGGGCGGCGGTCTCGGGGCGGCCTGTGCGCTGTTTGTGGTCTGCGCAAAACACGAGGCCCCGCCGGATCTGGCCCGACAGCTCGCCGCGGCGATGGCGGCGGAGTTTCGCTTTACCCCGGGCCGGATTTCGCAGATCGCGCCCGGAGATCTGCCGCGCACGGGCCTTGGCAAGCTGCGCCGTCTGGCCCTGGCTGAGAGTGACAGCCCTAATCTGATGCTGGCGCTGCGTGCTGGCAGGGCGGCGGCGGATGGCGCTGATACAGATCAGCTGAGCAGGATCTGGCGCGAAGTCCTGGAGCTCGGGCCTGGATTTGACCCTGAGGCTGATTTTTTCCTGCTGGGCGGCACGTCGCTGAAGGCGCTGCAGCTGAGCGCGGCGGTGGAGCGGATCTGGGGCTGCCAGCTGAATTTGCAGGATTTCCCGGATCGTTTCAGCCTCAGCGATCTCGGCGCCCGGATCAGGGGCAGCGACCGCGCCGGGGAGGGCGGTGATGAGGGGCTGGCGGCGCGGCTGCGCCAGCTGATGGCGGACTGGCCGGGCCGGGCGGCGCTGCCGGACGGGCTGATCCGCCAGCTGAGCCCCGGCGATCTGCCCGGTCGCCCGGAGCGGCTGTTCTGGTGTACCCAGGATGCGACCGGCGCCGGGATGCTGCGCAAATATCTGGCGCGGCGGCTGAACAGCTATGTTTTGCGCTCGGGCGTTTATCTGTTCCATTACGATTCCCCTCAGGCCAGGGCCGCGGCCCGGCTTTATGCCGATGAAATTTTGCGCCTTGCGCCTGAGGGACCGCTGATCCTGGGCGGTGATTGTCAGGGGGCGATGCTGATCCGCGAGATCCTGCCACTGCTGCGTGCTGCCGGGCGCGCGGTGGATCTGTTCATCGTGGCGGATGCCCATTTTCAGCGCCTTGCCCGGGATCAGGCCTTTGACGTGCCGCTGGTGCTGCTTGCTCTGGCGGGCAGCCGTTTTAATCCCCGGCGCTGGTTTCGCGACCCCGAGGCGGGGCTCAGGAAATATGCGCCGCGCGGTTTTATGCTGCGCATTCTGCCGGGGACTTATGCCCAGACTTTGGCGGCGGATCATGGCGCCCGCACCGCCGATGCCATTCTGGACGCGATCGGCCAGGCGAGGGCGCTGCAGCCCGCCGTTGATCTGCCCGCGCCCGCGCCGCCCGCCAGCAGCTTTTACCAGCGCCGTTTGCGCAGCCGCATCCGCCGGCTGAGCCTGGTGGCGGGGCAGGAGTATATCCTGCCGGTCTCGGTGCGAAATCGCAGTGAGCTGCCCTGGCCCGCCCATGCGCAAAGCGGCCTCGCGCTTGGCAATCACTGGCTGAGCCCGGAGGGCGAAATTCTGATCTGGTCGGATGGGCATTGCCCCTTGCCGCGGCTGCTTGCGCCGCATCAGAGCATGGGCCTGCGCCTGATGATCCGGGCGCCCGAGCGGCCCGGACCGGCGCTGCTGGAGCTCGATCTTGCCGAAGAGGGGCTGCGCTGGTTTGCCGAGGTCAGCGGCAAGGCCCTGCAGATCCCGGTCACCATCCTGCCGCGCCCGCAAAAGGCGGCTCTGCCCTGGTACCGGCGGCTGTTGCGGCGGCGCCGTGCGGTGCGGGGCAGCTGAAGCCGGGGCAGGCAGGGAGGGGGCGGATACGACCTGGAAAGCTGTTTTCGGGCTGCGACGAAAGTTCTTCTTGATATCTGATCGGATTTCACCGCCTTATTTAAGCTCAGGTTAACTGATGGCTGCCGCTGCGGCGGCAGGTCTGGGGGTTTCATGTCGATCCGGATGCTTAAAACCCTTGTGGCAATCGCTGATCACGGCACCTTCAGCGCCGCCGCCGAGGCGGTTTTTGTGACCCATGCCGCGGTCAGCCAGCAGATGCGCGCGCTTGAGGCGGAATGGCGGGTGCAGATTTTCAACCGCTCGACCCGCACGCCGGAATTTACCCCGCTTGGCCGCGCGCTGCTGGCCAAAGCGCGCGAGGTGGTCCGGGCCTATGATGATATTGTGCCCTCGGTGATCGGTGATGACGGGCTGAAGGGCGAGTTTCTGCTCGGCGCGGTTCCGACCACGCTGACCGGGCTGACGCCCTTCGCCACGGCGGTGCTGAAAGCGCGCTTTCCCGAGCTGCATGTCGGGCTTTTCCCGGGGCTGACCACGCATCTGATCAATGAGGTTGATCGCAATACCATCGACGCCGCCCTGTTGTCGCGCCCGGCGGTGCTGCCCGCCAATCTGGTCTGGCATCAGGTTGCGGCGGAAGAGCTGGTGCTGATTGCCTCGGAGCGGGTCAGCTCGGCCGATCCGGTCGAGGTGCTGCAAAGCAATCCCTTCATCCGCTTCTCGCGCGATGCGGTGGTCGGCTCGATCATCGAGGCCTGGCTGCAAAGCCATAATATCCAGGTCAGCGAGAGTATGGAGCTGGCCGGGCTGGAGGCGATCTATGCCATGGTCCAGGCCGAGCTTGGGGTCTCGATCATTCCCGAACCCTGTGTGCGGGTGCCCGATATTCAGGCGCTGAAGCGGATTCCGCTGCTCGCCGAGGGCGGGCCGCAGCGGCATCTGGGTCTGGTGCACCGGCGCGACAGCACCAAAACCCGGGTGATCGAAGAGATATTGCGCGCCATTTCCGCCGCGGTGGACAGTGGCAGATTCTGCCCCGAGGCCATTGCCGCCGCCACCCGCTGAGACTTTGCCAAAGCGATAGGGAAACTGAAATTCCTGTCCTCTGGCAGGTGAAAATTCTTGCCCGGCCGGCATGTCTTATATATGAGTTGATATATAAGAAATAGGACAGCAAGCCTGAGGTCAAAACCATGCAGATCGTCGTTCCCGAATTCATGGAAGAGGATATTCTTCGTGCTGGTCTGCCGGGATGCGGGATCACCTATGACCCGGGCCTGGTTGAGCGGCGCGAGGATCTGCTGGCCTGCCTCGGCGGCGCGGATGCGATCATCGTGCGCAACCGTACCCGGGTAGATGCGGCACTGCTGGAAAAAGCGCCAAAGCTCAGGGCGGTGGGCCGGCTGGGGGTCGGTCTCGACAATATCGATCTGCAGGCCTGTAAGGCGCGGGGCATCGCGGTTTTCCCGGCCTCGGGGGCCAATGATATTTCGGTGGCGGAATATGTTATTTCCTCGGCCATGGTGCTGCTGCGTGGCATCCATGCCATGCCCTCGCGGCTGGCAGATGGAGACTGGGCGCGCGCGGCGCTGATGAACGGGCGCGAGATCAGCGGCAAGCGGCTGGGTCTGATCGGTTTCGGCTCGATTGCCCGTGAAACCGCGGTTCGGGCGCTGGCGCTGGGGATGGAGGTCAGCGCCTTTGACCCGCATCTTGCCGCTGAGGGGCCGCACTGGCGACTGAAGAGCGGGCAGGTGCAGCCGGAAGCGCTGGAGGCGGTGCTGGCGGGCTGTGATGTGCTGTCGCTGCATGTGCCGCTGACCGCGGCGACGCGGCATATGGTTGATGCGGCAGCGCTTGGCCGGATGAAACCCGATGCGATCGTTATCAATGCCGCAAGGGGCGGGGTGATTGATGAGGCGGCGCTGGCAGAGGCGCTGCGCGCGGGCAGGCTGGGGGGGGCGGCGCTCGATGTGTTTGAGACCGAACCGCCGCCGCAGGCCGATACCGCGCGTTTTGCCGGGCTCGGCAATGTCATTCTGACCCCGCATATCGCCGGGCTCAGCCGGGAATCGAACCTGCGGGTCTCGGAAGTCACGGTGCGCTCGGTGCGCAATCATCTGCAAGGCGAGGCGCTGTGATGGAAAGACTGAGCCTTGAGCAGGCGGTTGATCTTGCCAGCGCCGCGCTGGCGCGCAATGGCGCGGGGGCTGTGGCCGCCGCCAGCGTGGCCGGGGCGCTGGTCCAGGCCGAAGCCGATGGTTTTAAGGGCCATGGCCTGTCGCGGCTGCCCTCTTATGTGGCGCAGCTGCGCAGCGGTAAGGTAAAAGGCGATGCCCTGCCCGGGCTCAGCCGGCCCCGCCCGGGGGCTTTGCTGATTGATGCGGGCTTTGGCTTTGCCTTTCCGGCGCTGGATCTGGCGGTGGCAGAGCTGCCGGCTCTGACCCGCGCCCAGGGCATTGCCTGTGCCGCCATTACCCGCTCGCATCATTGTGGCTCGGCCGGGGCCTTTGTCGAGCGGCTGGCCGGGCAGGGGCTGGTTGCCATTCTCTTTGCCAATACCCCTGCTGCCATGGCGCCCTGGGGTGGAAGTCAGGCGGTCTTTGGCACCAATCCGATTGCTTTTGCCGCTCCACGCGCCGGGGATGAGCCGATTGTGGTCGATATGGCGCTTTCGACTGTGGCGAGGGGCAATATCGCCGCCGCCGCCCGCAAAGGCGAGGCCATTCCCGCCGGCTGGGCCTTTGATGCCGATGGCCAGCCCACCACCGATGCGCAAAAGGCGCTGCAGGGCACTATGGCGCCGCTTGGTGATGCCAAGGGCATTGCGCTGGCGCTGATGGTGGAATTGCTGGCCGCCGGGATGTGCGGGGCGAATTATGCCTCACAGGCCAGCTCATTCCTTGATGACAAAGGCCCGCCTCCCGGCACCGGGCAATTGCTGATCGCGATTGATCCCACGGCTTTTGCCGCGAATGCGCTGGAGCGTTTCAGCCTGCTGGCCGGGCTGATCACCGATCAGCCCGGGGCGCGTCTGCCCGGCGCGCGCCGCCTTGCCGCCCGGGCTGCGGCAAGGCAGGTGGGGATCAGTCCCGATCCGGCCCTGCTGGCCGAGATCCGCGCGCTCTGATCACAAAAGCCCGGGCAGTTCGCGCAAAAGCAGCAACAGCCCGGAGGCAAACAGCATCAGGATCAGCAGCCGGCGAAAGCGTTCATCGCTCAGCCGGCGGTAAACGCTGATCCCGAGCTGCGCCCCGATCAGGGTGACGGGCAGCACCAGCAGGATGAAGAGCAGCGTCTGTTTGCTGTAATGGCCAAGCAGCAGCATCGAGAGCATGGTCAGCGCCAGCACGATCACATTATAGGGCTGCAGCACGGCGCGGGTTTCGGCCTTGCTCCAGGGCCGCATGGCGCACCACATGGTTGGCAGGGCGCCCGATAATCCTGCCGCGCCGCCAAGCAGGCCGCCGAGAAAACCCACCGCTGAATCCGCGACCGGGGTCGGCCGGGTGAATTTGGGCAGGGCGCGGCGCAGGCTGAAGAAGGCGCCGTAGAGGATCATCAGCGCGGCAATCGTCAGCTTCAGCACCGGGGCAGAGATCATGGTCAGCACCATGGCGCCCAGAGGGATGCCGGGCAGGGCAGGCAGCAAAAAGCGCAAAAGCCGGCCCCTATTGGCACTGATTTCGCGCCGCACGATCCAGACGCCCTGCAGACCGCTGATCACCGACATGGCGACCGCCATTGAGACCGCCTGAACCGGCGGCAGCACCTGCAGCCAGAAGCCGAGGGCCAGCAGCGCGGTGCCGAATCCGGCAAGTCCGTTGATAAAGCCGCCGGCAAAGGCGCCAAGCATCAGAAAGATAATGGTTTCAGCCCCCATATGCAGGGCCCTCATCGCGCCGGTGGCAGAGGTTACGGCTCATGTCGATATTCCTTGAGATCAGGCAGAGACATGCCCCTGCCGCAGCGTGCAGGGGCATGAAAGCGAAGCAGGAGACCGGCGATCAGTCGCGGGATCAACCGGCTGATCAATCTGGGGGGATCAGCCGGGGAAAGCGGTCGGGAAGAAGATCTCTTTCCAGTCGGTGACATCGGTGCTGATCAGCCCGGCGCGGGTCATATATTCCAGATAGGGCGCGATGCCCTCAGGGGTGACCGACCAGGTGACGCGCGGATCGGTGATCAGCGCGACCACCTCTTCCTCGGTCAGATTGGTGCTTTCGGCCGCCATCCAGATCTTTGCCGCCTCCTGCGGATTTTCGCGGATAAAGCCCATGGCTTCGTCCAGCGCCGCCATCAGCACCGCGACGGTCTTCGGGTTCGCGTCGACGAAAGCGCCGCTCGACCAGATCATATTGAAGGTATGCGGCCCGCCGAGCACATCATAGCTGTCGAGCACCAGATGGGCGCGCGGGTCTTTCAGCTCCTGGTTCTGGAAGGGCGGGGCGCCGAAATGCGCGCTGATCTCGGACTGGCCGCCCAGCAGCGCCAGCAAAGCATCGGGATGGCCCATCGAGACGGTAAAGGCATCAAGCGCAGCGTGCTGACCCTCGCCGAGGTATTTCTCGGCCGCCATCTGCAGCGTGATGGCCTGGATCGAGGTTTTCACCGCCGGCAGAGCGATTTTGCTCTGGCCGGTGAAATCTTTCAGCTCTTTGATTTCGGGATCGGTGGTGACCAGATAGAGCGGCATCGATTCAAGCGCGGCGACGCCGCGGACCTTCAGATTGCTCTGGGTCCGGGCCCAGATGGTCAGCGCCGGGCCGACGCCGCCGGCGGCAATATCGAGATTGCCCGAGAGCAGGGCCTCATTCATCCCCGAGCCGCCGGTGAAGCGCAGCCATTCGGTGGTGAATTCGAGCCCGGCCGCGGCGGCATGTTTCTCGAGCAGGCCCTGCTCCTCGATCAGGGTCAGGGGCAGATAGCCGATGCCGAACTGGCGCGCCATGCGCAGGGTTTCGACCTCGGCGCTGGCAGGCGCGGTGAAAAGCGCCGAAAGCCCGAGGGCCAGGGCCGCAGATAGTCTGAATTTTTTCATGTTTATCCTCCCATAACGGCCGGTCACCGCCCCCTGAGGCGCGGTGCCAGCCTTGTTTTAATGGCTAGTGCTGAACGCCCCAGCGCTGGATGGTCAGGCGTTCGATGGTGCGGAAGACGAGGTTCTCGACCACCAGACCGATGATGATCACCGTCAGAAGCCCGGCGAAAACCTTGGGGATATCGAGCATGTTCTTGTTCTCGAAGATGAACCAGCCGAGACCGCCCGAACCGGAGCTGACACCGAAGACCAGCTCGGCCGCGATCAGGGTACGCCAGGCGAAGGCCCAGCCGATTTTCAGCCCGGTCAGGATCGAGGGGAAGGCGGCGGGGATCAGGATTTTGAGAATGAAGGAAGGGCCGCGCAGACCGTAGTTCCGCCCCACCATTTTCAGCGTCTTCGACACCCCGAGGAAGCCGGAATGGGTGTTCAGCGCGATTGCCCAGGTGACAGAATGCACCAGGACGAAAATCAGGCTGCCATTGCCCAGACCAAACCAGATCAGCGCCAGCGGCAGCAGCGCAATCGCCGGCAGCGGGTTGAACATCGAGGTCATGGTTTCAAGGAAATCGGTGCCGATTTTCGAGGCAATCGCCAGCGCGGTCAGCACCGAGGCCAGCACGATGCCAAGGCCATAGCCCATCAGCAGCACCTTGCCCGAGCCCCAGGCAGCGGCGGGCAGGGTGCCATCGGTCAGCCCGCCAAAGAATGCCGCGATCGTCGCGCTGAAAGTGGGGAACAGCAGATCATTGTTCAGCGCCCGGCCATAGACCTCCCAGATAGCGGCAAGCACGACCAGGATGAGCAGCTTTCTGAGCCAGGTCTCACGGTAGAGCATCTCAAACCAGGAGAGCTTTTGCTCCACAATCGTGAGTTCTCCCGCCCCGACCTCCTCGTGGAAGATTTCGGGCCGGTCCTGTGTCGCACCGGGAATGCCTGGTTCTGCCATATTTCTGAGCCTTGTGACTGCCTCAGACATGCTCCACCTCCCCCGCTTCATGGGCGAAGAGCATCTCATGGATCTGCCGCTCGAGTGCTGCGGCCTTCTGGGGATCATTGGTGCTGTTCATCTCGGCCTTCACCCGGCCCGGATGCGGCGAGAGCAGCAGGATGCGGTTGCCGATCTTAATCGCCTCGGCAATGGAATGGGTGACGAAGAGCACGGTAAATTTCGTATCTTCCCACAGCCGCAGCAGCTCATCCTGCATCCGGCGCCTGGTCAGCGCATCCAGCGCGGCGAAAGGCTCATCCATCAGCAGGATATCGGGTTCCATCGCCATGCCGCGGGCAATGGCGACGCGCTGTTTCATCCCGCCTGACAGCATATGCGGATGGCTGTCGGCGAATTTCTCGAGCCCGACCTTGACCACATATTCCATCGCCTTCTCATCGGCTTCGCGCGCATTGAGCTTTTTTGAGGCGGTCAGGGCAAAAGCGACATTCTGGCGCACCGTTTTCCAGGGCAGGAGCTGGTCAAACTCCTGGAAGACCATCATGCGGTCGGGGCCGGGGGCGGTGATTTTCTTGCCCTTCAGCCGCATCTCGCCCTCGGTGGGGGTGATATAGCCCCCGACGGCTTTCTGCAGCGTTGATTTCCCGCATCCCGAGGGCCCAAGCAGGATGAAGCGATCCCCCTGAAACACGTCGAAACTGACACGATAGGTCGCGGTAATCAGGTGGTTTGGTGTTTTATACTGCAGGGTTACCCCCTGCACTGTCAGCAGCGGATTATTTTGCTGCATGTTCCTCCCTCTCAGATCTGCCAGAGCATCGCCTCCCAACGCTGCTCTTCGTGGATAGGGCTGACTGCAGGCTTCATCGCGCCTTTATGACAGCGGAATGGGGGCCGGCAGAGCCCTTCAGGCCGGGCTTTCCTGCGGTCCCGGGATGTTGGAGAATGCGTTATTCCGGCCGGGCCCGGCTCGAAGGTTCCGCCTTTCGCAGCCCTCCTGACGAAAGCCTAGTGAAGTTAGGCCGTCAAAAAAACTTAGAAATATTTAAAGAAATCGATAGATTTTCTTACAGTTTCTCCATGCAGAGCAGCCCCTTTCAGCCTTTGCAGGTTATTGCGCTAAGGCACGGATTAACCAGCATTTTTTGCACAGAATTCCGAAATTTATACCGGTGGCGGCGGGGTGTTTCAGCCGGTTTCACACTCTGTGGCACAGAGCTCTCGGGCGCATACCGGCCGGAAGCGGTATGCGGGTCTGAAGGCTATAGATCCGGAGTGGCAGCCACGCCGGAAATGGTCTTCCGCGGCCCTGTAGCTGCGCAGCTTTTACGGCGGTCCGGATCAGGATTCGGCGGGAGCGTCATGTCCCGGCCCCGGGCCGCCGCTGGATCATCCCGTCACTTTGAGAGGCAGGGGATCAGGTCAGCGAGACCTGATAAATCAGCCCTTCGGTGCGGCACAGGCTCTGGCGGCACTCGACGGCGCGGCCCATGATGTCAAAGGCCACACGATCAATCTGCAGGACCGGCGCCCCGGGTCGGAGGTTCAGCGCCTTTGCCACTTCCGGGCTGGCCTCAATCGCGGTGATGGATTCATCGGCGCGCAGAATGATGCAGCCATAATTCTGCTGATAGAGCACATAGAGCGTATTGGGCAGCGGCGCCCGCATCGCCAGCCCGGCAAAACGGCTGGCAGAGACGACGGCGGTTTCAATGACGCTTGGAATGCCTTTCAGGCTGCGCAGGCGGCGGATCTCATAGACCATGGCCGGGGCATCATCGAGGATGCTGCGCTCTGCTTCGGTCGAGTCGCGCGACAGCACCGCTTCACTCAGCAGTTCCGGCCGGACGGTTGTTCCGTCCGGCTCGCGCAGGCGGAAAAAGTTGAACAGCGCATTATCCGGCGTGCGGGCGGTGACAAAGGTGCCCCGGCCCTGTTCGCGTTTCACGATGCCCAGCTGCTCGAGCACCATCAGCGATTTGCGCGCCGTGCCCTGTGAAACCCCGGTTTCCGCCGCGATCTGCATCTCGCTCGGCAGCATTGAGCCCGGCAGCAGCTCTCCCGAGGAGATCTGCGCAATGATCCGGTCAATCACTGTCTGGTAGAGTGGTGCGGCCATTGCAAAGTTCCTGTTCAGCTTATCGATGCCTACCACAGCCCCGGGACAAGGTGCAACATTTATAGAATAACTCTTGTATAAGAGTACATCTATATGTTAGCGATCCGCCATCGGATCAAAAAGCTATCCAAGGGAGGGGCCCATGAGTATTCCGCAGCTTCTTGTCCACGATCACGAGGACAATGTCGGTGTCGTTGTCGTTGAGGATCTGAAGGCAGGCACAGAGATGATCTGCGTGGTGACGGCAGATAATTCTGATTTCCGCCTGACCGCCAAAGCCGATATTCCGATTGGCCATAAGGTCGCGCTCCGGGCACTGAAGGCCGGGGATACCGTCACCAAATATGGCGAGGATATCGGCCGTATGGTGGGCGATGCCGGCATCGGCGAGCACGTTCATACCCATAATTGCAAAACCAAGCGGTGGTGATCAGATGGCCCTCGATTTCAACAATGCGACCGTAAAAGCCTGGCGTCGTGAGAATGGCCGTGTCGGCGTGCGCAACCATGTGCTGATCCTGCCGGTGGATGATATTTCCAACGCCGCCTGTGAGGCGGTGGCGAATAACGTCAAGGGCACGATGGCGATCCCGCATGCCTATGGCCGTCTGCAGTTCGGCGAGGATCTGGCGCTGCATTTCCGCACCATCATCGGCACCGGGGCAAACCCCAATGTCGCCGCCGTGGTGGTGATCGGTATCGAGCCGGAATGGACCAAGATCATCGTCGATGGCATTGCCAAAACCGGCAAGCCGGTCATGGGCTTCTCGATTGAGCAGAAGGGCGATTTCGAGACCATCCGCGCGGCCAGCTGGCAGGCCAAGGAATATGTCCACTGGGCCTCCGAGCTGCAGAAAGAAGACTGCCCGATCTCGGAACTGTGGATCTCGACCAAATGCGGCGAGAGCGACACCACCACCGGCCTGTCTTCCTGTCCCACCGTCGGCAATATGTATGACAAGCTTCTGCCCCAGGGCATCTATGGCTGCTTTGGTGAAACCTCGGAGATCACCGGCGCCGAGCATATCTGCGAAAAGCGCGCCGCCACCCCGGAAGCCGCCGCCAAATTCAAAGCGATCTGGCAGGCCTATACCGATGACGTGATCTTCGCGCATCAGACCGACGATCTCTCGGACAGCCAGCCCACCAAGGGTAATATTCTCGGCGGTCTGACCACGATTGAGGAAAAGGCGCTCGGCAATCTGGAAAAGATCGGCCGGACCTCGACCTATATCGACGCAATGGGCCCGGCTGAGGCGCCGTCGAAAGGCCCGGGGCTTTACTTCATGGACAGCTCTTCTGCTGCCGCAGAATGCGTGACCCTGATGGCGGCGGGTGGCTATGTCATCCACACCTTCCCGACGGGCCAGGGCAATGTGGTCGGCAATCCGATCGTGCCGGTGATCAAAATCTCGGGAAATCCGCGCACTTTGCGCACCATGTCGGAACATATCGATGTGGATGTGACCGGGGTTCTGACCCGCGAAATGACCATCGATCAGGCCGGTGACTCGCTGATTGAGATGATCATCCGCACTGCCAATGGCCGCATGACCTGCGCCGAGGCCCTTGGCCATCGTGAATTCTCGATGACCAAACTCTATCGCAGCGCCTGATCTGCGCCTGTCAGGCCCCTGCCGGTTGCGCAGGGGCCTGAACGGTGTGACCGGCTTTCGGATCCTACGGCAATGGTACAGATAAACCACGCATCCTTCACCGGGCTGCGCCCGACCGCGATCTGGCAAAGCGCAGGCCTGTTATTTCCGGGCATAGCCGTGGCCGTGCTGGTCGCAGTGGCGGCGCAGTTCCTGTCGGAACATTACGGCGCTCCGGCCATGCTGATGGCGCTGCTGATCGGCCTGTCGCTGAATTTCCTCTCGGAGCCAGAGACCCGGACCGCGCCCGGCATTGGCTGCGCCGCCCGCACGGTGCTGCGGCTCGGGGTTGCGCTGCTCGGTGCGCGTATTTCGGTTGAAATGCTGACCAGGCTTGGCACCGGCATGATCGTGCTGGTCATTCTGGGTGTGGCGGCAACCATTCTTTTCGCCATGCTGGCGGCAAAGCTGTTCGGGCGGGGCTGGCGCATGGCGCTGCTCTCGGGCGGCGCGGTGGCGATCTGCGGCGCCTCGGCGGCCATGGCTATCGCCGCGGTCCTGCCCCGAACCGATAAATCCGAGCGCAATCTCGCCTTTACCGTGATGGCGGTGACGATTCTCTCGACGGTCGCGATGATCGCCTATCCGCCGCTCTCATCCTGGTTTGGCTTTGATGCCCTGAAATCGGGGGTCTTCCTCGGCGGCACCATCCATGATGTGGCCCAGGTGGTCGGGGCCGGGTTTTCGGTCAGCCCCGAGGTTGGGGAAACCGCGACCGTGGTCAAGCTGATCCGGGTGGCGATGCTGGCGCCGGTGGTGCTGATCTTCTCGCTGGTGATCCGGGCCGGAAAACTCGATGCGGGCAGCCCGGGCGGCAAGCGACCGCCGCTGCTGCCGGGATTCGTGCTGTGGTTCCTGGCTCTGGCGGCGCTGAATTCGGCCGGGCTGATCCCCTCCTTGCTTGCCTCACTGGCCGAAGAGGCAAGCCGGTGGGCCCTGCTGACGGCGATTGCCGCCGTCGGGATCAAGACCTCGCTGGTGAAGATGATCGAGGTGGGTGGCAGCGCCATTGGCCTTGTTGTGGTCGAGACGCTTTTCCTGGCCTGTTTCATTCTGATCGGCCTGCAGTCTTTCGGCTGAAACAGCACCAGCCCCCGGCAACCGGGGGCTGACGTAAGTAAATCTTACTGAATACTTTAATATTAGTTCCTTAGTGTTAGTAAAAAATTGGGTTACACCGTTACAGGTAAGAGAGCCAACGGGTGCCCTGTGAGCGGAAATACGAAAACGATGGAGGTGTCGGTCTGGCGCGGCTCGGGAGACCAGGGCGGCTATGAAACCTTCACTGTACCGGCGCGCGACAATCAGACCGTGCTGGATGTGGTCAGCTGGATTCAGCAGGAGCTGGACCCCTCGCTGACCTATCGCTACGCCTGCCGGGTCGGCATGTGCGGCTCCTGCGCGATGATGGTGAATGGCCAGCCGCGCTGGACCTGCCGCACCCATGTGAAAAAGGTGTTGCAGGAAGATCGCCTGAGCATCGCGCCGCTGCGCAATCTGCCGGTGATCCGCGATCTCGCGGCCGATATGGATCCGTTTTTTGAGAAATGGGTCAAAGCGGGCGGGGTGCATAAGCCCGGGCGCAGCCGCGATGAGCCGATCCAGCAGGTCAGCCCGGAAGAAAGCGGTCGTGTCGAGGCCAATAAGGCCATCGAATGTATCAACTGCGCCGTCTGCTATGCCGCCTGCGATACGGTTGCGGCCAGCCCGGATTATCTCGGCCCGGCGGCGCTGCAGCGGGTCTGGACGCTTTACAATGATGTCAAGGTTGCGGACCGGGCGGCGGTTCTGGCCACGGCCACCGGGCCTGGCGGCTGTATGAGCTGCCACAGCCAGGGCAGCTGCAGCAAATTCTGTCCCAATGAGCTCGATCCTCTCAGCGCGGTGGCGGGGCTGAAACGGGCCGCGGCGCGCGCCTTCTTTAAAGGAAAGGCGTAACGATGCTGAGCCTGAGACTTTATATGGCGCAGCGTCTGAGCGCGATGGTGATGGGCCCGCTGGTGCTCGGCCATCTGGCGCTGATGATCTATGCCATTCAGGGCGGGCTGTCCTCGGCCGAGATCCTGTCGCGCACCCGGGGCAGCCTCGCCTGGCTGCTGTTTTACGGCACATTAGTTCTGGCGGTTTCCATCCATGCCGCCATCGGGCTTCGTGTCATCCTGCATGAGGTGACCGGGCTGAAGGGCCGGGCCCTCGGGGCATTCACCTGGGGTTTCCTGCTTATCCTGACCGCTCTGGGGGCACGCGCCGTTCTGGCCGTGACATTCTTATGATCCGTCCGCATCGCCGTCATCCGCTCTGGCTGGCCTATATGCTGCACCGGCTGTCCGGCCTCGCGCTGGCTTTGTTCCTGCCGGCGCATTTCTGGGTGCTGTCGCTGGCGCTGACGGATCCGGCACAGCTCGACCAGTTGCTGGGCTTTGCCGATAATCCGGCGGTCAAACTGGCGGAAGCCGGCCTCGTCTTCCTGCTCGCCGTGCATTTCTTTGGCGGGATCAGACTGCTTGTCCTTGAGTTTCTGCCCTGGTCGCAGCGGCAGAAAAGCCTTGCGGCGGGTGCGATTGCCGGGGCGTTTCTGATCTCCGGCCTCTTTCTTCTCAGAGCGGTATGAGCATGTCCAGATTTGAGATCGAACGCGAAGACACCGATATCCTGATCCTTGGCTCAGGCGGCGCGGGGCTGTTTGCCGCGCTTCATGCCAGCCAGACCGCGCCGGCGGGGACGAAAATCACTCTGGCGGTGAAAGGGCTGATCGGTAAATGCGGCTGCACCCGTATGGTCCAGGGCGGCTATAACGTCGCCCTTGGTGGCGGCGATACCGTCGAGCGCCATTTCATGGATACGATCAATGGCGGCAAATGGCTGCCGAACCAGGATATGGCCTGGCGGCTCTGTGAGCAGGCGGTGGTGCGGATCCGCGAGCTGGAGAATGAGGTCGGCTGCTTCTTTGACCGCAATCCCGACGGCACATTGCACCAGAAGGCCTTTGCCGGTCAGACCGCCGACCGCACGGTGCATAAGGGCGATCTGACCGGGATCGAGATCATCTCGCGGCTGATGGAGCAGGTGCTGGCGCGCCCGGTGCATAAGCTGCAGGAACACCGCGCCATCGGCCTGATCCCGACGGTGGACGGCGCCTCGCTGGCCGGGGTTCTGTTCATCGATATGCGCACCGGCCGCTTCCGCTTTGTCCGGGCCAAATGCGTGATGATGGGCACCGGCGGCGGCCCGACCATGTATAAATATCATACCCCTTCGGGCGATAAGACCATGGATGGCCTCGCGATGGCTCTGCGGGCCGGGCTGCCGCTGCGGGATATGGAGATGGTGCAGTTCCACCCGACCGGCCTGCTGGCCGGGGATTATACCCGCATGACCGGCACGGTGCTGGAGGAGGGTCTGCGCGGCGCGGGCGGGCAGCTGCTCAATGCGCGCGGCGAGCGTTTCATGTTCGACTATGACAAGAAGGGCGAGCGCGCGACCCGCGATGTGGTCAGCCGCGGCATCTATGCCGAGATGCGCAAGAATAATGACCCGAGCCAGGTCGGCATGTTCATCTCGATGGGCCATCTCGGGCCGGAGAATGTGCGCAAAAAATTCGCCGGTATGGTGAAACGCTGCGCCGACAGCGGCTTTGATCTGGCGGCGGGCAAAGTCGAGGTGGTGCCGACGGCGCATTACTTCATGGGCGGTGTGGTGGTCGATCCCGACACCCGTACCGCGATGGAGGGGCTTTACGTTGCGGGCGAGGATGCCGGTGGCGCGCATGGCTCGAACCGTCTGGGCGGCAATGGTGTGGCGAATTCCACCGTCTTTGGCGGTATTGCCGGCGATGTGATGGGCCAGGATATGCGCCGCATGACCCTGCGCGACCCTGATGAGACGGTTCTGGCCGCGGAACTGGAACGCGCCTGCCGGCCGTTTGCGAAAAAGCCCGGCCAGATCCATCCTTTGCGCCACAATCTGCAGGAAGCGATGTGGGAAGATGTCGGCGTGATGCGCACCGGCGCCGGGTTGCAGCGCGGCCAGAAGCGCATTGCCGAGATTGGCGCCGAGCTGATGGAAACTGGCGTCAGTGCGGATAATCTCGCCTTTAATCTGACCTGGCATGACTGGCTCAATATGGCCTCGCTGGTTGAGGTCTCGGAGGTCATCGCCCGGGCGGGTGAGCTGCGCGAAAACTCGCGCGGGGCGCATTTCCGCGAGGACTTCCCCGAGAGCGGCGATCTGGAAAGCTCATATTTCACCCTGGCGCGCAAACAGGGCGAGGAGCTGAACCTGAGCCGCGAGCAGGTCGCCTTTACCATCGTGCGCCCCGGCGAGACCATTCTGCCCGCGCATGAACCCGAAACGCTCGTGGCCACCCAGTAAGGAAGCTGTCTTGTGATACCGATCAATCTGATCCAGTCCACCGCCGAGGTTCTGATGGCCAAGGCGGCTATCGAGATCCCCGAGGATTATCTCGGCGGGCTTAAGGCCGCTGCGGCCACCGAGGATGGCGATCTCTCGTCTTTCGTGCTGCAGGCGATGCTGGAAAATTATGAGGCCGCCAAACAGGACCGCCGCGCCATGTGCGGCGATACCGGCACGCCGCGCTGGTATGTGAAAATGGGCAATGACGCCCGGATCGAGGGCGGCCCGGTGGCGCTGGAAGAGGCTTTGCGCCGTGCGACCTCAAACGCGACCTCTTCGGTGCCTCTGCGGCCGAACCGGGTGCATCCTCTGTGGCGCACTGATCACAATAACAACATCGGCATCGGCGCGCCCGAGATTGAATATGCCTATGAGCCGGGCGGCGACTGGATCGATCTGATCACCGTGCATAAAGGCGGGCTGTTCGGCACCGATTACCGGATGCTGTTCCCCTCGGATGGCATTCAGGGCATCAAACGCTTCTATCTCGACTGCCTCGTTGCTTTTGGCAAACGCGGTCTGGCCTGTCAGCCCGCGATCATCGGCATCGGCCTGGGGGGCTGTAAGGACAGCTGCATGGTGCTTGGCAAGCGCGCCGCCTGTCTGCGCACGGTGGGGGACCGCAATTCCGATCCGAAGATCGCCGCGCTTGAGGAAGAGTTCAAAGAACTGGGCAATTCGATCGGCATGGGCGCCATGGGCTTTGTCGGCAAGAATATGGTGATCGATACCCATATCGAGGTTGGCTATTGCCATACCGGCGGCATGCAGATGTCGGTTCATGCCTTCTGCCTGTCCTCGCGCCGCGCCGTGGCCCGGATCTATCCCGATGGCCGCGTCGAGCATCGCACCGATCCCGACTGGTTCACCCCCTATCAGCGCCGCGAGACCGTGGGCTGGGATATGGCGGCGGAGGCTGCAGAATGAAGCCGCGCGAGGTTATCCTTTCCACCACCCCAACCGCCGAAGAGATCGCAGAGCTGCGCCTCGGGGATATCGTTTACCTGAACGGGCTGATGTATACCGCGCGTGAGGGCGTCTATATGCGCGCGCTTGAGGCCAATGCCAATATTCCGATGGAACTGCCCTCGCAGAGCGCGGCGAATTTCCACTGCTCGCCGGCCGCCACCATCCGTGAGGATGGCAGTTTTGACCTTGGCGCGGTGACCGCCACCGCCAGTTTCCGCTTTGCCAAATGGCTGCCGGACTGGATCGCCCGCACCGGCGCAAAGCTGATCATCGGCAAGGGCGGCATGTCGTCGAAAGACTATAAGGACTATTTCGTTCCCAATGGCGCGGTCTATCTTTCGACCGTGGGCTATGGCACCGGGGCTTTGCTCGGGCGCGGCGTCGAGAATGTCGAAGCGGTGCACTGGAATGAGGAACTCGGCCTTGCCCAGGCGATGTGGGTGATCCGCTGCAACCGCATGGGACCCTTCCTCGTCGCCTCAGATCTTGAGGGCAATTGCCTGTTCGAGCGCGAGAATGCCCGGATCGCCGAAAATCTGGACCGGGTCTATGAAGGCACGAAACCGGCGGTTCTCAAGCGCTTCGGCGAGACCGATGATCGTGGTGAAGAACTGATCGGATGAACAGCTCTGTCCTTGAAACGTCCGGAGCCTTCCGGCGGCTGTTCCCCGGCCTGGCTTCGGCTGTGACGGTCGCGCTGGCGGCTAAATTTATCTCTGAACATTACGGCGCCCCGGTGATGCTGATGGCGCTGCTGATCGGCATGGCCTTTACCTTCCTTGCCGAGCCCGACATGAAAACCGCCGCCGGGGTGGATTTCGCGGCCCGAAAGCTCCTGCGCTTTGGCGTGGCGCTGCTCGGTCTCGGCATCACGCTGCAGCAGATCGCCTCGGCCGGGTTCGGCGTTGTGCTGCTGGTCTTTGCCGGTGTCGGCCTGACCATTGCTGCGGGCGTCGGGCTGGCAAAGGCCAGCGGCCGCTCGCTGCCCTTCGGGCTGCTGACCGGCGGCGCGGTGGCGATCTGCGGTGCCTCAGCCGCGCTGGCCATTGCGGCTGTGCTGCCGCGTACCGGGCCGGAGCAGGACCGCGACACCAGTTTCACCGTTATTGCGGTGACCGCGCTTTCGACCCTTGCCATGATCCTCTATCCGATGATCGGGGCCTGGCTCGGCCTGTCCGATCATGCGATGGGGATTTTCCTCGGGGCGACGATCCACGATGTCGCCCAGGTGGTTGGTGCGGGCTATACGGTTTCGGAAGAGACCGGCGCCACGGCGACCTTTGTCAAACTGCTGCGGGTGGCTTTGCTGGTGCCGGTTGTGGTGACGCTGTCTGTGCTGTTTCGCCAGAGCCAGCAGGGTGGCCAGACTGCGCGGGTGCAGGTGCCGTTCTTCGTGATCGGATTTGCCGCTCTGGTGCTGGCTGGCAGCACCGGCCTGATCCCGGCGGATCTGACCGCACTGCTGCTTGAGCTGTCGCGCTGGTGCCTGATCGCGGCCATCGCGGCGCTGGGAATGAAGACTTCACTGAAAAAGCTGAGCGAGGTTGGCGGCGGTGCTGTGGCACTGGTCTGCGGGCTGACGGTTCTGCTGGCGGTTTTCGCCCTTGTCGCCATCCGGCTGTTCCACCTCTGACGCTGTAAAAGGATGATATCCATGTTCGTTGATATGCGGACCTATACGCTGAAAAATGGCAATGTCGGCAAATTCCTGCAGCTTTATGAGGCCGAGGGGCTTGCGGTGCAGACCCGGATCCTCGGCAATCTGGTCGGCTATTATTTCACCGATATCGGGCCGCTGAACCAGATTGTGCATATGTGGGGCTACTCCGGTATGGATGACCGCTGGGAGCGCCGCAAAGCCCTGCAGGCCTCGCCGGAATGGCAGGCCTATGCGGTTCAGATGCGGCCACTGGTCGATCATATCGAGAATAAGATCCTGATCCCCGCCCCCTTCTTCAGACCGGGCTGAGAGCCTTCTGATCGTCTTTTTGTTAGTCGGACTTACAATCAATTACAAAATAATTGATTTGATGTAATATATATAACAATTCATAGACTGTCCGACTGCAAGCTTCTTCCCCTGCCAGCATGAGTTCTGCCGATGCAATGCCCCGTTGATACCAATCTGATGATAAATGGTCTGGCCTGTTTTGGCGGTGGCTGGCAGGCGGCCACAGAGGGGCAGAGCTTTGCCGTGACCAATCCGGCCAGCGGTGAAAAGATCGGCGAGCTGCCGAAACTTTCGGCCGGGGATGTCCGGACCGCGATCCGTGCCTCGGAGCAGGCCTTTGCCTCCTGGTCGGCTTTGCTGGCCGCAGAGCGGGCGCAGCTGATGAAGGCCTGGCACCGGCTGATCCTGGAAAACCGCGAGGCGCTGGCGCAGATCCTGACCCTTGAGCAGGGCAAGCCGCTGGCGGAATCGCGGGTCGAGATCGATATCAGCGCCGCCTATATCGAATGGTTCGCCGAAGAGGCGCGGCGGGTCTATGGTGATGTCATTCCCTCGCCCGCGCGCGGCAGGCAGACCATCGTGACCCAGCATCCGGTGGGGGTGACCTGCGCGATCACGCCGTGGAATTTCCCCGCCTCGATGGTGACGCGCAAACTGGCCCCGGCACTGGCGGCGGGCTGCACCATGCTGGTGAAACCCTCGGACCGCACGCCTTTCATCGCGCTGGCGCTGGTGCGGCTGGCCGAAGCGGCGGGCATTCCGCCGGGGGTGATCCAGGTGCTGACCGGCTCTTCGCGAGAGATTATGCGGGTGATCAGTGACAGCCCGGTGGTGCGCAAACTCTCCTTCACCGGGTCGACCGCCGTCGGCAAGGATCTGATCGCGCAATGCGCCTCGACGGTGAAACGCATGTCGATGGAGCTGGGTGGCAATGCGCCGGTGATCATCTTCGCTGATGCCGATATAGAGGCGGCGCTGAACGGGCTGATGGCGCTGAAATTCCGCAATGCGGGCCAGACCTGTGTCTGCGCCAACCGCATCTTTGTGCATGAAAGCATTGCCGGCGATTTCGCCCGCGCTTTCGTGGCCAGGGCAGAGGCGCTGAAATCGGGGCCAGGCGGGCTGCCGGGGGTCGAGATCGGCCCGCTGATCACACCGGCGGCGGCGGCGGATATGGCACGCATCGTTGCGCGTGCGCTGGAACAGGGCGCAGATCTGCTGACGGGCGGCGGCGAAGCCAGCCAGGACAGCGGCTTTTACCCGCCGACGGTGCTTGCCGGGGTTACGCCGGAGATGGATGTGGCGCGCGATGAGATCTTCGGCCCGATTGCGGCTTTGCTGAGCTTTACGGATGAGGATGAGGTGATCCGTCTGGCCAATGACACGCCCTATGGGCTGGCCTCCTATATCTATACCCGCGATCTCGCGCGGGCCTGGCGCGTCTCAGAAGCGCTGCAATATGGCATGGTTGGCATCAATGAGGTTGCGATTTCCAACGAGGTCGCGCCCTTTGGCGGGGTGAAAGAATCGGGCTTCGGGCGTGAGGGGTCACGCTACGGAATCGCGGAATATCTGGATATCAAATACCGCTGCATGGGCGGTCTTTCGGCCTGAGATCGGGCCGGAAGCGATGATGAAAGCCGGCAGCCCGCAGCGGCCGCCTGGCTGAGGCGCCGCCCGGCGGCGCCTCAATCACGATGGTTCCCGGGGTTCGGTCTGGCATAGCGGGTTTGCCTGGTGGCTCTGGCCCGGGCGGGCCAGAGCGCCCGGACAGGCCCGAAACCCGGGGCGGGGATGTGGGAGGAAATATTCATGGCGTCTGATACAGATGCAACCAGGGCGGGGAAGGGGCTGCGCAGCAAGGCCCGCTCCGGCCGCAGAAAGCGACTTCTGTCGCAAAAGGCGCGGATCAGTCTGATCTCGGTCGGATGTGTGCTGCTTTTGTGGTTCGCGGCCACCAGCTGGCTGCAGCTGATTCCGGCCGGGCGTTTCCCGTCTCCGGCCGAATTCTGGGCCGCTTTGCGCCAGAGCCTCGTCAGCGGCTATGCCGGTGCGCCCCTGGCCGAACATGCCTGGCACAGCCTGCGTCTGGTCGCTATCGGCTTTGTCTGTGCCACGCTGGCCGGCGTGCCGCTTGGCCTGCTGATGGGATATAACCGCACCGCCGAGGCGCTGATCAGCCCGGTCTTCTCGCTGATCCGGCCCATTCCGCCGCTGGCCTGGATCCCGCTGGCGATCCTCTGGCTGGGGCTGGGCGATGCCGCCAAGGTTCTGGTGATCTGGTTCGCGGCCTTTGTGCCCTCGGTGATCAACGCCCATACCGGGGTGCGCGGCATCGATGGCGGGCTGTTTGCTGCGGCGAGAATGCTGGGCGTGCCCCGGCTGCGCATGGTGAGCGAAGTGATCCTGCCCGGCGCGCTGCCGATGATCTTCACCGGGTTGCGGCTGTCGCTTCAGGCGGCCTGGACCACCCTGGTCGCGGCCGAGCTGGTCGGGGCGCTGATGGGGGTCGGCTTCATTCTGAACGTGGCGCAGCAGGATATCTATCCGTCGATGATCCTGGTCGGAATGGTCACGGTCGGGCTGCTGGGCTGGCTGACGACGAAGGGCCTGGTGATGGTGGAACAGGCTGCGCTGGCGCGCTGGCCGCAGGGGAGAAGCTGAGATGAGCGGACTGGCACTTATTCCCGGTCGCAACGCCGTTCTGGCGCTGATCAGCCTGAGCGCCTTTATGGCGGTCTGGTTTGTGATCCCGGCCAGCGGCCTGGTGTCAGAGCAGTTTCTGCCCGGCCCGGGCGCGGTGTTCAGCCGTGCGCTGCATCTGATCACCGAGCCCTTTGCCGGGGCGACCCTGCCCGGGCATCTTCTCTCCAGCCTCGGGCGTTTTCTGGGCGGCTTCCTGCTCGCGGCGCTGATCGGTGTGCCGCTGGGGCTGATGATGGGCTGGTTCCCGACGGTTGATGCGATTGCCGCGCCGCTCCTGGATGCGCTGCGCTTCATCGCGCCGATCGCCTGGGTGCCTTTCGCGGCGCTGTGGTTCGGCACCGGCATCGGCGGCCCGATCATGATCATCTTCGCCGGGGCTTTCCCGCCCTGTGTGATCAATGCCTGGCAAGGCGCGAAACGGGTCGATATCCGCCTGATTGAAGCGGCCAGAATGCTGGGCACCAGTCATTTTGGCATGATTACCCGGGTGATCATGCCCGCCTCGATCCCTTCGATCATCGCGGGGCTGCGCATTTCAGCCGGGCTGGGCTGGCAGTCGCTGGTCGGCGCCGAGCTGATCGTCGCCTCGACCGGGGTCGGCTTCATGATGGTTCAGGCCCAGGCCAATATCGCCACCCCGACCGTGGTCGCAGGCATGGTCTCGATCGGGATCATCGGCCTCATCATCGACATCCTGCTTCGACGGCTAGAGCGCGCCGTGACGCAAGGCAAGTAAGCGTTCTGCGGGAGGAAGATATGGGATCCATTCGTTTCGAGAATGCCGGTAAGATCTATGGCAGCGGGCCAGGCGCGTTTCAGGCCTTACAGAATGTGACGCTGGATGTGCGCGAGAAGGAATTCGTGGCCATCGTCGGCCCCTCGGGCTGCGGCAAGACCACCTGCCTGCGTATGGTGGCAGGGTTTGAGCCGGTGACTTCGGGCCGGGTCATGGTCAATGGTCAGGATGTGACCGCGCCCGGGCCGGACCGCGCCGTGGTGTTCCAGCAATTCGCGCTGTTTCCCTGGAAGACCGTGGCCGAAAACATCGAATTCGGTCTGCGCAACAAGGGCCTGCCGAAGGGCGAGCGTCAGTCGCTGGTCGAGGGGGCTTTGCAGCTCATGGGGCTGGAAAGCCATGCCAGCGCCTATCCGCATCAGCTTTCCGGCGGGATGCAGCAGCGGGTGGCGATTGCCCGGGCCTATGTGCTCGATCCGGCGGTCTTGCTGATGGATGAGCCTTTCGGCGCGCTGGATGCCCAGACCCGGGTGGTGATGCAGGAAGAGCTGGTGCGTCTGGCCCGGGTTCAGCCGCGCACGGTTCTTTTCATCACCCATGGGGTGGAAGAGGCGGTCTATCTGGCCGACCGGGTTGCGATCATGACCAAACGCCCGGGCCGCATCAAAGAGGTGGTCGATGTCCGCGCCATCCGCGAGGCCGAGAAATGGGATTCACTTGAGCGCATCGAGGATGTGATGGACACCGAATCCTTCATCCATCTGCGCACCCATATCTGGAAATCTCTGCGCGAGGAAAAAGGCGCATCGAAATAATAACCGGGGCCTGCATGGCCCGCGACATCATAACAGGGAAAATGAATGTCTGTGAAATCTACGCTCTCCGCCGCGCTTGGACTTGTGCTGAGCACCGCGCTGTCGGGGACTGCTTTCGCGCAGGAAAAAATCACCATCAGCTACCAGCCTGCGATGTACTGGGCGCTGCCGCTGCATTTCGCCAATGAAAAGGGCTGGTGGTCCGAGGTTGGCCTCGCCCCGGAATTCGTCACCTTCCCGGCGGGGGCACCGCAGATTGCGGCAGGCTCTTCGGGTTCCTGGGATGTGGGGATCACCGGTGCCGTTCCCGCGGTGCTGGGGGCAGCCCGGTTCAATATCTCGACCATCGCGGTGGCCAATGATGAATCGCAAACCAATGCTCTGGTTGTGGCCGGACCCGATGCTGATGCGATCCTGGCCGATCCCGCGCTGATCAAGGGCCAGCAGATCCTGCTGACCACCAATTCCACCGTCGATTTCACCGCCCGTAAATGCCTCGGGAAATTCGGCCTCGCCTTTGATGATGTGCGTTTCGTCAATCTGGGTCAGGCGCAGATCATCACCGCGATGAGCTCGGACAGCGGCTCGCTGGCCGGGGTCTGGGCCCCCAATCTTTACACGCTGGAAGATAAGCTGGGCGCGAAACTGCTGTGCAGCGGTGCCGATAGCGGCGCGGTGGTGCCGAGCTTTGTGATCGCGACCGAGGCCTATGCTGAAGCCTCGCCCGGGCAGATCGGGAAATTCCTTGCGGTCTATCTGCGCGGCTGGTCCTGGGCCAAAGCCAATCCGGAAGAAGCGAAACAGCTGGCGCTGGAATTCTATGCCAGCGGCGGGCTGGAAGTGACCCCGGAATCAATGGACAAGGAATTCGGGCTGCGCCCGGTCTTCCTGCTCGATGAGCAGCTTGAGCTGATGTCGCGCGCGGCCGGGGCGTCGAAAGTCGATGGCTGGGCGGGCGAGATCGGCGCTTTCCTTGCCACGGTCGGCACCATCACCGAGGCCCCCGATGCCGAGGCACATATCACCGACACATATCTTCAGGCGATTGCCGGCGATGAGAAGCTGCGCGCTTTCGCCGTAGAATTCGATCCGAAATAAACCAGTCAGGACTAAGGTTAAGATAATGGCCAGAATTGGGTTTATCGGGCTTGGCCGTATGGGCCATGCTATGTCGCGGCAACTGATCGCGGCCGGGCATGATGTCAGTGTCTATGACATCAATCCGGCGGCGGTGCAGAGCCTCGCGGCACTTGGCGCGGCGGGCGCAGACAGCGCCGCCGCTGCCGCATCGGGCCGCGATTTTGTGGTGACGATGCTGCCGAATGGTCCGGATGTGGAAGAAACACTTTTCGGCGCGCCCGCTGTGGCGGCGGCGATGGGTCAGGACACGCTGTACATTGATATGAGCACCGTCGCCCCCGAGGCGACAGACCGTATCGCGGCGCGGCTGAAAGCCCAGGGCATCCGCATGGTTGACGCGCCGGTCGGCGGCACGTCGGAATTTGCCGAGCGCGGCCAGCTGCTGATCCTTGCCGGGGGAGAGGCGGCAGATGTGGCGGCGGCGATGCCGGTCTTTGACGCGGTGGGGCGTGAGACCATTCATTGCGGCGAAAACGGCGCCGGGACGCGGACGAAGATCGTCAATAACTTCATGTCCACGGCGCTGAATGTGCTGACGGCAGAGACCCTTGCCTTTGCCGAAGCCGCCGGGCTTGACGTGCAGCGCACGGTGAAGGTGCTGGCCGGAACCACCGCCGGGAAGGGCTTTCTGACCGGGGCCTATGCGCGCAAGATCTTTGCCGGGGATATCTCGGCGGAATTTGGCCTCGGGCTGGCGTCGAAAGACCTGACCCTGGCGCTGATCTATGCTGCCAATCTGAATGTGCCGCTTGGCGTTGGTGCGGCGGCCTCGCAGGTCTATCAGATGGCGAAAGCCGAAGGCTTTGGCGGCAATGACTGGTCGGCTGCGCTGGAGACGCTGCGCCGCCGGGCGGCCTTGCCGGAGCAGAGCTTCTCCTGAGCTGATCCATCGCTTAAACCTTGCCTGTGCCGCAGCCGTCTGACGGTTGCGGCACAGCTTTTGGCGCTGCCGCATCCGCCCCTTCCCGGGGGCAGGGCGGTATTCCAGCGCAAAGGGCCCGGCAGGCGTTGCTGCCCGGCCTGGCCAGAGGGTCAACGCCTCTCCCGGGCTGCGGCATAAACCCGGCGTCGCCCGGGCGGGCTGGCGGCACGAAATCCGGTCAGACCGGATCTGCCGAAGCAAAGCCGGTCTGATCAGCGGCCGGTCAGGGCAGCAAGACCAGTTTCGGGGCGGCGATGCGGCCGCTGATGATGTCACTGAAGGCTGCGGCGCCCTCGTGCAGCGCGCGGGTCTCGGCCCAGTTGCAGGGGCCGAGGCTTCCCTCGCTGATCGCTTTGGCGCAATCGGTGAAATCGCGGCTGGTATAGGTATAGGTGCCGATAAAGCTGATTTCCTGCAGGGTCATACGGCGGATGTTCAGCCCCGCCATTGCCTCTCCGAGGCCGATATGCACGATCACCCCGCCCGGACGCACCAGATCCGAGGCGATCAGGCGGGTGGCGGCAAACCCGGCGGCATCGACGACCAGGTCGGGGTTCAGCCCGGCAGGCGCGCTTTCGGTAATGCGGAAATTATCGAGCGTGGAGAGGCGGCTGCGCCGGGTCGGATTCGGCTCGACGATGGTGATATCCCTGGTGCCGAAGGCGCGGGCCGCGAGCGCGGCCCCAAAGCCGATGGCGCCACCGCCAAGGATCAGCGCGCGCTCTGCCGCCCCCTCCAGGGCCCGGCTGGCCAGCCGGATGCCGTGCCAGCCACAGGCCAGCGGCTCGGCCATACAGGCAATGCTGGCTGGCAGGCTGTCAGGGATCGTGACCAGATTGCGTTCGGGCGAGGTGATAAATTCGGCAAAGCCGCCCTCGCGCGGCGGCATCGAGATGATCTGGCGTTCGGGACAGAGATTGTCGCGCCCGGCCAGGCAGGCCGGGCAGTTGCCGCAGGTTGCCAGCGGGTTGACGGTGACGCGCTGACCCTGCATCGCGCCGCTCATCACCGTGCCCGCCACCTCATGGCCGAGGATCAGCGGCGCCGGGCGGCGCTCATCATGGCCGAGCCAGGCGTGTATGTCAGAGCCGCAGATGCCCGAGGCATCGACGCGGATCAGCGCCTCACCCGGGCCGGGGACCGGATCGGGCAGCTCGCGCATCTCGAGCCGGCGTTCGCCGGTATAGACCAGAGCCTTCATTTCGCGGTGAACCCCCCGTCAACCATCAGAATTTGCCCGGTGACGTAGGATGACGCCTCCGAACACAGAAAAAGCAGCGGCCCCTCCAGATCTTCGGGCTCGCCATTGCGGCCGATACAGGTCTGAGCCGCATTTCGGGCCGCCAGCGCCGGATCGGCGAAGACGCGGGCGGTCAGTTCGGTGCGGAAAAAGCCGGGGCCGATCGCATTGGCGGTGATGCCGGAGCCCGACCAGGCCTCGGCCATGGCGCGGGTCAGCTGTGCCACGCCCCCCTTTGACGCGCCGTAGGCAATGCCGGCGGGGAAGGCGCGACAGGATTGCAGCGAGGCAAAATTGACGATCCGCCCCCAGCCCTTTGCCTGCATGCTGGGGACCAGCGCCTGGGCAAGAAAAAACGGCGCCGAGAGGTTCAGCGCCAGGGTCAGATCCCAGGCTTCATCATCCACCTGACCGGCGGGCTGGCGGGTATTCACCCCGGCCGCATTGATCAGGATATCGGGGGCGCCGAAAACCTGTGCCGCCTGATGCGCCAGATAGCTGAGACCGTTGCGGCGCGACAGATCGGCGGCGATGGGGTGGATGGCCTCGCCGCCTTCCCGCGCGAGATCGGCCAGCTCTGCCTCGCGCCGGGCGATGGCGATGACTTTGGCACCGCGCCGGGCCAGGGTCAGCGCGGCCTGACGCCCCAGCCCGCTGCTGGCGCCGGTGACACAGACGACGCGGCCCTCGACCGAGAAGAGATCAGCCATTTGCACTGAGCTCGAAAGCGGTGTCGGGGAAATATTTCTTCAGCCGGATATCGGCGGTCCGGGCATGGCCCTCCATGCCTTCAAGCCGCGAAATCCGCGCGGTCGCCTCGGCAATCGGGCGGGCCCCCTCACGGGTGGCGCGCTGCCAGGTAACCACTTTCATGAATTTATGCACCGACAGCCCGCCGGTATAGCGCGCCGCACCCGAGGTCGGCAGCACATGGTTCGGCCCCGATGCCTTATCGCCGAAGGCCACGGTGGTTTCCTCGCCGAGGAACAGCGAGCCGTAGCATTGCAGCCGGTTCAGCCACCAGTCGAGATCCCCGGCCTGAACCGTCAGATGTTCGGGCGCGTAATCATCGGAGGTGGCGGCCATCTCTTCGCGGCTGGCGCAAAGAATAACCTCGGCATAATCGCGCCAGGCGGCTTCGGCATTCACCCGGTTCACCTCGGGCAGGCCGGAGATCAGCACTGGCACCAGTTCCAGCACCGCACGCGCCAGGGCTTCGCTGTCGGTGACCAGCCAGACCGGCGAATTATAGCCGTGCTCGGCCTGACCGACGAGATCGGTCGCCACCACCATCGGATCGGCTGTCGCATCGGCCAGGATCAGGCTGTCGGTGGGGCCTGCGAACATGTCGATGCCGACGCGTCCAAAGAGGATGCGCTTGGCTTCGGCCACAAACTGATTGCCGGGGCCGACGAGAATATCGGCAGGCGGGCTGTCAAACAGGCCAAAGGCCATGGCGGCAATGCCCTGGACGCCGCCAAGTGACATGATGCGGTCGGCGCCGCAAAGATCGGCGGCGTAGATGATGGCGGGATTGATGCCGAGGCCGGGGCGGGGCGGCGAACAGGCGGTGATATGCTGGCAGCCTGCCACCCGCGCCGTGGTCACGGTCATGATCGCCGAAGCGACATGGCTGTAGCGCCCGCCTGGCACATAGCAGCCGACTGAACGGCAGGGGATGGCCCGCTGGCCGGTGATCAGCCCCGGCACCAGCTCGACCTGGAAATCGCTCAGTGAGCCATGCTGCGCCTCGGCAAAGCGGCGGACATTGTCATGGGCAAAGCGGATATCATCTTGCAGCTTTTGCGGCACCAGGGCCCGGGCGGCATCGATCTCGTCACGGGTCAGGACGATATTGCCCTCATATTTATCCAGTTCCACCGCATATCTGCGCGCCGCCGCATCGCCGCCCGCCTCAATATCGCTCAGCATGCGCTGCACGATTTCGCGCGTCTCGCCAGCATCGGTGCTTGCGGTTTTTGCGGCTTTTTTCAGATAGTTCAGCGCCATGATATCCCCCGGTTGGCATGAGTGGGCCAGGGCCCCGCTGGGCGCATTCCCGCGGAAGCCAGGACCTCTCTTCCTGTTATGCGGTAAAATGTAAGCGCTTTCATTCATGCATTACAAGCCCCGCTGATCGCTGCTGGCCAAAATTCCCGCAGACTGCGAAACTGGGCCCCGGATGGCCGCCAGGCCGGGAGAGACCAGGTGACGGAAAAGACTTCGCATGCGACGGTGGATGATGTGGCGGCGCTGGCCGGGGTTTCCACCGCGACGGTGTCGCGCTGCCTGAACGCGCCCGACAGGGTGACGGCCGCGACGCGCGAAAAGGTCATGACAGCGGTGCGGGCGCTGAATTACACGCCGAATTTCGGGGCAAAAGCCCTGGCCTCAAAGCGGACCGGCATTATCGGCGCCGTAGTGCCGACGCTGGAAAATGCGGTTTTCGCGCATGGGGTGGATGCGTTTGAACGCGCGCTGGCGCCGGGGAAATTCGCGCTGCTGGTGGCCTCATCCGGTTATGAGGCCGGGCGCGAAAAGCGCCAGATTGAGGCTTTGGTTGCGCGTGGTGCTGACGGGCTTTTGCTGGTTGGTTTCGACCGCGATCCTGCGATCTATGACTGGCTGGCGCTGCGTAAAGTGCCTTACGTCCTGGCCTGGTCCAGCGGTGAGTCGCATCCCTATGCCGGTTTCGACAATCTGTCGGGCATGGCCGCCATGGTGGGCATGGTGCTCGAGCTGGGCCATCGCAATATCGCGATGATTTCCGGCATAACCAGCGGCAATGACCGGGCACGGGACCGGCTCGAGGGCGCGCGCAGCGCCATGGCGCAGGCTGGTCTCAGCTTTTGCGGGGTGCGCGAGGTGGCTTACGGGCTGGAGAGTGCGGCCGGGGCCTTTAGCGCGCTGATGGCGGATCGCCGGGTTACGGCGGTGATCTGCGGCAATGATGTGCTGGCAGCCGGGGCTTTGCGCGCGGCGCATGGCATGGGGCTGCGTGTCCCCGAAGATGTCACCATCACCGGATTTGACGATATTGATATTGCCGAAATCACCTGGCCGCAGCTGACCACCGTGCGGGTGCCGCACAGCCGGATGGGCGAAGAGGCGGCGCGGCTGCTCCAGGATCTGATCGCAGGCAGGCCGGGCGAAAGTGTGCTGCTGGCAACCGAGCTGGTGCGGCGCGGCAGCCATGCTGCGGTGGCAGGGGCTGGTATTCTGCCCTGAGAAGAACGCTGCTCAGCCCGCCAGGCGCTGCTTGCGCCGCCCCGCAGAGCCGGAACCATCGTGACGGGCGCGGGCTTTGGCGCAGGCCACCGCCTCAGATCCGGCCTGCCAGTGATCTGGGGCGGTCAACCAGGGTGGCTGCAATGATCCGGCTCGCCTGCAGCAGCGCCTCACGCGAGCTGGCGCCGCCAAAGTTAATCCGGACCGCATGTTCAACCGGCTGACGATCACAGGCGAAGGCATCCGCCGGCATTACCGACACGCCCTGGGCATAAAGGGTTTCGGCAAATTCCTGGGCCCGCCAGGGGGCAGGCAGGCGCAGCCACAGGAACATGCAGCGCGGGTCCGAGACGAGATCGAAGCCGCGCAGCTCGCGGGTGATCAGCTGATGGCGCGCGTGAACTTCGGCCTGCTGCGCCCGCAGGATCGTCGCCGCGGTGCCATCCTCGATCCAGCGCGCCGCAACCAGGGCGGTCAGCGGGGCCGGCATCCAGGCCGTGGTGCGGATGGCCTCGCCCATGATGACGGCGCGGCCGGGCGGACAGCTGAGCCAGCCAATCCTCAGACCCGGCGCCAGCGCCTTGGAAAGGGTCGAGATGTGATAGCTCCGCTCGCCCGCCAGCTGCCAGAAGGCGGGGGGACGATTGTCCTGCAGCGGGCCGTAAACGTCATCCTCGATGATCAGCAGGTCATATTCGCGTGCAATTTCAACAATATCCTGCCGCCGCTGAGCGCTCATCGAGACCACAAGCGGGTTTTGCATCGTCGGCACGACGAACAGCGCCTTGATGCTCTGGCTGGCGCAGAGCTGGCGCAGCTCCTGGGCTGACAGCCCCTCGTGATCGCTGCCGATGCCGATAATCCGGAAGCGGAACATCTGGGCCAGCGCGCGCAGACCGTAATAGGTCAGCCGGTCGGCCACGATCGTATCGCCCGGGTTGATATGGCCGCAGATCACCGCGAGCAGGGCATGCTGCGCGCCGCTGGTCAGCACGATGTCACTCAGCGGCGGTCTGAAGCCGTTCAGAGCAATCCAGTTCTGCCCGGCTTCGCGCGCCCAGAGCGGCCCTTCGGGCAGCTGATATTCCTGGACTTCGGCAAAACGCGGATCGGCAGCAAGGCGGGGCATCTCTGCCTCGAGCTGCCGCAGAAAGGCATCAGAGGCGGGCCGGTTCACGGTAAGATCAATCAGCGCCGCGCCGGAGCCGCCCCGGTCAGCGCGCGGCATTGTGCCATTGCCGGTGACGATGGTGCCCCGCCTTGTGCTGCCGGTGACCAGATCCAGCTTTTGCAGCTCACGATAGGCCCGGGTTACGGTTGAGACATGCACATTGCGCGCCAGGGCCAGCTCGCGCTGCGCCGGCAGCTGGCTGCCGAGCGGCAGATTGCCCTCACGGATCTGCTGCTCAAACTCGCGGGCCAGCCGCAGATAAGCCGGAACATTGTCCTGCTCGTCACCTTCCTTTGTGCGCATATTTCATCCTGAGACTGATTCATCCGACCGCAGATTCACCACTGTCCTGCCATCCGGAGCCCTGAAAGCCACAGCAATCTTGCGACGCGAGATTCTAATAAACAAGTAAATAACTCAATAGTATCAGAAAAATCCCGGATATTGCTTTCGGTCCATTTATCCCGCTTGACAGAGTTATTGTACGCAAGACAATGTCGTCAAAAAAATGAGACATCTTTCAGGGTGTCGCGAGGGGAGAACAGACGTGCAAGACCGCTTCATCGCATTTGAATCCGTCCGGAAGTCTTATGATGGCATCAACTACGTTGTACGCGGTCTGGATCTGGATATTGCCGAGGGAGAATTTCTGACGCTTCTTGGCCCGTCAGGCTCGGGTAAAACCACGACCCTGATGATGCTGGCCGGGTTTGAGACCCCGACCTCGGGCTCGATCCTGCTCGGCGGTCAGCATATTGAAAAGGTTCCGGCCTATGACCGTAACATCGGCATGGTGTTCCAGAACTATGCGCTTTTCCCGCATATGACCGTGGGCGAAAACGTCGCTTTTCCGCTGAAAATGCGCCGGATGAACCGCTCGGAAGTGACGCAGCGGGTGCGCAAAGCCCTTGATATGGTTCGAATGTCGGGCTTCGAGGGCCGAAAACCTGCGCAGCTTTCTGGCGGGCAGCAGCAGCGTATCGCTCTGGCGCGCGCCCTGGTGTTTGAGCCCCGGCTGATCTTGATGGATGAACCGCTCGGCGCGCTGGACAAGCAGCTGCGCGAGCATATGCAGCTGGAGATCAAACATCTGCATGACCGGCTCGGCATCAATATCGTCTATGTCACCCATGACCAGAGCGAAGCGCTGACCATGTCGGACCGGGTGGGTGTCTTCAGCGATGGTATATTGCAGCAGGTTGCGCCGCCCGACCGGCTCTATGAGATGCCGGACAATCTGTTTGTCGCCGGTTTTGTCGGGGAGAATAACACATTCTCCGGCGAGATTGTCGCGCTTGACGGCGAGAGCTGTGTGCTGCGCTGCGCGGATGGTGCGACCATCCGGGCGGGCTGTGGCAAGGGGCTGGTCATGGGCGGCAAAGCGGCGGTGGTGGTGCGCCCCGAGAGGATGCTGCCAGGATCGGCCGGGTCCGGCCTGGAAAACCAGTTCGGGGCCAGGCTCGATGAGGTGATCTATCACGGCGATCACCTGCGTCTGCGCATCAGCCTTCTGGGCAGCGAGGGCATTCAGATCAAGGTTCCGGCCGGAAGCCTGGATGCACCGCTTACGGCGGGCAGCAATGTCAGCATCGGCTGGCGCGCCGATCATTGCCGGGCCCTGCCGCAGGCCTGAGCCCGGGCTTTTTCTACTGACAACCACAAAGACCAACAACAGCAACGGGGAATTGCATGAAATCCTTTCTGACCGCCGCGCTTTCCGCGACGGCGCTGGTGACCAGCGCCGGTCTGGCCCTGGCCGAGGGGCCGCTGACCGTCACCTCCTATGGCGGGGCCTATGCTAAAAGCCAGGAAACGGCGTTTTACAAACCCTTCACCGCCGCGACCGGGGTCGAGATCCTGCAAGATGAATGGGATGGCTCGACCGCGCGGCTGAAGGGCATGGTTGAGACCGGCCAGATCACCTGGGATGTGGTCGATGTCGAGCCGGGCCATGCGCTGCAGGGCTGTGACGAGGGCTGGCTGGAAGAGATCGATTACGACAAAATCGGCGGCCGCGAGGGCTATGTCCCGGGCGCGGCGATGGATTGCGCCGTCGCCACCATCGTTTTCGGCACGATCTTTGCCTATGATGTTGATAAATTCCCCCAGGGTGGTCCGCAGACCATGGTGGATTTCTTCGACACCGCCAAATTCCCTGGCCCGCGCGCGATGCGCAAAGCCCCGAAGACCACGCTTGAGATGGCGCTGATCGGTGACGGCGTCCCGGCGGCCGAAGTCTATGAGGTGCTCTCGACCCCCGAGGGCGTGGACCGCGCTTTCGCCAAGCTCGACACCATCAAAGGCGATGTGAAAGTCTGGTGGAGCGCCGGGGCGCAGCCGCCGCAGCTGCTGGCTGATGGCGAAGTGGCGATGTCGACGGCCTGGAATGGCCGGATCTATGACGCGATCCACAACAGCGGCAAGAATTTCAAAATCGTCTGGGACGGGCAGGGGATGGATTTCAACCTCTGGGCCAAACCGGTGGGCGGCAAGAATTCTGAGCTCGCCGATAGATTCATCGCCTCGACGCTGCAGCCGGCGCCAATGGTTGTCCAGGCGGGCGAGCTGCCGCATGGGCCGACCCTGCTTTCAGCCATTGCCGAAGTTCCGGCTGAGATCCTGGCCGAACTGCCGACCGCCCCGCAGAATATGGAAAACGCCTTTGTGGTGGATGCCGAATTCTGGGCCAACCATGATGAAGAGCTGACCGAACGCTTCAATAAGTGGCTGGCGCAATGATCTCTGCAGGCGGTGGAAAGACCGAAATTGCACAGCAGATGAAGCGGGCCAACCGGCGTGCAGGCCTTCGGGCGCTTGCGCTGGTGGCCCCTCTCATGGCCTTGCTCACGCTGGTCTTTCTGCTGCCGATCGGCATCCTGTTCCTCAGGGCAGTTGACAATGGAAACGCGGCAGAGCTTCTGCCGCGTACCGCCGCCATCCTGGCGGAGTGGGATGGGATCTCGGCTCCGGAGGAGCCTTTCTTCGCGGCCCTGGCCGGGGATCTGCAGCAGGCCCCGAAAGAAAAGGTGGCCGAGCTTGCGAAACAGCTGAACTATACCATCCCGGGCATGCGCTCAAAATTCATCGCCACCGCCCGCCATGCCCGCAGCGCCACCGCGCCCTTTGCCGCCGGCATGATCGAAACCGATCCGGCCTGGGCCACGCCGCGTTATCTGACGGCTTTGCAGCGTGCCATTCCTGCAGTGACCGATTTCTATCTGCTGGCGGCGCTGGATCTCCAGCGCAACGAAAGCGGGGCGATCGGGGCCGTGCCCGAGGCCGAGGCGCTGAACCTTGAGGTGCTGAGCCGCACCTTTACCGTCAGCCTTTCGGTGACGCTGATGTGTCTGCTGCTCGGCTATCCGCTGGCCGCGCTGATGAGCCGGGCCAAAGGCTTTAAGGCCAGCCTGTTGCTGATCCTGGTGCTGCTGCCGTTCTGGACCTCGCTGCTGGTGCGCACCAGTGCCTGGGTGGTGCTGCTGCAGAGCCGGGGTGTGGTCAATACCCTGCTGGCCTGGATGGGCCTGATCGATCCCAATGCCCCGCTTGAGCTGATTTACAACCGCATCGGCGTAGTCATTGCCATGACCCATATCCTGCTGCCCTTCATGATCCTGCCGATCTACAGCGTGATGAAGAGCATTCCGCCGGTCTATACCCGCGCCGCAGCCTCGCTCGGGGCACGCCCCTTCGCCACCTTCTGGCGGGTCTATCTGCCGATGACCATGCCCGGGGTCAGTGCCGGTGCGCTGCTCGTGTTCATCCTCGCGCTTGGCTATTACATCACCCCGGCGCTTGTCGGTGGTCCGAAGGATCAGATGATCAGCTATTTCATCGCCTATTACGCCAATCAGGTCACCAACTGGGGCATGGCGGCGGCGCTGAGTGCGATCCTCGTGGCGGCTGTTCTGCTGCTCTATGTGATTTACAACCGCCTCGTTGGCATCCAGAAACTGAGGGTTGGCTGATGACACAGCGCTATTCTGTCCTGCTCTGGCTGACCGGCGGCCTGGTGGTTCTGTTTCTGATCGCGCCGATCCTGGCGATCATGCCGCTGTCGTTCAATTCCGAGCCCTTCTTCACCTATCCGATGCCAGGCCTGTCGCTGCGCTGGTATGAGGAATTTTTCACCTCAAATGTCTGGCTGATGTCGCTGAAGAACAGCCTGATCGTCGCAGTCTGCGCGACTATCCTCGCGACTTTCCTCGGTACACTGGCGGCGATTGGCCTGGCGCGAAAGGAATGTCCGGTCCGTGGTCTGATCATGGCCATTCTGATCTCGCCGATGATCGTGCCGATCGTGGTCTCGGCGGTTGGCATTTATTATGCCTTTGCTGCGGTGGGGCTGCTGAACAGCCTGACCGGCCTGATCCTGGCCCATACCGCGCTTGGGGCGCCCTTCGTGCTGATCACGGTCAGTGCCTCGCTGGCGGGGTTTGACTATAATCTGATGCGCGCTGCCGCTAATCTCGGTGCCCGCCCGCATACTGCGACCCTGCAGATCATGCTGCCGATGATTGCGCCGGGGGTGTTTTCAGGCGCGCTTTTCGCCTTTGCCACCTCGTTTGATGAGGTGGTGGTGGCCTTGTTCCTGACCGGATCGGAGGAGCGCACCCTGCCCAAGCAGATGTGGAGCGGCGTGCGTGAGCAATTGTCCCCGACGATTGCGGCGGTTGCGACGATGCTGATTCTGCTGTCGACGCTATTGCTGATCGTCATGCTCTGGCTGCAGAACCGGGCCGAGAAGCAAAAGCAGCGCCTTGAAGGCTAGAGGCCCGCGCCCCGGCCTGCCCGCCCCGGCGAGAGCCGGGGCGGTTCCCCTTTACCACTCTTCGCCTTTCAGGGATCTTCCATGCCGATCTATAAAACCCGCCCGAATGCAGAATCCTATGGCCATGATATCGGCATTCTGCTGATCGACTGCCGGACGCCTTTCATCCCTGGCGATGTCGGCAATGCCAGCACCTATGCCTATCCGGTGCTGTTTCGCACCGTGCCCGATGTCACGCTGGAGCGCCTGATCGAGCAGGGCGATCTGACGCTGACCGATAAGGTGATCGAGACCGCCCGGGCGCTTGAGGATGCGGGCGTGACCGCGATCACCAGCGATTGCGGCTATATGATGCATTTCCAGGAGCAGGTCGCGGCGGCGGTGAAGATCCCTGTGATGCTCTCCTCGCTGCTGCAGCTGCCCTTCATCGCCTCGCTGCTGGGGCCGGATCAGGCGGTGGGCATTGTCTGTGCCAATAAGCGGCGCCTGACGCCGGAACTGCTGGAAAAAGCTTATCCGGCGGCGCGGCTGCCGGTGCATGTAACCGGTCTTGAGCATTGCCCGAATTTCCGCGCCCCGATTCTTGATGAGACCGATACGCTCGACAGTGACGCTATTGAGGCCGAAGTCGTCGGCGCGGCGCTCGATCTCTGCGCCGCCCATCCGGCCATCGGTGCGATTTTGCTCGAATGCTCGAACCTGCCGCCCTATGCGGCGGCGGTGCAGAAAGCCACTGGCCGGCCGGTCTTCGATTTTGTGACCATGACCGATTACGTCCGCGCCGCGGGCCGTCGCCGGGCCTATATCGGTAATTACTGAATTTAACGGGTTCTGAGGCTGAGACAGGAGCCCTGTCTCAGCCTGTTTGCTGTCGCGGCTCAGGCCGGGAAGCTGTCCTGCATCGACGGGCGGGCGCTGACTTCGGCGAACCATGCGCTCAGACGCGGATGGGCGCTGCGCCAGTCTTTCTCGGGGAAGCGGAAATCGAGATAGCCGAGCAGGCAGGCGGTGGCGATGGCACCGGCATGGAACTGCTGCGACAGCAGATCAAACCAGCGACCCTCAAGATCGTCGAGGCCGGAATCGACTTTTTCCATCTGGCCGCGCGACCATTCATCCCAGCGTTTGTCTTCCGGGCGCAGGACATTTTCATAGCGGTGCAACAGGCTGGCCTCGAGCACGGAATCGGCCAGAGCCTCCAGCGTCAGCACCTGAAAGCGCCGCGCGTCCTGCGGATAGAGCGTTGCGCCACTCTGGCCCTGGGCATCGACATATTGCGTGATCACCCGGCTGTCGAATACCGGCTCATCATTCTGGGTCAGCAGGCAGGGTACTTTTCCCGTCGAATTATGCTGCACGATATTCGGGTCGCGCCTGATCGGCCAGGCCGCAGAGGCCAGCTTTTCGACCGCCACACCACGCTCGGCAGCAGCAACCATGACCTTGCGCACGAAAGGCGAGGCCGGTGAGAAGAACAGACGGATGGTCATGCAGAGAGGTCCTTTATCCTGCGCCCGGAGGGGCGCTGTTTCTGGGGTTTATCCGCGCTTGGCAGGCGCAGGAAATCTTCGGGATGTGCGTTAAGCTCGGCAGTCAGATGTTCATGGGCAAAGGTGACATGCTCATGCATGATCGCCGCCGCGCGGGTGCCATCCCTGCGGGCAAGCGCATTGGCGATGCGGCGGTGATCATCATGCGAGCGCTGTATCACCCTGAAATCGCGCCAGATAATAATCCGGTCAGAGGCAGCAGGCACATTCTGCAGGCTCTGCACAAAGGTTCTGATCCAGGGATTGCCCGAAAGTTCGATCACCTTTGTATGAAAGGCCACATTCATCCGCCGGTAGGGCTGCAGGTTTTCGGGCAGCAATGTGCCGCTTTCGAGCAGCCGGTCTCCGTCAGCAACCAGGCCCTGCAGCAGAGCAATACTGGTCGGGGTCATATGCTTTGCCGCAAGACTGCAGGCCAGCGCCTCCATGCTGGCACGCACGGCAAAAGCCCCCGCCACATCCGAGAAGGAAAAGGAGCGCACATAAAAGCCCCGGTTGGTCTGGTATGAGACCAGGCCGGTTTGCGCCATCGAGGTGAGGGCTGCGCGCAGCGGCGTGCGCGAGATCCCCAGCATTTCGGCCAGACGATCCTGATGCAGCTTTTCGCCCGGCATCAGCTCACCGCTCAGAATGGCCTCGCGAATCCGCTCGGCGGCAAATTCTGAACTCGTGTGGTTTTCTGGCACGGCTTCCCGCCCTTCTGTCAGAATGTATCCATTATCTGTAAAAGTTGAATTTAAGTTTTGCAATAAGCCCAACAATGTGTTCATTGCTAACGCAACGATGGCGGAGGAGCCTCATATTATGACAGGATTCGTATTGGTCACCGGCGCCGCCGGTGGCATTGGTGCGGCTGTCTGCTACAGGCTGGCTGCTGATGGGTATCGGGTGCTGGCCAGCGATCTGTCGCCTGATGATGCAGAGCGTGTGGTGGCAGGTCTGCCGGGCGAGGGGCATCGCGCGGTGGCGCTGGATGTCGCCAGCGAAGCGCAGGTTTCTGCGCTTTTCGCCGCGACCGAAGCGGAAGGCCTGCAGATCAGCCAGGTTGTTGCCGCTGCCGGCATTCTGATTTTCGCGGCTGATGGCAATCGCCCGCCGATCACCGATATCAGCCTCGCCGAATGGGAAAAGACCCAGAAGATCAATTCGACCGGCACTTTCCTGCTGTTGCGGGAATATCTGCGCGCTGCGGCGCGTCACCCGGTCAGCCAGGGCCGCTTTATCGGCTTTGCCTCGGTTGCGGCGCAGCTGGGCGGCTATCGCTCGAGCTCGGCCTATATTGCCTCGAAAGGCGCGGTTCTGGCGCTGATCAAAGCCGGCGCGCGTGAGGCGGCCGAACATGGCATTACCGTGAATGGTGTTGCCCCGGGGCTGATCGATGCGCCGATGCTGCGCCAGTCGCTGGCCCCTGAAAATGATGCGAAAATTGCCGCCAATATCCCCCTGAACCGTATCGGAACGCCGGAAGATGTGGCAGGCGCGGTGGCCTATCTGCTCAGCGCGGATGCGGGCTATATCACCGGCTCGGTGATCGACGTGAACGGTGGCTACCGCATGCAGTGAGAAGCCGGGGAGGGCTTTATGGTTAAACTTACAGAAAGGCTGACACATCTGCTGGCCTGGATCGCCGGCGGCACCGTGCTGCTGATGATGCTGCATGTTATGGCGGATGTGATCGGTAAATATGTCTTCAACGCCCCGCTGCCCGGTACGGCTGAGGTGGTGGCTGCCTATTACATGATTGGCTGCGTGTTCCTGCCTCTGGCCTGGGTGGAGGCTTCGGGCGGCTCGATCGTGGTTGAGGTCATTTACGAAAAATGCCCGGTCGCGATGCAGGGCCTTATGCTCAAGGCTGCGGATCTGATCTCGGCGATCTATTACGCGATCCTTGGCTGGTTCTCCTGGGGGGTGGCGATGCGCGCCTTCCGCGTCGGAGAGACGGTCGACGGCATCTGGCGCATCACCACCTGGCCCGCGAAATTCATGCTGCCGCTCGGTTTTGCCATCGCGGTGGTGGTGATCCTGCTGCGCCTGTTCTTTGGCGCGCGTGGCCGGGTTCACACCAATTCTCAAGCTCTGGATATCTGAGGCGCCGATGGAACGTTTAGAAATTGGCTTTGCCGGCGTCGCAATGATCCTGGTGCTGATTGGCATCCGCGTGCCGATTGGTGTCGCCATGGGCTCGACTGCTTTCTTTGGCATCTGGGCGATGATGGGCTTTAACCCGGCGGTGGGCATCGCCAAGGCTGTGCCTTTCACCCTGATCGGGGACTGGAATCTCTCGGCGATCCCGATGTTCCTGTTCATGGGCTTTGTCGCGGTCGAGGCGGGGCTGTCGAAAGGCCTGTTTGGTGCGGCGCGGATTTTCCTTGCCCGTATTCCCGGCGGTCTTGCCTCTTCCACGGTATTTGCCTCGGCGCTGTTTGGCGCGGCAAGCGGCTCCAGCGTCGCGACCTCGGCGGCTTTCTCGCGCATTGCAGTGCCGGAAATGCTGAAAGGCAAATATGATCCCGGTCTGGCGACCGGTTCGGTGGCTGCGGCCGGCACGCTGGCCGCGCTGATCCCGCCTTCGGTGCTGATGATCGTTTATTGCCTGCTGGTCGATACCTCGATCAATACTGTCTTTATGGCCGGGGTTGTGCCGGGCATTCTGACGGCGGTGGCCTTCATTGGCATGATCACCATCCGCTGCATGCTGAACCCGAACCTGGCGCCGCGTTATACCGACACCACCAGCCGGGCCGAAAAAATCCGCTTGCTGCGGGATGCCTGGCCGCTGCCGGTGATCACCGCGATTGTCATGGGCGGGATTTTCTCGGGGGCCTTCACCGCCACCGAATCCGGCGCGGTCGGGGCATTCCTTGCCTGTCTGATCGCCTTTATCCGCGGCACGATGAGCTTTGGTCTGCTGAAGCGTTCGCTGATCGATACCGCTGTGGGCACTTCGGCGATTTTCATGATCGTTGTGGGGGCGGCGCTGTTTACCCGCTTTGTGGCGCTGGCGACCATCCCGACCTGGGTGATGACCTTCTTTGACGGCATGAGCCCGACCATGGTCGTTGTTCTGATCTGCCTGATCCTGATCCTCATGGGCACCTTCATGGAAGAAATTTCCATCATGCTGCTGACCATGCCGGTGCTGCTGCCATTGCTGATCTCGCTGAATATCGACCTGACCTGGTTCGGCATTCTGGTGATCAAGGTGATGACCATCGGCCTGATCAGCCCGCCGGTGGGGATGAATGTCTTCGTCATCAAAAGCTCACTCGGCGACAAAGTGACGATCAATCAGATCTTCGGCGGCGTCTCCTGGTTCATCGCCATCGAATTCGTGATGCTTGCGGTGCTGATCGCCTGGCCGCAGATCACGCTCTGGCTGCCCAATCTGATGCTGGCGGGCTGATCTGATAGCCCGTCAGAGCTGAAACTGTGCTGCGGGCCTGAGGGCCCGCGGTGCGCAAAAGTGCCGGCGGGGCCTGAGGAGGACCGCCATTGGATCTGCAAAGCCCGAAGGGCTTTGAACGGGAGAGAGAAAGATGAAAAAATATCTGACCAGCTGCGCGCTGCTGGCCGTTATGGCCTCTGCTGCCCAGGCCGATACCTATCAGGCCACCAACTGGATGGCGCCTTCGCATATCCTGAATTCGGTCGCCTATGAGCCCTATCTCAAAGAGATCGACAGCGTGACCGAAGGCCGGGTGAGCTTTGAGCTTTATTCCTCCGGCGCGCTGGTGCCGGCGCCGACCACGCTGCAGGCGCTTGGCGATGGTGTGGCCCAGCTGGGGATTGTTGCCGCTTCCTATACGCCTTCGGAACTGCCGCTGTCGGGTCTGATCAATGACCTCGCTTTCCTCGCGCGCGATGATTTCGCCGCCGCTTTCGCTTTGACCGAGATCGGTCTGACCAATCCCGATATGCTGGCGGAATACAGCAAGCATGGCACGGTCTTCCTCGGAGGCTATTCGACCCCGGTCTATAACCTGTTTTGCATGAAAGAGCTGGGCGGGCCGGAAAGCCTGAAGGGGCTGAAAATCCGCACCGCCGGAACCGCCCAGAATGAATGGATCGCCTTCCTTCAGGCGGTGCCGGTCGCAGTGCCGATGACCGATGTCTATACCGGGCTGGAACGCGGCTCGCTCGACTGCACATTGTCTGATCCGACCAATCTCGAATTTGGCTATAAATTCAAAGAGATCGTCAAGGTGATCAATACCCTGCCCCAGGGAACCTCGCTGGGCGCGACCTATGTGCTGAACAAAGATTTCTGGGCCGGGCTGGAGCTTGCGGATCGCCGTGCGATCCTTGATGCCACTGCGCTTGGACTCGCCCGCGCCCAGGTTGCCTATCAGCAGGGGGTCGAGACCGGCTTTGCCGCTGCTGCCGGGCTGGGGGTGAAAACCCAGGAAGCAGATCCGGCGCTGCTGGCAAAACTCGAGGAATTCCAGTCGGGTATGCTCGGCGAGCTGGCCGGGCGCACCATGGAAGCGCGCGGCATCGCCGATCCCTCGCCGCTGATTGAGGAATATCTGCGTCTCTCGGCAAAATGGACCGCGCTTCTGGAAGGCGTTGACCGCAATGATGCCGAAGCGGTTGGCAAAATCCTGCATGACGAAGTTTTCGCAAAGCTCGACGCTGAGAGCTTTGGCCTGAACTGAGCCTGCCCCCCGCAGCCTGTCGGGGCTGCGGGGATTTCTTTTCTCTGAAAGTTACGGGTGCCACATATGGCCAGTCAAACGCTCCCCTCCGCAATCGTCACCGGCGCCGGTTCGGGTATCGGCCGGGCAATCGCACAGCGCCTTGGCGCTGATGGTTATGCGGTCATCGTCGCCGATCTCTCAGCCGCGGGTGCTGCCGAGACCGTGCGCCTGCTGGCAGAGGCCGGGCATCAGGCCCGGGCCGTGGTGCTCGATATTACCGATGCGGCGGCAACCCAGGCCCTGATCGACGGCGCTGAAAATCTGCGCGTGCTGGTCAATAACGCCGGCATTTTCAACACCCGCGATTTCGACAGCCTGACCGCCGAAGATTTCCGTAAAATGTACGAGGTCAATCTGGTGGCGATGTTCACCCTGTGCCAGCAGGCGGCGCGGGTGCTGCCCGAGGGCGGGCGCATCGTCAACCTGGTCTCGCGCGCTGCCTTTGGCGCGCGCAATTACGCGCATTACGTCGCCTCGAAAGCCGGGGTGGCGGGCTTTACCAAGGCGCTGGCGCTGGAGCTGGCGGCAAAGCAGATCACGGTGAATGGCGTCGCCCCCGGGGTGATCATGACCGATATGCTGCTTGAGCGCGCCGAAGGTCTGGAGGGCCTGCGTCTGCAGCAGCCGGGCGGCAAGCTCGGCACCCCTGAGCATATCGCCCATGCGGTTGCGTTCTTTGTCGATCCGCGCGCCGATTACGTCACCGGGCAGATCCTGATCGTCGATGGCGGCCGCTCTGTCGGCGGCACCGCTGCATTCTGAGGGCGCTGATATGAGCTATGCAAGACTGGATGGCCGCACCGCGATCGTGTCGGGGGCGGGGCAGGGGATTGGTCTGGCCATTGCCGGCGCGCTGCGCGAGGCGGGGGCGCATGTGGTGGCGCTTGACCGCGAGGCCGAAGGGATCGACGCCTTTGCCGCCGGGGGCAATGCCACGGCGCTGACCGGCGATATCACCGATGCCACTTTGCCCGAACGGATCGCGGCCCGGCTCGGGGCGCTTGGCCGGGACGTCGATATTTTGTGCAATAATGCCGGGGTGGCGCGTGGCTCGCATGCGCTTGGCACTTCGGATGAGGATCTGGCGCGGTTCCTCGACATCAATGTGATGGGACATTTTCGTCTGTCCCGCTGGGCCGTGGCGCGGATGATGCCGCGGGGGGGCGGCGCGATTGTGAACACCGCCTCGATCTTTGGCATGATCGGAGCGCAGAATTCCTGCGGCTATTCGATTTCCAAATCTGCCGTGGTCGGCATGACCCGGCAGATGGCCACCGATTTCGGGCCGAATGGCATCCGCGTCAATGCGGTCGCCCCCGGGCTGATCGAGACGCCGCTGACCGCTGAGCGGATCCGCAGTGAAGCCTGGCGCCGGCAGGTGATGATTGACGGCGCCCCGCTGCGCCGCGTCGGCAGCGCGCAGGAAGTGGCAAAGGCAGTGCGCTTCCTTGCCTCGGATGAGGCCTCGTTCATCACCGGCGAAATTCTTGCGGTTGACGGGGGCTGGGCGGTTGGCCGCTTCCCGAGAGAGAGTGCGATTGATGCGCCGGTCTGAGAAACCCGAACTGCCCGAGAGCTGTGATCTGCTGGTGGTTGGCTCCGGCGCGGCCGGAATGGCCGCCGCCCTCTCGGCGGCGCATCACGGGCTGAAACCGGTGATCATCGAGAAATCCGATTATTTCGGCGGCTCGACCGCCGTTTCCGGCGGCGCGATCTGGGTGCCTTGTAACCCTTTGGCAGAAGCCGCCGGGATGAAAGACGATCCTGCCGCCGCCCGGCGTTATATCCAGGGCGAGACCGGCAATCTGTTCAATGCCGAACTGGTGGATGCTTTCCTTGCGCGCGGGCCGGAGGCAATCGGCTTTTTCCATGAGAAGACTGCGCTGCAGATGGCGCATCGACCGGTTTCCCCCGATTACCATCCCGAGGCGGATGGCGCGACCGAGGGCGGCAGGGCGCTGGATGCTTTCGACTTTGACGGCAGAAAGCTCGGCGATGAATTATACCGGCTGCGTCCGCCCTATAAGGATTTCACCATCCTTGGCGGCATGCCGCTCGGGCGGCCCGATATTTTCCATTTCCTGCGCCTGACGCGCTCGGCGAAATCGGCGCTCTATGCCACGAAACGGGTTATGCGCTATTTCCTCGACCGTCTGACGGCAGGGCGCAACACCAGGCTGGTGATGGGGGCGGCGGTTGCCGGTCGCCTGGCGCATAGTGTTTTTGCGCAGAATATTCCGCTTTGCACCGGGCATGAGCTGCTGGCGCTGATCCGTGACCCGCAGGGCAGGGTCTGCGGCGCGAAGGTCAAGGGGCCGAAAGGCGTCCGGACCGTCACCGCCCGGCGCGGCGTCGTGCTGGCGGCAGGGGGCTTTGCCCATGATCAGGCGCGGCGCAACGCGGTGTTTGACCATGTCCGCCGTGGCCTGCCGCATTACTCGATGTCCCCGGTCGCGGGCACCGGCGGGGCGATTGCCGCCGCCGAGGCGGTGGGGGCGGCTTTCGTCGACAGTAATCCCAATGGCGGTTTCTGGACCCCGGTCTCGCTGCTGCCCAATGAGGACGGGACGCGGCGCCCCTTCCCGCATCTGTTCCTTGACCGCGCCAAACCCGGCGTCATTGCGGTCGGGCATGATGGCAGACGCTTTGTCAATGAGGCCTCAAGCTATCATGATTTCGTCCAGGGCCTGATCGCAAAGCTGCTGGACGAGGGGCAGAAATCGGCCTGGCTGATCGCGGATCACCGGGCGGTCCGGCGCTATGGTCTGGGGGCGGCCCATGCCTTTCCGGCCAGTATCAGGCCGCATCTGAAAAGTGGCTATCTGAAGCGCGCGGACAGCCTGGCAGGGCTTGCGAAGCTTTGCGGCATCGCGCCTGACGCCTTTGAAGCCACGGTTGCGGGCTTTAACGCGGCGGCGGCGCGGGGCGAGGATCCGGCCTTTAACAAGGGCGCGACCACCTATCAGCGCTATCTCGGCGATATGGAGCACCGGCCCAATGCCTGTCTGCGGCCGCTGCAGGGGCCGTTCTATGCGATTGAGATCTTTGCCGGGGATATCGGCACCTCTATGGGGCTGGCGATCACCGCTAGGGGCGAGGTCAAAGATCGCGAGGGGGCGGTGATTGACGGGCTCTATGCCTGTGGCAATGACATTAACTCAATTATGTCAGGCTCTTATCCCGGGCCAGGCATCACCCTGGGCCCGGCGCTGACCTTTGGCTATATCATTGGCCAGCAAGCGGCAAACCAAGCTGGCTGACAGGATGAACCGCCCGGAGCGTCACTGTTCCGGGCGGTTCTGCTCTGGCTGTTCTCACGGGCGATATTCCGGCAGGGCGCAAAAAAGGGGCGTGGTTTTACCACGCCCCTTTTTCATTGCTCTGGCCCGGATCAGCGGGCGTAGGGATCAGCGAGGGCGGGCAGAACCTTGCCGCTGCAGTCGCCAAAGCCGATGCGATAGCCCTCGCCCCGCGCCGCGCCGCGCAGCACAAGCGTGTCATGATCGGCGATGAAGCTGCGGCTCTCGCCGCCTGCGAGGGTCAGCGGCTCTTTCCCGCCCCAGCTCATTTCCAGCAGACTGCCCCGGCTTTCCTTCACCGGACCGGAGATCGTGCCCGAGCCGAGCAGATCGCCGGTCGACATGGCACAGCCCGAGCTGGTGTGATGCGCCAGCTGCTGGGCCGCCGAATAATACATCTCGGCATAATTGGTGCGGCAGATGATGGTTTCCTCAGCCCCTTCGGGCTGCAGGCCAACCTCCAGCGCGATATCATAGAGCATGGGTTTTGGCTCTGCGAGATGCGGCAGAAGCGGTTTCTGGCGGGCGGGTGTCGGGATGCGGAACGGCTCCAGCGCCGCGCGGGTCACGATCCAGGGCGAAATCGTCGTTGCGGTGGCCTTGGCCTGGAAGGGGCCGAGCGGCTGATATTCCCAGGCCTGAATGTCGCGCGCCGACCAGTCATTGAGCAGGACATAGCCGAAGATCATCTCATCGGCTTCGGCGACAGTCACCGGTTTGCCGCTCACCGAGGGCGTGCCGACAATCGCGCCCATCTCCAGCTCGATATCAAACCGCTGCGAGGGGGCAAAGCGCGGGGCCTCATCATTCGGGCCTTTCAGCTGACCCCAGGGCCGCAGCACATCGGTGCCTGAGACCACCACCGAGGAGGCGCGGCCATTATAGCCGATCGGAATATGCAGCCAGTTCGGCGGCAGGGCATTCTCGGCGCCGCGGAACATGGTGCCGACGTTCACCGCATGGTGATAACCCGCATAGAAATCGGTATATTCCGCCACCCGGAACGGCAGATAGAGCGTGACCCCGGCACGCGGGCTGAGATGGGGGGCGACGGCTGCCTCAAAGGCAGAACCCTCGGCCAGCAGCGCGATCAGGCGCTTGCGCAGCTGATCCCAGAGGGCTGGCCCGGCTGCCATCACCGGGTTCCAGAACGGCTGGTCCAGCAGCGGCCCCCCGGTCAGAACGATCAGCCCATCGGCCTCAGCTGCGCTGACATCGAGCACATAATCCCCGATCGCCACGCCCAGACGCGGCGCTGCCCCTGCCGGGGCAAATACGCCATAAGGCAGGTTGTTGAGCGGGAAATCTCCAGCTGGCTGATTGGCGCTTTCCACCCAGGACCGGATCAGGGTCATCGGTCATTCCTTCCTAAAAACAAAGTCGCAGCCGCAGCGCCGGGGGATATCCTGGCGCCCGCGCTTGGCTTGCGGCCCCGGAGGGGGCCGCAGGGGAGCATGAGGCCTATTTAACGCCCGGAGTGCCGTCGAATTTCTTCTCAAGGCTGCCCCAGCAGTCGATATAATCTTCCTGCATATGCCCGGCCTCTGCAGCAAAGGGCGTCAGGTGCTGCGGGAAGCGGGTCTCAAACATGAAGGACATGGTTTCCTTCAGTTTTTCCGGGCCCAGCTCGCTGTTCGAGGCTGCCTCAAAAGCATTGCGGTCCGGCCCGTGCGGCAACATGCAGTTGTGCAGGCTCATGCCGCCCGGCACAAAGCCCTGGGGTTTGGCATCATAGATGCCGTAAATATTGCCCATCAGCTCGGACATGACATTCTTATGATACCATGGCGGGCGGAAGGTGTTTTCAGCCACCATCCAGCGGTCGCGGAACAGGACGAAATCGATATTCGCCGTGCCTTCCTGGCCCGAAGGCGCGGTCAGCACGGTGAAGATCGAGGGATCGGGGTGATCGAACAGGATCGCGCCGACCGGGCAATAGGTCCGCAGGTCATATTTGAACGGCGCGTAATTGCCGTGCCAGGCCACAACATCCAGCGGGCTGTGCCCGGTCCGGGTCTCATGGAACTGACCGCACCATTTGATGACGATGCGGGTCGGCACCTCGCGATCCTCGAATGCCGCTACCGGATATTTAAAGTCGCGCGGATTGGCCATGCAGTTTGCGCCAATCGGGCCACGGCCCGGCAGCTCAAACTTCTGCCCATAATTCTCGCAGACAAAACCACGCGCCGGGCCTTCGGTCAGCTCAACGCGGTACACCAGGCCACGCGGGATGACCGCAATTTCCTGGGGCTCCAGATCGATGATGCCAAGCTCGGTGTGGAAGCGCAGACGCCCCTCCTGGGGCACGATCAGCAGCTCGCTGTCGGCCGAGAAGAAATATTCATCCTCCATCGAGCGGGTGACCAGATAGATATGGCTGGCCATGCCGGTCTGAATATTGACATCTCCGGCGGTGGTCATGGTGCGCATGCCGGTGATCCAGGTCAGCTCGGCGGCTTCGGGAGCCACGACCGGATCCCAGCGATACTGGCCAAGGCTGGTGACCGAGGGGTCAATACAGGGGGCGGTTTTCCACTGCGGCACATCAATGCGGCTGTAGCGATGGCTGTGCTGCACGCTCGGGCGGATACGGTAGCACCAGGTCCGCTCATTCTGATGCGCCGGAGCGGTGAAGGCGGTGCCGGAAAGCTGCTCGCCATAAAGGCCGTAATTGCATTTTTGCGGGCTGTTCATGCCCTGGGGCAGCGCGCCGGGCAGGGCCTCAGTTTCAAAATCATTCCCGAAACCGGGCATATAGCCTTCGTGCATCCCGGGGGTGGAAGTTGCACGGGTGATGACACGCGTGAGCGGATTCGCAGACATAGGGGCTCCTCACCTCTTCTGCGACAGATATTTGTTGCATGTGCAATGAAGTCAAGTCTAGAATGACCCGGTCAGGAAAACGGGTAGAATAGCCCTCTGTTCATCAAGGGCTTTGAGCATGACCACATTTAATCTGAACGACTTTCTTCCCTACCAGCTGTCAGTGGCCGCCTCGCGGATCTCAAAGGCATTCGAGCGGCGCTATGCCGCCGAGGCCGGGATTTCGGTGCCGGAATGGCGGGTGCTGGCGCATCTGTCGCAAAGCGCCAGGGTCTCGGTGCGCGAGATTGAGGCAAGGGTTGATATGGAGAAGTCCAAGGTCAGCCGCGCCGCCTCGCGGCTGGAAAAAGCCGGGCTGGCCACCAAAGTGACCAACCCCGAAGACCGCCGCCTGGTCTCGCTGTCGCTGACCCCGGAAGGCCAGGCGCTGATGGCGCGGCTTGCCGGGATCGCGCTTGGCTTTCAGCACGAACTGACCGCGCTGCTGGGCGCAGAGCGCCCGGCTTTCGAAACCGGCCTGAAGCGGCTGACGGAGTTAAAATATTGACGGTTCTCTACGATTACTGGCGCTCATCGGCGGCCTACCGGCTGCGCATCGCTCTGGCATATCTCGGGATGGAATATGAAAGCATCCCGGTCAATCTGCTGACCGGCGAGCAGCGCAGTGCGGAAAATCTGGCACGCAATCCGCAGGGACTGGTGCCGAGCCTGCAGGTCGATGGCAGGATGCTGAGCCAGAGCCTGGCCATTCTGGAATATCTGGACGAGACCCGTGCCGCGGGCTTTTTGCCAGCGGATGCGGCGGGCCGGGCCAGGGTGCGCTCCATGGCCTATGCCATTGCCATGGAGACCCATCCGGTCTGCAATCTCGCGGTGATGCGCCATGCGGTCAGTGCCTCGGGCGGCGCCATCAGCAATGAGAGCTGGAGCCAGCATTTCATCACCCGTGGTCTGACCGGCTTTGAGGCTATGCTCGACAGCCCCGCGACCGGGCGCTTCTGCCATGGCGACCAGCTCAGCCTCGCCGATATTTGTCTCGTGCCGCAAATCTATAATGCCCGGCGCTGGGGCGTGGATCTCACCGCCTTCCCGCGTATTGCCAGGATCATAGAAGAGCTTGAGGCCCTGCCCGCCGTCAGCGCCGCCCATCCCGACCGCTGGCAGCCCGCCACCTGATCCGGATTGCTATCTGTCACGGGGCTGATGCAGATCAGCCCCGTTTTCGTAAGGCCTGCCGGGGCTTCCCGCCTGGTCCTTGCTGAGCCGGTGCGCCGCGTCGACGGGGGGCTGATTTTTCAGGCATGGCCTGACCGGCGCTGTGTTACCCCTGAATTGACTTCCGGTTACAGGCTGGGCCTGGCCAGAGGGGATCTTCCTCTCAGAATCTGCCCCGCCGCAGGCCTCGCTTCCGGCTTTGCCCGTACTGATGGCGGCTGATTTCATCGATCTTTCGTATCACTGTCGTCCGGATGTCACTTAGGGCGGTCAGCAAGGGCGCGATCCGTATCTGCGGACCGTTCAGCTACCCGGAGAGTCTCATCTTGGCCGTATCGCTTCCTGCCCTGCCTTCCGCGCAGACCCTTAACCGTCGCAGCCTGCTTGGCGCGGGCGCCGCTGCGCTGGCGATGCCTTTCATCGCGCGCCCCGGTTTTTCGCAATCCTCCTCGGGCGAGCTGCGGATCGCGGCCTGGGCCGGCTATATCTCGCCTGAAATGCTGGCCGCTTTTGAAAAGGCCACCGGGATCCGCGCCACCTATACCCCCTATGGCACCAATGACGAGATCCTGAACCTGATGAAGGTGAACCAGGGCCAGGGCTTTGATGTGATCTGGCCCGCGCTCGACCGGGTGCCGAATTATGTCGAGGCCGGGCTGGTTCAGGTGATTGATGAAAGCCGTGTCGAATGGGACCGCTGTATCGACAGCGCGATCCGCAGTTCGGAAAAGCTGGGCGCGGTTGTGGATGGCAAGCGTTATCAGGTGCCGACCGACTGGGGCACCGAGGCCATCGCCTTTGACACTGAAAAAGCACCGATGATCTGGGGCAAGGCCTCTTATGGTGATCTCTGGGCGCCGGAAATGGCCGGTAAGGTTACCGTGCGTGGCCATTCGGCGCTGGTCGGTCTGGGCCTGTGGCTGGAAGCCGAGGGCAGGCTGCCACGCCCGCTTCTCGACAGCTTTGCCAGCGAAGAGGCAATGCGCGCCAATTATGACGTGATTTTGCAAGAAGCCATCGCGCGCAAAGCCAATATCGCTCAGTTCTGGTCCACCCAGAACGAGGCCCAGGGCGCGTTTCGCACCAATGGCTGCGTGCTGGGGCAGACCTGGGATTCGACCGCGGCCGGTCTCAGCGAGGAAGGCATGAAACTTGGCTATATCTCTCCGAAAGAGGGCGCCCTGGCCTGGATGGAAGGGATTTCTCTGCCGGTGGGTGCCGAGAATGTGGATCAGGCCTATGCTTTCATCAACTGGATGCTGACCGCCGAGGCCGGTGCGATGTATGCCAGCCATGCGCGGGTCAATTCCACCGCAAAAGGCGCCGAAGCGCTGCTGCCGGCCCATGCCCGCAGCTTCTTTGAAAGCGCCTATCCGGAGAATGCCCTTGACGGGCTGTGGTGGTGGCCGGTCCAGGAAAGCTGGTTTGTCGAACTGCGTGGCGAATATCAGGATCGTTTCCTGAGCGCCTGATCCTGCCCAATCTGCATAAAGTTCCGGCCGGGCTGGCCGGAACTTCCCTGCATCGCCGTAAGAAGTAAATCATGGTCCATACTGTAAGTCTTGCGAACGTTGAGATGAAATTCTCGACGACAACCGCCATTAAGCGAATGTCGCTTGAGGTGAGGCAGGGCGAATTTTTCTCGATTCTCGGCCCCTCGGGCTGCGGTAAAACCACGCTGTTGCGGCTGATTTCCGGCTTCATCCAGCCAAGTGCCGGACAGATTTTTCTGAATGGTCAGGATATGACCGGCGTGCCGGCCAATCGCCGGCCAACCGCGATGATTTTCCAGTCGCTGGCGCTGTTTCCGCTGATGCGGGTCTGGGAGAATATCGCTTTCGGCCTTGAGGTCCAGGGCATGCCCCGGGCGCAAAGACGGCAGGAGGCCGAGCGGCTGCTGGAGCTGATCGCTTTGCCGGGCTTTGGCGAGCGGATGCCGCATGAACTTTCGGGCGGGCAGCGACAGCGCGTCGCCATTGCCCGGGCGCTGGCCATCAGACCGCAGGTGCTGCTGCTCGATGAGCCGCTTTCGGCGCTTGATCTGAAGCTGCGCCAGCATATGCGGGCGGAGCTGCGCGATCTGCAGCGCAAGACCGGCGTGACCTTCATCTATATCACCCATGACCAGTCCGAAGCGCTGGCGATGTCGGACCGTATCGCGGTGATGAATGCGGGTGAGCTGCAGCAGACCGGCACCCCGCTTGAGCTTTATAACCAGCCGCAAACCCCCTTCGTTGCCGAATTCATCGGCGAAACGAATATGTTCAGCGGTAAAGTGCTGAATGCCTGCCAGAATTATGCCCTGCTCGAGGGGCCACATGGCCGGTTTACCGGGCGCCATGACGGCGGTCTGCGGCCCGGTATGAACGCCCGTCTCTATGTCCGCCCCGAGGCTTTCCGGCTGCATCAGGGCGAAACTGAGAACCGGCTGAGCGCCGTTACCTCGCGTTTTGATTTTGAGGGGGCCTTTGCTACCGCCCATGCGATGAGCCTCAGCGAGGCGGGCGGTCAGGCGGTGCAGCTTTCGATCCCGCATCGCCAGCTGCCGGAGGCACCGGCCATCGGCAGCCGCTTTGAGGCCGGGTTCTCACGTGAGGATGCGGTGGTTCTGGCCGATGAATGAGCTTTTCACGCGTTTTGGGAAACCGCTTGGCAGCTGTTTTCTTGTGCTGGTGGCGCTCTGGCTGGGACTTCTGGTGCTGGTGCCGAACCTGACCATGCTCGATTTCGCCCTGCGCCCCAGCCTGCCACCGGCGCAGACCGGGGGCGAAAAGGATGTCTATAGCCTGACGCATTTCGCCTATCTGGCCGGACATGCCACGCATCGGCAGATCTTCCTGAAGACGCTGGTCTCCAGCGCTCTGGTCACCCTGGTGACCCTGATCCTGTGCTATCCGCTGGCCTGGTGGCTGGGGCAGTCAAAACAGCCGCGCCGGCTGGTCATGGTCCTGCTTCTGGTGCCTTATCTGATGAATGAAGTGCTGCGCGGTCTGGCCTGGTATATCATTCTGGCGTTTTCCGGCCCGCTCAACCAGCTGTTGCTGCAGCTGGGGCTGATTTCCGGGCCGGTGCGCTGGTATGGCGATGGCGGGGTGCTGGCGGGCATGGCCTATGCCTATATCCTGTTCATGCTGTTCCCGATCACCAATGCCATGAGCACGCTTGATGGCACCCAGATCGAGGCAGCGCGCGACATGGGGGCGGGGCGGCTGAGAATCCACTGGCGGATCGTCCTGCCCCATGCCCGTGTCGGCATTGCCACCGGCTGTGTTTTTACCTTCATCCTCTCGGCGGGCAGCTATATGGCACCGGCCCTGCTGGGCGCGCCGGGCAGCCGCTGGTTTACCCAGCTGGTTTATGACTGGTTCTTTGAAAACGGTAACTGGAACCGTGGTGCGGCCTATGGCCTGACGCTTCTGGTGCTGTGCCTGCTGGTGGTGCTTTGCCTTCTGCGGCTTTTCCGCGTTAATCTTGCGAGTGCGGTCAGATGATCACTCACCCAACCCCTGCTCCGGCCTTTGCCGTCAAGCCGCTACAGAAACTGACGGACCATCTGCCCGCTCTGCTGTTTCGCGTCTATCTGCTGGTTTTTTTCGCCTATATCCTGACACCGCTGGCGATCCTTGCCCTGGCCACCTTTAATGAGAGCAGCTTTCCCACCGTGACGCCCTGGCTGGGCACGACCACGAAATGGATCGTGGACATGCTGACAGACCGGGAATTGTGGCAGGCGCTGAAAGTTTCGCTGCTGATCGCTGCCGGAGTGATTGTGATCTCGGTGCCAACGGGCCTTGCCGCCGCGCTTGTGCTGACCAGCCTGCATGGCAAAGCAAAAAGCTTCTTCTATGCGCTGATGGTCTCGCCGATGCTGACCCCGGGGGTGGTGCTGGGCATTGCCACATTGCTGTTCTGGCGCCGTGCCGGCATCGGTGGCGGCATCACCTTAAGCATTCTGGCGCAGTCCAGCTTTATCATCGCTTTTGTCATGCTGATGGTGGTGGCCCGGCTGCAGCGCTTTGACCGCACCATGGAGGAGGCGGCCCTGGGCCTTGGCGCGAGCCGCTTCTATGTGTTCCGCCGCATCCTGCTGCCCTATCTGCGGCCCTCTTTGCTGGCTGCGGCCTGTATCGCCTTTCTGCAGTCCTTCGAGAATTACAACACCACGCTTTTTGTCCGCGGCACCGAGACCCCGCTGACAATCTTCATCGCCGCCAAAGTGCGCGCGGGCCTGACTCCGGCAATCAATGCTCTTGGCCTGACGCTGATGATCATGACAATTCTGGGCGCGATCCTCTGGGAAGTGCTGCGTAAGAAGCGCAGCGCCATCAGCTGAGGCACGCCCCGATCCCTGCAGCCTGTATTTTTTCGACGGAACCTGACCTTGCAGATTAAAAATGATGCTTTCGGTGTTGGCCTTTCGGCCATCAAAGGGGCGGATGACCTCTCTGATCTTGGCACCGGACTTGATCACATCCAGAGCCTTGGTGTTGATCTGATTGAACTGCCGATCTTTGACTATGATCTGGTCATTGCCGGCCGGGTGAATCACAGGCGTCTGGCTGAGGTGCGCGCGGCCACTCAGGGCCGTGGCATTGCCTATTCCGCGCATGGCCCTCTGGCGATCAATCCGATGGATCCCGACTGGGCTGTGCCGCGCCATCTTGAGGTGATGGCTGCCTCGATGGATGTGGCTGCCGGGCTGGAGGCATATCACTATGTGCTCCATGCCGGGATGACGATGGAGACCCTGCCCGAAGCCCGGGCCGAGGCCTGTAAGCGTCAGCGTGACTTCCTGCACCGGGCGGGTGAGCTGGCGGCAGCGCGCGGGTTAATCGCCTGTGTGGAAACCCTGTTTGAATATGACGGCTGGAAACATACGCCGGATCCCGTGCAGCTGGCCGGCGAGCTGGAGGCGATCGCCCATCCCGCCCTCTGTGCCACGATCGATTTCAGCCATAGCTATCTTAAACTCGATGCCATGGGCCGGAGAGAGGAATTCGTCTCGCAGATGAAGCGTCTTGCCCCCTTTGCCCGGCATCTGCATATCCATGACAGCTTTGGCCGCCAGGATGAGATGTGGGCCTATACCCAGGGCGAGCGCCTGGCTTATGGCCATGGCGATCTGCATCTTCCGCCCGGAGAGGGCGATATCCCCTGGGAGCAGCTGATCACAGAATGCTGCTTCCCCGCCGGGGTGGTGTTCAATATTGAGCTGGACAAACGCTATTGGCACCGCGCCGCCGAGGCGGTGGCGGTGAGCCAGGATCTGTGCCGCAGGGCCAGAACCGCGCCCCCGGGCTGAGGCGGCGTGCATCCTTGCGCCGCGCCCGCATATGCCGCTTTCCCGGCTGCTGACCGGCCGGCAGATGCGGGCCAGGCTGCCATTCCTTCCGCCATGGGCTGAGCGACATCGCTCAGAACTTCAGGCGCGGCTGGACATCAGGCGGCGCTGGCCCTTGCCTTTCTGCCCCCGGCCAGGGCACTCCTGCTGCTGCTGCTGCGATGGGCGAATGCCCAATCCAGGATTTTCAGAACGGGGGTGCCCTATGGCCGGATCAGAACTCTTCAGCCCGGTGTCGCTTGGCGCATTGCCGCTGGCCAACCGTATCGTGATCGCGCCGATGTGCCAGTATTCCGCCGAAGAGGGCCGGATGACCGACTGGCATCTGATCCACTACGGCCAGCTTGCCCTGTCGGGGGCGGGCCTGCTGATCGTCGAGGCCTGCGCGGTTGAGCCTGCGGGCCGGATCTCATGGGCCGATATCGGGCTCTATGATGATGCGACCGAGGCTGCGATGCGGCGGGTGCTGGAGGGGGTGCGCGCCTGGTCGCCGATGCCGCTGGCGTTGCAGATCGCCCATGCCGGGCGCAAGGCGGGCTGTGATCAGCCCTGGAAGGGTGGCGCGCAGCTTGGCCCGCAGGATCCGCGCCACTGGCAGCCGGTGGCCCCCTCGCCCCTCGCTTTCGGTGAGGGCGAGGTCGCACCTCTCGAGCTGGACGATGCGGGCCTTGCCCGCCTCATCGCGGCTTTTGCCGATACCGCCCGCCGCGCTGGCCGTCTGGGTTATGACGCGATTGAGCTGCATGCGGCGCATGGCTATCTGCTGCATCAGTTCCTCTCGCCGCTGTCAAACCAGCGCCAGGACCAGTATGGCGGCAGTCTGGAAAACCGGATGCGCTTCCCGCTGGCAGTGTTCCGGGCCATGCGCGCCGCTTTCCCGGCCGGGCGTCCGGTGATTGTCCGCCTTTCGGCCACCGACTGGGTCGAGGGCGGATGGGATGTGGCCAGCAGCCTTGCTTTTGCCCAGGCGCTGGAGGCCGGGGGGGCGGCGGCGATCCATGTCTCGAGCGGTGGCCTCGACCGGCGTCAGGAGATCCCCGTCGGGCCGGGCTATCAGGTGCCGCTTGCCGCGGCTCTGCGCCCGGGGCTGGGGATTCCGGTTATTGCGGTCGGTCTGATCACCGAAGCGCAGCAGGCCGAGGCGATCCTTGCGGCGGGCGAGGCCGATCTGATCGCCATTGCCCGCGTCGCGCTTTACGATCCGCGCTGGCCCTGGCATGCCGCGGCAGAGCTTGGCGAGCAGATGACCTGCGCGCCGCAATATCTGCGCTGCCAGCCGCATGGTCTGAAAAACCTGCTGATCCCGTTCAAAGGCTGAGTAGGGGGCGCTCCGGTGCCTTCTTCCCCCCTTTCGTCCTGCACCTGAGGCGCCGCACCGGCGCCAGGCGGCAGAGTTTGGGCTTTCTTTGGCGTGGCAACGGCCCTACACACCGCAATCTTCGCAAGACAGGGCCGGACCATGGCGCAGAATGCCACTATCTATAAAGTCGAACTTTCGGTCTCTGATATGGATCGTCACTATTACGAAACCCATAAGCTGACCGTCGCGAAACATCCTTCCGAGACGGATGAACGGCTTATGATCCGCATTCTGGCCTTTGCGCTGAATGCCCATGAGAGCCTCGAGATGACCCGGGGCATTTCTACGGAAGGCGAGCCCGATATCTGGCAGAAAAGCCTGAGCGGCGAGCTGGAACTCTGGGTCGCGCTTGGCCTGCCGGGTGAGAAGGTGCTGCGCCAGTCCTGCAGCAAGGCCGATCAGGTGGTGGTCTATAGCTACGGCGGCAGCGCCGCTGAAATGTGGTGGGGCAAAATCAGGGGCAGCACGACGCGGTTCGAAAATCTGCGGGTGTTCAACCTGGCGCAAAGCAGCACTGTCGAACTGGCGCGCCAGGCGAGCCGTTCGATGCGGCTGCAGGTCAATATTCAGGATGGCGAAGTGATGGTCAGTGTTGAGGATACGATCCTCTATATCACTCCGGAACCGTGGAAAGACGCGGCCTGATCCAGCTTTCCCGCCCGGATGGCCGCGCGGGGCAGGGGGGCACAGAGCACGCTTTACAGGTCTGACAGAAACAGTCAGTAATAACGGGCCAGCCGTTCTGCCCGCACTGCCTTTTCTGTCGCCCTCTCCTCTGAGCCCGTGGAACCAGAACCATGATCAAGCTTTCCCCTCTTGCCGTTTTCATGGGGGTTGCGCTCAGCCCCCTCGTCGCCCGGGCGGCAGATCCGGCGCAGGTCGTCGCCACTTATGCCGAGATTGCCGCCGCCAAATATGAAGACAGCCTGAACAGCGCCGAGGCGCTGCAGGGGGCGGTGCAAGCCCTGATCGCTGCCCCGTCGGAGAGCAGCCTGCAGGCGGCGCGTTCGGCCTGGCTTGCGGCGCGGGTGCCCTATCAGCAGACCGAGGTCTACCGCTTTGGCAATCCGCTGGTTGATGACTGGGAGGGGCGGGTGAACTCCTGGCCGCTGGATGAGGGGCTGATTGATTCTGTGGCCGGGGATACGGCGCGCTCAGAAGACAATGATCTGGCACAGCTCAATGTGATCGCCACCCCGAAATTCAGCCTTTCGGGCCGTGAGATTGATGCCAGCGTGATCACGCCTGAACTGCTGGCCGATGTGCTGCATGAGGCGGATGGGATCGAGGCCAATGTTGCCACCGGCTATCATGCGATTGAATTTCTGCTCTGGGGCCAGGATCTGAATGGAACCGGGCCGGGGGCGGGCAACCGGCCCTATACCGATTATGTGACCGGCGAGGGCTGCAGCGGTGGCAATTGTGACCGCCGCGCCGCCTATCTGCAGGCGGCAAGCGATCTGCTGGTCACAGATCTGCAGGAAATGCTGGCAAACTGGCAGGAGGGTGGCGCAGCCCGTGAGGCGGTGACGGCGGATCCCCAGGCTGGTCTGGTTGCCATGGTGACCGGCATGGGCAGCCTGTCTTATGGCGAGCTGGCGGGCGAGCGGATGAAGCTCGGGCTGATGCTGAATGATCCCGAGGAAGAGCATGACTGCTTCTCGGATAACACCCATAACAGCCATTATTATGACGGGCTTGGCATCCGCGACGCCTATCTTGGCAGCTATACCCGGACCGATGGCAGCCAGGTGTCAGGGGCCTCGCTTGCTGATCTGGTTGCCGCTGCTGATCCGGAGGTGGATGCCCGGCTGAAAAGCGAGCTTGCGGCCTCGGTTGCGGCGCTTGGTGCGGTGAAAGCCGCGGCTGAAGCCGGCCTCGCTTATGATCAGATGATCGCACCGGGCAATCTGGAGGGAGAGAAGCTGCTCGGAGATGCGATTGCGGCCCTTGTGACCCAGACCGGCTCGATCGAGCGGGCGGTGGCGGTGCTGGGCCTGTCAAAGATTGATTTTGAGGGTTCGGACAGCCTCGACAGCCCGGAAGCGGTGTTCCGGTGAGCGGCGCGCGGCCTTGCCAGCCTTTGCAGGCCGGGGGCTGTGGAGCCGAAAGGCGAGGCCAGGCTGAGCTCTGATGATGCGGGCGAAGGGGAAGGGGCCGGCGCTGGGGCTGGGGTTCGCGCTGCTTGTGGCGGGATCTGCTGTCCTGACGGCGGGGGAAGGCGTACCGGCGGGGCAGGATCTGCCCCTCTCTGCCGCCAGCCCGCTGGCGGTGGTGCCGCGCAGCGCCGAAGAAGCCGCCCGCATTGCCAGGGTTCTGGCCCCGCCTGCTGATTTTGACAAAGCCGAGCCCTTTGAGGCGCAGTCGGCCGGGGCCGCGACGGTGCGGCGGCGCGACAGCGCCGATGCCTTCTCGCTGTCTTCGGCGAATATGCCCTTTGCGCGTGAGATGGATTTCAAGCTCGGCAATGCTTTGTTCCGCAAAAGCTGGGTCGCTTCGCCGGCCTCAACCCGGGCCTCTGACGGGCTTGGCCCGCTCTATAATGCCAGGGCCTGTCAGGATTGCCATCTGAAGGACGGGCGGGGCCATCCGCCGGAAACCCCCGGAGAGAATGCGGTTTCTATGTTCCTGCGGCTCTCTGTTCCTGCCAGTGCCGCCGACCAGGCCAAGGCGGCGGCTGAGATTGAGGGCTGGATCGCCACCCGTCCCGAGCCGGTCTATGGCAGTCAGCTGCAGGATTTCGCCACCCCTGGCCAGAAGGCCGAGGGGCGCATGGAGATCCTCTGGCACGAAGAGCTGCTGGTTCTGGCTGACGGGACGAAAGTCAGTCTGCGCCAGCCGCGCTATTCGGTGGCGGATCCGGCCTATGGGCCGCTGGCGGCAGATGTCATGCTCTCGCCGCGTGTGGCGCCGCAGATGATCGGGCTGGGCCTGCTCGAAGCCATTCCGGCCAGCGATATTCTCGCCCTGGCAGATCCGGATGATCTGAATGGCGATGGCATATCGGGCCGGGCCAATCTGGCGCAGTCTTTTTCCACCGGCAGGCTGATGCTGGGGCGCTTCGGGCATAAAGCCGGGACGGCGACGATTGCCGATCAGTCGGCGGATGCGTTTGCCGGTGATCTCGGGCTCTCGACGCCGCATCACCCCGAGCCCTGGGGCGATTGCACTCAAGCGCAGGCTGAGTGCCGCAGGGCAGAGCATGGCCAGGAAGCCGGCATACGCGACGGGCTGGAGGTGGATGCGGCCAGCCTTGATCTGGTGAGCTTTTACGCGCGCAACCTCGGGGTTCCGGCCCGGGGCGATGTGGATGATCCGCAGGTTTTGCGCGGCAAGGCGGTGTTTTACGATCTGCGCTGTACGGCCTGCCATCAGCCGAAATTCGTCACCGACCGGCTGCAGGACCAGCCCGAGCAGAGCTTTCAGCTGATCTGGCCCTATACTGATCTTTTGCTGCATGACATGGGGGAGGGCCTGGCCGATCATCGCCCCGAGGGCCGGGCGGAGGGCCGGGAATGGCGCACGGCGCCGCTCTGGGGGATTGGCATGACGGCAAAGGTCAGCGGCCATACCCAGTTTCTACACGATGGCCGGGCACGCAATCTGCTTGAGGCAGTGCTCTGGCATGGCGGCGAGGCCGCGCCCGCCCGGGATGGGGTGATTACTCTGCCCGCCTCTGACCGAAACGCCCTGATCCGTTTTCTGGAGAGCCTCTGATGCGAAACGGTTTTCTTCCGGCCATCGCGCTGATCCTGCCGCTGTTCGCGGCGGGGATCGGGCGCGCTGATGTGGCTGAGGTGGTGCAGGATCATGCCCGGCCGGGCTATAGCGCTTTCAGCGCAGCGACAGAGAGGCTGGATCAGGCGGCGCAGAAAGACTGTGCCCCGGCCGGGCTGCGCGAGGCCTTCCATGCGGCGCAGGATGCCTGGATGGGGGTGGCGCATCTGCATCTGGGGCCCGCCGAAGAAGGCGGGCTTTCGCTGGCCATCCTGTTCTGGCCCGATCCGAAAGGCTCGGGCGCGCGCACCCTTGCCGGGCTGATCCGTGAGCAAAATCCGGTGGTTACCGATCCGGCCGCCTTTTCGCAGATTTCCGTGGCCGCGCGGGGCTTTACCGGGCTTGAGCCCTTGCTGTTTGATCCGGCGTTCAGGGCAGATGACTATAGCTGCGCCCTTACAAAGGCGCTGACCGCTGACCTCTCTGCCTCGGCCCGGGCGCTTGAGGCGGGCTGGAATGGCGGGATTGACCAGCTCTTGCTTGAGCCGGGCGCGCCGGGGAATACACAGTTTCTGTCGCTGAGCGAATCCAGGCGAGCGCTTTTCACCCAGCTGATTTCGGGGCTGGAGTTCAACGCCGGGCAAAGGCTGGGCCGGCCACTCGGCACGGCAGAAAAGCCCCGCCCGGAGCGGGCCGAGGCCCGGCTTTCGGGCCGGTCCCTGCGCAATATCACGCTGTCGCTGGAGGGGCTGCGCGGGTTTGCCCTGGCGATGAACCCCTCGCTGCCGCGCAGCCGTAAGGCCTTTGATGCGGTGCTGGCCAGCGCCCGGGCGCTGCCGGAAAGCACTCTGGCGGACTTTGGCACGCCGGGCCCCTGGCAGCAGGGCGAGGCTTTGCGCCAGGAGATCCTTGCCCTGCGCGACACGCTGCGATCCGAGCTTGGCCCCTCGCTGGCGGTGGATACCGGCTTTAACTCCCAGGACAGAGACTGACATGACCAGCCGACGCGGATTTCTGGCCTCTCTGCTTGCGGTCACCGCTCTGCCCTGTCCGGGCTGGGCAGATGTCGGCGATCCGGCCTTTCTGGCTGCGGCCCGTGACGGCGAGGGGGCGCATTGGCTGCATGGGATCAGCGCCACGGGTGAGAGCTGCTTTGCCCTGCCGCTGCCCGCGCGGGGCCATGCGGCAACGGCGCATCCCCGCCGGGCCGAAGCCGTGGCTTTCGCCCGCAGGCCCGGGCGCTTTGCCATGGTGCTTGACTGCAGCCGTGGCAGCGTCAGAACACGCCTTACCCCGCCGGAAGGCCGGCAGTTTAACGGCCATGGCGCCTATTCGGCCGATGGTGCGCTGCTTTACACCTCTGAGGTCATTGCCGAGGGTTCAGCGGGGCGGATCGGTGTCTGGGAGGTGGCGGCGGGCTATCGGCGGATTGGTGAATGGCCAAGCGGCGGCATTGGTCCGCATGAGATTTTGCGCCATTCCGATGATGTGCTGGTGATCGCGAATGGCGGGATCCAGACCGACCCCAGTGACCGCAGCAAGCTGAACCTCGGGCAGATGCAGCCCAGTCTGAGCTATATCTCGACCGGGGGCGAGCTGCTTGAACAGGTGATCCTGCCGCCCGGGCTGGCACAGAATTCGATCCGCCATCTGGCTTTATCACGCGACGGTCTCGTGGCTTTCGCCATGCAATGGGAGGGCGATCCGGGCGAGGCTGTGCCACAGCTTGGCCTGCATCGCCGCGGCGGGGCGGTGCAGCTCTGCACGGCGGAGCCGGGCCATGATTTCGCGATGAAAGGCTATGCCGGATCGGTTGCGATCAGCCGCGCGGGCGATCTGATCGGGATTACCTCACCGGTGGGCGGGGTGGTGATGCTGTTTAACGCGGCGGGAGAGCCGGTTGCGATGCATCGCCGCGCCGATATCTGTGGCCTTTCGGCCGGGGCAGAGGGGCTGATTGCAACCGATGGCCAGGGGGTAATCTGGGACTGCCGGGCGGAGGGGTTGCGACCCTTGCAAAGCAACAGCAATCTGGCCTGGGACAATCACCTGATCGCGCTCTGAGGCGCTGAGGTTTCAGGGCCGGGTCTGTTTTCGCCAATCCAGGTCGTCAAAAAGGTGCAGACCGGCAAAAAGGCAGGCCCGGGAGGGGGCCTGCCTTTTCTGAGCGGTTTGCGGCTTCAGGGTTTATGCCCGCAGCCGCAGCTGCCATCACTGCGGACGGACTGCCGTCACCTCAATTTCCACCAGCCAGCGCGGGTGGACCAGGGCGTCGACGATCATAGCCGAACGTGCGGGCAGATTTGGCTGAGCCTCAGTGCCGAAGAACTGGGTATAGCCTTCCATGAAGCCGGAGAAGTCGGCCGGAGCGCCCTCGGGGGCAACGAGGTAGACCTGCATCTTCACCACATCGCCCATGGTCAGATCGAGATCTTTCAGGGTGGCCTCAATCCCATTCAGGACCGAGATGGTCTGGGTTTTGGTGTCGCCCCAGGCTTCGGCGCTGGCAGCGTCGAGCGAGGCATCAGCAGGCTGCGGCACCGCGCCGCTGACATAGACGGTGGTCGCGCCGCCCGGCACTTCAACCGCCCGGGCAATCGGGAAGTCCGAACCGGGGGTCTTGTGGCGGATGACCTCGGCCTGTGCAGCGGAGAGCGGCAGCAGGGCGAGCAGGGCGGCAGAAACGAATGTCTTGTTCATCAGGTCTTATCCTGTTCAGGGGGGAGCCCCGGCCCGGTGTGATCCGGGCCGGGACCGGTTTTATTCGCGCAGGGCCGCTACATCCTCGGCAGTCATCTGACCTTCATAGTCATTGCCGAGATTGTGGCGCACATAGTTCACCACTTCGGCGACCTGAGCGTCGTCCATGATCCCGCCGAGCGGCGGCATGGCGCGATAGCCGTTGATAATCCAGGTCGCGACAGCTTCCGGCGATTCAACGAATTCGCTGTTTGCAAGCGGCGGATAATGCCCTGCGCCTTCGGCACCGCGGCCGTCAGCCATATGGCAGCCCGAGCAGACCGCGTTAAACAGCGACTGGCCATCCTGCTGCGGCAGCATATCGGAGGAGCCGCTTTGCACGAAGTCCTGCGCCGAGGCGAGCTGCGGCGACAGAAGGGTCAGGCCAAGGCCTGCGGCCATCAGATATTGTTTCATGATCATATCCTTTTCTGACCTCGCCTCAGGCGCCGGTCACCACCTTGTGCAGGCGCTCAATCGCGTTGAGAGCCGAGAGGATTGCGCCCTCCTGCCAGGCCGGCAGATAAGACATATGTTCCCCGGCCATCAGGGTGCGCTGGTCCATCTTCAGGGCCAGCGGATAATGCGTCGCCTGATCGCGCCATTCGCCATAGCAGCCCAGGGTCCACGGCACGCGGTGCCATGCAACCGAGACGCCGGTGGTGAATTCTTCGCGATACTGCGGGTGGATCTGCTCGCCGTATTTCAGCGCCAGTTCGACACGCTCTTCATGTTCAACCGCGTTGAACTGATAGGAGGCAGCGCCCCAGGAATAGGCCGCCAGCAGCACGCCGGGACCTTCGCTGAGGAAGCGGGTCGAAGGATAGGAGATCAGCGTGATCGGCAGGTCGGTATAGCTGATACCGCCATAGATATGCTCATCCTGTTCCCAGAAGCGGCGCTTGAACTCGAGCGCAACCTTGATCGAGGAAGCATAGGGCACGCTCTCAATCGCTTCGGTCATGTCCGAGCCGAAATTATGCTCGATCTGGCTCAGGACCGAGAAGGGAATGGTGCAGATGCAATAGTCAGCGCTGACCGTATGCTCTTCGCCGCCCTTAGCGGAATCGACCCAGGTGGCGCTGACGCCGGATTCACCGCCCTCAATGCGAATGACTTTCGCATTATAGGTGATGAGATCTTTCACTTCGCGCTCGAAAGCCTGGGCGATCATATCCATGCCGCCAACGGGCTGGAAGATTGCCGACTGGTGGTCGATCGACTCGCCGGTGATCAGGTCGTTCCAGAGACGGCCCTTGAGGATGTCGGACAAAGAAATGATGTCCGACGCTTCCGGCTCGGCACCTTCGCCGCCACCCGGATCGGTTTTCCAGCCGCGATAGATCGAGACGGCATCGGATTTCACATATTCGAGATCGTCGTTCAGCACTCCATAGCGCTTGAGGCTTTCGACCAGCAGCGCGGCATCCTCATCGGTCACCAGATCGTCGAGCTTTTCCTGCTGCACGGCTTTGGCCAGCAGTTCGGCGATCTGACCGCGGTAGTCGGACTGGATCTCTTTAAAGCGCTGCGGCTTGCCGCCGAAGGCCTGGGAATTGTGCACATAAGCGTTGTAGTTCACCTGCACGAAGGGCTCGAGCGCCACGCCGAACTTGCGGCAGTAGTCGAGGATCGCGAAGTGGTCCGACGGAATGCGCCAGGGGCCGGGGTTGATGTAATTGCCCTCGGCAAATTTGATTTCCTGGGTATGGCCGCCCAGTTCGGTGTAGACATCGCCACCGCGCAGGGTCCAGCAGCGTCCGCCGGCCTTCTCGCGATATTCCAGAACCTTGACGTTATAGCCGGCATTGCGCAGCTCAAAGGCTGCGGTCATTCCGGCCAGACCGGCACCCAGAACCAGGACGGATGCGCCTTTGGGGTCGCCTTCCAGCTTCAGCGGGCCCTGATAATTCGAGGGGCGCGCATGGCCGAGGCTGGTCATCGCCGCATACATTGCGCTTGCCCCTGCCGCTGCACCGACCATCGCCAGCAGATTTCGCCGTGTCATTCCGTTCGGAACTGACTCCATTTCCTGTACTCCTCAGTGGGTATACTTTCCTGCCACTGGCAGGTCGTAACTTACGCCCTCTTGGCGGGTTAACGAGGAGCTCTATTATCGGTTCCGGCAGAAACATGGTAGGCAGAATTTTGGGAACCAGACCGCAGTGAGGGGGAGGAAGGCGAGGGCGAGGGAGGTGCGATCACGCGATTCAACCCCAGAGTGCATAGATATTCCGCTCCGGAGAGGCCTCGCAGCTGAGATAGCGCCGGGCGAATTCCACGGTCTCGCGCGTGTATTGCCCCAGCCCCGCCGCACGGGCTGTTGCGGTTTCGGCATGGGTGGAAATCCAGGCCGAAATGGTAAAACGCCGGTACATCAGGAAGCTCGGGATCATCGCGATATCCTCCCCTGACAGCGGGTGAACCTCGCAGTAGCCTTCAATCCAGGATTGTATCATCTGCGGTACTTCCGGCTCGGTTTCGCAAAAAGTCAGCGCCGAGGCGAGGTCATAGACGAACCAGGAAAAACCGGAATCATCGAAATCGATGACGGCAATCTCTTCTCCGCGCAGCAGCAGATTGGCGAGTCGCAGATCGGAATGGATCACACCGTAACGCGCCGGATCCTGACCATAGGCCGCCAGCCGCTGCCCCAGGCATTCCTGGGCCTCGCTCAGAATTTCCCTGCCCTCGGGCGTCAGATCCAGCGCATCCTGCCAGCGGCCCCAGACCGGATTTTCGCCGAAGGCCCCGGCATAATCCCAGGCTTTGCGGGTAAATCCCGCCGGGCGCTGCCAGGTGCGGGCATGCTGATGCAGGCGGGCCGAGATTGCCCCCAGCAGACGAAAGCCGGGGATAAGCGCGGTTCCCGGGCCGGGTTCGACCCCTTCGAGAAATTCGGAGGCGACGACATAACGGGATTGTCCCTGATCCTCAAAACTGATCACCCGCTCGCCCGAAAGGGCGGCAATAGTGGCGGGAAGGATCAGTCTGCTGTCCTGTTTCAGCGCCGCGATCCAGTCCAGCTCCGAGCAGATTTCGGCAAGGCTGTGATAGCCCGGACGATGCACCCGGATCACAATCTGCCGGGGCACGTCCGGATCAGAGGCAAGAAAAGTGGCGTTTTCGGACAAAGCGAGCAGATGCAGAGCGGTTTGCGGCGAGAGGCCCCATTGCGGCAGAAGCTGTCTGACCGCGAGGGTCAGCCGTGTCACATGGGCATCATCATAAAGGCCAGCCAAAACCCGCTCTCTCTTTCCCGCAGTCTCTGCCCTGATCTTGCAGAGGTTTCATTTCTGCTCAGGCGCATGAGCGGCACAGGCATGGGGGTGGTCAAGCGATGTTTGACCGGATGCGGCCGGGGCTGAAAGAAAACCGTGCGACCCCGGATACCTGCACCTGATCAGCCGGACCGGGCGAGGGGCAGATATGACACCTGCCCTGCCCTGGCCTGGTCCGTCATTTCACCCGGATAACGCCGGATCCGCCGAGCGCGGCCCCCGCCACGGCCCCGACCGGGCCGGCCACCACGGCTCCGGTAGCTGCTCCGGTTGTCGCCCGGGTGGCGGTATTCGGTCCGCAGGCCGCGAGGAGCAGCGCGAGCGCGAGGCAGGAAAGAGGAGCTTTGCATGGCATGGCTGATTTCCTTTGCGAAGGGCGAGGGGAAAACGCCGCCAGGGCGAAATGGTTGCCGCAGCGGCAGGAAACCGGCCTTCCAGCCCCGTCGTGAGCCTGTGATGCCAGGTCACTATGGGGCACCGCCCGGGAGTGCGGGGCAATGGAAACCCCAGCCCGCACCCCGGTCTGCCGGGATCAATATCCGCGCTGGCGGTCCACCTCACCGGCCGGTTGCCCGCCCGCAGCCAGAAGCTCCAGGTTTTCCAGCAGCACTTCCGCCGCGCCCTGGGCATCGGTCACACAGGCGACATGCGGGGTCAGGATCACTTTCGGATGGTGCCAGAGCGGGTGATCGGCGGGAAGCGGTTCGGGCGAGGTCACATCCATGAAGACCGATCCGATCTGACCGCTGTCGAGTGCCTCCAGCAGATCCTCCTGCCTGGTATGCCCGCCGCGCCCCACCAGAACGAGGCTGGCGCCGCGCGGCAGCCGGGCCAGGAAGGCGGCGTTGATCATGCCTTCGGTCTCATCGGTCAGGGGCAGCAGGCAGATCAGAATACTGGTCGTGGCGAGGAAGTCCTGCAGACCCTCTGCGCCGTGGTGACAGCGGATCCCCTCAATATCACGCGGGCTGCGGGCCCAGGCCTGAAGGCCAAAACCAAAGGGGCGCAGCGCCCCGATCACCCCGGTGCCGAGCTGGCCGAGGCCCATAACCCCGACCTGGCAGGAGGAGGGCGCGCTATAGGGCAGCTCGTTCCATATGCCCTCGCGGGCCTGGGCAAGATAGGCGGGCAGATTGCGAAACAGCGACAGCACCGCCATCACCACATATTCCTGCATCATCCGCACAAGGCCGGGTTCGGTCATGCGGATGATCCGCAGCGCCGGGGGGAGGTCGAGGCCGAGAAACTGCTCAACCCCCGCACCCGAGGAGAAAATCACCTCAAGGGCGGGAAACCGGGTGGCAGTATCGGCCGGGGGCTTCCAGCAGAACATATACTGCACCCGTGCCGCCTGGGCTGCGTCGAGCTCTCCGGTCAGAACCTCGATATCAGGGCGGGCCCTGGCAAAGGCGTCGCGGATAATGGCGCTGCGTCTTGCGTCGGTATTGCAGTAAAAGGCCATCTGCCTCTCCCTCGTCGATAAATCAGGCTTAAAAAAACGGAGCGCGCCGATCTGACCCGCTCCGTGCTGAAACCTCACGCCGGCTCTGGACCGGCTCAGTGATTGAGAACACGGCGCAGGAAGTCCTGCGTGCGCGGATGCTGGGGCGCGCCGAGCACGGCATCGGCCTTGCCCTGCTCAACGATCACACCGCCGTCGAGGAACAGCACCCGGTCGGCCACATCGCGGGCAAAGCCCATCTCATGGGTGACGACCAGCATGGTCATGCCCTCTTCCGCCAGCGAGCGCATCACATCGAGCACATCCCCGACCAGCTCCGGATCGAGCGCCGAGGTCGGCTCGTCGAACAGGATGGCCTCGGGTCGCATCGCCAGCGCGCGGGCAATGGCGACCCGCTGCATCTGCCCGCCGGACAGCTGACCCGGGAAGTAGTCCTTGCGCGCGCCAAGACCGACCCGCTCCAGCAGATGCGCGCCATATTCGCGGGCTTCTTTCGGGTTCTCGCCCTTCACATGCACCGGACCTTCGATGACATTCTCAAGCGCGGTGCGATGCGGGAACAGGTTGAAGCGCTGAAACACCATTGCCATCCGGGTCCGGATCTGCCGGATCGCAGGTTTCGTGGCATCCACCAGCTCGCCATTGATATGGATCTGGCCGCCCTGATAGACCTCCAGCCCGTTCAGGCAGCGCAGGATTGTCGATTTTCCCGAACCCGAGGGGCCGATCAGGCAGACCACCTCACCCTTCTGCACTTCGCCGGTGATGCCTTTGAGCACCTGCAGCGCCCCGAAGGATTTGGTGACATTATTGAGCTGAATCATCGCCATGGTCAGTGCCCCTTGTTCTTGCCAAAGCGCTTCTCAAGCCGCGAGACCAACAGCATCAGCGGAATGCTGAGGCAGAGATAGAAGATCGCGACGAGGCTGTAGACGCTCATATTCTTGAAGGTGGATGCTGCGAGCAGCTGGCCCTGCATGGTCAGTTCCGCGACGGTGATCGCCGAAGCCTGCGAGCTGTCTTTCAGCAACATGACCACGATATTGCCATAGGGCGGCAGGATGACCCGCACGGCCTGGGGCAGGATGACCCGGCGCATGGTCTGGAACCAGCCCATGCCGATCGATTGCGCGGCCTCGGTCTGGCCATTGTCGATGGCCTCAATCCCGGCGCGGAAATTCTCGGCCTGATAGGCGGAATAAGCGATGCCAAGGCCGATGATACCCGCCTGGAGCGCTGAGAGGGCAATGCCGAATTCGGGCAGAACGAAATAGATATAGAAGAGTTGAACGAGGATCGGAATGCCGCGGATCACGTTGACAATGCAGGCAGAAAGCCTTGCGAGCCAGCCGATACCCGAAACCCGCATCAGGGCCCAGACAAGGCCGAGCGCGGTCGACAGGATCAGGGCGCCCAGAGTGACAAGAAGGGTAAATTTCACACCCTGAAGAAGAACCGGAAAGAACTCGCGGGCGTCCAGAAGAAAGTTTTGCATAAGCAGGTCTCAGGTTGGGGCAGGGGCAAAGCGGACCCCGGGCACAGGAAGCCGGAGGTCCGGAGGAGGGAGGGGCCGCGCCGGGGCGGCCCTTCCGGGCCCTGGATTATTTCAGGCCGTATTTCGCCAGAATCTCGGCGAGCGTGCCATCTTCTTTGATGCGCGCGATGGCCTTATTGATGGTCTCGCGGCGCTCATCGCCCTGACGCAGCGCCACGCCGAACTCACCGGCAGCCGAAGCCACATAATCTTCCGCCATTTTGACTTTGGGGAAGCGGCCCTGGCCGATGTAATAGGCTGCCATCGGGCCATCGGCGAGACCGGCATCGATCCGGCCGGCATTCACATCGGCGATGATATCGGGGATGCCTTTATAGATTTTGACATCGGCGAAAATGCCGCTTTTCTGGAACAGCTCGACGAAGGTCGTGCCCTGCTGCACGCCGATGGTCTTCCCGGCGAAATCTTCCCATTTGGTGTAGGAATTCTCATCGTCGATCGCGACAAAGGCGCCTTCGCCATAGCCATAGATCGGGTCCGAGAAATCCACGACCTTGGCGCGCTCTTCGGTGATGAACATCGCCGAGACGATCAGGTCAATTTTACCCGAGGTCAGCGAGGGCACAAGCGCCGAGAACTGGGTCGGCACGAAGACCGGGGTCAGGCCGGTATCGGCTTCGATTGCTTTCATCACATCGATCAGCACGCCGTCCATTTCATTGGTTTCGGTGTTGACGAAGGTGAAAGGCAGGCCGGTGGGCGACGAGCCGATGGTGACCTGCTGCTGCGCCACTGCGGCGCCGCTCAGAGCCATCAAAGCCGCCAGCGCAACGCTGCAAATCCTGTTGAGACGCATAGAACTCCCCTTCATATGCTTATCAGGTGAGGCAGCAGGAAAGCGTACCTCTTATAGGTGCATTTTAACAAAGTGAATTTTAATGGCAATAAATTTCACTTTGATGTTTCATTATTCTGCAAAATTTTGCGAAAATTGCGCAATTCGTCAGCGCCAGACCCGGGGTTACAGCGCTGAACCCGGCTCAGGCCGACCTTTCCCGCTGGTTCCGGGCGAGGGCGCGCCTGTCCTGGAGGCCGAGATTTGCGAAAACGGCCGGCATGAACCAGGCCTTGCCGCGGAAGGTTGGGACCAGACCCGGCGGTGAAAAGTCGAAAGCGCTGGGTCTGGCGGCGCTGCCGAGCAGCTTTTCGGCAATTTTAAGTCCCAGCCAGGGCGCCCAGACCACGCCGGATCCACAAAAACCGGTGGCGTAATGGATCGCACCACGGTTGAAGATCCGTGGCAGCATATTGCGGTTCATCGCCACATAACCGCTCCAGCTGTGCGAGATCTGCACCCCTTCCAGCTCGGGGAAAATCCGCAGCAATTCGCGCTTATTGGCGCGGGTGGGCACCTCGTTATCGCCCAGAAGCCCGGTGTCGCGGCCGCCAAACAGCAGGCGGCTGCCATCGGGGCTGGGGCGGAAATAATAGGTCATCGCCCGGGTGTCGGTGAGCATTTTCAGACCCGGAACAAGGGCCTTCACCCGCTCGCTGCCCAGCACTTCGGTTGCAATGATGCGCGAGCGCAGCGGCACGAGGCGCTGGCGCAGCCAGCGATCGGCGTGATCGGTATAGCCATTGGTGCAGACGATGACTTCGCGCGCGAAAACTGTTCCGCGTTCCGTGCTTACTTTATGTTTATGCGTGCCCTCGCTGACCGATTCGACGCGGCATTCGCTGTGAATCGCCACGCCTGCAGCTCTGGCGGCGCGCAGCAGGGCGGCCTGGAATTTCGCCGGATGCAGCCCGCCGATATCCATCCGCACCGAGCCCCCCATATAGAGATCGGTGCTGATATGCTGGCTGACCTCGGTGCGCGGCACGGCGAAAGAGGTGACGCCGGTCTCGCGGGCCAGCTCATCGGCCTGGCGGGCCAGCAGGGTATATTCGGCCCGGGTCATGGCACCGTAGAAGCGGCCAACCGGCTGGAAATCGCAGTCAAGCTGCTCGCTGCTGATGAAATGCTGCAGATAGCGGCGAGCCTCATGGCCTTCGGCGGTGATCCGGGCGGCGCGCTCGGCGCCATAGCTGGCGGTCAGTGCCGCCGCGCCGGGCCGCAGATTGCCGGAGGTGATTCCCCCATTGCGGCTCGAGGCGCCAAAGCCGGTTTTTTCGCGTTCAAACACCTGGACAGTGCGTCCGGCGCGTGCCAGATGCAGCGCAGCGCAAAGACCAGCATATCCTGCGCCGATAATTGCGATATCGCAGGCTGGTGTGAGCTCGCGGACTGGTTCAGACTGCAGCGGCGCCGCCTCCCACCAATAGGGTGTGTATTTTGTCTGGGCGCCGGGCATCTGCTGTGACCTCTTGCTGAGTGTGTCTTCATACTATTAAATAATTTTATATTGTTTAGCATAATAATGAAATATATTGGAAGCAGGCTCACAGGGCTGACGCAGGGATGAGGCATGATAAAATCCGGTAACTCGCGCTCGGCTCTGGCCGATCTGAACGGCCTGGCTGAGGATGACATCGGCAGCCGGATCCGGGCGCGCCGCCAGGAACTCGGGCTGACGCTGGGCGAGATTTCAGGCAAATCCGGCATGTCGACCGGGGCGCTGTCACAGATCGAGCGCGGTTTGGTCTCGCCGACGGTGCGCAGCCTCTATATTATCGCCGAGGTTCTGGCGATGAGCCCGGCGCAGCTGATTGATCCGAAGGGTTTCGCCAGCGCGGTGCGGGCCAATCCCTATGTTCTGCGCGCGGCCGAGCAGAGCGAGGTACTCAATACCGGCGGGGTGGTGAAAAACCGCGCCTCGCCCGAGCTGATCGAGAGCATCAAATCCTTCGTGGTGCGGATTGCGCCCGGGGGCTCCTCGGGTGAGGATTGCTATACCCATTCCGGTGAAGAGCTTGGCTATGTCGTCTCGGGCCGGTTCACCCTGCAGGTCGAGGATACCTGTTATCAGCTGCAGGAGGGCGATGGTTTCGCGCTGCCCTCGACCATCAGTCACCGCTTCTTCAATCCGGGAGAGACCGAGGCCGTGGTGATCTGGGTTAATAAACCCGATTGAATCCCGGACGCCCCCGGCCAGGGATGGCAGCGGGGCGGTTTTCGGCAGAGGCTCATGGTAATGGTTCGCCTCTGCAGCCCCGGAGGCCGCCAGAGCAGCAGCGCTGTGACCTGCAAGATTGCAAAGGCATCGTGACAGGGGACAGGCTCTGCGGCAGGCAGGCCTCGGGCAGCTCTTCAATTGCGCCAGGCAGGAAGCCCCCGGCCATAGCGCCGGAAAGCGGCGAACACCCCGCCGATAATTGCGGTGATAATCGCTTTCAGTCCCGGCGGTGGCTTTGCCGGGCTCCATTGCGCCAGCCAGAGCAGACCGGTCGCCCCGATCAGCAGGCCCGAAAGCGCAAAAGCGGAGAGTGGCGTGGATCGGGCAGCAGCTTCATGCCCTGCCTCGGAATGGCTCCGGGCGGGGCTGCCGTGGCGACCACAGTGTCAGATCCGGCGGGGGCCATGGTTCTCTCCCCGGCGATCCTGACCGGCCGTCCGGGTAAAGCGCGTATATGGGGCGAGAGCCTTCACTGGCTGTCAGAGCTCTGTGCATCATTGATATTCATGCTGCACAGAGCCCGGCTGTCAGCCTTCAGCCTGGCGCACCATGGCCAGCAGATCATGGAACCGCTCGCCCTGAACGATCACATGATCGCGCAAAGCCGTCGCTGCCGCCTCGCCATCACCGCTGCGGATCGCCTCTACCACCCGGTCATGTTCGCGAAACGAGCGCCCCATCCGGTTGCGCACCCGCAGCTGCATCCGCCGGTAGGGCTGAAGCATGGCATGCAGCCGCGCCGCCTCCTGGGCAAGAAAGCTGTTATGGGTGGCGCGGTAGATGCAATGATGGAACAGGGAATTGTGGCGGTAATAGCCCTCACTATCCCCGGCCCCGGCCAGAGCGCGGCATTGCTCGTGGATGCTCACAAAAGCCGTCATTTCGCCATCGGTGATCCGACGTGCTGCCAGACGGCCACAGCTCGCCTCGGTTTCTGCCATAACCTCGAAGCGTTCGGCCAGCTGATCGGGGGTCCAGGCGCTGACAAAAGTGCCGCGTTTTGGCATGATCTTGACCAGACCGGAGGATTCCAGCTGATAGAGCGCCTCGCGGACCGGGGTGCGCGAGCAGCCAAATTCCTGCTCGAGCAGCTCGGGGTCGATCCGCGCTCCCGGCAAATAACGTCCTGCGACAATTGCGTTTTCCAGCGTATTGCGAATTCGCGTCGCGGTGGGGATCGTGCTCATTTCGCGCTCCGTCTGCCTGAGGCGGATGCTAGAGCCCAGGCGGAAGAATATCTATTGATTAGTTTGTTATATACAACATTAGAGGTCGAGACATATAACACTACAGAGGGAAACGCGTCGCTTGGGAGGGCCGCGCGGTGGGGGGCCGCATCAGCGGTGCCTGGGGAATGCAGGAGAGGAGCCGCGCATGACACCACATCTGATTTCAATCTATGCTCTGGCCGCGATGTTCGTTGTTGCAACGCTCTGGCCGATAAATATGGGGGTGCTGGCCTTTGTCGGCGCTTTCCTCGTGGGCACATTGCTGGCCGCCCAGAGCACCAAAGAGATTATGGCCGGGTTTCCGGTCAGTCTGTTCCTGACGCTGGTGGGGGTGACCTGGCTCTTCGCACTGGCGCAGAACAATGGCACCATTGACTGGCTGGTGCGCATGGCGGTGCGCGCGGTCAAAGGGCGGCTCGCCGCGATTCCATGGATCATGTTCTTCATCTCGGCTCTGCTCACATCGGTCGGCGCGGTCAGCCCCGGTGCCGTGGCCATCGTCGCGCCGATCGCGCTTGGCTTTGCCTTCCGCTATCATATCTCGCCGATGCTGATGGGCCTGATGGTGGTGCATGGCGCGCAGGCCGGCGGCTTTTCCCCGATCTCGATCTATGGTGGTATCACCAATGGCGTGGTGGCCAAAGCCGGCCTGCCGCTTAGCCCGATGACCACTTTTGCTGCCAGTTTTACCGTCAATGCCCTTGTTGCCCTGATCCTGTTCATGCTGCTGGGCGGGCGCAGGCTGATGCAGGTACAGATGGCCCCCGCAGATGCGGTGAAAGTGCCGCATATTGAGATTGCGCGCCCGGCAACCGGGCCGCAGATCTTTGGCGACAGCGAGGCCGAGGCCCTGACCCGCCGCATTGGCGCAGAGGGCGGCGGCGGATCGAACCGCCTCGTGGCCGAGGTGGAAGAGGGCAATCATAAGGATGGCAACCTCTACCAGGTCTTCACCCTGGCCTCGCTGGTGCTGCTGGCGGTGCTGGTTCTGGCCTTCAGTCTCGATATCGGTTTCGTCGCCCTTACCATCGGTCTGGCGCTCGCGCTCTGCGCGCCGACCATGCAAAAACGCGCTATGGCCCAGGTGGCCTGGCCCGAGATCATGCTGATCACCGGCGTCTCAACCTATGTTGCAGTGCTCGAGACCATGGGGACGATTGATTTCGTCGGCGACAGCGTGGCCGGTCTGGCCTCGCCCCTGCTGGCCGCTTTGCTGTTGTTCTTCATCGGAGCGGTGGTCTCGGCCTTTGCCTCATCGACGGCGGTGCTCGGCTCGCTGATCCCGCTGGCAGTGCCCTTCCTGCAAGGTGACAGCGGTGTCAGCGCCATCGGCTTTATCGCCGGCATGGCCGTGGCCTCGACCATTGTTGATGTCAGCCCCTTCTCGACCAATGGCGCGCTGGTTCTGGCCAATGCCCATGCGGTGGATAAACAGGTCTTCTTCCGTAAACTGCTGAATTATGGCGCGCTGGTAACGCTGGTCGCGCCGCTGGTTCTGTGGATTGTGTTCGTTCTGCTGCCGGGCTGAGCCAGGGCAGCGCCTTAAGAGGAGGTCTGACAGATGTCGAAAAGTGATCAGACGCAGCGTCGCCCCGCCTTTCTGGGCGATCTTCTGGAAAGCCTGACCGAGCGGGGCCGTCGTCTGCTCGGCTGGCGCGACGGCACCGGGGGCGAGGCGGTCAATGCCCCCGATCTGGAAGAGCTGGGCGAAAGCCTGCTCTCGCGCCGGGGCGAGGCTTCGGGCGTGGTTCTCGCCCGGGCTTTGCTGGCTGCCTTTGAAGCGGCAGATCCGGCCGCACGTCTGGCCTTTCTGCAGGCGCTTGCCGATCGTTTCGGCCCCGATGCCAAAGCAGTGAAACAGGCGCTGGCGGCGCTGCAGAAAAGCCCGGAGGCCCCCGAGGCGGCCGAGGCTTTGCATATTGCCTCCGAGCCGCGCCGCCAGGAGCTGATGCGGCGGCTGAACCTTGCCCCGGGCGGCACGGCGGGCCTGGTCAGGATCCGCGAGGAACTGCTGGGGCTGATGCGCCAGCATCCCGGGCTGCGCCGGGTCGACAGCGACTTTTCGCATCTGTTCAGCTCCTGGTTCAATCGCGGCTTTCTCAGCCTGCGCGCCATCGACTGGAACACCCCGGCCAGCATTCTGGAAAAGATCATCCGCTATGAGGCGGTACATGCGATCCGCAACTGGGATGATCTGCGCAACCGGCTTCAGCCCACCGACCGGCATTGCTATGGATTTTTCCATCCCCAGCTGGTCGATGAGCCGCTGATCTTTGTCGAAGTCGCGCTGACCCGCGAGATGCCGGATAATGTGGGCGAGCTGCTTGACCTGCAGCGTGAACCGATCAGAGCCGAAGAAGCGACGACGGCGGTCTTCTACTCGATCTCCAATACCCAGAAGGGGCTTGCCGGGGTGTCGTTTGGCAATTTCCTGATCAAACAGGTGGTTGAGGAGCTGAAGGCCGAGCTGCCGAATATCCGCAGCTTCGTCACCCTCTCGCCGGTGCCGGGCTTTGCTGCCTGGCTGACGTCTGAGCGAAAGGATACAAAATCCGAACTGCTGAGCGAGGATCAGCGCCTTGCCTTTGCGGCGCTGGATCAGCCGGGCTGGCATGAGGATGAGGCCATCGCCGCGCAGCTCAAAGCACCCCTGCTGGCCGCCGCGGCCACGTATTTCCTGCGCGCGAAGGATAAATCGCACCGCGTGCAGGATCCGGTGGCGCGGTTCCATCTGGGCAATGGCGCCCGGCTTGAACGGCTGAACTATCTCGGCGATATCTCGGCCAACGGGCTGAAGCAATCGCATGGGCTGATGGTCAATTATCTCTATGATCTCAGCCAGATCGAAGCCAATCATGAGGCCTTCGCCGAGCGTGCGCATATTGCGGCCTCGGATAAGGTAAAGGCCTCAGTTCCTGCCGCGCCTTCGCCCGCGCGTTCCTGAAGTCTCTGCCACCGGAGGGCACCATGTCCCAGAATCTGTTCGACAGGCTCGAAGCCTCAATCACCAGTCCCGCCGCTACGGCGATTGAAACCCTGGCAGGCGAGCGCATCAGCTATGGCGCGCTGCTGGCCCGGACCGGGCAGATGGCGAATGCGCTTGTCAGCCTTGGCCTGACCCCGGGCGGCCGTGTCGCAGTGCAGATCGAGAAATCGGTTGAGGGCATCATCCTCTATCTGGCCACGGTAAGGGCAGGCGGGGTGTTTTTGCCGCTGAACACCGGCTATACCACAGCCGAGATTGACTATTTCGTCAGCGATGCCGAGCCGGTGCTGCTCATCTGCGACCCGGCGAAGGCCGGTGCCATGGCGGAACTGGCGGCAAAGGCCGGGGCGAGACTTCTGACGCTGGGCGCAGATGGTCAGGGCTCGCTGAGCGATGCGGCGGCCCCGGCCGATCCGGCCTTTGCCACCGTGCCGCGCGCCGATGATGATCTTGCGGCGCTGCTTTACACTTCTGGAACCACCGGGCGCTCAAAAGGTGCGATGCTGACCCATAACAACCTGGTGTCAAACGCGCTGACCCTGCGCGACACCTGGGCCTATACTGCCGATGATGTGCTGATCCATGCCCTGCCGATCTTCCATACCCACGGTCTTTTCGTCGCCACGAACCTGACTTTGTTCTCGGGCGCCTCGATGATCTTCCTGCCGAAATTCGACATCGACCGGATCTTTGAGCTGATGACCCGCGCCACCGTGCTGATGGGGGTGCCGACCTTCTACGTCCGCCTGCTGGAGGATGATATGCTGAATTGCGAGACCACCGCCAATATGCGGCTGTTTATCTCGGGTTCGGCACCGCTGCTGGCCGAGACCCACCGCGCCTGGCGCGCCCGCACCGGCCATGCGATCCTTGAGCGTTACGGCATGACCGAGACCAATATGAACACCTCCAACCCCTATAAAGGAGAGCGCGTCGCCGGAACCGTGGGGCTGCCGCTCGCTGGTACCGAGGTGATCGTGACCGATCCCGAGACCGGTGCCCTGCTGCCTGCAGGCGAGATCGGCATGATCGAGGTGCGCGGCGCCAATGTGTTCAAAGGCTACTGGCGCATGCCTGAGAAGACTGCGGCTGAACTGCGTGAGAATGGCTTCTTCATCACCGGCGATCTGGGGCGGATTGATGCGCGGGGCTATGTCCATATCGTCGGGCGCGGCAAGGATCTGATCATCACCGGCGGCTATAACGTCTATCCCAAAGAGATCGAGGCCGAGATTGACGAGATCCCGGGCGTGCTGGAATCGGCGGTGATCGGCATCAGCGACAAGGATTTTGGCGAGGCGGTCACTGCCGTTGTGGTGCCAACCGGATCACCGCGCCTCAGCGAAGCCGATATCCTACAGGCACTCGCTCCGCGTCTGGCGCGGTTTAAACAGCCAAAACACATCCATTTCGTCGAAGAGCTGCCGCGCAATACCATGGGGAAAGTGCAGAAAAACCTGCTGCGCGACCGCTTTGCTGCGAAGCTCTGATAAGTGAAACGGCCCGCCTCCTTCCAGGGGCGGGCCGTCAGATGATTGCGAGGTCGCCTCGTCTCACAGCACCTGGTCAAGGAAATTGCGGGTGCGCGGATCTTTGGCGTTCGTGAAGAATTCCGCCGGGGCGCCATGTTCGACGATCACGCCTTTATCGGTGAAATAGACATGGTCCGAGACCTCACGGGCAAAGCCCATCTCATGGGTCACCAGGATACAGGTCATGCCCTCCGCCGCCAGATCCTTGATCGTGACCAGAACCTCTTTCACCGTTTCCGGATCCAGCGCGGCGGTCACCTCATCAAACAGCATGACATCAGGGCGCATGGCGAGCGAGCGGGCGATTGCCACCCGCTGCTGCTGACCACCCGATAATTCGCCGGGATAATGGTTCTCTTTGCCTTCAAGGCGGACTTTTTTCAGCAGCGCGCGGGCGCGCAGCCCGACCTCGGCTTTGTCTTCCTTCAGCACCTTGACCGGCGCCATCATCACATTTTCCAGCGCGGTTTTATGTGGGAAAAGGTTATATTGCTGGAAGACCATGCCGACTTTGCGGCGCAGTGCCAGCTTATCGAGTTTCGGATCATGTACCTCCTGGCCCTCGACGAGGATCGAGCCGGACTGAATGTCATTCAGAGCATTGATGCAGCGGATCAGGGTGGATTTGCCCGAGCCTGAGGGGCCGATGATGCAGATCACCTCACCCTTGCGGATATCCATACTGATGCCGCGCAGAACCTGCACCGGGCCATAGGATTTATGCACATCACGGATGCTGACGATGGGCTGGTCAGGGGTCCAGTTGGTCATAGCAGGGCCTTTCAGGTCTTAACCGCAACGCGGCGTTCCAGCCACAGGGTGAAACGGGCAATCGGGTAGCAATAGGCAAAGAAGAGGAACAGGGCGAAGCCATAGAAGGGCATCAGAAGTTCGGGGCGGTTGCCCTCGGCCTCCATCGCCTGACGGGTCAGGCTGATGATCTCATCTACCCCAAGCAGCGAGCAGAGCGGCGTCGACATGGTCAGGATGGCATACCAGTTCATCCAGGGCGGCAGCATACGCTTGAAACATTGCGGCAGGATGATCTGGAAAATGGTCTGACGGCGGGTAAAGCCCAGGCTTTCGGCCGCTTCCCACTGGGCCGAAGGCACCGACTGGATCGCGCCGCGCACCACTTCGGCAATATTGGCCGAAAGCGGCAACGCCAGACCGATCACCGTTTTTACCCAGCCGGGCAGCGGCAGTGTCATGCCGAAAACTGTAATCTGGAACGGGAAAGCTAGCAGGATGATGAAGAGCAGCACCAGCCAGGGAGCGTTGCGGAAGAAAGAGACCCAGGCCTGTGCCAGGCCCCGCAGAACCCGGAACCTCGAGATGAGCGTCAGCCCGAGCAGAAGACCGAACACTGTGCCAAGGAGCATGGCAAGGAAGGAGATCAGGACGTTGAACAAAAAGCCCCGGGTGAACAGGAAGGGGATCCAGCGCATCAGCTTGTCGAGCACCGGCTCGCTAGCACCTGCGGATTGTGCGAAAGCAAAGGCCGGGAAAGCCAGGGCGATCAGCAGCATCACCGGCAGCGGGATCGCGCCCAGCCAGCGGGTGATAAACATCTCATCACAGGCCGGGCCGCGGGGGCGGAAGGGCAAAAGCACCGGCATGCCGCCCCTGACATTTGCGGTTGGGATCGTTGATTTAAACGCCATAGCCCGGAATCCTCAGAGTTTTTTCCCAGCGTCCCATGCCAAGGGACAGGAAGCCCACCAGGCCCAGATAGCAGACAAGCAGCATCAGCATGGTCGGGTTCTGCGCCGAGGGGTAATCATTCCAGATCGAAACCGACTGGTAGAGCAGCTCGGGCACGGCAATCGCAAATGCCTGGTTGGTGGTCTTGACGAGGTTGATCAGATTGGCCGAGAGCGCCGGCATCGAAATGCGCAGGGCCAGCGGGAAAACCACATTGGTATAGGTCTGGAACCGGGTCATCCCGAGGGATTCTGCCGCTTCGCGGGTGGAATGTGGCACAGCCTCAACCCCGGCGCGGAAGATCTCGATATTGAAAGCCCCGGCGAAGAAGGAAAGCGAGATGATCGCCCAGCCGACATTCGAGATGATTGGCACTTCCAGCCAGCCATCGGGGCTGTAGCTGGGGGTGAACTGACCAAGGGCGAAATAGAAGAACAAAAGCTGCAGCAGCGGCGGCGTATTGCGGAAGAACTGCACATAGCCCGAGACAAGGGCCCGCAGGAGGCGGCTTCTCGCCCCCTGCGCCCATGCTCCGAAAATCCCGATGATCACCGAGAATACCAGGCAGAACAGGCTGAGTTTCACCGTCATCCACAGGCCGGTCAGCACCCGGTTCATCTGATGCGGATCATAGATCCAGACGAAATTCCAATGGGGCGAGCTCAGCGCCAGTTCGCGGAAGTAATTCTGTATCAGCTCAATCATCGGGAGGCCGCTCACTGCGCCAGCGGATCAGCGAGGCGCTCATGCATCTCGCTCAGGAAGGGGCTCGGCTGTACGCCCCATTCTTTTTCCAAGGCGATCAGCGTGCCGTCGCGGTGCCAGGAATACTGCAGGCCCGAAACGATCTGGCCGAGCGCGCAGTTTTCCTCTTCTTTGGCCACGGCGAGGCCCCAGGGAGCAAAATCTTCAACCGGCAGGCTGATCTCGAAATCCTCCCAGCCACCGGCGGCAATATCGGCACCGATGGTGGTGTCATCATAGACGAAGGCCATGCATTTTTTGTCGCGCAACGCCTGTTTGGCCTCGGCAGCATTGCCGAAAGCGACGATGGTCGCGCCATAGGTCTGCTCGATCTTCTGCAGATAGAACGAGCCCTGGACGCCGCAGGCCGGCTTGCCGCGCAAAGCTTCCCATTCGGTCAGGCCAAGCGCTTTCGGGGTCATCGCAGCAGTGCCCGAGGCATAGTAATTCGGGCCTTTGATCCCCACCATCTCGCGGCGGTCGGCAGTGTCGGTCATGGTGGCGATCATCAGATCGATCTGACCCTGCTGCAGGAACTGCATGCGGTTCGAGGCAATCACCGGCACCAGCTCAAGCTTAACGCCAAGGGTATCGGCGACGGCTTTGGCCATATCCGGCTCAAGCCCGATGATATCGCCATTGGTGTCACGAAACCCCCAGGGCTTGTAATCGGCCTTTACGCCCACCACCAGTTTACCGGCAGCCTGCACCCGTTTCAGCGCGGCATTGCTGCAGGCCTCGGCGGCAGCTGCCAGCGGCGAGAGGGCAACCGAAGCGGCCAGGATTGCAAGAATGGTGTTTTTCATGGAATGGAACCTCCCAGTACAGTCCGCGCAGGACTAACAACCGCCGGTGGCGGAGTGTGAGAGACAAAAAGGTTGCCCAGGGGTGGCAATAATTCCGTCAGAGGGCGGGCAGGAGAGCAATGTGAGCCCTTTGACAAAATCAGCTTCCCGCTCCACCGGAAGCGAGGCGGGCGGAGCCGGTTCACCTGAAAATTACCATGGTTTTACAGAGAGTTCAGTAGCCTGCAGCCCGGGTGCTCAGGCCCGGTCGCGGCGCCATATCCTGGGGCTTGCCGCCACGTCACTGCTGGGTCTCTCCCTGGCCGCGCCTGCGGTTCTGGCGGCGGGGTCGCGGCAGTGGACCATCCTCGCGATGGAGCATTTTCCGCCCTATAATTATCATCTTGATCAAAAACTCATCGGAATTGATGTCGATATCATCGCCGAGGCGGCTTTGTTGCTGGGGGTGAGGCTGACCACAATCCCGCTCTCCTGGCCGCGGGCGATTCTCGGATTTGAGGCCGGGCAGGCCGATGCGCTCTATCAGGTGGCGCCGACGCCTGAGCGTTTTGAGCGCTGGAATATGGTCGGGCCGATGCGCCGGACGCAGCAGGCCTTTGCGGTCCGGGCTGAGGATCCGCGCCAGGATGCGCTCGCATACGACCGGCGCGCCGCAGCAGGCTATGATCTGCGCCTGCTGGCGGGCCACCGCGTGGGCGTGGTGAACGGTTTCACCTATACGCCCGAATTCGACCGCTCGGCAGCTTTCACCAGAGAGGGTTCGATTGATGATCTGACCAGTCTGCGCAAGCTGCTGCTGGGCCGGGTCAGCACCGTGCTGGGGGGCAGCGCCAATCTGCGCTATGCCGCCCGGCAGCTGGGGGTAAGCGAGCGGATCCGCATTCTGCGCCCGGCGCTGGCCGAGGTGCCGCGCTATGTCAGCTTCCGCCGCGATGCCCCGGGGAATGCCAAGGCCGGGCTGATGGGCCAGGCGCTTGCCGAAATGTGGCTCAGGGGCAGCATCGATCGCATCCTCGCCGCGCATGGAGAGGGCTGATGCCGCATCGCCGGAAAAGTCTTGCGCGGCGCATTGCCTTCGCTTCGGTGGTGATCTCGATCCTCTCGGGTATGGGGCTGGGCGGTCTGCTGGCCTTTGCTGAATTCCGCCGCAGCTATGACAGCGCGCTGGAAAACAACGCCCGGGTTGTCGCCGCTGCCCTGCCGCAGCTGGAGAGCGCATATTGGGATCTCGACCTTGCCGCCGTTCAGGCCACGCTGGACCGGCTGTCTGAAATGCCGCTGGTGAAATCGGTCAGGGTCCGGGATCTGATCTTCAGCCCCGAGCAGATGCAGGCGCTGAAGATCGGTGATCTGGCGGCCGGTGGCAGTGGCGAGGCACCGGGCTTCTGGGCTCTGAGCCGCATCGTGCCCCATGACTGGCTCAGCGGTGGCCATGATTTCGTTCTGCGCGGGCGCGGTGCGGCCGAGCCGGTGGCGGCGCTTGAGCTGCGGCTCAGCTTTGCCGGTCTTTATGATGAGCTGGGCCACCGCGCCCTGGCGATGATCGGCACCACGGTTCTGCAATCTCTGCTGATCGCAGCTTTGCTGTTCTGGCTGGTGCGCAACCGGGTGATTGCGCCGCTCGACGCGCTGGCCCGGGCCGCGCGGGGGCATCGTGAGACCGGCAGTTTCCGGTTCGCCGGTCTGCGGGTGGCCGAGGTCTTTGACCCCGAGGGTGATGAGGTCTCGGTGCTGGCCCATGACTTTAACCGTACCGTGACGCGGATGGAGCGCTATCGTGACCATCTGCGCGAAGAGGTCGAGCAGCGCACCGCCGAACTGCTGGTGGCGCGCAATGAGGCGCTGGCCGCCTCGCGTGCCAAATCAGTCTTCCTTGCCAATATGAGCCATGAGCTGCGCACGCCGCTGAATGCGATTACCGGGCTTTCAGATCTGCTGCTGGCGGGCGATCCGGATCCGGCGGCGCGGGGCTATGTCAGTGACATGCGGTATGCCGCGCAGCAATTGCTGGGCAGTATTGATCAGGTGCTCGATTTTTCCAAACTGGAAGCAGGGCAGATGGTCTATGCCGCGCGCCCCTATGCGCCTGAGGCGGTATTTGATGAGGTGCTGGCCGAGGCGCGGGCCCTGGCCCATGCCAGTCCGGACCTGGCTCTGCGCGGCGAGATTGCCGCGGATGTGCCGGCCTCGCTGCGCGGAGATGCGCAGAAGGTCACGCAGATCCTGCTCAATCTCGCCAGCAATGCGGTGAAATTCACCCCGCAGGGCCGGGTGGTTCTGCGCATCACCCGACGTGGCGACTGGCTCAGGCTGTCGGTGTTTGACAGCGGCAAGGGCTTGCAGCCGGGCGAGCGCGATGTGGTGTTCCGCCCCTTCATGCAGGCCGACAGCTCTGCTGCGCGCGATGTCTCGGGCACCGGGCTCGGCCTGCCGATTGCGGCGGAAATGGCGGTGGGGATGGGGGGGCGTCTGGCCTTCACCAGCCGCAGTGGGCGCGGCAGTCTGTTTGTGCTTTACCTGCCGCTGCAGGGCCCGGGGGCATTGCCGGCGCCCGATCCCGGCCTGCCGCGCCCCGAACTGGCGCCGATGCCCGCACGCCAGGCGCGTCTGCTGCAAAGGCGTCTTGCGCGGCTCTGCCCGGCTGCACTGCCGCTGCCCGGACTGGTGTTGCGCGCGGCCGCGACAACCGGTTTTGAGCTGTTATTCCAGGGCAGACTGGTGCAGATCCTGCCCGAGGCGCTGACCCACCGCGAACTGGTGGCCGCGCTGCGCCGGGCGGTCGCGCCGGAGGCCTGGCCGCAGGAACGCGCGGCGGCGAGGCCCGGGCTGGCGGGTAAAAGTATCCTGCTGATCGAAGACCGGGCGATCAACCGTGTGGTTGTCGAGGCGCTGCTCGAGCGGGCCGGGGCGAAGGTCAGCCCGGCTGCCGGCGGCAGCGAGGCTTTGGCGCTCTGGCAGGCGCAGCGCGGCGGCTTTGATCTGGTGCTGACCGATCTGCATATGCCGGGGATGGATGGTTTTACCACCATCGCTGCCCTGCGCGAGGCGGGGCTGGGGCGGGTGCCGGTGGTGGCGCTGAGCGCCGATGTCTCGACCGCGACCCTGGATGCCTGCGCAGGGGCGGGCTTTGCCGGGTTCATCGGCAAGCCGCTGAGCGCCGAGCGGCTGCTCGATGAGCTGTCCCGGGTGCTGGCAGGCAAGCGGGTCAGCATCAGCGGACCGGCGCCGGACAGCCCGCTCCGCCCGGCCGGGCGGGTGTTTGATCAGGCGCTGTTGTTGCGCCATGCCGGGGGCTCGGCCAGCCTGGCCGCTGCCTGGCTGGCCAGGCTGCCCGCCGAGATACAGGACTGGCGCCGGCTGCTGGCAGAAATCGGGGCAGGGGGGGACGGCCTGGTCCGTCAGGAGGTGCTGCATGCCATCCGGGGGGGTGCCGCACAGCTGGGCGCGACCACCCTGGCCGAGCTTTGCAGCACCCGAGAATTGCCTGCGGCCCGGCTTTCAGCGGCGATTGATGCGCTGGAGGCCTCGCTGCCGCATCCGGCATCGCGGCGGGAAAACGCGGCAGCGCCTCCGGCCTCAGCGGCTTTTGCCGCCTGTCTTAATGCGCTTGAAGGCCGCGAGATGCGCGGTTTTGACCTGCTGGCGGAACTGCTGCCTGCCCTGCCTGAGCGGTCGAGGCAGCCTCTGCAGGAGGCGGCGGAACGCCTTGATTTCCGGGCGGCGCTGCAGATGCTCGCTGCGCTTCAGCCGGGGTAGCTTTCCACCCCGGCCCTGATCGCCCGGATCAGCGCTTCGGCATGTTCCAGCCGGTCGGCCCGGCGCTGCAACAGCTCTTCCAGGGCGCTGGTGGTGCGGCGCAGCTCCAGCTGTACAGCGATCCGGGCCAGCAGCACCGGCGCTGCAAAGGGGCGTGAGACGAAATCGCAGGCCCCGGCGGCAAAGCCCTCGGTCTCATCCTGGGGCGCGTCAAGGCTGGTCAGAAAGATCACCGGCAGCGCGGAATGGCGCGGATCGGCCCGGATCCGGCGGCACAGAGCATAGCCATCCATATCCGCCATCCGCACATCAAGCAGCGCCAGATCGGCCTGTCCGCCGCGTGCCAGCCAGTCGAGCGTATCGCTCGCCGAGATATGGGCGATGGTGTCATACTGCCCGCGCAGAATATCATGCAGCCGGTGGATATTGCCGGGCATGTCATCCACGATCAGCAGGCGCGGGCGCGGGCCTTCTGCGATTACCTCAGCCACGGCAGCGGGTTCCGGCCCGGGCGGGGCGGCAGAGGGAAAGCTCTGCGAGGCGCGGGCAATAGCATCCAGAGAGCTGGTCACGGTCTCAAAATACTGCCGCCCCCAGTCGCGCAGCGCAGTCGCATTGGCATTGCGCTCAAACAGCGACAGGCCGAGATAGGCCTCAAGCGTGCGGATCTGGCGGCTGACCGCCTCGCGCGTCACATTCAGCTCGCGCGCGGCATCGGAGAAGCTGCCCAGCCGGGCCGCGGCCTCAAAGGTCACGAGGCTGGTCAGGGGCGGCAGGTTGCGTTTGAGCGAGGTCATCTGGATCTTCCGGTCGGATCCGGGCGGCTGTGAAGGCCAGCGCCCGGCGTGCGGGCGGTTTAATCCGGATCGCGCGTGACCGAAAGAGGCGGGGCAGAGCCGGGCCCCGCCCGTCCTGCGCCTGGCAGGGCCCGGGCGGGGCTGATCTCAGGTTTTTGCGGCGATGCGGCGGTTTTGCAGCATCCGGCGCAGAAAGGCTGCGAGGAACAGCGCGGTGAAGATCAGCACCACTGTCGGCGCCGGAGCACTGTCGAGGAAGAATGAGGCATAGACCCCGCCCAGCAGTGAGATCAGGCAGATGAGAACCGAGACCAGCATCATCCGCCCGAAGCTGCGCACCAGCAGGAAAGCGGTGGCTCCGGGGCAGATCAGCAGGCCAATGGCCAGGATCAGCCCTGTCGCGCTCATGGTGGCGACGATGGTCAGCGACAGAATGGTCAGCAGCCCGTAATGCAGCAGCCCCACCGCCAGACCCGAGGCGCGGGCCTGGGTCGGATCAAAAGCATGCAGCATCAGATCCTTCCATTTCAGCACCAGCACCAGGCTCACGGCGAGCGAGATCAGCCCCGCGGTCCAGAGATCCTGCAGGCTGACCCCGAGCATATTGCCAAACAGAATATGATCGAGATGGGCATCGCTGCGGATCGAGGTATAGAGCACGATCCCGAGGCCAAACATGCCCGAGAACACCACCCCCATCACCGTATCCTGTTTCACCCGGCTGTTGCCGGCGAGATAGCCGGTGGCGAGAGCGGCAAAAAGTCCGGCTGCAAAAGCACCGAGGATCAGCGGTATCCCGGTGATATAGGCCAGCACCACCCCGGGCAGTACGGCATGGCTGATCGCATCCCCCATCAGCGCCCAGCCCTTGAGGACGAGAAAACACGATAAAAGCCCAGTGGGCACAGCCAGCATGGCCGCGATCAGAAAGGCATTTTGCATGAAGGGAAACTGGAAGGGCAGCAGCAGATCGGCGCTCATGACTGCAGCTCCCCGGCCAGGGCGGCTCTGGCGCGGGCTTTCGCGGCAAGCAGGCCGTGTTTCGGTGCGAAGACAAAGGCGCAGAGGAAGATCAGGGTCTGCAGGCAGACGATAATCCCGCCGGTCGCGCCGTTGAGGAAATATGAGGCCCAGGCGCCGATAAAACTGGTCACTGCGCCGATCAGCACCGAGAGCTGGATCAGCCGCGGGAAACGGTCACACAGCAGATAGGCGGTGGCCCCGGGCGTCACCACCATGGCGATTACGAGGAACGCGCCCACCGTCTGCATCGCAGCCACCACACAGGCCGAGAGCAGCATGAAAAACATCGCCTTGAGCAGCCCCGGCCGCAGCCCGATCGAGCGGGCATGGGTCTCGTCAAAGAAGACAACCATCAGATCTTTCCACCGCGCCAGCAGGATGATCAGCGAGACAAAGCCGATGATCGCCAGCTGCAGCGTGTCTTCGGGCGAAATGGCGAGGATATTGCCCATGGTGATGGTCTGGATCGAGACCGACATCGGATTGACCGAAATCATGAACAGCCCCAGGCCGAAGAAGCTGGTGAAGATCAGCCCGATCACCACATCGGGCTTCAGCCCCGAGCGATCCGAAAAGAACAGCATCGCCGCGGCGGCCAGCCCGCCCGACAAAAACGCGCCAAGCGCGAAGGGCAGGCCGAGAATATAGGCCCCGGCCACGCCCGGCACCACCGAGTGAGACAAAGCATCGCCGATCAGAGACCAGCCCTTAAGCATCAGATAGGCCGAGAGAAAAGCGCAGACCCCGCCGACCAGCGCTGAGACCCACATCGCATTGAGCATATATTGATAGGTGAAGGGTTCGAGTAACAGGCTCACTGTCCCACCTCTCCGGCCGGAGACTGGCGGTGGATACGGTCGGCATAATGCACCAGTGGCCGCTCATCATCGCTGAGGATCGAAATCTGGCGCTGATCGTCATCCTCATGCAGCACATCACCGCCGAGGGTGAAATGGCGCAGCACGCCGCCAAAGGTTGCCTCGAGATTTTCGCGGGTAAAGGTGGTCTCGGTCGGGCCGTAACCCAGCACCGTGCCCTTCACCAGCACCACGCGGTCGCAGAATTCCGGCACCGAGCCCAGATTATGGGTCGAGACCAGCATGACCCGGCCCTCGGCGCGCAGCTCGCGCAACAGGGTGATGATCTGCTCTTCGGTCTGCACATCGACGCCGGTAAAGGGTTCGTCGAGCAGGATCACCTGACCATCCTGGGCCAGCGCCCGGGCGAGAAACACCCGCTTTTTCTGCCCGCCCGAAAGCTCGCCGATCTGGCGGTGGCGAAATTCAAGCATGTTCACCCGTTGCAGCGCGGCGGTGACGGCGGCGTGATCGGCTTTGCCGGGGCGGCGCAAAAAGCCCATATGGCCATATCGCCCCATCATCACCACATCCTCAACCAGCACCGGGAAGGTCCAGTCTACCTCTTCGCTCTGCGGCACATAGGCGACGAGATTGCGTTTCAGCGCCTCGCCTACGCTCAGGCCGAGCAGGCGGATCTCACCGCGTGCCACCGGTACAAAGCCCATGATCGCCTTGAACAATGTGGATTTACCGGCGCCATTCACCCCGACCAGCGCGGTGATTGTGCCTTTGGGGATTTCAAAGCCGGCATTGCGCAAGGCGGTATGGCCATTGCGATAGGTGACGGTCACCTCCCGGGCAGAAATGCCTGCAGCCGTGCTCGGGTCTGGTTCGGACATTTTGGCTTTGTTTCCTGTATTGTGTCGGATCAGCAGCTCAGGGGCGGCAGGGCCTATTCGGCGCCACCAAGCCCCTTTGCAATCGTGGCGGTGGTGACCTGAAGCAGGTCGAGATAGGTTGGCACGGGGCCATCCGGTTCGGAAAGGCTGTCGACATAAAGCATGCCACCATAGGCCGCCCCGGTTTCACGGGCAATCTGCTCGGCCGGAGCGTTATTCACGGTGCTTTCACAGAATACGGCCGGGATCGCATGTTCGCGCACGCCGTCAATCACGGTGCGGATCTGTTGCGGCGTACCCATCTGATCCGCATTCATCGGCCAGAGATAAAGCTCGCGCAGCCCCAGATCACGGGCCAGATAGGGGAAGGCCCCCTCACAGCTGACCAGCCAGCGCTGCGCTTCGGGGATTGCGGCGATCTCTGCCTTCAGCGGCTCGAGTCCGGCGCGCAACCTGGCCTTATAGCTTTCGGCATTGGCCAGATAGGTTTCGGCATTGGCCGGATCGGCGGCGACAAAGGCGCGGGCGATATTGTCGACATAGATCTGGGCATTCTCCAGCCCCATCCAGGCATGGGGGTTCGGCTTGCCCTGATAGGAGCCCGAGGCAATCGGGATCGGATCCACGCCATCGGTGACGGTGACCGAGGGCACATCGCCGAGATTGGTCAGGAAGCGCTCAAACCACAGTTCAAGGTTCATGCCATTCCACAGGATCAGATCGGCCCCCTGGGCGCGGACGATATCCTGCGGCGTTGGCTCATAGCCATGGATCTCGGCCCCGGCTTTGGTGATCGAGACCACTTCGGCAGCATCTCCCGCCACATTCTGCGCCATATCCGCGAGCACGGTGAAAGTGGTGACCACTTTCATCTTTTCATCGGCCATGGCCGGGGCGGTCAGCAGGGCGCTCAGGGTTGCGGCCCCCAGGAGGCGGGCAAATCTGGTGGTCATCAGCAATCCTTTCGCGGCAGGGGCAGTGGTCATTTGGCAAACGGGTTGTGCAAGTGATAGCGGGGTTGAAAGTAATTGCAATTGCAAATCATTCTCAACTGTAAAAAATAGCTGATCCCGGCATTTGCGGCGCGAACTCCTGGGGCGGGGCTGAGAAAGGGTGCGTTCAGCGGCCGAGAAAATCGATAAAGCGCTGAAACAGCTCGGCCTGGCCGGTAATGCCGAGGCGTCGGTAAATGTTATAGCGATGCAGCTTGACCGTGCCTTCGGTAATGCCGATGTGACCGGCAATCGAGAGATTGCTGTGACCGCGCAGGATCAGCTTGGTCACCGCCTGCTGCGCCGGGGTCAGGCTCTGGAAGGCGGCGGCAAAGACCTTCTCGCTTTGCGGACCGGCAGGGACAGCGGCCGGAGCCGGATGCTGCATCAGCGCCCAGTGCTGGCGCAGGCTGGCGGTGATCACCGGCTGCAGCGCGGTCAGGCGAGCGGTCTCACCTTCATCAAAGGCCGAGCCGCCACGATTGCGCATCAGAGAATAGGTTGCAGTCACATCACTGCCGAGCGGGATCAGAAAACCGATCTCCTCGACCAGGGTGCCGGCCTGATCCGAGATGCAGGGATGCACCTCCTGCGACCAGGCGAAGGCCCCCTCAAAATAGGCATCGGGGGCCAGATCGCGCATCCGCCACAGCCCCTCGCGGGCCATCCCGCCTTCGCGGACCGGACTGACCGAGGCAGCATAGAACGGATCGAGCAGATAGGCGCCGCGCAGATAGGATTTCAGCGCCTTACGGTCGGTGGTCTCGCTATAGCCATCATGGATCACTGCAGGCGGCATATGGGGCGAGAAACCAAAAATGCAGCTCATATCGAACCCGGCGCCGAGCCGGGTCAGCTGATCCAGCGCCGCGCCAAAGCCCGGGCCGCCACTGCTGGCGAATACCCCGGCAATCGCCCCTGCGATCATACTGTCCATCGGCTCTGCGATCATATGACTTTCGCCATATAGCAATTCAGCGGCATCCTCATAGGCTTTCATCATCCGGTGGAGGAGAGCACAGCGGAAGGGATCCGTGTCGCCTGCCATTGATGCGAAAAACGGCCGGGCATGCAAGCCTCGGCAGGGAGGGTGATGTGACAGGACGATTGCAGGGAAAGACCGCGCTGATCACCGGCGGGGCCGGCGGCTGCGGCCTCGCGGCCTCGGAACGCTTTGCGCGCGAAGGGGCCAGGGTCGGTATTCTTGATCTGCCGGGCAGCCGGGGCGAAGAGCTGGCGCAAAGTCTGCGCGATGAGGGGCTGGAGGCAATCTTCGTCGCCGCCGATGTCTCGGTGAGCAGCCAGGTCAGCGCAGCGGTGCAGAGCGTCGGGGCAGAATTCGGGCCGATCACTGTGCTGATGAACCATGCAGGCATTCTGTCGGCTCTGCCCTTTCTCGAGACCAGCGAGGCGGAGTGGGACCGCATCATGGCGGTCAATGTGAAAAGCATGTTTCTGGTGACCAAAGCGGTGCTGCCAGGGATGATTGCCGCCGGTGGCGGATCGGTGATCTGCACCTCTTCGATCTCGGGCGTGGTCGGCACGCCGATGGAGGTGCTCTACTGCACCTCAAAAGGCGCCTGCCATATGTTCGCCCGCGCCATTGCGGTCGAGTTCCGGGATCGCGGTATCCGCTCAAATGCGATCTGCCCCGGCTTTATCGCCACCGCCCATGGGCTGCGCGAGATTGAGCTGCTTGGCAGGCAGGGCGTCGATGTTTCGGAAAGCATGATCGCTACGGCCCAGGGCAGGCTGTGTCGCCCCGATGAGGTGGCCTCGGCGGCTTTGTTCCTTGCCAGCGATGAGGCCTCTTTCGTCAACGGCACCCATCTCTTTGCCGACAATGGCTATACTGCGGTCTGAGCCCCGGGAACCGGGCTGAGACCCTCTGTCAAAAAAACGATAAACCAACAGGGAGTTTTCCATGAATACCTCATCGCATGGTATGACGGTAAACGATTTCGGGCTGGATCACGCGCATTGGCGCAACTGGGTTGGCAATCAGACCTGCATCCGCGCCGCGCGCGCCGCCCCCGCGAGCGAGGATGAGCTGTGCAGCCTGATCGCCGGAGCGACCGGCAAGGGGATGAATGTCCGGGTCGCGGGCTCGGGCCATTCTTTTACCCCGGTGGCGCTGACCAATGGTCTGCATCTGACGCTCGCCAATATGCGGGGCGTCAAAAGCATCGACCGCGAAAAACGCCGGGTGACGGCCTCGGCTGGGACCACGATCAATGAGCTGGTGAAAGTGCTCAAAGCCGAGGGGCTTTCGATGCTCAACCAGGGCGATATCGACAGCCAGGCGATTGCCGGGGCGTTTTCCACCGGCACCCATGGCACCGGGGCGAAACTGCCGCTGCTGGCAGATTGCATCGTCGGCATGCGGCTGGTGCAGCCCGATGGCTCGGTGATCACCGTCGATGAAACCACGCCGGATCTTTTGCTGGCGAGCCGGGTTTCGCTCGGCACGCTGGGCGCGATTTCGGAAATGACCTTGCAGCTGACCGACAGCTACCGTCTGAAAGAACGTCTCTGGCGCGAGGATTTCGAAAGCGCGATGGAGATGCATGACGAGCTGGCCGAAAAACACCGCCATTTCAGCTTCTTCTGGTGCCCCTATGAGGAGAGCCGGCATCTCTATTGCCTGCCCGATACTTCGGCCACCTCAAAGACCGGCCGCACAGCCGATGTCTGTGAGATGAAGGTGATGGATATCACCACCGAGGCACCATTTGAGCGTGAATTTGAAAAGGCGGCCTATTCTTCAGATGTCTATCCGATTGAATATGTAGCGAATTTTCACGAGCTGGAATATGCGGTGCCGGTTCAGTCCGGTAAAGAAGCTGTCCGGGCGGTGCGTAAGATCATGCTCGAGGATTTCCCCGAGGCGAAATTCCCGATCGAATATCGGTTCACCGCCGGGGATGAGGCCTGGATGTCGCCCTTCTACCGCCAGGACAGCGTGACGATTTCGGTCTCGGGCCAGCCGGGGGTGGATTACTGGGACTATCTGCGCGCGGTCGATAAGATCCTGCGCAGCTATGGCGCGCGCCCGCACTGGGGCAAAATGCATTTCCTGACCGGCGAGGATGTGAGCTCGATCTATCCGAAGGCCGGAGAGTTCCGCGCCTTGCGCCGCAAGCTTGATCCAGACGGTTTTTATCTGAACGACCATCTCTCGCAGCTGTTCCGCTGAACCGCAGAAACCCGCCGGGACGGGGGCGCAAGATCCCTGACCGGCCCTCAAGGGAGGAAAGACTTTGGCCTATATCGGTACAGTCGTTATCTATATTATCATGATCTGCGCCGTGATCGGGGCCTTTGCCTCGATCCGTGATCCCGAAAGCCCGCTTGGCAAGGAATTTACCGCCGGGCTGCATTCCATTGGCCCGATCTTCATCCCGGTGGCCGGGATCATGGCGGCCATTCCCTATCTTTCGGCCTTTATCAGCACGGTGCTCGGGCCGGTTTTCCTGGCGGTGGGCGCGGATCCGGCACTGGCCGCAACCTCGGTGATCGCGGCGGATATGGGTGGCTATCAGCTGGCAAAAGAGCTGGCGCTCTCGCCCGAGGGCTGGATGCTGGCCACGATCACCGGCTTTATGGCCGGGGCGACGATCATCTTCTCGATCCCGGTTGGTCTGGCGATGCTGGAGAAAGAGGATCACCAGTATATGGCGGTCGGCATTATGTGCGGCCTCCTGTCGATCCCGATCGGGGTGCTGGTCTCCTGCCTTGCCATGGGGGTAATGGATGTGGCGATCCGGCCCGGCATTGATGCCAGCGGCGAGGCGAGCCGGGCCCTGGCGCTGAATGTGGCAGGGGTTTTGCGCAATATCGCGCCACTGATCGTGTTCTGCCTTGTGCTGGCCACCTGTCTGAAGCTGTTCCCGGCGCTGATGATCCGCGGCTTTCTGGCCTTTGGCCGGATCCTTTATGCCGCGATCACCCTGGTGCTGGTGTTTTCCATCGTTGAATATTTCACCGGCTTTTTCTCGGCCCTCTTCGGCTCCTGGGGTTTTGCCCCGATCATCGCCGATGCCGGGGATCAGTTCCGCGCCCTGGAAGTGGCGGGCTATATCGGCATCATGCTGGCCGGGGCCTTCCCCATGGTCTGGCTGATGAACCGCTTTCTTCAGGCGCCGATGCAATGGCTGGGCAAGAGGCTCGGGCTCTCGGCGGCAGGAACGGCGGGGCTGCTGGCGGCGGCGGCGAATATCCTCGCCATGTTCCGCCTGGTCAAAGACATGCCGCCGCGTGACAAGGTGCTGGTGATTTCCTTCGCGGTCTGCGGTGCCTTCATGTTCGGCGATCACCTGGCGTTTTCGGCGAATTTCCAGCCAACGCTTATCCTGCCTTTGCTGCTGGGCAAGCTGGTCGGGGGGGGTGCGGGCTTTGCCATCGCTCTGTGGCTGCAAAGCCCGGGCCTCGCCAGCGATAAGGCGGTGTCGCGCGTCTGATCTCAGCCGGGGCTGGCCTCAGTTCGGGCTGGCCCCGGCAGCATCCACCGCCTGGCGCATCGCGGCGACGGCGAGATGGATATTCGCAGGATCAGCCAGCAGGCTGCCACCCAAGAGACAGACCAGATCCTCGCCATACATGCGTATCATATCCCCGGCGCGGTCCAGTGACATGCCGCCGCCAGGGCTGGGCAGCATCGGCCTTCCCGGGCCGCCAGGGCTGCGACAGCCCCGGGCAATGGCGCGGCATTCTTCGGCTGAAAAGCCGAAACGGCCGCCCAGATTGGGGAAAACCGAGATATCGGCCCCGGCGAGGCGCTGCATCGTGCCAAAGAGCACCGCATGATCAATGCCGGTATCCGGCGCCAGAACATAGGGGCCGAGAAAGGCCGGATGGGTCATCACCGGCAGATCGAGCGCGCGGTCGCGGGCGATGCGGTCCACGAGGCCAAAGCCCAGCAGCCCCGGCATGATCAGCACGCCGCCCGCACCGACCGCTTTGAGAAAGCGCAGCCTGGCCTCGATCTGATCGGCCGGACCAGAGAGATTGGGAATATAGATCGCGTTGCACCCGGTCTCGGCATTGGCCTTTGCCACGGCAGCGGCGATCGCCTCGACCCTGGCCTCAAACGGGGCGGCGGGCTGCGAGGCAAGGCCGTGATCCTCCTTGATGATATCTGCGCCGCCCCGAATGCATCCGGCGGCAAGCGCTGCCAGGGCCGCAGCAGACTGACCCATTGGCTTGAGCACCGGGGCAATCATCGCGCCCTTCTGCCGCCCGACCCGCTGCCGCAGGCCCTTTATGCCAAAGCCTGGCCCGGGAAACCGCCGCAGCATCTCGGCCCCGGGATCGATGGCGGTGACGCGGATGCCCTGCTGGAGCGAGGAATTGCCGAAAATCACATTGAAAAACTGGGTGATCTCCTCGCCGACCGTATCGGGCGAATAGGAGATCTGCGCCTGCCAGATTCCATCGGCCAGCTGGCCCAGCTCCTCAACCCGGCCGAGGATTTCATCCTCGATATAGCCCGGCGGCACCACGGCGCGCGGCACTTCAACGGTCTGCTCAAGCGCGATCCCCTCCGCCCGGGCCATGGCCCCGGCCCGGTCGCTGGCGCGGATACGGTAGCTGACGGTAAAGCGCATCAGAGCGCCTCGGCCTTGAGCGCGGAATGCACCGCCTCAACCCGCACCGCCTCCAGCGCGGTCTCATCAATGCCGGTCGTCTCCCCGGTCAGCCGCTCGACCGCGCGCACCAGGCTCAGCGCATCCATGCCGTAATGGCGCATCAGATAGGGGCGCGAGCCGCCATGGGCATAGGTGTCCTGCAGCCCCAGCCGGATCAGCCGCCGGGCCAGCCCGGCTTCGGCCAGCGCCTCGGCCACCATCGAGCCGATACCGCCGGTGACGAGGTGGTTTTCCAGCGTGATGACGCCATGGCTGACCGCGCTGGCATGGTCCAGGATCGCCGCCGCATCAAAGGGTTTGAGCGTGTTCAGATGCAGATGCCGGACCGAGACCCCGGCACGCTCCAGCGCCGCGCGCGCCCGGATCGCCTCTTCGGTGGTGATGCCTGAGGTCACGATCAGCACATCGCTGCCCCCGGCCAGCACCCGCATTTTGCCAATTACAAGCGGGCTGTCGAAGAGACGCGGCACCGCGCCACGCAGAATGCGGCAATAGACCGGACCGTCGACACTGTCAGCAGCGGCGATGATGCTTTCGACCTCGGTTGCATCGCCTGCCTCCAGCACCGTCATATTCGGGATGCTGCGCATCACCGAGATGTCTTCGATGGCCTGATGCGTCATGCCGCCCGGGGTGGTCACGCCGGGTAGAAAGCCCATCAGCCGGACCCGGCGGCGCGGATAGGCGATAGAGGCGATCAGCTGGTCATAGGGGCGCCGGTACAGAAAGACACCGAAAGAATGCAGGAAGGGGCGGAAGCCGGCAAGGCCGAGGCCGCCAGCAAAAGACAGCATATTCTGCTCGGCCATGCCCAGCGACAGGAACTGATCCGGGTGGCGGTCGCGAAAGCCGTCAATCTCGCAGCTCGAGGTCAGATCGGCCGAAAGGCAGAGCACCTCGGGGTGCTGCACCGCATAGGCCTCAAAGGCGCTGGCATAGGGGCGGTTGACCATTTCCATTTCAGTGACCCTTCCCCAGATCGACCGGGACGATCCCCAGCTCTGCCGCGATAGCGATATTCATTTCCGCCCGCTCTTCTTCGGATTTAAAGCGAACGTAATGCAGCCGCGGGAAGCGTTTCATCAGAAATTCCATGCCCTTCACCGGGCTGGAATGGGCCAGAATGATCAGCGGCTGCCCCTCATGCGGGGTTGCCTTCGCCTGGCGCAGCGCATTCAGGTCATGGGCATCGACCTCGGCCACCACAGCGCCGAAATTGCGGAATTTGCTGGCAATATCGCCCACGGTCATCACTGAATCCATCGCGCCGTCGCATTGCTGACGGTTCACATCCATCAGCGCCCAGAGGTTATCGATGCCGTGATGCGCTGCCGCCTGAACCGCCTCCCAGGTCTGGCCCTCCTGGACCTCGCCGTCTGACATATAAACACAGACCTCACCGCTCTCGCCCTTGCGCTTGCGCCCCCAGGCCAGGCCCGCGCCGGTTGAAAGCCCGATCCCGAGCGTGCCGTTATGCACCTCCATCCCCGGCGAATGCTCGGCCCCGATCATCTCGACCGAGGATCCGTCCTGGTTGAACATCTCCAGCCCCTCCGGCGCCATGCGGCCAACCTCGATCAGGCAGGCATAGGCGACGAGGGCATAATGAGCGGGCGCGATGAACAACCGGTCATGGACCGCGTCAAAGGGGCCATTATAGCCCGCGCCGGTGCGGTAGCCGGTATGCGTGGCCGAGGGCACGCCGGTAAAGGGCGGCGGGATCATCGGCATGGTCGAGGGGCCAAGGTTCAGCGCCTCATTATACAAAAACGCCAGCTGCTCGGCGGCGGAACAGGCCTGGCTCAGATAGCCGCCATTATTGCGCATCGTATGTTCAAAGACACGGCAGCGGATGCCATGGGCGATCTCTTCGGTCGGGCGGGAATTGCGCAAAACGGGCCTCACTGCAGAAGGGGCAGGGGGCGGGTGACCGCCCCCCGGCAGATGTTAACGTTCGGGCAGTTTCATCCAGGGGCTGACCGAAACCTCGGCATGGACAAAGGCAGGCATTTTCGCGCCCAGCTCTTCCATATTTGAGATGTTGAGATCATTGAGTTCGCCTTGCGTGATCAGGGTCGGCGGTACAATGACCTGGGCACCGACCTCCTCACCGGCCAGCAGCCGGGCGAGGGTGCGCACCGAGACCTCACCCACCACCGCCGGATTGGTCGCGGCGGTGGCTTTCCAGCCCGAACCCTCCTCGCGCATCAGTGCGATATCGGCGGTCGAGATATCGGCGGAATAGATCGCCACATCGCCCGACATGCCGGCCTCATCCACGGCGATTTTCGCGCCTTTGGCAAATTCATCATAGGGGGCGAAGATCACCTGGATATCGGGGTTGGCGGTCAGCACCGCGCGGGCCTGATTGGCGACCGAATTGGCAATCGGATTGTCCATCGTGCCAAACATCGCCTTTTCGGTGATGCCGGGATATTTCGCCTTAAACTCTTTCCAGGTCTCGTCGCGGCGGTCGAGCGGCGCGATGCCCGGCACATAGACATAGCCCGCCGTCCAGGTCTCGCCCTGGTCTCTGATCGCCTGTTCCAGCGCAAGACGGGCCAGATCGCGGTCGGATTGCTCGACCTGGGGGATGGCGGTGTTTTCGACATTCACGTCAAAGGCCACCACCTTGATCCCGGCATCGACGGCGCGCTGCGCGGCCTCTTTCATCGACTCGGTCAAGCCGTGCTGGATGATGATGCCATCGACCCCAAGCGCAATGGCCTGATCGACCATATCGGCCTGCAGCGCCGCATCCTGGCGCGAGTCAAACACCTGCAGGTTTACCCCCAGCGCGGCAGATTGTTTCTCGACGCCCGAGAGATAGGCCTGGAAGAAATCGCCGGTCGAGAGATAGCGCACGAGGGCGATTTTCACATCGCCGGGAGTATCGAAAGGAGCGGGCGCGCCTTCGGCCAGAGCAATGCCCGGCAACAGCGCGACCGAGGTCAGAAGTCCGGTGAATGTCCGTCTGGAAATCATGGTATCCTCCCTGAATTTATTGTCTTTCTGTTTCAGTGTAGCGCCCGCCCCCCCCGACCGGAGAGCGCAAAGGTAAAGACCAGGGCCACCACCAGCACAAAGCCTTTGATGAAATCCTGGGTGTAATAGGGGGCATTCAGCATGGTCAGCCCCTGGAGCAGGATGCCAACGAAAAGCGCGCCTATGGCGGTGCCAAAGGCATTGGGTCTGGCGGCACCCAACACGGCAAAGCCGATCAGCGCTGCCGCGACAGCATCAAGCAGCAGATTATTGCCCGAGGCGACATCGCCGCGCCCGAGGCGGGCCGCGAGCAGGATCCCTCCGAATGAGGCCAATGTGCCCGAGATCACATAGGCCAGCACCCGGTAACGCGCGACATTAATCCCGGCCAGGGCGGCGGCATTGGGGTTCGAGCCGATAGCATACATGATGCGGCCATGCCGGGTCAGTTCCAGAAAGCCCCAGACCAGAAAGGCGATGACCAGCAGAAACACCACCGAAAGCGGGATCAGATCCTCGAGGATGAAATCGAGCCGGTGGCGGCCCAGCATCAGAAAGCCCGGAGCAAACACCCCGGTCGCGCTGCTGCCATCGGGCAAAGACATGCCGGTCGAGATCGAATTGCCTTCGGTCGGAATGCGCTGCAGCCCCATCAGCAGGAACATCATGCCGAGCGTCGCCAGCAGATCCGGCACCTTCATCTTCACGATCAGCAGCCCGTTGATCAGCCCGACCAGCGCCCCCATGGCCAGGCAGAACACCACCGCCTCGACCGCGCCCAGATCCCAGATCACCATCGTATAGGCCGAAAGCATCAGCGCCGAAGTGGCGACCGCACCGATTGACAGATCAAAGCCGCCCACCACCAGGGTGGCGGTGACCCCAAGCGCCAGGATGCCGGTAATGGCCACCGACTGCAGAATGAACACGGCGCTGCGGGCCGAAAGAAATGCGGGCTCGGCGATGGTAAAGCCGGTTACCAGTGCCACCATCAGCAGCAAAAAACCGTAGCGGATGGCAAAATCAGTAAAGCTGAAGTCTTTGTTTATGCGGCCTGTCCTGCGGCGGAAGCGGTGACCTCGGCCATCAGCCGGGCCAGGTCGATATTTTCATTGCGATGCCCTGCCCCGAGGCTCTGCTCGCTCATCACCAGGATGCGGTCGGCAATCTCGAGCGCCTCATCGATCTCGGCACAGAGCACCAGGGTGGCGCGGCGGGCGGCACTGGCGCGGATATGGCGGGCAATATCGCGGCGGGCCTGAATATCGACGCCCTGGAAAGGCTCATCCAGGATCAGCAGCCGCGAGGCCTCGGCCAGCCAGCGCGCCACCATTACCTTTTGCTGATTGCCGCCGGAAAGCGTGAGGATGCTGTCCTTTGGCCCCTGACAGACCACACCCATCTCGCGGATCATCCGGGTCGAGGTCGCGCGTTCCGACCCCGGGCGCAGCAGCGCCAGCAGCCCGGAATGGCGGCCCAGAAAGGGCAGGGTGATGTTTCTGGTAATGTCGAAATCGGGGATCACCGCATTCATGCGCCGGTCCCTGGCGCTGAGACAGACGCCTTTCCTGACCGCCTCGCCCGGATCGCGGGGCTGATAGGGCGCGCCGTCGAGGCAGAGATCTCCGGCATGGGGCCTGCGCAATCCGTAGAGTATCCCGGCCAGTTCGGTCTTGCCCGAGCCGACGAGGCCGGTGATCACCACCACCTCATTTTCATGCAGGCTCAGATCAAAGGGGCGACTCTCAGCGCGCAGCTGCAGTGCTTTTGCGCTGAGAACGGCAGGGCCGGGGGCGGGGATCTGAATGTCACTGCTGTTGATCTCATGGCCCAGCATCGCCCTGACCGCGCCGGCGTAATCGGGGGGGCTGCCCTCGAACAGGCCCGAAATCTGGCCATCGCGCATCGAGACGATACGGTCAGCAAGGCGGCGGATATCGGACATGCGATGCGAAATATAAAGGATCGCCACCCCCTCGCTGCGCAGCCGGTCCAGCAAAGTGAAAAGCTGCCCGGCCTCGGCGGCTGAGAGCGAGGAGGTCGGCTCATCGAGGATCAGCAGGCGCGGTCGGTGCGACATGGCGCGCGCAATCGAGACCAGCTGACGATCAGCAAGGCTGAGTTCGCGCACCGGGCGGCTGACATCGGCTTTCAGCCCCACGGCTGCGGCAATGGCACGGGCTTTATCGCGCATTTTCCGGCCATTGAGAAAGGAGCCCGAGCGGCTGGCCAGATCATCGAGCAGCAGGTTTGAGGTGATATCGAGATCAGCGGCCACCCCGTCATTGATCGACTGATGCACCGTCACCACCCCGGCGCGCAGCGCCGCCGCCGGGCTGGCGGGGGTAAAGGGCTGGCCGTCAAGCGTGATAGTGCCGCTGTCTGCGCCCTGCACACCGCAGAGAATTTTGACCAGGGTGGATTTCCCTGCACCATTTGTCCCCATCAGCACAGTAATCGCGCCGGCAGGCAGGGTCAGATTGATGCCGCGCAGCACATGATTGCGCGCGAAGGATCGGGTCAGCCCCGTAATAACGATGCCTGGCTGAGACACATAAATTCTCCTCTCCCAGGGCTGACGCTAGCGTGACTTGTTCAAATGTCAATAATGTTTGACAAATGATCGTGACGCGGAAATCCTGCCCCGGGGAGAGCGGTACCAGGTAAGGAACGCCCTGTGCTGCAGACAGGCAAGCAGCAGCCTGGCCGGAAGATTTCATTCTGGAAGGCGGCGGTTTTCAGGAGGAGGAGAAGCGTGAGCGCGTCTGACTATGCAGCCCTGACACCCGGGAGCCTGCCTGCAAGGCTGGGCGGTCTCGATCTTCTGACCCGCCGCATCGGCCCGGCTGAGGGCTGGCAGGTCGAGGAGGTCGGGGATGGCAATCTCAACCTCGTTTTCATCCTGCGCGGCAGCCTGGGCGCGGCGATTGTGAAACAGGCTTTGCCCTATGTGCGGCTTGTGGGCGAAAGCTGGCCCCTGCCGCTGAAGCGCAGTTTCTTTGAATATCATGCTTTGCAGCGCCAGGCGGCGCGTGACCCGGGCAGCGTGCCGGAACTCTGGCATTTCGATGAGGCCCAGGCGCTCATTGTGATGGAATATCTCAGCCCGCATATCATCCTGCGCCACGGGCTGATCGCCGGTAAGCGCTATGGGGGGCTGGGCGAGCGGCTCGGCCAGTTCTGCGCCAGGACCCTGTTCCGTGGCTCGGATCTTTCGATGAAAGCGGCTGAGAAAAAAGCCGATTTGGCGCTGTTCGCGGGCAATATCGAATTATGCGATATTACCGAAAATCTTGTCTTTTCAGATCCTTATTTCGAGGCAGCCCTGAACCGCCATACGCCGGGCCTTGAGGCTGCGGTGGCGCGGCTGCGCGGCGATCTGGCGCTGAAAGTGGCGGCGCAGCATCTGAAAATGGCCTTCACCTCGCAGGCGGAAACCCTGCTGCATGGCGATCTTCATACCGGATCGGTCATGGTGTCAGAGCGCGATATCCGGGTGATTGATCCGGAATTTGCCACCTATGGGCCGATCGGTTTTGACATTGGCATGCTGATGGCGAATTTTCTGATGGCCTGCCTTGCGCAGCCCGGTCACGCGGAAAGCCCTGGCGCACGCTCTGGCTATCAGTCCTGGCTGCTCTCGGTCACGGCGGCGGTCTGGACCAGCTTTGAGGCCGAATTTACCCGGCTCTGGCGCGAGGAGCGTCAGGGCATTCTCTATCAGGCGACGCTTTATGAGGATCAGCGCCACGGTCTTGCCAGCGAGATTGCGCGGGGCGAAAGGCTGGGGGCGATCTGGCGCGATGCGCTTGGTTTTTGTGGGGTTGAGATCCATCGCCGCATTCTTGGCCTGGCCCATAATGCTGATTTTGAACGGATTGATGATGTTGCACTGCGTGCGGCCTGTGAGGCCCGTGCCCTTGCTCTTGGCACTGCGCTGATCCACAGCCGCCATACCTTGAGCGGAACCCAGGCGCTGCTTGATCTCGCGGCGCGCGTGAATACGGAGGACCACCTGTGAAAATCAATGGCAAGCCTTACCGGTCCATCTGGCGCGAGGCCTCGGGAGAGGTGCGGATTATTGATCAGCGCTGGCTGCCGCATGAGCTGCGCATCGTCGCGCTTTCCAGCCGTGAGGATTACGCGGTGGCGATCCGCGATATGTGGGTGCGCGGCGCGCCGCTGATCGGTGCGACAGCGGCTTACGGCGTCGCCGGTCAGATGGGGCGCGACCCGTCAGATGCCTCGCTGAGCGAGACCTGGGAGGTGTTGCATGAAACCCGCCCGACCGCGATCAATCTTCGCTGGGCGCTTGATGAGATGGAGCGGGTGCTGCGCCCGCTGCCCGCGGCGGAGCGCGCGGCGGCGGCGACAAAACGGGCCGATGAGATTGCCGATGAGGATGTCGAGATCAACCGGCGCATCGGCGCGCATGGTCTGGCCCTGATCCGCGAGATTGCCGCGAAAAAGCCGGGAAAGCCGGTGAATATCCTGACCCATTGCAATGCGGGCTGGCCGGCGACGGTAGACTGGGGCACGGCGACCTCGCCGATCTATCACGCGGTTGAGGCGGGGATTGCGGTTCATGTTTTTGTTGACGAGACCCGGCCACGCAACCAGGGCGCGCAGCTGACCGCATGGGAGCTGAATGCCGCCGGCATCAGCCATGATCTGATCGTTGACAATGCCGGCGGCCATCTGATGCAGCATGGCGAGGTGGATCTGGTGATCGTCGGCACCGACCGCACCACGGCCCAGGGCGATGTCTGCAATAAGATCGGCACCTATCTCAAGGCGCTGGCCGCAAAGGCGAATGATGTGCCCTTCTATGTAGCGCTGCCTTCGCCCACCATCGACTGGACGGTGGTGGACGGGGTGAAAGAGATCCCGATTGAAGAGCGCTCAGACCGTGAGGTGACGCATGTTCAGGGCCGCGATGCCTCGGGCCAGATCATCCAGGTGCAGATCAGCCCTGACGGCACCGGCGGACGCAATCCGGCCTTTGACGTGACGCCCGCCGCGCTGGTCACCGGGCTGATCACCGAGCGCGGTATCTGCAGGGCAGATGCGGCGGCGATGGAGGCGATGTTCGGCGATCTGAAAGCGGCGGCACTCAGCCGCTGATGGCGGAGCAGGGGCGGGGGTTTCCCCTGCCTCAGAACTCCGCTTCGAGCAGCGCCTCGGCCACGGTCAGCCCGGTCACCAGATGGGTGACATAGCCGCCCCGGATTGCAGCCAGGGTCGCCTCGAGCTTATCATGGCCCGGGGTGACGAGAATGCCGCTTTCCAGCCCGACGAGATGGTCGAGCGGAATGCCGATCATCCGCTCGCTCATCGGGCCGGGGATCTCGCGGCCCGTTTTATCGACAAAGCGGCCACAGATCACGCCCACCGCGCCGCTCCGGATGTAAAAGTCGAGATCCCCGGCTGTGGCGAGACCGCTTGAGACGATATGGCTGTCACCGGCGACCGTGCCGACCGAGAACAGCAGCTTATTGACCTTTTCAATCTCATCGAGCTGGCGCTTCAGGATCGGCTCCTCACGCAGAGCGGCCGAGAGCGAGGCGCTCGACAGAATGGCAGGGGCATGCAGGTTCAGACAGCGCGCGCCAAGGCGCTGCGCCAGCCGGGTCGAGCAGGCCTCGGCGGTAAAGCCATAGGGTGTGGCCATGGAGCCGACCAGCTGCAGCACGGTCAGATCCTCAATCGCCGTGACCTCCAGCGCTTCGGCCAGATCATAGACGGTGCGGCCCCAGGCCAGGCCGAGGTGATCGCCCGGCGCCAGCAGATCGGGCAGCCAGAGCGCGGCGCCTTTCACCACCCGGCGAAACGCCTGCTCAAGCCCTGCGCCCTCTTCGGGCACCACATAGGCGGCTTTCAGGCCGAACCGGCGGCAGAGCTCATGGGCCAGGCGGTGGGTGGTAAAGGCAGGTGCGGCGAGGGTGATGCGGATCAGCTCGCGCTCGCGCGCCTCCTGCAGGTAATTCACCACAGTGGCGCGGGAAATGCTGAGCGTATCCGCAATTTCCTTCTGGTTCAGCCCTTCATGATAATAGAGCCATGCCACTTCAATCACGGCATTTTCGCCGCTGACCTGGCCCATGGTGCGCCGCTTGCTGCCAGGGGTCACTTGCGCCTCATTTTACCTAAGACAAAGATATGTGACATTTGTAGCAGCGGGCCGCGCCCGGGGCAATCGCCGGGCCGCGCTGCGGCAGAAGATTTATCGCTTTTGCCCGGCCGGGGCGGCAGGTAGCAATGCAAAACGGCGCGCCGGGAGGGGCGCGCCGTCTGTCTGTCTGTGTGGCCGTCTGTCTGTTCGGATGGGATTACAGCAGCCCCAGCCAGCGCGGCAGGGCCAGTGACAGCTCGGGCACAAAAGTGGTGACCAGCATCAGCGGCAGCGCGACCCAGAGGATCAGCTGCAGCGCTGGCAGGACTGCCTCTTTCACCGGCGCCTTGCCGATCCGGCATGCCATATAGAGCAGCGGTGCCATGGGCGGGCTGTTCGCGCCGATCACCACCGAAGTGGCGACGATCGAGGCGAAATGCACCGGATGTACATCAACCGAAACCATCAGCGGCAGCAACAGCGGCGCGATGACCACGGTGATGGAAACATCGTCAATCACCGCACCGATCAGCACCAGGAAAGTGGTGACCAGCAAAATGATCAGGATCGGATTCTCAACCGCCGCCATGACCATTTCGGTCAGCTCCTGGGGGATGCGCTCGGCGACGAGGATCCGGCCAATGATGAAGGAAAACAGCAAGATCAGCACGATAGAGCCGGTGGTCTCGGCGCTTTGCACCGTGCTGCTGGCCAGCTTTTTCCAGGTCATGTCACGATAGATGAACATGCCGATCAGCACCGCCGACAGCACGGCGAAAGCAGCGGCCTCGGTGGGGGTGAAAACCCCGCCATAGATCCCGCCCAGAATGATCAGCGGCAGCAGCAGCGCCGGCAGAGTGCGTGCGGTGACCGAGAGTTTCTCGCGCAGGCTCTGGGCCGGGGGCGGCGCGGTTTCCTGAAAACGTCGGCCGACCTGATGGCGGTTATAGGCCATCAGCCCGCCCATCAGCAAAAGGCCCGGCACGATAGAGGCGGCAAAGCAGGCGGCAACCGATTGCTGGGTGGCAACCGCGAACAGGATCATGGTGATCGAGGGCGGGATCAGAATGCCGATCAGCGAGGAAATGCCCAGCAGCGCCGCGGCATAGCCCCGGGGATAGCCGCGTTTCTCCATCGGATCGATCATCAGCGTCCCGATAGCGGCAACGGCGGCGGTGGCGGTGCCGGCAATCGCGCCGAACATACCCGAGGCACCGACAAGGGCGGTGCCAAGCCCACCTCTGCGACGGCCGAGCAGCATTTCGATAAAGCTGATCAGCCGGCCGGCAATCCCGCCCGATTCCATCAGATAGCCAGCGAGGATGAACAGCGGCAGCGCCAGCAGAATGACCGAGTTCAGCGAGCGGAAGCCCTGCAGCATCAGCGTGTTGAGATTGGCGTCATAGAACCAGGCGAGGGCTGCGACCACCCCGGCAAAAGACCAGGCCACCGGCAGACCGATGCCCAGAAGTACAAGCAGTAAAATCAGAACGGCCAGCGTTTCCATTCACGCCTCCTTCGACAGACGGGAGAGGCTGAGCAGGGCGCGGGCCAGATCGCGCAACCCATAGAGCATACCGGCAAAGACCATCAGCGCGAGCGGGGCCTGGGCCCACCACAGTGGCACATTCAGCACCGGAATGATCTGGGGCCGCTTCATGCCCCAGGCAAACATGCCCCAGACCCATTGGGCAAAGAAGGCGACGATCACCAGGGTTATCACCGCGATCATCAAGCTATGCCAGGCCCGGCCACGCGCCGAGGGCAGCGAGGTGGCCAGAATATCCACCACCAGATGTTCGCCACGCCGTGTCGCCATCACGGCCCCGGCCATATAGAGCCATATTGCCGCGAACAGGCTGGTCTCGTGCATACCGGCAAGCGAGAGGTCAAAGAAATAGCGGGTGATCACCAGCACCACGAGGCACAGGGTGGTCACCGCACTGGTGATCAGGACAAGTGCGGACAGCAGACCGTTAAGCCCCCTGTCGCAAAGGTTCAGAACGCGAAGCATGAGCCGCTCAGTTCACCGAGGCATTGGCATGGATAAGCGCGGTCAGCTCTTCGCCGAGCACCGGCTCCATCAGCGGCCAAACTTTTTCGCGCACGGTGCGGACCATTTCAGCCATTTCGGCCTCGCTCGGCTCGATGAAAGCATGGCCAAGCGCTTTCCATTTTTCTGCATCGGCCGCATTCGCGGCTTCGGCGGCAGCAAAGCGGGCTTCCATCACTTCTTTCGCGGCCTGGCGGATCACCTGCTGATGCGCTTCGCTCAGGCTTTCAAGGCTTTCGGCATTGGCGGTCAGCACGCCGGTGATCAGCTGGGTGCGGGTCGAGGTCCAGTCGGTCAGCAGATCCGGGAAATAGGTCAGGTCGTAGAAGATGATATTGGCGGCATCCCCGCCGACAATGCCGGTCTGGATCGCGGAATAGAGTTCGCCCCAGTCGATGGCGGCGGTCTGATAGCCGAGCGCCTGCGCGGTCTCGGTGAAGGGGAAGATCGGCGGCACGCGGACTTTGAATTTCGCGGCATCCCCGGCAGTCAGCGCATGGCCGCCCTTGGTGCCAATACCGTTGAAACCTTCCGGCCAGGCGCCAAGGAATTCAAGGCCCTGATCCTCATAGATCAGGCTCATCGCCTGGGTCAGCCAGCCATCTGCGGAATAGGCTTTCAGCCCGTCTTCCCAGTTGGTGAACATATAGGGGACATAGAGCAGCGAGATGCGCTGATCATATGAGGTCATCGGCCAGTTGAGCATCAGGTCGACATCCCCTGCCATCAGCAGATCGAAGGTTTCCTGCTGACCGCCCAGCTCATTCTGGTAAAAGATCTCGAATTTGATCTCACCATTGGTGCCCTCTTCGATCTTTTTCGCCCAGGATTCGATCGCATTCCCGGTATCCGAGCCTTTGGCACCGGAATCGGTGGCAATTTTCAGCACGGTTTCAGCGACGGCGGGCGCGGCCATCAGGCTGAGGCTGGCGGCAAGTGCCAGCGGCAAATGTTTGAAGGTCATGCGCGGGTCTCCATCATCGGGCCAGATGCTCACCGGGGCCACAAACCGGCTTGTTGTCCGTTTAAACTGTGACGCCCTGAGAGGGGGCACCCCGTCAGAGCGAACAGCTTTCTGCCTTGCCCGGCCTGAAGGGCGCTGTGGGGCCTTCGCTCTCAGGGGGCTGAGATCTTATGCCTTTCAGTGCCAGCACAGGGATGGGACCAGGATTCTTCGCAGTTAAGTACAATCCTGTATGGATTTATACAAATCAAAAGCTTCAAAACTGACAAGCATATCGTCATTTTGTAAAAGATTCTGTCAGTTATCGCGTAACAATTGAACAGGTTTCAGGTCATCTCTGTGCGGAAAATGAAAAAGCCGCCCCTTTTTGTCGGTGCGGCCCTTGTTTTTTCGGGGTGTAAAGCCTCAGGCCGCGCCGCTGCTGCGGATCCAGTCGGCCATATAGCTGACCAGCCCACGGTCCAGATGCAGGCGCACTGCACCTTCATGGCGGTAGAGCACCGATGTCACTCCGGCGAAATTCAGCGCGGCACAGGGTGAGGCCTGGCACAGATCAATGGGAGTTGCCCGGGCAATCAGCTCGGCCGTACCCTCGCCCCGCAATTCCAGAACCGCCAGCGCGCCGGTCATCGGCGTGGTGGCAATGCCCTCGCTCCAGCCCGCGACGGCGGCATCCGTGCCCGCGCCGACAATCAGCATCCGCCCGCGCGCCAGCCGCAGCGCATAGGTTTCGCCCTGTGCCCCGGCCATCAGGCCAAGGCTTTCGCTCAACCCATAGCGCGCCAGACCGGCCGCCAGATCACCGCTCAGCATGATCTGGTGCAGCGGTGCAAGCAGCTCCACCTCCAGCTGCGCAGTGCGGATCAGCAGGCCCTCGCTGACAGCGGGCGCCCAGAATTCACCACGATCAAGCATTCAGACGCTCCCCCTCAGGGTCGAAGGCACAGGGCGGCGTGATGCGGGCACGGCGGCGCTGGCCAAGGTGTTGCAAGGTGATTTCTTCGCCATGGCGGCTGGCGCCGCGCTCGATCAGGCCAAGCGCGACCGGATGCGGCAGGGAAACGCTGTCATAACTGCTGGTGACATAGCCGATCGAACGCGGGGCGCCGCCGCTCAGATCAATGCCATGCGCGCCGATCGGCAAAAGCCCCAGCCCGTCGCTTGGCACAAGGCCAACCAGCTGGTTGCGGTCGGGGCGCTGCGCCTCATCCTGCAGCAGCGAGCGGCGACCGATGAATTCGGTCTTTTTGTTGCGCAAGGGGCCGGAAAGGCCCAGATCGCCGGGGCGGGTCATGCCATCGCTGTCTTTGCCGATGACGATAAAGCCCTTTTCGGCGCGCAGGATCATGATCGCCTCAATGCCAACCAGACCGCCCTTAAACTCTGCCGTGGCCTCAGCCAGTTTCTGCCACAGCCCGCTGGCCAGATCCTGACGCACCGACAGCTCATAAGAGCGGTCGCCGGTAAAGCTGACCCGGGTCAGACGCAGCTCATGCCCGGCAAAGCGGCCCCAGCGCGTGGTCATATGACGGAAGCCCTCATCCGCGAGGTCAGCCTCAATGCCAGCGGCGCGGATCACCTCGCGCGCCTTCGGCCCGGTCACGGTAAAGGTGGCGGTCTCGGCGGTGGCGTTATGGATGAAGATCTTCTTCGTCGGAAAACGGTCCTGACGCCATTCCTCCATCATGCCGTAAACCCCGGCCACATGCGAGGAGGAGCAGGAGACGATGAAGCGGCTCTCATCAAGGCGCACCAGCACGCCGTCATCATAGACGATGCCATTTTCCGACAGGATGAAACCATAGCGGCAACCGCCCGGCTTCACCGTCGAGACGGTGTTGTAATAGATGAAATCGAGGAATTCGGCGGCATCAGGGCCGATCACCTCGATCTTGCCAAGCGGCGAAGCGTCGAACAGGCCGACATGCTCGCGGGCCAGACGGGCCTCGGTCATGATGGCGCTTTCGTCGCATCCGTACCAGGCCGGGCGCAGCCAGCCGCCATATTCGCCAAAGCTGGCTCCGGCGGCACGGTGCTGGTTTTCGACGGCCAGACGGCGCAGCGGGTTCATCCTTTCACCGCCGCGATTGCCGGCGAGGCTGACATAGGGCACCGGGGTAAAGGGCGGGCGGTAGGTGGTGGTGCCAACCTCGGGGATGGTGCGGCCGGTCAGCTGGCCCATCAGGGCAAGGCCGTTGAGATTCGAGGTCTTGCCCTGATCGGTGGCCATGCCAAGCGTGGTATAGCGCTTGAGATGCTCGACCGAGACGAAGTTCTCGCGCGCTGCGAGGGCCACATCCTTGGTGGTTACATCATGCTGATAATCGATCCAGACCCGGCCCTTCATCCCGGGCGTGGGCCAGGCCGGGGTGATGTCCCAGGGGGTGCCCTCGGCTGGGATCACCGCCGCTTCGGGCAGGCCAAGGGCTGCAGGCAGTGCCGCCAGCGCCCGGTCGAGGGCAAAATCGCCGCGCGCTGCGCCGAGCACGGTGATGCCCGCCAGCTCGCTGTCAGGAACCAGAGCCAGTTTCTGATCGTCAAAACGCAGCTTGCCCTTCGCCTGGGCGTAAAGGTGAATGCTCGGGGTCAGGCCGCCCGAGACCAGGACCGTATCGCAGGTGAGGGTCTGGTCATCGCTCAGCTGGACATGGGTAACCGCTTTGCGGCCAAAGGCCTTGCGGATTTCCACGCCGCGCAGATGGCGCAGGCCCGGAGCGCTGATTTCGGCAGCAGCAGGACGGCTGTCGACCAGCACCACCTCGGCCCCGGCCTCGCAGAAAGCGCGCGCCATACCCGCCCCGGCCGCGTTATTGGTGGCCAGCACCAGCCGCTCGCCCACCAGCACGCCGTAGCGGCGCAGATAGGTCAGCGCCCCCTGGGCCGACATGATGCCGGGCAGGTCATTGCGGTCAAAGGGCAGCGGCCGGTCAATCGCTCCGGTGGCCAGCAGGATCCGCCCGGCCCGCACCCGCCACAGCAGATCCGGGCTGCCATCGGCCCGGCGCTGGTTCAGCGCGATCAGATTATGGTCATAGATGCCGAAAGCGGTGGTCAGCGGCAGCAGCGTCACCCCAAGGGCCTGCAAAGCGTCAAGGTTCTGCCTGGCCCAGGTCCGGCCCGGCAGGCCGTCGATCACCGCATCGCGCGACAGCAGGCTGCCCCCCATCCGGCTCGCCTCGTCGCAGAGCAGCACCTTCTGGCCGGCCTCGGCCAGCATCCGGGCGGTGGCGATGCCGACCGGGCCCGCACCGACCACAACCGCGTCGCAATGGTGGTTCTTCTGCTCTCCCTCGGGGCCGGTCTGCGTCACATCCACCCGGCCAAGCCCGGCCATTTCGCGGATATGCGGCTCAAACAGATGCCAGTTCGGCCAGATGAAGGTCTTGTAGTAGAAGCCCGAAGGGATGAAGCGCGCGAACAGATCGAGCATGCCGGTGCGGTCATGCAGCGCCGAGGGCGCGGTCGAGGCCGAACGCAGCTCGGCCCCATCGACCGCCAGCTCGGTGGTCAGCCGCAGATTGATGCGCGTCTCACCTGCTTTGCGCAGATCGGCATAGGCATTTGGTTCCTCGGCCCCGGCGGCAAAAATTCCGCGCGGGCGGCGGTATTTAAAGCTGCGCGCCACCACTTTATGGCCCGCAGCCAGCAAAGCGGCGGCGAAAGTATCGCCCTCATAGGCCAGAACCGGCTGGCCATCGAAGGTAAACCGCAGCGCCTTGCCCCGGTTGATTTCACCGCCCGCAGGCAGACGTTTCGCGCTCATTTCTCGCCCTCATGGATCAGAGCCTGGCCGGCGGCGGCTGCCATGGTCACGCTGTCGCGCTCCATGGCGAATAATTCGCCGCAGGGAATATGCATCCAGAACTCACGGGCCAGGCCTTTGGGGTTGTTGCGGTAATAAAGATAGGAGGCCCAGGTCTCAGGGCTGACCTGATCAAAACCCTCGGGGCGCGGATTGTTCAGATCGCCGCCGAAGTGAAATTCGGTCTCGGGCCGTTCGCCGCAGAAGGGGCAGGAGAAGATTTGCATGGATGTCAGCCTTAATGGGCGATGCCGGAACCTGCGGCCTCATCAATCAGGCGGCCGGTGGTGAAACGGTCGAGATCGAAGGGGCGCGAGATGTCGTGATGCTGGCCGGTTGCCAGCAGATGGGCGAGCAGCGTGCCGCCGGCCGGGATGGCCTTAAAGCCGCCGGTGCCCCAGCCGCAGTTCAGGAACAGGCCGGGCAGCGGGCTTTCGCCGATGATCGGAGAGCTGTCGGGGACCACATCAACAATCCCGGCCCATTGCCGCATCAGCTTGAGCTGGCGGAAGGAGGGGAACATCTCAACAAGGCCCGAGAGCACGGTTTCAAGCACCGGCAGATTGCCGCGCTGGCCATAGGAGGGGATGCGGTCCAGCCCGCCGCCGACCACCATCTCGCCTTTATCGGACTGGCTGGCATAGGTGCCGGCGCCAGGCGAGAGCACGATCGTGTCGAGCACCGGCTTGACCGGCTCGGAGACGCAGGCCTGCAAAGCATAGGAGGTGACGGGCAGGCGGAAGCCGGCTTTGATCGCCATCTGTGAGGAATGACCGGCGACGGCCATGCCGGTGCGCTCGGCCCGGATTTCGCCTTTGGTGGTGCGCACGCCGCGGCAGCGCCCGCCCTCGATCAGAAAATCAAGCACTTCGCATTGCTGAATGATATCAACGCCCATGGCGCTTGCGGCGCGGGCATAGCCCCAGGCCACCGCATCATGGCGTGCCGTGCCGGACCGGCCCTGCCAGACCCCGCCCAGGGCCGGATAGCGCGCGCGGTCCGAGAAATTATAGATCGGCAGCACGCGTTTCACATCTTCCGGCCCGAAAAGCTCAGCATCGGTGCCATTGATCTGCATCGCATTGACGATGCGGGCCGACATTTCCATTTCGGCCGGGCTGTGCGCCAGGCTGATCATGCCGCGCTGCGACAGCATGATATTATAGTTCAGCTCAGCCGAGAGCCCCTCATAGAGCTTCAGCGCCAGGTCATAGAGCCGCACGCTTTCGGGGAAGAAATAGTTTGAGCGCACAACGGTGGTGTTACGCCCGGTATTGCCGCCGCCCAGCCAGCCCTTTTCCAGCACCGCGATATTGGTGATGCCATGGGTTTTGGCGAGGTAATAGGCCGTGGCAAGCCCGTGCCCGCCGCCGCCGATGATGATCAGATCATAGCTGGATTTTGGCTCGGGTGAGCGCCAGGCTGGCTCCCAGCCCTTCTGACCGGTGAGACCCTCTTTGAAAAGCGAGAGGGCAGAATATTTACGCGTCATGACAAGGCCGCTCTGATCTGGGGACTCGCCCCCTTTGCCAGATCAGTACATGTATGTCCAGAATTGCCGCGCTTTTGTCCGGCGCATCCTGCGGCTCAGCCAAAAATGGCAGAGATCGCGCGCAGATGGGCCTCGTTCAGGCTGACTCCGGTGAAAATGCGGATGTAATCAATGGCATGTTTTCTGCGCAGGGGTGGCGGCTCGATATCTTCCAGGGTGAACTGGCCGATCTGGGTGAAATAGATGGTCCGGGCGCGGATCAGCGCATCGGTCTCTTCATAGCCATAGCGCATGAACATGGCGCGGATGGCATCGGTTCGCATGGTATCGGCCTGTAAAACCACGCGGCGCACCTCATCTGAGCGCCGGGCCCAGAGCCGGACCGCGACATCGAGCGTGTGATCAAACAGCGAGCGGTGCAGCCAGCATTCCGAGACGGTGATCAGCGCGAGGTTGATATCAGCGGCGGGCCGCAACGCACGCTCAATGATCGGGCCGGTGTTTTTTTGCAGCCATTCCTGCAGCATAGCATCAAGAAGCGCCTCGCGGCTTTCGAAATGCCAGTAAAAGCTGGAGCGCGCCACATTCAGCTGTTTTGCCATGATCTGGATTTTGACCTGATCAATGCCGTCACTGACCAGAGTTTCCAGCGCCAGCGCCAGCCAGTCTGCCCGGGTAAGACGGGCCTCGCGCTCGGCTTCTGCAGCGGCAGGCTTTGGATCAGTCCGGGTTGTGGAGGATGTGGCTGGCATTGGCTTCGCTTTGCTCGGAGGATTGGGCCGAGCATCGCCGATGTGCGCCGGGCTGACAATCACCGCAGCCCGATTTCATCCCCGGGCCGGGTCAGATCTGTACCCTCCTGGGGCGGGGCGGCAGGGCCGGCTGCTGCTTCCGGGGCCTAGGCAGAGGCCCTGCCGGCGGTTAGCACTGTCTGTAGATATGGCACTGGAGGATACCGGATGACGCGCAGATTTCCCGCTATGCTGATCCGCGAGACAGAGGGAGGGCCCCGGGCCGGGCTGACCGAACTGAGCCTTGCGGATCTGCCCGATCATGAGGTGCTGGTCGAGATCAGCCATTCCAGCCTGAACTATAAGGACGGGCTGGCGATCACCGGCAAGGCCCGGATCGCCAGGCGGCTGCCGATGGTGGCCGGGATCGATCTGGCCGGGGTGGTGGTGTCATCGCGCGCGCCGCAATGGCAGCCAGGCGATCAGGTGATCGTTAATGGCTGGGGCCTCTCCGAGACCGAATGGGGCGCCTATAGCCGGTTTCAGCGGCTGAAGCCCGAATTTCTGACCCGGCTGCCTGCTGGCTTTTCCGCCGCTGAGGCTATGGCGATCGGTACGGCGGGCTATACGGCCGCGCTTTGTGTGCTGGCGCTGGAGGATCATGGCACGCTTGCCGGACCAGGCCCCTTCCTGGTGACGGGGGCTGCCGGAGGTGTCGGGACCATCGCCATTGCTCTGCTTGCCGCGCGCGGGCTTGAGGTCACCGCCTCAACCGGGCGCGTTTCGGAAGAGGGGTTTCTGCGCGGGCTTGGTGCGACGGCGGTGACAGACCGGGCCAGCCTCGCGGCGCCGGGCAAGCCCTTGCAGGCCGAACTCTGGGCCGGCGGGATTGATGCGGTTGGCAGCCATACTCTCGCCAATGCTCTGGCGCAGACCCGTTATGGCGGGGCGATTGCGGCCTGCGGCCTGGCCGGGGGCGCTGATCTGCCCGGCACAGTGATGCCGCATATTCTGCGCTCGGTGGCGCTGCTCGGCGTGGATTCGGTGATGTGTCCCCAGGCGCGGCGCGCCCGGGCCTGGGCTTTGCTCGAGCGCGATCTCGACCGGGCGAAACTGGCCGGGCTGACCCATAGGGCAAAGCTTGCGGATCTGCCGCAGCTGGCCGAACAGATCGTGGCCGGTCAGATCCGCGGCCGCACCGTGATCGAGATCGGCTGAGAGAGCGGGGCGCGGTCCCGGGGGCGAGAGCGGCGCTGGCCCAGGGCATTCTCCTGCGGCCTCGCTGTTTTATTCGCGGGGCGCCGCTTCTCAGGCCGGAATTTCTGGTCCGGCCTGCTGGCGCAGAGAGTGATATTCCGCCCCGATCAGCTCGGCAATGCGGCGCAGATGATCCGAGAGCGGCGAGCTGGAGCGCCAGACCATGCCGATCCGCCGTGTCGGCCTCGGCTTGCACAGCCGGGTGATGGCCACATCTGCGCCGCGGGTCTCGCGTTTCAGCGCCATTTCCGGGATCAGCGTGATGCCCATTCCGGCCTCGACCATCTGCACCAGCGTCGCCAGCGAAGTGCCCTCCAGCATATCCGGCGCGACTTCGTTCTTCCGGGTGCAATAGCCAAGCGCCTGATCGCGGAAGCAGTGCCCCTCCTCCAGCAGCAAAAGCCGCAGCCCCGGCGGCAGCAGGCCGGGAAAGGGCAGGGGCTGCCCGGCCTCGCCCGAGGGGCGCACCAGCAGGAATTCCTCTTCAAACAGGAAATGCTCTTCCAGCCCGGGCTGCGAGGCGGGCAGCGCCATGATCGCGGCGTCAAGCCTTCCATGCGCCAGTTCCTCAAGCAGCTTATCGGTGGTGGTCTCGCGCGGGCGCAGATCAATGCCTGGCATATCGGCCATCAGGCGGCGGATCACCGGCGGCAGCAGATAGGGGGCAATGGTCGAGATGACCCCGAGGCGCAGCTCCCCCTGGATCCGCTCTCTGGCGGCGCGGGCCAGATCGGTCAGCTCGGCCACCTCCTGCAGGATCCGCAGGGCGCGGATCTCAAACTGCTCGCCCAGGGGGGTAATGCTGATCTGCCGGCTGCCGCGCTCGATCAGCGGTGCGCCGAGCACGGCTTCAAGCTCTTTCATCTGCAGCGAGAGGGCGGGCTGGCTGATCGCACAGGCATCCGCGGCCCGCTGGAAGTGGCGGTGCTGGGCGAGGGCACTGAAATAACGCAGATGTTTGAGAGTGATCATAAGCGTTGCATATTACTACGATCAGAAAATACAAATTTTATTTATGAAGACTCCAGGTTAGAACGACTCCAGTCTACGCCATCTCCCGTGCCTTCCTGGCCTGAGATACTATCTGAGGGATACTCAATGAGCGACCACAACACTTCGTCTGCGGGCAAATGCCCGGTGATGCATGGGGCAGCTACCACCAAAAACGGCGGTACCAGCGTCTTCTGGCCGAATGCGCTGAACCTCGATATTCTGCATCAGCATGACAAGAAAACCAACCCGATGGGGGCGGAGTACAGCTACCGCAAAGAGGTCAGAAAGCTCGACGTGGAGGCCCTCAAGGCCGACCTGCGCGCCCTGATGACCAGCAGCCAGGACTGGTGGCCGGCAGACTGGGGCAGCTATGTGGGCATGATGGCCCGCGTGACCTGGCATGCTGCGGGTTCCTACCGCAATACCGATGGTCGCGGCGGCAATGGCACCGGCAACCAGCGCTTTGCCCCGCTGAACTCCTGGCCCGATAACGTCAATACCGACAAAGGCCGCCGCCTGCTGTGGCCGATCAAAAAGAAATACGGCAATAAGCTGTCCTGGGCGGATCTGATCTCTTATGCCGGCACCATCGCCTATGAGGTCGCAGGTCTGAAGACCTTTGGCTTTGCGTTTGGCCGCGAAGACATCTGGCATCCGGAAAAAGATATCTACTGGGGTGACGAGCAGGAATGGCTGGCGCCTTCTGATACCCGTTACGCCGATGTGACTGACGCCAAATCGCTGGAAAACCCGCTGGCCGCAGTGCAGATGGGTCTGATCTATGTGAACCCCGAAGGCGTGAACGGCCAGCCGGATCCGGCGCGCACCGCGCTGATGATGCGCGAAACCTTCGCCCGTATGGGCATGGATGACGAGGAAACCGTGGCCCTCACCGCCGGCGGCCATACCATCGGTAAGGCCCATGGCAATGGCAATGCCGCCGATCTCTCGCCCGCGCCGGAAGCGGCCGGTTTTGAGGATCAGGGCATGGGCTGGATGAAGACCACCGGCCGTGGCATTGGCCGTGATCTGGTGGCTTCGGGTATCGAAGGCGCCTGGACCACCCATCCGACGGTCTGGGACAATGGCTTCTTCACCCTTTTGTTCAAATATGACTGGGCGCTGACGAAATCGCCGGCCGGTGCACAGCAATATGAGCCGGTGAATATTGCCGAAGCTGACATGCCGGTCGATGTCGAGGATGCCTCGATCCGCCGTATGCCAATGATGACCGATGCCGATATGGCGCTGAAGGTAGACCCGGTCTACCGCGCGATCTCGGAGCGTTTCATGAATGATTTCGACGCCTTCTCGGATGCTTTTGCCCGGGCCTGGTTCAAGCTGACCCATCGCGATATGGGACCGAACACCCGCTACATTGGCCCGGATGCGCCCCAGGAAGAGCTGATCTGGCAGGATCCGGTTCCGGCAGGCAATACCTCCTATGATGTGGCAGCGCTCAAAGCGAAAATCGCGGCAACCGGCCTGTCGGATGCCGAGCTGATCGCCACCGCCTGGGACAGCGCCCGTACCTTCCGGGGGTCTGACTTCCGCGGCGGTGCAAATGGCGCGCGCATCCGTCTGGCCCCGCAGAAAGACTGGGCAGGCAATGAGCCCTCCCGTCTGGCGAAAGTGCTGGCCGCGCTCGAGCCGATTGCCGCGGCAGGTGGCGCTTCGCTGGCGGATGTGATCGTTCTGGCGGGTAACGTCGGGATTGAAAACGCGATCAGAGCGGCTGGCCTGTCGATCGAGGTGCCCTTCGCTCCGGGTCGGGGTGATGCCAGCGCGGCGCAGACCGATGCTGCGGCCTTTGAAGTGCTCGAGCCGAAGCATGATGGTTTCCGCAACTATCTGCAGCAGCATTCCGAAATCGTGACTGCTGAAGAGATGCTGCTGGACCGCGCGCAGCTGCTGGGCCTGACCGCCGTTGAAATGACTGCCCTGATCGGGGGTATGCGTGTGCTCGACACCAACTTTGGCGGTGCAAAGCATGGCGTGTTCACCGCCACTCCGGGTGTTCTGACCAATGACTTCTTCGTCACCCTGACCGATATGGCCTATAGCTGGAAGCCGACCGGCCGCAACAGCTATGACATTGTCGAGCGCGCCACCGGTGCCACCAGGTTCACCGCCACCCGCGTTGATCTGGTCTTCGGTTCGAACTCGATCCTGCGCTCCTATGCAGAGGTCTATGCCCAGGACGACAATAAAGAAAAGTTCGCCCGTGACTTCGTCGCAGCCTGGACCAAGGTCATGACGGCAGACCGCTACGATCTGCAGGCCTGATCAGCGCTGAAAAGCGAAACGCCGGCTCCTTCGGGGCCGGCGTTTTTCTTTGGTGGTAAGGGCTGGATTAAGCGGATCGCGGATGCAGCGCCGGCGCCGGGCTTTCCGCCTGCTGCGGCCTGGGGATGCTGGTGCGACTTTTTCCGGCGCTGGAGAGCCGCGGCCCGGGGGGCCTGCTGCATGGACCGCTTGCCGGATCAGATCATCCCGACGAGGCGCGCCGCGGTGGCAGCGCTGCCGCCTTTCTCTCAGGGCCGAAGACGCTTCAGGCCGGTGATCCCCGCCGGAAAGCGAGGGGCAGCACAGACAGGATCCTGACTGAAAATGCAGCACTTTTTCCCGGAGGTGCTTGTCGGTGGCCGGGACAACCGTAATGATGGACCGCCCTGGTGCCTCGTGCCAGACCGCAATCAGATAATGGCCTGCCCTCGCCTGCCGGGCTGGCAGCCCCAGGAATGAGATGATGAACCGATTAAAACGTTTCGGCTTCGACAGCTATATGCTGTTGTTGCTTCTGATGGTGCTGGCCGGAGCCTTCCTTCCGGCGCGCGGCGGCTTTGCCACGGTGCTGTCACATGTCACCTACTGGGCGGTGGCGTTTTTGTTCTTCCTCTATGGCGCTAAGCTCGACACGGCCGCTTTGCGCCAGGCGATGACCAATCTGCGCCTGCAGCTGGGCTGTTTTGCCGCGACCTGGGCGGTGTTCCCGCTGGCAGGTCTTGGTCTTGCCTGGATCGCCGGGCCGCTGATCGGGCCAGAGCTGGCGGTTGGGCTGCTCTTCCTCTCGGTTCTGCCCTCTACCGTGCAGTCTTCTATCGCTTTCACCTCGCTGGCGCGCGGCAATGTCGCCGGGTCGATCTGCGCGGCATCTTTGTCCAACCTGGCTGCCGTGCTGCTGACGCCTGCACTGATGGCGCTGGTTTTGCACCGCAGTGGCGGCATTTCCGGCGATGCGGTGCTGACGATCTTCCTGCAGATCCTCTTGCCCTTCGCGCTTGGTCAGCTGCTGCGGCCCTGGCTGATGGCGCCGCTCAAGAAGCGTCCTGGCCTGACCATGATCGCGGATCGCGGCTCTATTCTCCTGATCGTCTATGTGGCCTTCAGCGCCGGGACCGTGGCCGGCCTGTGGCAGAATACACCGCTGCCACGGCTGCTGAGCCTGGCGGCGGTGATCCTGTGCTTCCTTGCCCTGATGATGCTGATGATGCGGCTGGGGGCAGGGGTTCTGCGCCTCGGGCGGGCGGATGCAGCCTCGCTGTTCTTTTGCGGCTCGACCAAGAGCCTGGCCAGCGGCCTGCCGATTGCCACGGCGCTTTTCGCCCCCGAGGCGATTGGCCCGGTGATCCTGCCGCTGATGCTCTATCACCTGACGCAGCTGCTGATCTGCGCCGTGATTGCGCAGCGCTGGTCGCAGGGTGGGGGAGCGGCTCCAGCCGCCTGAGCCCCGCCTGCTCCGAACCCGATCCGCAGTACACCGGTCTGACCGCCAGGCGCGTCCCCGACAGGGGGCGCGCTTTCGTTTTCCGGGCTGCGAAAAGATGTGGACTTATTTTTATATAATCATACTATAAAAACGAATCACATCTGATTTCCCTCCCAGCCCAGGTATTGCAATGCCCAAAGTCGGAATGGAGCCGGTACGACGGCGTCAGATCATCGCCGCCACCATGGCCGCGATCCATAAAGAGGGTATCACCCGCGCCACCTTCGGCCGCATCGCCCGCGAGGCAGGGGTGGCACCGGCGCTGATCCAGCATTACTTCGCCGATAAAGAAACGCTGCTGCTGGAAACCTTCCGCAGCATCTATCGTGAATTCACCGCCGGGATGCGCCGCCGTCTCGCGCTGGCCAACAGCCCGCAGGAGCGGGTAACGGCGCTTCTGGAGGCGCAGATTGCCCCTTCGGTTCTGACCCCCGAGGCGGTCAATACATGGCTGGCGATCTATGCGCTGATCGGTGAATATCCCCTGCTGCAGCGGATCGAGCACGCTTTTGACCGCCGGTTTCTGTCGACGCTGAGCCAGGCCCTGCGGGCTATGGGGATCGGTCGTGCCGAGGCCAGCGATCTGGCCGAAGAGCTGGCGATTTTCATCGACGGGCTCTGGCAGAACACCGCCAATCCGGTGACCTTCACCCCCGAGCGCGCCCGGACGCTGCTTTACCGGGTGTTGCAGCGCCTGCTGCCCGGCCAGCATTTTTCTCCGCCCGCAGATCAGGCCCCGCGCCGCGCCGCCGAAGATGCAGCGCTGAGTGCAGCGGCGCAGCAGTTCCTGCGCGACTATCTTCCGGTTGCCAGTATGGCGGTCAGTCACAGCAGCATTGCGGGGTTTCGCAGCCTGGCTCAGACCACCGCGCGCCCTGAGAGCCGGGCGGCGGTGAAACGCCATCAGGTCAGCCTGTCGCGCCACAGCCTTGCCGGGATCGAGACACTGCGGATTGTGCCAAAATCAGCCCGGGCTGCGGGCGCAGCAGGGCTGGCGCAGCATTTTTATCTGTTTGGCGGTGGCTATATCAGCGGTGATCCCGAGGCCGACCTGCCGATTTCAGCCGGGCTGGCCGAAAGGCTGGAGGCAGTTGTTTTCTCGCCCAGCTACCGGCTTGCACCGGAACATCCATGGCCCGCAGCCCCTGAAGACGCCCTGACGGCCTATCGCGCTTTTGTCGCCACTGCGACAGAACCCTTTGCGGTGATTGGTGAATCTGCCGGGGGCGGCCTGGCGCTGGCCATGCTTCAGGCGGCCCGCGACGAAGGGCTGAAACTGCCCGCCGCCATGGTCCTGCTCTCGCCCTGGTGCGACCTGAGCGGCGGCAACGGCTTTGCCAATGATGGCTGGGATCCGACCATCACCGCGCAGATACTGCGCGATGCGGCGCGACTCTATGCGCCGGGCCATCATCAGCACCCTTCGGTTTCGCCGCTGCTCGGAGATCTGCGCGGCCTGCCGCCCGCCTTCATCACCACGGGCAGCCGCGACATCATGCATGAACAGGTGTATCGCCTTGTCGACGCGCTGCAGGCGGCAGGCGTCGCGGTCACGCTGCGCGACTGGCCCGGCCTCTGGCATGTGTTTGAATTTTATCCTGCATTACCCGAGGCCACGACCTCGCTTGATGAAATCAGCGCGTTTTTGCGCCAGCACTGCTCTATTGAGGAGACCCCGTTATGAAGGCCGCGCTGTTTCACGGAGCCGGACAGCGGCTCAGCATTGGAGAGGTGCAGATCGCAAATCCCGGCCCGCGCGAGGTGCTGGTGCGCACCATGGCGGCGGGTCTGTGCCATTCGGATCTGCATTTCATCGATGGTGCCTATGCGATGCAAGGGCCTGCCATTCTTGGCCATGAGGTGGCCGGGATCGTCGAGAAAGTGGGCGAGGGGGTGATCGGCCTCGCGCCCGGGGATCATGTGATTGGCTGCCTTTCGGTATTCTGCGGCCATTGCGGCTTTTGCACCACCGGGCGCCCCTATAACTGCGACCACCAGCATGAGACGCGCCGTGACGACAGCCAGCCCTTCCGCCTCTCCCAGGGGGCGGTGCCGGTGGCACAGTTCTATGAGCTTTCCGCTTTTGCCGAAATGATGCTGGTCCATGAACATGCGCTGGTGAAGATCCGCCGCGACATGCCCTTTGACCGTGCGGCGCTGATTGGCTGTGCGGTGACGACCGGTATGGGGGCGGTGATCAATACCGCCAGGATCGGGGTCGGGGCGACGGTGGCCGTGATCGGCTGCGGCGGGGTCGGGCTCTCGGCGATCAATGGCGCCGCGATCGCCGGGGCAGGGCGCATCATCGCCATTGATATCCAGAAGGATAAGCTGGCGCTGGCCCGCCAGTTCGGGGCGACCGATACCCTGGATGCCAGCGGTATCGATCCGGTCGAAGCTGTGCGCGAGATGACCCGCGGTGGTGTCGATCACGCCATTGAGGCCCTGGGCAGGAAACGCACCGCCGAGCAGGCCTTTGAAATGCTGGCCCCCTCTGGCGTGGCCACGGTGATTGGTATGGTGCCCGAAGGGCAGAAGCTGGAGATTGATCCGGTGGCCCTGCTCTATGACCGGCGGCTGCAGGGCTCGAATATGGGCTCGAACCGCTTCCGGGTGGATATGCCGCGTTACGTCGACTTCTATCTCGCCGGGCGTCTGCATCTCGATCTGATGATCTCGCAGCGACTGCCACTGGAAGCCATCAACGAGGGTTTTGACGATCTGCGGGCCGGACGGGTGGCGCGCTCAGTCATTACCTTCGGCAGCTGAGCGGGGTTCCGAGCTTTCTGCGGCCGCCACGGTCTCAGAGAAGGATTGTTTCACCAGATATCAACCAACAGGGACACAAGATGAGAAAACTCACTGCCGCCACAGCATTTACCACCATCCTCAGCCTGAGCGCGGGGGCAGCCCTCGCCGAGGCAGACAGCTGCCAGACGGTGCGGCTCGCAAACCTGGGCTGGACCGATATCCTGTTCACCGATGCCACTGTCGAGCTGATCCTCGATACGCTCGGCTATGATGCGGGAAACACCATTCTTGGCCTCGGTGTCACCTATGCCGCCTTGCAGGAGGGCAATATGGATGCCTTCCAGGGCAACTGGCGGCCGGTCCAGGACGAAAGTTTCAAAGAGTATTTTGACAAAAACCTGGTCGATGTTCTGGGGGTGAATCTTGAGGGGGCGAAGTTCACCCTCGCGGTTCCGGCCTATATGAATGCGGCCGGGATCCGCAGTTTTGCCGATGTGGCAGCCAATCGTGAGCTGTTTGACGGCAAAATCTATGGCATCGAGCCGGGATCAAATGATTACCTGCTCGATATGGTGGCCAATGGTCTTTACGGCTTTGACGACAGCTGGGAAGTGGTCGAGACCAGTGAAAGCGGCATGCTCTCGCAGGTCGAGCGCGCCATTTCGCGCCAGGAACCGGTGGTCTTCCTCGGCTGGGAACCGCATCCGATGAACATCAATTATGAGATTGCCTATCTCGAGGACGGGGATGAGGTCTTTGGCGCCAATTTCGGCGGCGCGACAGTGCGGACCCTGTCCCGTCCGGGCTATGCGGCCGAATGCCCGAATGTGGCGCGGCTCCTGTCACAGATGCAATATACGCTGGCCTATGAAAACTATGGCATGAACCGCATCCTCAGCGAAGGGCTTGAGCCGATGGATGCGGCCCGGGCGCAGCTGAAGGAAATGCCCGAACTGCTTGGGCCCTGGCTCGAAGGCGTGACCACGCGGGAAGGCGCGCCGGCTTTGCCGGTGATCCGAGCGGCGCTCGGACTGGAGTGACCCCAGCTCTCCGGCCGCAGATCGGGGCCGGAGGCGCAGCCTGTGCTGTTTCGCCTCGACCCAGGCAAGCAATTGAGAACATGTCCGTTTCTGGCGGATGAGCCGGAAATTAGTCCGAAATGAACAAGTCCGGGGCCGGAATGACAGGGTGCTTCCTGTAGCAGAGTGTTATAGAGCAGCCGACAGCCCGGTTTCGCTTCGCAAGCCGGGCTGTGCTGCCCTCCCTTCCGGTATCTGGAAATTTCATGACCAAACTTGCCCTTCGCGTCACCTGTGCCTCAACCCGCGGCATTGTCGCTGCCATTTCGACCTTCCTCGCTGAACAGGGCTGTAATATCACCGACAGCAGCCAGTTCGACGACAGCCATACCGGCCGTTTCTTCATGCGCATCAGCTTTGGCAGCCAGGAGGGGAAAACCCTGGAGGATCTGCGCCAGGCCTTCGTGGTCATTGCAGAGAAATTCGGCATGGAGGCCGAATTCTTCGACGAGCTGGCCAAGCGCAAAGTCATTATTATGGTGTCGCGTTTTGGCCATTGCCTGAACGATCTGCTCTATCGTTCGCGGATCGGCGCCCTGCCGGTTGAGATCGTCGCGGTGATCTCGAACCATATGGATTACCAGAAAGTCGTGGTGAACCAGGATATCCCCTATTACTGCATCAAGGTCACCAAAGAGACCAAAGCCGCGGCCGAGGCCGAGCAGATGCGGATCGTGCGCGAGACCGGGGCCGAGCTGATCGTGCTGGCGCGCTATATGCAGGTGCTCTCAGATGAGATGTGCCGCGAAATGTCGGGCCGGATCATCAATATCCACCATTCCTTCCTGCCGTCCTTCAAAGGCGCGAACCCCTATAAACAAGCCTTTGAGCGTGGGGTGAAACTGATCGGGGCGACCTCGCATTATGTGACCGCGGATCTCGACGAAGGCCCGATCATCGAACAGGACATTGTGCGCATCACCCATGCGCAATCGGGCGAGGATTACGTCTCGCTTGGCCGCGATGTTGAGGCTTCGGTTCTGGCCCGCGCCATCCATGCCCATATCCATGGCCGTGTCTTCATCAACGGTGAGAAAACCGTGGTATTCCCGGCCTCGCCGGGTTCCTACGCTTCTGAGCGTATGGGCTGAGCCATGATCGCGCTCCGGCCTGAAGCTTCAGGCCGGAGACAGCCTTTGTCTTCAGGGGCGCGGCAGCAGCAGCCGGATCGCCAGGATCAGCGCCAGCGTCAGTACGGTGATCAGGGCAAAGAACAGCCCGACTGCGGTATTTGTGCCCCAGCGATCGGCAATCCAGCCGGTCCCGAGCAGCGGGAAAACCGATCCCGAATAACCGGTCGCCCAATAGGTGGCGGTCAGCGCGCCGCGATTACTGGTATCTGAGATTTCATAAAGCGCCTTTGAGCTGCCGAGCAGCGACAGCCCATGGCCGAACATGGCGCAGATGCCGCCAAAGCCGAACAGCCAGACCGATCCGACGCCGAGGTTAAGCAGCATTGCTGCCGCGCCTGAGGCCATCAGGAACAGCCCCGGCATGACGGCCTGGCGGGCGCTGAGGCCGGCGCCAAACAGCTGTGACAGCCCGGCCCCGGTCAGAAGCAGAGCCAGCGAAAGCCCCGCGACCAGCGGGCCGGAAAGCCCGGTCATCTCGCGGATCATCAGCGGCGTCAGCGAGGAATGCAGGCCGAAGACCCCGAATGCGAGGAAGGGCACGCAGATGGTCAGGGCAAAGCGCAAAGACTGCGCGCGGTCGGGCCAGCTGAGCTTTGGCAGAAAATCGCCCGGGCGCAGCCGGCGCGGTAAGGGCATTGGCGGGATCACGAACAGTAGCAGCAGCAGCGCAACCGCCTGCAGCGCCAGCGCGGGATAAAAAACCGTCTGTAAGGGATGCGCCGCCAGATGGCCTGTCAGGCCACCGATGACCGGGCCAAGGCCAAAGCCGGCCACAATGCTCAGACTGGTCATGCTGGCGAGGCGGTGGCGTTTTTCCACCGGCATCGTGGCGAGCAGCGCCACCGCGCCGCCAGTGGTGGCAAGGCTGCTGGCAATGCCGACAAGGAAGCGGGCAAAGCTAAAAAGCCCCGCGCCCTGCGCGAGTGCCGAAAGCAAAGTGCCGCTCAGCGCCAGACAAAGCGCGAGCAGCAGGGTCGGGCGCGGCCCCCAGCGGTCGGCAAGCCGGCCCAGAAACAACAGGCAGGTCAGCGCGCCGATCATATAGATAACATAGAGCTGGGTCAGCTCGCCCGGGCTGAGCTGCCAGGCAGCCCCATAGAGCGGATAGAGCGGGCTGATCAGCGCGGTGGCCATCAGGACCGACACCATTGTGACCGCCACCAGCCAGGGAGCGAAAACGGTTCTCAGCGCATGCATTTGGGTCTCAGTTCGCGGGGGTCAGAGGGCTGTCTTCCGGAGACGCTCCAGAAGATGTTCAAGAAAAGCACGGGTCAGGGCCATGTCAGCAGGCGCATGACCGGCAAGAATTTTCTCTTCAATTTCAAGGCTTTTATTGCGTACCAGATGCGCAATTTCGTGACCTTTGGCGGTCAGACGGATCAGCTTGGCGCGTCGGTCGCAGGGGTCAGCTGTCCAGTCAAGATAGCCGCGTCTGCGCAGCGCATTCAGCACCCGAAACAAAGAGGAGCTGTCAATTGCCAGCGCCTGGGCCAGATCTTTCTGTCGCAGTTCCGAGCCATGATCGAGCAGGACCAGCAGCGGCATCCGCGTCGCCTCGCTCAGATCCATATCCTGCAGCACCAGGTCAACCTGGCGGCGCCATTCGCGGTAAACCGCACTGATCAGCCTGCCAAACCTTGTGGCGGGATCAGTCAGGCCAGCGGTGGCTTCGGGGGGTAAATTAGGCTGCATGCCCGCTTTATTCTGCGAAAAGCAGCGATTGGCAAGCGCAATTGGCCTGGGCTTAACGGCGTTGCGATAAAGACATGACAGGCGGCGACGGGGCGCTCTGCCCATGACACGGCCCTTCGGCCTGTGGGACCGGAAAACCGGGTCGCGCAGGATATGCCGATGCACCGCCCTCAGGCAGCAGGAGCGCAGGCTCTGCGCGCATTCCGGCAGTTCCGGGGCCGGGCAATCACGGCGAGGCGCAGCCCTCCTGAGCGGTGCAAGGCGGCTCAGCCCCGGCGCTGATGCCTGTGACAGCTATCATAAACCCAGCCACCACAAGGGCGGCTGGGTTTGCAGCGCGAAGGGGGCAGCGATCAGATCAGCTGCGCGCCTGGGCTGCCTTGCGTTTAGCATAGCGCTGATCGCGGAGCGCTTTGCGTGCGGCCTCATCCGAGAAGACCAGCGCGATGCGCTTTTCATGCGCGGTCATATGCGCCTGGGCGGCCTCTTTTTCTTCGGCCAGCCGGCGCGCCTCTTCGGCGGCCTTCGCCTCGGCCTCGGCGATCAGCCGCTGCGCAGCCTCCTGCTTTTCCTGCTCGCGGGCCGCCTGGCGCTCCTCACGGGCTTTTGCCACTTCGACGCGGGCCTTCAGGCGCTCTTCCTGGCCGGCCGCTGCCGCAGCCTGAGCTTTGCGGAAATTCTCCATCATAGCAGCTTTGGCGCTGGCGGCATCGCCGCGACGGTCGGAAAATTCTTTGGTCTTCTTCATCTCTTGCTTTTACTCCGGATCTTCATGGAACACGCGCCTGTCAGACAGGGCTGGCGTGCTTTGGCAGAGCGGCGTCCGGTGCGTCGTCTCTGGCCTGGTCTTCTTCTCTGGCAGGGCCGGCCTCTCGCCGGCACTGCGCGGATTGCCGACAGGCGAAACCTGCGCGGCGAAGGGGAAACGCCCTCCCCTGCAGGGTCTGTTCAGGCCTGTATTCCGGTCCTGTTCCATCACATAACAGGACAAGGGCGAGGGGGTTCCCGGGGGATCCCGATCAGTCTCTGCTCTGTGCCGGATGCGAACAAATCTGAGAAGATGTCCGTTCCGGCCGGTAAAATAAGGCGGGGCCAGCCCGGCTGATCCCCCCTTTGCTGTCAGCTGACGCAGATCAGCCGAGGACGAGATTCGTTGCCGATTCACGCCCGTTGCGGTCGGTTTCGAGGTCAAAGGACAGTGCCTGACCATCGTCGAGGCTGCGAAGGCCCGCGCGCTCAACCGCCGAGATATGCACGAAAACGTCTTTCGTGCCGGATGCCGGTGCGATGAAGCCGAAGCCTTTGGTGGCGTTGAACCATTTCACCGTGCCCTGGGCCATCGTGCTGTTTCCTGTATGATGCCGCTCACATCGCGCAGCGGCCCGGCAAAGCTGCAAATCGAATGCTGAGCCGACAGGAACAGGGTTCGAAAACAAAATATGCAGCGCCCCTCTAGCCTGGTTGCAGCAAAATAGCGAGAACTATCGCAGAACCTGCCGGATTTCTGACATATCGAGCTGATTTCTGGCCGGAAAGAGCTGTTTCGTGCCCCGCGGCTGCGGCTTTCTCAGCCTGGCGGCAGAGATGAAAACGCCCGGGCCTTTGCCCGGGCGTTCTGATTTTGTCAGCAGGGATCAGTGCTCGCGGGCCGCCTCGCTGCGCTTCCATTCCTCCCAGCCCGGATCGCCTTTCATAAAGGCTTCGACCTCGGCCCGGCTCGCCGTCAGTTTCGGGTCATGTTTCAGATAGAGCCGGGTTTCGCGCGCAATCAGCCCCGACATCAGCAGCAAGCCAATCAGGTTTGGAATTGCCATCAGCCCGTTGGCCACATCCGAGAAGTTCCAGACCACGCCCAGCTGCACGGTGCAGCCGATATAGACGATGCCGGCGAACAGAATGCGGAACGGCATGACCAGAGCGCGGCCAAACAGGCGCTCGACATTGCGCTCGCCGTAATAAGCCCAGCCAAGAATGGTCGAATAGGCAAAGAGAACCAGGCCGATGGTGACGATCCAGTGGCCCCATTCACCCGGCAGACCATGGCTGAAGGCCTGGCCGGTCATCACCGAAGCCGCGATCCGCTCGCCCGTCGTGGGGTCAATTTCATGCCAGACACCGGTGGTGACAATGACGAGGCCGGTGCAGCTGACCACGATGATCGTATCGATGAAGGTCTGGGTCATCGACACCAGACCCTGGCGCACCGGATGGATGGTCTGGGCCGAGGCGGCGGCAATCGCGGCCGAACCCATGCCGGATTCGTTCGAGAAAATGCCGCGCGCCACGCCGAACTGCACCGCGATCATGATGGTCGAGCCAAGGAAGCCGCCCACTGCCGAGCTGCCGGTAAAGGCCGAACTGAACACCAGGCCAAGGGCCGCTGGCACCGCGCTGGCATTGGCCACCAGAATATAGAGGGCGGCGACGACATAGAAGACGATCATCACCGGCACCAGACCGGCGGTCACCCGGCCGATGGCCCTGATGCCACCCACCAGAACCAGCAGCGTCAGCCCCGCGAGAACCGCGCCCGTCAGCCATAGCGGCACGGCGAAGCTGCGCTCAAGGTTAGAGGCGATGGAATTGCCCTGGGTCATATTGCCGATGCCGAAGCAGGCGATCACGGCGAAGATGGCAAAGGAGAGGGCGAGGAATTTGCCGAAAGCGCCGGGAATGCCGCGCTCGAGGTAATATTGCGGGCCGCCGTTCTTTTCACCGGCGCTGTCCGTGGTGCGGTAACGCACACCAAGGAAGGCCTCGGCATATTTCGACGCCATGCCAAGGATCGCGGTCACCCACATCCAGAACAAAGCCCCCGGTCCGCCCACACCGATGGCGGTGGCGACGCCGACGATATTGCCGGTCCCCACGGTTGCGGCCAGCGCGGTGGTCAGGGCCTGAAACTGCGACAGATCGCCTTCGGCGCCGCTGTCTTTGCGTTTGATCAGCCCCAGACGCAGGGCCGGGCCGAGATAGAGCAGCTGCAAAAGGCCGAGCCGCGCTGTCAGATAGAGGCCTGTTCCCAGCAAAAGCGGGATCAGCATCCAGGGGCCCCAGACAATGCTGCCCACCGTACCGAGAAATTCTTCCAACCAAACCATGCTCTGGCCCTCCACCTGTTGCCCCTCCTCCCCGCGGGAAAATCGCCTCATTGTCAATATAGTCTGCCAGGGGATGCGGGCTTCGGCACCACCTGAGGGAGAGCGCGGATTCGGGGTTAATTGCAATTTCAGGTTGCATACCAGAAGCGCCCGGCATGGCGGCGGGAGCAGCCAGCTTTGCGGCCGGATCTCAGCCGAAAACAGATTTCAGCTTTATTATGAACACTATGACGCGACGCCATCCTGCATCCGGGCAGGGCTGCGCCGGCTTTTCGGCTGCCTGAGTTATGAGTTATCGGTGATATTCGCGTGCCCAGGTTATCAATCATGGGGTGTATTTCACGTCGTTGAAAAATGTCGGATTATTTTCGGCGGCGCAGGGCAGAATATCGCTGGCAGACGGGGGCGCTCGGGTGGCGCGGCGGCGGATCTGTGGCAATGCACGCCACGGCGCCGGTGATCTGAGTGCCTGATCTGGTGGGAGGGGCGGCAAACTGCTAGAGGCCAGGCAATTCTGACAGAGAGAGAGGGAGGCGGCGATGATCCGGCCCGGAGCTTCGTTCAAAGACAATCTGCAGGCCCTGCCGCCCATCGACGGCCTGGCGCGTATCGAGCTGAAAACGGCCACTGGTGAGCTCATTGCCAGCATCGCCAATGAACCTGGCAAGCAGGGGTCGCTCGCGGTCTATCAGTATCTGCACCAGCAGTTTGGCCGGCTCGACAGGGCGGCGGCGCAGCATGGGCTCGAGATTTTTGCCGAACATACGGCCGATGCCAGAAACCGTCCGGGGGCCCATCCGAATATCGATCGCCTTTTTGCGGTGCTGAGCGAGGGCCCGGGGCTCGAGATCGAACTGATCCGCGCCTGAGCCCCGCGCCCCGGCAGCCGCCGGGTGATGCGGCCCATTTCCCACCAGCGGCTCTTACCGCTGCAGCCCTTACGTCCTGCTGCCCGGCGCAGCAGGACGTTTTGCATTTTCCCCCTTCCGAGCCAGGAATCACCCTGCCGCTTGCCGGTCGCGGGGGGCTTTGAGACGGGCTGAACATAACCTGGGCGGTTGGCCTGGCGGTGTAACAGGTCAGAATTTTCAGCTTATTTGTCATTTGTAAAAACAATATTGACATATGACGCCGCGAAGATTTAACATTTTCCAGACATTTGTGAATTTTGTCATATGCAACCAGCCCCGGGGAGGAGCGATGCAGCCGGTTCTTGAAGTCGAAGCCCTGAGCAAAAGCTTCTCGGGCGTCCCGGCGCTGAAAAATGGCCGATTCCGCCTGGCCCCCGGCTCGGTACATGCGCTTTGCGGTGGAAATGGCGCGGGCAAATCCACGTTTCTGAAAATCATCATGGGCATTCAGCCCCGCGATCAGGGCAAAATCCTGCGCAATGGCAGCGAGGTCAGCTTCTCGGGGCCGGGTGATGCTCTGGCCAATGGCATCGCCATGGTCGAGCAGGAGCTGTCCCCGATCCCGGCGATGAGTGTGGCCGAGAACATCTGGCTCGGCCGTGAGCCGGTGCGGTTTCCGGGCCGGATTGATTTTCGCAGCATGAACCGCAAAACCCAGGAGCTGCTCGACGGCTTTGGCTTTAACATCCGCGCCGATCAGCCGATGATGAGCCTGACCGTGGCCCAGACCCAGCTGGTCGAAATCGCCAAGGCGCTGAGCCATGAGGCCGAGGTCATCATCCTTGACGAGCCGACCTCGGCCCTTGGTGAGGCCGAGGCGCGCCAGCTGTTTCGTGCCATTGAAACCCTGCGCGACAAAGGCAAGGGCGTGATTTATGTCAGCCACCGCCTCTCGGAAATTTTTGATATCTGCGACAGCTACACCGTGTTCCGCGATGGCGAGTTCATCGAGGAGGGGGCGATTGCTGATCTCGATAAAGAGCGGCTGATCCAGCTGATCGTGGGCCGCCCGTTGAATGAGGAATTCGTCAAACAAAACCAGTCCGACCCGGAACAGGTGCTGGAAGTGCGCGATCTCTCGGGCGACCGGGGCCTCAGCGGTGTCAGCTTCACCGCCCATCGCGGCGAGATCCTTGGCATTTATGGGCTGATGGGCTCGGGGCGCAGTGAGATTTTTGAGCGTCTGTTCGGCCTTTCCGCTCAGGCGGGCGGCGAAGTGCTGATACATGGCAAGCCCGTCCGCCTGACCAGCCCGCGCGAGGCCATTGCCGCAAGGATCGCCTTTGTCACCGAGGACCGCAAAGGTTCGGGCCTCGTTCTGGCGGGAAGTGTGCGCGAAAATCTGTCGCTGGCCATTTTGCCCGGACTTTCCCCTCTGGGCGTGATGCAGGGCGGGCGTGAGGCGGCGGGGGCGCGGGCGATGATTGACGAGCTGAAGATCAAGACCGCCACGGATGCGCTTTCGGTGGCCTATCTCTCGGGGGGCAATCAGCAAAAGGTCGTGCTCGGGAAATGGTTTCTGACCGCGCCGGAAATCCTGCTGCTCGATGAGCCGACGCGCGGCGTCGATGTCGGCGCAAAACGCGAAATCTACCGGGTGATGTCAGATTTCGCCCGGGCGGGCGGCACGGTGTTGATGGTCTCCTCCGAGACCGATGAGATCCTCGGCATGGCCGACCGGGTCATTGTGATGAAAGACGGCCATCAGGCGGGCATGTTGTCCCGGGCAGAGCTGAGCGCGGAAGCGCTGCTGCATCTGGCGGTCTGAGAGGGAGAAAGCAGGAGCTATGCCGCAATGAGCACCCCAAATCCGCAGGCCGCCTCCGGCTTTCAGGCCGCACAGATGATGCAGAAATACGGCATCGTTCTGGCGCTGGCTTTGTGCTGTGCCGTTCTGGCGGTGATCAGCGAGAATTTCCTGACCACGCGCAACCTGCTGAACGTGCTGCGCCAGGTCTCGATCAATGGCATTCTGGCGATTGGTATGACCTTCGTCATTCTGACGCGCGGCATCGACCTTTCGGTCGGCTCAGTCGTCGCCCTCGCAGGGGTGGTGGCGGGCAGCTTTGCCACCAGCTCGACCGCCACCTTCATCCCCGGCGCGCCCTGGTTCGCGCCCGTTGCTATCCTTGCTGGCCTTCTGGTCGGCATGGCCTGCGGCGGGGTTTCGGGCCTGTTCGTCGCCCGCTTTAAAGTCCCGGCCTTCGTTGCCACACTCGGTATGCTGTCGGCGGCACGCGGGCTGACGCTGCTCTATTCGGGCGGTCGTCCGGTTCCGGCGCTGACGCCCGAGTTTCGCTGGATCGGCACCGGCAATATCTTCGGCATTCCGACGCCGATCATCCTCTTGCTGGCGGTGTTTATCATCGCGCATCTCGTGCTCAGCCAGAGCCGCTTTGGCCGCCATGTCTATGCGGTGGGGGGCAATCCCCATGCGGCCAAGGTCTCGGGCCTGCCGGTCAACCGGATCCGCCTTGCGGTCTATGTGATCTCGGGCGCTCTGGCGGCGCTCGCAGGGATGATCCTTGCGGCGCGCACCGGCTCGGCCCTGCCCCAGGCGGGCGTGGCCTATGAGCTTGATGCGATTGCCGCCGTGGTGATCGGCGGCACCTCGCTGGCCGGGGGGATCGGCCGGGTTTCGGGCACGCTGATCGGGGCGTTGCTGATCGGCGTGGTGAACAACGGCCTCGATCTGCAGGGCGTGGAATCCTACTACCAGCAGGTGATCAAAGGCGCGCTGATCGTGGCCGCCGTGATGCTCGACCGCTCGCGCAGCCGCGAGGACTGACGGCAACCGCAGTCACCTGTCAGCTTTACCAGACTTCAGACGATCTCAGTTATATCAGGGAGGATATAGTATGTTTGTGAAATCACTTCTGACGGCCAGCATCCTGGCACTTGGCGCAGCCGGCGCCCTCGCCCAGGACAAGCCGCGTATCGGCGCGACGGTCTACGGCCTGAACGCCGAATTCATGCAGATCTGGGCCGATGCCGCCGCCAATCACCCGGCGGTAAAAGAAGGCCTGGTCGATCTGACCGTCTTCGATGGCCGCTATGACGCGCTGGTCCAGCAGGAGCAGTTCGAGACTATGATCACCGAAGGCTATGATGCCATCGTCTTCGTGCCGCATGATATTGAGGCTGGCGCTGCTGCTGTCGATGCGGCCGCCGAGGCCGGGATCCCGGTGATCGGCTCGAACACCCGGGTCAATTCCGACAAGCTGAAATCCTATGTCGGCTCGGATGACGTGCAGTCGGGTTATATGGAGGCAAAATATGTCCTCGATAAAATCGGCTGCAAGGGCAATGTCGTGATCATCGAAGGTCCGATCGGCCAGTCGGCGCAGATCCAGCGTCTTGAGGGCAATATGAAAGCCCTGGCCGAATGCCCGGAAGTGAAAGTGCTGGAACAGCAGACCGCCAACTGGAGCCGCGCCGAGGGTCAGAGCCTGATGGAAAACTGGCTGACCAAACATGGTGAGGCGATCAACGGGGTGATCGGCCAGAATGACGAGATGGCGCTTGGCGCGATTGAGGCAATCAAGGCCGCCGATATCGACGTCACCACCATCGCCATTGCCGGGATCGACGGCGTGACCGATGCGCTGACCGCGGTGAAAGCCGGCGATATGGCCTCGATCCTGCAAGATGGTGCCGCTCAGGCCCAGGGCGCAGTCGATCTCGCCATCGCGGCAGTGCTGCCCGATTACCAGCCGAAATCGGATATCTGGGCCAAATATACCGATATGCCGTGGAACGGCGGCAAAGATGCCGAATATAACGTGCCATGGACCCCGGTCACGGCTGAGAATGTCGACGCGCTGCTGGCCGAGCGTCAGTAAGCCAGAGCATCGGGAAGGGCCGCGTCTGTGCAGGCCCTTCCCGTACCAGACTTCCGGTGGGCAGCCGATATAGCCGCCCGCCTCCTGCAGCCCTCCGCCTTTGTCCGAAGGAACCGCCATGTCCGGCTTTGCTTACGATTTTTCACTCTCTGGCAAGATCGCCGTCGTGACCGGCGCGGCCTCGGGGATCGGCGCGGCGATTGCCGCTGCTTTTGCCGCCAAAGGGGCAAAGGTTGCCCTGCTGGATATGAACCTCGGCGCTGCCGAAGCCCATGCGGCCAGCCTCGAAGGCGCGAAAGCCTTTGCCTGTGACGTGACCTCGCGCGCTTCGGTGGAGGCCGCGCTTGAGGCCGTGCTCGCTGCCTTCGGTGGTCTCGACATCCTCGCCAACAGCGCCGGTATCGTTGATCTGGCGCCGGCGGCCGAGATCAGCCAGGTGGCCTGGGATCGCAGTCTTGCGGTGAACCTGACCGGCAGCTTCCAGATGGCCCAGGCCTTTGGCAACCGCCTGATCACCCAGGGACGCGGCGGCCGGATTATCAACCTCGCCAGCCAGGCAGGATCGGTGGCGATTGACGGCCATGTCGCCTATTGCGCCACTAAATTCGGCATTATCGGCGTTACCAAAACCCTGGCGCTGGAATGGGGCAAGTATGGCATCACCGTCAATTCCATCTCGCCCACTGTGGTGCTGACCGAGCTGGGCCGCAAAGCCTGGGATGGTCCGAAGGGTGAGGCGCTGAAGACCCAGATCCCGACCGGCCGCTTTGCCGAGCCGGAAGAAATTGCGGCAGCTGCGGTCTTCCTGGCATCGGACCAGGCCGCGATGATCAATGGCGCCGACCTGCTGGTCGATGGCGGCTATACTGTGAAGTGACCCGGAACATGCAAAGATTTCTGAACAATCCCGATGATATCGTTGACGAAACCGTTGCCGGTTTTGTCCGTGCGCACCGCGATCTGGTTCGCCTCTCGCCCGACAACCCCCGGGTGGTGGTCTCAACCAATGCGCCGCAACAGGGCCGGGTCGGGATCGTGACCGGCGGTGGCTCGGGGCATGAGCCTGCCTTTATCGGCTATACCGGCCGCAATCTGGTCGATGCGGTGGCGGTGGGAGAGCTGTTCTCCTCGCCCACGGCGAAAAGCTTTGCCGATGCGATCCGGGCTGCCGATGGCGGGGCAGGGGTGGCGGTGCTGTTTGGCAATTACGCCGGCGATAATATGAATGTGCGTATGGCGCGCGAGACTGTCACCGCCGAGGGTATCGAGACCGGCATTGTCGTCGCCAATGACGATGTCTGCTCGGCCCCTTTCGCCGAGCGTGAAAAGCGGCGCGGGGTCGCGGGCGAGATCTTCATGTGGAAGATCGGTGGCGCAAAAGCCGCGCTTGGTGGCAGCCTCGCCGAGGTGATCGCGGTGGCACAGAAGGCGGTTGATGCCTGCCGTTCGGTGGGGGTGGGCCTTGGCCCCTGCACCCTGCCTGCGGTTGGTCACCCGAATTTCCAGATCGCCCCGGGCACGATGGAAGTTGGTATTGGTCATCACGGCGAGCCGGGGGTGCGGGTCGAAGCCCTGAAAACCGCGGATGCGGTGGCCGATGACATGCTCGATATCGTGCTTGAGGATCACGCTATGGCACCGGGCACCGAAGTGGCGGTGCTGCTCTCGGGCCTCGGGGCAACCCCGGTGAATGAGCTTTACGTGCTTTACGACCGGGTTGAGAGCCAGCTCGATGCGCGGGGATTGCATGTCCATAAAGCCTTTGTCGGCAATTACTTCACCTCGCTGGAGATGGTCGGGGCCACGCTGACCATCATGGCGCTGGATGAGGAGCTGAAGGCGCTGCTTGATCTCTCGGCTGAGGCGCCTGGCATGGTCACGGGCCAGGTTGCGGCACAAAATGGCTTTGCTCCGGCCCAAAGCCGCAGGGCCGCGCGCAGCGCCGAGCGTGTCAAAGTGGTCAAGACCGCCAGGCTGAAGGGACCACATATTGCCGTTACCGGGCCAGAGGCCGCCGCCATTGTCACCGAGCTGGCCGAAGTGATTGTCGCCAATCGCGCCCATCTTTCCGAGATTGACGGGCTGATCGGCGATGGCGACCACGGCATTAATATGGCCAAGGGCTTTGGTCGCGCCGCAGAGCGGATCCGCGGCCAGGAGATCGGCCTTGATGATGCTCTGCGCATCCTCTCGGATGTGCTGATGACCGAGATCGGCGGCTCGATGGGCCCGCTTTATGGCTATATGTTTGAGAATATGGCCGATGAGGCTGAGGGCCGCGAGGCGCTGGATGCCGATGCTTTTGAGGCGGTGCTGCTCGCGGCGCTGGCCGGGGTGCGGCGTACCGGCTCGGCGCAGGTCGGGGATAAGACCCTGATCGACTGCCTTGTCCCGGCGGTGGAAGAATTCAGCGCCGCGAAAGCGGATGGTTTCGCCCCGGCGCTGGAGCTGATGTCGGCGGCTGCCATCCGCGGGCGCGACAGCACCATCGGCCTCGTCGCGAAACTGGGCCGGGCAGCGCGTCTTGGCGAGCGCTCGCGCGGGGTGCAGGATGCCGGGGCAACCTCCTGCTGTCTGATCCTGATCACCCTTGCCGCGAGCATCACCCGGCGCCTGCAGGCCGCGGGCTGATCCCGGCACAAAGCGTTTTTCAAAAGCCCGCGCAAGCGGGCTTTTCTTTCCCTGGGGATCCGGGGATGGGCAGCCCCACTGCTCACGCCCTTCACCCGCATGTCCGCATGATGTCCCGACCAGGCGATGTGCCGGTTCAGTCACCGCCGTCCCTCCCGGCCTTTGGCAGTTCACTCTGCCCCGGTTGCCGCCCTGGTTCAGGGGCAGGCCTCAGCCAGTTTTCCGCCGGTCGAGGCCGCAATCAGCCATTCTTTCAGGACGTGACGCCGGGCAGGGGGGCACTCCGGGGGCCGGTCTCCGTTCTGGTAACTACTCCAGATCACGGCGGGGATCAGGGGGTGCAGGCCCGGGCGCTGCCTCGCAGGATCTCATAATTTTCAATCTGTTCTGATATTCGATCTTGCAATGTGGATCTCAGTCCCTATCATCCGCCGCGATTACTCGTTGGGGTGCCCTGAGACATCAGGGCTGAGAGGCGAAAGCTAACCCATCGAACCTGATCCGGTTAATACCGGCGGAGGGAACGGGTAGCTTGTTTTCGTCGGGGCATACTGCCCTGCGTCAGGTTCCTATGCCATTCCGTCGGCCGTTTTTGAGGGCGATGTGACAGGCATAGCATTGACAATAGCAGGTTCCGACAGTGGCGGCGGCGCTGGCATACAGGCCGATCTGAAAACATTTTCGGCCCTTGGCGTCTATGGCGCCAGCGTTGTGACCGCAGTGACGGCGCAGAATACACGCGCGGTGACGGCCATTGCGGCCCTCCCGCCGCAGATGGTCCGGGCACAGATCGGCGCGGTGCTGGATGATCTTTCGGTTGGCGCGATCAAGATCGGTATGCTGGGCGGGCCAGAAATCATCCGCAGCGTGGCCGAAGCTCTGGCCCCCTATCAGATCCCCCTCGTGCTCGATCCGGTCATGGTGGCGAAATCGGGGGACCGGCTGCTTGAGGCCGAAGCGGTCTGCGCCTTGCGCGACCATCTTCTGCCTCTCGCCACAGTCCTGACCCCGAACCTGCCCGAGGCGGCAGAGCTGCTGCAGCTGCCCTGCGCGGCGGATATTGCGGCGCGGCTGGAACAGGGCAGAGCCCTGCAGGCCATGGGGCCGCAATGGGTGCTGATGAAAGGCGGCCATGCCGAGGGCGCGATCTGCAGCGATCTCTTGCTGGGCGCAGAGGCCGCGGTTTTCACCGCGCCGCGCATCGCCACCCGCAATACCCATGGCACGGGCTGTACCCTCTCGGCGGCGATTGCCGCAGGTCTGGCGCAGGGGCTGGAAACCGGCGCAGCGGTTTCCCAGGCGCATTGCTATCTGCAAAAGGCGATTGCGGCTGCCGACGGGCTGGGGGTCGGCTCTGGTCACGGGCCGGTGCATCATTTCCACAGCTGGTGGCCGGCATGAGGATCCGCATTCTCGGGGCGGGTGTGATGGGCCTGACCATCGCCACCGAGCTGACCGCGCGCGGATATGACCAGATCGAACTGGTCGATCCAAATGCCGGACCCGGCCCGCTTGGCTGTTCGTGGTGGGCGGGGGGGATGCTGGCACCGCATTGCGAGGCGGTTGATGCCGCCGAGCCGGTCAGGCGTCTTGGCCTGAGGGCCGCCGACTGGTGGCAGCGCCACAGCGGCGCGGTCGAATGCCGGGGCACCCTGGTACTGACACCAGAGCGCGACAGGGGCGAGCTGGCCCGTTTTGCCCGTCGCAGTCGCGGGTATCAGAGCCTTGATGCGGCGCAGATTGCCAGTCTGGAACCCGATCTGGCCGGACGCTTCTCCTCGGCCCTGTTCTATCCGGACGAGGCGCATCTGGCGCCGCGCAAAGCGCTGCAGGCGCTGCAGAGCAGACTGCTCGCCCGGGGGGTGGGTTTTTATCACGAAAGCCCCTCAACCCCCGCCGGTCTGGTGATCGACGCCCGGGGGCTTGCCGCCCGCGACCAGCTGACCGATCTGCGCGGCGTGCGGGGGGAGATGCTGGTGTTGCGCTGCCCGGAGCTGAGCCTGTCGCGTCCGGTGCGGCTGCTGCATCCACGCATTCCGCTTTATATCGTGCCGCGCGGCGAGGGCGTATTCATGCTTGGCGCCACCATGATTGAAAGCGACCGGCGCGGTGTGATCACCGCCCGCTCGCTGATGGAGCTGCTCTCCGCCGCCTGGGCGCTGCATCCGGCTTTTGGCGAGGCCGAAGTGCTGGAACTGGGCGCGGATGCCCGGCCTGCTTTTCCCGATAATCTGCCCCGTCTGCGCCGCGAGGGCAGCAGGCTTTACGCCAATGGCCTTTATCGCCACGGCTTTCTGCTCTCGCCCGCGGTGGCGGGCATGGTCGCTGACCATGTCGCGCATGGCACCATTCCCGAATTCATGAAGGAGGCTTCCTGATGGAGATCATTCTCAATGGCGAGGTAAAGTGCACAGCGGCCGCGACATTGCAGGCGCTTTTGCTCGAACAGGGCTTTGGCGCCAAAGTCGCCACCGCCCGCAACGGCGATTTCGTGCCCCTGACGCTGCGCGGCACGACCCCGATCTGCAAGGGTGACCGGATCGAGGTTCTCGCCGCGATGCAGGGGGGCTGAACCATGCCGCTCTTCTATGGCACGCCGGTGGAAAGCGCCCTGATGCTTGGCACGGCGCAATATCCCTCGCCCGCCATTCTGGCCCGGGCCTTTGCCCAATCGAAAGCCGGTATCGCCACTGTCAGCCTGCGGCGCGAACAGGGCGGCGGCCAGGCATTCTGGGAACTGATCAAAGGGCTTGGCACCCATATCCTGCCCAATACCGCCGGTTGCTACAGCGTAAAAGAGGCGGTCACCACCGCGCATATGGCCCGCGAATTCTTTGGCACCGACTGGATCAAGCTGGAGGTGATCGGCCATAGCGACAGCCTGCAGCCCGATGTCTTTGCCCTGGCTGAGGCAGCGCAGATCCTTTGTGCCGAAGGGTTTAAGGTTTTTCCCTATTGCACCGAGGATCTGATCCTTTGCGAAAAGCTCTGCTCAGCCGGATGCGAGGTGCTGATGCCCTGGGGCGCGCCGATCGGATCGGGTCTCGGGCTGAACAACCCCTATGGCTTGCGGGCCCTGCGGGCAGAGTTTCCCGAGGCGGTTCTGGTGGTTGATGCCGGGATCGGCCTGCCCAGCCATGCCGCCGAGGCGATGCAGCTGGGCTATGACGCGGTGCTGCTCAACAGTGCGGTGGCAAAGGCCGGTGATCCGGTGGCTATGGCGCGCGCCATGGCCCTGGCGATTGAGGCCGGGGCAGCGGCCTACCGCGCCGATCCGATGGAGGCACGGGATATGGCGGCGCCCTCTACCCCGGTGATCGGAAAGGCGTTTCTTGCATGACATTGCCCCGTTTCTACCCGATTTTCGAAAATGCCGGCTGGATCGCAAGGATGCTGCCCTTGGGGGTGAAGCTGGTGCAGCTGCGCATCAAGGATCGCCCGACCCCCGAGGTCCGGAGCGAAATCCGCCGCGCCAGGGATCTGTGCCGGGCGGCCGGGGCCATCCTGGTGGTGAATGACTACTGGCAGATCGCAATTGAGGAAGGCTGCGACTGGCTGCATCTGGGCCAGGAGGATCTGGACAGCGCTGATCTGGGCGCCATCCGCAGGGCGGGGCTGCGCCTTGGGGTCTCGACCCATGACGAGGCCGAGCTTGACCGTGCGCTCGCCCTTTCGCCCGATTATATCGCGCTCGGTCCGGTCTGGCCCACCATCCTCAAACAGATGAAATGGCATGAGCAGGGCTGCGCAAAGCTGACCGGATGGAAGGCGCGGATCGGCGATATCCCCCTGGTGGCCATCGGTGGCCTGACCATCGCGCGCGCGCCCGAGGCTTTTGCCGCCGGGGCCGATATCGTCTCGGCCGTGACTGATATCACCCTGAACCCATCCCCCGAAGCCAGGCTCAGAGCCTGGCTGGCGGCCACGCAATGAGCCGCTATGCAAGGCAGGAGATCCTGCCCGAAATCGGCCAGCAGGGGCAGGCGCGGATCCGCGTGGCGCATGTTCTGATTGTGGGGGCAGGCGGGCTTGGCGTGCCGGTATTGCAATATCTGACCGGTGCCGGGATCGGGCGGATAACCCTGGTCGATCCCGATCTGGTCGAGACCGGCAATCTGCACCGCCAGCCGATCTATGCCGGCCATATCGGCCAGCCCAAAGCCCTGGCGGCGTCAGAGGTCGCGCACCGGCTGAACCCGGAGGTAAGCCTGGTTCCGGTGCTGGACTGGCTGACCCCCGCCAATGCCCCGGGCCTGATCGAAGCGGCGGATCTGGTGCTCGATTGCGCCGATAGTTTCGCGGTCAGCTATACGCTTTCGGATCTCTGCCTGCAGCGCGGCAGGCCTTTGATCTCAGCCTCGGTTCTGGGGCTCTCGGGCTATGTCGGCGGCTTTTGCCAGCGGGCGCCTTCGCTGCGCGCGGTCTTTCCCGATCTGCCCGAAACCCTTGCCAGCTGCGCCACGGCAGGTGTGCTCGGCCCGGTTGTCGGCATGATGGGGCTGGTGCAGGCGCAGATGGCGCTGGCGGTCCTGACCGGGCAGCAGCCCTCCCCCCTCGGGCAGATCCTGCGCTATGATATGACGGGTTTTCGCTGCAGCAGCTTTCGCTTTGACAGCGCGCCCGAGCCGGTCAGCCATTTTCCCTTCATCGCCCGCTCCGGGCTGCGCCCCGGAGATTTCGTCGTTGATCTGCGCGGGGCAGATGAAGCGCCTTGCCCGGTCACCCCAGAGGCCCTGCGCCTGCCCGTCGGGGCCTTTGGCCCCAGCGGCCCGAAACCCGGCCAGGGCCAGCGCGCGGTTTTCGTCTGTCGCTCAGGCCTGCGCGCCTGGCGCGCGGCCGAGCGGCTGCGGCCCTGTTGCACTGGCCCCATCGTTCTGATGGCCGATCTCCCCCTTCCGGAAAGGAATGTTACATGATTTTGAAGCGCTTCGCCTTTGCTCTGGCCACTGGCCTGTTCAGCGCCGCACCCGCGCTGGCCAGCGAGCCCCTGACGCTGATCCTCGACTGGTATGTAAACCCTGACCATGCTCCGATCATTCTGGCGCAGGAACGCGGGTTCTTCGCCGATCAGGGGCTGGAGGTTGAGATCATCGCCCCGGCAGATCCGACCGAGCCGCCAAAGCTGGTGGCGGCAGGGCGCGCCGATCTGGCGGTCAGCTATCAGCCGCAGCTGCATCTTCAGGTGCATGAGGGGCTGCCGCTGATCCGGGTCGGCACGCTGATCGCGACGCCGCTGAACTGCCTGATGGTGCATGCGGATGGCCCGGTGCAGAGCCTTGGCGATCTGCGTGGCAAAAAGATCGGCTATTCGGTCTCGGGGGTCGAAGAGGCGATGATGTCGGCCATGCTGGCCTCGGTGGATCTGACCATGGCCGATGTTGAGATGATCAATGTCAACTGGTCGCTCACCCCCTCGCTTCTGACCGGGCAGGTCGATGCGGTGATCGGCGCCTTTCGCAATTTTGAGCTGACGCAGATGCGCCTCGCGGGGGCCGGGGGACGCTGCTTCTACCCTGAGGAAAACGGCCTGCCCACCTATGACGAGCTGATCTTCATCGCCAATGCCGAAAGCCTTGATCACGACCGGATCAACCGCTTTCTGGCGGCGGTCGGGCAGGCCGGTGAATATATGCTGAACCATCCCGAGGAAGCTTTTACGATTTTCGCCGCCAGCGGCCCCGATCTGAGCGATGAGCTGAACGCCCGCGCCTGGAGCGATACCCTGCCGCGCTTTGCCCATAGCCCGGCCGCGCTGGATCACGGGCGCTATGCCCGTTTTGAGGCTTTTTTGCATGCGGCGGGCCTGATCCCCTCGATCCTGCCGGTGGAGAAACTGGCCATTGATCCGGGGGCAAAGCGATGAGCGGCCCCGATTACGGCGAAAGCTTTGCCGCCTGGCGGGCCGCGGCGGGCGAGACCTGGCAGGCCTATAGCCGCCATGCCTTTGTCGAAGGCCTGCGGAGCGGCACCTTGCCCGAAGCCGCCTTCCTGAATTACCTGCAGCAGGATTATGTGTTTCTGATCCATTTCTCCCGCGCCTGGTCGCTGGCGGTGGTCAAAGCCGGTTCTCTGGAGGAAATGAAGGCCGCGAGCGCCACCGTCCATGCACTGCTGCATTTCGAGATGGATCTGCATATCCGCAGCTGCGAGGCCGCAGGGATCAGCCGCGAGATCCTCGAGGCGACGCGCGAGGCCCCCGAAAACCTGGCCTATACCCGCTATGTGCTGGAGACCGGCTATTCCGGCGATTTTCTCGACCTGCTGGCCGCCCTCGCGCCTTGTGTGCTGGGCTATGGCGAGATCGGCGCAAGATTGCTGCGCGAGAGCGGCGAGACCCGCTATCGCGACTGGATCGAAACCTATGGCAGTGCGGAATATCAGCAGCTTTGTCGTGACACCGGGGCGCTGATTGATCAGGCCGTGTGCTCGCGGCTGGGAGGTGAGGCGCAAAATCTGCCACGCTGGAAAGACCTCGAGCGGCATTTCATCACCGCGACCGAGCTTGAGGCCGGGTTCTGGGGCCTTGGCCGCGCATGAAAGCTGTCACAGTGTCGGGTCAGGTCTGCATGGCCGGACGACCGCTTTTCGCGCCGCTCACTTTGCAGCTCCGGCCAGGCAGCTGGACCTCTCTGCTGGGGCCGTCGGGGGTGGGCAAGTCAACCCTGCTGCGCCTGATCGCGGATCTGCCGATCGGCGGCACCTTTCAGGGAAGGGTAGAAAACCGGGTTCCGCTCGCCCTGATGGCCCAGGATCCCGCTTTGCTGCCATGGCTGACGGTCCGGCAGAATGCCGCTCTGGGCGCGCGCCTGCGCGGCGAGCGCCCCGATCAGGCCCGGCTCGCCTCTATCCTCGAAGAGACCGGCCTGGCCGGACATGGGGCCAGATACCCGCCCGAACTCTCGGGCGGGCAGTGCCAGCGGGTTGCACTGGCACGGGTGCTGATGGAGGATCGCCCGCTCATCCTGCTGGATGAGCCGTTTTCGGCGCTGGATGCGCGGATGCGCCTGATGATGCAGGATCTGGCCGCGGGGCTGCTGAAGGGACGGACGGTGCTGATGGTCACCCATGATCCGGCCGAGGCCGCCCGCCTGTCGGATCATATCTTTGTTCTGACCGAAACCGGCCTGACCGGGCTGCCCCCGCCGCAAAGCCAGCCGCCGCGCCTGCCGGGCGATGCTGCGACCCTTGCCTGCCAGGCGGCCCTGCTTGCGCAGCTTATCACTGAGGGCATGATGCCATGAGACGGCTGTTTCTGTGCGGGGCGATCTTGCTGGGCCTGTGGCAAATGCTGGTCCTGGCGGCAGGCCTGCCGCCCTATCTGCTGCCGGGGCCCGGGCGCGTCGCCGAGGCTCTGATCCTGCATCATCAGCTGCTGGGTGCTGCCGCTTTGCGGACCCTGACCGAGATCCTCGCCGGTTTTGCCCTCGGGGCGGGGGCCATTCTGGCGATTGCCATGACCGCCTTTCCCGCCCTTGGCCGCAACCTGCGGCCGGTGCTGCTGGTCACCCAGGTCATCCCCATTTTCGCGCTGGCGCCGATCCTGACGCTCTGGCTCGGCTATGGCATGGCGCCCAAGATCGTCGTCGCCGCCCTGATCTGCTTTTTTCCCGTGGCATCGGCCTTTTCCGACGGGCTTGAGCGCAGCTCTTCGGCCTGTCTCGAGCTTGCGCGCACATTAGAGGCGAAGGAATGGCGCATCTTGCTGCATATCCGCATTCCGATGGCCCTGCCGATGCTGGGAAGCGGGCTGAAACTCGCTGCGGTCTATGCGCCTGTCGGGGCGGTGATCGGCGAATGGGTGGGTGGCTCCGAAGGGCTTGGCGCGGTGATGATCCATGCCAATGGCCGCATGAAGATCGACCTGACCTTCGCGGCGCTTGCCATGGTAAGCCTGATCGCGCTGACATTCCACATGATCATTGGCCAGCTCGTCCACCGCGCTTTCCGCCACTTCGGGCCGATCTGAAAAATCGGTCGCTACAGCCCGGAAAAGCAGACAGAACCCGGATTGTATTTATTTCTGTGGCGATGTGTTCGCAGGCAGGAAAGACTGCCTGATGGAAAGACTACGCCACGACAGGCTCAGGCGACACGATCTGCCTGAGCCTGACAATTCCGGCGCTGAGATGGCACTGAACGCATAATATGAAAAGTGTAAAAGACAACTTTCACATTAGCGCATCTTGTGGATGGCACAAGATATAGGGGGAGTCAATAGGGGTTGACTACTTTTTATGCCGTGATCGAATCAGGAACAATATCACTCGGCACCGAGACTTTACATTATGCAACATTGCACAAATCGAACCACGCCCCGGCCACCTACAGCCCTGTTTGGAAAGAGCGGTGACCGGGGCTTAGTGCTACTTGTTCTAATCGGGCGAATGCAGCGCGCGCAAGCGAATGGGCAGGCCATGCTAACTGCTGAACGTAGCGCCCTTGGAAACGTAGCGCGGGGGGACAGGGGAAGGGGTTTCACCCCCTCCCCTATCCCCCCGAACCCCCCAACCCCTCCCCCTTGTGTTTTAGGGGAGGGGGAGCCTTTGGCTCTGTAAGCTCGACTTAGACCGTTTGCGCAAAGCGCCGAATAAAACGATCCAGCTTACCGGGGATTAGGATTTGCGATCACACCATGGAACGAAGGAGCGGGAACCGCCTGAACCCTTCTTGGTGGTATCAGTAGGACGAGCCTTGCAAGTCTGCGGCTCAGGAGATTTTAGGGTTGCGTTAATGGTCTCAGAACGGACCGTCCGGGAGGTATTTGCAACTTTCGTGGCGGACGGAATATTCGACACCGTGGTCCTTGTGGTACCAATAGTATTCGACCTCATCGCCCTCGTATTCGATACGAGTGATACGCCCTCCTGAAATGAGCGTATGCGGGTCTTCAAGCTTACAGCACTGATAACAGATACAGGGTCCGGAAGCCTGCTCCGCGCGACGTTTGTCGCGGAAGTTTGAGTAACTTTCGAGCTGGCGACCGAGCTTTGTGATTTTGTGCTTGGGGTCGATTTTTTCTTCGATGAACGTGCCATTGAGGATTTCCATATCTGACTCGTTATCCGAGCAGCTTGAGAGCAGGGCGGACCATTGAGGCGCATTGCGCCCATAGGTCCAGAGAGAGCGCTTGTTAAGCGCCACGAGGTGCCAGAGCAGCTTCTTGCGGAACGAGCCGCTAGGCTGCCAATAGCCTGCGAAATCCGGGATTTTGATATTGAGAGAGGGAAGCACCGAGCCGGTGGCGTCGAGGGCTTCCATTTTACGAATGAGCCAGCGCTCGCCTATGGCTGGACGCTTGGACATTCTGAATAGACCAGTAGCGAAATTCTCGGCTTTTGCTTCGCGCATCGTACCTTGCGAATTTTCGACAGTGAACTGGTCTTTAAGACAATACGAAAGGACGTAGGACATCCCGCCTTGATCCGGCTCCTGAAATGTTACGAAGCCGAAGGGCCAGAGCGACCAGTTGAGGCGACGCATATGCTTGCCCACGCTGATTAATGAAGCTCTGTCAGTGATAGGGCCGAATTTACCAGAGATAGACCCGGCCTGAGTGAGATCCACATCAGAGAAAAGAACCATGTGCCAATGGCAGCGGCCATTGCGGTCGCCTTGCTCCCCGGCACAAATGAAACGGACTGTATCAGAGAGCTTCGCGCGGCGAAGGGCTGACTTGAGGCGCTTAACAAAAGCGCGAACGTCCGCATAGCAGAAGAAACGAGCGCCGTCCCGGCCCTCTTGGGTTTCATCGGAGTAAGTAAGCGCAACGCAGAGAGCGTGCTTGTTTTCGGCCTTTTCGGCCATGGCACGGGCTACCCATCCGTGCCGGCGGGTGGCAATGCATTCGTCGCAGGTGCGACATGCAAAGGTACGGCCATCTTGGGTGATCGGACGAGTACACACGGGAATTGAGCCTTTCGAGTGTCTTTAAGTGCATACAGGAACAAGGGATGCACAGGACCCCGCCCGCCGTATTCACTAGGCGGGCGGGGAGGCTGGAATTATTTTCGAGCGTTTTGCCTCATTTCTTCCAGGCAGATTTTCTTGGCAGGCTTCACAGGCAAATCATACTTTCCACCAAGGGAAAGATAATGATCATGGCTACCGGTGTAAGTAATGAAGCTTTCTGCATTAATGCGCGAGGGCTGACCATTCTGCATAAGCAGATGGATATAATCATTATTATACAGCCTTTCGGAGGTCTCCCACGCTGCATAGGTAGGACTAAGAAGCCCACCCTTTGTTAAGAGCCATTCATCAGAATTAACCATGAAACCGGGGCAAAGCCTTTTAGCGTAGTCATTATGACCGCTGACCTTAGTCAGCCCCGGGAACTGGCGAAGAAAGATCCTCAGAGCGCCATACTGCCGCTCAGTAAAGTAGTCATAAAACTGGCCAATACGCTCAATCTTTACACTCTCGATCAGTAGAATGCCGATAGTTCCGGAATTCTTCCCAAGGGTATGAGCGCCGATCATGTCATAAGGGCGCCCCTTATAGACGACGCCGCTTGGCATAATCAAAGCATGATAGCCAAAGCCGTTTTTGAAGCCTCTCTCAGTATGCCACTGATTAACTTTAGAGAAGACTTCAAAGGGGCTGGCCCCCTTGAAGTAACCTGTCGGGATCGCAGCGCAATGCAGAATTGCTTCGGTTACAGGGACGCGATTTTTGCCATGGAAATACATCAGTGCTTCACTTCCTTGAAATGCCCGCCTTTGGTGACTTCATAATTGCGGGCCAGCTCATAGACGTTGCCATAGCTGGCCACATCGACCCGATAGGTGCGAGCAGTGATCCGCACCGCCATTTCGGCAGCGTGAAGGAAGTCAGGGGGCAGATTGTTACCGTGATCGTGGCTCTGAATTTCAAAGCCGTTAGTGGTCAGGACTGGCTCCCATTTTGCGGGCCAGCCGTGTTTGACGAGCGCTTTCACCACGAGCGTGGCGAAGTATTCCAACGCGCCCCGATCTTTCGGGACGCGCCAGATGCGCTTCACATAGCGCCGTGATGTCATGCCGGGTCAGGCTCCGGCGTGACTGGCTCGATCACAGGATCAGTTTCAGGGGCAGGGGAGGGCGCAGGGTTCTGCGGGATACGCTCCATATTCTGCAGGGCGCTCATGCGGGCGTCGATGGTTTTCGACATGGATTGGAGTTTACGCATAGAGAGCGCCATCTGCAGGGCGTTAGTGGTCGCACTGGTGGGCCGGAAATCGGGGTTAGCGCCGCTTTCGAAAGCGCCTTCACCGTATTCCTGAATACCCACAGACGAGCGAGGCGAGACAACCTCGATGCCTTCGGCGATCTCCATAGTGGCCCCCTCAGGGGCCAGCTGGAGATATTGCAGGGCGGAGACGATGCCAGGCGGAACGTCGACCGCACGAAGAAGTTCACCGTCCGGCGAGACGTACTCGATGCGACCGCCCTTTGCAGAGACGAGGGAAGATTTAGCGGTGATATTCATGATCACTCCTGCTCGAAGATATCTTCTGCGCCGATGATGGCGAGGGTTTCGACCGGGGTCGGACCGAAGATCATCGGGGTTTGAATGACCGCGTTGCTGGTCACCGTGTAAGTGCAGACCTCTGCATTCTGATCCGCGAACGGATAGTGCGAGAGGTTTTCAGGATAGAGGATATTATTCGGCGTGACCGACAGCGGAACGTTAAGCTGCCAGACGGCGGTTTTGTTTTCGACCGTCGAGGCGTCGAGACGACGCGAGAGACCGTAAGAGACATAGGTCTTTTTCAGTTCATTATGGCCGACATAAGCCGCCACAGTGCTTTCGCTTGCAGCAAGGATATTGCTGTCAAGCTGACGCATGGTCACCGGCACAGGATCAATTTTCAATTCATCCGCGGCGAAGTTATCAGCGCCCCAAGGTTCGGAAAGAATGGGGTGGGGCTGACTGGAAATAGTTTCGTCAGGCTTCACAGTGCAGAATGTGACGATCATGCCGCCGAGCTCAGTGCGTGGGATCGGCACCGAGAATTGCATGGTGAGACCCATATCAGAGCGCATAACATCAGTCTGAATACCAGAGGTATCAGTTGCGCCAACGATATTGCGGCCGAATTGCTGGGTTTGCTGGTGGATCACGAAGGGAGTTTTGCCACTGTCAACAGACAGGCCATGCGCCCAGCGAAGGACCATTTCCTCGCCATATTCGGGATTATCATCCACGATCTGGCGCATGGTGCGAGTCAGACTATCCATTTTCTCGGCATTATAGAAATCCGAGAGAGAGACACCACCGGCCACAAGGCCATTCAACTGAGCGAAAACTTTCGGCGCAAGAGTAGCGCCAGTGCCAGAATTCTCAACAGCAAGACGACGACCCGAGGTGTTATCGCTCATTGCGACAGGAACAGTACGAGAAGCAGAAGAACCAGCATCAAGCTTTGCAGCAACGCTACCCGTAACCGGGTTAGCAGCTTCAAAGCCAACGCCCGAAACGGGCAGCTGCATATTCGGAATATCAAGCTGCACAGCGCCGTTGATACGGTCATCAGGATCAAGAACAGCGTTGAAGCGATCAAGGACCGTCTGACCGATCAGGGCGGGGGTGACCACATTATTCGTGGCGAGAAGCTGCGTTGCGTAAGTGTACTTGCGCAAGCGAAGATGATTGACAGCCGCGTTATGAGCAAAGAGCGCGGCAGTCAAAACGCGCTTATTGCCAGAGATACTGACCGGGTTGATACCCATCCGGTCCGAGATTTCACCCGGCGAATGGTCGAGGCCGAACAGGATTTCACCGTTGGCCAGTTTTTCACGCAGAACCTCAGTAAGCCCCGCATATGCATCATTCGGGAAGCGCAGGGCATACATGGCCTGCACCGGAACAAAGACCGAAATGAATTCTGCGGTGATAGGCGTGATCATACGGCCAGCGATAGGGTCCAGCTCCATAGTGATGGACTGAGACAGCATCCCGCCTTCATTGCCGCGCACGGCCACAGCCATGCAGGGATTGAGTTTTCCAGCGCGAGTACGATCGACAATAGTCCGATGCTCCCGGCGCGTGTTGCGAGGGGTTTGGAAGCTCATTGAGCTTTTCCTTTCGGGCGAATTTTGATGATGAGTTTTTTCGCGGTCCGCTTCAAAGCGGCCCGGCGTTCAGCGCATTTCTTGCAGCGCTTCATTGGTTTTTGCGGTGCTTTTTGGGAGGGTTCCAAGTGGTCCCACCCGGAACGCGCCAGAATGGCTTCCCTTGCTCATTGTAGCCGTCAGGATTCACATCATATTTTTTACCGTTCCACCAATCATGGGGAGACAGACCAAAATTTGAAATGAACTTGTTACGGCCATAGGTGCCAACGCTGGTGCCGATATCCCATGCCTTATTGCCAGCATAAATCCCGGCAAGGCTTGGATAATCGTACCATTGCAATGCCTCATCCCCATCGAGAGTGGGAACGCGCAAGCGCCCGAAATACGGGTTATCGATGACCATGAAGCCACTGTGGGTTTTGACAGGGCTATCCTCAACTTTACGTCGAGGGTCAGTCGCCTCAGAAGTGGGGAGAGGTGTTAACCCAGAAGGGTCTGCAGAAACAGCCCCAGAACCACGAGAAGCATTGACGCGAGAGACAGAACCAGAAGCTGGTTGACCATTCGATTTCCCCAAGGCGGACGCAAGCGAAGGCACAGCCTCGGTTTGCGCATAGATCCCGCCTACTTTGGGCCGAATGGTCTGACTGTCAAGCTTGCGCTTAAGCTCTGCATTTTGGTTAGCCAGCCGGGTGACCTGCTGGGCAGCAGGGTCCATCCCCTTATCTTTCCCGCCGAGGTTATCAGCGAGAAGCATCATAGCGTTGCCGATGCTCTCACCCATGGAGGGGCCACCACCATAGGCTGTGCCACCGTTGGTAGGCGTGTTGAGAAGCGTCAGGGGATTGAAGCCAAAGTCCTCAGAGGCCAGACGAGCGCCGCGTGCGGCATCCCAAATCTGGCCATCCATTTTATAGAGCTTTTGCTTCTTACCGAAGAGACCGCCGAGGCCACTGATAATGGCTCCGGCTCCCGCAAGGTCGACCATCAGAACGACCCCCGCGCCTTTTTAAGGTCAGCCCGCAATTCGGCATGGGTGACCCAAAAAATATCGCAAACAAGCTCAGCAGCGAAGGGAAGGTCATCAACCTCTGTCCAGCCAAGACTGTCCAGATACGGCACAAGCCGCCAGATTGCTGACCAATAATCTGAGACAGGCTCACGGCCATAACGGACATGATCCGTCTTTTCGATGGATGAAAGCCGCATCAGGCCAGCCCGGCGCAGAATGCCTGAAAATATGCCGGGAAGAAGAGAGAGACAGTGCCCCCGATAAAACCCAGAAGCATCGGGAGAACAGCAGAAACCGACTTTGCAGAAAGCTGGCTGTAAAAACAAGACCACTTTTGCCAAGCTGCAAATTCGGCGATATTTAAGTAAACAATATCAATTACTTGATTGGCATCATTTTGCAGATCATAGTTATTTTGCCAGGCGTTCAGGGATATTCTGCCAGGCTGGGCATCAGCCTTGAGACCCGGCACATAAAAAAGGACCGGCACAGTGCCGGTCCTTTGGTTCGCTCAATCTGAAGTCATTCGGGTCTGAAGTCAGCGCCATCGATGGCCTTTTCTCGGCGCGTCTTCCTCCTCATCGTGAACTCCAAACCTGATATCGGCCCAATATTCATTGAGATAGACGTTGCTCTCGGGACTGCATCCCTCCTGCAGTTCATAGTAGTCGGCAAAATGGAAATCCGTGAGGGACGTGTCGCGCTCACGTAAAGCCATCTCAATCGCACCGATGATGTTTTCGATGCAGCGCCCGAACAGATTGCGAGATCCGTGGATCAGCCGCTGTGGCAAGTCATCACCGACTGCGACCCCCAGAGCAGCGGCAGAAGCATAGCTTTCGATGATCGATCGGATCCTGTCGGCGTAGCTGTAGGGGTCCAGCGCGGGTAGCTTCATCTTTGAAAACCGGCGGTCCAGCTGCTCGTCGCTCTCGATGATCTTGAGAAGATCGGGCGTGCCGCTCAGGATCACGATGACCGGAAAGGGCGCCTGCATGAAACTCTTGATCGTTCTGAGCATGTTGTCCTTGCCCACACTTTTCAGGTCCTGGGCTTCATCAATCCAGAGAACCCCGGTCTGCTGGGCGGCAAAGCGACGTTTCAATTGTTCGGTCAGGCTCAGGGGTTCGTCTTTGTGACTGACGAGATTGTAACCGCTGTTGGTCAGGATAATCCGCAGAAGCGCGCCCAGGGTTGCAGGGGATGGAACAGTTGCCTCGACATAGTGCTGCCGGTTGCTGAGCGCAGGGTGTGTCCTCAGCATGTGATTGACCAGGGTCGTCTTGCAGCCCCCCGGCGCGTGCGTGACCAGAATGCCCCTTGTTTCCCGACCCTGAGCGAACAGCGCTGGCCGCGCTGTAAGCCCACCGCCGGCTTTGACTTGAAGCAGCCGATCGAAATGGCGGCGCAGTTGGGTATCCCATTCCGTGCTGACATGCATCTGCCGGAGCCCCTCCAGCACAGCGTCAACGGAGGTCGGCAGCGCTGCAGTTTGCAGCTGATCAGCGGTTTCGATCTGCGTGTTCATTTGGGTTTGTCTCCTTTGGATGCCGGGTTTTGGGCCGGGGTGAGTTTCCACTCGTTGTCTGGCGCCGCTTCAGCGCGATCGTTCGGCTTTGCAGGCCTTGTGCGCAGAGATGTCGGGGGTGGCGTTTCCGGCCTGTGAGGCTGGTCGCTTCCTTTCCGTGCCAGGTAGGCCTCAGTAGGATGGAGGATCCGGCCCCCGGTCTGCGGCCGTTCGCTCACTGTGTCTGCACTTGGCACCCGCTCTCCGGGAAGCTGGTCGGGATGCTGCAGCATCTTGTCGGACGGTCCGCTTGCACGCAGGGCTGCCTGCCTGAAGCCCGTGGTGGTCTCGTGCTCGGCTGCAGCAAGCTCCTCGGGGGATGGCGCCTGGATGTATAGCCCACGCGAGCTCCGGGCATTTTGCTTCACCGCATCCATCTTTCTGTAGACTCTGAGGATGCAGTCAAATGGGTACGCAGCCCTGGCTACGCCACGGGTCCGAGACTTTGCGGCTCTCCATTGCACGCCGTTCAGGCCTTTGGCGCGTGGATCCGTGCATTCCAGCGTATGCCAGCTGCCATCGAGGAGCACAGAAATGGCGCCGATGTCATTGTCCCATGAGCGCACTTCAACCCTGTGGTCGTCGTTACGCTTGAACCATTCGGCCAGTTCTATGGAGTGGTAGTAGACGTAGTTGGAGAAGATACCCTGACGCTGCACGGTGCGGAATTCGGGAGTGCCGAATACCATCCGCATTTGGTCCTCTTCGGGCAGGGGACGTGGCCCATCAGCAGCGCCCTGGTAAGAGTCCCATACCTCAGCCGGAGTAGCACCGCCCAGGCCGTCATGGGGCGTATGATGGTAGGCATCAACGATCCAGAGCAGCACGAGATGTTGCAAATGGTCGAGGGTAAGTGCCGCATCCTTCTCAGGTTTGCGATCTCCGCGCTCGGCAATGTTCCTCCCCGTCGCGCCAGGGGATCCGGTGGAGACTTCGACATTCAGCCGCCCAACCGCCCGCTCGACATGACCACGCATCTGAGGAATGCCGGCAGGCGATTTCTCAATCGTAATCTGGAATTCACCGCCGGCTGCAATGAAATCGCCGGCCCTGAACGCAGGGCCATGATCGGTATAGATTATTTCCGGACGACAGTGCATGTGCCATGTTTTTTCAAGACCAAAGAGCTCCGTCATGTAGCTCTTGTCGGTCATGATCATTTGCAGTGTCGCCAAGGCGGACGCGGCAGCCGGATGTGCACTGATATGGGCCGCGAGGATCACCCGCGTCTTCACGTCAATCGCCACAGTCAGATGCAGACGGCCGGTTCCGCCGTCCCAGCCCATTTTCTTGAGAGCTGCCGGAGCCAGTAGCTGCTTCAGCCCCGGTGCTTTCTTGAGGCTTTGCACATCCAGCGTAACCTCATCAATGATGACGATTTGCCCAGGCCGAGCAGCCAGAAGTTTGCCATAGACAGACCCAAATCTGGCCCGGGCGACTGACATCCCCTCGCGCGCCAGACAGGTTTGGAAAGGGTCCAGCTTCTTGATTTCAGAGCGAATGGTTTGATCGCTGGGGCATTTCAGGAGCTCTAAACCGTTCGCTTCACGGTCAAGATTGGCCGCCTGAAAGTCATCTTTCGTCCAGCGGATGATGTCACATGGACGTGGGCGGCTCCGGCATTGAAACTTCAAGACGTTTCTGACCATCATCCAGAGCGCGGCATCCGACATTGACCGTCTGCTGCTGTCGGACCGCAGTTTCCGCACCAGGCCCAAGGCGCCGTCGGTAGAGTAGCGCTTGGTCCAGTCACGGATTGTGCGTTCCGAGGGGAATGAGCCGCTGCCAAAATATTCGACCTCGATCTCCAGTCGCTGGTGCTTGTCGAGGTTCTCCAAATGCTTCGTGCTGTCTTCTTTTACTGTCTGACGAAGCAAGCGATGCTCATCACCAGTCAGCTTGGCCCGTCGCTTGATCTTTCCGCCTTCATGAAGGTCATTGAACCTCTGTATGAACTGGATCTTGATGTAGGTCCGACACAGCGTATGTGCAGGCTGTGCCGAGGCCAGGGTCAGGCGAGGATCTGTCGGCAAAATTCCTAGTCTGAGCCCGGAATTATGGCGAAAGCCGAAGCTGCTTTCAGCTTCATGCAGCTGCGCAGGTGAGAAGAGTTCCGGCTTTGCGCCATCGATATCCTGCCGAAGCAGAGAGATGCCTCGGGATTTGATTTCGCAGACGGCATATCTGACACTGTTGATGTTCAGAATGTCGCCCACTGCGTAGCGGTCACAGATGTCAGAATAGCCAGGAATGCGCACGGTCTTCATGGCTGGTGCCAAAGCAGAGTTCGCTCCCATTACAGGCCCTCCCGAAGACTGATCAGGGCATTTCCATGGCTGAGCCCGTAGCTGTGGAGCCTTGCGACGCGCAGCCCAAGCAACCGAAGGATGGCATCACGTCCGCGGCGGCCAAGCTGAACACGATCAATCAAATCCTGATAGGAAACAGGGGCTTGTGCTTCTGTCAGAGCAGCGCGCACGGCTTCCTGTGCCACCTCGTCATCCTCTCGCACGGAGAGGATCAGCAGCGCGTCATCCGTCGCGGTGGGATTGATATGCTGATCTGTCAGAAGGCGAACAGCGTCCAACTGCCCAGTGCAAACAGCATACTCGGCAATTTTTGGCAGCTTCTGAGAAAGCGTCGAGCCATCATAACGAAATTTGGGACGAACTGACCAACCAATGGCCTCGCCATTGTGGCCAAGGGTCAACAGGTCGAAATAGTGGGTGAAGGTTTTCCCACCTTCCGTCCAGTTAAACCCAACCTGTTCCTCGATATAGCGAACGCCAGGGTTGAACATCAGGGCCAGCGCATGGTCGCGCTCAAGCCGGCTGTCGAGGATAAGGATCTGTCCGCCTTGGGCTGGAACCGGCAGGTTGCAGATGATGCTGCGATGCGAAATTCCCGCGGATGCACGATCTGTGTAGCGGTCAGAGGTGCTCCCCCGTGATGCCCGCAAGCCTGATTGTTCCTTGCGGGCATTTTCGGCAAGGACCGCATGGGCATTCAGGCGATCGCGCAGCGAGCACTTCTGCCTGAATGGCGGCTTGCGGGGTGCTTTTGCCCCGAGTTCTGTGACTTTCTTTGCATCCTTGAGCTTCATCTGTGATCCCCTGAGGGTAAGCGGTATCGGCCGCTGAAACGCGCATCGCGTTGGCGGGAGGGAGGAGGTGTGGCGCCGGTTTCATGCTGCTCGTCGGACAAGCCTCTTCCGTTCGCAGTCCTGAGGACTTCGTTCAGCCTTGAGGCATAGTCAGGTGTGATCCTCGATCCCGGGTTGATGCCCGAGATCGCAACAAGCCGTATGATGCGCCGACGTGAGGTCGATGCTTCTTCTGGTTTTCGTTATGGTCCTCTGCCTGTCTGCCAAACCCATCAAGGCTTCCGCACGCATTTGAAGACTGCGCAGGATCTTGCCCTGGATTTATCCAGATTCAGAGTCTTTTATTTGTTATCAGTGCCTTAGCTCGGAAAAACCTCCGCTTCGGCATTTGACGAAATCATCTATTCGCCGCCCCGAGACCGCGAGGTCAGGGCAGGGGTGTTGCAACCCCTTGGCTGGCATTTTCTTTTCTGGGGGAAAATCAGAGCCAGCTGACAAGGCTGAAGGCTCCATTTGCATGGTCTGGGTTTGTGAGAATTGGGACGGGTTTGATTTTCCCAATTCCGCAGACACGAAAGACCGTAACCCGATCACGGCAAAGCCGCCTCCCAGTGCCCAGTGGCTGTGGGAAACCGCATCAACGATTCGAATCGAGGCGGCGCCTTGGCAAGGCTTCGCCCCGATCTTCGTCGCATCTGTGGTCTTGTCCTGGATCGTCATTGGTCCGGTTCTCATGTCTCACAAGGCGGAAGATAAAGCACTTCGGTGGGCGCAAAAGCCCCCCCTGGAAGATTTCATGTGGATAGCGCCAAAATTTTCCCTGGAAAATCCAGGACTTAGCCACGGCCTGGGTGCCAGGGTAATGAAAACAAAGGGGATTTTTTCCGCAATGGTTGCGCCGAAATAATTTTGCGCCTTGAGGTTGCTGGCCGTCCGACCCAGGATCAATTTGGCGCGCAGGTCCACTTTTGCCAGAAACGCGCCAAAGACGGAGACCTCCAGGTGCTGGCATTCAGAGCAATTCCCGACGAGCACGCAGTGCTTGGATGCTCCCCGATTCTGCGGGGTGCGCGTCTCATTCTGGGATATGCGGCCGAGCACGGCGGGATTGAGCTGACCCAGACCAAGGCCTTCAAGCGCAGTTTTGTTGCCTGGGCACTGGCGGAATTCGATTGGCCGCGGGAAAGAAAAGATCAGCCTTATGCCCTGGGGCGTGCCTTGAACGAGCATGACTTCCCGCCGCTGCAGATGCTGCACTACCTGCTGATCTCGTCCCGCCTTGCTCAGCACCACAAGGGGCGCTTCCTGATCACGAAGAAAGGGACAGATCTTCTCGGCAAGCCCGGCGCGCTCTTCGACGCGATCGTCCCGATGTTTGTCCTCCAGATCGACCATGCGGGGTTTTCGCGGTTCGGAGAAGGTGTCGCGGGCAATTGGGACATCTGGCTGAACGTCATGAACCAGATCCTCGATCTGGAGCCGATTGAAGAACGCGTGTTTTCAGCCTTCTATGGGCCAATCGATGAGCGATCGCATGACAGGTGGCGAGAGCTCATCAACTTCCGCCAGTCTGTTCTTGAACCGCTGAAATGGGTGGGACTTGTCCAGTTCAGGACAGTTGCAAATGCGGATCGACCCCAACGGATCTGTCGCAAGACGCCTTTGTGGAGAGAGGCACTGGTTTTGGATGCCATCGATACTGGCTGGGGCAGAAAGCCCAGTTGCTCGTGCGGGGTGATCTAGGGTTTTGCTGAAGCGAATGTGGCAGTCCGGGTTCTGGACGCCCAGAACGAGGCCGGTATTACCGCACACTGCTGGCTCATTGTCCGTCTGCCCCGTATCCGGCATCAAACCATGACCCATTATGCCCGGAAGCCCCATGGCCCGTAAACCCGCCCTCTCCAAAGAATCCCTCACCGCCCTCGGCGCAGAAAAGCTGGCTGAACTTGTCTTCGACGAGGTGCATGTCAATGCAGGTTTCAAACGCCGTGTGAATGCGGCGCTTGCCGGCAAGTCCGGGCCGGAAGCCATAACGAAGCTGATCGACCGGCGGCTCTCGGGACTTGAGCGGGCGCGCACCTTCATCGACTGGGACAAGGAGCGCGCATTCAGGGATGATCTGCAGGGGCTGTGCGACAGCATCGTCAAGGAGCTTTGCCCCGCCGGCGCCGATCTCGGAGCATCGCGGCTGATCCGCTTCATAGCAACCCACGATCAGGTCTTCCAGCGTGTCGACGATTCTTCCGGTAAGCTCCAAGACATTTACTGGCAGGCCATAGAGGCCATGGGGTCGGTTTCTGCCCGGCTTTCAAGCGCGAATCTGCCGCAGATCATCATGGCCGCGCTTGGCGAGACGGAACACGGATACCTGAAGCCGATTGCCGAGCAGGTGGTGCCACACCTCTCACCCGAGGTGCTGGCCATCTGGGATGCCGATCTTTCTGAACGGATCGCGGAGCGTGACGCGGCGGAGGCAGGCCAGCGCGCGCGGGAACGCTGGTTCTTTTCCATGACAGGGCAATGGCGAGAGATCCGGCAAATGATCGCGACCGCATCCGGCGATCTGGACCGGCTGATCGCCATTGAGGCGGAAAAACCGGAAAGGGATCGCGACACGCTCGATATCGCGCGCCGGTTGTTGGATGCGGGGCGGCTCACCGAGGCGCTCGACTGGGTGCGGCGCGGTGGCCCTAAAGCGCATCTTCAGCCTTTCGGCATCGAGGACGAGGACGAAGATCCGCCGGATCGCAGCCCGCTGGTTCGGCAGTCCGAACTCGAGGCGCGGATATTGCGGGCGCTGGACCGCACGCCAGAGGCGCTGGCGCTCCTGTGGGACCGCTTCCGCGATACGCTCGCACCGGTCCTGCTGCGGGCGCATCTGAAGATGCTGCCGGACTTCGAGGATATGGAGGCGGAAGAACGGGCCATGACGCTGGCTCTGGCGCATCCGGACACCATGGCCGCGCTGAACTTCTTCCTCGCATGGCCGCGGCGGGATCTGGCGGCCGGACTTGTTGTAGCGAGGCATGCGCAATGGGAGGGCCGCGACTGGCACATCCTGCCCGAGGTTGCGGATCAACTGCAGCACGAGCATCCGCTGGCGGCAAGCATCCTTTTCCGGGCGCTTCTTGATGATATCCTGCGGCGGGCGCGCTCCAAGGCCTATGGGCACGGGGCGAAGTATCTGCGCCAGCTTGATTTGCTTGCCGCAGAAGCGGATGCGGATCCTGCGCGACCTGCGGATTTCGATGCTCATGAGGCGTATCGCGCGAAGCTCCGTGCCGATCATGGGCGAAAATCCGGGTTCTGGGCACAGTTCGGCGAGCCGCTGTCAGTCCCGAAATCAGATTCATTCAAGAGAGGACGACGACCGATTTGGAATGTCGGCGACTGATCATCAGTCAGCGCCGAAGAATTACGTCTGGCGCTGGCGATGTTGCTGGAACGGCGGAGCGCCATCGAACCAGAGATCGGTCATATGAAATCGGGCGGCCGTCTGGCCATATACCCTCTGAGTGGCATGATCGACTTTCCGTATTCGCCGTGCTCAGGGCTTTTGGGGCCCCACATCCGATTGGTCTGCCAAGGGGTGTCAACGGCGGCGCATTCAAAAGCTCTTCTCGATCCACTGTCCGCAGCCCTTAGAGATACGTATCCTTGCGGTGAGGCTTGCAATTACCCACAAGTGGTCACCTACCCACTTGGCCTTGCCTGAGCACAAGCGATCATGATTCGTCATGTGGCACCGAATAATCGAGGTGCAGGCATGGGGCAGAGCTGGGTGGAAACGGAAACTGTTGTTCCGCCGTGCCTTCTTCGCCAGGCAATATGCATGCTTGGCTGAGCCTCCCGGCCTCAGGCGGTCAGCAGTTTGGGAAGTCTCGCGAGATTGTTGGCGGCCATCTTCTACAATCCGCAGCTTGTCCTCATCGCTCCAATGGCGACGCCGGCCGACTTCATCGGCGGTGAAAATCTCGATCGAGGGAGAATGTGTAGAATATGACATAAGGCAATGCCTTAAGCCTATTTGCAAAAACGGGGCAGACGGCCCTCACCGGCTTGCAATTACCCATAAGTTTCCGGCGGCGGCTTTGCCATGCGTGCTCCTTCGAGGAGATCAGAGAGACGCGATAAGCCCCGCCAGATGACTGTGGTCCCAGGTGGCGGGTCGGACGTTCTGTCGATATAGCCGCCGAGCCGTGCATAGAACGCCAGGTCGTGCGATGCCTGGCGCATTCTGTCCGGCGTTGCACATTCGAGTAGATGGCGCTCTTCGTCTGTAAAAACTGCCGCAGGGTCTGATGCCGGTGTCTCTCGGCTATACAGCACAGTGCAATGCAGTTGGCCAGACGATCGGCCGTGGCAAGACGGAGTTCCTCGATCCGGCACCCAGTCTTCAGGGTTCGGAAGAACGTCTCAATCTTCCAGCGCAGCGCATACCATTCAAGTTTGTGCACCGCGTCCGTGTCCGCGTGAGTTGCGACCGGCAGGTTCGTGATCAGCCTCCCAAAGATGGGTGATCGGCCTTCAGGCGGGTTAAGCTCTTCGGCATGGATGATCTGGAGCTCCTGGTGCCGGTATTGCCGCTGCTTACCGATCGGCGGCCGGACGGTCAATCTTGGGGCGGCCGAACCGAAAGCATCGCGCAATGGTTTTTGCCCTGCGCGTCGCGGAACCGGACCTCGTGCGTGCCGCTGGACTGCACTTGTGCCATGACCTTGGAAATGGTTGTGGTGCCATCCTCCGCCAGGCGAACGACGCAGCTCCGGACGACGAAGTTCGTCCCGATCTCCTCTGCGAGGCAGTAGAGTTCGTAAATGTCGCTTTCCCGATCTCCGACATGCACGCAGCGCTCAGGTGCGCCTGCCAACTCGGTAGACAGGCGCAGGTTGTCCAGCCAACGCATGCTTTCCTTCTGCTCGATCGGGACGCGGGTCGGGTTGATCTTGCGTTTGAGCGCTGCGGTCCCCTTAAATTTTGAACGCGACCAGAACTTGGCCGCTGTCAGCCCGAGCGGCAAGCCCTCTGGTGTGATCGCCAGACTTGCATGCATCAGGAGCCCACAGATCGCATGCTTCTGGTAGCGGCCTTCCTTGAGCTTGCGGCCGGTCGACACTTTCGTAAACCCGATCTTCTCCGGCGAAGCGCGTTTGAACGAAAATTCTGTGGTGTCCTGCAGGATCAGGACAGGACCGTCGGTTGCCTTGATACGCAGGGCAGAGGCGGCGAAATGGCCCTCAAGAATCTTATCTTCACTGACATTTCCGTTGGAGAAGAAGCGGTAGGCGGCCTTAGTGTTCGACCAGTCCTGAAACGCCGTGGGCAGAGATTTGCCAGGGCGGGGCCTCAAGGAGGCCGGCGATCGCCTCTTCAGCTTCACCCGCTTCGATCCGTCGCAACTGAAATCCGCACGGACCACCAACGCCATTGAGCGTCTGAACGAGGAGTTCCGCCGCCGCATCAAGACCCAGACCGTGCTCCCCTGCGCCGAGACCGTGCCGATGCTGCTCTGGGCGCTCTTGGCGTCAGGGCAGATCCAGATGCGAAAGGTCGATGGCTGGGAAACCCTTTCTCAGCCTCTGGTGCCGATGTCCCTTGACCTCGCCGCCTGACTGGAGCCAATCTCACATGCTCGGAGCCCGCTGCTCGGCAATTCTCACCACATTCGCGACACAACCCTTTGTTTTGAGAAATGATACACGCTTATAGTGATTAATTTGCTTAAGCATTTGAAAAGGCTCTGTTGCGCAAATCCCGTGAGGGATTCATCTCGTGAATCCAATATGGTAGCTGGGGTGCATGAGCAGACCCACCTCCCCGACCTACAGGACTAGGAACTGGCCAGCCTATAACGATGCGCTCAAGCGCCGGGGTTCGCTGACGATCTGGTTCGACCCCGAGATGAGCTGGGACGCTGCGCCGACAGGCAGGCGTGGCCGCCAGCAGACCTACAGCGATG
>NZ_JACDXX010000007.1 GCF_020539525.1 Pseudogemmobacter faecipullorum | reverse complement strand
AAAAAATCCTCGGGGCGCTCAACGCCCTTCAGCAGCTCATCCAGTAGTTCCTTGGAGATCGTCATGCATGCTTCCTTTCGATGAAGCATGGACCGGATCACTCATACACAAAAGACAGGACACTCTCGGCTGCCGGGGAATTCAGCACGCAGATTTCAGAGCGCGGTTTTCAGCAAAAAGCCTCAGGCGGCTTCCGACAGCACCCTGGCCAGATCGAACAGGCGGCGGCGCTGCGCCTCGGGAATGGCATAATAGGAGCGCACCAGTTCAAGCGCCTCTTTATCCGCCATCATATCGCCCTGCTGATGGCGCGGCTTTTCCGAACCGGCTTCGCTCAGCCCCTCAAAGAAGAAGGAAATCTGCACGCTGAGCGCATCAGACACGTCCCACAGACGAGAGGCGCTGACCCGGTTCATCCCGGTTTCATACTTCTGGATCTGCTGGAATTTAATGCCGACCTTATCGGCCAGCTGCTGTTGGGTCATGCCCAGCATCCAGCGACGATGGCGAATGCGCTTGCCGACATGTGCGTCAACGGGATGTTTCATCTATTTAACTCCATACTCACTAATATACAACAATCCGTTCCGACTGAACCGCGACACTTCCGCTCAACCCCGGTGTATTAGACCACAGCGCAGGCTTCAACCCAGGCGCGTCTCTCAAACTCCGCCAGATTTCGCATCACAATTTCTCATCCATCCCGTTACAGACATCGAAAATCCGCCACCCCGCCCCTGTCGCGCGCCGCATTCCTGCCCTGCCTGCCCCGCTTCGGGAGCAGGGCCTGGGCCCGGAGCTGCAACCGGGCCGGGGTGCAGATCTGACTGTTAACGCGCTTCACGCGAGTTGGCTGCCTTGCTGTGCAGATTTTTTCTTGGCAGATGCCTCGCAGCCCGCCAGGGTGCCGCGGAGCCGCCAGGGGATGACGGGATCCCTCTGGCATCTGTTCTGGCTAAGGATATGAAATAATGCGTAAAATGATGGCCTGGCAGATCAGCAGAACCGGTGAGTCTGCAAGCCTGACCGAGCTGCCGGTTCCGGTGCCCGGGCCGGGAGAAGTGCTGGTGCGCATCCGGGCGGCAGGTCTGAATTTCGCCGATCTGCTGATGGTTCAGGGCCGCTACCAGGTGCGCAACCCCCTGCCCTTCATCCCCGGGCTTGAACTGGCCGGAGAGGTTGTCGCGCCGGAATCAGGCGGCGCGGGCCCGGCTGCCGGCACCAGGGTGGCGGCGCATGTGAAATGCGGCGCCTTTGCCGAATATGCTCTGGTGCCCCGGCGCGATCTGCTGATCCTGCCGCCCGGAATGCCCTTCGCCACCGCCGCCGGGTTTCAGATCGCCTGGGGCACCTCGCATCTGGCGCTGAAAGAAAAGGCGCAGCTGCGCGCCGGCGAGACGCTCTTCGTTTCGGGCGCATCGGGCGGGGTCGGGCTGACCGCGGTCAGCCTTGGCCATCTGATGGGGGCACGGGTGATCGCCTCGGTGCGCGGCGCGGATAAAGCACAGATCGCCCGCGCTGCCGGGGCCGATGTGGTGATCGACAGCGACACCCCCGATCTGAAGGCCCTGCTGCGCGACCTCGGCGGTATCGATGTCACCTATGATACGGTGGGCGGGCCGGGTTTTGATGCGGCAATGCGCGCCACCCGGCCGGGCGGGCGGATGCTGGCAATTGGCTTTGCCGGGGGCGACGTGCCCCAGGTACCGCTCAACCAGCTCCTGGTGCGCAATATCTCGGTGATCGGCCTGTGGTGGGGCGGCTATCTTGATTTTGCCCCCGAAGTGCTGCGCGACAGCCTCGCCGAACTGCTCAGCTGGTGGGGCGAGGGCCGCATTCAGCCGCTGATTGCCGCCGAGCTGGCCTTTGCCGATCTGCAGCAGGGGCTCGACGCGATCCGCAGGCGCGAGGTCAGCGGCAAACTGGTGCTGCTGACCGGCTGAGCCCGGCCAGAGCTCAGCCAGGGTTCAGGCGGCCCTGTCGCAGCGGATCAGGCCGCGCTGCGATAGGCAAAGCGCAGCTCATGCAGCAAGGCCTCGGCCACCTCCCCCTTAAACCGCTCCTGGCGGTAAAGGCCGATCCGGGTCTGGCCCAGCGGCGGCAGCGCATTCTCATTCAGGATCGGCATGGTCGCCTCGGGCACGCCGCCTGCCACACGTACCGTCACCGCCAGATCCGCGGCGACCGAGGCATCGATCACCTGATCGCTCTCGCCATCCACCGCCATTTCCCAGGGGATACCCGCCGCCTCCAGCGCCTCCTGCGCCAGCGGGCGGAAGATACAGGCCTGTTTGAACCCCAGCCGCAAGGGGCGACGCTGCCAGCACGTGCCGTCAACCGCACCGATCCAGTACAGATTACGCTGATCCAGCACCTCGGCCCCGGCATCGGGCTGCTGTTCGGTGGTGACGATCACATCGAATTTGCCGCGGGCGAATTCCTCTTTCAGCAGCACAGTGAAAGACGAAACGAGGCTGATCCGCATCAGCGGATAGAGCTGGGACAGCCGCTTCATGATCGGCGGTATGGCGGGATAGACCACATCATAGGGCACGCCAAGCCGGATCTCGCCCTCAAAAGCCCCTGCCCCGAGCCGCGACACCGCCTCATCATTGAGCGCGATCATACGCCGCCCGTAAGACAGCAGCAGCTCGCCCTCGGGCGAGAGCACCAGCCGGCGCTGCGCGCGCAGGAACAGCACCTGCCCCAGCGCCTCCTCCAGCCGCTTCAGCTGCATCGAGACCGCCGATTGCGTCAGATTGAGAAATCCTGCCGCCCGCGTCACCCCGCCGGTATCAGCCACGGTGACGAAAGCGCGCAGCGCCGTCAGATCGAGGTTCCGCATCATATCACAAATCCTGATGTACCATGTCACAATCATTCGTTTTCATTATGCTAAATTCTTTGCCACAACATCAAGGGTGATGATGGCGCAGCCGATACAGATCACAAAAACAGATGGATCAGCAAAAGCCGAGGATGTGATGCCCGATCTTCCCCCCACCCTCTCCCACCGCTCCGGCTGGCTGCTGATCCTGCGGCCCGTCCGGCTGGCTTTGCGGCTCTGGCGCGGTTTTCTGCATGCGTATAGCCTCAGCGGGCAGCGCCGCGATCTGGCCCGGCTCGACGCCCGGATGCTGGAAGATATCAGCGTGACCCCGGATCAGGCGCGCAGGGAAAGCAGTCGCGCCTTCTGGGATGCACCGGACCACTGGAGGTTGTGAGCCCCCGCCCCGGGAGTGGTTTTTCCGGCCCGGACAGCGATAACGGTGCTCTCGCATGATTTTTCAGAAAACCGGGGGAGAATTTCTTGAAATCTGAGGCCTTAGCACCGATATTTCCCCCATAAGGTGCGCCGGACTCCCCGGCGTTGCCCTCAGGGACAACATCGGAGGCTTTAATGGCTCAGTATGAAACGGTGCGTGGTGTCGGCGTTGGCGCCCGCGCTCAGATTGATGAAGGGCTGCGCGCCCATATGAATAAGGTCTACGGGCTGATGTCCGTAGCGATGCTGATCACCGGGGCTGCGGCCTGGGCGATCTCGGGCCTTGCGGTCACCTCGGATGCCGCAGCCGGCGTCGCACAGATCGGCGCCAATAAATATCTGACCGATTTCGGCTATGCGCTTTATGCCTCGCCGCTGAAATGGGTTGTGATGTTCCTGCCGCTGGTGCTGGTCTTTGCCTTCTCGGCGATGATCAACCGTCTGTCGGCCTCGGCGGCGCAGCTGTTCTTCTACGTTTATGCCGTGGCAATGGGCGTGTCGATCTCGTCGATCTTCCTCGTCTTCACCGCGACCTCGATCGCACAGACCTTCCTGATCACCGCAATCGCTTTTGCGGGCCTGTCGCTCTATGGCTACACCACCAAGCGTGACCTCTCGGGCATGGGCACCTTCCTGATGATGGGGCTGATCGGCCTGGTGGTCGCTTCGATCGTCAATATCTTCATCGCTTCCTCGGCCCTGTCCTTCGCAGTGTCGGTGATCGGTGTGCTGATCTTTGCCGGTCTGACCGCCTATGACACCCAGAACATCAAGAACACCTATATCGAACATGCGGTGCATGGCGATCAGGAATGGCTGGGCAAAGCCGCGATCATGGGCGCGCTGAGCCTCTATCTCGACTTCATCAACCTGTTCATGTTCCTGCTGCAGTTCATGGGCAACCGCGAATAAGCGACGGAACCGAAAATGCGAAAGGGCCGGTCCATGCGACCGGCCCTTTTCATTTTGCGGGCAGGCTTTCCAGCCAGGCCCGGACCGCCGCCCGGCTTTGCAGATGCACCAGCCTGCCCTGCGCCGCCTCGCTGGCGGCAAGCCTCTGCATCTGCCGGCGCGCTGAATGCCGGCTGTCCCAGATCCAGCGCCAGAAGATCAGCGTATTGCGGTCCAGCCGCTCGGGGCAGCCCTCGGGCAGATCGGGCCGCGAGCGGCCCAGATAGCGCAGGCTGCGTTTCACCACCAGGTAAAACCGCAGCCCCAGCGGCAGGTCGAGCCAGATCAGCAGATCGGCCCGCGCCAGACGATTATCCCAGGTGGCGGAATGCCCGCCTTCGAACACCCATTCCTCTCCGGCCTCAACCCCATGGCAGAGCATGGTTTTCTCAGGGCGTGGCCGCTCGGACCAGCCAGGTTGCCAGTGGATATGATCGATATGGAAAACCGGCAGACCCAGCCTCTGGCCCAGGATTCGCGCCAGGGTCGATTTGCCCGATCCGGGCTGGCCGATGATCATCACCCTCTGCATTGCGCCCCCCCTTTACGCCAGTTGCAGCTCTGCCGCCCTGCCCGGGTGGCAGGAATGCGAAAAGGCCGCACCCTTGAGGGTACGGCCTTCATCCCGAAGGGAAAAGCAGATCTTACTTGATCTTGCCTTCTTTATATTCGACATGCTCGCGCTTGACGGGGTCATATTTCTTCACGACCATCTTTTCGGTCATGGTGCGGGCATTCTTCTTGGTCACATAGAAGTGCCCGGTGCCCGCCGTCGAGTTCAGACGGATCTTGATCGTCGTCGGCTTCGCCATAGTTCGTCTCTCCTGGATCGGGAAAAGACGCCTCTTCCCGCGAATATTCTTTGAACCAGCCTTTTAAGGGTCCAGGGGTCAGAGTCAACAGCCAAACCACAGGGTTTGGGGAATTATCCACCGCCTCCTCCACAGGAATGTGTCAGCACTGCCGCAGGCCCTTGACCCCCGGATTTTGCAAAGCCACGATCAGCTTTGCAAAACGGAGCTGACCATGGCCACGCAAAAGCTTTATGCCGGGGTAAAACTGCGCGAAATCCGCAGCCGCCTCAGCCTCACGCAGAAAGCCTTTGCCGAAAAGCTGGGCGTCTCGCTGCCCTATCTGAACCAGATGGAAAATAATCACCGCCCGGTCTCAGCCGCGGTGGTGCTGGCGCTGGCCCAGGAATTCGGTCTTGATGTGACCGAGCTGACCGTGGGCGAAAGCGAGCGACTGGTCACCGATATGCGCGAGGCCCTGGCCGATCCGGTTTTTACCGCCTCGGCCCCGCCGCTGGCCGATCTGCGCCTTGCCGCCTCCAACGCCCCGGCGCTGGCGCGGGCTTTCCTCGATCTGCACCGCGCCTACCGGCAAAGCCATGAGCGCCTTGCCTCGCTGGATGAGGCTCTGGGGCGCGAGGATACCGGCCTGCGCCCCTCGCCCTGGGAGGAGGTGCGCGATTTCTTCCATTATTGCGACAATTATATTGATGCCGTCGACCGCGCCGCCGAGCATTTTGCCTCCTCTGCCGGGCCGAAACGCGATGTCCTGAAACTGGCCGAGGATCTGCTGCACCGCAAAGGCATTTCGCTGCATTATGCCGAGTTGCCCGGGCTGCGCCATTACGATCCCGAGACCCGCCGCCTGACCATTTCCTCGCGCGCCCAGGATGGCACGAGGCGCTTTCAGCTGCTGTTCCAGCTGGCGCTGCTGACCCAGAATGAACTGATCGAGGCGACGCTGGATCTGGCGCGGTTCTCGACGCCCGAGGCGCGCGATATCGCCAAGATCGGCCTGGCTAACTACTTTGCCGGGGCGGCGCTGCTGCCCTACCGCGCCTTTCTTGAGGCCGCCCGCGAGACCCGCCATGATCTCGCCCGGCTTGCCGATCGCTTCGGCGCCTCGATCGAGCAGGTGGCGCATCGCCTCTCGACGCTGCAGCGCCCCGGAGCCAAGGGCATCCCCTTCTTCTTCGTCCGCGTCGATCAGGCCGGAACAATCACCAAGCGTCATTCAGCCACAAGGCTGCAATTCGCCCGTTTTGGCGGCGCCTGCCCGCTCTGGAACGTGCACCAGGCCTTTGAGACGCCCGGCAAATTCCTGCGCCAGTTTGTCGAGACCCCCGACGGGGTGCGCTATCTCAATATCGCCTGCGAAGTCTCCAAACCCGCCGAGGCCTTTCTCGCCCCGGTGCGCCGCTATGCCATTGGTCTGGGCTGCGAGGTGCAGCATGCGGCTGAGCTGGTCTATTCCGACGGGCTCGACCCGCGCGGCCGGTTCGAGCCAATCGGCATTTCCTGCCGGATCTGCGAGCGGGCGCATTGCCATCAGCGCTCGGTGCCACCGCTGGAGCGGCGGCTGCGCATCAACCCGCATGACCGCAACCTGCTGCCCTATGAGATTGCGCAATAGCCCGTGAACGTAAAAAGGGCAGAGCCGCAGCCCTGCCCTTTTCTGACTATTGATCCTGAGCCCCGGTCAGCTCAGACCGTGGCGCGCAGCGCCGCCGCGATCTGGTCTTTCAGCCGCGAGCGGTTGCGGCGCAGGCCTTCCTCATGCTCTTCCGATACGGTGTCGATGCGGCTCTCGGCCCGGTGCACCTGATCATTCACCACATCATATTCTTCCAACAGGCTGGCAAAGCGGCTGTCCGAGGTTTTCAGCGCCGTGATCCGGGCCTCTTCACCGGGGAATTCATCCTTCAGCGTATGCGGGGTATTCGACATGGGTCTGCTCTCCTTCCATTCTTTCCCCCTGTCTGACAGGTCTGATTCCGCCGCGCTTTGACCCCGATCAAATCAGCGCTGCGAAACCCGCCAGTCGGGATTGATCCAGGGCTCCTGGTTGGACGGCGGCAGCGGCTGGCGACCCAGAATGTGGTCGGCGGCCTTTTCGCCGGTCATGATCGAGGGACCGTTGAGATTGCCATTGGTCACCTGGGGGAAGATCGAGCTGTCGGCAAGGCGCAGCCCCTCGACCCCGATCACCCGGCATTCGGGATCGACCACCGCCATCGGATCGCTGGCGCGCCCCATCCGCGCCGTGCCGCAGGGGTGATAGGCGCTTTCGGCATGGTCGCGGATAAAGGCGTCGATCCCGGCATCGGTCTGAATATCCGCGCCGGGCTGGATCTCCTGTTTCACATATTGCGCCATCGGCGCCTGTGCGAAAACCTCGCGCGTCAGCCGCACACAGGCCCGGAAATCCACCCAGTCCTCGGGGTGAGACATATAGTTAAAGCGGATCACCGGCGCATCCTCGGGCCGGTTTGAGCGCAAAGTGACCGAGCCGCGCGATTTTGAGCGCATTGGCCCGACATGGACCTGGAAGCCATGGCCTCCCGCCGCCGCCTTACCATCATAGCGCACCGCAATCGGCAGGAAATGATACTGAATATCGGGATATTCCTTGCCCGCGGCCGAGCGGATAAAGCCGCAGCTCTCAAACTGGTTCGACGTGCCGGGGCCGCGATTCAGCAACAGCCAGTTCGCCCCGACCCAGGCTTTGCCGAACAGATTCCAGTATTTATACAAAGTGACCGGCTGCGAGGCCTGGTACTGCATATAGATCTCCATATGGTCCTGGAGATTGGCACCCACGCCCGGCCGGTCGGCCAGCACCTCGATGCCATGTTCACGCAGATGCGCCTCGGGCCCGAACCCCGACAGCATCAGCAGTTTCGGTGAATTGAGCGAAGAGGCGGCAATGATTACCTCCTGGCGCGCCCGGATCAGCTGACGCCCGGCCTTACTGTCGATCTCGACCCCCACCGCGCGGCCATCCTCGATCACCACCCGGCGCGCGAGGCCACGCACCATGGCGACCCTGCCGGTTTTCAGCGCCGGGCGCAGATAGGCACTGGCCGCCGACCAGCGTTTACCCCTGTGGATCGTCGCCTCCATCGGGCCGAAACCCTCCTGCTGGCGGCCATTATAATCTTCGGTCACCGGATAGCCTGCGGCCCGGCCTGCCTCGATAAAGGCATTGAACAAAGGATTGTCGCGCGGGCCCCGGCTGACGTGCAAAGGCCCATTGCTGCCGCGCCAGTCCGGGCCCGAACCGCCATGGCTGGTTTCCATCCGCTTAAAATAGGGCAGCACATCGGCATAGGACCAGCCATCCGCCCCCATTTCGGCCCAGAGGTCATAGTCTTTGGCATGGCCGCGCACATAGACCATGCCATTGATCGAGGAGGAGCCGCCGATCACCTTGCCGCGCGGCGTGGCCAGAACCCGCCCGCCCAGATGCGGCTCGGGCTCGGTTTTCAGCCCCCAGTCATAAAGCGGCATATTCATCGGATAGGACAAAGCGCCCGGCATATTGATAAAAGGCCCGGCATCCGAGCCGCCAAATTCGATCACCGTGACGGTTTTTCCGGCCTCGGCCAGCCGGTAAGCCATAGCGCAACCCGCCGAACCCGCTCCGATAATGACGTAATCGCGATCCATCGCGCTTTCTCCCTGCAATCGGGGCAAATCTTCGCCGGGGCCGGACTCTGCATCCGGCCGCCGGGCCTGCCGCCCTCTTCTTCATCGTGGTTTACGCCCCGGCACCCCTCCCGGATGCCGGTCCTTTCCGGCTCAGTAAGGCGCGTCGACCGGGCTCAGCCCGAGATAGACGCTTCTGACCTGAGAATAATGTTCGATAGCCGCATGGCCGTTTTCACGACCGACACCCGAGAGCTTAACCCCGCCAAACGGGGCCTCGACCGGGGTCAGATTATAGGCATTGATCCAGCAGGTTCCGGCCTCGAGCTGGCCGATCACCCGATGCGCCCTGGCGATGTCGCGGGTGAAAACCCCGGCGGCGAGGCCGAAATCGCTGGCATTGGCCCGGGCGATCACCTCTTCCTCGCTGTCGAAATCCAGAACCGCCATCACCGGGCCAAAGACCTCCTCGCGCGCCAGCTCCATGTGATCGGTGACATCGGCAAAGACCGTCGGCTCGACAAACCAGCCGTCATTTTGCGGCCCGCGCCCGCCGCCGGTGACCAGCCGCGCGCCCTCGGCCTTTGCCCGGGCGATAAAGCCGGTGACCTTCTCCAGCTGCAGGGCCGAGACCAGCGGCCCCATCTGCGTGCCCTCATCCTGCGGATCACCGAGCACGATCTTTTCGGCTCGTTCTTTCAGCCGGGCCAGGAAGCGCTCTTTCAGCCCCTTTTGCACAAAGACCCGCGTGCCATTCGAGCAGACCTGACCGGCGGAATAGAAATTCGCCAGCATGGCCGCGCCCACCGCATCCTCAAGGCTGGCATCATCGAACAGGATCAGCGGCGATTTACCGCCCAGCTCCATCGTGACATGGCGCAGCCCCTCGGCGGCTCTGGCATAGACCTTCTGCCCGGTGGCGACCGAGCCGGTCAGCGAGACCTTGGCGACGCGCGGATCCGAGATCAGCCCCGCGCCGACCGCGCCCCGGCCCTGCAGCACATTGAAAAGCCCTGGTGGCAGACCGGCCTCGATGAAAATCTCGGCCAGTTTCAGCGCGCCAAGCGGCGTCACTTCCGAGGGTTTGAAGATCATCGCATTGCCCATGGCCAGCGCCGGGGCCGATTTCCAGCAGGCGATCTGGCTGGGGTAATTCCAGGCGCCGATGCCGACGCAGACGCCGAGCGCCTCGCGGATCGTATAGACCATATCGCCGCCGAGCGGGATGGTCTCGCCGGTCACAGTGGGCGCGAGGCCGGCGAAATATTCCAGCGCATCCGCCCCCGAGGGCCAGTCGGCCACCCGGGTTTCCTGGATCGGCTTGCCGGTATCGAGGGTTTCGAGCTGCGCCAGCGCCTCGCCCCGGGCGCGGATCAGCGCCGCAGCCCGGTTCAAGATCCGGCCGCGCTCGACCGGGCGCAGAGCGGCCCAGGCCTTCTGCGCCCGCGCCGCCGAGGCGAGGGCGCGTTCCACCAGAGCCGGGGTCGCCTCATGCAGCCGCGCGATCACCTCGCCCGTGCCGGGATAGACCACCTCGATGACCGCCCCTGCCGCATCTTCGGCATAGCTTCCGTCGATAAAATGGCTGCCCTTCGGTTGCGCTTTCATGCGGCTTCTCCCTTCGCCAGCTCAGCATTCAGATAGGAAATGGCCATCCGCGCCGCGGCCCTGCCATCGGGCGTGCCCGATTTCAGCACCTCGCGCAGATAGAGACCGTCGATCATCGCCCCCAGGGCCTCGGCCAGTTCTGCAGCCCGCTCCCCGGCGATGGGACGCAGATTCGCCATCAGGTTTGACCTGAGTCGGCCCTGATAAATCGCCAGCAAACGCCGCGCCCCATCCGAGGTCTGGGCCAGAACCCAGAAATTCAGCCAGGCCCCCACAACCTCGCGGCGAAAATTTCCGGCGCTGAATGAGGCGCGCAGAATGGCCTCCAGACGCGCCTTTGCCCCCTCGCTGACCGCCAGTGCACCCCGCACCTCAGCGCCGTAAAGCGACAGCACATGGCGCATGGCCGCAAGGAAAATTTCTTCTTTTGAACCAAAGTAGTGATGCGCCAGCGCCGAGGACATTCCGGCCCGTTTGGCGATCTGACCCACGGTCACATCCAGCGAGCCCGAGCGGCCAATTTCAACGATCGTGGCTTTGATAAGAGCGTCCTTTCGGATAGGCTCCATTCCAAGCTTCGGCATGACCCGGCTCCATAAAACTCTTGCCATAAGGGGAAAGCATGAAGTTTATTGACTCGTCAATCAACAATAACATTTCAATCTGACACCGGGAGTCGAAATGAAAATTCGTTCCATGCTTCTTGCGACCACCCTCACCATGGCCACCGGCTCTGCAGGCCTGGCGGCGGGCTGCGATAAAATCCTGTTCTCGGATGTGGGCTGGACCGACATCACCGCCACCACCGCAGCCACCACCACCTTGCTCAATGCGCTCGGCTATGAGACCGAGATCATGCTGCTGGGCCTGCCGGTGACCTTCGCCAGCCTCGCCGAGGGCAATATCGATGTCTTCCTCGGCAACTGGATGCCGACCATGGAAGCCGATATCGGCCCCTACCGCGAGGCAGGCACCATCGACATCGTGCGCACCAACCTGCAGGGCGCGAAATATACCCTCGCCACCAATGCCGCCGGGGCGGCGCTGGGGATCACCGATTTCGCCAATATCAAAGACCATAAAGACGCGCTCGAGGGCCGGATCTATGGCATTGAGGCCGGCAATGACGGCAACCGCCTGATTATCGAGATGATCGAGAAAGATCAGTTCGGCCTGACCGGCTTTGAGATCGTTGAAAGCTCGGAGCAGGGTATGCTGGCCCAGGTCGAGCGCAACAGCTCGGACAATAAGCCGATCGTCTTCCTCGGCTGGGAACCGCATCCGATGAACTCGAATTTTGAGCTGACCTATCTCGCCGGCGGCGATGATGTTTTCGGCCCTGATTTCGGCGGCGCGGTTGTCGATACCAATACCCGCAAAGGCTATGTCCAGGAATGCCCCAACCAGGGTAAGTTCCTTGAAAATCTCGAATTTTCTCTGAAAATGGAAAATGAGATCATGGGCGCCATCCTCAATGACGGCACCGATCCGGCCGTGGCGGCCAAAACCTGGCTCGCCGCCAATCCCGAGGCCTGGAAGCCCTGGCTCGAGGGTGTGACCGCGAAAGACGGCTCGGATGCCATCGCCGCAGTCGAAGCAGGGCTGAAATAAGCCCCGGCATGCAGGCCGCGCCTTGCGGCCTGCATCTGCCCTTCCCGAGCCTCGGGCGCGTCGCATACTGCGCAGGGCCTGCCTTTTTCTTCTGCTGACACCTGGGTGACAATGAACTGGCTTGATATTCCCAAAATTCCGGTCGGGCCGACGGCAAAAACCGTGGTCGACTGGCTTAAAGCCAATTTTAAACCTGTATTTGACGCGATCAGCGATGGTCTCGGCTGGCTGATCAACAGCACGCTCCACCTGCTGCAATATCCGCATCCGCTGGTGATTGTGGCGCTGTTTCTGGCCTTTGCCTGGTGGCGGCACCGCTCGTGGAAGCTATGTCTGGTGGTGGCGCTCGGATTTCTGTTCATCCTGAACCAGAATTACTGGAAGGCCACCACCGAGACCCTGGTGCTGCTGTTTTATGCCTGCATCTTCTGTATGAGCCTTGGCGTGCCGATTGGCATTGCCTGTGCGCATCGCCCGCGCCTCTACGCCTGGATCTCGCCGGTGCTCGATCTGATGCAGACCCTGCCGACCTTCGTCTATCTGATCCCGGCGGTGGTGTTCTTCGGCCTTGGCATGGTGCCCGGTCTGCTGGCGACGGTGATCTTCGTGCTGCCAGCCCCAATCCGGCTGACTTATCTCGGCGTCTCCTCAACCCCCACCGCGCTGACCGAGGCCGCGACGGCTTTCGGGGCCACGCCCTGGCAGAAGCTGCGCAAGGTTGAGCTGCCCTGGGCGCTGCCACAGATCATGGTCGGGCTGAACCAGACCATCATGCTGTCTTTGTCGATGGTGGTGATCGCGGCCATGGTGGGCGCCAATGGCCTTGGCATTCCTGTGGTCCGGGCGCTGGGTCAGGGCAATACCGCGCTTGGCTTTGAATCCGGGCTGGTGATCGTGGTGGTCGCCGTCATGCTCGACCGTCTGCTGCGGGTGAGACAGAAATGAACAACGCCGTTGAATTTGATAATGTTTCCATCGTCTTCGGCGATGAGCCCGAAACCGCCCTGCCGCTGATGGACCAGGGGCTCAGCCGGGCCGAGGTTCAGGCGCAATCGGGCCAGGTTCTGGGGGTGCATGATTGCAGCCTCAGCGTCGCCCAGGGCGAGATCCTCGTGCTGATGGGCCTGTCAGGCTCGGGCAAATCCACCCTGCTGCGCGGCGTGAATGCGCTCAATCCGGTGGTGCGCGGCGAGGTCCGGGTCTGGGATGGCAGACAGATGGTCTCGGTCACCAAAGCCGGGCCGGATCAGCTGCGCGGGCTGCGCGCCAACCATATCGCTATGGTGTTCCAGCAGTTCGGCCTGCTGCCCTGGCGCACGGTGCGCGACAATGTCGGCCTCGGGCTGGAGCTGGCCGGCGTGGCCCCTGCCGAACGGCGCGCCCGCGTCGATCAGCAGCTGGAGCTGGTCAACCTGTCGCAATGGGGCGATCGCAAGGTTGGCGAGCTTTCGGGCGGGATGCAGCAGCGGGTGGGCCTCGCCCGCGCCTTTGTCACCGAAGCGCCGATCCTGCTGATGGATGAGCCTTTCTCGGCGCTTGATCCGCTGATCCGCGCCCGGCTGCAAGATGAGCTGCTCGATCTGCAGGCCAAGCTGAAGCGCACCATCGTCTTTGTCAGCCATGACCTCGATGAGGCTTTCAAGATCGGCAATCGCATCGCGCTGATGGAGGGCGGGCGGCTGGTACAATGCGGCACGGCGCGCGAGATCATCGCCAGGCCGGTCTCGGATTATGTGGCGGATTTCGTGGCGCATATGAACCCGCTCGGCGTGCTGACCGCGCGCGATGTGATGGCGCCGGGCGCCCTGGCCGGGGCCGGTGCGCAGGCGATTGATGCCGAGGCGCCGGTGCGCCAGGTGATGGAGGCCATCACCTCGGGCAGCGAAAGCCTGAGCGTGACCGAAAACGGCCAGGCCCTTGGCACGATCCGGGCCAAAGAAGTGCTGGCCCGGCTGCTGAACCCGCGCGGCTGATAAAAAGGGGCGCCACCCGCGCCCCTTCCCATTATCTGGTTCATCTGTCTGAAAATATCCTGCGGGGGTCCGGGGGTGCAAAACCCCCGGTGCCGTCGTGGTTCGGCAGGCCTCAGCCCAGCGAATAACCCGCGCCGCGTACCGTGCGCAAAGGGTCATCGCCGCCATATTGCATCAGCGATTTGCGCAGCCGTCCGACATGGACATCGACGGTCCTTGTATCGACATAGATATCGCGGCCCCAGACCCGGTCGAGCAGCTGTTCGCGCGACCAGACCCGGCCCGGCTTTTCCATCAGCGTGGTCAGCAGCCGGAATTCGGTCGGGCCAAGCTTCAGCAGCTGCGCGCTGCGATAGACCCGGTGGGTTTCCGGATCGAGACGGATATCGCCATATTCCAGCACCACCCCCACCACCGAGGGCCGCACCCGGCGCAGCTGCGCCCGGGCCCGGGCCATCAGCTCAAGCACCGAATAGGGCTTGATCACATAATCATCCGCGCCGGTTTCCAGACCACGGATCCGGTCCACCTCCTCGGCCCGGGCCGAGAGCATGATGATCGGGGTGGCGCGGGTCTCGGGGCGGATCTTCAGCCGCCGGCACACCTCGATCCCCGACAGCTTGGGCATCATCCAGTCGAGAATGATAATATCGGGCGCTTCCTCATCGACCAGCAAAAGCGCATCCTCGCCATTATCGGCGGAAACCACCCGAAAGCCTTCTGCATCAAGGTTATAGGCCAGAACCTCACGTTGTGCGGGTTCATCCTCAACCAGCAGCACCACCGGTCTGCCATCCTGTGCCATATACTGCTCCTTCACCTTTTAAACGCCGGAGATTCAGCTCCGGGCGGTGACCGCGTCATGTTTGGGCCGGTCATCCGAAGGCATTTCGCCCTCAACCAGATAGATCACCTGTTCGGCGATGCTGGTGGCGTGATCGCCGACCCGCTCGATATTCTTGGCGATGAAATGCAGATGCATCGAGGCGGTGATGGTGCGCGGATCCTCGAGCATATGGGTCAGCAGCTGGCGAAACAGCCCGCCATACATCTGATCGATCTCTTCATCGCGCAGCCGCACCTCGCGCGCCTTGACCGCATCGCGGGCGATATAGGCATCGAGCGCATCCGAGAGCTGCTGCACCACCAGCCGCGCCATGCGCCGGATCGTGCCCGAGGCGGTGCCGACCGGCGCGGCCTGCATCAGCACCAGGCTGCGCTTGGCGAGGTTTTTGGCATAATCCCCGGCCCGCTCCAGCGCCGAGGCCAGACGCATCACCGTCAGCACCGTGCGCAGATCGCTGGCCGCAGGGGCACGCTGTGCGATGATCCGGGCGCATTCGGTCTGGATGATCTCTTCCAGCCCGTCGATGGCCCTGTCCCCGGCCCGCACCTTCTCGGCCAGGGCCTCATCGCGCAGCTCCAGCGCCTCGGCCGCATCCAGCAGGGCTTTCTCGACCAGCCCGCCCATTTTCATCACCTGGGCCTGAACGCCCTCCAGCTCGCGGTCGAATGCGGAAACGATATGCTCGCTCATGCTCGGGCCTCCTCAGCCGATCCGGCCGGTAATGTAGGATTCAGTGCGCGGATCTTTCGGATTGGTGAAGATCTGCGAGGTATCATCATATTCCACCAGGTTGCCGAGGTGGAAGAAAGCGGTCTTCTGGCTGACCCTTGCGGCCTGCTGCATCGAATGGGTGACGATCACCACCGAGAAGTTTGAGCGCAGCTCGTCGATCAGCTCCTCGACCTGAGCCGTGGCAATCGGGTCAAGCGCCGAGCAGGGCTCATCCATCAGCAGCACCTCGGGCGAGGTGGCAACGGCACGGGCGATGCAGAGCCGCTGCTGCTGCCCGCCCGACAGGCCGGTGCCCGGCGCATGCAGGCGGTCCTTCACCTCATTCCACAAAGCCGCCTTACGCAGGCTCGATTCCACCACTGCATCCAGATCGGCCTTATTGCGGGTCAGACCATGGATGCGCGGGCCGTAAGCCACATTGTCATAGATCGATTTCGGGAAGGGATTGGGCTTTTGAAACACCATGCCAACCTTGGCGCGCAGCTGCACCGGATCGACGCGTTTATCGTAGATATTCTCGCCATCAAGCTCGATCATCCCCTCGACCCGGCAGATCGGGATGGTGTCATTCATCCGGTTCAGCGTGCGCAGAAAGGTCGATTTGCCGCAGCCCGAAGGGCCGATGAAGGCGGTCACGGCGCGGTCGAGGATCTCGATATTCACATCCCGGATCGCCTGGGCTTCGCCGTAATAGACCTGCACATTACGGGCACTGATCTTGCTCAGGTTGCTGTCCACGCTACGCTCCACCACTCGCATATCATTCATGTTCATACTCGCGTTTCTGACCGCATTTACCAGCGGCGTTCGAACTTGCGGCGCAACAGAATGGCCGTGACGTTCATGACAAGAAGGAAGATCAGCAGAACGATGATCGCGCCGCTCGAGCGTTCAAGGAAGGCCGGATCCGAGCGCGACACCCAGGAATAGACCTGGACCGGCAGCGCGGTGGCCGGATCGAGGAAACCGCCATCCACCGGGCTGGCGGGATAGTTCGAGACGAAAGCCACCATGCCAATCAACAGGAGCGGCGCGGTCTCGCCAAGCGCCGAGGCCAGGCCAAGGATGGTGCCGGTCAGAATGCCCGGCATCGCCAGCGGCAGCACATGATGGGTCACGGTCTGCATCTTCGAAGCCCCGATCCCAAGCGCCGCATCGCGGATCGAGGGCGGCACGGCGCGGATCGCGGCCCGGGTGGCGATGATGATCGTCGGCAGGGTCTGCAGGCTCAGCACCAGCGCGCCCACCAGCGAGGAAGACTGCGGGAAACCGGCGAAATTGATGAAGATCGCCAGGCCAAGGATACCATAGACAATCGAGGGCACCGCCGCGAGATTGGCGATATTGACCTCAATCAGATCGGTCCAGCGGTTCTTCGGCGCGAATTCCTCGAGATAGATCGAGGCGGCGACGCCCACCGGCACACACATGATCAGCACCAGCAGCATCATATAGGCCGAGCCGAGGATGGCGACGCCAAGCCCTGCCGATTCCGGGCGCTGATCCGAGGAATCGCTGTTGGTCAGGAAATCCCAGTTCCATTTCAGCCCCAGCATCCCCGCTTCCTGCAGCCGGTCGGCAAGGGTCAGCTGCGCTGCAGTGACATTGGCGTCGCGCTCGATACTGGCGCGGCTCACCCGGCCCTTGAGATAGCCGTCGATCCGGCCGGTGGTCAGCAGATCGACCCCGATCGTCTGGCCGATCAGCGCCGGGTTATCAATTACTTCAAAGCGCAGCTCGGCCGGGGCAGCTTTCGAGATCATGCCGGTGACATCTTTCGCCGGAATATCATCGGTCTGCACGCCTCTGGCGGCGAGGGCCGCGAGGAAGGCCTCATTCAGCACTTTGCCATAGGTGACAGTGGTCTGCTTCATCAGCTCATCGCGCTGACCATTGCCTTTCGGATCCAGCACCGCTTGCTCCAGCGTGACCGGCAGGGTGATCCGGGCCTGCCAGAAGGCGGATGAGCCATCGCGGATGATGGTGAAGATCATGAAGGCCAGAACGGCAAGGCTGGCGAGGATCGCGGCAAGGCCGATGTAGCGAAACAGAAACTCGGTCTGATTGCGCTGCTTCATCCGGGCACTGGCCCGATAAAGCGAACCGGCCTGCTGCTGCGGGCCGCGCGGCGGCGGGGCGCTGATATCGCTCATTCGTATTGCTCCCGGTATTTGCGCACAATCCAGACCGCCATCACATTCAGCATCAGCGTGATGACGAAGAGGGTCATGCCAAGGGCAAAGGCCACAAGGGTCTCAGGGCTGTTGAAATCGGTATCGCCGGTCAGCTGGCCGACGATCTTGACCGTCATCGTGGTCATCGCCTCGAAAGGGTTCATCGACAGTTTGGCCGCCGCCCCTGCCCCCATGACAACGATCATGGTCTCGCCGATGGCGCGGCTCGCGCCCATCAGCACCGCCCCGGCAATCCCGGGCAGAGCGGCAGGCAGAACCACCTGGCGTACGGTCTCGGACTTTGTCGAGCCAAGGCCAAGCGCGCCATCACGCAAAGACTGCGGCACGGCGTTGATGATGTCGTCGGAGAGTGAGGAGATGAAGGGGATGTTCAGAATGCCGATCACGATACCGGCGGTCATCACCGACGAGCCGGAGCTGCCAAGGCCGAGCGGCTGGGCGAAGAAGTCGCGCAGGAAGGGGCCGACGGTGGTCAGGGCAAACAGGCCGTAAACCACGGTCGGAATGCCTGCGATCACCTCGATCATCGGCTTGACCCAGGCCCGGGTGCGCTTTGAGGCATATTCGGCCAGATAGATCGCCGCGAACAGGCCTAGCGGCACCGCCACCAGCAAGGCGATCACCGTGATATAGATCGTGCCCCAGAACAAAGGGATAAAGCCCAGTTCCGAGCCGCCGCCGAATTTCGGATTCCAGGTCAGGCCAAAGAAGAAATCCGCAATCGGATACTGGCGGAAGAAATTGATGCTTTCCGAGAGCATCGACCAGACAATGCCGACCGTGGTCAGAATGGCGATCAGCGAGGCCAGCATCAGCAGCTTCATCACCACATTCTCAACCCGGTTGCGGGCCCAGAAATCGGGGGCGATCTGCTTCAGGGCAAAGACCAGCCCGGCCAGCGCCAGGGCCAGCACCAGGAAAGCGCGGAAGGTCGAGGCGGTGGCAACCGTGCTGCGGTACTCTTTCGCTGCGGTCAGTACCTCGGCCGAGACCGCCGAGCCGAGCGCGATCCCCTGTTTGCCAAGTTCGGCCCGGATATCGGTGGCAGCGGCATCAAGCGCGGCAATCGCCGCCTCATCCAGCGTGCCGCGCTCCAGCGCAATATCAAGCCCGGTGGCAAGGCGGCGCACATCCGCCATCGCCAGCTGGCGCGCGGTCGGATCGGCCTGAACCGTTTCCGGCAGATGCGCGGCGATATTACCCTCAATGGCAAAGGGCTGAACAACCAGCCAGACCAGCATCACGAGGAAGGCCGGCACAAAGGCCATAATGGCAGCATGCCAGCCGTAATAGGCTGGCAGCGAATGCAGTTTACCCGGCAGGCCCCCGGACAAAGCCAGCGCACGCTGGCGGCCGAGGACGAAACCGGCAGCGGCGAGGACCGCGAGGATCGTCAGTAGCAGGAGGACCGTCATGACCACGTCCGTATTGAGGATGGGAAGCCCGGACCGGGCCCGTCCCTTCTGCGCCGGATATGCTGCGGTTTTGTAACCTCTGTGTGACAGTTTCCTGAAAATCGTCACAAAACCGGAGAGAGACAGGGGCTCTGGCCCGGGCGGGAGCGCCGCTTAAACGGGCCGGAGCCCGTGCAAAAACAGCTGAAAACGGATCATCGACAGAAAAATCCCCGCCAGGTTGCCCGGGCGGGGAAAAAGCGAAAAGGTTCAGCCCCGGGCCAGCAGGGCGTCTATCTCGGCCCGGCTCGCCATTGAATCTGATGCCCCCGGCCGGGTAACGCTGATGCCGGCCGCGGCATTGGCGAATCGCAGGGCCTCTTCCACCGGCTGGCCCTCGGCCAGAGCGACGGCGAAGGCACCATTAAAGGAATCGCCCGCGCCGGTGGTCTCGGCCACCGCACCGGCCCGTGCCACCGGCACATGGATGGTACGGCTCTGGTCGCGGTAGAGCACGCCATTCTCGCCCAGAGTCACCACAACCGCCCCCACGCCGCGTGCCATCAGCGCATCAGCCGCAGCCTCGGCCCCGGCGCGGTCGGTGACCGCAATGCCGGTCAGCAGCTCGGCCTCGGATTCGTTTGGTGTCAGGTAATCGCACAGCGCCAGCAACTCATCATCAAGCGCGCGCGCCGGAGCCGGGTTGAGGATGGTTTTCACCCCGGCTTTGCGGGCAATCGCCAGACCGGCGCGCACAGATTCGACCGGGGTTTCGAGCTGGGTGACAAAGACCGAGGCCGAGCCGATCAGATCCGCGCGCGCCTCCAGATCCGCTGCTGTCATTTTACCCGCCGCGCCCGGGCAGACGATAATGGCATTATTGCCGGTTGCGGCCTCGATGAAGATGAAGGCCGAGCCGGTATGGGTTTCGGGATCTTCGGTCACATCAGCAATGATCCCGGTCTCGGACCAGATCTTGCGCGCCATTTTGGCGAAATCATCGGCACCGAGGCGGCTGATGAAATGCACCTCCGGCCCGGTTTCGCCTGAAGCGCGGGCTGCCGAAACCGCCTGGTTCGAGCCCTTGCCTCCGGCTTCGAGCTTGAACTTCTCGCCCATCACGGTCTCGCCGATCTTCGGCTGACGCTCAGCGCGGTAGACGGCATCAGCATTGAAAATTCCGAGAACCACGACAGGTTTCACAACGGACATAATCTTCTCCGGCAAAGATGAATCAAAGGGCGAGGCTCAGGTGTCAGGTGCGATCACGCCCTTGCGGAACATGAAGCAGCCATAGAAGCGGCGCTCGCCGGTTGCCACGACCGCATAGGCCTGTTTGGCCAGATCGTAAAAGGCAAAACGCTCGATCCCCGGCAGATCGCGCGCGCGGCCCTCTGCCGCATCCACCACTTTCTGCACCTCCTGCTGCACCTCCGGACGGGCTGCGGCATCGCCGACCACCTCCATCCGCCCGGCGAAATCGGCAACGAAATCATCGAGCGGCAGCACCGACAGGATCGCCTCGGCCGCTTCGGCCGCGGTCAGATTCTCCATGCTGAGCGGCTTACCGGCCACGGTATGGCGCGCCACCGCATCGGCCGGAAAGTTGGTATCGACAAGGATCAGCATATCGCCATGCCCCATCGCGCGCAGCGCGCCCAGCACCTCGGCATTCAGCCGGTGGTCAATTCCCTTAAGCATGGTCTTCCTCCGCTCTTTGCGCCAATTTACGCCCCAGGCCGGGCGACGTCCAGCAGCCCGCCCGGCGTCCGGAACAGGAGCAGCGCAATGCAGATCAGGCCAGAACAGCCCCAGGATCACAGCGGAATAGCCGCCCTGACCAGCGAAGCCTTTCGCAACGCCCCGCATAGCGGTGGCAATGAGGCGGCCATTATCGAGGCTTTGCGCGCCGATCAGGCGCTGATCCTGTCACTGGTGGCCGAAGCGGCGGGCGGCGCCGGACTGACCGGCCATATCTCAGCCTCGCGCTGCCGGATCGGGACGGCGGATCAGGCGCTGATCGCGCCGGTCTCGGTGCTGCCCGCGCATCAGGGCCAGGGCATTGGCTCGGCCCTGATCCGCGCCGCGCTGGAGGCGCTGCGCCTTCAGGGCTGGCCTGGTGTGGCACTGGTCGGCGATCCGGCTTTCTACGCCCGGTTCGGCTTTCAGGCGCGCCCGGGCCTCAGCTGCGAAGGCATCCCCGCTGAATATGTCCAGAGCCTGAGCCTCGGCAGCGCCCCTGCCCCCGTTGGCCCGCTGATCCTTCACCCGGCGTTTTTCACCGCCTGAATGACAAAGGGCCGCAGGAAAATCCCTGCGGCCCCTGTTTTCGTTCAGAGGATCGCTCAGCCGAAGACGCGGGTCAGCGCCACATCAATCGCACCGGTGATCTCGTCGATATTATCGGCGGTGGCGATCAGCGCCGGCGACAGGCAGAGGGTATTGTTAAAGCCCGGCAGCGAGCGGTTGGTCGCACCGATGATCACGCCCTGGGCGCCACATTCGGCCACAACCTGCTGCACCAGCTTTTCGGCTGCCGGTTCCTTGGTGATCCGGTCGGCCACCAGCTCGGCGCCAAGGAACAGGCCCTTGCCGCGCACATCGCCGATGATCTTATGCTTTTCCATCAGCACCTGGAGGTTCGCAAGGCAGCGCTCACCCATGGTGACGGTATTGCCGATCAGATCCTCGTCTTCGATGATGCGCATATTCTCCAGCGCCGCCGCCGGGCCGGAGGTGCAGCCGCCGAAGGTCGAGATATCGCGGAAATAGCTCATCGGATCAGCGGCATCCGATTTGAAGTAATCAAACACCCGCTCCGAGGTCACGGTGCAGGAGATCGCCGCATAGCCCGAGGCCACACCCTTCGCCATGGTGACGAAATCAGGTTTGATATCATAGAGCTGATAGCCGAACCAGGCGCCTGCCCGGCCCATGCCGCAGACCACTTCGTCGATATGCAGCAAGATATCATATTTGCGGCAGATTTCCTGGACCCGCTCCCAGTAGCCCTTCGGCGGCACGATCACACCGCCGCCTGCGGTCACCGGCTCAAGCACGAGGCAGCCGATGGTATCGGGGCCTTCGCGCAGGATCACTTCCTCAATCGCATCGGCGGCGCGCTCGCCGTAATTCTCGACATCCCACTGCTTGCGGTATTCGAGGCAATGCGGCACCCGGACGAAGCCATCCGGATAGGGGCCGTACTGCTCGGCGCGCTGGTCCTGGCCGGAAGTGGCCAGAGTGCCGATGGTGGTGCCGTGATAATCGCGGTCGCGGTAGAGGATCTTCCACTTCTTGCCGCCGTGATGTTTATGCGCGATCTGGCGCACCATCTTATAGACTTTCTCATTCGCCTCGGAGCCCGAGTTCGAATAATAGACCCGGCTCATCCCCGGCATTTTCGCGATCAGACGCTCGGCGAAGAGCGCGCCCGGGACCGAACCGGCAGCACCGGCGAAATAGTTCATCTTCACCAGCTGATCGCGCACGGCATTGGCAATCGATTCACGACCATAGCCGACGTTCACCGTCCAGACGCCGCCCGAGACCGCGTCGATATATTCCTTGCCCTTGGCATCCCAGACCCGGATGCCCTTACCCTCAACGATCACACGCGGATCGCTGGTCTCAAAAGCTTTGTGCTGCACCAGATGGTGCCAGATATGGGCGCGGTCAGCTTCAACCACGCGCTGCATATCATTCATACCCTGAATGGATTCCATAGCCTGTCTCCCGTCGCTCGGACTACCCCAGTGAGGGATTAGCACCCTCGCGGCAACAATCTTAGGGCCAGAAATATCCCAGACTTATAGCCAGTTCAGTGTCTGCCCCGCCCGCCCCGGGCTGGGGCGGCGACAAAGGCAATATTGACTAGGATTTGAAGAATTTTCAGCCGCGCTGGCAGTGCTGCGGCAAGGGATTGTTAAGGCTCTGCCCGCTATCAGCTGTGACTGAGGCAATATCGCCAGACATGGGACCAGGGCCTATGAATCATATCGTCAGCTACGATCTGCCCGCAGCAGGCGGCCCCGCTGCCGATGCCACGCTCTATGCCTTTTTACAGGGCCAGCGCGGGCAGCCGGTCTGTCTTTGCGCGCCGCCGGATTTTCGCCTCAGCAGCGGGCTGCTGCAGCTGCTGCTGGTCGCGGCCGCCGACTGGCAGGCCCGCGGCCTCGCCTTCACCATAGAGGGGGTCTCCGCCGAACAATCCGCTTTGCTGGATCTGACCGGTCTCACCGCCTTTCTCCCGAGGCAGGAGGCTGCCATTTGCCCCTGAAAGTGCTGGCCATCGACGATTCTCTGACCATCCGCACCCTGCTGCAGCACGCGCTGGAGGGCGAGGGTTTCAGCTGTACCATCGCCAGCGACGGCCTCGACGGGGTGGAACGCTTTGCCGAGGTCGCGCCGGATGTGGTGATCACCGATATCAATATGCCCCGGATGGACGGGTTCGGGGTGATTGCAGCGATCCGCTCCGGCCCGGGCAATACCAGGGTGCCGATCCTCGTGCTCAGCACCGAGAATGGCGAGGCGCTGAAGGCCCGGGCCCGGGCCGCCGGGGCAACCGGCTGGCTGGTCAAACCCTTTGAGCAGCAGCTGCTGATCACCACCCTGCGCCGGGTCACCGGCCGCCTGACACCGGGGGCAAATCCAGGATGAGCACGTTAAACGCGATCCGCGATACATTCTTCGAAGAGGCTGAAGAGCTGCTTGAGGCGCTGGCCGAGGGGCTGGCGCTGATGGAAAGCCAGCAGGCCGATGCGGAAACCGTGAATGCGGTGTTTCGCGCCGTGCATTCGATCAAGGGCGGGGCCGGCGCCTTTTCCCTGACGGCGCTGGTCGGTTTTGCGCATCGCTTTGAAACCGTGCTCGATGCCCTGCGCTGTGAGCGGATCGCGCTCAGCGATGAGGTGATCCATGTGCTGCTGCGCTCGGCTGATCATCTCGCCGACCAGGTCGAGGCGGCGCGTCAGGAGCGCGGGATTGAAGCCGGGCTGACCGCCGGTTTTCTTGCCAATCTGGACCTCTGCCTTGGCGATGAGGCGGCCAGCCTGACCGCCGAGGCTGATCCCGAGGCCGATTTTGGTTTCACCGCGCTGCGGCTGGAAATTCCCGACAGCCTGCCAGAACTGACCATTACCGGGGCCGAAGCCGGAGTGCCCGGCTGGCAGATCCGTTTTCAGCCCTGGCCACAGCTGTTTCACAACGGCCATGAACCGCTGCATCTGCTGACCGGCCTCAGCAGCCTCGGCAGGCTGCAGATCACCCCCGATCTCTCCGCCCGGCCCGGATTTGACGGCTATGAGGCGGAAAGCCTCTGGCTTGCCTGGGACATTTCGCTGAGCGGCCCGCAGAGCGCGGCCGAAATCGAAACCGCCTTCGATTTTGTCACCGGCCTGTGTGGTCTCACCATCCTCCCCGCCCCGCCCCCTGGCGCAGCAGGGGCTGATGGTGCCGCGGCAGAAAGGGCGGAAAGGGCCGGACCACCCCTTACCGCCACCACCGATGCGGCCTCGCAGCCGGAGGAAACCGCGGAACCCTCTGCCCTGCCCGAGACTCTCGCCGCAGAAGGGCCGCTGCGCCGCCGCGAACCACGCCCCCTGCCCGATGACAGCGATGGCCGCAGCCCCAAACCGACGCTGCGGGTCGAGCTGGAGCGGGTCGACCGGCTGATCAATGCGGTGGGCGAGCTGATCATCAACCAGGCGATGATCGAACAGAGCGTCCTTGATCTGGCCCTGCCCACCGATTGCGAGATTATCACCCATACCGAGGATTACCGCCTGCTCGCTCGCGATCTGCAGGAGGCGGTGATGGCGATCCGCGCCCAGCCGGTCAAACCCCTGTTCCAGCGCATGTCGCGCATCCTGCGCGAGGCGGCAGAGGCCACCGGCAAGGCGGCGCGGCTGATCAGCCTCGGCGAGGCAACCGAGGTCGACAAGACCGTGATCGAACGTCTTGCCGATCCGCTGACCCATATGATCCGCAACGCCGTCGACCATGGGCTGGAAAGCCCCGAGGACAGAATTGCGGCCGGAAAGGATCCCGAGGGCACCATCCGCCTCTCGGCCGCCCATCGCTCGGGCAGCGTGCTGATCACCCTGCGCGATGACGGCGCGGGACTGAACCGCGCGCGCATTCTCGAAAAAGCCGTGGCGCGCGGCCTTGTCGCCAGCGATGCCGAACTCAGCGATGCCGAGATCGATAACCTGCTGTTTCTTCCCGGTTTTTCTACGGCAGAAAAGGTCTCCAGCCTTTCAGGGCGCGGCGTGGGTCTGGATGTGGTCCGCAACGCGGTCACCGCCCTTGGCGGGCGGATTGCCATCACCTCCTGGCCCGGCCAGGGCACCGAATTCATGATATCCCTGCCGCTCACCCTCGCAGTGATGGACGGGATGATCATTTCCGTCTCCGGCCAGACCATGGTGATCCCGATCGCCTCGGTGATCGAGACCATTCGCCCCACCCCCGCCGATCTGCATCTGATCGGCACTTCTGACAATCTTTTGGCCATCCGCGGCCGCTTCCTGCCGATGATCGATGTTGCCCGCTCGCTCGGCTTTCCTGAGCGCGATCTCAGCCAGCCACCGCTGGTCCTGCTGGTTGAAACCGAAAGCCAGGCCCAATGCGCCCTGGTGGTGGATGCGGTCCATGACCAGCGTCAGGTGGTGATCAAAGGTCTTGAATCCAATTATGGCGCCATTCCCGGCGTCTCTGCCGCCACAGTGCTCGGCGATGGCCAGATTGCCCTCATTCTGGATGCCGAAGCCCTGACCTCTCATCGCCTCACCCAGATGCCGGCACGCAATCCGGCCAGCAGCGGAGCCTCTCATGCCACCCACTGATGCTGAAAGCCGGTCCGACGCCGAATTTGTCACCTTCTTCGCCGGCGGGCAGAGCTTTTCCCTGGACATCACCCATGTCCGCGAAATCCGCCGCTGGAGCACGGTCACCCCGCTGCCCCACACCCCCAAAGAGGTGCTTGGGGTGATGAACCTGCGTGGCTCGGTGATTCCGATCTATGATCTTTCCGCAAGATTTGGTCTCGGCGCGACGGTTGAAAATGCCCGCAACGTGGTTGTGGTGGCCACGATCGAAAACCAGACCGTCGGCCTTCTGGTCGAGGCTGTCTCGGAAATTCTTTCGGTTTCCAAAGAAGTTATTCAGGAGATGCCCGATGTGCGCAGTGATCCTGGCCGCGCCAGCATCACCGGCATCATCCGTATCGAGGAGGGCATGACCCGGGTCATCGATCTGGCCGCGGTCATCCGAAGCTGCGGGCGGCAGGCCGCATGACCCTGCTGTCTCCCGCGCCGCTCCGGCAAAACCGCCCCCCTCTCCCCGAAGAGCCACAGCTCTCCGAAAGCGATTTCCAGCGCATCGCGGCCTTTTCTCAGCGCGAATTCGGCCTGTGCCAGTCGGGGGACAAAAAGCAGCTGGTCCATTCGCGGCTGATCCGGCTGCTGCGTGAGACCGGCTGCCCCGATATTGCCACCCTGCTGCTCCGGCTCGAAACCGATCCGCAATGCCGCGAGCGAACCGCGCTGATCAGCGCGCTGACGACCAATGTCACCGCCTTTTTCCGCGAACCGCATCATTTCCGCCAGCTCGCCGATGAGCTGCTGCGCCCCCGGCTTGAGGCGCTCAGGCGCGGCGCGCGGCTGCGCATCTGGTCAGCGGGATGTTCTGCCGGCCAGGAACCCTGCTCCATCGCTCTGACCATTCTCGACCATCTGCCCGAGGCCTGCCGTCTTAATATCCGTATCCTCGCCACTGATATCGATGCGGCGATGATCTCGCGGGCCAGGCGCGGGCTATACTCGGCGGAAGAATGTTCCGGCCTGTCTGCACAGATGGAGCGCGAACATTTCCGCACGACCCCGGATGGACAAAGGCAGATCGGGCCAGAGGCCGGTGAAATGATCCGCTATGCGGCGCTGAACCTGATCGAGGACTGGCCGGTCCAGGGCCCTTTTGATGCCATTTTCTGCCGCAATGTCGCGATTTATTTCGACAAGCCGACGCAGATGACCCTCTGGCAGCGCTTCGCCCGCCTGCTCGCGCCGGGCGGCCTGCTGTTCATTGGCCATTCCGAACGGGTCAGCGGCCCGGCCGGCGACTGCCTGACCAGCGCCGGGATCACCACTTACCGCCTGTCTGCAACCCCGGATCGGAGGATGAAATGAGCCTGAAAGACAATCTGCGGGTGATGGTGGTCGATGATATGTCGGTGAGCCGGGCCCTGATCTCGCAATCGCTCGAGGAAATCGGCATCCGCCATTTCGCGACTGAGGCCGACAGCTCAGCCGTGCTCGGCAAGCTGGCGGCGCAGCCGGTGCATCTGGTGATCTCGGATATGAACATGCCCGGATTATCCGGTCTCGATCTGCTGCAGGCGCTGCGCCATAATGCGGCCACCCAGAAAATCGGCTTCATCCTGATCACCGGCACCCCCTCTCCCGAGGTGATGAAGCGCGGCCAGGAGCTGGGCCTGAACAATCTGATCCGCAAGCCTTTCACCGCGGCCTCGGTCAGATCCGCGATTGAGCGGGTGGTAGGGCCGCTGTGAGCGCGCGCGCCAGGCCAGAACCCCGGCTTTGCCGCTCCTTGTCGGATGCGCAGATTTTTGCCGCCCTCGCAGCCGGAATAACGGGGACGCGGGATCTTTTGCTGGGCCTCGAACGCAGCCTGCTCGAACCCCCGGGCGCAGCGACAGCGCTTAATCCGGCGCTTAGCAGCTGCCTCCAGGAGCTCGACCGTGCCTGCCAGCGTCTGCAGGATCTCGGGCAAATGGCAGCGACCGCCCGGGAAACCAGCCCGATGCGATCCCCCGATATGTCAGAAATCATCGCAAATCTGCCCCGTCTGGCCGAGATCCGGCAGCTGCTCGCCCACCGCTGTCAGAAGGAGGATGGCCCTGACAAAGACCAGGAGCACCCTGCCCAGCTGCTCTCTGCCGCACCTTCTGACCCCCTGTTCTGAACGGAGGCAGACCCGCCCATGTCAGTTCCCTGCCGCCACATTGCCGGATCAGACCAGCCCCCCGCAACAGGCTCCGACGACGGCTCAGGCCCCGGGGCATGGCCCACAGAACGGGCGGCGCGCCATGAAGCCGCGTAAGGTCGTTCTCGCCACATCGCGGGCGATTACCGCCGCACGTCTGTCACGGCGCATTTCCGCGCTGCCGGATTATCTGGTCTGCGGGCAGGCTGCGGATCTGTCCGCCGCCTATATCCTTGCTGAAAGCTGCGAGCCGCATCTGCTGCTGATCGGTGCCGAACTGACACGCCAGGCCGATTTCGACGGGCTGCTTGCCTTGCTGCGGGTGATCGGCATCGCCTGGAAGACCATCCCTGACAGGATTGCCGACCCCGAGGGGCGCTTCACCTTCCCCGAAGAGGGCGATACCGCCAGCCTGCTCAGCTGGCTCTCCGATCTTCCCGCGCCACAAAGCACACCACCTCCGCCAGCGCCTTCCGCCCCGGCCCAGGCCGCAACGCCTGGATTTCTGCCCGATCGGATCATTCTGATCGGCGCTTCGACCGGCGGCATTGACGCCCTGCTGACCATTCTTGCCAGTTTTCCGCCGGATTGTCCGCCCACCGTCATTGTCCAGCACACCGGCGCCGCGTTTTCGGACAGTCTGATCCGGCTGTTCGCCCGCTGCGCCGCCGCGCGGGTTGTCGCCGCCACGGCGGGCCTGGCGCTGCGGCCGGGCATGATCATGGTCGGAGCAGGCTGTGCGGGGCATCTGCGGCTCGACCCTTCCCGTCCCTGGCGCAGCGATCTCTCACCGGGGGCGCCGGTCTCGGGACATCTGCCCTCGATCGACGTGCTGTTTCGCTCGGCCGTACCCTTTGGCGCTTCGGTCAGTGCCGCCTTGCTGACCGGGATGGGGCGCGATGGGGCGAGGGGGCTGCTTGATCTGCGCCAGGCTGGTGCCACCACTTTCGCCCAGGACGAGGCCAGCTCGACCGTCTATGGCATGCCACGCGCGGCGGCCGAACTTGGCGCAGCCTGCGAAACCCTGCCGCTGAGCCGCATCGCCGCCGCATTGCTGGCATCATGTCACAATAAACCGGTCTCGCTGGTCAGATGAGGCTGCTGATGCAAAAAGCGCCCGCCGCCATGGCATCCCGGCTGATCCGGCTGTGGCGCAGGCTGCCCCGCGCCCGCCTGCCGAAGACATCAGCCCAGCTGCGACGGGGGCCCGGTTGGCCGCTGCCGCTGCCGCTGCAGATCAGCTTGCGGCCTATCACGCTCCGGGCAAGGCCCGGCTCAGCTGTCCAGCCGCAGCGAGATGCGGCGGCTCTGCCGCCCCTTCTCTTCGATCCTGTCGACCAGGATTGTGCCGATCTCGCCGGTCCGCGCCACATGTGTGCCACCACAGGGCTGAAAATCGATCCGCCCCTCGCCCTCGCCAATGCTGATCATCCGCAACCGGCCCTGCGCGGTGGCCGGTCGGCTGGCGAGCGCCGTCGCAAGCCCCGGCTCCCGGGTCAGCTCCTCATCGCTCACCCAGCTTTCACTGACGCGCAGATCCTGACCGGCAAGGCTGTTCAGAGCTTTTTCCAGCTCTACCCGGGGCCTGGCCATCGCCGTCATACTGAAATCAAGCCAGCCGCGACCGGCCCCGATCTGGCCGCCACAGACCGGGCGGGCAATCACCACCGACAGCAGGTGCAGCGCAGTATGCATGCGCATATGGCGATGCCTGCGGCTCCAGTCGAGGCGCTGCCGGATCTGCGCCCCCTTTGGCGGCAGCGAGACCGGTACCGAAGGCACCAGCACCAGCTCGCCACCAGGCTGGCGCAGCGCGGTGGCAATTGCGATCCGCCCCTGCTCCCAGAGCAGCAAACCGGAATCTCCTGGCTGACCGCCGCCCTGTGGATAGAAGATGCTGCGATCGGCAATAATCCCGCCTTCCGGCGTATGTCCCAGCACCCGCGCCTCACATTCCTGGAGGTAGGGATCCCTGCGGTACAGCAAGGTGGTCATTTCTCGCCTTCTGCGGCACGGCCTTGCGGATCGGCAACTGCACGGTCAGGCGCGGGTTCGGCCCGCTCACCCCCGGCACCGCTGATCAGCCGGGCCAGCTCATCGAGATTGCGCAGGGTGATATCGCTCTGGGCGAAGGGGATCTCGATATCTTCCAGCGGGAAGCGCTCTGCGATCATATGATTGATCTCAGTGCGCACACTGCTGGTGAAATTGACATCGCGCAGGATAACCCGCAGTTCGAAATCCATCGAATTCACCCCAAAGCCCTGAAACACCACCAGCGGCGCCGGATTGAGGATGACCAGCGGCTGCGCCTCGGCGATTTCACGCAGCACCCGCTCGACCTTACGGGTATCGGTGCCATAGGCGACGCCGACCGGCACAATCAGCCGGCCCGCGAGGCCGAACCTGGTCCAGTTGGTCACGCGCTGGCTCACCAGATCGGCATTTGGCACCACAACCACATTGCGGTCAAAAGTCTGAATGCGCGTCGAGCGTACCGAAATGGTCTTTACCACGCCCTGGGTGGTGCCGACCTCGATCCAGTCACCCTCGGAAACCGGGCGCTCGATCATCAGAATGATGCCCGAAACAAAGTTCTGCACAATATTCTGCAGACCGAAACCGATACCGACCGAGAGGGCCGAGGCGACGATGGCAAGGCCCGAGAGATCAATCCCGGTGGCATTGATCGCCACCAGAGCGGCGAGGAAGATACCGACATAGCCGGTGCCGGAGACAAGCGCATTCTGCCCGCCCCGGTCCATCCTGGTGCGGGGCAGAATGGTGTTGCGCAACGTGCCCTGGAACAGGCGGGTGATCAGATATCCAAGCGCGAAAATCATCGCGAAAACAAGGAAGTCGGTCGGGGATACCCGTGCCTCGCCGAGGCGGAATCCCGCGCCGAAACGGGTCCAGAGCTCACTCAGATCCGACAGCCGGCTGCCCCAGATCAGCGCGAAAACCGGCAGGGACAGCAGGCCGAGGCCAAAGCCGAACAGCACCGGCACCAGGCGCTCATTCTCGGCGACCGCATCATCTGCCGGATAAACCACCGCCCAGAGATCCGAGAGCAGACGCTGCAGGATAAGGATCAGCGCCAGCAGGCCGAGCGAAAGAATGGTCTGGAACACCAGAGCCGAGCCGGCGGTGACATAGCCGAAAGCCGCCAGGAGCGTGGCAACAAAGGCCAGGACCTTGATGCCGCGGCCGAGCAGGCTGAGCAGGCGGCCCTGGTAATTGCCGCTTTCATGATCGATGAACTGCACATTCATCAGCCGCCCGATCCGCCACAGGCAGAGCGCCCCGAAGCAGATCAGCGGGAAGGACAGCAAGGACAGCACGGCGTCGGAATAGCTCTGGCCGTCGAATACGATCTGGCGCAGGGTCTCGACCGCCAGAACTGCCCCCATCAATCCGGCGAGCACCCGGCCTTCGCTGCGGCGGCCCTCGGGAAGATCCAGCAGGCCCTCGGCGCTGTCGATCCGGGGAAAAGACCGCCCGCCCAGCCAGATCGCGCCAAAGACCATAAAGCCCAGCAGCGGCAGCGCCTGTGCCAGCTGGCTGGTGACCGGGCCAAGAAAGCCGGTACGGACCAGCGCCACCGACAAAGCGATCATGCCAATGGTCGGCACGACCACCAGGCCCAGCGATGCGAGCAGGCCGAAAATCCGGCGCCGCGCCTCGGTTTTGCCCAGCCGCAGCCGGTCGGAAAAAGCGGTAATCCAGGGCCGCGCAAAAACCGTGGTGGCGATGGCGATGATCGACAGGATCACGATCAGAGGCAGGGAATCGTAGAATTTGGCGCGGTCGCGCGGGTCGTTCCAGCCCGAGGACAGCTCTTTCCACAGCAGGATAATGCCGTCGCTCAGCCCGATCACCGCCTCAGGCCAGTGCACCGGATTGAGCGGCGAGGGCCAGAGCTTCAGCAGCTGATCGGCGGCGCGCTCACGCAGGATGGTATCGATTTCCTGGATCAGGCCATCGGCGCGGCGATAGGCGGCCTCGGCGGCGATTCCTGGCGCCTCTGCCCGGGTCAGCTGCTCGCTGAGTTCCTGACGTTTCTGCGCAATTTCCGGGGCTTCAGCGGCACCCCCCTCAGGAGGCACCCCCAGAGCGGCGATCTGATCACGCAAAGTGGCAATCCGGGCCGAATTGCTGCTCTGGGCGGTGCTCAGCCGGCCGCGCCAGTCGGCAAGACTGGCGCGCAGATCCTGGATCGCGCGGTCGCTCTGGCCCCCGCGCTCCAGCTCGGCCTCAGCCGCCTGGGCAATCTGGTCCCATTTCTCGAGATTGACCTCGGCCGCCTGCTGATCCGCCGCATAGAGCGGCGAGGTGCCCAGCAGGGCGCAGCTCAGAAATCCGAGGCACAGAATGAAAAAGAGCGCGCGCAGCGATACCGCTGCGCCGCGCCCGGTGTTTGCGGCATAAACCTGGATCGACATTAAAACTCGCTCAGACGTCTTCATAGACCGAGGGCAGTGCAACGGCGCCCCGGGCCAGCCACTCGGGGACAGGCAGCCCTTTTTCCCGCAGGAACACAGGGTTAAACAACTTCGACTGATAGCGGTTGCCATAGTCGCAGAGCACGGTCACGATGGTATGGCCCGGCCCCAGTTCGCGTGCGAGGCGGATCGCCCCGGCGATATTGATGGCGCTGGAGCCACCAAGGCAGAGCCCTTCCTCCTGCAGCAGATCGAAAATGATCGGCAAGGCTTCGGCATCCGGGATGCGCCAGGAGTGATCGGGGCGGAAGCCCTCAAGATTGGCGGTGATCCGGCCCTGGCCGATGCCCTCGGTGATCGAGGAGCCGGGGCTTTCAAACACTCCGCTGGTGTAAAAGCTGTGCAGCGCTGCCCCTTCCGGATCCGCGAGGCCGATCTTCACGCCTTTGGGCTGCAGATATTCTGCGACCCCGGCCAGGGTTCCGCCCGAGCCGACCGCTGCGACAAAGCCGTCGACCTTCCCGCCGGTCTGCTCCCAGATTTCGGGCCCGGTGGTCTCGACATGGGCCTGACGATTGGCGGTATTGTCGAACTGATTGGCCCAGATTGCCCCCTTCGGCTCGGTCCGGGCCAGGGCTTCGGCGAGGCGGCCGGAATAGCGCACGTAATTGTTCGGATTTTTATAGGGCGCGGCCGGAACCTGCACCAGATCTGCCCCGGCAAGGCGGATCATATCCTTTTTTTCCTGGCTCTGGGTCTCGGGAATGACGATCACGGTACGGAAACCCAGCGAATTGCCCACCAGCGCGAGGCCAATGCCGGTATTGCCGGCCGTGCCCTCGACAATCGTGCCGCCCGGTTCCAGCAGGCCGCGCTTCACCGCATCGCGGATGATGAACAGCGCGGCGCGGTCCTTGATCGACTGCCCGGGGTTCATGAATTCGCATTTACCCAGAATGGTGCAGCCGGTCAGTTCGCTCGCCTTGCGGAGTTTCAAAAGCGGCGTATTGCCGATTGTTTCGGCCAGATCACTGTGGATGCGCATCGGTTTCGTCCCGTTACCATTTGCTCTGGTGTAGGCAAGCCAGCGTGCAAACTCAAGCGCGGGCCGCGCTGCGCGGCAATAAAGCAACCGGGTTTTGCAAGGCTCCGGCGCGGTTCTGGCAACGGCTTCCCGCCAGAACCCGGCCCGGTGGATCATCCTTTGCCCCAGGCGGCTGATTTGGGAAGATTAATCCTCGGCGCGCAGAAAAAAGGGCGGGCCAGATGGCCCGCCCCGTTTATCCGCCGCACGCCATTGCGGCAGCTGTTGCCGCTCAGCCCTGCTGTGCCACCAGCAGACCGTCTTTCTGCAGCCCGGCATAGCATTCATCGAGCGACTTTGTCGCACGTTCGATCAGCGTATCAATCTCGGCCGGGGTAATGGTCAGTGGCGGCGAGATGATCATCCGGTCACCAACATGGCGCATGATCAGATCATTGGCGAAGCAGCGCTCACGCGCGCGCAGGCCAACGGTGCCCTCTTCCGAGGCGAATTTCGCGCCTTTGGTCTTATTCGGCACCAGCGCCAGCGACCCCATCAGGCCAACCAGCCGGGCCTCACCGACCAGCGGATGTTCTGCCAGTTTCGCCCAGCGTTCTGCCAGGTAGGGATGCGCCACATTCTGCACATGTTCGATAATCTGCTCATCTTGCAGGATCCGCAGGTTCTCCAGCGCGACCGCTGCCGCCACAGGATGGCCGGAATAGGTGTAGCCATGGTTAAAATCACCGCCCGAACCGACGACCTCTGCCACGTCATCCGAAAGGATCGAGCCGCCGACCGGCGCATAGCCCGAGGACAGGCCCTTGGCGATGGTGATGATATCGGGTTTGATATCAAAGGTTTGCGCTGCGAACCAGTTGCCGGTACGGCCAAAGCCGGTGATCACTTCGTCAAGGATCAGCAAAACATTGTATTTCTTACAAATGCGCTGAATTTCCGGCCAGTAGGTTTTCGGCGGGATGATCACACCGCCCGCGCCCTGCACGGCTTCACCGATGAAGGCCGCGACCTTGTCGGCGCCGAGCTCAAGGATTTTATCCTCCAGCTCCCGCGCCCGGGCGAGGCCGAATTCATCCTCGCTCATATCACCGCCCTCAGCCCACCAATAGGGCTGGTTGATATGCTCGATCCCGTCGATCTTACCGCCATGGGCATGGATCGGTTTCATACCGCCAAGGCTGCCGCCGCCGAGGGTCGAGCCGTGATAGCCGTTCCAGCGTGCGATGATGACGCGCTTTTCCGGCTGCTCTTTCACCTGCCAGTAGCGGCGGACGAGGCGGATATTGGTATCATTGGCTTCCGAGCCCGAGCCGGCAAAGAACACATGATTCAGATCGCCCGGTGCCAGTTCGGCCAGTTTCGCCGCCAGAGCGATGGCGGGCACGTGGGTGGTCTGGAAGAAGGTGTTGTAATAGGGCAGCTCCTGCATCTGGCGCGCCGCCACTTCGGCCAGTTCCTTACGGCCATAGCCAATATTCACGCACCACAGCCCCGCCATACCGTCGAGAATACGGTGCCCTTCCGAGTCGGTCAGCCAGCAGCCCTCGCCGCGCAAAATCACCCGCGCGCCTTTTTCCGCCAAAGCGGCCCTGTCGGTGAAAGGGTGGAAATGGTGAGCCGCATCAAGCCTTTGCAGCTCAGCTGTCGGCAAATTATTGGTGATCATGGTCATAGCGGCCACCTTCCGGAAACAGAGGAATCAGCAGGGCAAATCGCCCCTCGCCGCCAGATTACGGAGATTTTCCAAGCGCAGCAAGAAATTTGATCAAATTATTCCGCAAAGCGGATAAACGCGGGGCCGCGGCGAAAAAGCCGCGGATATCAGCGCGGTTTCAGGCCGGGAGACCCAGGGCGAGGGGTCCGGGGTCCGGCTCAGAACGCGCCTTCGGCCAGGGCAAGGCGCACATGATCGATGCCCTGCTGCAGATCGCGCGAAATTGCCGCACTCAGCCCGGCGGCATCGCCGCGCTCCATCGCCGCCAGCGCCTCATCATGCAGATCCGGCAGGCCCGAACTGCTGTAGCGCCCCATCACCACCCGCAGCGAAGGGCCGGCGCGCAGCCAGAGCGAATGGGCAAAATCCAGCAGGACCGGCGCTTCGGCCGCCTCATAAAGGGTGAAATGGAAACTGTGATTGGCGCGCAGATAGCCCGGGATACTGCCGGCAGCGATGGCGGCATTCACCTCGCCGTCAATCTCGCGCAGCCTTGCGATCAGTTCGGGCGTCAGCCGGGGCAGCGCCAGCTCGGCCAGATGCGGCTCAATCGCCTGGCGCGCCCAGGCCAGCTGGTCGAGCACAGATTGCGTCATCTGCGGCACGGCAACCCGCCGGTTGCCCTGGGGCATCAGCGCGCCCTCGGCGGTCAGACGGCGGATCGCCTCGCGCACCGGCGTCATCCCCGCTCCGAGCTCGGCGGTCAGGCCCTGAATGGTGACCGGCTGTCCGGGCGCCAGCGCGCCGAACAGGATCATATCCCGCAGTTTCGTCCAGGTGACCTCATGGGTCGGTATCTTGCGGCTGTCCGCTTCCATCTTGTCCCTCGCCGCATTCCGGCCTCTGCCCCCTTATACGGCGGCCTTTGCCGCAGGGTATGTCCAGCAGCCCCTGGCGATCAAGGCCAGGAGTGAGCCCTGGCGCCGCTTAAGCCTGCGCGAAATCAGCGCGCAGGCGCGCGCGCTCAGCCGCAAGCCAGAACAGCGTCAGAATCAAGGGCGCATTAGCCAGCCGCCCCGCCCGCTGCCAGGCCATCGCCTGATCGAAACTGACGATATGGCTGCGGATATCCTCGCCCTCGGCAGCAAGGCCGAACACCCCGCCCTGCAGATCGGGCAGATCGGTTAGAGCCAGATAGGACCAGAGATATTCGCTCATCACCCCGGGCGAGGGATAATATTCAGCCACCGGCAGCAGGGAGGTCAGGCTGAGCCCGGCCTCTTCGGCCGCCTCGCGCCGCGCCGCCTGTTCCGGGCTTTCACCGGGATCGATCCGCCCCGCCACCGCCTCGATCAGCCAGGGCCGTTGTTCGCCCCGCGCCAGCGGGCCGGGGCGGAACTGCTCGACCAGCAACAGCCGGTCGCGCAAAGGATCATAGGGCAGAACCGTCACCGCATCGCCCGAGACAAAGACCTCGCGCCGCAAAGGGGCCGAGAGCGTTCCGTCAAAGCGGCGGTGTTGCAGATCGATCTGATCGACGGCGAAATAGCCCCTGAAGGGCTGCTGCGCCTGGGCAATCTCCACCAGCGCGGCCTCGGGGCCATTTGCCGGGCTCAGCCCGTCGCGGGCCCGGGCCCGCAAGGCAGATCCGGCTCGCTGCAGCAGCGAGCCGTAGCAGCGCGCCACTGTCTGCGCCGGATAGTCGCCCTGCAGCGCCAGAATTTCACGCGCCAGCTGCCGCTCCAGTGCCGGATCGGCTGCCACACGCCCCTGGGTGACCGCCGCCCAGAAGCTGCGCGCCGCGCTATCTTGCAGCAGGGCCGCAAGTTCCGGGTCCGGCAGGCGCGGATCCGCTCCGGTCTGATCTGTCGTCATTCTCTCACCATCCAGGGCTTACCGCCAGCGCCGCCAGGCCCATTCGGTCAGCGGCCCGCCCAGCAGGCCCGCGATGATCAGCACCCCGATCACCCCGACCGACACCATACGGACCGCGTTTTTCATCATCAGATCCGCCCAGCCCAGCATGGCCTGCATCGGCCCGTCGAAATGCATGCGGAAAGCTTCCTTTACCATCTGATGGCCGGAAAACAGCAAAAGCGCGAGAAAGGCCAGGATGATTGAGGTTTTCAGCCCGGTGCCCACCGAATCTGCATAGGATTTATCGACCCCATTGCCCATCACCCGCCAGCCGCAGACAAAGCCGATCAGCGCCGTCAGCTCGCGAAACAGCCCGACCGCGGCATTTTCTCCAAGCGCTGGCACATGAGCATTGGCCGCCAGCCATCCAGCCAGAGCAAACCAGACCGAGGCCACAAGTTTCGCAGCGGTTGGCATAATCCTCCTCAGGTCAGAACAGGCTGACCAAAAATTGCACTGCGGCCCAGTATAGTAAAGATTCGGGCAATTTGCGGGAAGGCTTAAGGAATTTTGCCGCCCCAAGCCCTGTAAATGCCCAAAGCCCTGCAAATGCCGCCGCCCCGCCCTGCCACTCCGGATCCGCCCCGTGGTTACAGCTCAGCATCGATGGCGCGGATCAGCCGGGCCACCTCATCAGCGCTGGTGTAATGCGCCGCCGAAAGCCGCAGCACGCCCTGTGCCGGGTCAATGCCAAGGGCCCGCAAGGGCCGCACCGCGTAAAAATCACCGCCGCCGCAGGCGATGCCGCGCCGCCCCAGCGCCGCCGCCACCGGCTCGGCCGCGCCCTGCAGCTGCACCGCCACGGTCGGCGCGCGGTCTCCGGCCCGGCGCGGCCCGATCAGGCGCAGATCATTGCGTCCGCTCAGATAATCGAGCAGCGGCGCAATCACCGTGATCTCCTGGTCGCGCATCAACCGGTGCACGCCCTGCGCCTGCCCGAGCACGGTGCCGCCAATACCGTGATGCGCCGCCTGCAGTTCGATATAATCGGCCATACCGGCACAGGCCGCCACCTGCGCATGATCCGGCCCGGCCGGAGTATGGCGTTTGTAAAGCACCCCCTGGTTAAAGAAATGCCCCTGGCCCGGCAGTTCCGCGCCGAAAGCTGCGCTGATCAGCATGATCCCCTGATGCGGACCATAGGTCTTATAGGCTGAGAAAAGGTAAACATCGCAGCCGAGCGCGTGAAAATCCGGAAAGCCATGCGGCGCATAGGATACGCCATCAACCACGCTGCGCGCCCCTGCCTCGCGCACAATGGCACTGATCGCGGCCACATCATTGATCTCGGCAATGACATTCGAGCAATGCGGGAAAGCCACGAGGCGGACTTTACCATCAGCCAGCAGGCCGCGCAGATCCTCGGGATCAAGGCTGCCGGTGGTCGGATCCACCTGCCATTCGCGCAGCTCCACCCCTTCGGCCGCGAGGCGGCGCCAGACGCCGCTGTTCGCCTCATGATCCTGATCCGTCACAACAATCGCCGCATCCTGCCCCTTCAGCCACTGCCGCACCGCCTCGGCCAGGACGAAAGTATTGGCGCTGGTTGAGGGGCCGAAAGACAGCTCCTCCGGCGCCACCCCGCACAGCGCCGCCAGACGGCTGCGCGCCTCATCCATCTCGGCCCCGCCCGCCGCCGAGGCCGGGAAAGCGTGATAGGGCTGGACCTTGCGCTCAGTATAGAACCGGGTCAGCCGCGAGATCACCTGGGTGCAGGGATAAGAGCCGCCGGCATTTTCAAAAAAGGCATGCGCGCTGCAGCTGATTGCGGTGAAGGCCGGAAATTGCGACCGGGTAAACTCGAGGTCAAGCGCCGCCATTGGCTGATCCTTCTGATGCTCTGCCGCCCCCGCTGCCTGGCGTGGCGCAATGTCGCAGGTTAGACGCGGCTCCGGCGCGAGAGCAAGCCTGGGCATTGGCGGAATCACTCCTGCCGCCCGCGCCCGGCTCTGATCCGCCGCGAAAACGCCCGCAATGCCAGAAAACCCTGCGGCGGTGGCGGGCGCGCCCCCCTCCCAGCGCCGAAAAAATAACCATTTTTCAACGCCGGACCTGAATTGCGCCAAAGCGCGCTGCGATCCATGCTTGTTTCAGTTTTTTTCCTGCAATAGCGTCATCTTAGTACAGATTCCCTCACCGCCGGATTTGCGTCTGCACAGCTGCGAATTCTGGTTTCATGCCTGACTTTTTTCCTCGCATTCAGGAGCCTACATGTCCCGTTGTATAAGCTATTTCGCCGGAGCAGCTTCCCTTATCGCGCTTGCAGGCGCGGCCCGGGCCGCGGACCCGCAGCTGACCATTTTTGACTGGGCGGGATGGGAAATCGACGGCGCGCTCAAACCCTATGTTGAAAAACACGGGCAGAAGCCGACCTATTCTTTCTATGCCGATGATGACGAAGCCTTCCAGAAGGTCGCCTCGGGCTTTAAGGCCGATGTGGTCCACCCCTGCCCCGGCGCCGTGCCGAATTACCGCGAAGCCGGGCTGATTGAGCCCTGGGATACTTCAAAAGTTGAGGCTTTCGCCAATATCGATCCGCATCTGTTTGCATCGCATCACATCAAGGATGAGGGCGGCGTCTGGTTCCTGCCCTATGATTTCGCCTATACCGCCATCGCCTATAACAAGACCGAAGTGCCGGAAGAGGATGTCGGCTCGCTCGACGTCTTCCTGAACCCGAAATATGCTGGCCGTATCGCAATCTCGGACAATTCCGATGACGTCTGGGCGCTCGGCTTCCTCGCCACCGGCACCACCTCCTGGGATGAGGTGACCGATGAGCAGATCACCGCCGCGGCCGACTGGCTGCGTCAGGCTGCCCCCCAGGTGCGCAGCTGGTGGTCTGACCCCTCCGAGCTGGCGCAGATGATGGCCTCGGGTGAGGTTCTGGTCTCCTGGTCCTGGAATGACCCGGTCGCCATTCTGCAGGCCGAGGGCTTCCCGGTCGGGTTTAACCGCGCCCCGAAAGAGGGCTCGACCTCGTTCTTCTGCGGCTTCGTCAATATCAAAGACGGCCCGGGCAATGAGGATAAGGTCTATGACTGGGTCAATTCGATGTATGCCGTCGAAAGCCTGCCCTCGATCATCGAGGCCATTGGCTATGCCAATACCAATAAAGCCGCGACCGATGCGGTCTCGCCAGAGGTACTGAAAGGCGCCTTCCTCGATCCGATCGACAGCACCGTCTTCCTGCAAACGCCGATGGATCCGGATCTGCGCGCACGTCTGCTCGAAGAGTTTGAGCTGATCAAAATGGGCATGTAAGCCGCTTCGGCTGACAGAATGATCAGGCCCGGCAGTGCGGCTGCCGGGCCTGTTTTATGTCGCGGTCAGCGCTTCCGATCCTGATCTCAGATCCTGGCCTCAGATCACCGCCCGGATGGCAAAGCTTGAGTTGATCCGCGTCACCCCCGGCAGGCGCGACAGAATTTCCTTATGGATCCGCTCATAATCGCCGGGATTTTCGGCCTCGAGCCGGATCAGATAATCCTCCTCACCGGTCATCAGATAGCATTGCCGGATTTCGGGATGTTTCAGCACCTCGGCCTCGAAAGCGTTCAGAATATCCTCGGTCTGGCGCGACAGCGAGATCCGCACAATCACCACATGCCCCTCGCCCGCCGCCTGGCCCGCGATCAGCGCGGTATAGCCGCGGATCACGCCTTCTTCCTCGAGCAGCTGCACCCGGCGCAGACAGGCCGAGGGAGAAAGGCCCACCTCCTGCGCCAGCGCCACATTGGTCATCCGGGCATTGCGGCGCAAAGCCCGAATCAAGGCCCGGTCGATACGATCCAGCTCTGACATGAAATTGCGCCCTACGCATGAAAATATATGTAAGGCATCATATATCGCATAATCTTGCGCATATGCGAAGGACATTCGACGAAAATCCGGGCATCCTGTCGTGCAGCCCGGGCGGGTTCCCGGAAAAGCGAATGCAGGAAAAAAGATGAAAGTCATCGTATTGGGCGGCGGCGTTGTCGGGATCACCTCGGCCTGGTATCTGGCGAAAGCCGGGCATGAGGTGACGGTGATCGACCGCGAAGAGGGGCCGGCGCTTGAGACCTCTTTCGCCAATGCGGGCGAGGTTTCCTTTGGCTATTGCGGCCCCTGGGCAGCGCCTGGCATTCCGATGAAAGCGATCAAATGGGTGATGATGGAGCATGCTCCGCTGATCCTGAAGCTGAAGATCGACACCAGGATGATCTCCTGGCTGTTCAAAATGCTGCGCAACTGCACCGCGGCGCGCTATGCGATCAACAAAAGCCGTATGCTGCGCATCGCCGATTATTCGCGCGAAAGCTTTGCCCAGATCCGCGAGGAAACCGGCATTCAGTATGACCAGGGTATGAAGGGCACTTTGCAGCTGTTCCGCACCCAGGCCCAGCTCGACGCCTCGGCAAAAGACGTCAAGGCGCTGAAAGCCGATGGCATCCCCTGCGAGCTGCTCGATCCCGAGGCCTGCATCGCGGTTGAGCCCGCCCTCGCCCATGTGCGCGACCGCATCGTCGGCGGCCTGCAGACCCCGCTTGATGAGACCGGCGACTGCTTTAAATTCACCAATGAGCTGGCCCGTCTCTGCGAGGAGAAAGGCGTCACCTTCCGCTGGGGTGAAGAGATCCAGAAGATCCTGACCCGTGGTGGCCGCGCCTCCGGTGTGGTGACCAATAAGGGCACGATCCGCGCCGATGCGGTGGTGGTCAGCCTCGGCTCTTACTCGCCCGATATTGTGAAGCCGCTGGGCATTGATCTGCCGGTCTATCCGGTTAAGGGCTATTCGCTGACCATCCCGATCACCGATCCGGCCCGTGCCCCGGAATCGACCATTATGGATGAGACCTATAAGATCGCGATCACCCGTCTGGGCGACCGGATCCGGGTTGGCGGCATGGCGGAAATCTCGGGCTTTAATGACCGGCTGGATAAAAAGCGCCGCCGCACGCTGGAGCATTCGGTGATGGATCTGTTCCCGGGCGGCGATCCGAAACAGGCCTCGTTCTGGACCGGGCTGCGGCCGATGACGCCGGATGGCACGCCGGTGATCGGCGGCACGCAGATCCCGGGGCTGTTTCTCAATACCGGGCATGGCACGCTGGGCTGGACCATGAGCTGCGGCTCGGGCCGGGTGCTGGCCGATATCGTCTCGGGCAAGACCCCCGATATCGACGCGACCGACCTTTCGATTGAGCGCTACGCCTGAAACGATCCGCGCGCCGCCCTGGCGCGCCTCGCCTCCTGCCGGGGGCAGAAGCAAGCGGAAGATCAGTCCCGCCAGATCAGATCGGGGCTGATCGCTTTCAGACTGGCACAGCCGGTCTGGGCCATGGCCACCTCCAGCTCGGCGCGCAGGATGCTCAGCATATGCGCCACACCGCGCGCGCCGCCGACGCTGAGCGCATGCAGCTGTGGCCGGCCAATCATCACCGCCGTCGCCCCCAGCGCCAGCGCCTTCACCACATCACTGCCGCGCCTGATGCCACCATCAGCGAGGATCGGCAGCCGCCCCTGGAGCGCATCGGCAATGCGTGGCAAAAGCCGGGCGGTGGCAGGCAGAGTGTCCAGCGCCCGCCCGCCATGGTTCGAGACCACGATCGCATCGAAACCGGCCTCTGCGGCAAGCAGCGCATCCCTGGGGCTGCTGACCCCTTTCAGGATCAGCGGCAACCTGGTCGCGCCGCGCAGCCAGGCTATATCCTGCCAGCGCGGCGCAGTTTCCAGCGCACCGAGAAAGGCCGGGCTGCGGCCAGGTTGTTCCCTGACCGGGGCCTGGGCGAAACCGGCGATATTCACCGCCCTGACGCCTTCGGGCAGGCGAAAGCCGATCCGCGCCTCGGTATTGCGTAATTTCACCGCCGCATCTGCGGTCAGCAGGATCGCCCCTGCCCCGGCGGCCTCGGCCGCCCGGATCAGGGCCAGGCTATCCTCGCGCCGGTGCTGCCAGTAGAGCTGAAACCACCAGGGCCCCCGGGCTTCGGCACCAAATTCGGCCAGCGGGGTTGAGGCAAGGGTTGAGAAGCTAAACACCGCCTCGCCCGCCGCCGCACCAAGCGCGGTCTCAGCCTCGCCGCCGGGATGGGCCAGGTGGTGATAGGCCACCGGCGCCAGCAGCAGCGGATGCGCCAGCTCCATGCCCAAAAGCGATAAAGCGGTCGAGGCGCCGCGCAGATCGGCAAGCAGCCGGCCCTCGAGCGCGATCTGCCCCCAGGCCGAAAGATTAGCGGCATGGCTCAGCCCGTCGGCCGCGCCGCCCTCAAGCCAGGCCCCGACCATCGGATCGAGCCGCGCCCCCGCCAGCCGCTCATAATCACACAGCGCCACCACATCGGGCGGGATCTCAAAGGCAGCGCGCATTGCTTACATCTCGGCCCAGTGTCGGATCATATTGTGATAATGCGCCGTCAGCCCGGTCACCGCCGGATCATCATCGGCCAGGATCGAGCGGATGCGCATGATCGACTGATCGAGATCATAAAGCATATGGCGCTGCCAGTCGTCGCGCAGCATCGACTGGGCCCAGAAAAAAGAGCCCCAGCGCGAGCCGCGCGTTACCGGATTGACCGAATGCAGCGAAGTGGCCGGATAGACCACCGCATGGCCAGCGGGCAGTTTAACCTCATGTTTTCCATAGGTATCATGCACCACCAGCTCGCCCCCGTCATAATCTTCGGGCGGGGTCAGGAAGATCGTGGTCGAGACATCGGTGCGGATGCGCTGGCCGGTGCCGGGGATCACCCGGATCGAGCCATCGACATGGGCGCCGAAGGTCATCCCCTCATCATAGCGGTTGAACATCGGCGGCAGCACATGCAGCGGCAGCGCCGCCGAGGAATAGACCGGATTGCGGCCCAGCGCGCGCAGCACGATATTGGCCAGCTCGCGCCCTTCGGCACTGTCGGGCGGCACCTGCAGGTTCTTCTTCACCTGGGCCGCCTGCTCCCCGGCGGTGCTGCGCCCGTCGACCCAGGGCGTCCCCTCCAGCACCTGGCGGATATAGGCAAGCTCTTCTTTGGTCAGAAGATCGGGAATGGTGACCAGCATCTCAGGCTCCGTCTTGGATGGCCCCTTTACAGGCGCGGCGCGGAAAGAAGTTAAGTATTTCAGTCAGGATAGCATATTTCCTCAGATGAGAAAGGGCGACCAGAGGCCGCCCTTTCTGGTCTTTCCGGGGCCCGGGCCTCAGAACTCGTAGTTAAACTTCAGCAAAGCACTGCGGCCCGCCTGAACATTGGCAAAAAGCCCGACATGCGAGGCATCGTAAATCACCTCATCGAACAGATTGTTCACATTCAGCTGCACGCTGGCTTTGTCGTTCAGCTGATAGGCGGCCATCATATCGACGCGCCAGGCGGCCGGCAGAAGGCCGCTGTTCTCGGCATTGGTATAGCGCTTGCCCACATAGGTTGCGCCGCCGCCAATGGTCCAGGCGCTGTCGATGTTATAGGTGCTCCAGAGCGAGAAGCTGTGCTTCGCGATGTAATGCATCTGATTGCCGTTATAGAGACCATCCACCCAGACCGGCGCACTGCCGGTGCCGGTATTCACCGCACCGCCATCCACGATTTTAGCATCGGTATAGGTATAGCCCGCCGAAACCGCCCATTGATCATTGATCTGGCCACTCAGCCCCAGTTCCAGCCCCTGCGCCCGGTTTTCACCCACGGTCGCGGTCACGCCAAGCGGATCCGAGACCCGGGCATTGGTTTTCTCGGTGCGGAACAGCGCAGCGGTGAAGGAAAGCTGGTCGCTGAAGAAGTCCCATTTCGTGCCCAGCTCAAACGAACGGGTTTTCTCAGGCGCAAGATCTCTGTTGCTTGCGGTCAGCGTGCAGGCCCCGGCCCCTTCCGAGCCCCCTGCAAGACCGGCACACTGGCCCGAGGGGCTGGCCGAGGTCGAGAACGACCCGTAGATCGAGCCATTCGCCGCCGGCTTATAGACGAGGCCAGCCTGATAGCTCCAGATATTATCCTTGCGGCTCAGACCATTGGATTTCTGATCCACCCTGAATTTCTCATGGCGCAGGCCGAAATTGGCGATCCACTGCTCGTTGATGTCAACCGTATCAAACAGATAGAGCGACTGCGACCGCGTCACCACCGGTTCGCCCAGCGGGCCGTAGCTCATGCCGCTCATATCGACGAAATCATTCGGGTTGGGATTTTCCCAGTCCGGCGTGCGCATCGAGCCGCCGCCGATGCCAGTGATGGAACCCGAGCGCAGCTTCTCAACGCTGATCTCGGTACCAATCACCCAGCTATGGGTCATCCCGCCCAGCTCATGCTCGCCCTTCAGGCTGGCATTAAACGCCTCAACGACATTGGTGCGGTGACCACTGCGGCTTGAGCGGTCAAACAGCAGATCGCCACCTGGTGCATCCCCATTCGAATCCACCAGGGTCGGACGGGTGACGATATAGGCCTGCTGGTTTGAGATCCGGGTCAGACCGGCCTCGAAGGTCAGGCCATTGTCAAACTCATGCTCGACGCCCAGCGCCAGGCTGCGATTATAGACCTTACGGAAATCACGGTCCCAGAGGCCGCGGAACAGGCTGTGATCCAGATAATCCAGCGGGCGATAGGGATCGGCTGCGGTGCCCGTGCCATAGGACGTATCGCCGGTCAGATCACGATAGGCATCATTTGCCATCGGAATGCCGAAGGAGGGGGTGCTGTCAGCCGAGCTGAAATACATACCGGCTTTGACCGTGGTAGCATCCGAAACCTTCGCCGTCACACCGGCGGCAAAGCCCAGCTTATCGTCTTTGATCCCGCCACGGCCCGGCACTTCGCCATCCTGACCATAGAGGTTCAGCCGCAGCGCCACTGTCTCGCTGAGCGCCATATTGCTGTCGAGCTGCGCACGTTTCTGGCTGGCATTGCCGAAGCTCAGTGAGGCGTGGTTGAACGCCTCCCCCAGACGGGCCGATTTCGAGACCATATTCAGCGAGCCACCGGTGGCGCCACGTCCGGCATAGGCGCCGGTCGCGCCCTTCACCAGTTCGATGCGCTCAAGGTTAAAGGCTTCGTACGAGTTCCGGCCAAGCGCCCTCACCCCGTCAACCATCATATCGGTCGAGGCTTCATAGCCGCGGATAAAGGGGCGATCCCCCATCGGATTGCCGCCCTCGCCCGTGCCAAGGGTCACGCCAGGCGTGGTGCGCAGAACATCATAAACCGAAGAAGCGCCGCGCTGCTCAATTTCTTTCTGCGTGATCACCTGCACGGTTTTCGCCGTATTGATCAGCGGTGCCGTCAGCTTGACCGAGGAGCCTTCGGTCACTTTCAGGCTGTTCGCCGCCTCGCCGCCCTGACCGCCAGCCTGCAGCGTGATCGTCCCGAGTGCCTCGTTCCGGGCAGTTTCCTGCGCCTGAACCTCGCCCCCGACCACTACCGAAACGGCGAGAACGGGCAAAAGCCCAAGCGTAGGGAGCGGGCGGAGCGAACGCTCACCGCCGGAATTGGTTCTGTCAGAATCGCGCATAAGCCCCTCGAGTGATGGAATGCCGGCCGGCAATGCCGCTCCGGACATGGGTCACAGCTGGCTGGGAGTGGCTTGCTGCGGCTGAGACACGCCCCTTGTGGCAGGAGGCAGGACCGCAGCTCTGGTCTCAAAATCAAACCTCAGAATTTTGGTCAACATTAGACAGAACATCATAGGCTAAAAATTTATAGTTTTAATCAACATATGTGCTTTCAGGGGCACAAAACCCCCGCAACGCCCTGTGAGGCTCTGACAGGGGGCGCGGAGCCGCTCTGTCGCGCGCCGGAAGATGCCCGGCTTGCCGTCGCGCGACCCGGCTCGAAGCCCCCGCCGGATGGCTCAGCGCTCCCAGCCATAATGGCGCGCAAATCCGTAAGCGACTTCAGTCACAAAGGCGAAGACCGCGCCGAGAATCACCGCGATATCCGGATCGAGTGTCAGCTCGGCTGCCGTGCCGGGATCGAGCAGGCCCCAGGCGACCAGCGCCCCGGCCAGATAACGGGTCACAATCCTTGCCAGCACTGCGTTCATCTTCTGCCCTCCCCGGGGTTCTGCTGTACGGCCGCCGCCGCTGCTGCTTCGCGGGTTTTCTGCTCTGCGCTGCCTCCGCCCGCCAGCGGACGCAGGCCCGGGGGCAGCGCCGCCCCCTTCTGCCAGGCCACACCGATCATCTGGCGCAGCCTGTCACCAGCCAGGACCGGATCACCGGGCCGCTCCATCCCCGGCAGCCAGGTGATATCCCATTTGCCGCGCTGGACGATGCCCAGCACCGGCTGCACCTCGGCATGGGTCAGCACGGTTTCACGCCGCAGCGGAATGCCATATTCGTGCAGAAGAGCGGCACAAAGCCCGGCCAGAGCCGTGAGCTGGGTGGGCCGGACCGGGGCCGGGCCGGGATGAAAGGGTTGCTGGCGCGCGCCCTTCATCGCCGCCAGAGCCAGGCCGATCGCACCGGAATTTGCATTCAGTGTATGGGCGGCATAGCGGCCAGGCTGCAAAGGCGGCTGATTCGCACGGACCGGAAATTGCCCGGCACAGAGCGCACCGCTGCCATCGATAATATAGTGATAATGGCTGAGATCAGCGGGGCCAGGCTGATAACCCCCGCCGGTCCAGTGCAAAATGATCCGCTGCATGAGCCCTCTCCGCCGCGCTGAGCGGGAAAGACTGCCGGAGGAAAGCTAACATCTGGCAGCCACAGCGCCCGCCGCTGCACCGCCAGGTGCAACAGTGGCGCAATCTGTGACAGCCCGGGACCCGCACTGCGCCCCCGGGCCGTGCTTCAGGAGCGTGCTGCGCCAGACCCACGGCACCACACCGGGCCTGGGCTCCCGGCCTCGGCCATACCTCGCCTCTCAGCCCCCGCTGCGAAACAGGCCCCGGGCGCCAGCTGACTTACGGACAGTCCCTCAGAGAAGAGCGCTGCTCGAAAGAGACCGCTCCATCACCTGCGCAAAGCATCATCCTGCATCTTACATCAGCAAGTCCCGCCCACCGCGCCGAAGCCATGCCCCGACACGCTCCCTTCGATTGGAATCGTCACAGCCGCGCCCCGCAGCAGCTTTCAGCAGGCACTCCTCTGGAGAGGGTTGCCAGAAACGCGCCCTCACCCGACAGCGCCGAACAACTTCCTGCCAGGCCCCTCAGGCTGACCTCGCAGGCCCTGCCACCCGTGGCCCGGGCCCCGCAGCAAATCAGTTCAGCGCCCGAACTTACCCTTCAGCGCCTCGGCAAAAGCGCCACCACCTGTGGCGGCGTCACGCGGCGCGGCCGAGGTCGGAGCGCGCCCGCCACCGGGCTTTGCCCCCCGATCCGGCCGGCTGCCCCGCTCCTCGCGCTGCACCTTAGCCGAGGCACCGCCATCTTTTTTCATCGTCAGCCCGATACGTTTGCGCGGGACATCTACCTCAACCACGGTGACGCGCACGACATCGCCCGCCTTCACCACCTCATGCGGATCACTGACAAATTTATCCGCAAGCTGGCTGACATGCACCAGACCATCCTGATGCACCCCGATATCCACAAAGGCGCCAAAAGCGGCCACATTGGTCACCGTTCCTTCCAGCACCATGCCCGGCTTCAGATCCGAGATCGTCTCAACCCCTTCGGTGAAGCTCGCAGTCCTGAATTCCGGGCGGGGGTCACGTCCGGGCTTCTCCAGCTCGGCCAGAATATCCTTTACCGTGGGCAGGCCGAATTTTTCATCGACGAACTGCGCTGCATTCAGCTGGCGCAAAGCCGCCCCATCCCCCATCAGCTGCCGGATATCGCGGCCACAGGCAGCGATGATTTTTCGGGCAAGCTCATAGGCTTCGGGATGAACCGAGCTGGCATCCAGCGGCTCTTTGCCATCGGTGATCCGCAAAAATCCTGCGGCCTGCTCATAGGCTTTCGGGCCAAGTCTTGCCACTTTCAGCAGCTCACGCCGACTGACAAAGGGGCCATTGGTATTGCGATGCGTCACGATGCTCTCGGCAAGCGAGGGGCCAAGGCCCGAGACCCGGGCCAGCAACGGCGCCGAAGCGGTATTCACATCCACGCCGACCGCGTTCACCGCATCCTCGACCACCGCATCAAGGCTTTTTGCCAGGCGGTGCTGATCGACATCATGCTGATACTGGCCGACGCCAATCGACTTCGGCTCAATCTTTACCAGTTCTGCCAGCGGATCCTGCAGCCGCCGTGCAATCGAAACCGCGCCGCGCAGCGAGACATCCAGTTCCGGAAACTCGCGCGCTGCCAGCTCCGAGGCAGAATAGACTGAGGCCCCGGCCTCTGAGACCACCACTTTCAGCGGTTTCGCCTCACCCGCTGGCAGCAGCGCCAGCAGGTCTGCCACCATCTTTTCCGTCTCGCGCGAGGCCGTGCCATTGCCAATCGCGATCAGTTTCACCCCATGCGTGCCGATCAGCCTGGCGATCGCCACCTGAGCGCCGCGCAGATCGTTCTTAGGCTGGAAAGGATAGACGGTATCAGTTGCCAAAACCTTACCGGTAGCATCCGTCACCGCAATTTTCACCCCGGTCCGGATCCCCGGATCAAGCCCCATCGTCGCCTTGCCGCCTGCCGGGGCCGCGAGGAGCAGATCCTTGAGATTGCGGGCAAAAACCCGGATAGCTTCGGCCTCGGCCGCCTCGCGCAGCTCGCTCATCAGATCCAGGGTCAGCGTGGTTTTCAGCTTTACCCGCCAGGCCCAGGCCGCGGCATCGCGCAGGAATTTATCGCCCGGCCCCGACCCCGAGGCCTGCAGAACCGCACCGCAGGCCCGCTCGGAGGGCGATTCGCCGCGCGGCGCCTCGGGATCAGTTTCCAGATCGATATTCAGAACTTCTTCATTTCTGCCACGCAACATGGCGAGAACCCGGTGCGAAGGCGCGTCTTTAAAGGCTTCACTATGATCGAAATAATCCGAAAATTTAGCGCCGGCCTGTTCTTTTCCAGGCGCGACCGTGGCACGCAAACGCCCGGCTTTGCGCATATGCTCGCGCAAACGGCCCAGCAAAGCCGCATTTTCCGCCAGCGCCTCGGCGATAATATCACGCGCCCCCTCAAGCGCGGCTTTGGCTTCGGCAAAACCATCCGTCAGATAGCCCGCCGCCAGGGCCGAAGGATCGGCCTTACGATCGGCAAGAATCGCATCCACCAGGCCCTGCAGCCCGGCCTCGCGCGCGATCATCGCTTTGGTACGGCGCTTTGGCTTATAGGGAAGGTAGATATCCTCCAGTTCAGACTTGGTCTGCGCCGCGGCAATCGCCCTCGCCAGCCCCTCGTCCATCTTCCCCTGGCTGGTAATCTCACCAATAATCGCTTTGCGCCGCGCCTCCAGCTCACGCAGATAGACCAGCCGCTCCTCCAGCCGGCGCAACTGCGTGTCATCCAACCCGCCGGTTACCTCTTTGCGGTAGCGCGCGATAAAGGGCACGGTGGCCCCACCATCCAGCAATTCCGTCGCAGCCACGACCTGCCGTGGCAATGCACTGATTTCAGAAGCAATAATTTCGGAAATGCGGGCGGTACTCATGCGAATCCTCCGGAGCGCGTGCCTGGAACGGGCTGCGACCATAGCTGCCGCCGCGCGCGTGACAAGGCGGGAGGCGTTCTGAACCCGGCACATAGGCGGGCCGGTCCCCGGGGGCGGTTTTGCACGGGGCCAGCCCGCCTGCAATCATACTCAGGCGTGACCGGCCCGGCCTGGTGCAGCTGCGGCTGTCACTCACATGCGCTGATATGGTGAACTTTGTAGGTGGTCTTGCCCACCGCTTCCGGCAACTGCGGCAGCAGTTCCACCGAAAGCTCACAGCTGTCGGTGCTGATCCCCCAGACCGGATGCCCGTCCTCTGTCACTTCCCGGAACTGCAGCCCCCGCACCGGCAGTTGCGACAGAGCTTCGCCTGCCTCGGCCGAGGCGAGCAAAGCCGCGATCTGTTCGCCGCTGTCATAAAAGCCCGAAAGCGCGGCGGCAGCCGGATTGACGGCAAGCAAGGCAATAAAGCCAAGGCTGACGAGCGGGATGGTCGGACGCATCTTTTCCTCCGGAATGGTCTGGCTTTCACAGAAGAAAGGATCACGAGGCGTTTGTCAGCTCTGGAATGCGGGGCTGCGGGTCAGGTTTTGCAATCACAATTACATAGTGCTCCGGCGAATCGCCTGCGCAATCATCCCTCCGGGAAAGCGCGCGCAAGTGACGCTGTGCCTTGCCCCGGGGCGGGACGGGCCCTGATCAGCGAAAGCGCAGCTCCGGCTGGGAGGTGACACAGGGCAAACTGCGCAGGACAGACAGTTTCGCAAAGATGCCAGGCAATATCAGCAGGCGCTCTTCCTGCCAGCGTCCTGTGCAGGCCGCAGATGGCGCGGCCCCTCTACGGCCAGGCGGAACGCGTGCAAAGATATGCAAGGCAATACCGGGGCATAAACCGCGATTCACACAAGCCCTGAGCGGCTTTAGCAAATATAAATCTGAAGGGAGATGGTACCGCTTCCCCGGCTCGAACGGGGGACCTCTAGATCCACAATCTAGCGCTCTAACCAACTGAGCTAAAGCGGCACTGGGGGCGAGATACCCCCCGTCGCGAGGGATTGCAAGAGGGGAATGTAAGAGAAATGTCGTCTTGAAGACAAAGCCTTGCGGCGCTAGTCGGGTTTATCCAGAGCCGGAGGGCAGAATGAGTATCAATAAGCAAAGCGAGATCGCCGCAAATCTGCAGATCGGTCCGACCGACGCCGGAATGGTACGGATTTACGTCGAGGCAGAGGGTGGCGTTGAACTGCCACTGGATTTCGATCCCGATGAGGCCGATGAAATTGCCGAGGAATTGCGCGCCGCTGCCGAGGCTGCCCGCGGCATGGGCTCGGCGCCCGGCCCGGCTGGCAAAGGCAAACGCCGCTGAGCATCGGCCCGGCCCCGACCTGGCCGGAGTAGCAGATTGTAAAAGGGACCGGATCGCCGCGATTCTGGTCCCTTTTGCTTTACCCTCTCCGCCCGGCAGGCCCGGCTGTAACTCAAGCAGCATCGCCTGGCCGCTGGTCAGTGCCGCCCGGACCGGCTGCGAGCCCCCGGGCGCGAGGTGGGCGGTGAGCGGTGAGCGGTGAGCGGTGAGCGGTGAGCGGTGAGCGGTGAGCGGTGAGCGGTGAGCGGTGAGCGGTGAGCGGTGAGCGGTGAGCGGTGAGGACACATCTCACTGCGGCGACATCGGCCACAAGCCCTCAACCACCTGGCAGGTTCGGACGTATTCCTCCGGATGTTCTGATTGCGTGATGCAGTTCCTCCGCCCCGGCGCACAGCCCCGGCGGAACTGGCTTTGGGGCTGGCTGAAACAGCTATGGTCGGGGGCATTTCGTCAGCTGATCGTCAGCTGATCGAGGAAGTCGACAGCCAGGATAAAGGCCTGGAGACCCGGATGTCGGCCATTGTCAGGCCTTGCCGCCTGACAGGCCCACAGGCTGTCGCGCTGGATTGGTCAGCCAGGCAGTCTCAGACAGTCTGATATTTCAGCGCTGAGGCCTGACGCCCGCCACAGACCAGGTGATGCGGCTGGCCCATCATAGCCCCTGCTCTCACAAATGCGCGGCATCCGCCCGAAGCAGGCTAAATCCGACAAAGCCCCCGCCCCCAATCAGGGGAGAAGCCCGCGCCCCGGTGTCAGCAAGACCCTTGCTTTGCCTTTATATAGCCGGGCAAATTTCACGCAAAACAGTTCGGCGCTACAGAGGGACCGCGCCCCGGTTCAGCTATCGCTGCGATGCGCTTGCTGCTCCATATAGCTTCTACTGTCACAAGGCGGCGCGCACGCCCCGCCCTACAGGCTGCAAGGCCAGCCGCGCTTCTGACCATGTCCCGGGCCTTACTGCCCCCGCTCCGGACACAGTCTGCAGACCGCAGTCAATCCCGCCGCTGAAAACCTGGCCCGCAGCTCGCCAGCATCCCGATCAGGCGCGAAAGCGCGAGGCTGATGCAGCGGTGGCCGGACACGCTGCCCGGTCCGCCATAAGATCCGCGGGTGCTGGCCTGTCAGACAGGGTGCCCGCAGCAGGGCTCAGCCGCGACGGCCGCGACGCTCGCGCTTTGGCGGGGCATCATCGCCGGTGCCATCCGAGGCCGAAGAAAAGGCGCCCAGCTTTGCCGCAATCTCTTCCAGCGAGGGGGCCGGTCCGGGCGGTGTCTCCTCCAGCGCCCGGCGCATGGCGCGCAGATGTTCGGGCATGGTGCCACAGCAGCCACCGATAATCCGCGCCCCCGCGTCGCGCGCCAGAACCGCATAGCTGCCCATCAGCGCGGGCGTGCCATCATAGTGAATATGCCCGTCGTGATATTTCGGGATCCCGGCATTGCCCTTGGCCACCACCGGCACAGCGCTGCCCGTGGCGACAAAACCCATCACCGTGCGCAGCAGATCCGAGGCGCCAACGCCACAATTGGCGCCAAAGGCCAACGGCGGGCGGGCCATTTTGCCGACCAGCGCCGCCATCGAGGCCGAGGTCACGCCCATCATCGTCCGCCCGGCGGTGTCAAAGCTCATCGTGCCGACCCAGGGCATATCGGCCCGCTCTGCCGCCTCGGCCGCGGCCAGATATTCCTCGGGGGCCGAGATCGTCTCTACCCAGAGCACATCAGCCCCGCCCGCTTTCAGCCCCTCGGCCTGTTCGTGGAACATCTCAACCGCCAGGGCATGGGTCAGCGTGCCCATCGGCTCAAAAATATCGCCGGTTGGCCCGACCGAGCCCGCCACCACCACTTTGCGGCCCGAGGCATCGGCAATCTCGCGCCCCAGCGCCGCCCCGACCCGGTTCAGCTCATGCACACGGCTCTGCGCATTATGCAGCTTCAGCCGCGAGGCATTGCCGCCAAAAGTATTGGTCAGGAAAATATCCGAACCCGCCTCGACAGCATTGCGATAGAGGCTGCGGATATTGTCCGGCCGGTCAACATTCCAGAATTCCGGCGGCTCACCGGATTCGAGACCCATGTTGAAAAGATTGGTGCCGGTCGCCCCATCGGCCATCAGCCAGTCCCGCTCGCTCAGCAGCTGGCTCAATGCATCCTTGCTCATCACAACAGCCTCTCTCTGGCAGCCGGAGCTGCTCTGTCCCGCTTTGGAGAATTTAGTCGCATGGGGGGCAGTGCAGCACAACGCGAAATCCGTCAGCTCAGGCCCCAGGTTGCCCTCCCGACCCACGCGCGCCTAGGCGCCGCCGCCGCTTCCTGCGCGGCGGCTGGGCCCATCCGTACCGCGCCGCGCAGCACCGGCCCCGCCCGGCGACGCGGCGCGCAGCTTGTTCAGACCTCGCCCAGCAGCTGTGCCTTGGCCTCGACCAGCAGTTCGGCCATTTTTGCGCGGATCTGCGCATCCGAGGCCCGCTCGCCCAGATCCGCGGTCAGTTTGCGCAGCACATCGCCGTCGCCCGCCTCTTCAAAATCAGCGGCGACCACTTCAAGCGCATAGGCCTGGGCCTCAGCATCGGATTTCCCCAGAAGCCCGGCAGCCCAGAGCCCGGCCAGCTTGTTTCGCCGCGCTTCGGCGCGGAACTGCATTTCACTGTCATGGGCAAATTTTGCTTCAAAAGCATTTTCGCGATCGTCAAAAAGGGTCATCTCTCGCTCCGGTTCACTAGGCAGTCCCGAAATATATGAGCACGCCCGGGCGCGGCTGCAAGATAAAGCCGCCGCCCTGTACTGCGACCGGGGCTCTGCGGCCTGGAATGTTATGCCCGCGCCGGGCTGAGCGGAGAGGGCCACACCGGCCACTCAGCTGCGACCTGAAGACCCGCCAGCCGTGCCGCGCTTGCGAAGGCCGCGCCTCTCGGCTATCAGGCCCCGAGGCAGCAGGACGGCGGTTCTTGCGGCCCCTATGCTTATTTCCGCTCAGAGGCATCGATGGCACGTCGCAAGAAGGTCTATGAGGGCAAAGCCAAGATCCTCTTTGAAGGTCCGGAACCGGGCACGCTGATCCAGTATTACAAGGATGACGAGGCCTCAAAGGCCGATGGCCTGACCAGCACGGCCAATGTTGCGCCGATCTCGGTCGCTTCGGAAGGCAAAGGCGTGCTGAACAACCGCCTGTCTGAATTCTTCATGACCGGGCTGAACAATATCGGTGTGCCGACGCATTTCATGCGCCGCCTGAATATGCGCGAGCAGCTGGTGCGGATGGTCGAGATCATCCCGGTTGAGGTTGTGGTGCGCAATTTCGCCGCCGGTGGCATTTCCAACCGCCTCGGCATTCCCGAAGGTATGGCCCTGCCGCGCCCGATCGTTGAATATTATTTCAAGGATGACAAACTCGGCAATCCGATGGTGTCGGAAGAGCATATCATCGCCTTTGGCTGGGCCGCCCAGCAGGATCTCGATGATATGATCGCCCTCGCTTTGCGGGTGAATGATTTCCTCTCAGGCGTCATGCTCGGTGTGGGCGTGCGGCTGATGGATTTCCGCCTCGAGATCGGCCGGATCTGGGAGGGCGATTATATGCGCCTGATGATCGCCGATGAGATCAGCCCCGATTCGATGCGGCTCTGGGATCTGCGTCAGGCCGAGCGCGCTGATGGCACCGTACCCGAGCCCGGACCGATGGCGGATGTCTATGCGGAACTGGCGCGCCGCATCGGGGTTCTGCCCTCGAATGTGACCCATCCGGCGAAAGCCTCGCTGATCAACTGACCCTGAGCTGCCGCCCCATATTGCCCCGGCCGCCTCGCGGGGCTATCAGGGCGGCAATCTGCAATTCCACTGCCCCGGAGGCCGCCCCATGAAAGCCCGCGTCACCGTCATGCTGAAAAACGGCGTTCTCGACCCTCAGGGTGAGGCCATCCGCCATGCGCTCGGCACGCTGGGCTTTGCCGGCGTCGAAGGCGTGCGTCAGGGCAAGGTCATCGAGCTGGACCTGAGCGCCACCGATAAAGCCGCCGCCGAGACCGAAGTCAAAGCAATGTGCGAAAAGATGCTCGCCAATACCGTGATCGAAAGCTACCGCGTCGAGATCCTCTGAGCTCGCCGCTTTTCTAAGACCGCGCCGGGGGGCGCTGCCCCCCGATGCGCCTTTGCAGGCGCCTCTCCGCCCCGGGATATTTCCTGAAGGGGAATAGAACGGCGCAGCGCCCTTCCCCCCTTTTTTCCGATATCCGCTGGTGAACCGGCAGGCGGCCTGAACGCGGCTCGCGCTACCCGCGCGCTGTCACGCGCAGCCTGATCCCCTCTTTCGCCCGGACCGTCAGATGCGCCACCGGCACCGGATCCCGGCCAGGGATGCGCTCAAAGCGGAAGGCACGCGCCAGCAGCGCCAGCAGCAGCACCCCTTCGATCATGGCAAATCCTGCCCCCGGACAGACCCGCGTGCCCTGCGAGAAAGGCATATAGGCCTCGCGCGCCGAGGCGCGGCCCCCTGCGGTTTGCCAGCGCTCCGGACAGAAAGCATCGGGCTGATCCCAGAGCCGCTCATGGCGCTGCAGATGCCAGGGCGAGAGCACCACCTGCGCCCCGGGCCTGACATTGCGGGTGCGGAACTGCTCGGGGCAGCGGTTTTCGCGCACCATCATCGGCACCGGCGGATACAGGCGAAGCGCCTCGCGGAATACATCACGGGTATAGCGCAGCCGGCTGACGGCGCTGAAATCCGGGGCCTCGCCCAGATCTGCCGCCTCGGCTGCCACCCGCTGCTGCACTTCGGGATAAAGCGCCAGCAGATAGAGCGACCAGGCCAGAGCCGAGGCGCTGGTCTCATGCCCGGCGAGGAAGAAAATCGCCACCTGATCGACCATTTCGCCAGGGCTGAAACGCGCGCCGGTCAGCGGATCGGGCGTGGTCATGATCTTCGTCGCCAGATCATCAGGCGCCCGGCCCGCCGTGATCAGCCCGGCCCGCGCTTCGGTCAGCCGGGTGATCAGCGCCCGGATCTGCCGCGCCGCCTTGCGGGTGCGGCTGCGGTGCAGGCGCGGAAACCAGCGCGGCAGCGGCAGAAAGGCGGCGAGGTTCAGGATCGGCTGGCTGCGCTGATAGGCGCGGAACTGCTCAAACACTTCCGTTGCCAGCGCATCTTCGATCGGGATCGAGAACAGGGTGCGGAAAATCACATCCGCTGCCGCATGCGACATTTCGGCCTCGACCTCGATCTCCCCCCCGGCCAGGCGCTGCATCCGCGCCACCGCCGCCTCGCCCGCCGCCAGCATGGCCGGATAGCTGTCTTTCAGCCGCCCGCCTTCAAAAGCCGGATCAATGATACGGCGCTGCCGCTTCCAGGTCTCGCCATTGGTGACAAAGACCGACTGGCCCAGCAAAGGCTCAAGCCCGGCGCTGATACGGTCCGATTTCGGAAAATCATCGGGCCGCTGTTTCAGCACCAGATCCAGCAGTTTTGGATCATTGCACAGATATGAGCGGAAAAACGGCGTGCGGAACTCGGCCATCCAGGCCCGATAGAGCCGCGCAGGCTGGGCCGAGAGGATATCGCGCCGGAACAGCCGCAGATAGGTCAGCAGCGAAACCCTGTCGGCCCGTACCGGGGGTTTCGGCGGCATCGGGCAGCCGTTCATGGTGCCAGATCCTGATAGCGGTTCAGCAAAGCCTCCTTGCGGCTGCGCGAGGGCTGGCGCGCCCCGAGCCGGGCCGCAAGGCTCAAAGGCCCGGCAGTGATGCGGAAATAATCATAATCATCCACCCTGCCCGGCAGCTGATCAAAGGCGCAGAGATACTGGAAATGCAGCCGGAACCAGCGCCAGCGCAAAGCCTGCCAGCGCGCCGGGCTCAGCGTCCGGGTGAAAGCCGCGGAAAGCACCAGCGGCCAGCGCCTGCCCTCTGGCACAGGCACCGAGACCGAAACCGGGTCACAAAGCGCGAAGGAACAGCCATCGCCCGGGGCGCTGACATCGATCCAGGTCAGGTCCTGTGAGGATGCGAGAAACTGCAGATCCGCGCGCAGCCGCTGCGCCTTCGGCAGATATGAGACCATCGGCACCACCTGACCCAGCGAGAGAAAAGACAGCTCCCGCCCCGGCCTGGCAGGGCACTCGCGCAAAAGATCGGCCAGAACCGAGACCCCGAGATAGGCCCCCGAGGAATGGCCCACCACCAGCACCTCATCGGCGGGATCCGCCTCTTCGAGAGCGGCGCGAATGCGGGCGCAAAACGCCGCGAGCCGCGCTTCCAGCGCCCTGGGATAGGCGCCGTAATGCTGCGCCGACCAGGCGTAATCATGCATCAGATACCAGGCAAAGACCCTGTTATCCTTGGCGCGAAACCAGCGCAGCACCAGCCAGAGCACCAGCGGCGCGGCGAGCAGCCCCGCCAGCCGGTGCAGAAGACTGCCCAGCACCATCCCCGCCCCTGCCGCCAGCGCCAGCGCGAGCAGCAGCTGCAACAGCAAAAACAGCACCGGATAGAGCGCGGCAATGGTCGGCCCCTTGCGCAGCCGGGTCAGCCGCCACAAAGCGCCGGTGCTGAGATAGATCCAGGCGGTGCGCAGCAGCTGCGCATAGGTCGCAGCAATGCTGTCGGACATGCTGGCTTTGACGATATCCGACCAGACCAGCACCTCGATCCAGCTTTCGCAGACCGCCCCCTCAATGCTGGCCGTAACCTGCCAGCCATAACGGTCATCTTTCGGCGAGGGTCGCAGCGCGATCTCATAGCCGCAAAGCCGGGCCTGTTCGGCGCCTTCCTTGCGGTAAAGCTCGCGGTAGCGGCGTGGATGAAAGGGATCATAACCCGGAAGATAGAACACCCGGCGACGGCGGATCCGCTGACCGCCCTCTATCCCTTCCGCCGCCATTGCCTCGCCTGCTGACACCAGATTCCCCGCATTGCCGCGGGCCAGTCTAGCGGAAATTCCGGCAGAAATAAGGGATTAACCCGGCAGCGGGATGCCAAGTGCGGTAAAGATCTCTACCAGCCACCAGCTGAAATCGGTGAAAGCGCCGGTCAGCATCATCACGCCCACGATCAGCAGCAGCCCGCCCATGGCGCGCTCGATCCATTTCATATGGCGTTTAAGCCGGTTCATCACCGAAATCGCCCGGGTGATGAACAGAGCCGAGAGCAGGAACGGCAGTCCAAGCCCCACGGCATAGATGCCGAGCAGGAAGGTACCGCGTGAGACTGACCCCTCCTGGGCGGCAAGGCTGAGAATGGTGCCAAGCTGCGGCCCGATACAGGGCGTCCAGCCTGCGGCAAAGGCCAGGCCAAGCACGAAAGCGCCAAAGGCCGATCCGCCCTGATCCCCGGCATCCACCCTGATATCGCGGTCGAGCATCGGAATGCGGAACAGGCCCAGAAAATGCAGGCCGAAAACAATGATCACCCCCCCGGCGATCTGCGCGAACAGCACCTGATTTTGCAGGAAAAACGCCCCGAAGGCCGAGGCGGTGAAGCCCAGCAGCAGGAAAATGACCGACAGGCCCAGCACGAAGAACAAAGCCGGCAGCAATACGCGGCGCCACGCCTTGCCCTCGCGCATCTCGCCCATCGAGATCCCGCTCATATAGGCCAGATAGGGCGGCACCACCGGCAGAACGCAGGGCGACAGAAAGGACAGGATACCCGCCACCAGGGCGACGAGGCTGGCAGGTCCAAGCCCTGCGTCGAAGAGATCAATGCCAAACATATGCCGCTTCTAGCCGCTCGGGCGGCGCGCGTCATCTCCCGGGCACTCACATTGCCGGGATAGCTCTGTCACAAATCGCCGCAACCGGCTATCACCCCGGCATGGAACCGGAAATCACCCTTGAGATTGATGCCGAAGGGCTCCTTTGCCCGCTGCCGGTGCTGCGCGCGCGCAAAAAGCTGCTGGCCCTGCGCCCCGGCGAGGTGCTGGCCATCCGCACCACCGATGCCATGGCGCAGATTGATCTTCCGCATTTCTGCGCCCAGTCCGGCCATGCCTATCTGGGCGCCACCACCTCAGGCAGCGTCACCCGTCACCTGTTGCGCCGCGGGCTCTGATTTCATCTGTCCCTAAATATCCCGGGGGAGAGGCGCCATGGCGCCCCGGGGGCAGCGCCCCCTTTTTTCAGACCCCGAAAGTCTTAATTGCGCGGATGGCCTGTAAGCCGGATTCTGTCCCGGGACTGACGTCCCATAGATGACCATTCCTCTGGTCCCACCGTTACCGGGGGGATCTGGCTGCCAACCCGGACCTCTCGGGCTGAAGCTCCCTGCGGCGATATCGGACGGATCCGATCATGCCCCGCGCGAGGTCCCTATTCGGCATTGCTCCGGGCGGGGCTTGCCTTGCCATTCCTGTTACCAGGACCGCGGTGGTCTCTTACTCCACCGTTTCACCCTTACCTGCAAAATTGCAGGCGGTCTCTTCTCTGTTGCGCTTTCCCTCGGGTTACCCCGGCCGGGAGTTACCCGGCGCCCTTTCTTCATGGAGTCCGGACTTTCCTCGACAGGCTTAACACCCGCCGCGGTCATCCGGCCATCCGCGCGAGGCGGGACTTAGGCCCCTGCCCCTGCCACGTCAACGTCAAATCGTGCCAGGGCCGCGGCAAGCGCGAGATCGGCCGGCGCAAGCGGGCCGGTGGCACTCTGACGCCAGCGCAGCCGGAAGGCCTGCAGAAGATCACCGTCACCGGCCCCGGGCGCATAGCCGATCCGGCAGGCAAGGCGGCGAAAATCATCGCCGGGTTCAGGCGCAACCGGAATGGGGCGGGCAAGGGCCAGGCCCTGACGCTCCAGCCGCTGCCAGTCGAAATGCAGACCGGGATCAATTTTGCGCCCCGGAGCAATATCGGAATGCGCCAGAACCCCCGCCGGAGCGATGTTCCAGCGCGTCATAATCCCGCCCAGCAGCTGTTCCAGCGCCGCCATCTGCGGCTCGGGGAAAGGGGCGCGGGCATTATTTGCCAGCTCAATGCCGATCGAATGGCTGTTGATATCATCGCGGCCCCGCCAGAAGGACTGGCCCGCATGCCAGGCGCGCTGCGCCTCATCAACCAGAGCCTCGGCCGCGCCCTGTTCAGAAATCAGCCAATGCGCCGAAACCTCGGCCAGCGGATCGCAAAGCCGGGCCCGGGCCGCCTCGCAGCTTTGCATGGCGGTATAATGGATCACGATCAGCGAGGGGCGGTGCCCGCCGCGCCGCGCGGTGAAATTCGGCGAAAGAAAGCCCGTCACCGGGACGCCTTACTGCAGCGCGGTGCGGAACGGGCGCGGATCCCAGCCACAGGCGAAGCCGTCACCATCGGGATCAAGGCCGTTACGGTCCTTATCCGGGCCGCCGCGTGCGAGGAAATCCTGCTGCGCCAGATCGGGCGAGGCATAGCGGGCGCAGGCCGCCGTCGCATCCCTGGCGCGACCACGTTTATACATCTGCACGCCCGGCGCATGGGTGGTGGCAAGGGCGAACTGCACGATATTCGGGCCGCTTTCGCCCTGACGCACCGGGATCGCCCCGGGCTGGACCACGACATATTCCGACCGGTTGCGGGCAATACGCTGCGCATCCGACTCAATGGTTTCGCGGGATGCAACGGCGTTAAAGTCATTCTCATCCGAGATCCCCGGATTGGAATGGATCACTTCGCCATTCTCAACCTTAATCCCAGCCGGAGCATCGCCGCGCGGACGGATGCCGGTATTCGCAGGCGGCAGGCCAGCCATCGGCGCGGCCATCGGCGGGGTGGTGAGCGGGGCAGAAACGCCTTCGGCGCGGTCAATGGCCGCCGCTGCGGCTGCCGGGTCAAAGCCGGTCGGGGCTGCGGCTGCGGGGGCGGCGCTGACGCCCGCCGGGCTGCTGCCGGAATAGCTGTTACGGATATAGGAATTATAATCCTGGAAGCCGACGCCCGCCCCGGAATCCGGGACCGAGGGCGCACATGCAGCAACGAAGGCACAAAGGCTCAGCAGGCTCAGCGGGCGGGCAGTCATTCGGGGGCCTCATCAGAGAACAGGCAAGGCCCCCGGAGCTGATCATCCCGGGCAGAGAGACGAATCCCTGCCCGGTCTCAGCCCGCTCAGGCCAGCGACATTTCGCTGGCGATTACCACCATTTTTGCGGCTTGGCTACAAATCCTGCCGCCTGCTCCAGCACATAGGCGTGATTGAGAAGCCCGGCCTCATCCCAGGGACGACCGATCAGCTGCAGCCCCATCGGCAGGCCGTCGCGGTTCAGCGCCACCGGCACCTGAACCCCGGGCAGACCGGCGAGGTTCAGCGTCACGGTGAAAACGTCATTGAGATACATTTCCACCGGATCGGCCGAGCCCTGCTCGCCCAGACCAAAGGCCGCCGAAGGCGTGGTCGGGGCAAGGATCGCATCAACCCCCGCCTCAAAGGCCAGTTCAAAATCACGCTTGATCAGCGCGCGCACTTTACGGGCCCGGTTGTAATAGGCGTCATAGAAGCCCGCCGAGAGCACATAGGTGCCGAGCATGATCCGGCGCTGCACTTCCGGGCCAAAGCCCTCGGCGCGGGTCTTCTCATACATCTCGGTAATGCCATCGCCCGGCCCGAGTTTGGCGCGGTGACCATAGCGCACCCCGTCATAGCGGGCGAGGTTCGACGAGGCCTCGGCGGGCGCGATCACATAATAGGCCGGCAGAGCATATTTGCTGTGCGGCAGGCTGATTTCGCGAATCTCAGCCCCGGCGGCGCGCAGCATCTCAATGCCTTTGTCCCAGAGCGCCGAAACCTCTTCATTCAGCCCGTCGAGCCGGTATTCTTTCGGAATACCAATGACCTTGCCACGGATATCGCCGGTCAGAGCCGCCTCAAAATCCGGCACTGCGATATCGGCGCTGGTCGAATCTTTCGGGTCATGCCCGGCCATCGACTGCAGGAAGATCGCCGCATCGCCCACGGTCTTGGTCATCGGACCAGCCTGATCGAGCGAGGAAGCATAGGCGATAATGCCCCAGCGCGACACGCGGCCATAGGTCGGCTTGATGCCGACAATGCCGGTGAAGGCGGCGGGCTGGCGGATCGAGCCGCCGGTATCGGTGCCGGTCGCCGCGATGCAGAGATCGCCTGCCACCGCCGCCGCCGAGCCACCCGAAGAGCCGCCCGGGGTCAGCTTGCGCTCATCGATCTTCCAGGGGTTCACCGCCGGGCCATAGACCGAGCTTTCATTGGAGGAGCCCATCGCGAACTCATCCATATTCAGCTTGCCCAGCATGACCGCGCCATCGGCGAACAGCTTCGAGGTCACGGTGGATTCATATTCAGGCTTAAAGCCCTTCAGAATGCCCGAAGCCGCCTGCGAGCCGACACCTTTGGTGCAGAACAGGTCTTTGATCCCCAGAGGAATACCGCAGAGCGAGGGCGCATCCCCCTGTTTCAGCCTTGCATCCGCCGCCCGCGCCTGTTCCAGCGCGATTTCCGGGGTTTTATGGACAAAGGCGCCCAGAGCCTCCCCCGCATCCATCGCGGTGAGGCAGGACATGGTCAGATCGACGGCAGAAATCTCGCCCTTGCGCAAAGCGTCGCGGGCTTTTTCGATCGTCCAGGTATTCGCGCTCATTCCACCACCTTCGGCACGGCAAAGAAGCCTTCGCGGGCTTCGGGGGCGTTTTTCAGGACTTCAGCCTGAAGATTGCCATCGGTCACAACATCCTGACGCCGCTTGAGGCGCATTGGCGTGACCGAGACCATCGGCTCGATTCCGTCAACGTCAACCTCGTTCAGCTGCTCCATAAAGGTCAGGATGCCAGACAGTTCACGTGCAAGCGCCGGCAGCGCTTCCTCCTCGACGCGGATACGGGCGAGTTTCGCCACTTTCCGCGCGGTATCGATGTCAATCGACATGGGCAGACCCTCTGAAAGCTTTGGCTTCGTTTAGCTTCCACCGTCCCGGGGCGCAAGGCCAGGCCTGGCGCCAGCCGGGGTCAGGACAGCAGTCCCGCAGGAAAAACACCTGGATTCCTGTAACAAAGCGCGGTTATTCTCCGCCCCTCTTAGAATTATGTTGCAGGAGAGCGTGATGAAAATCATCTGGTTGGGCCATTCCGGGTTTCGGATTGAGATTGAAGACGCTGTCCTGCTGATCGACCCCTGGCTCACCGGCAATCCGGTCTTTCCCGCCGCGCGCCGCGCCGAAGCCATCAAAGGCGCGACCCATATTCTGCTGACCCATGCCCATGGCGATCATGCCGCAGATGCGGCGGCGCTGTCGCAGGAGCTTTCGGTGCCGGTTGCCTGCATTCATGAAGCTTCGGTGTTTTTGCAGGGCCAGGGCGCCGAGGTGATCGGCTTTGGCAAAGGTGGCACCATCAGCTGCGGCGGTGCAAAGGTGACCATGGTCAATGCCAGCCATTCGGCCTCGATCGACTTTGGCGATAAGGGGCTGCTGCCCGCCGGTTCGGCGGCGGGCTTTATGATCGCGGGCGAGGGCCAGGTGATCTATGTCTCGGGCGATACCGATATCATGGCCGATATGGCCTGGATGGGAGAGCTGCATCAGCCGGGTATCGGCATTCTCTCCGCCGGGGGGCATTACACCATGGATATGGCGCGCGCGGCCTGGGCGGCGCGGAAATATTTCAACTTCCGCACCATTATTCCCTGCCATTACAAAACCTTCCCGCTGCTGGCGCAGAATGCCGATGCCCTGCGCGCCGGGCTGCAGCCGGGCGTCGAGGTGATCGAGCCGGAAGTGCTGCAGGTGATCGAACTCTGAGCGCTGCCCCCGCCTGCCCCCGCTGCCTGCCCCGGACTGATCCTTTCGGACCCGGGGCAGGCAGGGAGGGGGCAGGCAGGGGGCGTTTCAGAATCCCTCGCGCGGCTCACGGCGCGCGGCAAAAAACCGCGTCAGCAGCGCCGAGGCCTCGCGCTCGCCCACCCCGTCGATGACCTCCGGGCGGTGATGGCACTGGCTGTGGCTGAACAGGCGCGGCCCGACCGAGACTCCGCCGGATTTCGGATCATCCGCGCCATAGACCAGCCGCGCGATCCGGGCCGCACCGATCACCGCCGCGCACATCGGGCAGGGTTCCAGCGTGACATAAAGCACATGGCCCGGCAGGCGCTCGGATTTCAGCGCGGCGCAGGCGGCGCGGATCACCAGCATCTCGGCATGGGCGCTGGGGTCAGAAAACTCGCGGGTGCGGTTTCCGGCACGCGCCAGCACCTCGCCCCCGGGCGAGACCAGCACCGCACCAACCGGAACCTCGCCCCGGGCTGCGGCCATTTGCGCCTCTTCCAGCGCCAGATCCATGTAAGAGCGGAAAACCACCCGCATTGCCCTTTCATCAGCCGTGAAATATTATATCCGATCCGGAGGCAGAGGCGCCCCCGGGGTTGGCCACCCCGTGCCAAGGATCAATACCATGGCACCGAAAGACAAACCGTTTTCCGCCGACAGCCGCAAGACCGCTGTCCCGGCCAGCAACAAAACCACCGCTCATGAAGGCGAGCGCATCGCCAAAGTACTGTCACGCCGGGGCATTGCCTCGCGCCGCGATGCCGAGCGGCTGATCGAGACCGGCGAAGTCCGCGTCAATGGCAAGATCATCACCAGCCCGGCGCTGAATGTGACCGCCAGCGACAGAATCGTGGTCTCGGGCCGCCCGCTGCCTGCCGAAGAACCGGCGCGGCTGTGGCTTTACTATAAGCCCGAGGGCCTGGTGACCTCGGCCTCGGATGAAAAAGGCCGCGACACCGTTTTTGACCATCTGCCCGAAGATATGCCGCGGGTGATGTCGGTTGGCCGGCTCGACCTGAATTCCGAAGGTCTGCTGCTGCTGACCAATGATGGCGAGCTCAAGCGCCGGCTGGAGCTGCCCTCGACCGGCTGGCTGCGCAAATACCGCGTCCGGGTCAATGGCACGGCCGATGATCTGCGCCTGCAGATTCTGCGCGAGGGCATCACCATCGACGGCGAGAAATTCAAGCCGATGCAGGTAACGATTGACCGCCAGCAGGGCGCCAATGCCTGGCTGACCGTGGGCCTGCGCGAGGGCAAAAACCGCGAGATCCGCCGCGCGATGAATGAGATCGGCCTCTATGTGAACCGGCTGATCCGCGTCTCCTATGGCCCGTTCCGTCTGGGCGAGCTGCGCCCGGGTGAGGTGGAAGAGGTCAAGGCCCGGGTGTTGCGCGACCAGCTCGGCGAGCAGCTGAGCGATGTGGCGCCCGAGCCGCTCGAGGCCACCCCCTCCCGCCCTGCTGCGCCGCGCGGCGCGTCTGGCCCGAAATCCGCCGCGCCGCGCCCGCGTCGTGAGGCCGCTGGCGAGAGCGGCGCAGAGGCCAGACGTCCGGCCCGCAGCCCTAATACTGGCACTGGCACTGGTACTGGCAGCAGCCGGACCCCTTCCCGCGCCCCGGCCCGCGAAGGCGATGGCCTGCGCACGCTGTCGCGCAGCTGGAGCGAGGCCACCACGCCACGCCCGGGCCCGAAGGTCCGGGTCAGCCATAGCGGCGCGGCCAAACGCGCCGGGCGCGGCGATACTTATATGGGCGAAAGCGCCTCGGCGGAGCGCAGCTACAACGAAACTGGCGCGCCTTCGCGGGGCCGCAGCCCCGCCGCTTCGCGCGGTGAGGCCCCCTCCTATGGTCGCCGCTCCTCCGGCCCTGCCAGCGCAGACAGCAAGGCTCCGGCCCGCCGCAGCCCGGGCTTTGCAGCTGAGACCAGCGCCCGCCCCGCCGCGCGTGGCCGGGACAGCGACAGCCGCGAGGCCGAGCGTGGCGCGGGAAAGGGCTTTGCCGGCGGCAAGAGTTTCGGCGCGAATAAAACCTTCGCTTCCGCCGCCCGCGGTTCGGATCCGGCCAGCAAGGCTCCGGGCGCAAAAGCCCCGGCCCGGCGTGGCCCGGGCTTTGCCGGCAGCGACAGGCCCGCCGCAGGCGGCCGCGACAGCGAGAGCGCAGCCGGCGGGCGCAGCTTCGGGGCAAAGCCTGGTGCCGCACCGCGCAGCAGCCGCCCCGGCAGCGAAAGCCGCAGCGACAGGCCGCGCAGCCCCTCGGGCAAACCAGGCCCGAAACGCCCGCCACGGGGCTGAGCCAGGCCCTGAAATCTTCCGCTCCGGGGAGAGAGATCTTCCCGGAGCGCGCCGCCTGGCCGCAGCACCAGCCCGGTTCTGCCAGGGCGACAACCCGCAGCGCGCTCTGCCCGATCCGGCCGGGCACTTTTCTCCCTCTCCCCCACCTCTGACGGCGCCGCACAGCAGTCCGGGTGCGGCGGTCCTACGGTCCGGGCGCAAACCTTCGGCGAATTGATCGCAATCGCGCCCGGCTCTGTTGGCAAGTCGCTGAAATTCAGGTTAGGTTCGCTCTGCACGCCCCTGAACCGGAAGCTGTCAATGTCCCCATCCGGCCTTCGCACCCTGTCGCTTGCGCTGCTGATCGCGCTGATTTTCTATGTATCCGGCTCGGGAGGCATGTAATGGCAGCACAGCGTTTTGGCGGCAAATACAGCCCCGGTGGTCCCTCCGGCGATCTGCCTGGTGGCCAGCCGCGCGCCCCGATCCCGCGTGCCACCCCCGGCAAACAAAAGCCAAAGGGCAGCTGGCGCGCCACGCTGCTGTTTCTGACCGCCTTCACCTTCCTCTTTCCCGCCTTTGGCGAAGAGCCTGACGCCATGCTGCTCAGCCTGCTGGCCGGGGGGATGCTGATCCTGTCAGGCTGGCTGACCCGCGAGGGGATGAAGGCGCGCGAGGCCTTTGAGGCAAGGCGTGCCGCGCGCCGCCCGGCGATCCCGCGTATTCTGTTCGGCGCGGTGGCCACCGGCGCGGCTTTGTTCACCGGCGGGCTGATCGGCTATGGCATCTCGGCCTATCCGCTGCTGTTCGCGGCGGCGGGCGCGGCTTTGCATCTCGGCGCCTTTGGCTTTGACCCGATGCGCGATAAGGGGATGGAAGGTATCGACCGCTATCAGACCGAGCGGGTCGCGCGCACGCTCGCCGAGGCTGAAAAGATCCTCGCCCAGATGAAAGATGCCATACTGCGCGCCCGCGACCGCCGGCTCGAAGCCCGGGTCGATCAGTTCATCAGCCAGGCCCGCGGGCTGATGGAGCGGGTCGAGCAGGATCCCGGCGATCTGACCGCCGCGCGCAAATATCTTTCGGTCTATCTGGAGGGGGCGCGCGATGCGACGATCAAATTCGCCGATCTCTGGGCCGCCCGCCCTGACCCTGAGGCGCGCGCCACCTATGAGGCGCTGCTCAACGACCTGGAAACCACCTTTGCCTCGCGCTCTGAGCGGCTTTTGGGCAATGATCGCGACAGTCTCGACATTGAGATTGAAGTTTTGCGCGACCGGCTGAAATTTGAGACACCCCTGCCCCGGCAATAACCGCTTTTAGTGAGAGATCCGTTATGACCACCGAGAACACCCGCACGGAAGCCGCCGCATTGCTGGCGGAAGTGGAAAAAGTCTCTGCTGCGATCCTGCCCGAGCCTACGGGCGAAGTGGTGGCGCTGGACCAGGCCGCGCCCGATAAAGCGGCGGCAATTGAAAAGCGCATGGGCGAGCTGGATCTCTCGAACACCCAGTCGATCATCTCCTTCGGCTCCTCGGCCCAGGCCGAGCTGCAGGTGATCAGCCAGGAAATGCTGCAGGATGTGAAGAATAAGGATCTCGGCCCGGCCGGGGATTCGTTGCGCAAAATGGTCTCGACCATCCGCGGCTTCTCGACCGATGAGCTGGATTTGCGCCGCGAAACCTCATGGTGGGAGCGCCTGCTGGGCCGCGCGGCGCCTTTCGCGGAATTCGTCGCCAAATATGAGGATGTGCAGGATCAGATTGATAAGGTCACCGGCGAACTGCTGGGCCATGAGACCAGATTGCTGAAAGACATCAAATCGCTGGATCTGCTCTATGCCAAGACCCTCGATTTCTACAATGAGCTGGCGCTCTATATCTCGGCCGGTGAGGCCAAGCTGAAAGAAGTCGACAGCGTGACCATCCCGGCGCGCGAGGCTGCGGTGGCCGCTGCCGCCGAGAATGATCAGGTGCTGCGCGCCCAGGAGCTGCGCGATCTGCGCGCCGCGCGCGATGATCTGGAGCGCCGGGTGCATGATCTGAAGCTGACGCGCCAGGTGACGATGCAGTCGCTGCCCTCGATCCGTCTGGTCCAGGAAAACGACAAATCGCTGGTCACCAAGATCAATTCGACCCTCGTCAATACCGTGCCGCTCTGGGAGACCCAGCTGGCCCAGGCGGTGACCATCCAGCGCTCACGCGAGGCGGCCGGATCGATCCGCGATGCCAATGATCTGACCAATCAGCTGCTGGAATCCAATTCGAAGAACCTCCAGGAGGCCAACCGCACCGTGCGGCAGGAAATGGAGCGCGGCGTCTTTGACATCGAAACGGTGAAACGCGCCAATGACACGCTGATCGCCACCATCAATGAAAGCCTCGCCATCGCGGATGAGGGCAAGGCACGCCGTGCGGCTGCCGAGGAGGAGCTGGTGAAGATGGAGGCTGAACTGCGCGATACTCTTGCCTCGGCCCGGGCGCGCGAGATCAGATCCGCTGCCGCTCCGCAGGCCTGAGCCCGCTCTATGCGCCGAGGACGGCCCCCGCGCCCGCGCCTGATCCCCGTTGCCCTGCTGGCGGCGGGGCTGATGGCGGCATGTGTGCCGAAATCTCCGCCGGCGGGCGAGCGGATGACACCGCCGCCGCCGCGCCCCGAACGCCCCCAGGCCCCAAGCCCGGTCAGCCCCAGAAGCGCTGCTGCCAGCGCCTATTATGCCGAGATCCAGCGCTCGCTGCTGGCCCAGGGGCTGCTGCGCACCGATGGCGGCGGGCCTGATACCCCCTTTGATGACCGGCATCTGGCCGAGAACTTCATCCGCATCGCGCTTTATGACGAATATTCGCGCCAGAACGGGCTGTTCACCCGGGGCGAGACCAGTTCGACCCTGCGCCGCTGGGAGCAGCCGATCCGTTTCCGCATTATTTTTGGCGATTCGGTGCCACCCGAGCGCCGCGCCACCGACCGGGCGCGGATCGCTTCCTATCTCGCGCGGCTGTCGCAGCTGACCGGACATCCGATCAGCCTGGTCGAACAGGGCGGCAATTTCACCTTTTATATGGTCTCGGAGGATGAGCGCGAGGCGCTTGGTCCGGCGCTTAAGCGCGATATGCCGGGGCTGAGCCCGCGCGATATTGCCGATGTCACCGCCATGGCCCCGACCACCTATTGCATGGTCTATGCCCTTTCCGAGGGAAATTCGGGCCGCTACAGCCGCGCCCTGGCGGTGGTGCGTGCCGAACATCCCGATCTGCTGCGCCAGTCCTGCATTCATGAAGAGATCGCCCAGGGGCTGGGCCTTGCCAATGACAGCCCGCGCGCCCGCCCCTCGATCTTCAATGATGATGAGGAATTCGCTTTGCTCACCCGCCAGGATGAGCTTTTGCTGAAAATGCTCTACAGCCCGGATCTGCGCACCGGGATGACCGAGGCCGAAGCCGTGCCGGTCGTGCGCCGCCTGGCGCGACAATGGCTGGGCGGGGCCTGACAGTTTTTTTTATAGGGCTGCTCTTCACAGCGCCGCCCTCCCGGTTATCTTAAGAGCTGACGGGCGGGGCGCGCGAGATCCTGACCGCGGCGGGCAAGCATCAGTAAAAAGGCTGCACAGCATGGTCTTCGATTTCCTCAGGGGCGAATTCATCGATGTCATCTCCTGGCTTGATGACACGCGCGACACCATGGTCTGGCGCTTTGAGCGGCGCGGCCAGGCGATCAAAATGGGGGCCAAGCTGACGGTGCGCGAGGGCCAGGCGGCGGTCTTCATCCATGAGGGTCAGCTTGCCGATGTCTTCGGCCCCGGTCTCTATCAGCTTGAGACCAATAATATGCCGATCATGACCACGCTGCAGCACTGGGACCATGGTTTCCAGTCGCCGTTCCAGTCCGAGGTCTATTTCGTCTCGACCACCCGCTTTAACGACCAGAAATGGGGCACGAAAAACCCGATCATGGCGCGCGATCCGGAATTCGGCCCGGTGCGGCTGCGCGCCTTCGGCACCTATACGATGCGGATCACCGATCCCGGTAAATTCATGACCGAGATCGTCGGCACCGATGGCGAATTCACCACCGATGAAGTGTCGAACCAGATCCGCAATATGATCGTTCAGGCGGCAAGCCAGGCCCTGGCCTCCTCGGGGATTCCGGTGCTGGATATGGCCGCGAATACCGAAGATCTGGGCAAGGTCATCGCCCAGGCCATCGCGCCGAAAGTCGCGGAATACGGGCTGTCGATCCCGGAATTCTACATCGAGAACATAAGCCTGCCCGAAGAGGTGGAAAAGGCGCTCGACCGGCGCACCTCGATGGGCGTGGTCGGTGATCTGAATAAATATATGCAGTTCCAGTCGGCCGAGGCGATGGGCAACCCCGCTTCAGGCGCAGGCTCGGCCATGGCCACCGGCGCCGGAATGGCGATGGGCATGGGCATGGCGCAGAATATGGGCCCCTGGGGCGCCCAGCCGGCACAGCAGCCCGCACAGCAGGCTCCGGCAGCTGCCGCTCCGCCGCCTCCCCCCGCCCCTGGCCGGGAATGGCATCTGGCCGAGAATGGCGCCACGAAAGGCCCCTATGGCGAGGCGCAGCTGCAGGGCCTGATCGGCTCGGGCCAGCTGACGCGTGCCACCCTTGTCTGGTCCGCCGGGATGGAGGGCTGGAAGCCTGCTGCTGAGACCGGGCTGGCGCCGCTCTTTGCCAATGTCCCGCCGCCGCTGCCGCCTGCGCTCTGATCCATGGCTTCGTCTGGTTTTCACCGCTGGCCCTGCAGCGAATGCGGCGCGCAGCTGCGTTTTGCTCCCGGGCAATATGAGTTGCGCTGCGATCACTGTGGCAATCTGCAGCAGCTGCCCGAGGCCGCGCCGGAAGAAAATGACGCCGCGCTGACCGAGCATGATCTGGCGCGCGGCCTTGCCGATAATCTGCCCGGGGCGGAGATGGAGCTGGTGCGCACCTCCCGCTGCACCTCCTGCGGGGCGCTGATCGAATTTCAGGGCGCCACCCATGCCACCGAATGCCCCTTCTGTGCCACGCCGGTGGTCACCGGCACCGGTGAGACCCGGCAGATCAAACCCCAGGCCCTGGTGCCCTTTGTCTGTTCCGAGCGGCAGGCCCGCGAGCAGCTGGTGAAATGGCTGGGCAGCCTGTGGTTCGCGCCGAATAAGCTGCTGCAATATACCCGGCGCGGCCGGGCGATGAACGGCGTCTATGTGCCCTATTGGACCTTTGATGCCGAGACCCGCTCGCGCTATACCGGCCAGCGTGGCGATGCCTATTATGAGACCCGCACCGTGGTGATCGACGGCAAGCGTCAGTCGCGTCAGGAGCGTAAGATCCGCTGGTCGCATGCCTCAGGCCGGGTGGCGCGGGATTTTGATGATGTGCTGGTGCTGGGTTCGCTCAGCCTGCCAGAACGCTATGCCAATGCGCTTGAGCCCTGGGATCTGGGCGCACTCCTGCCCTATAGCCCCGATTATCTCGCCGGTTTCACTGCCGAGGGCTATACTGTGGCGCTGGCCGATGCCGAGCCCCGCTCAAAACAGCTGATGGCACAGGTGATTGCCGGGGATGTGCGCCACGACATCGGCGGCGATGAGCAGCGGATCTCTTCGGTCGAAACCGATTACCGGGGCGAGACCTTCAAGCATATCCTGCTGCCGGTCTGGATGGCGGCCTATAAATACAACGGTAAAAGCTATCGCTTTCTGGTCAATGGCCAGACCGGTGAGGTTCAGGGCGAGCGGCCCTGGTCGGTCTGGAAGATCACTTTTGCCACCATTGCCCTGGCGATTATTCTGGCGGGCGTATTCTACGCAACCAAATAGCCTCAGCGGCCCCTCTGCGGGCCGCTCATGCCCGCCTCTGGCCGCCTTCCGCCGTTGACACTCGCGCCCCCCGCGCTCATAGCAACCGCGCACCTAACCCGTCAGAGCAGGGCAAACCATGCAGATCGACCTCTCCCGCCGTCTTCCCGATGCGAAAATCCCGGAGCTGCCCTCCCCCTATTTCGGAAAAGTGCGTGATTGCTATGATCTGCCCGCCGATGCCGAATTCCCCAATGGCCGCCGCATCCTGATCTCATCGGACCGGATCTCGGCCTTTGACATCATCCTTGCGGTGATCCCCTGGAAGGGCCAGGTGCTGACCCAGGTGGCGCGCTGGTGGTTTGACCGCACCGCCGATATCTGCCCCAACCATGTCACCGCCTATCCCGATGCCAATGCGGTGATCGGCAGGCGGGTTGAGATCCTGCCGGTTGAGGTCGTGGTACGCGGCTATCTGGCCGGAACCACCTCCACCTCAGTGCTGACCCAGTATAAGGCGGGCAAGCGCGAGATGTATGGCCATGTGCTGCCCGAGGGTCTGCGCGATAATGCGGCCCTGCCCGAGGCGATCATCACCCCCACCTCGAAAGCCTTTGACGGCGGCCATGACGAGCCGCTGACGGCGGAAGAGATCGTCTCGCAGGGCCTGCTGACCCAGGCGCAATGGGATGAAGTCTCGGATAAAGCCCTGAAACTATTTGCTTTCGGCCAGAAGGTCGCGGCAGAGCGCGGGTTGATCCTGGTCGATACCAAATATGAATTCGGTCTCGATGAGCATGGCAATATCCTGCTGGCCGATGAGATCCATACTCCCGACAGCAGCCGCTACTGGATTGCCGATGGCTATCAGCAAGCGCTGGAGAACGGCACCCGCCCGCCCTCTTTCGATAAGGATGTGATCCGCTCCTGGGTCGCCTCGCGCTGCGATCCCTATAAGGATCCGATCCCCGAAATCCCGGATGAGATGATCGCTCAGACCGCTGGCATCTATATCGAGGCCTATGAGCGGATCACCGGCGAGAAATTTGTGCCGGATATGTCGGGCGCCACCCCGCTTGAACGCCTGCGCGCCAATCTGGCGCCCTACTTCACCGCCTGAAGCTGCGTTTGCGCTAACATAAGCGGGCGTCTAGTCTCACCTCAGATTTCTGGAGCGTGTGATGATTCTCTGCTGTGGTGAAGCCCTGATCGATATGTTGCCCCGCCTTTCCACCGAAGGCGAGGCAGCCTTTGCCCCCAAAGCCGGGGGCGCGGTGTTCAATACCGCCATTGCCCTTGGCCGCCTCGGGGAAGAGGTCAGCTTCTTCTCGGGGGTCTCGACCGATATGCTGGGCGAGATCCTTGTCGGGACGCTGAGCGCCTCACAGGTCGATACCGCTCTTCTCGCCCGTTCCAACCGCCCGACCACCGTGGCTTTTGTGAAACTGGTCAATGGTCAGGCCAGCTATGCTTTCTATGATGAGGCCAGCGCCGGGCGGCTGCTGAGCGCGGCTGACCTGCCCGCGCTGACCGAAAAGACCCGCGCTTTGTTCTTCGGTGGCATCTCTTTGGTGAATGATCCTGCTGCCTCGGCCTATGAGGCGCTGCTGAACCGCGAGGCCGATAGCCGGCTGATCATGCTCGACCCCAATATCCGCCCCGGATTCCTCGTCGGAAAAGAGGCGGATTACCGCGCCCGGATCGACCGGATGATCGCAAAGGCCGATATTGTGAAACTCTCGGATGAGGATCTGCACTGGCTGGAGGGCGAGGGCCGGATTGCCGATCTGGCCCAGGGCATCCTCGCACGCGGGCCTGAACTGGTGCTGATCACCGAAGGCGCGAAGGGGGCCACGGCCTTCAGCGCCCGGGGCGGCGCCCGCCAGCGCCCCGCCCCTGTGGTCAGCGTTGCCGATACGGTGGGTGCAGGCGACACCTTTAACGCGGGCTTTCTGGCCGGGCTGTCGCGCGCCGGCAAAGCGGATAAGGCCGGGCTCAGCCAGCTCAGCCCGGAAGAGCTGGATGCCTGCCTTGATCTGGGCATCCGCGCTGCAGCCATTACCGTCTCGCGCGCCGGCGCCAATCCCCCCTGGAAGCATGAAATATGAGAGCAGTTCTGCAACGTATCACCGAGGCCCGGGTCGAGGTTGGCGGTGAGGTGGTGGGCCGCTCAGGCCCGGGGCTGATGATCCTGATCTGCGCCATGCAGGGCGACAGCATGGCGACGGCCGAAAAGGTGGCTGCCAAAATCGCTAAAATGCGCATCTTCCGCGACGATCAGGATAAGATGAACCTCTCGGTGAAAGACATTGGCGGCACGGCGCTGGTGATCAGCCAGTTCACCCTCGCCGCCGATCTGCGCGGCAACCGCCCCGGCTTTTCCACCGCCTGCGGCCCTGAGGAGGGCAAAGCGCTTTACGAGCATTTCGCCGAAAGTCTGGCCCGCGAAGGCGTGCCGAATGAGCGCGGCATTTTCGGCGCCGATATGGCAGTCAGCCTGACCAATGACGGGCCGGTCACCATCTGGATCGACAGTGACCGGCTCTGACCGCTTCACTTAAACGGGTTTGACGGCGCCGGGCTGGCGCTGCCCGTGCCGGTGCCGGTGCCGGTGCCGGAACTGCCCGAAATCGCATTGCCGCATTCCAGCAGTTTATCGATCGAGGCGCGCGAGCCTGCGAGCGAGTAATTCTGCACATCCTTGCCATCTTTCGCCCGCAGATAGAGCTTGCTGCCCTGAGCGATTTCCATGACGAAATTCACCGCAGCATCATTGTCGGGCAGGTTAAATTCGACCGAATTCTGGCTCAGCCGCGCATTGGTCAGATCCCAGCGCTCACGTTTATCGATCTGCAGCTGCAGATCAGCGAACTGCTCGGCGCCAAAGGCCCAGGAGGTTGAGAAGAACTGCAGCTGGATCGAGCCATTCTGGAAGATCCAGATCGAAAAGCTCTCGCGGTCTGAGCCGACAATCGCGCGACAGCCGATCTCGCCATCATCCCAGCCGTGGATATCGACTTTCCAGTTTTTATGCTCAAACAAAACATCGGTTTCATAGGCCGATGCGGGCAGGGACAGCCCGGCTGTGATCAGAAAAGCTGCACAAAAGCCGCGAAACCACATATTAAAATTCCTTTCTCACACTGGCGTCAGAGTGCTGTGAAAGCCGGAAACAGGCAAATGAAAACTCCCGTCATCTTTCGACAACGGGAGCCCTGGCCCCAAAGCGGCCCATGAAGCGGCCCGGAGGGGCCCCAGCCGCAGCCTCTGTATTTTACTTCTGCCATTCCCAGGGCCGGGTAAAGCTGCCCAGCACCGCATCCACCGCCTGGTCCCCGATCACGCCGGTGGTTTTCAGCCGGGCGACCAGGCCGCGTTTTTTATCCTCAAACACCTCATCGACGCTGACCGGCAGACCGGCCTTCTGCAGGGCGCCATCATAGATCCGGGTGATCGCCATACGGCGCAGATCGGGCTTGAACACCTTGCCCACCGCGGTTTTCGGCAGTTCGGGCAGGATCTCGATATATTTCGGCACGGCGGCGCGCTCAGAAATATGGCTCTCGGCATATTCCATCAGCTCGGCCACGCTGGTATTCGCCCCCGCCACCAGCTCGATATAGGCTGCAGGCAGCTCACCCGCATGGGCATCGGGCTGACCGATGGCACCGACCACGGCGACAGAGGGATGGCCGGTCAGCGCCTCTTCGATCACGGCAGGATCGATATTATGGCCGCCGCGAATGATCAGATCCTTGGCCCGGCCGGTGATGAAAAGATAGCCATCGGCATCGATCCGCCCCAGATCGCCGGTGCGCAGGAAACGCCCTTCGGCAAAGAGATCCTTGTTCTTATCAATCTCGGTATAGGTCGAGCCCTCAAACACGCCGGGGTTTGAGACGCAGATCTCCCCAACCTCATCGGTAGCCGCCTCGGTGAAACCGCCCATTCCGTCGCGGTTCAGGATGCGCACATGGGTATGCGGGAAGGGCAGCCCGACCGAGCCGATCTTCTTCACCCCCGAAGGCGGGTTGATCGAGACCAGACAGGTGCATTCGGTCAGGCCATAGCCCTCAACGATCTCGACCCCGGTCTCTTTCTTAAAGCGGTTATACAGCTCAACCGGCAGCGGGGCTGAACCCGAGAAGCCGCTTTTCAGACTGGTGATATCGGCATTGACCGGGCGCTGCATCAGCGCGGCCAGCGCGGTGGGTACGGTGATCAGATAGGTCGACTGATAGCGCTCGATCAGCTTCCACAGATTGTCGAACACCCCCTCGCCGCGATAGCCCGCCGGGGTCGGCAGCACGATATGCGCCCCCGCCTGAATCACCGACATCAGGATCGGATAGACCGCGAAAACGTGGAACAGCGGCAAGGGGCACATGATCACATCATCTTCGTGAAACAGCAAAGACGCGCCGAGCCAGCCATTATAGATCATGCCCGAGACTTTATGCTGCGCCACTTTCGGCATGCCGGTGGTGCCGCCGGTATGGAAATAAGCCGCCACCCGGTCTTCGGGCGGATCAGCAAAGGTCAGCCGGTCGCCGGGCTGTCTGGCCAGCGCGCTGTGGAAATTATGCACATTGGCGGTGTGATGCACCGGGTTTTTCGGCCGCACCAGCGGCACGATGAATTTCTTCACCCCGCTCAGATAGGTCAGCAGGTCAATCTCAAGCACATGTTTCACGCCCGGGGCATGGCGCACGGCCTCGGCAACCTTCTGGCCGATATCGGTTTTCGGGAAGGCGCGCAGAGTGACCACCACTTTGGCATTGGTCTCGCGCAGGATCGAGGAGATCTGGCCGGCCTCCAGCAGCGGATTGATCGGATTGACGATGCCCGCAACCATTCCCCCGAGCAAAGTCACTGCGGTTTCCATGGTATTTGGCAGCACATAGGCCACCACATCCCCGGGCCCGATGCCAAGCGAGCGGAACAGATTGGCCGCGCGTGTCACATCGCTGTGCAGCTCGCCCCAGCTCCGGGTGACCTTTGGCGCATCCGGCGCCGATAGCAGCTGATAGCTGATCGCGGGACGCGTGCCATGGGCCGATCTGGCGCGGCTGAGCGCCTCATAGATGGTCTTGGCGACATCCCGGTCTGCCCAGGCGCTCTGGGCCTCAATCGCTTTCAGATCCGCCAGAGTAGCGCAGCTGGTCATATATCCCCTCCCCTGTCCCGGTCTCCCGTCCGGGTTTGGATAAAAATGGCTGGTGGGATAAGCCTTGCCAACCATTATTCACCGCGAAAACGCAACGTCAGAGCGCGGAACCATGCCGCGCTCTGGTTTTCCATACCCGGTTCAGCACCCGGCTCAGGCCGCCGCACCTGCGGTAAACTGCAGCCGGGCCAGGCGCGCATAAAGCCCGCCACCCTCCACCAGCTCATCATGGCTGCCCTCAGCCACGATACGGCCATGCTCAAACACCAGGATCCGGTCGGCGCGCTTCACCGTGGCAAGGCGATGCGCCACCACAAGCGTGGTGCGGCCCTGCGAGAGCTGCTCCACCGCCTGCTGCACCGCCGCCTCGCTCTCGGCATCCAAAGCCGAGGTCGCCTCATCGAGCAGCAGCACCGGCGCGTCGCGCAGAATGGCGCGGGCAATGGCAATGCGCTGGCGCTGACCACCTGAGAGCATCACCCCCCGCTCGCCCAGCGGGCTGTCATAGCCCTTGGGCAGCGCCGCAATGAAATCATGCGCGGCGGCGGCACGCGCGGCGGCCTCGACCTCGGCATCCGAGGCTTCGGGCCGGCCGAAACGGATATTCTCGCGCGCCGAGGCGGCAAAGATCACCGGATCCTGCGGCACCAGCGCCATGGCCTGACGGAAATCGGGGCGTGACATGGCAGCCAGATCCTGGCCATCCAGCGTGATCCGGCCCTGCTGCGGATCATAGAAGCGCAGCAAAAGCTGCAGCATAGTGGATTTGCCTGCGCCCGACGGGCCAACCAGCGCCACGGTCTCGCCCGGACGGATGGTCAGGCTGATGCCGTCGAGCGCCGAAACCTCGGGCCGCGCGGGATAGCGGAAGCTGACATCCTCAAAGCGGATCTCACCCGCGACCGGGCGCGGCAGGGCCAGCGGCGCGGCCGGATCCTGCAGCGGATCCTCGGTCTCGAGCAATTCGGCCAGCCGCTCGGTAGCGCCCGCCGCGCGCTGCAGCTCGCCCCAGATCTCGGACAAAGCACCGACCGAACCCGCCACCAGCACCGCATAGATCACGAACTGGATCAGCTCGCCCACGCTCATCATGCCCGAGCGCACATCGCGCGCGCCGATCCACAGCACTCCGACCACCCCGGCAAAGACGAGGAAGATCACGATCACCGTCATCACCGCCCTTGTGCTGATCCGGGTCTTTGCCGAGCGGAAGCTCTCTTCAGTGACCCGGGCAAATTCTGCGCGGGTGACGGCCTCATGCGCATTGGCCTGAATGGTCTGAACCGCGCCAAGTGCCTCGGAGGCCATGCCCGAGCTCTGGGCAATCCAGTCCTGGTTCTCACGCGACAAGCGGCGCAGACGGCGGCCCAGTACGATGATCGGCACCACCACTGCCGGGACCAGCAGGAAGACCAGACCGGTCAGTTTGGCCGAGGTCAGAAACAGCATCACCATGCCGCCGAGCAGCATCAGCAGATTGCGCAAGGCGACCGAGACCGAAGAGCCGATCACCGAAAGGATCAGCGTGGTGTCGGTGGTGATGCGCGACAGCACCTCACCGGTCAGGGTCTTTTCAAAGAAGGCCGGCGAAAAGCCGGTCACCCGGTCAAATACCGCGCGCCGGATATCGGCGACCACACGCTCGCCAAGCCGGGTTACCACATAATAGCGCAGGCCGGTGCCAAGCGCGAGCAAAGCGGCAATGGCAAGGAAAGAGCCGAAGTAATCGTCGAGCAGCTCAAGCTGGCTGTGGCCAAAGCTGTCGACCACCCGGCGCACCGCCAGCGGCAGCACCAGGCTGACCGAGGCGGTCAGCACCAGCGCGGCAAAGGCCAGCACCACCATGGCACGATAGGGCCGCAGGAAGGGCGCGAGGCCAGCCAGGGCTGACACTTTGCGCGAGCTTGCGCGTTGCTCTGCTCCGTTAGGGGCGGTGACTGGCTTTCGGGCCATCGGCTTCTCCTGCACGTTCAGATCAGCGCGAGGGGAAGGGCCGCTGGGGCCCGCGATCGCTCAGTCGCTGATTCACCGGGGGTCTAAGGTGCAAACCCCCGCCGGGCAAGCGCGTCATTGCCGCTGCCCCCTTCCCCTCCGGCTTTCTCCACGCCAATCTGCGCTGAAACCCACCTTAAGGCTGAGGGGGAGTGCAGCTTTGCCGCAAAACCACATCACAGGCTATTTCACCGCCTCGGACGGGGCGCGCCTCGCCTATCTCGATGAGGGCGAGGGGCTGGCGCTGCTCTGCCTCGCCGGACTGACCCGCACCAAAGAGGATTTCGACCCCGCCCTGCCGGCGCTGCAGGGCTGCCGGGTGATCCGGATGGATTACCGTGGGCGCGGCGAAAGCGATTATACCGGCGCCGCCAGCTACAGCCTGCCGCGCGAAAGCCAGGACGCGCTGGAACTGATGGACCATCTCGGCATCGCGCGTTTTGCTTTGCTCGGCACTTCGCGCGGCGGGCTGATCGGGCTGGGGCTGGCCCGGTTTCACAAAGAACGCCTGCTCGGGCTTTGCCTCAATGATATCGGCCCGGAGATTGAACGCGCCGGGCTGGAGGCCATTGCCACCCGCATCGGCAAAACGCCGCAGGCTGCGAGCCTTGCGGAAATGGCAGAGCTGCTGGGCCGCACACCGGGCTTTGCCGGGGTCACGGATGAGGCCTGGCGCGCCATGGCCGGGCGGCTATACCACAGCCTGCCCGGCGGCGGCCTGAAGGCGCGCTATGACCCCGCGCTGCGCGAGGCCTTTCTCGCGGCCCTGAACGATCCCGCCCCGCCGCCCGATCTCTGGCCGTTCTGGCAGGCCACAGATCCGCTGCCGGTGGCGCTGATCCGCGGCGCGCATTCGGACCTGCTCAGCCAGGCGACCGCCGCGCGGATGCTGCAGATCCGCCCCGATACGATTTTTGCCGAAATCCCGGACCGTGCCCATGTGCCCTTTCTCGACGAGGAAGCGGCGCAGGCGGCCTTGCGGGCCTGGCTGGAGAAGATGCGATGACCCCTGCCCTGATTGATGCCGCCCATACCCGCGCGCAGGGACATCTGGCGCTGACCCCTTTGCTGAATGCGCCGCTGCTCGACCGTCTGGCGGGGCGGCGGATCTTTGTGAAAGCCGAATGTCTGCAGGTGACCGGCTCATTCAAGGCGCGCGGCGGCTGGGCGGCGGTCTCGGCCCTCGCCGGATCCTGCGCCGGGGTGCTGGCCATGTCCTCGGGCAATCACGCCCAGGGGGTGGCGCGGGCGGCGGCGGCGCATCACCTCGCTGCGGTGATCCTGATGCCCGAGGATGCGCCGGAGATTAAGATCGCCAATACAAAGGCCTGGGGAGCCGAGGTGGTGCCCTATAACCGTGCCACCACCGACCGTGATGCCCTGGCACGCGAGATTGCCGAGCGCCGGGGCTATGCCATGATCCCGCCCTATGACCATCCCGAGGTGATCGCCGGTCAGGCCTCGGTCGGGCTGGAGCTGGCCGAGCAGGCCCGGGCGGCCGGGGTGAGCGAGGCCGAGGTGCTGGTGCCCTGCGGCGGCGGCGGGCTTGCCGCCGGGATTGCCCTGGCCCTGGCGACGCGCGCCCCGGGGCTGCGGCTGCGCACGGTTGAGCCACGGGGCTTTGACGATATGGCCCGCTCGCTGGCCACGGGGACTGCCGCGCGCAATGCGCGGCTCTCGGGCTCGCTCTGCGATGCGATCCTGACGCCCACCCCGGGCCGCTTGACCCTGCCGCTGCTGCAGGATCTGGCAGGGCCCGGCCTTGTGGTCAGCGATGATCAGGCGCTTGCCGCCATGGCGCTGGCGTTTCGCAGCCTGCGCATCGTGCTCGAGCCGGGCGGTGCCGTCGCGCTCGCCGCAGCTTTGTTCAGCCCCGATCTGCCCGCGACAGTGATCTGCATTGCCTCTGGCGGCAATGTCGACGAACAGGTCTTTACCGAGGCGCTGCGCCGTCATCCGCATCAGTCCCATTCGCCTGAACAAAGCCCGCCTGCCTGCTAAGCCCCCGCTGCCTGATAAAGCCATCTGCCCGAAAAGACTGTTATGCCGCTGATTTACCTGCCTGAGCTGCGCCTTCACGCCCATGTAACCGGACCGGAGAACGGCGCGCCGCTGCTGCTGATCCATGGGCTTGGCCAGGATCACCAGCTGTGGCAAAGCCTGTGCGACCGGCTGCCGGGACACCGCATCCTCAGCTATGATCTGCGCGGCCATGGCGCCAGCGACTGCCCGCCCGCCCCCTATTCCATGGGCAGCCTGATCCGCGATGCCGAGCGGCTTTGTGAGCATATCGGTCTGAAAGAGACGGTGGTGATCGGCCATGGGCTTGGCGGTCTGGTGGCCCAGGGCCTGGCGGTGAAGCGGCTCGATCTGGTGCGCGGCCTTGTGCTGTCCCACACTGCCGCGCGGATCGGCTTCTCCAGCCAGTGGCAGGACCGGATCGCAAAAATCCGCGAAGGCGGGATGGCGGCTTTGCATGATCAGGTGATGGAGCGCTGGTTTGGCCGGGCCTGGCGCGATGCCCCCGGCCTCGAAGCGGTCTCGGCCCGTTTCCTGGCCACCCCGGCCGAGGGCTGGGCCGGTTGTGCCGCCGCCCTTTCGGGCAGTGATTTTTACCAGACCACCGCCACATTGCGCCTGCCCTGTCTGGCACTGGCCGGCACCGGGGATGGCGCCACCCCGGCCGATCTGGTGCGCGAGACTGCAGAGCTGATTCCAGGGCATCGATTCGGGCTGATCCGGGGCGCCGACCATCTGCCGATGCTCGGACGGGCCGATGAATATGCCAATGCTATCAAAACCTTCCTGTCAGAGATCGGCCATATCTGAGGAAAAACCCGCTTCGCGCATTTTTCACAGCCATCGGTGACATTTCCCTCTTGCGGCGCTCCGGCAGCTCGCCTAAACAGCCTCTCACCGAAACGGTGCGGGCGTAGCTCAGGGGTAGAGCATAACCTTGCCAAGGTTAGGGTCGGGCGTTCGAATCGCCTCGCCCGCTCCATTTCGGTCAAAAGCAAGGGCGCCTCAGGGCGCCCTTTTTGCTTTCTGATCCGCTGCTCCGGCGCGCCGTCGGATAAAATTGCCCGGCAAAGAAACTGCGCCTGACCTGCTCCGGCCCTCTTGCGCCCGTCTGCTGCCTAGCCTAAACACTGCCTCACCGAAACGGTGCGGGCGTAGCTCAGGGGTAGAGCATAACCTTGCCAAGGTTAGGGTCGGGCGTTCGAATCGCCTCGCCCGCTCCATTTCGGTCAAAAGCAAGGGCGCCCCAGGGTGCCCTTTTTGCTTTCCGCCTCCCCCGTTTTCCCCTGCTGTCGCAGCCCCTTGCCGGGCTGTGCTCATCCATTGCGCCGATAGAAAAACCCGCCTGCTTTGCAGCGGGCGGGTCGGATCAGTGCCGGTCTCTGCCGGTCTCAGCGGTGATCGATGCGCCGCGCCAGGGCATCACCGGCCCATTGCATCAGCGAGACCATAACAATCAGCACGATGACCACCGCCACCATGATCGCGGTCTCAAAGCGCTGATAGCCATAGCGGATCGCAATATCGCCCAGCCCGCCTGCCCCGACAGCGCCGGCCATAGCCGAAGCCCCGATCAGCGTCACCATGGTCACGGTAAAGCCCGAAACAATACCCGGCAGCGCCTCCGGGATCAGCACCTCGCGCAGGATGGTCATCCGGCTTGCCCCCATCGCACGCGCGGCATCGACCAGAGCGCGGTCAACCTCGCGCAGCGAGACCTCGGCCACCCGGGCGAAATAGGGCGCTGCGGCCAGGGTCAGCGGCACAATCGCGGCGCTGATGCCGATCGCACTGCCGACAATCAGCCGGGTCAGCGGGATGGCGGCGACCAGCAGGATGATGAAGGGCACCGAGCGCAGAGCATTCACCACCCAGCCCAGGCTGCGGTTGATGAACAGGTTCTGGAAGATACCGCCCCGGTCTGTGGTGACCAGGATCAGCGCCAGCGGCAGGCCGATCACAAAGGACAACAGCCCCGAGACCCCGGTCATGACGATGGTTTCCCAGGCCCCTTTGACCAGTAGGTCAAACATCGGCCGGGTCATGGCCCAGCCCAGCAGGGTCTCAAACATCTGCGGGGACATAGCCGAGCACCTCCGTCGCGGTGGTTTCAGGTTTCAGTTGTGCCAGCACCCGGGCCACAGCCCCGGCCTCAGCCGTGCCAATGGCGAGGAACAGACGGCCATAGGGCTCGCCCTGAACATCATTCAGCCCGCCATGCAGCAGCCGTGCCGGACGGCCGGTGATGGATTCGATCCCGGTCAGCAGCGGGCGGCGGGCCGCCTGGCCATAGACATCAACGCGCAGCAAAGCCTGCAGGCCAGGTGCGGCTTCGGCGCGGATCTGGGTCGCAATATCGGCAGGCAGCACCGGCGAGAGCCCACGCAGCAACGAGCGGGTGGTCTCAGCCTGGGGGCTGGCCAGAACCTTTGCCACCGGCCCCTGTTCGACGATCCGGCCAGCATCGAGCACCAGAACCCGGGTGGCAATCTGCCGCACCACTTCCATCTCATGGGTGATCATCAGAATGGTCACGCCAAGCTGGCGGTTCACATCTTTCAAGAGCTCAAGAATGGCCTGAGTCGTCTCGGGATCCAGCGCCGAGGTCGCCTCATCCGAGAGCAGCAGCAGGGGCTCGGGGGCCAGCGCCCGGGCAATGCCGATGCGCTGTTTCTGCCCGCCTGACAGCTGGGCCGGATAGCTCGCGGCCTTATCGGCAAGGCCGACGAGGTCGAGCAGCTCCATCACCCGCTTCATCCGCTGCGCGCGCGGCTGGCCGGCGATTTTCAGCGGCAGCGCGATATTCTCGGCCACAGTCTTGGCGGAGAGCAGGTTGAAATGCTGGAAAATCATCCCGATACGGCGCCGCACCGGGTTCAGAGCCTGTTCTGACAGGCCGGTAATATCCTGACCTGCGATGATCACACGGCCCGCCTGGGGCCGGTCCAGCCCGTTCAGGCAGCGGATCAGCGTTGATTTCCCCGCCCCCGAGCGCCCGATCAGACCGACGATCTCGCCGCGTTTCAGCTCGAGTGAAATATTATCGAGCGCCGGCCGGTCCGAAAACCGCCGCTCTACATTTTCCAGTCGCACAACCGCTCCGGTCGCGCCTGTCTCTGCCAGCACCATGGCCTGCCCCTTCAAACAATCAGGGCGTCCGGAGCCTCCGGACGCCCTGAGTTATTTATTTATAGCCGCGTTTTACCAGGAGGTCACGGCTGCGCCCTTATAGGCATCCGCATAGGATTGCTTGACCGCATCCGACTGGAAAGCCTGTTTCAGGCTGGCGACCCAGGCGGCATCCTTATCTTCGCTGCGAATGGCAATGAAGTTCATATAGGGGTTATTCTCGCCCGATTCCTCGGCGATGCGGCTGTCGAGCAGCTCGGCTTTGGCGGCCCAGTCGGTGTTCACAACGGCGGCGTCGAGATCGTCAATCGCGCGGCCAACCACACCGGCGTCAAGCTCACGCAGGTCATAGCCTTTGGGGTTTTCGCTGACATCAATCACCGTGGCGAGGATACCGGCTTCCGGTCTGACTTTGATCAGCCCCAGCTGCTCGAGCACTTTGAGCGCACGGCCGCCATTCGACGGGTCATTCGGCACGCCGATCACCGCGCCATCCGGCAGTTCGGCCAGCGAGGCATATTTCTTAGAATAGACACCGATCGGGAAGATCGCCGTGTCGATGGCAATCTCGATCTCATAGCCATGCGCCTCTTTCTGGGCCTCCAGATAGGGGCCGTGCTGGAAGGCATTGGCATCGATCTCTTTACGCGCCAGCGCCTCATTCGGCTGGGTGTAATCATTGAAGATCACGATTTCGACATCGAGGCCAAGCGGTTTGGCCTGCTCAGCCACGGTGGCCCAGACGGTCTCATCCTCGCCGCCCATGATGCCGACTTTCAGCGCGGTATTTTCAGCCAGAGCAGCGACAGGAGCAAAGAAAGCGGCGGTCGCCAGAGCGAGCGCACCACGACGGGAGAGAGAGAAAAGCGCGGACATAGCAGCCTCGGTTTTAATCACGGCACGACGGACCAGCCCGTCGCCATTGCAGAGAATATCCTTCCCCTGAAGCGCAGATGCAAGCGTATCTGCCGGAAAAGGATTTCAAAATTTCCCGCAAGGAGAGAACGAAGCTGCTGTATTCTGCCCTTATGGGCGATTTTGGTCTGCCGCAGGAAAATCGCCCGCAAAAGCCGCGATTCCCAGGATCTGCAGCTGCCCTAACGGCAGGCGCCCCCCCTTCCGCAGGCGGCGGCGAAAGTTTAGCCTCAGCGCAGATCCCGCGCCCGGCGCGGCCCGCTTTACCGCCCTTCCCCTCGCACCAAGGTATCCGCCATGTTTGGCCTTCCCGTCCCGCTTGTGACCATCCTGCTTTTGCTCGGCTCAAATATTTTCATGACCTTCGCCTGGTATGGCCATCTGAAAGACGGCAATGAGGTGCCGATCTTCAAAGTGATCCTGATTTCCTGGGGCATCGCTTTCTTCGAATATTGCCTGATGGTTCCGGCGAACCGCATTGGCTATAGCCATTTCAACGCCGCCCAGCTGAAGACCATCCAGGAGGTGATCACCCTCACGGTCTTTGCGGCTTTCTCGGTGCTTTATCTGAAAGAGCCGCTGATGTGGAACCACCTGCTGGGCTTTGCCTTTATCGGCCTTGGCGCGTTTTTCATTTTTCACAAATGGGTCTGAACCGGCCCGCGCGGCGGTTCAGGCAGAATTAAAAAAGGGGGCCAGACGGCCCCCTTTTTTAATCTTCTGTCAGAGGGTCTCAGCGACCTGCCGACCACCAGCCCTTGCGGCGCGGCGCATTGCTCTCGGCGCTGTCTGCTTCGGCAGCAGGTACAGCTGCTTCCTGGGCCGGCGCTTCCTGGGCTGCCACTTCCTTGGCTGGGGCAGCCACCGGGGCCGGAGCAGCCGCCGGGGTCCCGGCGACAGGTGCAGTCTCACTCACCACAGCTGCAGCGGCGGTTTCCGCCCCCGGTTCAGCGGCGGTGACTTTTTTCGCACGGCTGCGGGTTGCCTTCGGCTTCACCGGCTTTTCGGCCGGTTCGGCAGCGGCCTCAGCCTCGGCAGTGACAGCCGGTTTGGCTTTAGCACGGCTGCGACGGGCAGCGGGCTTTTTCGCGGGGGGTTCTGCGGCCGCGGCAGGCACTGCTTCGGGCGCTTCCACTGCCTCAGCGACGACCGGTGCAGCTGCTGCGGCAGGCGCTGCTTCGGTTGCGGCTTCCGGGGCTACAGCCTCCACCGCCACATCCTCAGCGGCGCTCACCGGGCTGGCAGCGAGTTCTTCAGCCTTAACAGCCCCCTTGCGGCTGCGCGGCGCGCGGCGGCGCTTGGGTGCAGCCCCGGCTTCCGGCGCCTCAGCCGGCTCTGCCGCAACCGGAGCATCCGCAACCGGCTCAGCCCCGACCGGAGCCACCGCGGTTTCGGCGCTGGCCTCAGCAGCCTCATCCTCGCCCTCTTCGCCCTCGTCGCCATCATCTTCGGCCGAGGTTTCCGCGCCCTGCTCATCACGGCTGCCACCGCGACGACGACGGCGACGACGACGGCGTTTCTTGCCACCATCTCCATTCGGATCGCCAGCCTCGGCACGCTCGGCCTGGGTCTCCCCGGCCTCGGCGGCTTCCACAACCTCTTCGGCCTCTTCGATTTCTTCCTCGAAGGCCTCGTCGATCAGATCCTCGTCCTCATCCTCGGCCACCGGCGCGCCCATCAGACCGGCATGGCCCGAGATCACCGTGCCGGGTTCCGGCAGAGCACGGGTCGCGGTCTTGAACTTCTCGATCGAATAATCGGGCGAGATCAGCGAAGGATCGGCTTCCATCCGCACAGCCATGCCATAACGCGCCTCGATCAGGGCGATATGCTCACGCTTATGGTTGAACAAATAGTTAATGATGCTGACCGGGGCCTTGAGCAGCACCTCTTTCGAGCGCTTGCGCGTGCCCTCTTCTTCCAGAGCCCGCAGGATGGTCAGCGCCATGCTGTCATCCGAGCGGATCAGACCAGTGCCATGGCAATGGGCGCAGGGCTGGGTGGTCGATTCCAGCATACCCGGACGCAGGCGCTGACGCGACATTTCCATCAGGCCAAAGCCCGAGATACGGCCGATCTGAATACGGGCGCGGTCGGTTTTCAGCTTGTCTTTCAGGCGCTTCTCGACGGCGGCGTTATTCTTACGCTCTTCCATATCGATGAAGTCGATCACGATCAGACCGGCAAGGTCGCGCAGACGCAGCTGGCGTGCCACCTCATCGCAGGCCTCAAGGTTGGTCTTGAGCGCAGTATCCTCGATCGAGCCTTCCTTGGTGGCACGGCCCGAGTTCACATCGATGGCAACCAGGGCCTCGGTGATGCCTATAACGATATAGCCGCCCGATTTCAGCTGCACCACCGGGTTGAACATGCCACCGAGGTAGCTTTCGACCTGGAAGCGCGCGAACAGCGGCATCGGCTCATCATAGCGTTTCACCTGACGGGCATGGGCCGGCATGATCATGCGCATAAAGTCTTTGGCGGTGCGGTAGCCCGCCTCGCCCTCGACCAGCACTTCCTCGATCTCGCGCGAATAGAGATCGCGGATCGTGCGCTTGATCAGATCGCCCTCTTCATAGATCGCGGCAGGCGCGACCGAGCGCAGGGTCAGATCGCGGATCTGCTCCCAGAGCCGCATCAGATATTCGTAATCGCGGCGGATCTCGGGCTTGGTGCGCTTGGCACCGGCGGTGCGGATGATCAGGCCTGCGCCTTCCGGCACCTCCAGCTCGCCCGCGATTTCTTTCAGCTTCTTGCGGTCAGCCGCCACGGTGATCTTGCGCGAAATGCCACCGCCACGCGCGGTATTCGGCATCAGCACGCAGTAACGACCGGCGAGCGAAAGATAGGTGGTGAGCGCTGCGCCTTTATTGCCGCGCTCTTCTTTCACCACCTGGACCAGCATGATCTGCCGGACCTTGATCACTTCCTGGATTTTATAGCGACGTGCGCGCGGACGGCGCGGCGCCGAGATTTCCTCGGCCACATCCTCGTCAGCGATCGATTCAATCTCATCGGCAGCATCGGCAGCAGCCTCGCCGCTGGTATCCTCAGCGTGATCCTCTGGACCGGCAGCGGAGGGAGCCTCTGCTGCTTCTGCAGCGGCTTCAGCGTCAACCTCTGCCGGAGCGACAGCCGCTTCAACCGGGGCTGCAATCGCCTCAGCCGCTGCCTCACCGCCAAAGGGCGCACCAAGGGCATCAACCGCCCCTTCCGGGGCCTGGGCCGCATCATCGCTCAGATCGATGACATCCATCGCGCCGGTGCCGGGCTGATCGCTGCCCCGCACATCGCCCGAAACCACCGGATCGGCGGCGGCGCGTTCGGGGCGCGGCGAGCCGGATTTGCGGCGGCGCGACGAGCGGTGATTTTCTTCTTCTTCTTCCTCACGCGCAGCAGCGCGCTCTTCTTCAAGAAGCGCGCGGCGGTCAGCGACCGGGATCTGGTAATAATCCGGGTGGATTTCGGCAAATGCCAGGAAACCGTGACGGTTTCCGCCGTAATCCACAAAGGCCGCCTGCAGCGAGGGTTCGACCCGCGTCACCTTTGCGAGATAGATATTCCCCGCCAGCTGACGCTTGTTCAGGGTTTCAAAATCGAATTCCTCGACTTTGTTTCCGTCCACGACAACCACGCGGGTCTCTTCCGCATGGGTGGCGTCGATGAGCATTTTCTTAGCCATAGTGTTCCATTGCGCCCCGGGCGCAAAACAGCCCTCGCCCGCCGTTCAGACGGGTCGGGAGGGACATCATAGGGTGCGGGGCGGCTTGTCTGAGCGCAGGCAGCAGGCACAGACAGCCGGGCCCTGCCACTGGGGCAGGCCTCGTTATTTGCTGCAGTGCTTACGCGCCTCATCGCGGTTTACTTTCCGGAGGCCTGCGGCCGCCGTTCGTTCGAGCCATCCGAGGCCGACGCTGACGCGCGACATCTGTCCGGCAATGTGCACAGCCTTACGGCCGATCCGGCTCCCCGCCCCTGCAGCGCGGCTGAGCGCGCCAGGCAGTCGGGATGGGAGAGAATTCCTGTGACCATCAGCGATGGCCATGGGCGGAAACTTACGTCCAAAGGTAAGGAGAGAGCAATCAAAATTTCACCAACCCCCCCCTCGCAGCCCGCAACACCCGCCGCCACAGGCCTGATTTCCGCCTGGTGCCGCAAGCTCCCGGCATGAAAAAAGGCAGGGATGGCTGCGCATCCCTGCCCCCGGTTTCTGCCCTGCGCGCCCGGCTCAGACGTAATCCGAGCGCTGCAAAGCGTATTTCGCCATTTTCTCATTCAGGGTGCGGCGCGGCAGGCAAAGCTCCTCCATCACCGCCACGATCGAGCCCTTATGGCGGCGCATGGTATTATCGATCAGCATGCGCTCAAAGGCCTCGACATATTCCTTCAGCGGCTTGCCCTCGGTGGTCATTGCCGGGCCGGTGGCCTCGTTATCGGCCATCAGCAGCGAGGCAATCGAGCCCGATCCGCGCCGGTTCTGCAACACGGCACGCTCGGCAATATTGACCATCTGCCGCACATTGCCCGGCCAGGGCGCCTGCAAGAGCTGCGCCGCCTCCTGCGCGGTGACCTGCGGCGCGTCACAGCCATATTCCTCGGAGAACTGTTCCGAGAGACGGGTGAAGAGCTGCAGAATATCCTCGCCCCGCGCGCGCAGCGGCGGCAGGACGATGATCATCGCACCAAGCCGGTAGAACAGATCGGGGCGCAAGGCCTGTTCCAGTGTGATATCAGCCGCATGCTGGTTGCGGATCGCGATAATCCGGGTCTCGGGCGGGGTGCCCTGATCATTGATAAAGGTCAGCAGCCTTGCCTGCAGCCCCTGGCTCAGCGCCTCGATATCCTCAAGGCAGAGCGTGCCGCCACGCGCCTCTTCGACCAGCGGGATCGCGCCATCCTCGCCCGGGCCAAACAGCCGGGCCGAAAGCTGATCCTCGGACCAGGCGGCGCAGGAGATCGAGACGAATTTCTTCGAGGCACGCGGCCCGACCGCATGGAGCGCATGGGCCACCAGGGTCTTGCCGGTGCCGGTCTCGCCATCGATCAGCACATGGCTGTCGGCCTGGCCGAGATCGAGAATATCCTCGCGCAGCCGCTCCATCGCCGGCGAGGTGCCGACCAGTTTTTGCATGATGGTCGAGCCATCCGACAGCTCTTTGCGCAAAGCCCGGCTGTCGAGCGTCATGCGCCGTGCCTGGGTGGCTTTCTTGGCCAGTTCGGTCATCCGGTCGGGGTTAAACGGCTTTTCCAGGAAGTCAAAAGCACCGACCCGCATCGCCTCTACCGCCATCGGCACATCGCCATGGCCGGTGATCATGATCACCGGCAGGCCGGAATCGAGGCTCATCAGCTTTTTCAGGAAGGCCATGCCATCCATGCCGGGCATCTTAATATCAGACACCACCACACCCGAGAAATCGGGGCCGAGGGATTTCAGCGCCTCCTCAGCCGAGCCATAGGTTTCGGTATCAAAGCCCGAGAGCGCCAGCCACTGGCTGATCGAGGCCCGCATATCCGCCTCGTCATCGACAATCGCCACTTTCATCGCTCGTGCCATTCAGCCCTCACTCTGCTGCTTGCTGACCAGACGACAGGATCGGCAGCTGCATTTCGAACACTGCACCGCCCTCTTCGCCATTATGGGCGGTCAGGCGACCCCCCAAGTCTGTTACAATGCCCGAGGAGATTGCGAGGCCAAGGCCCACCCCTTCCCCGGGTTTTTTGGTCGTGTAGAAAGGCTCAAACAGATTATCGAGATCGATAATCCCATGGCCGTTATCGCGCACTGTCAGCGTCGCGGTCTCACCTGCCGACAAAAGCATGTCGATCTGGGGCGCATTCACATCGCGGATTGCATCCAGTGCATTTCTCAGAAGATTAATAATAACCTGCTCAAGACGGATCCGGTCTGCCATGACCATCACCGGCTGGCGCGGCAGCCCGCGCGTGATCTTCACAACGCGACTTTTCAGCTGCGGTTCCATCATCGCCAGAGCCGAGGAGACGCACATCCTGAGATCCACCGGCTCAAAGGCCTCGCCGCCCTTGCGGGCATAGCTTTTCAGCTGACGGGTGATCGATCCCATCCGCTCGATCAGATCATCAATGCGCTGGAACGAGGACAGAGCCTCATCGGGGCGTTTGCGCTGCAACAGCAGACGCGCCCCCGCCAGATAGGTTTTCATCGCGGCCAGCGGCTGGTTCAGCTCATGACTGACCGCTGCCGACATCTCGCCCAGCACCGCCAGTTTTGAGCTTTGCTCCAGCGTCTGCTCGGCGACCTGCAGATTGGCCTCGACCTTCTCGCGCTCGGCAATCTCGCGCTGCAGCCGGGCATTGAGCGCCCGCAGTTCCGCCGATTCCCGCTGCAGCGACAGCGAGCGCGACCAGGCCCGGCGGGTCAGGAAATAGAAGGCGATCGACATCACGATGGCAAAGCCCATGATCTCGAGCGCCAGAATGGAATTCACCTTCTCACGCACCTGGGCATAGTCGACGAAAGTGACGATGCGCCAGCCCCGGAACGGGATCCGCGCCTCGGTCTTCATCACCGGCGTGCCCTGCATCCAGGCCTCGGGCGCCGGGCGGGCCCAGTCGGTCGAGGCCTGCCAGGCCTGCTCAATCGCTGAAGGCGGCTCGGTCTCGGCCATGGCCTCGGTCAGCGAGCGGCCGCGCCATGCCGGAACCGTGGTCAGAATGACCGTGCCTTCCGAATTGGTGACCACCACCGCATCATTCAGCCCCGACCAGGCGCGCTCATATTTCAGCAGATCGACCGAGACGACGATGACGCCGAGCACTTTGCCATCGGCGCGCAAAGCCCGGGAATAACTGAAATCATAGCCGCCGGTCTCGCGCGGGCTGGCGGTGAAAATGGTCTCATTGGTGCGCTGCGCATCGACGAAATAGCTCTCCGAGCGGAAAATCGTCGACAGGATATTGCGGTTGGTCGCGCCCACCACCCGGCCATTCACATCCAATAGCCGGATCGAGGCGACGCCGATCTCGGCCTGCAGCGCGATCAGCTTGGCCGAGGTGCGCGAGAAATTGCCGTCGCGCAGAGCCTGCAGCAGATCCGGGTCGCGCGACAGCAGCAAGGGCACCACCGAGGTGCGCTGCAGTTCCGAGACCAGGTTGCCCGAGTAAAGCGCGAGGCGCACGTCGGAGCGGCCGCGTGCGCCATCGCTGAAGCGGTCGTTCAGCCAGCGGTTCGACACCAGCACCACGCCGATTGCGGCAATGATCAGCAGGATCACCACAGCCTTCACCCGCCAGGGCAGGCCCTGCGGTCTTTCACTGCTGTCGGCTGAGCGGTCGCTGATCATGGCCGCAGATTAAGTTGCCCCCAGGCGCCCCTCAAGGCAGAGGCGCTCAGGCGAGCGCCAACCCGCCCATCAGCGCCGCAAACAATGCCGCGCCATCGGCCGAGCCATGCAGCGGCTCAAAAGCGCGCTCGGGATGCGGCATCATGCCCAGCACCCGGCGGTTTTGCGAAAGCACGCCGGCAATATCGCCCATCGAGCCATTCGGATTGTCGCTATAGGTAAAGGCGATACGGTCCTGATCGCGCAGCGCTTTCAGCTCTTCCGCCTCCAGCGTGTAATTGCCGTCATGATGCGCGATCGGCACCCGGATTTCCTGGCCGAGGCTGTAACCGGAAGTGAAATCCGAAGCGGTGGTGGCGACCTTCAGGCCAATGGTGCGGCAGATATACTGCAGGCCCTTATTGCGCATCAGCGCACCGGGCAGCAGGCGCATCTCGGTCAGGATCTGGAAGCCATTGCAGATACCGATGGCATAGCCACCCTTTTCGGCATGGGCCTTGACCGCGCTGCTGATCGGCGATTGCGCTGCAATTGCGCCGCAGCGCAGATAATCGCCATAAGAGAAACCACCCGGCACGCCGACGATATCGGTGCCGGCGGGCAGCTCGCTGTCTTTGTGCCAGACGCGGGCAACCTCAAAGCCAGCCTTTTCAAAGGCTACGGCGAGGTCGCGGTCGCAGTTGGATCCGGGGAAGGTGATGACGGCGGCTTTCATGGCGCTCTCCGATACGGGGCCGGGTCTGGCGCAGGCCCGCTATGCCGAGGGAATGCCCCCTCTTAGCGCAAGGCTCTGCCGGGTTCCAGAGCCGAAGCGGCCTCAGGACTGCCGCCGGGCCGCAGGCGATCAGCCTTTGGCCGAGGCCCGGATCGGACGCTCATAGGCATCATCCGAGGGCATGATCCGCGGCAGATACGAGGACAGAAGGCGCGACAGAAACGCGGCAAACATGGGAAAACTCCAACAGGTCGGGACAGAAAACATCCTGCCCCGATCCTAGCACTTGCTGCGGCGCAGAAAAATATGCCGCAAATGCAAAGCCGCCCCGGCACAAGGGCATAGCTCGGCCTGAAAACGCTGAGAAATCAATAAAGCCCCGGAGGATAAGCCAGAGGCGGCGCAGAGCCGCGCCAGGCCAGCCTTTCAGGTGCCGGGAATCAGCGCCAGCGCCGCCTGGCGTGCCGCATCGGTGACCCGGTCCCCGGCCAGCATGCGCGCGATCTCCTCGACGCGCTCTTCCATTGCCAGCGGCACCACGGTCGAAAGCGTGATTTCCTGGCCCGCGCGGCTGACCACAGATTTCTGCACCCGCCAGTGATGCGCCCCCAGCGCCGCCACCTGGGGCGAATGGGTCACCACCAGCACCTGGGCATTTTCCGACAAGGCCTGCAGCCGCCGCCCGACCGCATCGGCAGTGGCGCCGCCGACGCCGCGGTCGATTTCGTCGAAAATCATCGTCAGCCCCGCGCCACCGCCGGTCAGACAGACCTTCAGCGCCAGCAGGAAGCGCGACAGCTCGCCGCCGGAGGCAATTTTGTTCAGCGCGCCGGGCGGTGCGCCCGGATTGGTGGCGACGGTGAAGGTCACCTGATCCTGACCATCGGGGCCAGGCTCGGCTGCGGTGATCACGCTGCGAAACACCGCGCGCTCCATCTTCAGCGGTGCCAGTTCGGCCGCCATCGCCGTATCGAGCTGGCTGGCCGCAACCGCACGCTTACCGCTGATCAGCGCGGCCTCATCTGCATAGACCGCCTCGGCCGCCTTCAGATCCGCGTTCAGCTGCGCCAGCCCGGCCTCGCCCGCATCCAGCGCATTAAGCCGCGCCCTGAGGCTGTCGGCCTCACGCGCCAGATCATCAGGGGCCGTGCCATATTTGCGCGCCAGCGCCCGGATGGCGAAGAGCCGCTCTTCGCAGGCTTCCAGCTCGGCAGGATTGAAATCCAGCGCATGCAAGGCCGATTCGACGCCGGACTGGGCCTCGGAAAGTTCGATTAATGCACGTGACAATGCCGCCAGCGGCTCATCAAGCCGCCCTTCGGCCCGGTCAGACACCCCCTCCAGCCAGCGGGTGGCATCGCGCATCCGGCCTTCAGCCCCCTCCTCGGCCAGCGAGGCCAGCGCGCGCGAGACATCCTCACGGATCCGCGCCGCACCCTGCATCATCCGCCGCTTAGCGTCGAGCACCGCCTCCTCGCCCGGTTGCGGCGCCAGCTTATCGAGCTCACCCACGGCATGGCGCAGGAATTCCTCTTCGGTCCGGGCGCGGGCGATCGCCTGTTCTGCCGCCTCCAGCGCCTCCGCTGCCTGGCGGCGCTGCCCCCAGAAAGTGCGTAAAGGCGCCAGATCATAGCCACCGAAAGCATCGAGCAGCGCCCGGTGGCCGCGCGGGTTCAGCAGGCCCCGATCATCATGCTGACCATGCAGCTCAACCAGGCTTTCCGAGAGATTGCGCAGCACCTCGGCCGAGACGCGGCGGTCATTGGCCCAAGCCTGACGGCGGCCATCGCTATGTGCAAGCCGGCGCAGGATCAGCTCGCCCCCCACCTCGCCCCCGACCTCAACCCCGGCCTCTTCCAGCACCTGCACCGCCGGATGGCCCGGCGGCAGGTCGAAGACTGCGGTGACCTCGCCTTTTTCCGCGCCCTGGCGCACCAGATCGGCCCGGCCCTTCCAGCCCAGCACCATACCAAGCGCATCGAGCAGGATGGATTTCCCCGCCCCGGTTTCTCCGGTCAGGACATTCAGCCCCGGGCCGAGCGCCAGCGACAGCCGGTCAATGATCAGAATGTCGCGAATATCGAGCGAAATCAGCATGGAGGCACCAGAACGCAGGCAAATGCAGGTTGGTCCGGAACAAATCAGAAACAGAGGCGCATGTCACGCCCCTGTCTGCCTGATCAGAGCCATTCGCCGCGGATCATCTGCCGATAGGCTTTGGACAGCCAGGAATTGCCTTTGGCCTCGGGCGAAAGCCCCCTGCCCTTCAGCAGGTTATAGCCGTCCTGATAGAAGGGCGAAGACTGGTAGTTATGGCCCAGGATCGCACCGGCGGTCTGGGCCTCGGCCTCAAATCCAAGCGCCAGATAGGCCTCGATCAGGCGATAGAGCGCCTCGGCGGTATGGCTGGTGGTCTGGAAATCCTGAACCACGGTGCGGAACCGGTTCAGCGCCGCAGTGTAATGGCGCCGCTTCAGATAAAAGCGCCCGATTTCCATTTCTTTCGCCGCCAGATGGTCGAAGGCGAGATCGAATTTCAGGATCGCCGAGCTGGAATATTCGCTGTCGGGATATCTTTCGATCACATCACGCAACGAGACCAGCGCCTGGAAGGTCAGGCCCTGATCGCGGCCGACATCCTCGATCTGGTCATAATAGCTCAGCGCCATCAGATAGGCGGCATAGGGCGCTTCTTCATCATCGGGGTAGAAATCGAGGAAGCGCTGCGCGGCGGCGCGGGCCTCTTCGTATTTCTTCGCCTTATGATTGGCGAAGGCCTGCATGATCAGGGCACGGCGGGCATATTGGGTATAGGGATAGAGGCGCTCGACCTCTTCGAAATATTTAAGAGAATCAGCGGGGCGGCGCCCGGTTTCGAGCTTGATCTCGCCCTGACGGTAGATTTCCTCTGCCGTCATCGCGCCAAAGTCTTCGCTGCCGCCGGAGCTGTTTTTGCTGCCACAAGCCGCCAGCACACCCGAGAGTAGCATGACCGCTGCGAAATGCAGTCCCGGTGCCTTGCCTGCCATCTTCCGCCTACCCCAACCTGACTTCCTTTAGCGGAGCCGACCGTAAGACGGCTTCCGTGCCCGCAGCCTTTCCGGGACAGGGGATCGGTGCCTGGGCTGAAGGCGCCGGGGCCCAAACCTGCCCGGGCAATGCCCGGCGATTTGTTTGTGTCCTAGCACAGAAAAATCGGCTGCGCAAAACGCCTTTCTTCCGGTGAGCAAGGAAGCAGGCTCTGCGCCCGGCCCCGGGTCGGGGGCCCGGCACGACCGGAGCGTCAGGCGGCCTGGCGACGCAGCGAGGGCAGATCACCGGCATGCACGCCGGCACCGGGCAATTTACCATTAATGCCGGCAGCGGCGCGCTCGATACGGTAATTGGCCGGATCCTCGAACAGCGCGCGCAGCAGGCGGTTGGTCATGGCATGACCCGCGCGCAGCCCGGTATAGCGGCCAAGGATCGGGCCACCGGCCAGCGCCAGATCACCGACCGCGTCGAGCATCTTATGGCGCACCGGCTCGTCCTTGTGGCGCAGACCACCCGGCGAGACCACGCGAGCCCCGTCAAAGACCACGGCATTATGCACCGTGCCCCCCAGCGCCAGGCCACGCTCACGCATCGCATCCACATCGGACTGGCGGCAGAAGGTGCGGCTGTCCGAAAGTTCGCGCACGAAAGCGCCATTCGACAGTTTCAGGCTGCGCTCCTGGACGCCGATCGCAGCCTCCTCAAATTCGATACGGAAGTCGATTTCCAGCATCTCGGCAGGCTCAAGCCGGGCCACAGCCTCGCCTTCGCGCACCTCTACCGCCCTGAGCACCCGCACGGCACTGACCGGGGTTTCCAGCGAGACCAGGCCCACCTTCAGGAAGGCAGCAACAAAGGGTTCCGAGGAGCCATCGAGGATCGGCACTTCGCCGCCATCGATGCGCACCAGCGCGTTATGAATACCCATGCCGGCAAAAGCCGCCATCAGATGCTCAATCGTCGAGACCGAAACCCCATCTTCATTCTCGACCACAGTGCACAGCCGCGACGGCGTCACCGCGCTCCAGATCGCCGGGATCTCAGCATTTTTGTCAGAGCCTGCGGCGATAAGATCGCTGCGCAGGAAGCGAATTCCATGGTCTGCCGGGGCCGGAAGCACAACCATACGCACCGGCCGGCCGGTGTGGAGACCCACGCCGACGAAGCTGACCGAACATTTAACTGTGTTTTGCACCTCAGTGCCTTCCATTCTGCTTAAACCAGGAGAAGCCGCGCCGGATCGGATCTGCTCACGATCCTGTGCCGCCCTCGTTAATCTTAGTTAGTCAATGGTCACCGGAAGCTCAATTCACCTTTTGCAACGGTTTGTGACACTGGGTGTCACAATTCCAAATCATTGATTCAAAAGAAAAAGGGGCCGAAAATCGGCCCCTTCCCCTTCAGTTTCTTCTGCCTGTAATCAATTGGCCTGGCGGCGCAGGAAGGCCGGGATCTCGATCCGGTCCTGATCTGCACCGGCTTCCGGCTCCTCGTCATAAGAGGTGACCGGCGGCTGATGGCGGGCCGGCGGGGCGCTGGCGCGCTCGGCCTGGGCGGTGTCGAGATGGCCTGCCATCCGGTTGATCAGCGAGCCGATACCAAAGCGCGGACGCGCCGCTGCGGCCGGGGCCTGGGGCTCAGGCGCACGCTGCTGCGGCGCGGCCGGAGCAGCAGCCGAAGGCGTCTTGCGCACAGCGGCCTGAAGGCGCGCCATGGCTTCCGGCGTCGGCTGACCCGGGGTGCGCGGACGCGGCGCAACGAAGCCGGCCGCATCAGCATCAATCGCCGAAGGTGCCGGACGGGCGGCCTGGCCTACCGGAGCCTGCGGGCGATAGGCCGGCGGCGGCAGATCGTGACCGGCATTCGGATCTTCATACTGATCGGCCTGGGGATGGAAGGCCGGGGCCTCCACCTCGCCTGCCGAGAACAGATCAGCCTCGGGCTGCGGCTGGCGCGGCGCTGGTGCAGCCTGCTGGGCGGGCTGCTGGAAATAGGCCTGTTGCGGAGCAGGCTGATAGGCCGGCTGCGCCGCGGGCTGATAGTTTTGCTGCGGTGCGGGCTGCCAGGCCGGCTGCGGCGCTGCCTGACGCGGAGCGGCTGCCGGGGCCGGATCAAGCTGCAACGGCTGCGCCATCGGGCGACGGGCGACCGGCTGTTCGGGCTTGGCCTGGCTCATATCGATGCCCGTGGCAACGACCGAAACCCGGATCCGGCCTTCCATGGTGTTATCAAGCGTCGAGCCGACGATGATATTGGCCTCCGGATCGACTTTCTCGCGGATGATATTCGCCGCCTCGTCCAGTTCGAACAGGGTCAGATCATGGCCGCCGGTGATATTGATCAGCACACCGCGTGCGCCATTCAGGCTGATCTCATCAAGCAGCGGGTTGGCGATGGCCTTCTCGGCGGCCTGAACGGCGCGATCATCGCCCTCGGCCTCACCGGTGCCCATCATCGCCTTGCCCATCTCATCCATCACCGAACGGACATCGGCGAAGTCGAGGTTGATCACGCCCGGGCGCACCATAAGATCGGTCACGCCTTTGACGCCCTGATAGAGCACATCATCAGCAAGCGCGAAGGCCTCGGTGAAGGTGGTGCGCTCATTTGCGAGGCGGAACAGGTTCTGGTTCGGAATGATGATCAGCGTGTCGACGACCTTCTGCAGCGCTTCCAGACCCTCTTCGGCCTGACGCATCCGCTTGCCGCCCTCAAACTGGAACGGCTTGGTCACCACACCAACGGTCAGCACCCCCAGCTCACGCGCCGCCTGGGCGATGATCGGGGCCGCACCGGTGCCGGTGCCGCCGCCCATGCCGGCGGTGATGAAGCACATATGCGCGCCTGCGAGGTGATCGACGATCTCTTCGATCGATTCCTCGGCCGCGGCCGCGCCCACGCTCGGGCGTGCGCCCGCGCCCAGACCCTCGGTCACTTTAAGGCCGATCTGGATCCGCGAATGCGCAAGAGATTGCTGCAACGCCTGGGCGTCGGTATTCGCCACCACGAATTCGCAGCCCTCGAGCTGTTTTGCGATCATGTTATTGACCGCATTCCCGCCCGCGCCGCCCACACCAAAGACGGTGATGCGCGGCTTCAGCTCTTCGCGCTGGTTCGCCATCGTCAGATTGAGTGCCATGGTTTCGCCTGTCCGTTTTTTATGCCGCTGCGGCCTGTCTTCTCGTGTCGCCCCTTCCCGGTCCCGTAGCTGCGAGCCGCCGGATCTGCATCCATCAGCATCGGGCCAGAGGTTTTGGGTGAAGACCGGACCTGTCCCGGGGCCGGTCTTACGGGATATTCAGGAAACTCTACTGCCATAGAGGAAGGAGGTCACGAGAAAAAATCCCGCGACCTACAAAATATGGGGGAATCCCGCCGCAAATCGGCGGAATGTCGATAAATTCTCTGTATCCTGGGGTTACCAGTTGTCCTTGAACCACCTGAATGCCCTTCGCAAAGAACGCGCCGGATATCTCTCGGCAGGAACCTCGAAGTCCCACCATTCATCCTGGGGATGGGCCGCGAAAAGGCAAAGCCCCACCGCCGAGGCAAAAGCCGCGCCGGTGGCCGCCTGAGGCAGGCCCTGAACCCGCAAAGGCCGACCCAGCCGGACCCTGTGGCCAAGGATCCTCTGGGCCAGCATATCCAGCCCCGGGATCTGGCTGCCGCCACCGGTCAGCACGATCTGCTGGCTGGGCAGATGGTCAAAGCCCGCCGCATCCAGAACCGACCGGGTCTCCTCGAGAATTTCCTCGACGCGCGGGCGCATGATGCCGATCAGCTCGGTGCGGCTGATCTGGCGGCGGTCCTTCTCCCAGTCGCCGCTCTCGCCACCGAGCTCGATCAGCTCGCGGTCATCCATACCGGTGGCGAACAGCCCGCCGTGCCGGGTCTTGATCCGCTCGGCATCGCCGATCGGGATATAAAGGCCCTTGGAAATATCCGAAGTCACATGATCGCCGCCCATCCGCACGGTATCGGCATAGATCATGTGCTTTTTCATAAAGATCGACAGGCCGGTCGCACCGCCGCCGAAATCAATGCAGGCCGCGCCCAGCTCCTGCTCATCCTCCACCAGCGAGGAGATCGCCGAGGCATAGGCCGAAGAGGCAATCCCCGCCAGTTCGAGATCGCAGCGCCGGATGCAGTAGAGCAGGTTCTGAATGGCCGAGGCATCAACCGAGAGTATATGCATATCACAGGTCAGCCGGTGGCCGATCTGGCCACGCGGATCGGCCAGACCCGACCGGTGGTCGAGCGCGAAATTGACCGGCTGCGCATGCAGCACCTCGCGCCCCGGCCCGATATCGGGCACGTCGCAGGCCGCCAGCACCCGGGCGATATCCTGCTCGGTCACCACATTATCGGCGAGATCAATCTCACCGGCGAGGCCGTAGCTGCGCGGCTCGGCACCTGAGAAACAGGCAATCACATGGTCAACCCGGACGCTGGCCATTTTCTGCGCCGCCTGCACCGCGGTGCGGATGGCGCGCTCGGTCTCATTCATCACCGAAATCTCGCCAAAGCGCACCCCGCGCGAGCGGGTGGTGGCGGCACCGATGATGCGGAACTGTGACTGGCCCGCCATCGGCCCCACCCCCTCAACCTCGCGCAGACGGGCCTCGCCGTCAAAGCGCAGGATGAGGCAGGCAATTTTAGAGCTGCCGACATCGAGAATGGCAATCACGCCCCGCTGCATGGCAGCGCGGCGCATATTTCGCATGGCACGTTGTGTCTGGTAGAGGTCGGTCACAATTCGGTCTCCACGATAGCAAGCCCCTTGGCGCGGCGAAGTTCATTCATCGCATAGGAGGTAAGGCGAAGCGTCGGTCTTGCAGCGATCCGCAGATCCACCGCCGTCAGATCACGGGCGAGAATATTCTGGGCATGATCCAGCGCCAGCAACCGCTCAAGCGCCCGCACCGGCTGGGTTTCGGGCAGCATGATGCGCTGGCCGCGATCAAGCGCCAGATCCCAGCGGCGCTCGCCGATGCGGATCAGGCCGCGGATCCGGCTGGACACCGGGCCTGCGGCTGCGAGAATTTCCAGCGCCTCGGCGGCATGAAGATCGGCGCCCTCGCCGGCAATCAGCGGCAGATCGGCCCGGTCGCCGCGCTCAATCAGGCTGGCCACCCGGTGACCGCCGTCATCAAGCAGCGTCAGCCCCTCTGCCGTGCGCCAGACCAGCACCGGCTGGCGCTCGGTGATCAGCACCTGCAGCACCCCGCCCGAGCGCACACGCAGCTCGGCCGTCTTCACCGCATCCAGCGCCTCAAGCCGGCCCCGGGCGGCATCGAGATCGAGATCAAACGAGCTTTGCGGCAGATTCAGATTCAGCCGCGCCCGCACCGCCTCAGACAGTTCAGGCGAGCCCCCCTCCACCGAGGCGAGCGCGACCATAAATTCGGGTCTTTGCTCGAACTTCTGGCGCAGATCGGTAAAGACCTGGATCACCCCGGCCCGACGCGCATCATCGGCAATATAGAGGCCGGCGGCAAAGAGCAGAACAAAAACCGGCAGCCCGACCCGCAGCAAAGCGCGCAGATAGGGGGTCAGCATGATCCGCTGCATCCGGTAGGCCCAGAGCGAGGGCGAGGGATCGTGACGGATCACCGGGCGGCGGGTCAGTGGCGGTTCGGCCCGGCCATAGCGGGGATCTGGGCGTCTTGCAGGAAGGATGCGAAACGGGATCAGCGATCGCATGTCGCATCCCTCACAAGCCGGTCACAGAGCTCGGGGAAAGAAATGCCGCAAAGAGCCGCCTGTTCGGGGGCCAGGGAAGTGGGGGTCATGCCCGGCTGGGTATTGACCTCAAGAATGATCAGCCCCGCCAGACCACGCGCATCATCATAGCGGAAATCGACCCGGGCCAGCCCACGGCAGCCAAGCACCGCGCAGGCTTTTTCCGAGATTGTCAGGCAGGCTTCGGTGATCTCTCTGGGCAGTTCGGCCGGAAGCACATGGCGTGAGCCGCCGGTTTTGTATTTGGCGTCGTAATCATACCAGCCATCGGTGATGATATCGGTGACGCAGAGCGCCTTACCATCGAGCACCGCCACGGTCATTTCGCGGCCCGGCGCATAGGCCTCGACCAGCACCTGTTCAGGCATGGTCTCAGCCAGGCGCGGCGCGTTTGAGCCCTCGCGCACGATATAGACCCCGACCGACGAGCCCTCAGAATTCGGTTTGACCACATAGGGCGGCGGCAGGACATGGCCCTCGGCCACCGCCTCACGCGAGACGATCACCCCATGCGGCACCGGCAGACCGGCCTCACGCAGGGCATCCTTGGCCCGGGTCTTATCCATGGCCAGCGCAGAGGCGAGCACCCCGGAATGGGTATAGGGAATGCGCAGCCATTCGAGCAGGCCCTGAACGCAGCCATCCTCGCCCCAGCGGCCATGCAATGCATTGAAAACAACTTCGGGAGGGTTATCCATCAGGCGGCGCGGCAGATCCGGACCCGCGTCCAGCCCTTCCGCCTCATAACCCGCCGCGCGCAACGCTTTGAGGCATTCCGCACCGGACGAGAGGGAGACCTCACGTTCGGCCGAAAGGCCACCCATCAATACCGTTACGCGGGGCAATCTGCCCGATCCACCCGCCATCACTGCCTCACAGGGTCTTTGCGACCCTTATCTTGATTATTAACGGCTTTTTTCGCCGTTACGCCTGCCATTCTTTCATGCGGATTTCTCACCGACCCGCATAATTTCCCATTCTAGCGTGATCTTGCTGGATTGGAACACTTTTTTTCTGACCGCCTCTCCCAGCTCCTCCAGATCGGCGGCACTCGCCCCTCCGGTGTTCAGCATGAAATTGGCATGCATCGGTGACATCTGTGCCCCGCCGATCCGGGCGCCGCGCATTCCGGCCGCATCGATCAGCTTCCAGGCTTTCAGATCATGGACATCATCCGCCTTTCCGGTCGAGGAAAAACCGGCAGGATTGCGGAAAGTTGATCCGGCGCTGCGCTCTTTCACAGGCTGGCTGAGATCGCGTTTCGCCAGCTGCTCTTCCATCCGGGCCGCGAGCGCAGCCGGGTCCGCTGCGGGCGCGCGGAAAACCGCCGATACGATCACCGCCCCTTCCGGCAGGTCAGACTGACGGTAGCGCAGGTTCAGCCCGGCGGCTTTCAGCGTCAGCACTTCGCCCTGGCGGGTGATCAGGCGGATTTCCTCAAGATGATCTGCCACATAAAGCCCATAGCAGCCGGCATTCATCCGCACAGCCCCGCCGATCGAGCCGGGAATGGTGCGCAGGAAGGTCAGATCACGCCCGGCCTCGGCTGCTTTGCGCGCGACATGAGCGTCGAGCGCTGCCGCCCCGGCCGTCACTTTATCGCCCTCAACCGTGATGGTATTGAAACCGCGGCCAAGCCGGATCACCACGGCACGCAAGCCGCCATCGCGCACGATCAGGTTGGAGCCGACCCCCATCGGGAAAACCGCCACTTCCGGCGGCAGAGCCCGCAGGAACTCAGCAAGGTCGGCCTCATCGGCAGGCTGAAACAGCCAGTCGGCCGGACCACCGACCCGAAGCCAGGTCAGATCCGCCAGCGAGCGATCAGGGGTAAGGGTTCCGCGGGGGGTGGGGAGCGTGATCATAGGCTGTTGGTAGCCGCGAAGCCCGGGGATCCGCAATCCCCTGCCCGCAGGGCTGCGCAAAGGGGTGCCGGTTCAGCGGCGCATGGCGCGCCAGAGCCAGATCAGCGGCCAGCGCAAAACCAAGGCCCCGCCGGCCAGCACCAGCATGCCCCAGAGCGGCCCGGCCTCGGCCGTAACCCAGCCGACCATCGGAATCCCGCAGGCGATCAGCACCAGCGCCGCACGCCAGTGTTTATCGCGGCTGGGCAGCATGGCGATCAGATTGGCGGCGATCAGCCAGAGGAAGGCAAAGATCAGCGGTGTGGTCATGGCCGCTCCGATCGGTGCAGCGCCAGCCTAGAGGTGAAGGCGGAAAGCGGGATCATCTCGCACGCCTCACAGCAGGTTCACACAGAGCACAATCACCCCGGCAGCATAAATCAGCCCAAGCCCCAGCCCCAGTTTCCATGAGCGGCTCAGCACCAGGCCGATCACAATCCCGGCAAGCGGCCCGATGACAATGGCAATCGCCAGCAAGGCCTGTTCAAGCCCGGCGAGATAATGGCCGCTGGCGGTGCCCGCCAGATACCATAGCACCGCCACCAGCCCGACCAGCGCCAGCCCGGCCCCGGTCAGGGCAAGATGCCAGCCCCGGCGCATCCAGGCCCGGGTGACCAGCGCCGCCAGAGCGGCCACCACCAGCAGTCCGAGGCAGATGAGCGGCAAAGGCACCGCTCAGCCCGGCAGATCGGCGAGTTTTGCCGGCAGATTATTCGCCCAGGCTGAGATCGTACCGGCACCGAGGCAGACAAAAATATCGCCCGGACGGGCCTGTTCGCGGAACAGCCGCCCGAGATCGGCCTCATCAAAGATCGCGCGGGCATGACGATGGCCATGGGCGATCAGCCCGGCCACCAGATCATCGCGGCTGGCACCGGGGACCGGCTCCTCGCCTGCGGCATAGACCTCGGCAATCGCCACCACATCCGCCTCGTTAAAGCAGGTGCAGAAATCCTCAAACAGGTTCGACAGGCGCGAATAGCGATGCGGCTGATGCACCGCGATCACCCTTGCGCCCGGATTGGCGCTGACCGCCTGACGCGCCGCTTTCAGCACCGCGGCAATCTCGACCGGATGATGGCCATAATCATCAATGATCGGCACGCCATTCACTTCGCCCACCCGGGTGAAGCGGCGGTTGACCCCGGCGAAACCGGCCAGGGCGGCGCGGATCTCTTCTTTCTTCATGCCCAGATGACGGGCGACGGCCACAGCGGAAAGCGCGTTTGACACATTGTGATTGCCCGGCATGGGCAATTCGCAGCCTTCAATAATCGAACCTTCTTCTTCGTTCTGAAGCTGGATATCGAAGACAGATCTTCCATTTTCGAACCTGAGGTTCAAAGCTCGCACATCGGCCTGGGCGCTGAAGCCAAAGGTGACCACCTGGCGGTCGGTGACCTTGCCGACAAGGGCCTGCACTTCGGGATGGTCGATGCAGCAGACCGCCACACCGTAGAACGGGATATTGGAGACGAAATCGAGAAAGCCTTTGCGCAGGTTCTCAATCGTGCCCCAGTGCTCCATATGCTCGGGGTCGATATTGGTGACGATGGCAATCGTCGCCGGCAGGCGGTTGAAAGTGCCGTCGGATTCATCGGCCTCAACCACCATCCATTCACCCTCGCCCGCCCGCGCGTTTGAGCCATAGGCATGGATCACGCCGCCATTGATCACGGTCGGGTCAAAGCCCCCCTTGTCGAGCAGCGTCGCCACCATGGTCGTGGTGGTGGTTTTGCCATGCGTGCCCGCAACCGCGATATTAGAGCGCAGGCGCATCAGCTCGGCCAGCATCTCGGCCCGGCGCACCACCGGCAGTTTGCGCTGACGCGCCTCCTGCAGCTCAGGATTCTCTTTGCGGATCGCTGAGGAGATCACGACAACTGCCGCCTCGCCCAGGTTCTGCGCACTCTGGCCGATGAAAATCTGCGCGCCCAGAGAGGCCAGGCGGTCGGTGATTTTTGAGGCTTTGGCATCCGAGCCCTGGACCTGATAACCCAGCGTCAGCAGCACTTCGGCAATGCCCGACATACCAATGCCGCCAATGCCCACGAAATGGATCGGGCCAAGTTCAAGCGGCAGTTTGGTAGCGGCACTCATTTAATCTCTCCAGCCAGGTCCTCGACAAGCGCGACCAGGTTTTCAGTAGCATCGGGTTTGCTGACGCCCAGGGCACTGGCGGACATCTGTCGCGCCGCAGCAGGATTGCCGAGGACCGCAGCCATCTGCAGGGCCAGCGCCCCGGCGTCAAGCAACTTTTCCGGGATCATCACCGCCCCGCCGGCCTCAACCAGGCCCCGGGCATTGGCGGTCTGGTGATCGCCGGTCGCGGCCGCGAAGGGGATCAGGATCGCGGGGCGGCCGATCACCGAGATATCCGCAACCGAGCTGGCGCCCGAACGCGAGATCACCAGCTGCGCCTCGGAAAGGCGGCGCGGCACATCCATGAAGAAGGGCTCAATCTCGGCGCGGATCCCGGCCCCGGCATAGGCGGCGCGGGCACGTTCGGCATCTTCATCGCGGGCCTGATGGGCCACGCGCAGGTTGTTCTTCACCGCCTCGGGAAGCAAAGCCATCGCGGCCGGCACCACTTCGGAGAGGATACGCGCGCCCTGGCTGCCGCCGATCACCAGGACAGACATCGGATAATCTCCGGGCGGAATATAGGGGGCGCCCGCGCGCGCCAGAACCGCGCCACGCACCGGATTGCCGGTGGCAATGCCCTCGACCCCTTCGGGCAAAGCCGCAGGCCAGGTGCCGCAGGCCATACGGTCAACCCGCCGGGCGAACAGGGTATTCACCTTGCCCAGCACACCATTCTGCTCATGGATCATCCGCGGCAGCCGCAGCAGCGTCGCCGCCGACAGGGCCGGGATCGAGGGATAGCCGCCAAAACCCACCACCACAGCCGGACGGTCGCGCAGCATGGCGAAAAAGGCCGAAAGGATACCGCTGCCGATGCGCAGCGGCGCCAGCAGCTTTGCCGCCATCCCGCCACGGGCGAAGGTGGCCGAAGCCACTTTCTCAACCCTGACTGTATGCGGGAAGCCGCCGGTATAGCGTGCGCCGCGTTCATCGGTCGACAGGATCACCCGCCAGCCCCGCGCCAGCATCGCCTCGGCCAGAGCCTGGGCCGGGAACATATGCCCACCGGTTCCGCCCGCTGCAATCAGCAGCAGCGGTTGCTTTTTATTGCCCGAATCCGCCATCAGCGCCTCCGGCCAAACAGCTCAGCCATCCGGTCACGCGGACGGGTCCGGGTCAGCGCCAGCAACATGCCGACCGTGATCCCGGCGGCAATGATCGACGAGCCACCATAGGAAACGAAGGGCAGCGTCATGCCCTTGGCGGGCAGCAGCCGCACCGCCACACCCATATTGATCATCGCCTGAACCCCGAGGATGCAGGCAAGGCCCGATCCTGCAAGGCGGGTAAAGGTATCGCGCTCGGCAGTCAGGCGCATCAGAGAGCGCACCACGACAATGCCGAACAAAGCCAGGATGACGAGCACGAGGATCAGCCCGTATTCCTCTGCCGCGACCGCAATGATGAAATCGGTATGCGCGTCGGGCAGCGACCATTTCACCTGGCCCTCGCCCACGCCCACGCCAAAGAAACCGCCCTCCTGGATCGCATTCGCCGCATAGCCGAGCTGGGTACGCGGATCGACATCGGGAGAGAGGAAACCGTCAATCCGGCGGGCAAAATGCTCGGATGAGCCATAGGCGATAAAGCCGCCGAAAGCGACAATGCCTGCGACCGAGCCGATCAGCAGCATCGGCGCTCCGGCGACGAAATATATCACGCCCCAGGAGAAAACGATCAGCGCCGACTGGCCAAAGTCGGGCTGCATGGCAAGGAATCCAACCACGATCATCAGCAACAGCACCGAGATCAGCTTGCCGGGCGGGCCACCGACATTCTGCGCAGCAGCCATCAGCCAGGCAGTGATAATCACGAAGCCGGGTTTCAGAAATTCCGAGGGCTGCAGCGAGATCCCGGCCAGCGACAGCCAGCGCGTGGCGCCTTTACCATGATCCTGACCAATGACCGGCAGCGCCATGACCAGGATCAGCGCCAGCAAAAATCCGATGATCCCGAGACGACGAACCAGGCCAGGCGGGGCCATCGACAGGCCAAACATCACGAGAAGGCCCAGAATGCCAAACACCGCCTGGCGCTGCACATAATAGAAATCGGGCAGGTCATTGCGGCTGGCCAGCGGCACCGAGGCGGCAAGCCCGAGCAGAAGGCCGATCCCGAACAGCATCATGATCGATGTCAGCGTCCAGCGGTCTACCGTTCGCCACCAGCGCGGCAGAACCGGCTCGCGTGCTGCAACAGGTGCGGAACCATAGACCATCTCAGTCATGGGGATACTGCCTCGGATATGCTGCCTCAGGCCCGGATGTGATCCCCGGGTCCATTGAAAAAACTGTAACCAGAAAGCGGCTGCGAGGCCAGCATAAACACCGATCCGCGTGGCAGGGCCCGGTTCTGTGGCATTTCGCCTGTGTTTGAAGGCCGAAGCAACCGCCCGGACAGCCGCCGGGCCTGGGCCGTGCAAAGCCTGTGGCGCTTTTCCGCCTGCGGCTCAACCCTCGGGCTGCGACCGTTCAACCCGTTGAAACCGCTCATAGACTTCGCGGGTGAGTCGCGGCGGCAATGCCGCGCTCCCCGCCGCCTGCAGGCAGGAGCTCCAGAGCTGATAGCCCCCGGGGCTTTGCACCAGCCGCGCAAAGCTGGCGCGGTGCGAGGCCAGGGCTGCCTCATGCGCCTCAGCCACTCCGGGCAGCGCCTTTAGCCGGGCGATGCCCTCAGCCAGTGGCCCGGCCAGCACCAGCGCCGCCTCATTCAGCTGATTGTTGAAATTGCGCCCGACCCAATAGTGCAGATCAATCGGCTTGCTGGCGCGATTGGGCAGGCCGCGCGCCGATTTGACCACAAAGCTTTCCACCGAACGCAGCGAATAGTGATGCATCTCGGCGAGGCTGCGATGCCCCTCAAGCCCCAGCAGCGAAAGCCGTTTATCTTCGGCCAGCACCCCGGTCATCGCCCGCCCCGATCCGTCAGACCAGCGCGCAGGCCCCTGGCCCGGCCCCCGCAAAGGCCGGTGCACGCCGGGGCGGTGGAAGGCGGCCGGGCGGAACAGGCTTTTGAAAAACGTCGCCGCGACCGGATAGACCATATCGGGCGGGGCCGAGCGGGTGAACTGCCCGGTCACCGGCAGATCACGCAGGCCGCTCTGACCATTGGCGCCGAACAGCCGCCAGGCGAGCGCGACGGCCTCGGCCTCCGCCGGCAAGGCGGCGATCAGATCGCCGAGCCGGTGGCTGCCGCAATGGATCATCGGAAACTCATCGACATCCGAGATCAGCATCCAGTCAGCGCTCTGGCGCAAAGGATGCACCCAGGCGGCTTTGAGCGCCTGCCACTGGATGCTTTTTGTCCGGTCCGGGCGCTGTGGATGGTGATGCAGCAGACCATGCTGCATCAGCAGATCAAGCAGCCGGTCGGTGCCATCCTCGCAATCATTCGAGGCGATCCAGAAATCCGTCACCCCGATCAGCTGATGCCAGGCCAGCCATTCCAGCAGGAATGGCGCTTCATCTTTGACCGATGTGACAGCAAGAATGCGCATCTGTCATGCCTGCCCCGGATTGATCGCCGGGGCAAGCGCCTGAACAAAAAACCGGGGGACGCGCTCGCGCGCTCAGCGCAGGGCTTTGCGCCCGGCCATTTTCGCCAGCGTGCCGTCTTTCCACATTGCCTCATGCAGGCCCACCATCCCCACATGGCCAAGGATCAGCACGCCCATCACCCAGCCCAGCTCGCCATGGATGGCATTGGCAAAATTCACCATCCACTCAATCGGCGCCTCGCGGGTCGGAAACAGCGTAAAACCGAAAGGCGCAAAGCCACGGCCCGAGCCGAAAGCGCGCAGCAAAGCGGCCAGAGGCACGATCAGCATGGCAAGATAGAGCAGGCCATGTCCGGCTTTGGCAGCAATGCCGATAAGGCCCCCGCCATGCGCCGGGCGGTGAGCGGCATTCATCACCGCCCAGATGAGGCGGATCACGATCAGCACGAAAGCCAGCGTGCCGATCATGCTATGCGATCCGACCACCGCGCTGTCGCGCGGGCTCCAGCCGAAACCGAGTTTCAGGGCCATTGTCATATATTGCCAGAGCAGGAGCAGAGCGATGGACCAGTGCAGCGCGCGGGTGACGCGACCATAAACCTGCGGCGTATCGCGCAGCGGAAGGCTGGATCGGGGCATAGAATTACCTTGTCTTGCACCCCCCGGAACGGCGGGGCGGGATATGTCTGGTATTTTGTCTGAAATCGCGTCCCTGCCAACCTGAGAATGCAGGCTCTGGCAAAGTTGACTATTTCTCCAGGCAAAGATATCCCGACAGAAACAGGCGTCTGTTCCGGCGCTTTGCGATTTTCTGAAACTGCTCCAAGGTGCGTCATGGCCGCTCCACAGGCCCACAGCCCCAGCCCCCTTGCTCCGGAAATGACCGACCCGCTGCATTCTGCACCGCCGGCACAGATCTGGCCCTCAGACCTCGCCCTTCGCTACCGCGAGCGCGGCTACTGGCGTGGCGAGAGCTTTGGCGATCTGCTGCGCCGCCTCGCGGCGGAACATGGCACGCGCATCGCCGTGGTCGGCGGCACAACCCGGCTGAGCTATCAGGATCTGCTCGATCAGGCCGAAGCCGCCGCCTGCGGCTGGCTGGATCTGGGCCTGCAGCCCGGCGACCGGGTTTTGGTGCAGATCCCGAATATTGCCGAATTTTTTCCTGCGGTCTTTGGCCTGTTCCTTGCCGGCCTTGTGCCGGTCTATGCCCTGCCCGCGCATCGCCGCACCGAACTGGTGCATTTCGCCAGGCGCTCGGGAGCGAAAGCGCTGATCCAGGCCGACCGGCTCGACGCTTTCGACTATCGCCCGCTGGCGTGTGAGATCCGTGAAGCGGTGCCCGAGGTCCGGCATCTGGTGGTGATCGGCGAGGCCGGTGCCGGCCAGATCCCCTTCTCCGCCCTGACACGCTCGGCCACGCCTTTGCCGCAGGTCGATCCCTCGGCCGTGGCCTTCCTGCAAATCTCGGGCGGCACGACGGGGCTGTCGAAACTGATCCCGCGCACCCATGATGATTACCTTTATTCCTTCATCGAAAGTGCGAGGATCTCGGGCCTGACGCCCGGGAGCGTCTATCTCTGCGCCCTGCCCGTCGCGCATAATTTCCCAATGTCTTCGCCCGGGGTCTTTGGCACCCTGGCCGCTGGCGCCCGGGTTGTGCTCAGCCCGAACCCGGCGCCTGCCACCGCTTTCGCGCTGATCGAGGCGGAGAAGGTGACCATCACCGGCCTCGTGCCGCCCCTGGCGCTGCTGTGGATGCAGGCTGCCCCCACGACCACGCATGACCTCTCAAGCCTTGAGGTGCTGCAGGTTGGCGGGGCGAAATTCATTCCCGAAGCCGCCGCCCGGGTGCGCCCGACCCTGAACTGCACCCTGCAGCAGGTCTTTGGCATGGCCGAGGGCCTGGTGAATTACACCCGGCTTGATGATCCCGAAGAAATTATCATCAACACCCAGGGCCGCCCGATCAGCCCTGATGATGAGGTGCTGGTGCTTGATGACGAGGGCAATCCGGTGCCCGAGGGCGAGCCCGGCCATCTGCACACCCGTGGCCCCTATACGATCCGCGGCTATCACAATGAGCCTGCCGCCAATCAGCGCAGCTTCTCGGAAGGCGGCTATTACCGTTCGGGCGATATCGTGAAACGCCTGCCCGGCGGCTATCTGGTGGTCCAGGGCCGCGCCGGTGATCATATCAACCGCGCCGGCGAAAAGATCTCGGCCGAAGAGGTTGAGGATCATCTCCTCGCCCATGCGGCGGTGTTTGACGCCGCCGTGGTCTCGATCCCCGATGCTTTCCTCGGTGAGCGGATCTGCGCCTTTATCGTGCTGAAACAGGGCGCCGAGGCGCCGCGCGCCGCCGCGATCAAAGCCTTCATGCGCAGCCGCCAGGTTGCCGAATTCAAAGTCCCCGATCAGGTGGTTTTTGTGACGGAATTCGCCACCACCGCCGTCGGGAAAATCAGCCGCAACAAGCTGCGCGCCGATCTGCGCGCCAGCTTCCTGAAAGAAGACCAGAAGTCATGACCCTCACCCTTGAAGCGATGCGCGCTGATATTGCCCGGCTGACCGATCTGGAACCGCAGGAGATCGGCAATGACGATCACCTGCCCGATCTCGGTCTCGACAGCCTGCGGCTGATGCAGCTGGTCACCGCCTGGGAACAGGCCGGGCTGAAGATCGACTTCTCGGTCTTTGCTGAAAGCGCCACGCTTGGCGAATGGTGGGCCGAAATCTCGCGTCAGCAGGCTGCGCGCTGAGATGAGTGCCGGGATGCCCGGGCTGCGGCCCCTGACCGAGGCCCAGGAGGGGCTGTGGTATTTTCAGGCCCTGGATCCGCAAAACCCGATCCTGAACACCGGGCAATATCTGGCGCTGAGCGGGCCGGTGGATCTGGCCGCGCTGCGCGAGGCGGTGGCGCGGACCATTGCCGAGAGCGAGGCATTGCAGCTGCGCTTTCGCAATACTCCGGCCGGCCCCGGGCAATGGCTGACCGGGGACAGCCTGTCGCTGACCGAGGTCAATCTCAGCCATATGCAACCGGCTGAGGCCAGGGCCGAGGCGCTGGCGCAGATGCAGGCCGATACTGCCCGCCCGGCTGATCTGGCGCGCGAACCGCTCGCCGCCTTCACCCTCTACCGCCTCAGCCCCGAAAGCGCCCTGCTTTATGAGCGCATTCACCATCTGGCGATTGATGGCTATGGCATGGTGCTGATCTCGAACCGGATCGGCGAGCATTACGGCCATCTGACCGGAGAGGGAGCCGCGCCGCTGGCCTTTCCGCCGCTGTCGCGCGCCGATGATGAGGATCGGCTCTACCGCAGCTCGGAACGCCGCCTCAGCGATGCCGCCTGGTGGCGCGCCGCGATGGAGCGCCTGCCCGAGATCACCAGCCCCGGCACTCTCGCCGGAGAGCGCGCCGTCCCGGCCCATGCCTTTCACCGCGAAAGCCGCTGGCTGAGCCCGGATCTGACCGCCCGGCTCGAGGCATTTTCCGCCGGACACAGGCTTGGCTGGCCCGATGTGCTGACCGCGCTGAGCGGCGCCTATCTGGCGCGCTGGTCAGCCTCGGGCGAGACGGTGATCGGCATGCCTTTCATGGCGCGGATGGGGCGCAAAATCGCCCGCCTGCCCTGTATGGCAATGAACGTCCTGCCGCATCGCATCGCGCCTGAGGAGGACCGGCCCCTCGGCGACTGGCTGAAAGATGAGGTAAGCCGGATGCGCGAGGCGCGCAAACACGGGCTTTACCGCTCCGAGCAGCTACGGCGTGACCTTGGGCTGATCGGCGGCACCCGCCGCCTTTACGGCCCGCTGATCAATGTCCAGCCCTTTGACAAACCTCCGGTCTTTCCCGGGCTTGAGGTCGGGCTGCATATTCTCGGCGCGGGCGCGGTTGAGGATCTGACCTTCACCTTCCGCGGCGATCCCGCCTCGGGCATGCTGTTTGAAACCGACAGCAACCCCAATCTGTACTCAGCCGAAGAAACCGGTGCTCATGCCGCGCGGCTTGAGGCCTTCCTGAACGCAGTGCTGACCGCCGAAAGCCTCGCCCCGGTGCCGGTGGCCAGCCCGGCCGAGATTGCCGCGCATGAGGCCCGCGCTGCAGCCACTTTCAAAGCCCTGCCCGATGTCACGCTGGTCGATCTGATCACGGCGAAAATGGCCCAGCAGCCCGATGCTCCGGCGCTGAGCTATGGCGATGAAACCCTGAGCTATGCCGGGCTCGACGCCCGCACCGCCGCCCTCGCCGCTTTGCTGGCGGAAAAAGGCGCAGGGCCAGAGACGCTGGTCGCCGTGGCGCTCGAGCGTTCTCTTGACCTGCCCATCGCGCTGATCGCCACGATGCGGGCGGGGGCGGCCTATCTGCCGCTCGATCCCGATCACCCTTCTGACCGTCTGGCCCGGATCCTGAGCCTGGCAAAGCCGGTCATCGTGCTGACTTCGGCCGAAATCGCGGCGAAGCTGCCTGCCGAAGCGCCGGTGCTGCTGCCCGGGGCCTGGCCGCAAAAGCCCAGCGCGCCGCTGCCCGCGCCGCCCGCGCCCGGCAATATGGCCTATGTGATCTATACCTCCGGCTCAACCGGCGAGCCGAAAGGCGTGGTGGTCGAGCAGCGCGCCATCGTTAACCGGCTGCTCTGGATGCGCGATTTCTACGGCTTCAGCCCTGCCGACCGCATCCTGCAGAAAACCCCGGCCACTTTTGACGTCTCGGTCTGGGAGTTTTTCCTGCCCTTCCTCACTGGCTGCGAGCTGGTCATGGCGCCGCCCGGCGCGCATCGTGACCCTTCGGAACTGGCCCGGCTGATCCGGGATCACGCGATCACCACATTGCATTTCGTCCCCTCGATGCTCTCGGCCTTCCTCGCCGCGCCGGCCTCGGAGGGGCTGTCGATTGCCCGTACCTTCTGCTCGGGCGAAGAGCTGACCGCCGATCAGCGCCAGCGTTTCCATCGCCGCATCAGCGGCGGGCTGCATAATCTATACGGCCCGACCGAGGCGGCGGTCGATGTCAGCTACTGGCCCGCGACGCCCGAGGACCGCTCGAACCCGCTGCCGATCGGCTTCCCGGTCTGGAACACCCGGCTTGATCTCTATGATGAGCGGATGCGGCCACTGCCGCCCGGCCTGCCCGGCAATCTCTGGCTCGGCGGGGTGCAGCTGGCGCGCGGCTATCTTGGCCGCCCCGATCTGACCGCAGATCGTTTCATCGCCGATCCGCATCACCCCGGCGCCAGGCTCTATGCGACCGGCGATGTGGCAAAGCTGCGCCCTGACGGGGCGGTGGTCTATCTGGGCCGCTCGGACAATCAGGTGAAAATCCGCGGTCTGCGCATCGAGCTGGGCGAGATCGAGACCGCGATCATGGCCACAGGCCTCGTGCGCGAATGCGTGGTTCTGGCGCGGGAGGACCGGGCCGGGGAAAAGCGCCTCGTCGCCTATCTGGTGCCCGAGGCCTATTATCAGCCCGGGCTTTTGCAGCCCAATCTGGCGAAACGCCTGCCCTCTTACATGGTCCCCGCCGCCGAGATCGCGCTTGAGGCCCTGCCTGTCACCTCCAACGGCAAACTGGACCGCAAGGCCCTGCCCGCGCCCGAATTTTCGGCTTCGGGGCGCGAGGCCGCAACCGGGGCCGAGAAACTGCTGGCCCGGCTCTATGCCGAGATCCTGCATCTCGATGCCCCCGCCCCCTGCGAGGCGGATTTCTTCGCCCTTGGCGGCGACAGCCTGCAGGCGGTGCGCCTGGTCCAGCGTATTGAGGAGGAAACGGGACGCGATCCCGGCCTTGGCGCGATCTTTGAGAACCCGGTGCTTGACCTGCTGGCGGCACGGATCGAGGCCGATGCGGTCAGCGATGACGGGCTTGGCCCGATGATCCGGCTGGCGGGCCAGGAGGGCGATCCGCCGCTGTTCCTGATCCATCCGGCAGGCGGGCTCGGCTGGGGATACCGCAGCCTTGCGCGTGCCCTTGGCCCCGGCCGGGCGGTTCATGCGCTGCAGCATCCCGGGCTTGATCCGGCGCAGCCCCTGCCCAAGAATCTCGCTGCCCTCGCCCGCCTTTACGCCGGGCTGATCGCCGCGAAACAGCCCGGGGGCCGGATTGATCTGGCAGGCTGGTCGGTCGGCGGTATTCTCGCCCAGGAAATCGCGGTCGAGCTGACAGCCATGGGCCGCGACACCGGGCTGGTGGCGATGTTTGACAGCTATCCGACCGATGTCTGGCGCGATGAGCCGGAACCCGATCCGGTCGCGGCGCTGCGGGCTTTGCTGGCGATTGCCGGTTACGATCCCGAGGCGCATCGTGACCTTGACAGTCGTGATAAGGTGGTGGCCTTCCTGCGCGCAGGCGATACGGCATTGGGGGCTTTACCCGAGAAAGTGCTCGACGGCGTTGTGCGGCTGGTCACCGATACCAATCGCCTGGTGCGCAGCCATGAACACCGCCGTTACAGCGGGCTGATCACCCATTTCCGCGCCGCCCGCGACCATGCCGGACGCGGCCTGACCCCCGCGCTCTGGCAGGATTACGCGGCCCGGACCGAGGTCATCGACCTGCCCTTCCTGCATGCGCAGATGATCTCGCCCGAAGCAGTGGCCCTGATCGCCCCCGAACTGAAAAAGCGCCTCATCTGAGGCGCTTTTCTGGAAGGGTCAGGCCTCGGCCGCGAAAGCCAGCGCCAGGGGCAGGGATCCGGCTATGGTCTGGATATGGACGTGATCTTTGAGCACATGGATCCGGGCGCGGTAGCCCGGATGCTGCGCCAGCCCCTGGATGAAATCCATCGTCGCCGGGGCCGGACCATCGGGCGGCGGGCCATCCGAGCCTGAGCGCTTTTCCTTATCGCCCAGAGCCATCAGCATCGGCGGCGCCGGATCAAGCGGCCGCGCCGCAGCGGCGATGCGGCGGATCAGCGCTTCATCCCACCAGATCGAGGGGCTGATCACCGCATAGCGCGCGAATTCCCCCGGCCAGGTCAGCGCCGCATAAAGGGTGAACAGCCCGCCGAAACTATGGCCCCAGAGTATGCGCCGCGCCGGATCAACGCGCAGCCCCTCTTCTGCCGCAATACGCAAAGGCCCGGTCAGCCGGTCGAGAAACTGCAACGCCCCCCCGGCCATCCGGCCTTCATGGACGTGATCGGGGCGGATGCCATCACCCGGACCCTCGGGCGGGGTGAAATCAAGGGTGCGCCGCTCGCGCGAGAACTGCTTATCCGTGTCATAGCCCACGCCGACCAGCATCAGCCCCGGCACGGCTGCCAGCATCTCTGCGGTCAGAAAGTCAAAGGCGGCATTGCCATCGAGCAGATAGAGTACCGGCCAGCCATCCGCCGGGGCCTCGCCCTTTGGCACGGCCAGATACAGCCGGTGCCCCGGCCCGGTTTCCACCCGGCGCACAGAGATGTGATGACTTGCCGCGCCCTCGCTCAGCAGTTTCATCTCGGCGGTCCTGCGGGCATGTTCCGGCCCGACTTTGCCATGTTCTGCCATATCTGCCCCTGTCCTGCTCCGCTGGTTCTGCCGCTGGCCTGGCCGGTCCGGCATCGCTTCGTCGCAACTGGCCAGGACGAGGCCGGAGTAGCGGGGTCAGAATTAGTTGACAATCCCTCTCAGGAATATATTCCTCCAGCGCAACAGAGCCCGTCCAATATCCCGGACCAGCATGAAATGCGCAAAGGATCTGTCCGATGCCCTGCACCAGGAGATATAGTCTTATGTCGTTGCATTCACGCCGCCGCATCTCTCGCCTCGCATCGGTCAGCCTGCTCGTCCTCGGCCTGACCGCAGGGGTTGCGCGCGCCGAAAGCATCTTCACCCCCAGCAGTGACGGCTTCCAGGGCCAGGTCCGCGCCGGGGCCAGCGAGCGCGGCGCGGCGGTGATCGCCGGCAGCAAAATCGCCGTGACCGGTGAAAGGCTGATCCCGGGGCAGAAGATCACCCTGATGCGCGGCAATACGGTTCTGACCGAAGGTGGCCCGCTGACGGTGAATGACGAAGGCAAATTCCGCTTCGAGCTGACCCTCGACAAAGCGGCCCATACCGGCTTGCAGCCGATCCTCGTCATCACCGAAAACCCGGCAAGCGCCACCGTGGTTGATCTGAAAATTTCCCCCGATATTCCCTTCTCCGGCGCCGAGCAGTTTGAGATCACCAGCGCCCCGGTGACGCCCGGCCTCTATCAGCTGGCCTTTGGCTCTGATGCCGGTGCGCTGTTCGTCACCAGCTCTGTCGGTCGCCCGCCGGTCCGGGACTCGAGCCTGAACCGCATTGATCCCGCCACGCTGAAGGTCACGGCCTCGGTCACCCCGGCTGAAGCGCCGCCGCCGCCCGCCCGCGCCCCGGCACCCGGGGCTGCGGCCCCCGCTGCCAAAGCAGCGGAAGCTGACGACCGCCCGCCGGTCTTCGCGGTTTATGGCATCGGGGCGGATGAAGCCAATAAGACCCTCTGGGTCACCAATACCCGCCAGGACACCGTCGCGGTCTATAACCAGGACGACCTGTCGCTGATCAGACAGTTCGAGCCGGGCGCCGTGCCCCATGCTTTCGCGGTTCAGGTCGATGAGAGCCAGGGCCGCGCCTATATCAGCGAGGCGACCTATCCGCAGGTTGCGGTGTTTGACACTAAAACGCTCGAGCAGCTGGAGCCGATCAGGCTGAAATCTGACAAGCGCGGCGAGGAGTTCAGATCCCAGGGCATCTGGCTCGACGAAGCCTCATCGCAGCTTTTCGTGGTCAGCCTTGCCACTTCTGAGCTGGCCGTGGTCGATCTGAAATCCGGCGAAAGCCGCAATATCGCTTTGCCCGGCGCAATCGCCGCCGCCGGTGTCGCCTATGATCCGGTCGAGGATCTGCTGTTCGTCACCGCCCAGGATACCGATAACCTGCTGATCCTGAAAGCATCCGACGGGACCGTGCTCTCGGATGTCGATACCGGCGCAGGCGCGCTTTATGTGACCTTTGAGCCGGAAAGCCGCCAGATCTTTGTCGGCAACCGCGGCGCGGGCAGCATCACCGTGGTCAATACCAAAGGTGAGATCACCGCCAATCTGGAACTGGGCAGCTATCCGAACCAGCTGATCGCCGATGGTCAGGGCAATGTCTGGGCGGTGAACAAATCACGCGGCGAGGATGACGACAGCGGCGACCGCATCTGGAAAATCGCACCAAAAGCCCAGTGATCCTCGGCGCTTGAATATCTCAGGGGGCGGGGCAACCGCCCCCTTCTGCCATCCGGCCCCTGCTCTCCCCCTCTGCCGCCCCCCTGCTGAAAGTGCCATCTCATGCTCCGCCTGCTGCTTGCCGCCGCGCTCAGCGCCCTCGCCTCCCCCCTGATGGCCGAAATCCGGGTGAGCGATATTCTCGGCCGTGAGGTGGTGCTCGCGGCTCCGGCGCAGAAAATCGTGCTCGGCGAGGGCCGGCATATGGCGGTGCTGGGGCTGATGCATGACGACCCCGTGGCGCTGGTCACGGGCTGGCGGCTGGATAAGGCGCTCGATGAGCCGACCCTTGCCGCTTATCGCGCGAAATTCCCCGCGATTGATGCGATCCGCCCGGTCGGTTCGGGCAATCGCGATATTTCGGTCGAGACCATCATCTCGCTCGATCCCGATCTGGTGGTGCTCTCGCTGATGGATCAGGGTGATCCGGCGATGGAGACGGCGCGGGGCCAGCTGGAAAGCGCGGGTATTGCCGTGGCCTATGTCGATTTCTTCGCCCATCCCCAGGAGAACTCGATCCCCTCGCTGCGCATCCTCGGTGCCCTGACCGATGGCAGTGAAAGAGCCGAGGCATTCGCCGAATTCTATGAGAGCCGCTTGAACCGCATCCGCGACCGCCTCGCCGGGGCGGCGCCGGAAAAGCCATCGGTCTTTTTCCATGTCCATGCCGCCCCCGCCAATTGCTGCTCGACCGTGGGCGCAGGCGTGTTCAATGATTTCATCACCACCGCGGGCGGCGAGAATATCGGGGCGCGTGCCGTCGATGGCGTGCTCGGCACTGTCAGCCTTGAGTTTCTGATCGCCGAGGATCCAGATTTCTACATTGCCACCGGCGGCGCGCATATGGCGGCGCGGGGCGGCCTGGTGCTCGGCACCGCCGTCGGGGCCAGCGATGCTGAAGCCAGTTTCACCGCGCTGACCTCGGCCCCCGGCTTCTCGGCGCTGAGCGCGGTCAGCGAGGGCCGTGCCCGTGGCGTCTGGCATCTGTTCAATGACACCCCCTCGCATATCGCCCTGATCGAATATCTGGCCAAGACCTTCCACCCCGATCTCTTTGCCGATCTCGATCCCGCCGCCACCCTGGCCGAGATCGACAGCCGCTTCTCGCCGGTCTCGGTCCCCGGCACCTGGTGGATCCCCGCCCCCTGATTTGCTTCGCTTCGCGCGCCGCCCCCCTTGCCGCCAGCCCCAGCCCCGAGTTGCTATGACTGCCCCTTCTCTTCTTGAGCGCTACCATCAGCAGAACCGCCGCCGTACGGCGCTGGTGCTGGCGCTTGGCCTGCTGGCACTGATCGCGGTGCTGGCGGATCTGACCACCGGCCCGGCCGGTCTGCCTTTGTCGGAAACGCTGAAAGCCCTGACCGGCGGCGAGGTGTCGCGCGGCACATCGGTGATCATCTGGCAGGTGCGCCTGCCGGTGGCTTTGCTGGCGCTTCTGGTCGGCGCCGCTCTGGCTTTGGCCGGGGCCGAGATGCAGACCGTGCTGGAAAACCCCCTTGCCGAACCTTTTACCCTTGGCGTCTCGGCCGCAGCCGCGCTTGGCGCCGCCACCGCGATTGTCCTCGGTCTGACCCTGCCCTTCCTGCCCGCAGTCTGGAGCGTCTCGGCCAATGCCTTTCTCTTCGCCCTCGCGGCCCTTGGCCTTTTGCAGCTGATGGGGCGGATCCGGGGCGGCGGGCCAGAGGTGCTGATCCTGTTCGGTATTGCGCTGAATTTCACCGCCGCCGCTTTCCTGTCTTTGCTGCAGTTCATCGCCTCGGCCGATGCTTTGCAGCAACTGGTGTTCTGGACCATGGGCAATCTCTCCGCCGCCAGCTGGACCGGGGTGGTGCTGCTGGCCATCGCGCTGAGCCTGACCTTCCCCTTCGCGCTCCGCGCCGCCTGGGCGCTGACCGCTTTGCGTCTTGGCGAAGAACAGGCGCGCAGCTTTGGCGTTGATGTCACCGGCCTGCGCCGCTGGGCGCTGTTGCGTGTCAGCCTGCTGGCGGCGGGGGCGGTGTCGATGGTCGGCGTGATCGGCTTTGTCGGCCTTGCTGGCCCACATATCGCCCGGATGCTGGTCGGTGAGGATCACCGTTTCTTCCTGCCCGCGAGCCTTCTGACCGGGGCCGTGATCATGTCGCTGGCCTCGACCCTGTCGAAAATCGTGGTGCCGGGCGTCTTGCTGCCGGTTGGTCTGGTGACCTCGCTGATTGGCCTGCCGATCTTCTTCTCGCTGATCCTGAAGGGGAGAAAGCGCGGATGAGCGGCCTGAGCCTGAACCATCTGAATGTCGGCTATGGCAGACGCCCGGTCTTGCGCGATCTGTCGCTGCCGCTGATCCGGCCCGGCGAAGTCACGGTGCTGGCCGGACCCAATGCCGCCGGAAAATCGACGCTTTTGCGCGCCATCGCCCGGCTGGCCCCCGCCACCGGCGAGATCCGGCTCGACGGCGAGGATCTGCGCTCGCTCTCCGCCGCGGCCCGGGCAAAAAAGATCGGCTTTATGCCGCAGACCCTGCCCTCGGGCGCGGCGCTCTCAGTGCTGGAAACGGTGATCGCCGCCCTGCGCGCCGGACAGGCGGTCGAGGGCGGACGCCCCGGGCAGCGCGCCATGGAAGTGCTGACCCGGCTGGGCATTGAACAGCTGGCGCTGAGCGATCTGGATCAGCTTTCGGGTGGTCAGCGCCAGATGGTCAGCCTCGCCCAGGCCATTGTGCGCGACCCCCGCCTGCTTTTGCTTGATGAGCCGACCTCGGCGCTGGATCTGGCCCGCCAGGTGCGGCTGCTGGGCGAGTTGCGCCGCATTGCCGCTGAGGGGCGCGTCGTGCTTGCCGTGCTGCATGACCTCGCCCTTGCTGCCCGCTGGGCTGACCGGATCGCCATTCTGCATCAGGGCGGCCTCTATGCTTTCGGCCCGCCCGCCGAGGTGCTGACCCCGGTGATGCTGGCCGAGGTTTACGGCGTGCGGGCCCGGGTTGAGACCTGCTCGCAAGGCCATCTGATGGTGCAGATCGATAGCGAGATCGCCGCAGCCGTCTCCTCTGATCTGAATGCCCATGTGTGATCCTGCCCCTGCCCTGCCTCTGTCCGCCCCTTTGGGCAGAGGGCGTCTTGCCCGCCTCAGCCATGGCGTGATGCGGGCCGAGGCCGCCCTCGCCGCCAGCCTCACCGCGCTGATTTTCGCGCTGATGCTGGCCAGCGCGCTGATGCGCTTTCTGCAACAGCCGCTGATCCAGGCCGATGAGCTGGCGGTGCATCTGATGGTCTGCCTTGCCTTTCTGGGGGCCTCGCTGGCGGTGGCGCAGAAATCGCATATGACCATCGCGCTTTTGCCCGAGACCCTGCCGCCGCGCGCCGCGCTCTGGCTGCAGCTCGCGACCGATCTCGCGGTCCTGAGCTTCCTCCTCATCATGGCGCTGGTGATCTGGAACTGGCTCGACCTGCCGGGGCTGATCCGTGCCGGCTCGGCCAGCGCTTACGAGGCGGCAAGCTTTAACTTCCTTTACAGCGATCCGACCCAGACCCTTGGCCTGCGCAAGATCTGGTTCTGGCTGGTGATGCCGCTCACCACCCTGACCTCGGTGCTGCACATCCTCGCCCAGCTCGGGGCCGATATCGCGGCACTGCGGAGCCGGTCATGATCGCCGGGCTTTCCTTCACTTTCCTGCTGTTTCTCGGCGCGCCGATCGCTTTTGTGCTGGTCGCGGCCAGCCTGATCCTGATGGTCGAAGGCGGTAATGAGATCCTGATCCAGGGCCTGCCGCAGCAGTTCTTTGCCGGAATCGAGAGCTATGCTCTGCTCTCGCTGCCTTTGTTCATCCTGCTGGGCGAGATGATGGGCGCAGGCGGCATCGGGCGCAGACTGCTGACCCTGGCCGCGGCGCTGCTGATGCCTTTGCGCGCCGGGCTGGCGCATGTCAATCTGCTGGCCAATCTGATGATGGCCTCAATCCTCGGCTCGACCGTGGCGCAGCTGACGGTAATGTCGCGCCTCGCCGTGCCGGAGATGGAGCGGGCGGGCTATCCGCGCGATCTCTCGGCCGCGGTGACCGCCGCCGGAGGACTGCTCGCCCCGGCTCTGCCGCCCTCGATGAACCTGATCGTCTTTGCCACTGTCGCCCAGCTGCCGGTGGCCGATATCTTCCGCGCCGCCTTCCTGCCCGGTCTCGCCCTCGCTTTGGCCTTTGCCGCTGTCATCGCCTGGCTCGGGCGCCGCCATGCCCTGCCGGTTTCGGGCCGGATGAGCGGGCGCGAGCGTATCAGCGCGGTGATCGATGCCTTGCCCGCGCTTTTTGTGCCAGTGGTGGTGGTGGCCTCGATCCTCGGCGCAGTGGCAACCCCCACCGAATCCGCCGCAATTGCCGCCCTGGTCACGCTTCTGGTAGGGCGCTTTGTCTATGGTGAACTGCAGCTGCGCGATCTGCCGCAGATTTTTATCCGCGCCGCCATCACCTCGGGGGCGGTGCTCTATCTGGTCGCCTGCGCGCAGCTGATCGGCTGGGTGATGACTTTCTCGAACCTGCCCGCCGCCGCCGCCAGCCTGATCCAGGATCTGGCCGGATCGCCGCTGATGTTCCTGATCCTGTTCAATATTCTGCTTCTGGCGCTGGGGACGATCCTGGAGCCGGTGCCCGGCATCATCCTGACCGCGCCGGTGCTGCTGCCGGTGGCGACCGGGGTCTACGGCATCGACCCGCTGGCCTTTGGCGTGATCCTTTGCCTCAATATGGCGCTTGGTCTGCTGACGCCCCCCGTGGGTGCCGGGCTTTACACCGCCTCGCTGATGACCGGGGTCTCTTCGACCCGGCTGTCGCGGCTGCTGATCCCCTTCTTTGCCGCCATGCTGGCCGTTCTGGCCGGGCTGACGGTGATCACCGCATCCCAGTCCACTGCCGGAGGCTGACCATGTTCACCCTGCCCCGCCGCCTGCTGACGGCAACCCTTATCACCCTTGCCCTTGCCGTCCCCGCGCTGGCCGAGACCCTGCGCATCGGGCTGATCACGCCGCCGCCGCATCAGTGGAGCCGCTCGGCCCGGGATCTGGCTGAAAAGCTGAGCGCCGGGAGTGGCGGGCGGATCACGCTGAATGTCTTTCCGGCCGGCCAGCTGGGATCTGAGGCGCAGATGCTGCAACAGCTGCAGTCCGGCGCGCTGGATCTGGCCTTTCTGACCGTGGGCGAGCTGACCAACCGCGATGCCGATTACGGCATTCTGACCGCGCCCTATCTGGTGCCCTCGGCTGAAGCGGCGGCAAAACTGCTGGAGGGGCCTACCGCCATGGCGCTGCAGGAAAAACTCGGCACGCTTGGGCTGAAGGGTCTCGGCCTTGGCATGGCGGGAATGCGGCTGGTCAATCTGCGCGCGGCGCTGAATGCGGATGGCACTTTATCGGGGCGCAAGATCCGCACCGTGCCGCTGGCCCAGGAGCTGGATTTCTGGACCCGCGCCGGTACCGCGCCGACACCGATGCCGCTGACCGAGCTGTTTGACGCTTATGCCAATGGCCAGATTGACGGTATGCAGCTCGATTTTGAGGGCACGTTCAACAATCGTTTCTACGATTATTCCGAGGTCGTGCTCGATACCGGCCATATGATTTTCCCGATGTTCGCCGTCGCTTCGGCCCGCAAATGGCAAAGCTACAGCCCCGGGGATCAGGCGCTGATCGCCCGGCTGGTCGGCGAGGAAGTGGCTGAAATCCGCGCTGCCTACCCGGGAATTGACGCCGATTACCGCGCGAAACTGATTGAGGCCGGGGCCAATGTGGTCAAAGCCGGACCCGAGGTCTTTGGCCCGGCGGTCGGGGACTGGTATGAGCACTGGCGCGAGGCAACGCCGCTTCTGACCGATCTGGAAGCCGAGGCAAAAGCCCTGTCTGAATAAGCCCTGTCTGAATAAGAAAACGGCGGCGGGATCTGATCCTGCCGCCGTTTTTCGCTTTGTGCCGCGCTCAGGCGATGGCGAGACGCCCCGCCCCGCCGGTCACCTCGCCGATCACGGCGGCCGCGCCAAAGCCTTCGGCACGGAAGATCGCCAGCACCTCAGCCACCGCTTCCGGCGCACAGGCAACCAGCAGCCCGCCCGAGGTCTGCGGATCGCTCAGCAGCGCCTGATCCACCGGCGACATCGCCCGGTTAAAGTCAATCTCAGCGCCGTAGCTGGCCCAGTTGCGCCCCGAAGCGCCGGTGATATAGCCCGCCTCTGCCAGGCCCCGCGCCCGCTCCAGAAGCGGCACTTTCGCCCAGTCGAGCCGGATACCGAGGCCCGCGCCGCGCGCCATTTCCAGCGCATGACCGCCAAGGCCAAAGCCGGTGACATCGGTCATGGCATGCACGCCCGGCAATTTCGCCAGCTTCGGCCCCGGCGTATTCAGCCGGGTGGTGGTCGCGACCATATCAGCATAGCCCGCCTGATCGAGCTGGCCCTTTTTCAGCGCCGCCGAATAGATACCAACCCCGAGCGGCTTGCCGAAAACCAGCACATCGCCTTCCCTTGCGGCAGCGTTTTTCTTCACATGCGCCGGATCAACAAGGCCAAGCGCAACCAGACCATAGATCGCCTCAACCGAGTCGATCGTATGGCCACCGGCGATCGGAATTCCGGCGGCGCGACAGGCCTGCGAGCCGCCATCGAGGATTTTGCCGATGGTCGCGACCGAGAGCACATTGATCGGCATGCCGACCAGAGCCAGGGCGAAGATCGGCGTGCCGCCCATAGCATAGACATCCGAAATCGCATTGGTCGCGGCAATGCGGCCGAAATCCTGCGGATCATCGACAATCGGCATAAAGAAATCGGTGGTGGCAACCAGCGCCTGATGCTCATTCAGCTGATAGACCGCCGCATCATCCGCAGTCTCGATCCCGACCAGCAGCGCTTCCGGGATCGGCAGGGCGGCCGTGCCGCGCAGGATCCCCGACAATACGCCAGGCGCGATTTTACAGCCGCAGCCGCCGCCATGTGACAGCGAGGTCAGCCGGGGTTCAGCCTGGGGTTCGGACGCATTCATCATCGCTCTCCGTCACAATCGGTAAAAGCACCCGCCGCCGCTGCGACAGCCGGGCCAGACCGGGTGCACGGACACTTGTCGCACCCCCCGCCAGCCACAGCAAGCAGGCTGACGCAGCGGCAGTTTTTGCAATCCATGAAAGCTAAGTGCCACGGCTCTGCCCGCTGTCCTTGACAGGCTTGGTTAATCAGGCAAGCTTGGCTGATCTGGAGACGATCACAGCAACCCACAGTGCCTTCCTTTCCAGAGGACTGGCGCCAAGGCAGTTACGGAGGTGTCCCTTGAATATCGACCTTTCGCGCCGCAGCTTTATGAAGCTGTCCGGAGCGGGGGTGGCAGCCACAACTCTGACGGCGATGGGCTTCGCCGATGCAGAGGCAGCCGTCGCGGCTCAGGTGCGCGACTTCAAGCTGGCCACCACCACCGAAACCCGCAACATCTGCACCTATTGCTCGGTTGCCTGTGGCATTATCCTTTATTCCAAAGGGGATCTGGCCGCCGGTGAAAAGGCCGAACTGATCCATGTCGAAGGCGATGCCGATCACCCGACCAATAAGGGCACGCTCTGCCCCAAAGGCTCGGCGCTGAAAGATTATGTGAAGGCCGAGACCCGCCTGACCCAGCCGCGCATCCGCCGCCCCGGCGCGGATAAATTCGAGCCCATCTCCTGGGATGAGGCCCTCGATAAGATCGCCCGCGCCGTCAAGGACGACCGCGATGCGAATCTGATCGAGAAGAACGCCGATGGAGTGACGGTAAACCGCCTGACCACCACCGGCTTCCTCGCCGCTTCGGCCACCACCAATGAGACGGCATGGGCGACCTGGAAGGTCGTGCGTTCGCTCGGCATGGTTGGTTTCGACAATCAGGCGCGCGTCTGACACGGCCCCACGGTGTCCAGTTTGGGCCCGACCTTTGGCCGTGGAGCGATGACGAACTCCTGGACCGATATCAAGAATACCGATCTCGTGATCATCATGGGCGGCAATGCCGCTGAAGCGCATCCCTGCGGCTTCAAATGGGTGACCGAGGCCAAGCACCATCGCGGTGCCAAGCTGATCGTGGTCGATCCGCGCTACAACCGCTCGGCTTCGGTCTCTGATTATTATGCGCCGATCCGTCCCGGCTCGGATATTGCCTTCCTGATGGGGGCGATCCGCTGGATGATCGAGAATGACAAAATCCAGTGGGATTATGTCCGGAACTACACCAATGTCGCCTATCTGGTCCGCGATGACTTCGACTGGCAGGACGGCATGTTCTCGGGCTATGACGAGGAAAAGCGCAGCTACGATCAGACCAGCTGGGACTATCAGATCGGCGAGGACGGCTATGTACTCGAGGATCCGACGCTGCAGAACCCGCGCACGGTCTGGCAGCTGCTGAAGAAACATGTCGCGATCTATACCCCGGAATTCGTTGAGAATGTCTGCGGCACGCCGAAAGATCGCTTCCTGAAAATCTGCGAGATGATCGGCGAGACTGCCTCGCCGACCAGAACCATGACCTCGATGTATGCGCTTGGCTGGACCCAGCATTCCAAAGGCGCGCAGAACATCCGTGGCATGGCGATGCTGCAGCTGCTTCTGGGCAATATCGGCGTTCCGGGGGGCGGGATGAACGCTCTGCGCGGTCACTCGAACATCCAGGGTCTGACCGATGTCGGCCTGATGTCGAACCTGATCCCCGGATATCTGGCGATGCCGCGGGAAACCGAAACCGACTTCACCACCTATATGTCGACCCGGGCCAATAAACCGCTTCGCCCGAACCAGATGAGCTATTGGCAGAACTACGGCAAGTTCATGGTTTCTTTCATGAAATCGCTGTGGGGCGACAAGGCGACAGCTGAGAACGGCTGGGGCTATGACTGGCTGCCGAAGCTCGACATTGCGCAATATGACGCGATGCGCATGTTCGACATGATGAAGAAAGGCGAGGTGAATATTTACTTCTGCCAGGGGTTCAACCCGCTGCTTGCCTTCCCGAACCGGGGCAAGATGACCGAGGCTTTGTCAAAGCTGAAGCTGCTGGTCACTATGGACCCGCTCGAGACCGAAACCGCGGCTTTCTGGGAAAATCACGGCATTCATAATGATGTGGATACTGCCGCGATCCAGACCGAGGTGCTGGAACTGCCCTCGACCTGTTTTGCCGAGGATGAGGGGGCGACGGTCAATTCCGGGCGCTGGCTGCAATGGCACTGGGCCGGGGCCACCCCGCCGGGTGAGGCAAAGACCGACACCTGGATCATGGCGCAGATCTATCTGCGGATCCGCAAACTCTATGAAACCGAGGGCGGCAAGGCCCCCGAACCGGTGCTTAACCTTGCCTGGGACTATGAGGATGCCAATGAGCCCAGAGCCGCAGAACTGGCGCGCGAGCTGAATGGCAAAGCCATAACCACCCTCTATGACGCGGCCGACCCGACGAAAGTCGTGCTGGAAGCGGGCAGGCAGGTCTCGGGCTTTGGCCAGCTGCGCGATGATGGCAGCACTTCCTCGGCCTGCTGGATCTATGCCGGCTGCTTTACCGAAGACGGAAATAACATGGCGCGCCGTGATAATTCCGATCCTTCGGGCATGGGGGTGTTCCAGAACTGGTCCTTCTCCTGGCCGGCCAACCGGCGCGTGCTCTATAACCGCGCCTCCTGCGATCCGGACGGCAGGCCCTGGGATCCGGACCGGGTGCTGATCGAATGGAATGGCGAGAAATGGGTGGGGGCAGATGTGCCCGATATCGCTGTCACCGCCAAACCGCGCGAGGTCGGCCCCTTCATCATGAACCCGGAAGGCACCAGCCGTCTGTTCAGCCGCAAGCTGATGCGCGACGGCCCCTTCCCGACCCATATGGAGCCCTTTGAAAGCCCCGTCGCCAATCCGCTGAACCCTGAGATGCGCGGCAACCCCGTGGCCCGCGTGTTTGAGGACGATCTGGCCAGCATGGGCACCAGCGCGGAATTCCCCTTCGTTGCCACATCCTACCGGCTGACCGAGCATTTCCACTACTGGACCAAGCATAACCGCGTGAATGCGGTGACCCAGCCCGAGTTCTTTGTGGAAATCAGCGAAGAGCTGGCGCAGGAGCGCGGCATCAGCCGTGGCGACCGGGTCCGGGTCTGGTCCAAACGCGGTCAGGTCTGGGCCAAAGCCGTGGTGACCCGGCGGATCCGGCCGCTGATCTGCGACGGTAAACCCGTCCATATCATCGGCATTCCGCTGCACTGGGGCTTTAAGGGCGCTGCGCGCAAGGGCTTTGGCCCGAATACGCTGGGGCCTTTCGTGGGCGATGCCAATATCGAAACCCCCGAATTCAAGGCCTATCTCGTCAATATTGAGCGTGCATCGGAGGGCGTGGCATGACCAGTGAAACCGCACCCCAGCCCTTGACCGCGGCCTCAAACCCGCCGGTCCAGCCGCTGGCCTCAAACCTCCTGGCCAGCGATGTGGTCCGGGCATCGGCCACCGCCGCCCTGCCCGCACCGGCGCGTCAGCTCGACAAAGTGGCCAAGCTGATCGATGTGTCGAAATGCATCGGCTGCAAGGCCTGTCAGACCGCCTGTGTGGAATGGAATGACACCCATCCCGAGCTGGAGGAGAATGTGGGGGTCTATGATAACCCACATGATCTGACGCCCGATATGTACACGCTGATGCGGTTTTCGGAATATACCAATCCGCAGGGCGATCTCGAATGGCTGATCCGCAAGGATGGCTGTATGCATTGCGAGGATCCGGGCTGCCTGAAAGCCTGCCCGGCGCCGGGCGCGATTGTCCAGTATTCCAATGGCATCGTGGATTTCGTCTCGGCCAATTGCATCGGCTGCGGCTATTGTGTCTCGGGCTGCCCCTTCGATATTCCGCGGATCTCAAAAACCGCGCATGTATCGAAGAAATGCACGCTCTGCTCGGACCGGGTGGCCGTTGGTCAGGGTCCGGCCTGCGCCAAGGCCTGCCCCACCCAGGCTATCACCTTCGGCACCAAAGAGAGCCAGATCGCACTGGCCAGTGAGCGGATCGAGGATCTGAAATCGCGCGGCTATGAACATGCCGGGCTCTATGATCCGGCAGGCGTGGGCGGCACCCATGTGATGTATGTGCTCCATCACGCCGATAAGCCCGCGCTCTATGCCGGCCTGCCTGCAGATCCGAAGATCTCGGCGGTGGTCGAGGGCTGGAAGGGCAATGTCAAGACCGTGGGTCTTGCGGCAGTGGGCCTCGCGGCAGCCGGAGCGGTGCTGCATGGCGTGCTCTCAAAGGGCAATCATGTGTCGCAGCAAGAGGAACAGGAGGCTGAAGACCTGGTGGTCAACAGCCAGGGTTCCGTCCCCGCAACTGACAGAGGAGAGCAGCTCTGATGCAGCGTAAATTCTCTGCCCCCGGCGATCACATCGAAAGCGCCAGACCCGTAACCGTCAGCCGTTACCGCGGCTTCACCCGGCTGAACCACTGGGTGACCGCTCTGTGCATGATCGTGCTGATCCTGACCGGCCTCGCCTTTTTCCACCCCGCGCTCTATCCGCTGACCGGCCTGTTTGGCGGCGGACAGGTGGCGCGCTGGCTGCATCCGGTGACCGGCATTGTGCTGTTTTTCAGCTTCGTGCTGCTGTTTTTGCAGATGTGGAAACTGAACCTGCCACGCCGTGAGGATGCCACCTGGATGGCCCGGATCGGCGATGTGGTGGCAGGCCATGAAGAGCGGCTTCCCGAGCTTGGCAAATATAATGCCGGGCAGAAGTTCGTGTTCTGGGCGATGACGGTGCTGATCCTGGTGCTGATCCTCACCGGCTTCATGATCTGGGAGGCGCAGGTGGTACTCTGGCAGGATTACGCCCCCTGGGCGGCCACGATCCCGGCCCGGCGCATTGCGGTGCTGATCCATGCCCTGTCGGCGGTGGGCATCATCCTGATCTTCATCCTGCATGTCTATGCGGCGATCTGGACCCGGGGCACGCTGCGAGCCATGACCACCGGCTCGGTCACCGGCGGCTGGGCCTTCCGCCACCACCGCAAATGGCTGCGCGAACTGGCCAGCCGGAGCGACCGGGCCGGCAATTGAGCCCCGCCCCCTGACCCATGGGCTCCGGCAGCGATTTTGCCGGGGCCTTTTCCTGAGGCTGCCCGCGCTCCGGGCGCGCCCTGCTACCGCCGCGGAGGCTCAGCATGAGCAATGACATTCAGCCCGACCCCTCAATGATCGGCGGCGTCCCTGAGGCGCCGTTTGTTTTTCTGCCCGAGCCGGTGAAACTGTTCACCAGCCGGGCCGCACGTTTCAGCTTCCTCGCCCAGAGCAATACCCTCGCCCCCTATCTGCGCTTTCTCGCCGATCTGTCGCGGCTGCAGGCGCGGCTTTGCCTCTCTGAGCCTGCGCCCGATACGCCGGAGGCTGCGGCCCTGGCCCGGGCGAAAGCCGCAGCCATGCCGCTGATCGACCGCGCCGCCCTGGCCCGCAGCCCGGGGCTGCACCAGCTGCTGGAACGGCTCTGTTCTGAGGCCGCCGGTCTGGAAATGCCCGAAGCCGCCCGGCTCGCCCTGCAGGCGGTCACCACCGCCGATGCGGCAGACCGCGACTGGCTGCTGCAAAATGTGCTTGCCGACACCATCCCCGACGACAGCGCCGCGCCGCATCTGTTTGTTGCGGCAGCGGTGCAGATCTGGCTGGCGCGCATCGCCGCTGCGCTTGATCCGGCGGGAATGCAGAAGGTCGGCAATGCCGCCTGCCCCTGCTGCGGTGGCCGTCCGGTTTCCTCGCTGGTCACCTCGGCGCCCGGGATTGAGAATATCCGCTATGCCGTCTGTATGAGCTGCGGCACGCGCTGGAATGAGGTGCGCATCCATTGCCTGTGCTGTGGCGGCAATCAGGGGCTGAGCTACCGCTCCGCCGAGACCACCGAGGCGACGGTGAAAGCGGAATGCTGCCGGGACTGCTCTTCCTGGGTGAAGATCTTCTACCAGGAAAAGAACCCTTCTCTTGACGCGGTGGCCGATGATGTTGGCAGTATTGGTCTTGATATGATGATGCAGAGCACCAGTCTGAAACGCGGCGGCTATAACCCCTATATGATGGGTTATTGATGGAGGGATTTAGAGCCCTGCCTTCGGTCGATCAGGTTCTGCTCTCGGATGAGGGCCAGGCGCTGATCGCCCGGCATGGCCGTAAGGGCGTGCGTGAGGCTTTACGCGCCCGCCTCGATGAAATGCGCGATGCGATCCGCGCCGGCGAAGACGGAGCGCGCCTGGCCGCCACCCTGCCCGCGCTGATTGCCGCTGATCTGGCGGCGCGCGATCAGACCCGGCTCCGGCCGATGCTGAACCTCACCGGCACCGTGCTGCATACCAATCTAGGCCGCGCCATCCTTGCCGATGCGGCGGTGCGGGCCGCGGTGATTGCCATGACCAGCCCTCTGGCGCTGGAATTTGATCTGGAGACCGGCGGGCGCGGCCAGCGCGATGATCCGCTGCGCACCCTGCTGACCGAACTGACCGGCGCCGAGGATGCGACCATCGTCAATAATAATGCCGCGGCCGTGCTGATCGCGCTGAACACCCTCGCCGGCGGCCCCGATTGCCAGACCCGCGAGGCCATCGTCTCACGCGGCGAGCTGATCGAGATCGGCGGCGCCTTCCGCATGCCCGATATCATGGCCCGCGCCGGGGCCAGGCTGGTTGAGGTCGGCACCACCAACCGCACCTGGCTGCGCGATTATGAGAGCGCGATCACCCCGCAGACCGGGGTCATCATGAAGGTGCATACCTCGAATTACCGTATCGAGGGCTTTACCGCCGAAGTCGGGGCCGCCGATCTGGCGCGCATCGCCCAGGCCGCGCGTGTGCCTTTGCTCAATGATCTCGGCGCAGGCTCGCTGAGCGATCTGTCGCATTTCGGCCTGCGGCGAGAGCCGACCGTCGCCGAGGCCGTGGCCGAAGGCGCGGATCTGGTGACCTTTTCGGGCGATAAACTGCTCGGCGGCCCCCAGGCGGGCTTTATCGTCGGGCGCCGGGATCTGATCGCCCGGATCAATAAAAACCCGATGAAACGCGCGCTCCGGCTCGATAAGATCCGCATTGCCGCGCTGGAGGCGACCCTGCGGCTCTACCGCGATCCCGACCGGCTGGCCGAGCACCTGCCGACTTTGCGCGATCTCGCCCGGCCCCAGGCCAGGATTGCCGCCATGGCGCAAAGCCTTGCGCCCCGGGTCGATGCCCTGCTGCAGCCCCTCGGCTTTGCCGCCGCCCCCTGCCTGACCAGCAGCCAGATCGGCTCGGGCGCGCTGCCGGTCGATACCATCCCCTCGGCGGGATTGCGGCTGACCGGCCAGGGCGGCGATGCGCCCGAGCGGCTGGCCGCCAGGCTGCGCGCTTTGCCGCTGCCGGTGCTGGGCCATATCCGCGACGGGGCGCTGATCCTCGATCTGCGCACGCTGCATGACGAGGCCAGGCTGCTTACGGCCCTCGGCGGAGCCCTGAGCGGAGGCAGATCCGCCCCATGATTATCGGCACCGCCGGTCATATCGACCACGGCAAATCCGCTTTGGTGAAAGCGCTGACCGGCACCGATACCGACCGCCTGGCCGAGGAAAAGGCCCGTGGCATCACCATTGATCTCGGCTTTGCCTATGCCGATCTGGGCGATCCGGTGAGCGGCGCGGCTTCGGGCCGGATCACCGGCTTTGTCGATGTTCCAGGCCATGAACGGCTGATCCGCACCATGCTTGCGGGTGCGGGCGGCATTGATTTCGCCCTGCTGGTGGTGGCGGCGGATGATGGCGTCATGCCGCAGACCCGCGAGCATCTGGCAATCCTGTCGCTGCTGGGCCTGACGCGCGGCGCGGTGGCGCTGAGCAAATCCGACCTCGCCACGCCCGAACAGCTGGCCGCCGCCGAGGCTGAGATCCGCGCCCTGCTGCAGGGCAGCGGTCTGGATCAGGCCCCGGTCTTCCCGGTCTCGGCCCTGAGCGGCGCCGGCCTCGCTGAGCTGCGCGCGGCGCTGGCCCGGGCCGAGGCCCGGACCCATGCCCGCCAGAGCGAGGGGCCAATGCGCCTTGCGGTGGATCGCAGCTTTACCATTGGCGGCGCGGGCACAGTGGTCACCGGCACCCTGCTGTCAGGACGGGTCCGGACCGGCGATCAGGTGATCATCTCGCCGCTCGGCCTGCCCGCCCGGGTGCGCGGCATTCATGCGCAGAATGCAAAGGCTGAGGAAGGCTTTGCCGGGCAGCGCTGCGCGCTGAACCTTGCCGGTGACGGTGTCAGCAAAGAGGCGGTGCGGCGCGGCGATATGATCCTCGCCCCGCAGCTGCATGCCCCGGCCCAGCGCATTGACGCCGAGATGACCCTGCTGGCCAGCGAGGCAAAACCGGTTACCGCCTGGTTCCCGGTGCATCTGCACAGCCAGTCCGCCGAGGTGCCCGCCCGGCTGGTGCCGCTCAAAGGCAGCCTGAACCCGGGCGAGACCGGGCTGGTGCAGCTGGTGCTCGAACATCCGATTGCCACGGCAGCGCTTGACCGCTTTATCCTGCGCGATACCTCCTCGAGCCGCTCGATCGGCGGCGGGTATTTTCTCGACCTGCGCGCGCCTTCGCGCAAACGCTCGACGCCGGCGCGGCTGGCGCTGTTACGGGCGGCGCGCGCAGCCGACCCGGCCCGCGCCCTGCGCCAGCTGCTGGCCGAGGCCCCGGTTGACCTGGCGTTGTTTTTACGCGACCGCGCCCTTGCCCCGGAGCAGGGGCCAGGCCTGCTGCAGGCCGCAGGCGCGCAGCTGAGCGATACTCTGGCGCTCTCGCCCGCCCATCTGAACAGCCTGCGCCAGGGCCTGGGGGAAACCCTCACGGCTTTTCACGCCGAGAACCCCGATCTGGCCGGGCTTGGCCGCGAGCGGCTGCGTCTTGCCCTGACCCCGCGCCTGCCCAAAGAACCCTTCCTCGCCTTCCTGCGCGAGGAGGCGGGCGCAGGCCGGGTGGTGCCCGACGGCGCCTTCCTGCGCCTGCCCGGCCATGCGGTGAAACTCTCGCCCGAGGAAGAGGCGCTGCTGGCCCGCATCTTCCCGGCTCTGACCGGCGAGATGAAATTCCGCCCGCCCCGGGTGCGCGACTTTGCCACTGAATTCGGCATTGATGAGAAAGATGTCCGGCGGGTGCTCAGACACAGTCAGAAGCTGGGCCGCACCGATCAGATCGCCCATGACCATTTCTTCGCCCGCGAGGTGACACGCGAAATGGCCGCGATCATCCGCCAACTTGGCGCCGGGGCCGCAGATGGCTGGTTCACCGCCGCCCTGTTCCGCGATCAGGTGCAGAATGGACGCAAGGTAGCGATTGAAATTCTTGATTTCTTTGACAGGCTGGGGCTGACTTTGCGGCGGGGCGATCTGCGCCGTCTCAATCCGCACCGCGCCGATCTGTTCGACTGAACAGGCGGATGACAGGGCCAGAGAAGGACCACGGCTGAAAAGGATCAGGCCTGAAACGAACCAGGCCTGACAGGGCCGCAGATATGCTCAGCCCCGCGCCCGGCACCCGCCATGGCAGCCAGGGGAGTACGGAAGGGAATCGTCCCCGGTGGGGCGGCTGGTCTTCAAAACCGGTTGGGGCAGCGAGCCTGTCCCGGGTGGGTTCGACTCCCACTCCCCTCCGCCAGCTTTCGCCGCAACCCGTTCCCCAGCTCCCAGCTCCCAGCTCCCAGCTCCCAGCTCTGGCGTTGGTTTTCACCCGCCGCAAGTGGCCATCTGGCCTTTTCACAATGGCCCTTGCGCCTGCGCCGCTCCCTCCCCTCCCATGGCTTAAAAAAGCCGGATAAGACCAATGGGAAGGAATGAATGATGCGCTACAGACCGCTGCTTCTGTGCTCTGCCATGGGCCTTGCTCTCACCCTCAGCAGCGCCGGAGCGGAAACCCTGCGCCTGCTGACCTGGGGCAATTATGCCCCCGATGAGGTGATCGCGCTGTTTGAGGCCGAATATCCCGATATCACCGTCGAGGTGACGCTCTCCAATAATGAAGAGATGATCGCCAAACTGCGCGCCACCAGCGGCGCGGGCTTTGATCTGGCCCAGCCGGGCTATAACCGGGTCGAGGCGGCGCAGGAGGAATTCGGCATCTATAAGCCGATGGATCTCTCTAAGATCGATCTGACCCGGATCGACCCGATGTTGCTGGAGAAGGTCAAAGCCGATACCACGATCGGCGGCGAGGTCTATTCCGTGCCTTTCGACTGGGGCACCACCGGGCTGATGATCGACAAAAGCGCCGCGCCCGGGGTGAAAGACTGGCTCGATCTCTGCGATGAGGCCTATAAGGGCCGCAGCTCGATGCGGCTGCGCCGCTCAATCCTCGTCGGCACCGCCTTCGCACTCGGTCATGATCCCTTCGCCGCCTATTCCGATCTGGCGGCCTATCAGGCCATCCTTGATGATGTGACCGAAACGCTGATCGCCTGCAAAAAGAACCTCAAGACCTATTGGCAGGGCGGGGATGATCTCTCGGCGCTGATGCTTTCGGGCGAGGTGGTGGTGGCCGAGACCTGGGATTCCACCGCGTTCAAACTGTTTGAGCAGAACCCTGATATTCTCTATGTGCCCCCCTCTTCGGGTGCGCTTGGCTGGATTGATACTTTTACCCTGCCGGCGAAGGGCGAGGCTGATGATGCGGCCTATAAATGGATCAACTTCACCTACCGGCCCGAAATCGTGCCGCTGCTTTCCGCCAATACCGGTTCGATCATCGCGGTAACGGATGGGGTCGCCCTGCTGCCCGAGGCGGTGCGCGGCGCGGTCGAGGCCGCTTTCACCCCGGAGGATTTCACCAAAATCCGCTTTGCCGCACAGATCCGCCCCGGGGTTGAGGATCTCGAGGGCAAGGCGCTCGAAAAGATCAAAGCCGCCGAGTAACGAGCAAGGAGCAATTGCGCCGGGGTGGTTGAGCCCCTCCCCGGCGTGGATTATACCCCGATCTCTGCAAAGCGATCCGCTTTGCCGCACTCCTCAGGCTGAGGGGCGTTTTCCTTCTCCCGCTCCGGCCGCCTGAATGACCATGCAGTTTACCCTTTCCTCGGTTTCCGACCCGCTGACCCACGGGTTTGATGAGATTATCGACGTCCGCTCACCGGCGGAATTTGCCGAGGATCACCTGCCGGGCGCGATCAGCCTGCCGGTGCTGAGCGATGCCGAACGCGCCGAGGTCGGCACCATCTATAAACAGGTCTCGCCCTTTACCGCGCGCAAGCTGGGGGCGGCGCTGGTGGCGCAGAATGCGGCGCGCCATCTGCTCGGGCCGCTCGCCGACCGGCCCGGTGGCTGGAAGCCGCTGGTCTATTGCTGGCGCGGCGGCCAGCGCTCAGGCTCATTCGCAACGATCCTCAGCCAGATCGGCTGGCGGGTCTCACTGCTGGGCGGCGGTTATAAGGCCTGGCGGGGCCAGGTGGTCCAGGCGCTTTATGAGCGCGACTTCCTGGCACCGGTGGTGCTGCTCGACGGCAATACCGGCACGGCGAAGACCGATCTTCTGAAACTGCTGCCGGGGCATGGCCTGCAGGTGCTCGATCTTGAGGGGCTGGCCGGGCATCGCGGCTCGCTGTTTGGCGCGATGGGCGAACAGCCGGGGCAGCGCTGCTTTGAGGGTCGGCTGGCCGTGGCCATGGCCGCGCTTGATCCGGCACGCCCGGTGGTGATCGAGGCCGAAAGCGCACAGATCGGTGAGCGCCGCTTGCCGCCGGGTCTGTGGCGGGCGATGTGCGCCGCGCCGCGCATTGAGCTGCAGGTCAGCGAGGCCGAACGCGCCCGCTATCTCGCCCGGGCCTATGCTGATGTCGTCGCCGACCCGGCACGGCTGCTGCAGATCCTAGAGGCGCTTCGCCCCTGGCAGCCCGCCAGACGCATTGCCGACTGGCAGGCTGCCATGGCGGCGGGCGATTTTGAGGCTCTGGCCGCGGGGCTGATCCGGCATCATTACGATCCGCGCTATACCCGCCACCGCGCCCGGGTCGAAACCCCGCGCCACCTGCTGGAGGCCGGATCGCTGGCCAGCGCCGATCTGCCCGGCCTTGCCGCCAAAATCGCGGCGCTGACCCTGCGCCTCAGCCCGGCCGGCTAACGCCAGAACTGGCCTGATCCCGCTCCCGGCCCGCTCCCTTTGCAGGCTGCAGCGGCTGCTGCCGGGACAGAAATCCGGTTCTGTGCTGTTCAGAGGCCGGGAGAACTGAGGGAAAACAGCGCGCATCATATTTTAAATTACTGTTTTTAAACGGTAATTAAATATGATCAAAAATCAGAAAACCATGATTGCACGAATCGTTGCACTGACGTTAAGGTCTACTTAACAATTGTACAGTGCGTCACTCAGACGCGGCCAGAGAATGCCGCGCGGCCTAGGCGAGGGTCAGGGGAACGCAGCCGACAGAAACGGGGGGAGGCACGTCATTTATGGCGCAGGATATGCATGACAGCACGCCGCAGCACGGCGGACCGGATGTCGCGGATGAGGCCGAGACCCGCAACCGGCTTGCAGCAAAGCTGCGCCAGCTGCGCAAGGCCAGCGGCTATTCCCTGCGCCAGGTGGCCGAGGCCACCGGCACCTCTGCCAGCTTTCTCAGCCAGGTCGAGCGCGGGCTGAGCGGGGCCAGCACCTCCTCGCTGATGCGGCTGGCCAATTGCTTTGGCTGCTCGATCTCGGAGCTCTTCGCCGCCGCCGAGATCAGCCGCGATCCGGTGCTGCGCCGCGCCGAACGCCCGGCACTGCCCGAGCTTGAAGGCCATCGCAAGATGCTGATCTCGCGCCGGCCACTGACCACTTTCGAGAGCTATGTCTCGGAATTCGCCCCCGGCGGCTCGACCGGGCCGGATCAGTATACCCATGGGGACAGCCATGAGATGATCCTCGTGCTCACCGGCAAAGCCCTGATCGAGCTCGGCCCCGAGAGCTATCAGCTTGATGCCGGGGATTGCATCGAATTCATGTCTTCGGTGCCGCACCGGGTGGCCAATGCCGCTGAAGGCGCAACCTCGGTGCTGTTCATCACCTCACCCCCGACCTCCTCGCCCGGGTATCTGGCCGGCTTTCGTCCAGAGCCCGACGATGAGGAAGATCACGAGACCGAAAGCAGGCCCCGCCCCTGAAGGGCCGGGCCTGAGCCACAGGGCCGGAAGAACCGGCCGAGCGCGCGACATTTACCCATCAACCGGGAGATTAACATGAAGACCACCTACCTGACCGGCGCCCTGCTCGCACTTATGGCCAGCTCTGCTCTGCCCGCCCTGGCCGAAGGCCCGGTCGCAGGCGAAGCCGCCGAGGGCTCACTGGCGGGCAAGACCCTGACCTTCGTTTCCTATGGCGGCATCTATCAGGATGGTCAGATCGCCTCGCTGCAGGGCTTTGCCGACAAGACCGGCGTCACGCTGCTCTCGGACGGCCCGACGGAATCGGCCAAGATCCAGGCCCAGGTTGAGGCCGGAAATGTGCTCTGGGATGTCGTCGATACCGGCGATTACATGCCCTATGTCCATTGCGGCACCCTGTTCCAGAAGCTCGATTTCTCGAAGCTCGATATTTCGAAAGTCCCCGAGGGCCAGGTCGGGGAATGCTCGGTTCCCGCGATGAACTACGCCGTTATGTTCCTCTATAATAAGGACAAATGGCCAGAGAACGGCCCCGCTTCCTGGGCTGACTTCTTCGATACCGAGAAATTCCCCGGCACGCGAGGCATCCCGGGTTATGCCGATGCCGAAGGCTTTATGGTCGAGCTTGCCCTGCTCAATGACGGCGTGGCGAAAGAGGATCTGTTCCCCGCAGATATCGACCGTGGCCTGAACAAATGGCGCTCGATGCGCGATGATCTGGTGATGTGGACCACCGGCGCCGAAAGCCAGCAGATGATCGAATCCGGTGAGGTGGATATGGTCATGGTCTGGTCGGGCCGTGGCAAAGGCGCGCTGGAAAATGGCGCCAATTATGAGCCGGTCTGGCAGGACTGGGTGGTGGTCAAAGACCAGATCACCATTCCGGTCGGAGCCAAAGACCCCGATGCCGCCTATGCGCTGATCAACTATTACCTCGGCGTCGAGGCGCAGACGATCATGGCCGAGCAGACCTCCTACTCGCCGATCAACACCGATGCAAAGCCCAGTGTCGATGAGCTGACCGCTTCCTTCATGACCAACACCCCGGAAAAACAGGCACTGGCCTATAATCAGAACGTTGCTTTCTGGGTCGAGAATTACGACGAATTTACCCAGAAATGGGCCGAATTCATCGCCGGGAACTAAGCCCCCCGGGATGTCTCGGGCGGGGCCGATGACCGGCTCCGCCCGTCCTGATAACGACCCCGGGGCGCGCGTGTGAATGCACCCCGGGGCTCGGCTGCCCTGCCGCCCTTGAGCCGCTTTGGCAGCCTGCCTGCCCCAGCTGTCCGCCTGTCCCTCCGCCTGTCAGAAACCCTGCCTGTCCCTCCTGTCCCTCGCCTGCCGGATCTGCTGCCCGCCAGTGCTCCGCCTCCTTCTTCTTCTTTCCCTTCCCCCGCCTGGAGGAGATTATGTCTTCATCTCCCGTCTCACGCCTGCTCGGCAGCCCGGCTTTGCTGATCCTGCCGGCCCTTGCAGTGCTGATCCTTGTGATGGCTGTGCCGCTGGGCACGGTCATCCTGCGCAGTTTTTCCGAGCCCGAACCCGGGCTGCAGAACTACATCTGGTTCTTCAACACCCCGGTGAATATCACCGTGCTGATCCGCACCTTCCGCATCGCCGCCGTGGTCACGCTCTGCTGTGTGCTGGTGGCCTATCCCTATGCTTTCGCCATGTCGGTCGCAGGGCCGCGGCTGAAGCTGATCCTGATCATGTGCGTGCTGGTGCCGTTCTGGGTCTCGGGCGTGGTGCGCACCCTCGCCTGGGTGATCCTGCTGCAGGACAGCGGCGTCATCAATAAAACCCTGGTGGCGATGGGCTTTGACAAGGTCAAGCTGATCCGCACCCAGCTGGGAGTCACCATCGGCATGACCCAGGTGCTGCTGCCCTTCATGATCATGCCGCTTTACGCGGTGATGCGCGGCATTGATCTGCGGCTGATCCAGGCCGCCAAGAGCCTTGGCGCCCATCCGGTCAAAACCTTCTTCCAGGTCTATCTGCCGCTCTCGCTGCCCGGGGTCTTTGCCGGGGCAACCATCGTCTTCATCCTGGCGCTTGGCTTCTACATCACACCGCTGCTGCTCGGCGGTTCGCAAAGCTCGATGCTCTCGACGCTGGTACAGCAACAGGTTCTGTCGCTGCTGAACTGGGGCCGGGGCGGCGCAATGGGTGTGGTGCTGCTGGTGGCAACCTTTGGCCTGCTGGCGCTGGCCGCGCCGCTGATGCGCACGAAATACAAGATGAGCGGAGGCAGCCGATGAAACGCTTTAACCCCGGCAGGCTGCTGCTTGGCCTGACCTGCCTTCTGATCGCGCTCTGGCTGATGGCCCCGACCCTCGTGGTGGTGCCGATGTCATTCGCCGAGAAGAAATCGCTGGCCTTCCCGCCTTCGGGCTATTCGCTGAAATGGTATGCGAATTTCTTCACCAATCCGCAGTGGTTTGACAGTTTCATCACCTCGCTGAAACTGGCGCTGATCGTCTCGCTGGTTGCCACGGTTTTTGGCACCATGGCCGCGATTGGCCTCGACCGGATGAAATCGCGGTTCTCGGGGCTGATCCGGGCGCTGCTGATCACGCCGATGGTGGTGCCGGGCGTTGTGCTCGCAGTGGGGATTTACGCAGTTTACCTCAACACCAGCCTCGTCGGCACCTGGACCGGCTATATCTTCGCCCATACCCTGCTGGCCGTGCCCTTCGTGCTGATCGCAGTCGGCGCCAACCTTGCGGTCTTTGACCAGCGTCTCGAGACCGCCGCTGCCTCGCTCGGCGCCTCAAAGCTGACCACTTTCTTCACCGTCACTTTGCCGCTGATCCTGCCGGGCATCCTGTCGGGCGCGCTCTTTGCCTTCGTCACTTCCTTTGATGAGGTCATCGTCTCGCTCTTCATCACCAGCCCGCAGCTCAAGACCCTGCCGGTGCAGATCTTCTCATCGATGACCCGTGACGCTGACCCGACCGTGGCGGCTGTCGGCTCACTGATCTTCCTGACCACCACTGTCGTCATCGGCCTCGCGCTGATCTTCGGCACCCGTAAGGGACGTAAAGCATGACCCAGTCACCCAAAGGCGCAAGCATCCATATCGACGGCTGTTCGAAATTCTACGGCAGCTTCACCGCGCTGGATAATGTCTCGCTTCAGGTCCAGCCGGGAGAGTTCATCTCTTTCCTCGGGCCGTCGGGCTCGGGCAAGACCACCACGCTGAACCTGATCGCCGGTTTTACCGATCTCTCGCAAGGCGAGATCCGGATGGGCGACCGGCCGATCTCCAATGTGCCCTCGCATAAGCGCAATATCGGTGTGGTGTTCCAGCATTACGCTTTGTTCCCGCATATGACCGTGGCCAAAAACGTCGCCTATCCGCTGCGCCAGCGCGGCGTGGCCAGGGCCGAATGCGAAAAACGGGTGAAAGAGGCCCTGGCCAAGGTGCATCTTGAGGCTTTCGCGCATCGCTATCCTTCCGAGCTTTCGGGCGGCCAGCAGCAGCGTGTCGCCCTCGCCCGGGCCATGGTGTTCAATCCCGGCGTGCTGCTGATGGATGAGCCGCTCGGCGCGCTGGATAAGAAGCTGCGCGAAGTGCTGCAGCTCGAGATCCGCCGCATTCACCGCGAGATGGGCTCGACCTTTGTCTATGTGACCCATGATCAGGAAGAGGCGCTGGTGCTGTCGGACCGGATCGCCATTTTCAACAAGGGCCGGATCGAGCAGGTCGGCACCGGGCATGAGCTCTATCAGAACCCCGCCACCCTGTTTGTGGGCCAGTTCATCGGCGAAAGCTCGGTGCTGCGCGGTTCGCATGAGGCGGCGGGCGATCATACCGCTCTGATGGTCTCGGGCCAGCGCGTTCTGGCAGCGGGCAGGCCCCAGGGCAGCGGCGCCCAGGTGATCCTGCTGCGCCCCGAGGATGTGACCATCCAGGCCCCGGGCACCGGCACCCGCGAGGATCGCAGCAATCTGCTCCAGGGCGTGGTGCGTGAGGCGATCTATCTCGGCTCGGCGATGAAATATGAGGTGGCGCTGCCCGATGGCACGGCGCTGCTGGCACGCTCGGCCCCGGGCGAGCGCGTCTTTGCCATCGGGGAAGCGGCAGAGATTGCCTTCGCGCCGCATAGCGCACGGCTTCTGACCGATGACGGTTCGCAGGGCGGACATTAAGGAATGGCTCAGATGGATGTAAAAAAGAACGGCGAGGTCTCGTTCTGGCATGCCGATATGGGGGGGCTGCCCGGCTATCGCCCGGCCCTTCCAGGCGATATTTCGGTCGATATCTGTATCGTCGGCGCCGGTTTCACCGGCCTGTGGACCGCCTATTATCTGCATGAGGCGGATCCTTCGCTGAAGATCGCCGTGGTCGAGAAGAATTTCGCCGGCTATGGCGCCTCGGGGCGCAATGGCGGCTGGTGCTCGGGCGAGTTTTCCTGGAGCCGCGACCGCTATCTCTCGACCGGCAGCCGCGAGGGCGTGATCGAGTTTGAGCGCCAGCTGCGCTCGACCGTCGCCGAAGTGCAGCGCGTCACCGAGAAAGAGGGGATCGACTGCGATTTCCTGATGACCGACTGCCTGAGCTATGCCCAGAGCCCGGCGCAGTTCGACCGGCTGCAGAAATCCTATGAAGAGGCGATGTCCTGGCAGGTGCCGACCACCCGGCTTGAGATGATCGGCGCGGCCGAGGCCTCGGAGCGGATCAGGGTAGACCGGGCGCATGGCGCGCTGGTGCGGCACGGCGTGGCCCGGGTTCAGCCCGCCAAACTGGTGCGCGGTCTGGCCAAAGTCGTCGAAAAACGCGGCGTTACCATCTATGAACAGACCGAGGTCACCCGGATCGAAAAGGGCCTTGTGACCACGGCGCGCGGCAAGGTCCGGGCGAAGAAGATCGTGCGTGCCACCGAGGGCTATACCCATGGCATCCCCGGCAATGAGCGCGAATGGATCCCGATGAACAGCGCGATCATCGTGACCGAGCCTTTGCCCGATGCGCTCTGGGATCAGATCGGCTGGAAAGACAGCCAGCTGCTCGCTGATGGCGCCCATGCCTATTGCTATGCCCAGCGTACCCGCGAGGGGCGGATTGCGATGGGCGGGCGCGGTGTGCCCTACCGTTTCGGCTCCAGGACCGACACCAATGGCGTGACCCAGCCGGCGACGATCGGGATGCTGAAAGACATTCTTTATAAGATCCTGCCGCAGACCAGGGGTCTTGCGCTTGATCATGCCTGGTGTGGTGTGCTCGGCGTGCCGCGCGACTGGTGCACCTCTTCGGGCATGGATCCGAAGACCGGCATCGGCTGGGCCGGGGGCTATGTGGGCCTCGGCGTCTCGACCTCGAATTTCTCGGGCCAGACCCTCGCCGATCTGGTGCTCGAGAAAGACACGATCCGCACCTCTCTGCCCTGGGTGAACCGTCGCCCACGCAAATGGGAGGTGGAGCCTTTCCGCTGGCTGGGCATCCACGGCATGTATCAGCTCTACCATATGGCTGATGCGCGTGAGGCGCGGGCGGGCGGCAAAAAGACCTCGGCCTTCGCCACCCTCGCCAATAAGCTGACCGGCCGCTGAGGCCGGTTCTGCCGCAGCCCGCACCCCGGTGCGGTGCTGCGGATTCCTGATATTCTACGGAGCTGACAGATGATCGACCTTTCCGTTTTCACCGGCCTCGCCGGCATTGACCTCGGCGCGATGAAAGACAAGCCGACCACCCTGACCCCCGGTCAGCAGGAAGCGGCAAAATCGCTCTGGACCTCGCCCTGCGGCACGCTCGACATCGGTCTGTGGGAGGCCAACCCGGGCCAGTTCACCGCCGACCGCTCGGGCGCGGCCGAGTTTTGCTATTTCCTCGAGGGCAAAATCGTCATGACCCATGTCGATGGCACGAAAAAGACCCTCGGCCCGGGCGATGCGATCATGCTGCCCAAAGGCTGGAAAGGCACCTGGGAGATTGTCGAACATACCCGCAAGATCTACGCCTTCTTCTCGGCCTGATCCTGCCCATATGGCCGGGGCGGAACCCCTCCGCCCCGGCCTTGCATCTCTCTGATTTTCCTCGCAGCATCCACCGTGATTGCTAAAAAACATGCACGAGGCATGGGGGAGAACTCAGGATGAAACTGCTTCGGTATGGCGCGCGCGGCGCAGAAAAGCCGGGGATGCTCGACGCAAAGGGGCAGCTGCGCGACCTCTCGGCGCATATTCCCGATCTGGCGGGAGCGGTGCTGAGCGATCTCTCGCGGCTGAAAGAGATCGATCCCGAAAGCCTGCCGCTGGTCGGGGGCAGCCCGCGGATCGGTGCCTGTATCGGCAATGTCGGAAAATTCCTCTGCATCGGGCTGAACTATTCCGATCACGCCGCCGAGGCCGGGCTGCGCGTACCGCGTGAGCCGGTGCTTTTCGCCAAATATACCTCTGCGATCTGCGGCCCGGATGATCCGATCCTGATCCCGCGCGGCTCGGAAAAAACCGACTGGGAAGTTGAGCTGGGTTTCGTCATCGGCAAGCCCGGCAAATATATCGCCGAGGCAGATGCGCTGAGCCATATCGCGGGCTATTTCGTCGCCAATGATGTCTCAGAGCGCAATTTCCAGACCGAGCGTTCGGGCCAGTGGTCCAAGGGCAAGGGCTGCGATAATTTCGGCCCGATCGGCCCCTGGCTGGTCACGCCGGATGAGGTGCCCGATCCGAATAATCTGCAGATGTGGCTGAAGGTGAATGATCAGCTGATGCAGAATGGCACCACCGCCAATATGGTGTTCAAAGTGCCCTTCCTCGTCGCCTATCTGTCGCAGTTCTTCACGCTGCATCCCGGCGATGTGGTCATCACCGGCACCCCGCCCGGCGTCGGCATGGGGATGACGCCGCCGCGCTTCCTGAAAGCGGGTGACCGGGTCAGCCTTGGCATCGACGGGCTGGGCGAGCAGCACCAGCTTTGCGAAAACGACGCCTGAGCCTGCCCCTGCTGCAACTATCCCTGTGGTCCGGGGGAGCAGAACGCCCCCCGGACTTAGGCTTACAGACCGCGCCTGCGAACTTGGGCGATGCGGCGCACGCCCGCATGTCTTTCGAGCATATCCTTGGCCTGGCGCGCGAGGCCCACTTCTTTCAGCAGCTCCCATTGCCGGTAATGCACGGTGAAAATCTCCTCGCCCTCAGGCAGCGGTTCGCCCCGCAATCTGCCGCCGAGGATGAAATGCTGCGCATCGGGCAGGATGTTCCAGTCCAGCCCGGCCCGGCGTATCGCCAGCGGCAGTGACAGCTGGTCCAGATAGGGCCGTTTTTTCGGCACCTCCGGGGCCGCGTCGATCTCGCGCGCCACCTGCATCCAGACCTCGGGAAAGCTGAGCCCCTCTGACGTGCGGTGATGTTCGGGAAAGCTGAACAGGCCCGAGGAGAAATAGGGCAGCCCGGGCGCGCCTTTTCTCTGCTTCATCGGCCGGAAGCGCTCCTCTGGCATCTCCATGCGGCAGATGCGGTAGATATCCTGCCAGATCGATTGCGGTGCCCAGTTCATCGAGGCGGCTTTCGACAGGCTGACATGGCCCGGGCGCGTGATATTGCCGATCTGATTGGGGCGGATGCACAAAACATCCGAATCTATGAAACATGAGAATTCGGTCTCGCGTTTCTCGAGCGATGCCAGAAGCTTATTGCCATGCGGATAGGGTGGATCGAAACGGCCCTCAGTCGCAAAACCCCGCAGCTCACAGTTCAGCCGCGACAGAACCTCGCGCACATCCGGGCTGATCCCGCCCAGTTTTTCCGCCGGGCAATAGCCGATCAGCACCAGCTCCGGACCGAACTGCTGGCGCAGGCTGGCGGCCAGGTAGCAGGCCATCAGCTCATAAGAGGGCGGCTCGACAATGAAATAGACGCTCAGAGATCCGGGGCTCATCCTTCCTCCTCTGCGCCATGCGCCTCACCCGGCAGCAGCGCCCGGAAGGTCTGGCCGCGCCGGTCCTCATAGCTTTCCAGCATGGCGAGCAGCTCGGGTTCAGAGGGACAATCCGGCCGGAACCCCGGCTTGAGATAGCCGCGCCCGGCCAGTTCAGCAAAGAGGCGCGGGAAATCCAGCTCGCCGATCGAGCGGTAATCCGCCCGCCCGGCATCCCCTGCCACCCAGTCATTGCGGATCACCCGGATCACATCAATCTCCAGCCCGAGGAAGGCGCGGTACTGCAGCTGATAATCCGCGACATTCGCCGCCGAGCGGCGCAGGATCATGGCCACTTTGCCACCCGCAGGCATGACATAGGCCGCCAGATGCAGCGCCGAGCCATCCAGCGCCACGATCTGGCGCGCCGCCTTATAGCGGGCGATCTGCACCTCCAGCGGGTGCTTCTCGGGGTGGAAGATCTCATAGCCTTGGGCGGCGAGATTATCCTCGATCACCCTCTCGCCCAGCACGCCACCTTTGGCCGGATTCAGCCGCGCGCGGGAGATATAGAGTTTTTCGCCGCCCTCAGCGGGTGCGGCGGCCGAGAGCCGCGACTGCATGAAGGCGCGATAGGCCGGTGAGCCGGCATAGCGTTCCAGCCAGCCAAAGCCGAGTTCGGGCAGGATCAGCCGCTCGACCCGCAAAGGCGTGGCAAAGGTCTGCACCGGCAGATCGAGGCCCAGCAGGCGAAAGAACGGCGCCTGGGCCTTAATGGCGCGGCGCACCGCCCCCGCCTCGCCGCGGTAAGGCAGATAGAGCAGCGAATCGGGCCGGGTTTTCAGATGATCCAGCGCCCAGAGCCGGGCGGTGGATTCCACGAGGAAATGCCCGAAATGACCGCGAAAATGCCCGGCAAACAGATGCGTGCCCGGCAGATCCACCACCGCCTCGCCCGGGGCAAGCGCGGGTGCGGGCGAGGATACCCGCGCCCGGATCCAGGCTTTTGACAATTCAACCCAGTGACCGCCCGGGGTCAGCACCCCCGCTGCATTGGGGCGGTCATGCGGGCGCTCGGGCAGGACCAGCGCGCCGGGTATGGTCAGGATCTCGCCGGTAAAGGGCGCGGGCGGGGTGCCGATCACCTGACGGGTGATGTCCTGCGCCCGGCTTTCAGCCTTTCTCCCGTCGCGCAGACGGCGGGCAAAGCGACGTGGAAAGCGGCTCCCGGGCTCAAGTTTTGCCAGATGGCGCGCGGCGCCAAGCGCCAGCTGGTGATGGCCTTTCTCTGCCGCATGGGTCAGCAGCGCCTTTTGCCAGGGCAGAAGCCCGCGCCGGGCCCGCAGCGCCTTTGCGAAGGCCGCAGCATCCAGCCGCCCCTCGGCCATAGCCTCGATCAGCCCCTGCAACAGGCCCAGCGCCTTCAGCTGCCGGATCGCCCGGTGCCCCAGTAAAGGCGCACGCAACAAAGTCAGCCGGGATGAACCAAGCCTTTGCACATGGGCGCGGTCCTCGGCGATGAAAGGATCATAGAGCACACAGATCTCGCGCCCGGCACTGCTCTCTGCCGCATCGCGCCCCGGCCCCTGCCAGTCCCAGCGCCGGCTGGCATAGCGGTAGCGCTTTTCAAAGGGCACCAGATCCGGGGCGAGGCTGGTCTGCGGGCTGAAGGCCAGCACCGCCGCGCCCGGCACCAGCGCCGAGAGGCTGAGCGCGGCAAAGCCGCCCATCGAGGCGCCGACGAAGAGCACCCGGCGAAAACCGGCGAAGAACCCCGCCGCCTGCAATTCGCGCAGCAGGCGCGGCGCATCCTCATTGCGATACCAGTCACGCTGGCTGGCGATCAGGCCAAGGATGGAAAAACCGCCCTTCGCCGCCCGGGCCTGCAGCCAGGGCTGGGGCGGCTCATATTCGCCGATCGAGCCGAGATTGTCGAAAGTGACCAGCAAGATATCCGAGCGGCGGATGAACCAGGCATCGACCAGCCCGCCCGGCCAGAAAAAACTGTCGCGCCCGGCGTGATCTCCGGCCGCTGCAATCGCGCCCGGCTTTGGGAAAAGCGCAGGCATGGGCGCGCTGGCAGCCTCTGGCGCCTCGCCCCGCTCTGGCCGATGATCGCTGTCGCGCGGCATAGCTTCCCCTCCCGGTCTGGTCAGAGCCTAGTCGGGAAAAACTATGGCGGCAAAGGGGCGTAAAAGCTGAATTCACAGGGCAGGGCGCAGTGTGATCTGAGCGCGGCCCGCTGCCCCCCCTCGCCCGGCTATGAAAAGCCCGGCGCTTTGGTAAAGATTGCCCAGGTGGCGGCTTATTCCTGCCGCATCCCTGCGTCACAAGCGCGGCCAGACTGACGGAGCCCGACCTTTGACCGCTGAGACCCGCCCCGCCGCCCCGCATGACCGGGCCCCTGGCCCTGACGCCCCGCCGCCCCGCCCGCGCGGCGCCTCGGCCCTCTGGGGCAGCGTGCCCTTCGCGCTGCAAGCACCGCGCTCGGCGCATGGCCAGGTGACGGCGGTTTCGATGATGAAGGACGAGGGGCCCTATGTGCTGGAATGGGTGGCCCATCACCTCGCCATCGGCTTCACCGATCTGGTGGTCTATACCAATGACTGCTCGGACGGCACCGATGATATGCTGATCCGGCTGGAAGAGCTGGGCCTTGCGCATCACCGCCGCAATGTCATTCCCGAAGGACTGCGCCCGCAGCCCTCGGCCCTGAACCATGCCGGGGCCGAGCCGGTGGTCAGCCTCTCGGACTGGGTTATGGTGTTTGATGCCGATGAATTCCTCTCGATCCGGCACGGCGATGGCGGGCTGGAGGGGCTGCTCGGGGATGCCGTGGCGAAAGGCGCGAATGGCATTGTCATCACCTGGCGCATCTTTGGCTCGGGCGGGGTGCAGGACTGGAGCCCTGCCCCGGTCACCGAGCAATATCTGCTGGCCGCGCCAAAGGACTGGAACAAGGGCTGGGGGGTGAAAACCCTGTTCCGCTATGATCCCGAGCATTGGAAGCTCGGCATTCATCGCCCGAAGATCAGATCAAAATGGCTGAAGACCCATTTCCCCGATCAGGTGAAATGGCTGAACGGCTCGGGCCGCGAGATGGAGGATTACTTCAAATTCCGCGGCTGGCGCTCGATCACCCGGACCGTCGGCTATGACCAGGTGCAGCTGAACCATTATGCGGTGAAATCAATCGACAGCTATGCGATCCGCAAGCTGCGCGGCAATGTGAACAACAAGAAAGATAAGTATAATTCCGATTACTGGGCGCTGCAGGACCGCAATGAAGAGCGCGATGAGACCATGCTGCGCTATAAGACGCGCCGCGACGCGCTGATCGGAGCGCTGCTTGAGGATCCGGTGCTGGCCGAGCTGCATCACAGGGCGCTCGCGCGGGTGGAGGCGCGGCTCTCTGAACTTCGCACCAGCCCTGCCTATCATGAGCTGGTGACGGGCCTGCAGGCCGCCTCGCAAATGCCCATCGGGCAGATCAGTGCGAAACCGCCCCAGGCGCGAGATCCGGCAAAGATTGCCGCCCTGATGAGCGAGGTCGAGAAGGCCCGCAGCGCAAGCGCCCGCACCGCCCGTAAAGAGGCCCCGCGCGAGGCTGTGCTGCCTTTGCCCTCGGGCAATTACCCGCAGCAGCCGCGCGCCCCCGGACCCGAGGGGCCCCGGGGCGAATGGGTGCTCAATCACAGCCTGCGCCTGCCGCTGGATCCGGACCTGTTCTCGGCCCCGGCGCTTGGCGCAATTGCGCGTGGCAAGTTCGAGCGCGGTCTCGCCCGCCGCCTGCCCCAGGTGCTGGAGGAAAATGCCCGCCTGCTCAGCATCGGCGCCGGGATCGGCTTTATCGCCGCGCATCTGGCCCGGCTGCGCCCCGATCTGAGCCAGCTGATCCAGGAAGAAGACCCGGCCCTGCGCGCCGGGCTGATCCAGGTCTTTGCACAAAATGAAATTACCTTCCGCCCGGCACTGCGGCTGGAAGAGCGCAGCCTCTCCCCGGCGGATCTGCCCGGCTATATCGCGGCTGAAAGCCCCGATGCCCTGGCCCTGGCCGATGGCCGGATCAGCCCCGCTGATCTGGCCGCGATCCTTGGCGCGGCGGCCCCGGCGCAGCTTTTCCTCTCGGGCCGGCTGCTGGAGGCCAACCGCGACCGGCTGGCGGAATATGAGGCTGTACTGCAGGCGGCAGGCTATCTGGCAGTGCCGGGCTTTGACCCCGGCCTGACCCTGTTTCGCATCCGCAAAGCCAGCCCGCCCGACAAACCGGGCTGAGGCAGGGCCTGGCCGCATGCAGAGCTGAACAAAGCCCGGCACGCCCGGGGCAGTGAAAATCACCCTTCCGCCATTTTCACGCCATGAGATTACCCCGCCCTCTCGCCAGACCGGCAGAAAGGCCTGGCTTTTCCGACCCCGGCCCGGGCAGAGTTTCTTCCGGATCCAATTCCTCTGAGGTAGCACATTGAACAGTCCCACCCGCCGCCCCGTGGCCTCGCTCTGGATCGGGCCGCGCCTGCATTATCTGAACCAGCTCTGCCTGCTCAGCCATCTGCGCCATGGCCATCCGACCACGCTGTTCTGCACCGAAGAGGTCTCGAACGTGCCCGAAGGGGTTGAGGTGCGCAAAGCCTCAGAGATCATGGATATTGATATGGAGATCGTGCGCCAGACCTCGGAAAGCTTCCTCTCCAATGTCTTTCGCTACAAGATGATCCAGGCCACCGATGCGGTCTGGATCGACTGCGATGCTTTCTGCCACCGCCCCTTCCCCGATGAGATGCAGAATATCTATGCCGGTCACGGCTTTCGCGGCGCGCTGAACTGCGGTGTGGTCTATATTCCGAAACAGGGCGAGCTGATCCATCAGCTGCTGGATTATTACGACAATCTGCCCGAGGCCCCGGCCTGGTTTAACAAACAGCAGCGCAAAAGGATCGACAAACAGGATCCCACCCTGCCCCAGGCAGTACGGATCTATAATGCCGAGCGCACCGCCTTTGGCCCCCAGGCCTTTACCTGGTTTGCCCAGCAGACCGGCGATTATGAAAAGGCGCTGAGCGCGGATTATCTCTATCCGGTGCCCTTCCAGCTGAATGATGTGTTCTTTGATCCCTATGGCCGGGTCGAGGGGCATTTCACCGATAACACGCTCTCGGTGCATCTTTATACCAATGGCACCAGGCCCTGGTGGCGCAAAAATGCGCCGCTGGTCAATTCCTATGCCGAGCGGATGTGCCGCGAGATCGGGGTCGATCCCGCACTGGCGCTGGAAGAGTAACGGCGCTTCCGCATGGGCATTTCATTGATCCCGGGGCTGTTTCTGGCCCGCCATGCCGGAGCGGTCGCGGCCAGCGGGCGCGGCATCATCCTTGGCCGGCAGAAGCTGCATATGGCCGAGGGGCGGCGGCGGCGCTTTCTGCGGGCGCTGAAAGCCATGGGGATTGCGCTTCAGGAAGATGAGATCACCCAGCAGGACGGCTTTACCGAAGCTTTGTTCGCAAAGCTCGGCTATCCGAAGATCGAGGCGCTGGATTTCACCGATGCCGAAGGGGCTGAGCATGTGCATGATCTGAACCTGCCCTGCCCAGATAGCCTGCGCGGCCAGTTCGATCTGGTCATAGACGGCGGCACGACTGAACATATTTTCCATATCAGCCATGCGCTTGAGACCTGCCACCAGCTGCTCAGACCCGGCGGGGTGATGATGTCCTATGTCGCCGCCGATGGCTGGTTCGGCCATGGGTTTTTCCAGACCGGGCCGGATGTGCCCTGGCGGTTCTGGCACCATACCCTTGGCTATGAAATGCTCGAGGTCTCGATTGCGCCGCGCCGCTCGCCGCTGGAGCTTATTGCCATTCCCGATCCCAGCGGCCAGCCGCGCGGCGGCGAACGCGCGCTGGAGGGGCCGCATATGATCCTTTACGCCTGCCGCCGCCCGCTGCACGACCCACCCCCGCGCGCGCCGATCCAGGGCCATTACCTCTGAGGATTGATCGCTCCCGCGCCCCGGGCGGAGATCGGCAGGATATTGCCAGCGCTGCTGCACCGGCCTGGACCGGGGGAACCCAGAGGCGCGGGCTGCGTTTTGCCGGGGTATTTCATGACTTAAGGGAAGGATACCCTGCGATGACCAAAGCGATGCCCCGCGCGCTGATCACCCTTTCGCTGCTGGCAGTACTGGCGGCCTGCAATACGATTGAAGGCGCAGGCGCCGATATGCAGCGCGCCGGTGCTGCCGTCAGCTCGGAAGCCCGCAAAACCGCGAACGACCTCTGATCAGACCCCTCCGGCCCGGCAGACCCGGGCAGAGGCTGGCAGAGATACCCCTCCGGAGCATAGCTCCGCGAGGGGTTTTCTTTTGCCTGACCTCCCCGGTGAACCGCGCGAAACCGCTAAAAAAACGGCTGATTTTGCGCCGCAACTGCCAATGTCCCCCGGGATAAAAGGCCTGCGCTCCGGTCGGAAATGGCCCCCCGCAGCGGCAAACCGGTGCCGGTTGTGATTGCCCGGGCCCATGGCCAGATCATGAAGCGTCACGCCCGGACCCGGCCGGGCCGCCATGTGCAGCCGGTCCGCTCGGGCCAATCCGCTAGGGCCAGGGCCTGAATGCCAGGTTGAGCGGCGGCGGCTGCAGCGAGATCCGGCCAAATAAAAAAAGCCCGCACTGCTGGTGCGGGCTTTTTATTCAGTCTGAAGGCCCCGGGCCTCAATTGTCCATCTTAAGCGCCTGGATGAAGGCGGTCTGCGGGATTTCGACCTTGCCGAACTGCCGCATCTTTTTCTTACCCTCTTTCTGCTTGTCGAGCAGCTTGCGTTTCCGCGATGCATCGCCGCCATAGCATTTCGCCGTCACGTCCTTACGCATCGCCGAAAGGGTCTCACGCGCGATCACCCGGGCGCCGATCGCAGCCTGGATCGGGATTTTGAACATATGGCGCGGGATCAGCTCTTTGAGCTTTTCCACCATCACCCGGCCCCGCGCCTCGGCCCGGTCACGATGCACCATGATTGAGAGCGCATCGACCGGCTCGTCATTGACGAGGATCGACATTTTCACGAGGTGATCCTCGCGGTATTCCGAAATCGAATAGTCAAAGGAGGCGTAGCCCTTGGTCACCGATTTCAGCCGGTCGTAGAAGTCGAACACCACCTCAGCCAGCGGCAGGTCATATTCGACCATAGCGCGCGGACCGGCATAGGTCAGGTTCAGCTGAATGCCGCGACGGTCCTGGCAGAGTTTGAGGATATCACCCAGATATTCATCCGGCACCATGATCGTGGCTTTGATCCGCGGCTCTTCAATGTGATCGACATAGGTCAGATCGGGCATATCCGCCGGGTTGTGCAGATCGCGCACCTCGCCGTCTTTCATATGCAGCTTAAAGACCACGCTCGGCGCGGTGGTGATCAGATCAAGATCAAACTCGCGCTCAAGCCGCTCGCGGATCACCTCGAGATGCAGCAGGCCGAGGAAGCCGCAGCGGAAGCCAAAGCCCAGTGCCGCCGAGGTTTCCATCTCATAGCTGAAGGAAGCGTCATTCAGCGCCAGTTTTTCAATCGCATCGCGCAGATCTTCGAAATCGGCGGCATCGACCGGGAAGAGACCACAGAACACCACCGGCTGCGCCGGTTTAAAGCCCGGCAGCGGGGCCTCACAGCCCTTGCGCTCATGGGTGATGGTATCGCCGACCCGGGTATCGCGTACCTGTTTGATCGAAGCGGTGAACACGCCGATCTCGCCCGGGCCCAGCTCGGCAATATCGGTCATCTTCGGCTTCAGCACCGCCAGACGGTCAATCGGATAGATCGCATTGGTCTGCATCATCCGGATCCGGTCGCCTTTGCGGATCACCCCGTCCATGACGCGGATCATCACCACCACGCCCAGATAGCTGTCATACCAGCTGTCAACCAGCATCGCGCGCAGCGGCGCATCGCGCTCGCCCTGCGGGGCGGGCAAACGGGTGACAATCGCCTCGAGCACATCGGGGATGCCCAGACCGGATTTGGCCGAAATCATCACCGCATCCGAGGCATCAAGGCCGATGACATCCTCGATATTGGCCTTGACCCGATCGGGGTCAGCCGCCGGCAGGTCGATCTTATTGAGCACCGGCACGATCTCATGCCCGGCGTCGAGCGCCTGATAGACATTGGCCAGGGTCTGGGCCTCAACGCCCTGGCTGGCATCGACCACCAGCAGCGACCCCTCAACCGCCCGCATCGAGCGCGAGACCTCATAGGCGAAGTCAACGTGGCCGGGGGTGTCGATCAGGTTGAGAATATAGGTCCGGCCATCCTTCGCGGGATATTCAATCCGCACCGAGTTGGCCTTAATGGTGATGCCCCGTTCGCGCTCGATATCCATCGAGTCCAGAAGCTGGGCCTTCATATCGCGTTCGGCCACGGTGCCGGTCATCTGAATGAGCCGGTCGGCAAGCGTAGACTTGCCGTGGTCGATATGGGCGACGATGGAGAAATTGCGGATGTGATCGAGCTGGGTCATGGGTGCCGCTATAGCGATAGTCGCGGCATGCTGGAAGGGGGACAATCCGACCGGATGCAGGGATTTTAACACTGACGGGCCCCGGTGCCCCTGCCCTGGGGGCAGAATACAGGAATGAACGGCAGATTATGGCGGTATCCCGGCGCAAAACCCTCGCCCTGATTGCGGGCGGGATCGGAGCGGCAGCGCTTATTTTCCTGGCCTCCGGCCCGTTTCTGCCGGGTTCCTCCGCCCGGCCCGGTAAGGCGCCGGAAGCGCCGCCGCAATCGCGCGATGTGATCCGGATGACCGAAGGCTATGATCTCGGCCAGGGCGGCTTTTCGCTTGTGCTGGGCGATCTGGTGACCGGCCGGGGGCCGTTGCTGGTGCAGGATGCGGCAGAGCTGAGCCGCCTCGCCCCTGATCTGTGGTACAGCCTGCCTGTCAGCGCTGAGGCGGCGGCAGGCTCTGAACACGCCGCGCCGCAGGTAGAGGTCGGCACTTTGTTTCAGGCCGGCCTGCCCTTGCATATCTTCACCTGCCCCGAGGCCGATTGCGGCAGCTGGTTCATCGGCGCGGACAGCCAGGGCGCGCACGACAGCGGCTTTGCCGCCCTGCGCCAGCGCAGCGCCCTGCCCGGCGAGCCGGTCGAACATGTGACGGGCTATTATGACAGCTATGCCGGCTATCAGCGCGCGCATGCAGCGATTCTCGCCGGCAACGGGCGCTGGTTTGCCACCCCCGGCGCTGCAAAGCTGCAGCAGGAGGAGGCGGCCCCGGCGCTGCTCGAGATCACGCTGCCGGTTGAGCTTATCGCCGGCGAGGCCCCGCCCGCCGCCGAGGAGGAGGCAAGACTGACGGCGCTCAGCTCTGGCTGGCTGGGCGACAGGCCGGGCAGCGCCGGGGTCGCGATCAGCCTGCCCGAACCGGTCAGCCTGACCCTGCTGCCGCCGCTTTCAGACGCGGGCGCAGAGATCCCCCTGCCCGGGCTGCACTATCGCAGCCGGGTGATCAGCCTACAACTGGCGCAGGCCGATGCCCGCAGCCTCGCGGACCAGATCGACCTCTCGGGCTTTGCCATGCCCGATCTGCTGATCCTGAGCGATGCCGCGCATCAGGCCCTGCGCCAGCAGGGCTATGACACCGCCTGCCTGCCGGATTGTGCCAGTATCGCGCTGGGTCGAATCAACCAGCCCGCCCGGATCGGAATTCACCCTGCCCCGGGCTGGGAAATCGGCAGCTGGCGGCTGAGTGAGGCCGATTGATCACGCTCACAAATTCGCGACAGCCTCTGGCTTCCCGCCGATCCTGGGGCAGAATCCCCCGCATTCCCCTGGAAATTGTGCCGGACCGCCGCGATTGCAGCGGGCCCCGGCCCGGCCCTGGCAGCATTGAAATATTGCGGGCATTTTGGCAGACTTCTCCTCACAATAATGACCGTAAGGTGTTGGGACATCCGGCCCGCACCCCGGCACGATGAGGCAGATCATGAAGAAATCTCTCGTTACCGCCGCGCTTGCGGCAGCAGTGCTTTTTACCGCAGTTCCGATGTCTTCAGCTGGTCCGATTGAATCGGCATGTATGCGTTCGGATCGTAAATCCGCAAACCGCACACTTTGCGGCTGTATCCAGCAGGTCGCGGATATGACGCTGAAAGGCGGCGATCAGCGCCGCGCCGCCAAGTTCTTCCGCGATCCCGACCTGGCGCATACCGTCTGGATTTCGCAAAAGCCCGCTGATGACGCCTTCTGGGACCGCTATAAGCAATTCGGCGCCATGGCCGAGGCCTATTGCGGCGGCGGGGCCTGAGCCCGGCACTTCCGCGCCATGCCGGGCCTCTCTGCCCGGCGCGGCGCCTTGCCGCCGGATCCGGGCGGGACCAGGCATCCGGCCACGCGCCCCCCATACCCGCTGCGCGGCTTTTGCCGCCCGGCAGTCACAGAGCCTGAGGCCAGAGATCCAGGCCTGCTGCGCTGCCCCGCAACGCTGCGGGGAAAAGAATTTCCCTCTCCCCCGGCGCCATGGCGGTGAAATTATTCCGCCCCGGCCCTGCAGAGCAGCAGGGCTGTCCTGAATCCTCTCAGGCGGTCTTTATGGGCTTGCCTCAAGGCGCGCTGCAGAAAAGAATTGCGCGATAACACCTTAGCCATATGAGCGATTTCACTGCAGCCGCAGTGTCCCGCCAGCAAGGAGCCGCCTCCCGTGTTTCGCAGCCCCCCTCCCCTGTTTCTGCTGCCGCTTCTCGCCGCCGCCCTGATCCCCGCCCCAGGCTTTGCCGAAACCGCCGATCCCGCGGCCCGGGTTCTGGCCGCCTCCTGCTCGGCCTGCCATGGGCCGGACGGGGTCTCGCCCGGCTCTATCCCCGCGATCAGCGGGTTGAGCCAGGCAGAGCTGATCGAACAGCTGACCAGTTTCCGCGATGCCCCGCCTGCGGGCACCACGGTGATGGAGCGCCATATGAAGGGCTATGATGATGCGCAGATCGCTGCCATCGCCCGTGCCATCGCGGAGGCAGGCAAATGATCCGGGCAAACCGCAGAACCGTACTGTCCGGGCTGAGCGCTGGCCTCGGCGTCCTTGCCGCCCCGGCGCTGATCCGCGCCGAAGCGGCCTCGGCCCGTATCGTGGTGATCGGCGGTGGCTTTGGCGGCGCCACTGCCGCGCGCTATCTGCTGAAATACAACCCGGCGCTGAAAGTCACCCTGGTCGAGCCCGCCACCAGCTTCATCACCTGCCCCTTCTCGAACCTGTTTCTCGCCGGTCTGCGCAGCTGGGACAGCATCACCCACAGCTATGACGGGCTGAAGGCCGCCGGGGTTGAGGTGATCCATGCCACGGCTGAACAGATCGACGGCGTGGCGAAAAAGGTCACGCTCTCGGATGGCCTGGTGCTGGATTATGACCGGCTGGTGCTCTCGCCCGGCATCGACATTAAATGGGGCGCGCTGGAAGGCTATGATGAGGCTGCCGCCGGACTGGCACCCCATGCCTGGAAAGCCGGGCCGCAGACCCTGCTGCTGAAAGCGCAGCTCGAGGCGATGCAGGATGGCGGCACTTTCGTGATGTCGATCACCGATGGCGCCTTCCGCTGCCCGCCCGGCCCCTATGAGCGGGCCTCGATGGTGGCGCATTACCTGAAGCATAATAAGCCGAAATCGAAAATCCTGCTGCTCGACAGCAAGGATAAATTCTCGAAACAGAGCCTGTTCCAGCAGGGCTGGGCGGCGCTTTACGGCGATATGATCGAATGGGTCGGCGTCGATGACGATGGCAGGGTTACCAGGGTCGATGCGGCAAGCCTGACGGTTGAGACCGCTTTCGGGGAAAGACACAAAGCCGATGTGCTGAATGTGGTACCGCCGCAGAAAGCCGGCCGGATCGCCGACCGCGCCGGGGTGACCAATGAGACCGGCTGGGTGCCGGTAAAGGGCAATAGTTTCGAATCCGCCCAGGTCGCGGGCATCTATGTGATCGGCGATGCCACCATCGCTGCGCCGATGCCGAAATCGGGCTTTGTCGCCAATACCCAGGCCAAAGTCGCCGCTGCAGCCATCATCGCCGAACTTGCCGGGCGCGAACCGGCTCCGGCCAGCTTTGTGAATACCTGCTACAGCCTTGTCGGCCAGGACTGGGGCATTTCCGTCGCCGGGGTCTATTATTTCGACGGCGAGACACTGGCCGAGCGTGAGGGCGCAGGCGGGGTCAGCCCGATTGATGCCGATGCCAGCTTCCGCCAGGCCGAGGCCAGCTATGGCGCAGGCTGGTATGCTTCGGTCTCGGCTGATATCTGGGGCACAACACCTTGATCCGGCGGAGGAAAAGATGAGCCCGGTCCTTGCAGGTCTCGCCTTGGGCGCCGTGTTCGGAGCGGCGGCACGGCTGGGTCAGTTCTGCCTGCTGCGCGGCATGAAAGGCCTGTTCGGCGGCGGCGATCTGTCGGCGCTGCGCGCCTTTGGCCTCGCGCTGGAGGTGGCGCTTTGCGGCAGCCAGGCGCTGAACTGGTTCGGCCTGACCGATCTTTCAGCCTCGCTGCCGCTGCGCGGGGGCCTGCCGCTGGGCGGGCTGGCGCTTGGCGGGGCAATCTTTGGCTTTGGTATGGTGCTGGCCAATGCCTGCGGCGCGCGGTCGCTGGTCTTGCTGGCCGGGGGCAATCTGCGTGCGCTTCTGGTGCTGCTCTGCCTTGGCCTTGCCGCCCAGGCCAGCCTGACCGGCATCCTGGCCGAGGCACGCCAGGCGCTGCAGTTCGGACCCGTGACCACCGGTGCGGTCCGGGTCAGCGATTATCTTGCGGCCTTTGGCCTCACCGGGCTCAGCGCCACGCTGGTGGCGGCCGGGATCCCCTCGCTCTTCCTGCTCGCTTTCGCTTTGCCGCTGATCCGGCACAGCCGGACCGAAGCACTGATGGCGGTGATCGTCGGGCTCTGCATAGTCATGGGCTGGTGGCTCGCTTTTCGTACCAATGACCCGTTTGACCCGAAAATCCTGAATTCGCTCAGCTTTATCGCCCCGATCGGCGAGGGGGTGCTCTGGCTGATGCTCTCGACCGGCCGCTCTGCCAGCTTCGCCCTCGCCATTGTCGGCGGCACCCTGGCCGGGGCTTTTGTCATGGCGCTGCTGACCCGCAGCTTCACGCTCGAGAGTTTCGGATCCGGGCAGCACACTCTGCTCGCGGCCAGCGGCGGCATAATGATGGGATTTGGCGGTGTACTTGCCATGGGATGTTCCATAGGGCAGAGTCTGAGTGGTATCTCAACGCTCTCTCTGGCCAGTCTGGTCGGGACCCCTGGGATCCTCTCCGGTATCCTTGTTGGCCTGATTTTTATGCGCCAGGTCAACCCGGGAAGGAACTGAACGCCCATGCTGCTGAAATCCTCGCTTTCGCGCCGCAGGCTGCTGACCGGCGCCCCGTCATTCGCGTTGTTTTCAGGCCTCGCAGCCCCGCTGCTCGCCGCCCCCGCCGCGCTGACCTCCGAGACCCTTCTCTTGCCGCGCAATGTGACGGCCCCGGGCAAAGGCCCGCGGGTGGTGATCTGTGGCGGCGGCTGGGGCGGGCTGTCCGCCGCGCGCCATCTGCGCGAGGAGCTGCCCGATGCCGAGATCATTGTGCTCGAGCGCAACCCGATCTTCTGGTCCTGCCCGATGTCGAACAAATGGCTGATCGACGTGGTCGATACTGCCTTCCTGACCCATGACATGCTGCATCCGGCGCAGAAATGGAACTACAGCCTTGTCCAGTGTGAGATCACCGGCTTTGACCGCGCAGCGAAAACCGTTTCTACCTCAAAGGGCAAGGTCGCCTATGATTTCCTGATCCTGGCCGGGGGCATCCGCAATGCCTATGATGTCTGGTTCGGCGAGGATCAGGCAGCGGCGGAATATACCCGTCAGAACTTCGGCTCGGCCTATATTCCGAATTCCGAACATATCGCGCTGAAAAATAAGATCCATAATTTCAAAGGCGGCACCATTGTGATGACGCTGCCGCCGCCGCCGCATCGCTGCCCGCCCTCGCCCTATGAGCGCGCCTGCGTCATGGCCTGGCACTTCAAGACCCATAAAATTCCGGCAAAGATCATCATTCTTGATCCCAAGCCGCAGATCGGGCCGATCGGCCAGGGCTACCGCCAGGCCTTTGAAGAGCTTTATCCCGATATCATCACCCATGTGCCCAATGCGAAGGTGAAAGAGGTCGATCCCTGGAATAAGAAGATCTCGACCGAGGCCGGGGATTTCAGCTTTGACGATGCGGTCTTCATGCCGCCGCATCAGGCCGCCGATATGGTCTGGTATGCCGATCTGATCGGCAGAACCGATGAGGGCAGGCCGACCGGCTGGGCCGATATGGACCCGCGCTATTTCACCGCCCGTGAGGATGAGGATGTCTATATCATCGGCGACAGCATGGGGGCGATCAGCCCGCATTTCGGCCATTATCCGAAATCGGCCCATGTGGCGAATTACATCGGCAAAATCGTCTCGCGCAACCTCGCCCAGAGGGTGCGCGGCGAAGAGGTGCTGGCCGAGCTGCCGGATAATCTGTGCTATATGCTGGTGAACGGCGCGCCGCGCGAAGCGATCTCGGTGCAGTTCACCTACGCGCTTGGTCAGGACAATCAGGTGCATCAGACGCAGATTGATGTCGATGTGCGCACCCCCGATTTGCTGGCCGAGGATTTTGTCTGGGTAGATGGGATGTTCAATGACTTCTTACGCTGATCTGAACCGGCGCCAGCTGCTGGGCAGCGGGGCTGCGCTCGGCGCGGCCGCGCTGCTGGGCGCCCCCCCTGCCCTCGCCCAGACCTCAACCGCCACAGCCCGGGCCGATACAACGGAATCGGACCGGATCGCCCTCGAATTTCTGGCCGGAACCACTGCCGCGCCGGGCGGGCTTGCGCTCGATCTGCCCGCGCTTGGCGATAACCCTGCCGCGGTGCCGGTCCGGGCCTATCTGACCGGAGAGCTGAGCGATGATCTGTGGTGCGAGGAGCTGATCGTGCTGGCCGAGCGCAATCCGATGCCGCTGGCCTGCCGCTTTCGCTTTACCCCTCTGACAGGTACCGCCGATGTCGCGGTGCGGCTGCGGCTGATCGGGAGCATGCATATCCGCGCGCTCGCCCGGATGAGCGACGGGCGCTGCTTTGACATCCGTCAGGAAATCACCGTCGCCGCCGGCGGCTGCGGCCTCTGAAGGGAGAGAGAGAATGGCAAATCCCCCCCGGATCTGGCTGTCAAATGAGGCCCCGGCAAAAGATGAGATCGTCCGGGTCCGCGCCCAGATCACCCATATCATGGAAAGCGGCCTGCGCATTGATGCCGCTGGCCAGAGCATCGCGCGCGATATCCTGACCGCCTTCGAGGCGCATCTGGGCGATGATCTGATCCTCAGCTGGCAGCCCGAGACCGCGATTTCGCAAAATCCCTATCTCGAATTTACCTTCCAAGCGCGCCAGAGCGGCCGGCTGAGCATGGTCTGGTCCGATGCCAGCGGCATCGTGGCCGAGGTCACGCGTGAGATTATCCTGAGCTGATCATGCCGCCTTGCGGCATCCGCAGAGGGGAAAGCCCGGGCGCAAGGCCCGGGCTTTTGCGGTCTTGCCGCAGCCGCTGCAAAGCGCGGCGCGGGGCAGCCGTGCCGTGAAGCCGGGGCCGCTGCGGCACTCAGGCCTTATCGACCAGACGGCCCAGCACCCGGCCGCCCAGAATATGCAGATGGTAATGCGGCACTTCCTGCATGCCCGAGGTGCCGGCATTGGTAATGGCGCGGTAGCCCTCGGGGCCGGACAGGCCCAGATCGGCAATCACTTTGGCCGTGGTGCGGTGGAAATCTACGATCTCGGCCTCCGAGGCCTCAGCCGCGAAATGATCGTAATTCACATAGGCGCCCTTCGGGATCGCCAGCACATGCACCGGCGCATGTGGCGCGATGTCATGGAACACCAGGGTATGCGCGGTCTCGGCCACGGTCTTATTCGGGATCTCGCCGCGCAGGATGCGGGCGAAGATATTCTGCGGGTCGTAAGTCCAGGCCATGGTCGGCTCCTGTCAGATCTGCGACGCGGGGCGCGCGTCAGTCGGTAAAAAGATGGCTTGTCGAGACGATGTTCAGCGCCTGGCCAAGCGGAATGTCGAGGAAATCCGCGAGCGCGCGCGCATTGGCAGCCTCAGACTGTCGCTCTGACATCCGGGTGTAGCCAGGAAAATCACATTCGCGGATCTGCTCGCTTTCAAAGGCCAGATCATAGCGGATGGTCTGCAGCAGCTGATCCATCACCTCGGGTGCCGTGGCGTGACCGGCAAGGCCGGTGCGCCGGGCATGGCCGATCAGATCCTGATCGCTGAAGGCGCATTCAATCTCCAGCAGCCGCACCTCGGCTTTATCCTTGTAGAAATCCTGCATCAGCTCGACCGAGGCCGGATCAATGCAGAACAGCATCCGATCGGTCTGCCAGTAATCATAGAGCATCCTGACCAGGGCCCGGCGATGCCGGGTACGCTTTTCCAGCGTGGTCTGAATGCCGCCCAGATCGGGCAGCGCGGTCTGGTCTTCATTGAACAGATAATCGACGCAATGCAGCCCGGTCACATTGCGGATGCGCGCGCTCAGCCGTTTGGCGACATGCCATTTGCGGCAGGTCACCATCAGCAGCAGCCGCTCCCGCCCGAGGCTGGCATCATTCTCCCAGAAGCGCGGCGCATAGCGCCGGCCGATCCGCCCCCGCCCGGTGACAAAGCGAAACAGATTGCGCCCCTCATCCGAAATCTGAAACCGCTGACCGCGTCGCGTGTAAAGCTCGCCCAGCCGCTGTTTCAGGCTGAGTGCATCGGGGCTGATCTTACGGGCAAAGAGGTAATCCTGGCCCAAAAGCAGCGCGTAATGATCATTATGGAAGCTCACCGGCATGCCGTAATCAGTGAAGATCAGGAAGGTCAGCGTGCGCGAGCGGATTTCGCTGTCAGGCACCAGATGGCGGATCAGGGTCTGGAAAAAGGTCTCATCCGGGATCCAGCTCCGGCGAAAAAAGCGCAGCACATCGCGGCGGCGCGCGATGAAGTCGAGCAGGCTTTCCACGCTGCGCCGGCGCAGGCACCACCACTGGCTGCCAATCTGCATCGCCAGATCCGCCGGCACTTTCCGCTTCAGCCCCAGCCGCTGCTGCCAGGCCAGCGAGCGGTAGAACCATTTCTTCTGGCTGCGCTCATTAAAGAAATGCCGGTAGATCAGCCGCTCTTCGCGAATACCGGTCCTGATCCAGTCCGAGCGGAAGAAATCAAAGCTTTCAATGTAATCAACATCTTCGCGCTCAACAAAGGCCCAGGCGTATTCTGCCGATTTGATCGGCATGCAGTCCCCGGACAGCATGTAAAAATGCGTGGCACGCGGGAAGGCCCCGACCGCGGCCTTCAGGGCCTCAAGCGTGGCCTCAACCAGGCTCCATTCGCCCCAGCCACATTTCTGTCGCCGCCTAGCGAAAACCACCGCAGGATTATCTTTCAGCGCCTCAAAGATCTGACGGTAATCTGCAGCACTGGCGCGGGCGTCAAAATGGATCGACAGGCAATCCCCGGCCGCCGTCAGGCGGTTTGCCTGGGCAATGATCCCCGCCGGATCTTTATGGCACAGCAGAATATAGGCAATTTTCGCCATGCTTTCCTTTCGTAGCCTGCGCTGATCCGGCTGTCATCCCGATGCCCGCCCCGGCCCTGCGGGCCGCCCCCTAAGGTATGGCAGATGAAAATGCCGCTCGCCAGTCCTGTCAGCGCCGGAAATGCCTGCCGGGAAAAGCCCCTGTGCCTCCTTGAAATAGCCGGATTTCTTTGCTTTTTTCGCCCGGTACAGCAATCTGGCCCGGGCAGATCCGGCCCGGCAGTGGTAAGGGGCGGCAGAATGGGATTTCCCGGCACCTGGATGACGGAAAGCGAAAGCGTGGTCTACCGCGTGGTGCCGAAATGTGCCTGCTCGACCATCGGTCAGATCCTGTATTATTCGGATCATGGCCGGTTTTTTGACGGCGATATTCATGACAGCACCGCAGGGCTGCATAAATGGGCCCAGGAGCAGAGCCAGCCGCTGATTGAGCGCAATGTGAAAGCGCATCAGAGCTATGCCTTCACCTGCGTGCGCAATCCCTATACCCGGATCCTGTCGTCATTCTTTGACAAAATCTGCGGCATCCAGCGCAATGGCCGGCGCTATCGCGGCAATCTGGTGCCGCTGCTGATCCAGAAATACGGCATTGAGGTCGGCGGCGAGGATGGCAGACAGGAATTTGACCAGATCCGCAGCTTCCGTCGCTTTCTGCTGTTCGCCCGCGATACCATCCGGTTCAAAAAACCGATGGAGCCGGATATTCACTGGTCGGCCATGTCGGGTCATATCTCGACCTTCATCGTCAATGGCGGGCGCTACGACCAGATCTTCTATACCGAAAAGTTCAATGAGGGGATGCAGAAGGTGCTCGACACTATCGAAGTCAGACATCCCGTCGATCTGAATACCATCCCGCGCTTTAACGAAAGCGAGGGGCATGGCCCGAAGCGGCTGCATCCGGTTGAGGATTATTTCGACGATCTGTCAAAGCATCTGGTCTGGGAAATCTACAAGCGTGATTTCCAGCTGTTTAAATACGACTTTGAAAACCCCGGTAATAAACTGCCAAAGGGCGAGGTGGATCTGGACGAGGTCCATGCCAGGCTGGGCGATTGAGGCAGCGGCTCAGCACAGGGGAAAAGCGCCCTGGCAGGGATGTTTCAGCCAGGGGAAGGCCGACAGAGCGCGCGGGCCGCAGGTGCGCAGAGAATGACATTCTCCCGCAGGGGCCCGCTCCGGTTGGGCTGATCCGCCCCGGCCCCTGGCTTTGGAATGGCCGCAGGCAGGGGCTCGGGGATAAACTTCTGGCTGAGAGGATGCGGGCATTCTGACCGCTTCCGCCAGCGCAGCCCCTGCGCATCTGCCTGAAAGTACAGCCGATGACTGCATCCGCCGACCTGCCCCCGCCCGAGATTTTCTGGTTCCTGCCCACCTCCGGCGATACCCGCTATCTGGGACAATCAGATTTTGCCCGCGCCCCCGATAATGACTATATCCGTCAGATCGCGGTGAATGCGGACCGGCTGGGCTATGACGGGTTGCTGATCCCGACCGGGGCCAGCTGCCAGGACCCATGGATCACCGCTGCCAGCCTGATCACCGAGACGAAACGCATCAGACTGCTGGTGGCTTTGCGGACCTCTATCATGGGGCCGACGGCTTCGGCGCGCCAGGCGGCAACGCTGGATCAGGCACTCGGCGGGCGGCTGTTGCTGAATGTGGTGCCGGGCGGCGATGCCACAGAACTGGCGGCGGATGGGGTCTTTTATACGCATGATCAGCGGTATGAGGCGGCAGATGAATTTCTGACCGTCTGGCGCCGGATCCTCGCCACCGGTGAGCCGGTCAGCTTTGAGGGCAAACATATCCGGGTTGAGGGAGCGAAAAATTATCATGCCCCGGTGCAGCGTCCCTATCCGCCGCTCTATTTCGGCGGCTCTTCTGCGGCGGCGCATGATCTGGCGGCAAAACATGTCGATGCCTATCTGACCTGGGGCGAACCGCCCGAGGCCGTGGGCAAAAAGATCGCAGATGTCCGGGCACGGGCCGCAGCCCTGGGCCGGAGCCTGCGCTTTGGTGTGCGTCTGCATGTGATTGCCCGCGAGACCGAGGCCGAGGCCTGGTCCGAGGCAGAGCGGCTGATCTCGCATCTGAGCGATGAGGATATTGCCGCGGGTCAGGCGCTGCAGGCAAAAATGGACAGCGTCGGCCAGGCGCGTATGGCCGCTTTGCATGGCGGGCGGCGTGACCGGCTGGTGGTCGGGCCGAACCTCTGGGCCGGTGTCGGCCTCGTGCGCGGCGGCGCGGGCACGGCACTGGTCGGCAATCCGGAACAGATCACCGAGCGGCTGCGCGAATATCAGGCGCTTGGTGTCGATACTTTCGTGCTGTCGGGCTATCCGCATCTCGAGGAATCGATCCGCTTTGCCGAGCTGGTCTTCCCGCTTCTGGGTCGCAAAGCCGTGACCGGGCGCAGCCATCAGACCGGCGGCGCCTTTGACATCCGCGCCGACCGGGCTGCGCCTCGCTGAGGCGCGGATCAGCCCCACCTGCGCGCTGAGACCATAGCACCGGATCAAAAAACAGGCGCCCGCTGCCGGGCGCCTGTTCAGCGCAGTCTGCTCTGGCCTGCCGCCGGATCAGAAGCCGTAAATGCCGCCGTATTTATTTTCGAGATAGCTCAGCAAAGGCTCGGCCGAAGGGGCAAAGCCGCAGGCCCGTTCGATGGTTTCGGCAGGCGCATAAAGACCGCCATGCCGGCGCAGCCCGTCGCGCAGCCAGTCATTGGCGCGGTTCAGATCGCCTGCCTGCAGATCCTGATCCAGATCGGGCAGATCGCGACGCAGCGCCTGATGCAGACAGCCGGCATAGAGATTGCCGAGGCTATAGGTCGGGAAATAGCCAAAGAGACCAATCGACCAGTGCACATCCTGCAAGACCCCGTTTGAGGGCCGGTCGACCTTCACCCCGAAATCGGCGGCAAAGCGGTCATTCCAGGCTGCCTCCAGATCGCCGACCGCCAGATCGCCGCGCATCAGCGCCCGCTCCAGATCAAAACGCAGCATGATATGCAGATTGTAATGCACCTCATCGGCTTCGGTGCGGATATAGCCCGGGGCGACGCGGTTCACCGTAGCATAGAAATGCTCGGCCTCGGCAATGCCGAATTCGCCAAAACTTTCGCGCATCTGGCCATGCAGCCAGGCGGTGAAGGCACGCGAGCGGCCAAGCTGATTCTCGCAGATCCGGCTCTGGCTCTCATGCACCCCCATCGAGACGCCGCCGCCGATCGGCGTCAGCAGATAATCGGGATCCACGCCCTGCTCATAGGCAGCATGGCCGGTCTCATGGATCACCGAATAGAAGCAGTTGAAGGGATCAGATTCGGTCACCCGGGTGGTGATGCGGACATCCTGGCCCGAGCCCGAGCAGAACGGATGCACCGCCAGATCCATCCGGCCGCGCTCAAAATCATAGCCGAATACCGCCGCCAGCCGGCGCGAGAGGCGCAGCTGGGTCTCGGCGGTAAACAGCCCCTCCAGCGGCGCAACCACGCGCGAGGAGCCGAGGATTTTCTCGCGCAAGGACACAAGGCGCGGCCGCAGCGCGGCGAACATGCCCTCAATCCCGGCGCCGGTCATACCGGGCTCGTAATCATCAAGCAGTGCATCATAGAGATCGCCGCCCGCGGCGAGGGCTGCCCCCTCCTCGCGTTTCAGCCGCACCACTTCGGCAAGGGTCGGCAGAAAGGCAGCCACATCGTCACGCGAGCGTGCCTCGGCCCAGATGCCCTGCGAGACCGAAGTCACCCGGGCGATCTCCTGGGCGAGGGCAGCGGGCACTTTCTGCGCCCGCTCATAGCCGCGCCGGATCTTTGCCAGCTGGGCCTTACCGGCTGCATCCTGCGGGTCTGCCGCATCCAGCCAGTCACCGAGGCGGGGATCGGTGCGGCGGGCGTGCAGCACGCCCTCCATAGCCGCCATTTCCTCGCCGCGCTGATGCGCCGCGCCGCGCGGCATCATGGTTTCCTGGTCCCAGCCCAGCCGGCCGGCGACCTGTTCCAGCGCCGCAGTCTCGCGGGCATGGCTCAAAAGGGCCTCACAGGCAGCAGCAGCAGTCTCAGTCATCAGGCGGTTCCTTTGCGGATAGAGCCAGCGATCGGATACTGGGAAAGATAGCGCGCGCGCAGGATCAGCACCCAGAGCAGAATTGCCCCGAGCTGATGGGTGATCGCCACATGCAGCTGCGCCAGCGTCAGCGCCGAATAGATACCGAGCAGCATCTGCAGCACCAGCATGATCATCACGGCATGGAAGGCCTGACGGGTTTCACGGTAGACCGATTTGCGGCCGCGCAACCAGACCACCAGCCCAAAACTGATCAGCAGATAGCCCGCCATACGGTGCATGAACTGGGTCATGCCCTGGCCTTCAAAGAAAGCATGCCAGGCTGGCAGCACATTGCCGTCCAGATCGGTAACGTAGAAAATATCCGAGGGGATGAAACTGCCGTTCATCAGCGGCCAGGTCGGGAAGGCCGTACCGGCATCCGTCCCCGCCACCAGGGCGCCAAGCAGGATCTGCAGGAAGGCGAAATGCATCAGCCCGGTCGACATCGAGAACAGCTTCGCCTCGCGGCCACGGCGCGCGGTCATCAGCTGCGCCTCGCTGCGCGAGAGCAGAAGAACATACCAGCCGAGGAAGCCAAGGATGATGAAAGCCAGGCCCAGATGCGTCGCCAGCCGATAGGGCGCGACCGAGATCCGCAGGCTGTCGACGCCGGAATAGACCATCCACCAGCCAATCGCCCCCTGCAGCCCCCCCAGCCCGCCGACCAGCAAGAGGCGTCCGGTCCAGCCTGCCGGAATCTGCCGGCGGATCAGGAAATAGACAAAGCCCAGTGCCCAGATCAGCCCGACCGCACGCCCCAGCTGACGATGACCCCATTCCCACCAGTAGATCAGTTTGAACTCTTCGACCGTCATCGTGGCATTGGTCAGCTGGAACTGGGCAATCTGCTGATATTTGGTGAATTCAGCCGCCCAGTCCGCCGCATTCATCGGCGGGATCGCCCCGGTGAGCGGGCGCCATTCGGTGATCGACAGGCCCGAGCCGGTCAGACGGGTGAGACCGCCGATGATGATCATCGCGGCCACCATCAGAAACAGCAGCGCCAGCCAGATCCGGATCGCGGGCCTTGCACCACGCGCGCCCTGCTCAATCATACCGCCTGCAGGCAGGGCCTGTTTCTGCGGCTGCGCCGCGACTTCTTCGAAAATGCTGCGTTTACCGGCCATCTCGCCTATCCTTCGTGACGCGGGCGACCCTAGGCCGGGCGAGCCGCCGCTTCAAGCCTGCCTGCCGCGGCCCGCCGCCGCAGCGATGCGCAAGCCTGCCTGCCGCGGCCCGCCGCCGCAGCGATGCGCAAGCCTGCCTGCCGCGGCCCGCCGCCGCAGCGATGCGGCCGGGGGCCGCGCAGTCAGGGCCTCCGGCGGGGATATTTAAGGACAGATGAAACCAGCCCGGGCCCGCGCGGCACCTATTCGGGCAGCTCTGCCAGATAGGCCATCAGCCGCGCCCGGGCGCTGTCCTCGCCCGCCGCCCGCGCCGCCTCGATCACACCGCGCACCGCCTCAAGATCAACGCGCCGGATCAGCGCTTTCACCGGACCGATCGAGGCCGGGCGCATCGAGAGCGTGTCAAAGCCCAGCGCGGCCAGAACCAGGGCCTCAATCGGGCGTCCGGCATCCTCTCCGCAGAAGGAGAGCTTTGTCCCGGCCCCGGCGCAGCGGGCCACGATCACCTCAAGGAAACTGAGGAAACTGAGGTTCAGCGTATCATAGCGCCGGCGCACCCGCTCATTCTCGCGGTCGGCGGCGAAGAAGAACTGTTTCAGATCATTGCCGCCAACCGAGATGAAATCCGTCGCCTCAAAAAAGGCCTGGGGCGCATAGGCGAGCGAGGGCGTCTCGCACATCGCCCCGATCTCGAGCTGCGACGGGATGGCATGGCCGAGCGATTTCTCGCGATGGATCTCGCGCAGCACCAGCGCCCGCGCCTCGATGAATTCGCGGTGCTCGGCGATGAAGGGGAACATGATGGTCAGCGGCCGGCCATTGGTGGCGCGCAGCAGGGCCTGGACCTGCATCCGCAGCACGCCCGGCTTGTCCAGCCCGACCCGGATCGCCCGCCAGCCCATCGCCGGGTTCGGCTCATCATTGGGCTTCATATAGGGCAGGACTTTATCCGAGCCGATATCAAGGGTGCGGAAGGCAACACGGCGGCCCTTTGCCGCTTCCATCACCCGGCTGTAAAGCGAGGCCAGCTCGGCCCGTTTCGGCATTTTATTGCGGATCAGAAACTGCAGCTCGGTGCGAAACAGCCCGACGCCCTCGGCCCCCGAGCCCTCGAGGCTGGGCAGATCCGCCATCAGCCCGGCATTCATATGCAAAGCGATGGTGCGGCCGCATTTCGACTGCGCCGGTAGCCCCTTCAGCGAGGCATAGCGCTTCTGAGCCTCGGCCTGCATGGCGATTTTATCGCGGAAAGCGCGGGCCACGGTTTCCTCGGGCCGCAGATGCACGATGCCCTGATCGCCATCGACCAGGATATGATCGCCGTTCAGCGCCTCAGAGGCGATGCGTTCGGTATGGATCACCAGCGGGATCGCCAGCGCCCGGGCCACAATCGCGGCATGGCTGCCAACCGAGCCCTCCTCCAGCACCACGCCCTTCAGGCGGCGGCCATATTCCAGCAGTTCCGCCGGGCCGATATTGCGCGCGATCAGAATCGGGTTCTCGGGCAGAGCCGAGCCGGTATCGGTGCCCTGGCCGGTCAGAATGCGCAAAAGCCGGTTCGAGAGATCATCGAGATCCTGGAGCCGCTCGCGCAGATAGGCATCGGGCACCTGTTCAAGCCTGGCGCGGGCGGCAGACTGCTCTTTCTCGACCGCCGCCTCGGCCGAAAGGCCAAGCGCGATATCCTCTTCCATCCGCCGCAGCCAGCCGCGCGAATGGGCAAACATGCGGTAAGCCTCAAGCACCTGCTTTTGTTCTTTGTCGAGCTGCTGGGCCGCCAGAAGATCATCAATCGAGATCCGCAGCTGGCCCACGGCCTCGCGGATACGGGCAATCTCGGTCAGCGGATCATCGGCAACCGGATTGGTCACCACCACCCGCGGCTCATGCAGCCAGACCTTGCCTTCGGCCGCTCCCTCCTGGGCGGCGCTGCCCCGGAACATCAGCGACTGACGATGCAGCGGCCGGCCCGTGCCGTCATCACCGGCAAACACCCCCAGTTCGGTCATTTCGGCCAGCACCATGGCCACCACTTCCAGCGCGTCCAGCTCATCTTCCGAGAAGACCCGCGCCTCTTTCGACTGCACCACCAGAACCCCAAGTCGCTCACCCACCCGCTGCAGCGGCACGCCCATGAAAGAAGGGTAAATCTCCTCGCCGGTTTCCGGCATGAAACGGAAGCCTTTTTCGGCAGGCGCATTGGCGGTGTTCACCGGCAGGCCGGTGCGCGCGACGCGCCCCACCAGCCCCTCGCCCAGCCGCATCCGGGTCTTATGCACCGCGCTTTTGCGCAGCCCCTCGGTGGCGAAAAGCTCAAGCGTCTCCGCATCGCGGAACAGATAGATCGAGCAGACCTCGGTCGCCATCGAATCGGCAATCAGATGGGTGATACGATCCAGACGCTCCTGCCCCTTGCCGGGCATAGCCAGGTCATCACGCAACCGCCGCAACAACCGCCGGCTCTCGCTCTCGCTCCGCTCGTTCATCGTCCGGGGCGGCCTCTCTCACAGGTGTTTCGCCCCTTAGACCACAGGCTGCGCCCGAGGGAAACGTCCAGGATGCGCCGCAATGCAGCATCCGGGACGATTTGCCCGGAATTCGGGCAGATCGCAGCGATCTGTCAGCGGATGCCACTGGCAAAGGCAAGCCCGATTTCCGTCTTGCCCGGAGTGTACCACAGCGCTAGCACAGTAGAGAGGTGCGCTATGTATCAAGATAAAATTACCATGTGCCTGACCATCGGGCGCCGTCCCGATCTGCTGCGTCAGACGCTGGAGACCCTGCGCGGCCTGCCGCCGCTTCCCGTCATCGCCATCAATGATTTCCGCGATGAAGAGACCAATGCGGTTTTCCGTGAGTTTTACCCCGAGGGCCTGCTGCTCGATCCTGGCCGCCATCTCGGCCATCACGGCGCGGTTGATGCGATGTATGCCGAGGTGAAGACCCCCTATATTCTGCATGGCGAGGATGACTGGGGCTTTACCCGCACCGATTTTCTTGCCGATGCGCTGAAGCTGCTCGCCGCCGATCCGCAGATTTCAGTGATCAGCCTGCGCGCCACGCAAGATATTCCGCTGACCGATGCGGACCGGGCCAGGATCACCACCGATCAGCGCGACGGCGTGGCATTCCAGCGCATGGAGCATCTGCATGAGCAATGGCACGGCTATACGCTGAACCCGCATCTGGCCCCGAAAGCGCTCTGGGAAAGCCTCGGCGGTTTTTCCGGCTTTGAGAAAGAGCGCCATCTGTCGCGGCATCTGCGCGCGAAAGGCATGTTCGTCGCCTATCTGCTGCCCGAAGCCTGTCGCCATATCGGCGAGGGGCGCGGCGCTGATATCCGGCGTCATTCCTTATTCCGCCGTTTCAAGAAATGGCTGCGCGGCATCAAAGCGGCCTGATCCCGCCAGCCCCGCCCCCCCTGAAATGCAAAACGCCCCGTCACTGACGGGGCGTTTTATTCAGATCCCGGGCCCGATCAGGCTTTTTCCAGCTCGAAAGCATCATGCAGCGCCTGCACGGCCAGTTCGAGATATTTACGGTCAATCAGCACCGAGATTTTGATCTCAGAGGTCGAGATCACTTTGATATTGATGCCTTCGGCGGCCAGAGCCTCGAAGGTCCGCGCCGCGACACCAACCTGGCTGCGCATACCGATGCCGACGACCGAAACCTTGGCCACTTCGGTATCGATGATCAGCTCATCATATTTGATCTCGCCACGGGCCTGAGCCTGCTCCAGGGCCTTCTTCGCACGCTCGACCTGGTTGATCGGGCAGGAGAAGGTCATATCGGTGACCGCGCCCGGATGCTCATCATCGTAATCTTTTTCAGAAATATTCTGAACGATCATATCGACATTGACCCCGGCCTCAGCCAGCGGCCCAAAGATCGCCTGGGCGACACCGGGGCGGTCTTCGATGGTGAAGAGGGTGATCTTTGCTTCCTCGCGCGAGAAAGCAACGCCGTTAACGACTTTCGATTCCATGATTTCTTCCTCGTCGCAGACCAGTGTCCCGGAGTTTTCGTCGGTTTCCTCAAAGGAGGAGAGCACCCGCAGCCGCACTTTAAAGCGCATCGCCAGTTCGACCGAACGGGTTTGCAACACTTTCGCCCCGAGCGATGACAGTTCCAGCATCTCTTCAAAGGCGATTTTATCAAGCTTGCGCGCTTTTGAGCTGACGCGCGGATCGGTGGTATAGACGCCATCGACATCGGTATAGATATCGCAGCGCTCTGCCTCAAAGGCAGCGGCAAAGGCGACAGCCGTGGTATCCGAGCCACCGCGGCCGAGCGTGGTGATGCGGCCCTCAGGGCTGAGGCCCTGGAAACCCGCAACCACGGCAACCTTAAAGCCCTCGGCGAATTTCGCATCCATATTTTCGCGCGGAATCGAGACGAACCGGGCCGAGCTATGCACCGAAGTGGTGTTGATCGGCACCTGCCAGCCCTGCCAGGAGCGGGCCGGAACCCCCATTTCCTGCAGACGCAGCGCCATCAGACCGGCGGTCACATTCTCACCCGAGGCGACGACAGCGTCATATTCGCGGGCGTCATAGAGCTTGGAAGTGCCTTCGACCCAGCCCACCAGCTCATTGGTCTTGCCCGACATCGCCGAAACGATCACGATCACATCGTAACCGCGCTCAACCTCGCGCTGTACTTTTTTGGCGGCATTCGCGATGCGGTCAAGATCCGCAACCGAAGTGCCTCCGAATTTCATCACCAGAAGCGGCATCTGACCCCCCCGCGCCCCATAAAGGGCATTCAAATCGCGCGCTTCCTAGCCCCTGACCCTTTCCTGCGCAAGGGGAGGTGCGCAGCCCAGGCAAAGAAGCTTGCGCCAGAAAGGGATCTGCGGAATTTTCCGGCAATCCGCCTGGGGCTTTCGCGGGCAAATGCTGCGTGACTGTTTACCTGTCGCCGCAAAAGATCCGGCCCCCTGCCAGAGGCTTTGCGCGAATCCTGCCCGGCGCTATCGTCGCGGCGAAAACAGGTCAGCAGCAGGAAGCCATCCGTGCAGAGAAAAATCGGAATTATCGGCGGGTCGGGGGTCTATCAGATCTCCGGGCTGGAAGCGGCGCAATGGCAGGAGGTCGCCACCCCCTGGGGCGCGGCTTCAGACCAGATCCTGACCGGGCGGCTGAACGGTACTGAACTGGCCTTCCTGCCGCGCCATGGCAGGGGCCATGTCCACAGCCCCTCCTCACTGCCCTACCGCGCCAATATTGATGCGCTCAAACGCCTCGGCTGCACCGATATTCTGGCGGTCTCGGCGGTGGGTTCGCTGCGCGAGGATCTGCCGCCCGGAGATTTCGTGCTGGTCGATCAGTATATCGACCGCTCTTTCGCCCGCGAGAAAAGCTTCTTCGGCGAGGGGCTCGTCGCCCATGTCGGCTTTGCCCATCCGACCTGCGCAAGGCTCGGCGCAGAAGTCCTCAGCGCAGCAGCCTCGGCCGGGGTGAAGCTGCATCAGGGCGCCACCTATCTGGTGATGGAGGGGCCGCAGTTCTCGACCCTGGCGGAAAGCAGGCTCTACCGGCAATGGGGCGCGGATGTGATCGGCATGACCGGCTGCCCCGAGGCGAAACTCGCCCGCGAGGCCGAGCTTTGCTATGCCAGCCTCGCCATGGTCACCGATTTCGACTGCTGGCATCCCGGCCATGATGCGGTGGATGTTGCGGCGGTGATTGCCACCCTGAGCGCCAATGCCGATAAGGCCCGCAATGTGATCGCTGCTCTGCCCGCTGCCCTTGAGGCGCGGCCCGGCGCCTGCCCCTGTGGTTGCGACCGGGCGCTGGATACGGCACTGATCACCGCTTCGGAGAAACGAGATCCGGCCCTGGCTGCGAAACTGGATGCCATTGCCGGGCGGCTGTTGTGAGAAAGCCTGAGACATGCCTGTGAAGAAAACTGTGCGCGACTATATCCGCACCATCGTGGATTTCCCGCATGAGGGGATCCTGTTTCGCGATGTGACCACGCTCTTCGCCGATCCGCGCGGCTTCCGCCTCTGCGTCGATCAGCTGGTTGAGCCCTGGGCCGGCAGCCGGATTGATAAGGTGGTCGGGCTTGAGGCGCGCGGCTTCATCCTGGGCGGCGCGGTGGCGCATCAGCTCTCGACCGGCTTCGTGCCGGTACGCAAGAAAGGCAAACTGCCGGGCGCCACGGTGTCGCAGGCCTATAGTCTCGAATATGGCGAGGCGGTGGTTGAGATGCATCAGGATGCCTTGCAGCCGGGTGAGAAGGTGCTGCTGGTCGATGATCTTCTGGCCACCGGCGGCACCGCCGAGGCCGGAATCTCGCTGATCCGCAAACTTGGGGCCGAAGTTCTGGCCTGCGCCTTCGTCGTCGATCTGCCCGAGCTGGGCGGGCGTAAACGGCTGGAGGCCATGGGTATGGCGGTTCATACGCTTTGCGAATTTGAGGGGCTCTGAGGCCCCGGAACCACATAAAGGGGGCCGCTGGCCCCCGGTTTCGCCTCATTCCAGCGGCAGCACCGCGCCCGGGTTCAGAATGCCAAAGGGATCGAGCGCGGTTTTCACCGCCCGCATTGCCGCCAGCCGTGCCGGATCGCCAAAGCGCTGCAGTTCGCCCACTTTCAGCCGGCCGATCCCATGTTCAGCCGAGATCGAACCCTCGCGCGCGACCACCATCTCATGCACCAGATCCGACAGCGCCCGGGCCTCGGCGGCATAGTCTCCGCGCTGGCGGCCTTTGGCCGGGAAAAGATTGAAATGCAGATTGCCATCGCCCAGATGGCCAAAGCAGTTGATGCGGATATCGGCCAGCTGGCGCAGCCGCGCCGGGGCGGTGTCGATAAATTCCGCGATCTCGCTGATCGGCAGCGAAACATCATGGCTCGAGATCGAGCCGACGCGGCGATTGGCATCGGGAATGCTCTCACGCAGGGCCCAGAGCTGATCAGCCTGAGCTTCGGAATGGGCAATCACCCCGTCGAGGACAAGGCCCTGCTCCGCCCCCTCCTCATAGATCGCGGCCAGCACAGCCTCGCCCTCCATCGCCCGCGGCAGGCCCAGCTCGATCAGCACCATCCAGTCTGGCACTTCGGCAAAGGGCGCCCGGCCCGGCAGGCCGGTTTCCACCATAAAATCAAAGCCCTGGCGCGAGATCAGCTCAAAGCCTGACACAAGGCCCCCGGCGCGTGCCTCGGCAAGGCGCAACAGGCGCAAAGCAGCGGCGGGCGAGGCTATGGCCAATACAGCGACAAGACGCTGATCGGGCTGCGGGAAAAGGCGCAGCGAGGCGGCGGTGATCACGCCAAGGCTGCCCTCGGATCCGATCACCAGGTCTTTGATATCATAGCCGGTATTGTCTTTGCGCAGGCGCTTCAGCCCCGACATGATCTGGCCATCGGCAAAGACCGTCTCAATGCCGAGGCAAAGCTCACGCGCCGTGCCATAGCGCAAAACCTGCGTGCCGCCGGCATTGGTCGCCAGATTGCCGCCGATCGTCGCCGTGCCCTGCGAGGCCAGCGACAAGGGGAACAGCCGCCCCACCGCTGCGGCCGCCTCCTGCACCGCCTGCAGGGTCATCCCGGCCTCAACCGTGAGGGTGTTTTCCCCGGGCCAGATGCCGCGCAGCCGGTTCATCCGCTCAAGCGACAGCACCAGCGGCAAAGGCCCTTGCGCCATCACCTGCCCCGAGACGAGGCCGGTGCCGCCGCCCTGGGGCACCACGCCGACCCGCGCCGCATGGCAGTGGCGCAGAATGACCGAGACCTCGGCGGTGCTGCGCGGCAGGGCCACCATGCCCGGCCTGCCCTGCCATTTGCCGCGCGGCTCGGTCAGATGGCGCGGCTCTGCCTCGCGCAGCGTGCCTTCGGGCAAAGCGGCGGCAAGGCGGGCGAGGAAGGCGGGGGCGCAATCATTCAGCACTGGTCTGTCCCGGAATTAATCTGGTCTGAAAAATCTGGCCTCAGGCCGGGCCAACATCGGTCCGGCCCCGGCGGTCGGCGCGCAGGCAGGAGTAAAGCACATGGTTGCGCCAGCGGCCATTGATCTGCAGATAGGCCTGGGCCACGCCCTCATATTTGAAGCCGCTTTTTTCCAGCACCCCGCGCGAGGCGCTGTTTTCCGGCAGGCAGGCCGCCTCGATCCGGCTCAGATCCATGCGCTGGAACGCGTAATTCACCAGCGCCTGCAGCGCCTCACGCATATAGCCCTGACGCGCATAGGGCGCGCCGATCCAATAGCCGACCGTGCCGGCCTGGGCCGGGCCACGGCGGATATTATCAAGGGTTATGGCCCCGATCAGCGCCTGATCCTCGCGCCGGATCAGCATCAGCGGCAGCGCCGTTCCCTGGGCCTCGGCCCGCCGGGCCCAGTAGACCCGGCTGGTGAAATTGCGGCGCGACAGATGGTTCTCGGACCAGACCGGCTCCCATGGGGTCAGGAAAGCCGCGCTGGCCTCGCGCAGCCCGCTCCATTGCCGCCAGTCATCATGCACCGGCAGGCGCAGGCTCAGCCGCTGGGATTCAATCCGGACCTTGCGCGCCAGGCCAAGCATCAGGCCGCCATCTCGCTCCTGAGCGCCGCCAGCGAGGGCGCCAGCGAAACCGGACCATAGACCGCGAGCGCCACCGGAGCTTTCAGCATCTGCGCGGCAGTGTCGCGGACATCGGCGGTGGTCACCGCCTCGACCTTGCGCACGGTCTCATCAAGATCGGGCACCCGGTTCCAGACCGAGAGCATCCGCGCATTGCGCTCGGCGCGCGACGACGGGCTTTCCAGCCCCATCAGCATTCCGGCTGAAAGCTGCGCCCGGGCCCGGGCCACTTCGGCATCGGACATATCCCCGGCGGCGCGTTTCAGCTCGGCCACGGTCAGCTCGGCCAGTTCGCCGATCTCAGCCGCCGAAGTACCGGCATAGATCGTGACATGGCCGGTATCATCATAGGCCGAGCTCTGGGCATGGATCGAATAGCACAGGCCGCGCTCTTCGCGGATCTTCTGGAACAGGCGCGAGGACATACCGCCGCCCATTGCCGTCGACCAGACCTGAGCCGCATAGACCGCCGGATCGCGATAGGAGGGCGCCTCAAGGTTCAGCGCGAAATGCGCCTGCTCAAGGTCTTTCTCCTCGCGCCGCTCCCCCACCAGGAAGCGTGCACCTTCGGCTTTGAAGCTGCCGACCGGCGTCAGATCGCCAAAGACCTTTTCCGCCTCGGCGACGATGCTGTCGTGATCCACGCCGCCCGCAGCCGAAAGGATCATCCGGTCCGGGCCATAATGGCGCGCAACGAAGCGGCGGAAGTCATCGGCGGTGAAGGAGGCGACTTTTTCCTCCGGCCCGAGGATGGTGCGGCCAAAGGCCTGGCCCGGATAGGTCACCTCATGCAGCCAGTCGAAAATGATATCGTCGGGCGTGTCATTGGTCTGGCCGATTTCTTGCAGGATCACATGACGCTCGGTCTCGATATCCTCCTGGCTGAACAGCGGATTGAGCACGATATCCGAGATCACCGACAGAGCACGCGGCACATCAACCGAAAGACAGCGGGCATAATAGGCCGTCATCTCGCGCGAGGTATAGGCGTTGATATAGCCGCCGACATCCTCAATCTCTTCGGCAATCCTCAGCGCCGAACGCGTGGGCGTGCCCTTGAACGCCATATGCTCAAGGAAATGCGCAATGCCGTTCTCGGACGCGCCCTCATGGCGACCGCCAGCGCCGACCCAGATCCCGACCGTGGCTGATTTCAGCCCGGGCATGGATTCGGTGACGATGCGAAAACCGTTGGAAAGCGTGTGAATGCGGACTGACAAGCTGTGACTGCTCCGACAGGGGCCGCGCAGGGCCCGGGAAAAGATAGCCAGGCGCTTTTAACGCTTTGGCAGGCGGCGCGAAAGAGGGAGGCGCTCGCCCCTCCGCTTTCCCGGGCACCGCAGCTGGCCCGGAGGTGCAGTGCCCGGGCGGTTTTTCTCCGCCCGGGCAATTCCGGTCGCACCGGAGAGGTTATTTGCCCAGCCGCTCGCGGATCAGGCTGGTCAGCGCGCCAAGATCGTTCGGCACGCGGGTGACGCGCTCTTCACGCCCGAACAGATCGGCCATGCGCGGCGGCAGCGCCGGACGGAGGCCCGAAGCCTTTTCAACCGCATCGGGGAATTTGGCCGGATGCGCGGTGGCAAGGGTGACCATCATGCCCTGTCCGGCATTTTCATGCGCGACTTTCACCGCCACCGCCGAATGCGGGCAGAGCAGCTCACCGCTGGCCGCCAGTTCCGAGCGGATGGTGGCGAGGGTCTCTTCCTCGGAGGCGCGCCCCGAAAGGAAGGTCTCGCGCAGCATTTTCAGCGCTTCTGCCGGAATGGTGAAACCACCCGATTGCTTCAGACTATCCATCAGCGCCTGAACCGCCGCCCCGTCGCGGCCGAGCGCGTCAAACAGCGCGCGCTCAAAATTCGACGAGATCTGAATATCCATCGAGGGCGAATAAGAGGGATCAACCCCGGTCATGCGGTATTCGCCGGTTTTCATCGCCCGGTCCAGAATGTCATTCTGATTGGTGGCGATCACCAGGCGCTCAATCGGCAGCCCCATTTTGCGGGCAATATAGCCGGCAAAAATATCGCCGAAATTGCCGGTCGGTACGGTGAAGCTGACTTTACGCCCCGGCGCGCCGAGGGCGAGACCGGCATGGAAATAATAGACCACCTGGGCCAGAACCCGGGCCCAGTTGATCGAATTGACCCCGGCGAGGCGCACGCCATCGCGGAAGTCAAAATCATTGAACATGTCTTTCAGCCGCGACTGGCAATCATCGAAATCGCCTTCCAGCGCCAGAGCATGGACATTGGATTCAACCGGGGTGGTCATCTGACGGCGCTGCACCTCTGAGACCCGGCCATGCGGGAACAGGATGAAGACATCGACATTGGCAAGGCCGCGGAACGCCTCAATCGCCGCCGAACCGGTATCCCCCGAGGTCGCGCCGACGATGGTGATACGCTCGCCGGTTCTGGCAAGGGCCGCCTGCATCAGCTGACCGATCAGCTGCATGGCGAAATCTTTGAATGCCAGCGTCGGGCCGTGGAACAGTTCCATCAGGAAATGATCGGTGCCGAGCTGTTTCAGCGGCGCACGGGCGGCATGGCCGAAGCCGGCATAGGCCTTAGCGATCAGGCCTTTCAGCTCATCCTCAGCGAAGAAATCCCCGATGAAAGGGCTGATCACCTTAAAGGCCAGCTCCTCATAGGACAGGCCCGCCATGGCGGCGATCTCTTCCCGGGTGAAGGCCGGAACCCTCTCGGGGACGTAAAGCCCGCCATCCCGGGCCAGGCCCGTCATCATCGCTTCGCCAAAGCCCAGGATCGGTGCCTGGCCGCGTGTCGAAATATATCGCATCTCTTCGCCCCTCAGTCCTTGCGCGCTCTGATACGCCAGAGCCAGTAGCCTGTCATCCCCAACCAGACAGCTGCGAGACCAAACCAGGTCACTGCATAGCCAAGATGGTCATTGCGGAAGGCGGCCGTGGCGGGCATCGGCAGGATCTGATCCCCGGTTTCGGAGCCCGCGATCAGCATCAGCGGCTCGGTCTTCAGCACTTCGGACATCTGCGTGACATCGCGGGCAAACCAGAAATTCTTGGCCAGATCCGGTTCGGGCGTGGCCGAAGTCTTGTCATCGGGCCAGTTCAGATTGCCGCTGACCCGCGCCGCATGGCCCGGGCGCGGCGTGTCGCGGTCGGTTTCGCGGATATAGCCGCGATCGACCAGGATCCGGCGGCCATCGCTGGTCTCAAAAGCCGCAATCACCAGAAAGCCCGGACCATAGTCGCGGGTCGAGGATAAAACGAACAGTTCCTCGCCGGTGAAACGCCCCTCGGCAAAGGCCGGGCGATAGCGGTCAGCCAGCGGATCCGGGCGGAGGGGCAGCGGTTCCGGCGGCAGGGCCATCATCGCCTCGGCCTCGGCAATCCTGCCCTCTTTCCAGTCCAGCCGCTGCAGCTGCCAGAACCCCAGAGAGAGCAGGACCGCGAGACCGGCGAGACCGATCGCCAGCGGAAAGATCAATTTACGCATATCAGCACCCGGCAATGAGAAACGCGGGCCCGGTGAGGGGCCCGCGCGGAATGTCAGGATCAACGCGGCGGCTTACTGGCCCCAGACGTAGATCACGAAGAAGAGGAACAGCCAGACCACGTCCACGAAGTGCCAGTACCAGGCAGCGGCCTCAAAGCCGACATGCTGCTCCTGGGTGAAGTGACCGGCACGGGCACGCATCAGGCAGACGAACAGCATGATGGTTCCCATAAGCACGTGGAAGCCGTGGAAGCCGGTCGCCATGAAGAACACGCCGCCATAGAGCGAAGGCTCGCCGTCGATATTGGTGGCAAAGCCGAAGGAGGCATGGCTGTATTCATAGGCCTGCAGGAAGGTGAAGATCACCCCGAGCAGCACACCGATGGTCAGGCCCTGGATCAGGTCTTTACGGTTGTTCTCATGCGCGATGGCATGATGCGCCCAGGTCACTGCACAGCCCGAAAGCAGCAGGATCAGGGTGTTCATCAGCGGCAGGTGCCAGGGATCAAAGGTCTCGATACCAGCCGGCGGCCAGGTGCCGTCAACCCAGGGGCTGCCCTCGGTCATCGGATAGAGACGGGCTTTGAAGAAAGCCCAGAACCATGCCACGAAGAACATCGCCTCCGAGGTGATGAAGAACAGCATGCCGTAGCGCAGGCCGATGCGGACCACCGGGGTATGATCACCGGTCTGGCCTTCTTTGACCATATCCGAGAACCAGCCGAACATGGTGTAAAACACCACCAGAACACCGATCATGAAGACCCAGGGCTGGTGTCCGAACACTGCCATCAGCGGCGTCGAGGTGTCGATCTGCGGCGAGATCCACAGCACGAGGCCGAAGGCCATGATGAATGCCCCGACAGCGCCAAGGAAAGGCCAGACCGACGGTGGCAGAATATGGTAATCGTGGTTCTTTGCGTGAGCCATAGCCGTTGTTTGTCCCTCGTATCCCTTGCAGGCGTCGTTATTCTCAGTTTGCCAGTACAGGGGGTTGGCCCCCGGTGCTGGTGGTGCCGGCCGCGGTTCCTGCGGAAGCCTGACCTTCAGGCATCTCGGTGGTATGGAACGTATAGCTCAGCGTGATTTCTTTCAGAAGCCGTCCCTCATCATCATCAAGGATTTCAGGATCGACATAGAAGCTGACGGGCATCATGACCCGCTCGCCCGGTTGCAGCACCTGCTGCTCAAAGCAGAAGCAATGCACTTTGACAAAATAGCCACCCGCCGCATTGGGGGCGACATTATAGCTGGCCGTACCGGCAATCGCCTGGTCGGTCGGGTTATAGGCCTCATAAAACGCCAGGGCGTTCTGGCCAAGCTTAACCGTCATCTGCCGGACTTCGGGTTTGAACTTCCACGGCATACCTGCCGCCAGCGAAGCGTCAAAACGGATCACGATTTCACGGTCGAGAACTTCCTGCGATTCCTCAGAGGCGACCAGAACCGTGCCTCCGAAGCCGGTCACCCGGCAGAACAGATCGTAAAGCGGCACGGCGGCATAGGCGGCACCGAGCATCATCACCACGACTCCGGCGAGAATAGCGGCGGTCCTGGTCTGTTTACGGCTGGCGTTCGGAGCGTTCACTGCGAGGCCCCCTCTTGGGTCACAGCCATCTCGGGGCGCACCACATGGTCAAAGCCCTGCACCGAGTCACCGTTCTGGATTTTCACCACGGTCAGCGCAAAAACTATGCCAACGAAGCCAAGCAGCAGCGCCGCGACGCCGATATTGCGCCCCAGACGACGCGCATGCAGATCATGCAGCGGTTTAAGAGCCATGATTACCACCCACCCATACCAAAGGGACGCAGACCCATCTCAACCAGATAAGAGCCGAAATGCAGGAACAGCCACAGGATCGAGAAATAGAAGAACCTGCGTTCAACCCTATACCCATCCGCCTCGGCCTGAACCTCATCGCGGCGCCAGATGCAGAAGGCTCCGAAGAGGAAGATTGCGTTCAGCACAACAGCAACAGCCAGGCTGAACGGCCCGCCGATCGAGGTCATCGCCGTCCAGATCGGGAAGGGCGTGAGCAGGACCGAATAGGCAAGAATATGATTGCGCGTCGTTTTTTTACCGTGGGTCACGGTCAGCATCGGCACTTTGGCCTTGGAGTAATCGCTGTTGATGAACAGCGCCAGCGACCAGAAATGCGGCGGGGTCCACATGAAGATCAGCGCGAACATCAGCCCTGCCTCAAGCGAGACCGAGCCGGTCGCTGCCACCCAGCCCACCATGGGCGGGAAAGCCCCGGCCGCACCGCCAATCACGATATTCTGCGGCGTCGAGCGCTTCAGCCACATCGAGTAAATGACGGCGTAGAAGAAAATCGTAAAGGCCAGCAGCCCGGCGGCCAGCCAGTTGGTCGACAGCCCCAGCATGAGCACCGACAGACCCGACAGCGCCATGCCCAGACCCAGCGCCTCGCCCGGGGCAACCCGGCCCGAGGGGATCGGGCGGCTCTGCGTCCGGCGCATCACCTGATCGATATCGGCATCCCACCACATATTCAGCGCGCCCGATGCCCCTGCCCCAAGCGCGATGAACAGCACCGCACAAAAGGCCTCAACCGGGTGCAGCCGGACCGGGGCGACCAGCAGGCCAACCAGCGCGGTAAACACCACCAGCGACATGACGCGCGGCTTCAGCAGCTGCACATAGTCATTGAAGCCGCCCTCACCGGGAGCCGTGTCTGCACGCTCATATGAGCCGATATCGCTCATCTCATCCTGCCTTTGCCTTGAATGATGACCCCGCCGCAACGGGCGGGATCAGCACAGATCTGAGGTCAGCAGGCTTCAGTTAGAAGCCAGTGCAACCGGAGTATGGGCCAGGGTCACATCGCCTTCCTTGGCGCGCTCAACCCAAGCGCGGTAATCCTGCTCGGACACCACTTTCACCGTAATCGGCATATAGGCATGGTCCTTGCCGCAAAGTTCCGAGCACTGACCAAAGTAGATGCCCTCACGCTCGGCAGCGAACCAGGCCTGCGCCAGACGACCGGGGACCGCATCCTGCTTCACCGCGAAAGCCGGCATAGCCCAGGAGTGAATCACATCGGTTGCGGTGATATGCAGCAGCACTTTCGCGCCGACCGGAACCACGATTGCGGTATCGGTTGCCAGCAGGAACTGCTCTTTTGAATAGCCGGCCTCAACCAGAGCGGCTTCGGTTTCCGGGGTCAGGGTGTTGTTGCCACCCCAGTTCAGGCCACCGATCATATAGGAGGCATATTCCTCGATACCCTCTTCCGGATATTCATAGGACCAGTACCACTGGTTGCCGGTCACCTTCACCACCACATCGCCTGCCGGGAAGGTCTGCTGCTTGTTCAGCGCCGGGATCGAGAACACGCCGATGAAGATCAGCAGCACGACCGGGATGATGGTCCACGCGATCTCGAGCGGGGTGTTATGGGTGAATTTGCGCGGCACCGGATTGCTGCGCTGATTGAAGCGCAGGATCACCACCAGCAACAGCAGCAGCACAAAGGCCGTCACAATGCCGATGATCCACAGCACGAGGTTATCCAGCCAGTGCTGCTCGTGGGCAATTTCCGTAACCGCAGTCTGCAGATTAATGCCATCCGGAATGGGCTGGCCAACAATCTCAAGGCTCTGGGCGAGGGCTGAACCCGAGGCCAGTGCCGTAAAGCCTGCCAGGGCCGCGCCCTTCAGAGAGGTCATCAAACGCATATCTCATCCCGCTTTTGGGTGCGGCTTCGTGCCGCTGCCTTACGGACCCCTGAATTAACGCGCCAGGAATCCCTTTGTTTCCGCCCCCGTTCAAACCATATTGGGGGGGAAACGACAAGAGAAACCGTCGCGGCAAAAGGCCCCGGTTGATCCGGGTCAAAGACAGGAAAGCGACGATGAACAGGACTGCAGACCATGGCTGACGCCCCCTTCCGCCCGTTTGAGCAAAATCTTGATGAGGCTATGGCTCTGCAGCTGCTGCGCGAGGCCACTGCCGGTGCCGATGACGGCGAGCTGTTCCTCGAGCGCCGGCGCGGCGAAAGCCTGGTGCTCGATGACGGCCGGATCCGCAATGCCAGCTATGATGCGACCGAGGGTTTTGGCCTGCGCGCCGTGCGTGGCGAAGTGGCCGGATATGCGCATTCTACCGAGATTTCCGAGGCTTCTTTGCGCCGCGCCCTGGATACAGCCCGGCTGGCGGTGGGGTCGGGCGGCGGTATCATGGCCCCTCCCCCGCCCGGCACCAACCATCATCTCTATGCTGCGGTGAACCCGCTGGAGGATACCGGCTTCGCGGCAAAGATCGACATTCTCAAAGAGATTGACGCCTTTGCCCGCGACCAGGATCCGCGCGTGGTCCAGGTCACCGCCGCGCTTTCCGCCAGCCTGCAGGAAGTCGAGATCCTGCGCCCCGAAGGGCTGCGTTTCAGCGACATCCGGCCCATGGCGCGGCTGAATGTCTCAGTCATACTTGAGGCTGATGGCCGCCGCGAAACCGGCTCGGCCGGCGGCGGCGGACGATATGGGCTGAGCGGCCTGCTCGATCCGGCCCATTGGAAGGAACAGGTGCTGGAGGCGATCCGCATTGCCCGGGTCAATCTTTCGGCCCTGCCCGCCCCCGCCGGAATGATGGATGTGGTGCTTGGCCCGGGCTGGCCCGGCATTTTGCTGCATGAAGCCATCGGCCATGGGCTGGAGGGCGATTTCAACCGCAAACAGACCTCGGCCTTTGCCGGGCTGATGGGCCAGCAGATCGCCGCGAAAGGCGTGACCGTGCTTGATGACGGCACCCTGCCCGACCGCCGCGGCTCGCTGACCTTCGATGATGAGGGCACGCCCTCGGCAAAGAATGTGCTGATCGAGGACGGGGTGCTGACCGGCTATATGCAGGACCGCCAGAATGCCCGGCTGATGGGGGTGAAGCCCACCGGCAACGGCCGGCGCGAAAGCCATGCCCATATTCCGATGCCGCGCATGACCAATACCTATATGCTGTCTGGCCAGGATGAGCCTGCCGCCATCCTCGGCGATCTGAAAGACGGGATCTGGGCCGTGGGCTTTGGTGGTGGTCAGGTCGATATCACCAGCGGCAAATTCGTCTTCTCCTGCACCGAGGCCTACCGCGTCCGCAATGGCCAGCTCGGCGAGGCGATCAAGGGGGCAACCCTGATCGGTGACGGTGCCACGGCGCTGAAAGGCATCCGCGCCATCGGCAATGATCTGAAGCTCGATCCCGGTATCGGCAATTGCGGCAAGGCCGGGCAATGGGTGCCGGTGGGCGTGGGTCAGCCGACATTGCTGATCGGCGGGCTGACGATTGGTGGCCAGCAGGCCGCCTGAAGAAAACCGGCCGGGGGAGGCAGCGCCTGCCCCCCCCGGCCTGTCAGACCTGTCAGGCCAGCGCAATCCCGGGAAGGGCGGCGACCAGGCGGGCGAAATCCTCGCCGCGCTTCTCGAAATTCGGATATTGATCAAAGCTGGCTGCTGCCGGTGCCAGCAGCACCACCTCGCCCGGCTGGGCCTCGGCTGCGGCCCGCGCCACCGCCTGCTCCATGGTCTCGCTGATTTCATGTGGCACATCACCGAGCTGCAGCGCGAAATCCCGGGCCGAATGGCCGATCAGATAGGCTTTGGCCACCGTGCCCAGATGCGGCACCAGATCCGCAATCCCGCCATCCTTGCCCATGCCCCCCGCGATCCAGCGGATCTTCGGGAAGGCCTGCAGCGCCTTGGCGGCGGAATCGACATTGGTCGCCTTGGAATCATTGATGAAGCGCACGCCCTCGCGGCTGGCAATCAGCTGGCTGCGATGCGGCAATCCGCGGAAACTTTTCAGTGCCTGTTCAATCAGCCTGGGCGGCAGGCCAATCGCCCGCGCCGCCGCCCAGGCGGCACAGGCATTTTGATGATTATGCGCGCCGGGCAGCCCGGCAATATCGCGCAGATCAACCGAGGCCATCTGCCTGCCGCGCCGGTATTCGGCAAGAAAGCCCTTGCGCGCAAAGACCGACCAGCCGAACAGTTCGAGCTTTTCACCCGAGGAAATCCGGATCACCCGGTCATCCTGCGGCCCCTGCGACATCTGCCCGGCGAGGAAACGCCCCTCGGTCTCATCCACGCCAATCACCGCCCGGTCCGGCCCGCCTTCGGCAAAGAGCCGGCGCTTGGCGGCGAAATAACCGCCCATGCCATTGTGACGATCAAGGTGATCGGGCGAGAGATTGGTGAAAACCGCAACATCCGGGGTCAGCGCCCGGGCCAGATCGGTCTGATAGGAGGAAAGCTCGAGCACCAGGATCTCGCCCTCCTGCGGCGGCTCGATCGACAAGACACCGGTGCCGATATTTCCCGCCATCTGACAGGGCCGCCCGGCACTTTCAACGATGTGATGGATCAGCGCCGTGGTGGTGGATTTGCCATTCGAGCCGGTGACGCAGATCACTTTCGGCATCTGGTCGAAATGATCCCAGTCGGAACTGCCCCAGGACTGGAAGAACAGCCCGATGTCATTATCCACCGGCACGCCCAGCTCCAGCGCCCGGGCGATGATCTTATGCGGCTGCGGATAGAGATGCGGAATGCCCGGCGAGGTGACGAGACAGGCCACGCCGTCAAAGGCGCCATGGCGGCTGAGATCGGTCATGCCAAAGCCTTCAGCCTCGGCCTTTTGCCGCGATTCCGCGCTGTCATCCCAGAGCAAAACCTCGGCCCCGCCCGCGCTCAGCGCCCGCGCCGTGGCCAGACCCGAGCGGCCAAGCCCGAGCACCGCTACTTTTTGTCCCTGATAGCCCCGAACCGGAATCATCCGCCCTACTCCTGCATAGATCTGGCGCGAACCTGGTGCAGAGGCGCCGCCGCTGCAAGCCTGGCTGCGGCCTGCCCCCCGCCGCCCTGCCACTCGCCGCCCGGGGCGGCGATTTTGTCGCAGGCCGCCCCGGCCCGGTTTTGACCGAGGTCAAGGCCGGTCCCTCCCCCGGCCGGGTACGAGGGTGGCGTTGAAACTGAAAGTGTCCCAGATGAAAAAATCTCTCCTTTCCCTGTTCGCCGGCAGCCTTATTGCGCTTTCCTCCCTCAGCCCCGCACTGGCACAGGAGGCCGGCAGCCTGACGCTTGGCTTTGGTCTTGGCGGTGTGATGCCAAAAGATAACAACGGCACCCTTGCCGGGATGCAGGCCGATATCGGCAATAACATCCGCCCGATCGTAACCCTGGAATATTTCATCCGCGACAATATCGGCATCGAGCTGCTGGGCGCGGCACCGTTCAAACATAAGATCAGCCTCGCAGGCCCGGGCGAGATCGGCGAGACCAAACATCTGCCGCCGACGCTGAGCGTGAACTGGCATATCCCGACCGGCGGCGCGCTGACGCCCTTCCTCGGTCTGGGCGTGAATTATACCAAATTCTTTGAGGAGCGCTCGGGCCTCGGTCAGCTGAAGATCAAAGACAGCTTCGGCCTCGCCGCCACCATCGGCGTCGATTACGCGATCAGCGACAAATCCGCCCTGCGCGCCGATCTGCGCTATATCGACATCGACAGCGATGTGTATCTCGACGGCGCCTATATCGGCAAAACCTCGGTCGATCCGCTGGTGACCAGCATTTCCTATGTGATGAAATTCTGAACCCTGCTGCGGGTGGCGCTGCCCTGCCGCCGCCCGCAACTCTCCCGCCGGGGGCGCGCCGTGCTGCCCCCGGTCAGGAAAACCCCATCAACCCAAGATTGTACTTGCCTGAAATCGCAGCGCCTGCCAGGAACGCCGCTATTCAACGGAGTTCCCGAAAATGTCCTTCAGATCCACTCTTTTCAGCGCTGGCCTGCTGGCCCTGCTTCCCTTTGCCGCTCCGGCACAGGAGCTGATCACCGAAGCCGGCGGCTGGAGCGTCTACCGCGATGCCTCGATGGGCAATGGCTGCTATATGATGACCTCATTCGAGGACGGCTCCATCGTCCAGCTGGGCCATGATGCCAGCGAGGATATTACCTTCCTCACCTTGTTCAGCACGGACTGGACCGCACTGGAAAATGACAAGGTCTATCCGATCACCTTTGATCTCGACGGCCAGGTCTGGACTGCCGATGGCCATGCGGTCAGCGATGCCGAAATCGGCGGCATTCTGGTTCAGATCGAGGATGAGGATTTCATCGTCGATCTCGCGCTTAAAAACACCCTCACCATGTCCTATGAGGGCGAAGAGGTCGTAGCCCTCGACCTTGCCGGAACCAATGACGCGGTTCAGGCCACGATCGCCTGTATGGGCGGCTGAGCGCCCTTCGGGACCTCCGCGCTGCAGATCCAGACAAAAAGCCCCGCAAGTTGCGGGGCTTTTTCGTTTCACGTGAAGAGGTTAACCTCTGATCAGCGCACTTTCAGCGTCGCAAGGCCGATCATCGCCAGGATCAGCGAGATGATCCAGAAGCGGATCACGATCTGCGGCTCGGCCCAGCCCTTTTTCTCAAAATGATGATGGATCGGCGCCATCAGGAAGATCCGCTTTCTGGTGCGTTTGTAATAGAGCACCTGGATGATCACGCTCATCGCCTCGACAACGAAGAGGCCGCCCACGATGGCCAGAACAATCTCATGCTTGGTGCAGACCGCCATCGCGCCGAGCGCGCCGCCCAGTGCGAGGCTGCCGGTATCGCCCATGAACACCGCCGCCGGAGGGGCATTATACCACAAAAAGCCCAGACCGCCGCCGATCAGCGCCGAGGCAAAGACGATCAGCTCGGCCGTGCCCGGCACCGAATGGACACCGAGATAACTGGCAATATAGCCCGAGCCGACGACATAGGAGATCACCCCGAAGGTCGCGCCTGCGATCATCACCGGCATGATCGCCAGCCCGTCGAGGCCATCGGTCAGATTGACCGCATTGGCCGAGCCGACGATGACCAGCATACCAAAGGGCACGAAGAAAATCCCCAGATCGAACAGGGCATCCTTGAACAGCGGGAAGGCAAGCCGGCCGGTCAGCGCCTCGGGGTGGAACTGCGCCGCCGCCCAGGTGGCCAGAGCCGCAATCACCAGGCCGAGCAGGATCCGCACCCGCGACGACACGCCCTTGGTATTCTGCTTCGTAACCTTGGCATAATCATCGGCGAAACCGATCAGACCAAAGGCCAGGGTCACCAGCAGCACAATCCAGGTATAGGGATTGTCGAGCCGGGCCCAGAGCAGGGTCGAGAAGGTCAGCGCCGAAAGGATCAGCAGCCCGCCCATGGTCGGCGTACCGGCCTTGGCGAAATGGCTCTGCGGCCCGTCATCACGGATCGGTTGCCCCTTGCCCTGTTTGCGGCGCAGAAAATCAATCAGCGGCCGGCCGAAGACAAAGCCGAAAATCAGCGCGGTGACGAAAGCCATACCCGCCCGGAAGGTGATATAGCGAAACAGGTTGAAAAAATCGCCACCGTCGGAATATCCGGCAAGCCAGTATAGCATTCACTCAGTTCCTTCGGTTCTCAAACACTCTGACCAAGGCGGCGCAAAGCCTCGGCCACCAGGCTGACCTTTGAGCCTTTAGAGCCCTTGACCAGCAGAATATCACCCGGATCCATCAGCATACGCGCTCTGGAGGCCAGTTCTGACGCCGTTTCCACCCATTCGCCGCGCTGTGCAAGGGGCAGTGCAGCGTGAAGGTGACGCATCAGCGGCCCGACGCAGTGAATGATCCTGACCGAAGCCAGCCCGGGCTGGGCGGCAATGGCGCGGTGCATCGCTTCGGCCTCGGGGCCCAGTTCCAGCATATCGCCCAGAATGGCGATCCGGCGCCCGGCGCCGAGCGCGCCGATACCGTCAACCGGACGCGCCCCGATCAGCACCTCAAGGCTGGCGGCCATCGAGCTCGGATTGGCGTTAAAAGCGTCATCGATCAGATCGAAATAGGTCTCATCCACGCTGTCGACCACGATCCGCTCGCGCGTGCCGCGCCCGGCGGGCGGGGCCCAGCGGCCCAGATCATGCGCCGCGATGACGGTATCGGCGCCAAGGGCGGTGGCCGCTGCCAGCGCGCCAAGCGCGTTCAGGGCGAAATGCCGCCCCGGCGAGGCCACTTTGAACAGGACCGGATCCGCGCCGTGATGGGCCCGCACCACGGTGGTTTCCTCATGGCTGCGGCTTTCATCAAGACGCCAGTCCGCTGTGCTGGCCGCGCCAAAGCCGATGACCTGCGCGCCTCTGGCCTGCGCCATCCCGAGCAGCACCGGCGTGGTTTCAAGATCCAGATTGATCACCGCCGCGCCGCCGGGTTCGAGCCCGTCAAAAATCGCCCCCTTCTCGCGGGCAATGCCCTCAAGCGAGCCGAAAGCGGCCAGATGCGCCGCTGCGACCGTGGTGATCATCGCCACATGCGGCCGGGCCAGCCGGGCCAGCGGGGCAATTTCTCCGGGGTTCGACATGCCGATCTCGATCACCGCATATTCGGTATCGGCCGGCATGCGCGCCAGGGTCAGCGGCACGCCCCAGTGATTGTTATAGCTGGCCTCGGCGGCATGGGTTCTGCCCTGACCCGAAAGCATGGCGCGCAGCATTTCCTTGGTCGAGGTCTTGCCGACCGAGCCGGTGACACCGATCACCCTCGCCCCGGTGCGGGCCCGGGCAGCGCGGCCCAGATCCTCAAGGCCTTTGAGCACATCGTCTACGATCAGCAGCGGCGCGGTCTCATCCAGCCCTTCGGGAATATGCGAGACAAGCGCCGCTGCCGCGCCCTTTTCCAGCGCCTGGGCGACGAAATCATGGCCATCCCGCGCCGCCGCGAGCGCGACGAAGAGATCGCCCGGCCGGAGCGTGCGGGTATCGATCGAAACGCCGCTCACGCTGAAAGCGCGGGTGGCGTGGCCAAGGGTGGCGGCTTCGGCCTCGGCTGAGGTCCAGAGGGCGGTCATGAGCCTTTGCTCCTGGTTGACGGAAGGCGGCCGGGGGCTGCCTGCCCCCTGCGGGGCCGGGCGGCCCCTCCCCCCGGGGATAATTTCAGACAGATGAAAAGCGCGGCGCAGCGCATTTCAGATCAGACCGTCGAGCGCGGCCACCGCGATGGAGGCCTGTTCGACATCATCAAAGGGGAAGATATCGCCTTTGATGATCTGGCCGCTTTCATGCCCCTTGCCCGCGATCAGCAAAGCATCCCCTGGCTGCAGCGCATCAACCGCGCGCAGGATGGCCTCGGCGCGGTCCCCAACCTCATTGGCCTCCGGGCAGGCGGCCATGATGGCCGCGCGGATGGCGGCTGGCTCTTCCGAACGGGGATTGTCATCGGTGACAAACAGCACATCGGCATGTTCCCGCGCCGCCGCGCCCATCAGCGGGCGTTTACTGCTGTCGCGGTCGCCGCCGGCGCCGAAGACCACGATCAGCCGCCCCATCACATGCGGGCGCAGGGCCTGGAGCGCGGTGGCAATGGCATCGGGCGTATGGGCGTAATCGACAAAGACCGCCGCGCCGTTCTGGCGGGTCGCGGCATGCTGCATCCGGCCCCGCACGCCTTTCAGCTCGGGCAAAGTCGCCAGCACTTTCGTCGGAGCCGCGCCGCAGGCAATGGCAAGCCCCGCCGCAAGCGCCACATTCTCGGCCTGGAAAGCGCCGATCAGCTCAAGCCGGGTCTGGAAGGGCTGGCCCTGCCAGATCAGCCGCAGCTCCTGGCCCGTCGCATCCGGGCGCTGAGCGGCGATCTGCAGATCGGGCTTTGTGCCGCCCGCCTGGCCCTTGCCTACCGTCATCACCGCCAGGCCGCGACCGAGTGCGCGCCCGGCCATTTCCGGCCCCATCGCCCCGTCGAGATTGATCACCGCCACGCCATCATCGGGCAGTAGCCGGGTGAAAAGCGCGGCCTTGGCCTCAAAATAGGCCTCCATCGTGCCGTGATAATCGAGATGGTCCTGGGTGAGATTGGTGAAACCTGCGGCTTTGAGGCTAACCCCCTCCAGCCGGCGCTGATCGAGCCCATGCGAAGAAGCCTCCATCGCGCCATGGGTCACGCCCTCGCCCGCCGCTGCGGCAAGGATCTTCTGCAGCGTCACCGGATCGGGGGTGGTATGGGCCGAAGGCGCCTGCCAGTCGCCCTCAATCCCGGTGGTGCCGATATTGATCGCTTTCAGGCCCATGAGCTGCCAGATCTGGCGGGTGAAGGTCGCGACCGAGGTCTTGCCATTGGTGCCGGTCACCGCCGCCATCACCTGGGGCTGGGCGCCAAACCACAGAGCCGCGGCCCGGGCCAGCGCCTCGCGCGGCTCATCGACAATCACCAGCGCCACATCCGGGAACAGGCCGATGGCCTCAGCCCCGGCAAGGGCCCCGGCGGGATCGGTCAGGATGGCAGCAGCGCCGCGCTCGAGCGCGGTGGCGATGAAATCGGCACCATGGCGCAGGCTGCCGGGCAGTGCGGCAAACAGGAAGCCGGGCTGAACCGCCCGGCTGTCGAGGGTCACGCCGGTGATGACAGGATCGCGCGCCTGACGCGCCTTCAGCCCGAGATCCGGGAGCCGTTTATCGCCCGTCTGTGCCATGCCGCCCTCATCCTTCAGTTTGCGGCGGCTGTTAACGCGAAACCGGCCCTGGGTTCAACCTTCGGCCGGATCCCGAGCAGGGGCGCGATCCGGCGGATCACCTCGGCCGTCACCGGAACCGAGGTCCAGCCTGCGGTCCGTTTTGGCCTCGGACCACTGTTATCCGAGGGCTCATCCAGCGTCACCAGCACCACATAGCGCGGATCCGATGCCGGGAAGACCGAGGCGAAAGTATTGATCACTTTGTCTTTATAATATCCGCCCGACTTTTTGGGCTTATCTGCCGTGCCGGTTTTGCCGCCCACCTCATAGCCTGGCACCTCGGCGAGGCTGGCGGTGCCGGTGGTGACAACGCCGCGCAGCATGGCCACGGAATCACGCGCCACCCGCTCGCTCATCACCCGCACACCCGAGGCGCGGCCCTCCTGTCTGATCAGCGTCGGCTTCAGATAGATCCCGCCATTGGCGATCGCGGCATAGGCGGCAGCCAGATGCATCGGGCTGGCCGACATGCCGTGACCATAAGAGGTGGTGATCGTGACAATCTCGGGCCAGCGTTTCGGGATCAGCGGCTTGGCGCCCGGGGCCTCGATCAGCTCAACCGATGTCGGCTCAAAAAAGCCCATGGATTTCAGAAAGGCCTGCTGGCGCAAAGGCCCGATCATCAGCGCGATATGCGCGGTGCCGACGTTCGAGCTTTTCTCGATCACCTGGCGCACGCTGAGCAGCGGGCCGTAGTTTTTGCCCTCAAACTCTTTGATCTTATGCTTGCCCCAGACCATCGGTGCATTGGCATCCACCATGGTATCGGGCGAGACCAGGCCAAGTTCCATCGCCTGGGCGGCGGCAAAGATCTTAAAGGCCGAGCCGAGCTCATAGACGCCCTGCACGGCGCGGTTGAACAGCGGGCTGTCGGAGGGCTCATCATCCTTGCCCACCAGCGGCACCGGGCGGTCATTCGGATCAAAGGTCGGGGCCGAGGCGAGGGCGATGATCTCGCCGGTGCGCACATCCATGACAATCGCCGCGCCACCCCGGGCATTCAGCATGGTGATACCCGCCCCCAGCACCTCCTCAACCGCCGCCTGGACGGTGAGGTCAATCGAGAGCTGCAGCGGCTCGCCCGCCCGGGCCGGATCGCGCAGACGCGCATCCATGGCTTTCTCAATCCCGGCGGTGCCGATCACCTCGGCCGAATGCACCCCCTCGGCGCCGAAGGAATAGCCGCCTAGGATATGCGCCGCGAGGCTGCCATTGGGATAGAGGCGCATCTCGCGCGGGCCAAACAGCAGGCCCGGATCGCCGATTTCATGCACCGCCTGCATCTGTTCCGGCGAGAGGATCTTGCGCACCCACATGAAGCGCCGCCCGTCGGTGAAGCGACGCTCGAGCATCGCCGCATCCAGCTCGGGGAATATTTTCGCCAGCTTCTGCGCCGAAGCCCTGGGATCGACCATATCATGCGGATGGGCATAGAGCGCCGAGGTCGACATATTGGTCGCCAGCAGCCGGCCATTGCGGTCGGTGATATCGGCGCGCTGCGCCACGATCTCGGCGCCCGGGGCCGAGCTGACCGGCTCGGCCGGTTCCGAAGCCGCGAGATGGCCCATGCGGATGCCGATGGTCATATAGGCACAGCCAAAGGCCAGAGCCAGCAGGCCCAGCCGGGCCGAGGCGCGCGGCGCGCTGCGCTCGCGGATCTGTTCATGGCGCTTTTCGAGATTTTCACGCTCGATAAAGGCGGGATCAGCGCCCTGGTTGCGGGCCTGAAGCACACGGGCAAGGGGTCGCAGCGGTGTACGCATCGGTTAAAGTCCCTCTCCCTGGCCGCCAGAGGTGCTGACCACCCCGCCGAGCGCCGCATCCGGCGCGTCGATTGCCGGCAGTTCCGGCACCGGGAACACCACCTGGGCAGCATCGCCAAACTGACCCGGCTCCATCGGCATCAGCGGCACCCGCTCAAAATTCAGATCCACCAGCTCGCGCAGCCGCTGCGGCCGGTTCAGCCAGGCCCATTCCGCCTTCTGCACCAGCAAAGCCTCGCGCAGGCTGGAAATTTCACGCTGCAATCCACGCACCTGCCGCAACGACGCCTGGGTGGCGTAGTTTTCCCGATAGGCCCAGAACCCGAGCGCAATCACCGAGAGAAAGGTCAGCACATAAAGCACAGCGCGCATTTCAGTTTCGTCCTTTACGCTCCGGTCGTGGCAGTCCGAGGGCAGCCGCATCCGCGGCAATGGCGGCGGCTTCGGTGCGGATGCCCACCCGCAGTTTGGCCGAACGCGACCGCGGATTCAGCGCCAGCTCTTCCTCCGAGGCGCTGATCGCCTTCTTCGAAAGCAGCCTGAAGCGCGGCTCGACCATGGCTTTGGCCGGGGCGTAGCGGTTCGCGGCCGGCTCCGAACCCGAGGCCAGCTGAAAGAAACGCTTGGCGATCCGGTCTTCGAGCGAATGGAAGGTGACCACGGCCAGCCTGCCGCCCGGCTTCAGCGCACGCTCGGCGGCGGCCAGACCCTCGGCCAGCTGGTCAAATTCGGCATTCACCGCAATGCGGATTGCCTGGAAAGACCGGGTGGCCGGATGGCTTTCATGTGGCTTCGGGCGCGGCAGCTGTTTGGCGATGACCGAGGCCAGCTGCAAAGTGGTGCGGAACGGCTCCAGCTCACGCGCCGCAACAATCGCGCGCGCGATGCGGCGCGAGGCGCGCTCCTCGCCGAAAAGATAAAGAATATCAGCGATCTGCTCATCTGACGCCGTATTAACCAGATCGGCCGCCGAAGGTCCCTCCTGGCTCATCCGCATATCGAGCGGCCCGTCTTTCTGGAAGGAAAAACCGCGCTCGGCCTGATCGAGCTGCATCGAGGAAACGCCAAGGTCGAGCACAACGCCATCGACCTTCTCGCCCGCCAGAATATCGAGATCCGAGAAGGTGCCGAGCCGCAGCTCGATCTTGCCGCCGTAATCCGGCAGCCAGGGCGCGGCCATCTCATGCGCCAGCGGATCACGGTCAATGCCGATCACCTTCGAGGCACCGGCCCCGATCAGGCCACGGGCATAGCCCCCTGCCCCGAAAGTCCCGTCGACCCAGACACCCTCCACCGGCGCGACTGCCTGCAGAAGCGGGGTCAGCAGCACCGGGATATGCGGTGCAGTCCCACTCATAGCTTAAGCTCCGTTATGCGGCAGCAGTGAGAGCAGATCGGCGCCATCGGGCAGGTCCAGATCAAATTCCTCCTGGGCTGCCATTTCAGCATCGTAATCTTCACGTTTCCAGATCTGGAACGTATCCAGGGCCCCGGCGAAACAGGCCTCGCCTGCATCACTCATCCCGGTTTTTTCACGCACTTTCGCGGGCAGGACGATGCGGCCATCCTCATCCACCTCAACCGTCTGCGACAGGGTGATGTAATTGCGCTCCAGCGCCTTACGCGCCGGGGTGCCCGAGGCCATATTGCGGATCCTGTCTTCAAGCAGGCGCATCTGGCTGATGGTATAGCATTCGACAAACTGCCGCGAGGCACCACCGCCATAGACCATGACCACCCGCGGGCGCGCACCGTCAAAAGCAGGATCACCGGCCTCCAGAACACGGCGAAAAGACGCAGGGATCGAGACCCGCGCCTTAGCATCTACCTTCTGGTAGAATTCGCCTCTGAATGCCTCAGCCATTGCTCTGTGACGGCCTCTGTTGTCCCGGGGGCCAAAAGGCCCGTTAATAATCAAACACCTGCCCGGAAATGAAATGGGCGGACCGGACTGCTGCCACTGTCCGATCCGCCACTGTCCCATCGCTGGGCGTCCAGCTGCGCGCGCCACCTGGGGGAGATGTCTGCTCGCTCGCGCGCCGGATCTCTCGAAAGAACGAAGGGTTCTTGCCTGTAAGCTGCCTTATATCGCCTTTATTCGAGGTCTTAGTCCGCCTCTGACGTTTGTTTTGCCCGCTTCGTCTTTCGTAGGCTTAATTTGCCTGGGATTTCATGGGCTGGCAAGGGAAATCTTGGAGACGATCGGCAATATCTTGTTCCAGCCGAGCCCTAGATCCAGGATCTAGTGGTAAAAAAACGCCCCGCAATCCAATATCTATGCGTCACGCCAGCATGAACTCCCAGATCTAGTGAGTCCCATCCGATTCCATGGCTACCCATTTTTTTATTCGAATTGGCAAGAGAGCAATCGCAGGTTGCGATATAAAAGCTGTCAACCCCTCATATTTCTGTGGAATCTGACAAATCTGTGACGATGCTTCGCAACACACCCGGCAGATTCCATAAAATCCCGCCATGCGATTCGCACGCCTCGGTCAGTCCCATCCCATCCCGTCCCATGCGCTTTGCACCCATCTCTCCCATGCAATCCCAGGCCTGCAGCCCCCCCTTACGGCCAGGAGGCTGTCGCAAAGCCGTCACCCAAACGTCACCGCAATGCGGTATAGCCGCCCGGCGCCCCATCCTGAGAGACTGATCCGCCATGCACAGAGACAATGACCCGACCACCGCCCGGGCTGACGAGAAGCAGGGCGGGCCGGCGGGCCGCGCCGCCGAGGTTTTTCTGGTCTTCCTGCGGCTTGGCCTGACTTCGTTCGGCGGGCCGGTGGCGCATCTGGGCTATTTCCACGCCGAATTCGTCAGCCGCCGCCGCTGGCTGTCAGAAGCCGCCTGGGCCGAGCTGGTCGCACTTTGCCAGTTTCTGCCCGGCCCGGCCTCAAGCCAGGCCGGCTTCGCGCTCGGCCTGCTGCGGGCGGGCTGGCGCGGCGCCTTCCTCGCTTTTCTCGGCTTCACCTTGCCCTCGGCCCTTTTGCTGTTCTGCCTCGCGCTCAGCGCCAGCCGGATGGAGGGCCCGCTCGCCAGCGGCGCCTTTCACGGGCTGAAGCTGGTGGCGGTGGCGGTGGTGGCCCAGGCCGTGCTTGGCATGGTGCGCAGCCTCTGCCCCGACCGCGCCCGAGCCGCGATAGCGGTGCTGGCGGTGGCCCTGATCGCTGCCGCCCCGCCGGTTCTGGGGATGAGCCTCGCCATCCTCGCCGGAGGGGCTATGGGTCTGACCTTTTTACGCGGCAGCGCCGCGCCCCTGGCGGCAGAGGGGATCGCCAGCCTGGCGGCCCGCATTCCGCGCCGCCTTGCCATCGGCGCGGCCATCGCGCTGGCGCTGATCCTCTTTGCCCTGCCGCTGCTGCCCCAGACCGCGCCGGGCCTTAACCTGGCGGTGACTTTCAGCCATGCCGGAGCGCTGGTCTTTGGTGGCGGGCATGTCGTGCTGCCGCTGCTCGAAGCCGGAACGGTGGGCCAGGGCCATATCAGCGAGACGCAGTTTCTTGCCGGCTACGCCGCCGCCCAGGCTGTCCCTGGGCCATTGTTCACCTTTGCCGCCTGGCTCGGCGCGCTGCATCAGCCCGGGCCGGACGGGTTCACCGGCGCGCTGATCGCGCTGATCGCGCTTTTCACCCCAGGCTTTCTGATCCTGATCGCTGCCCTGCCATTCTGGAGCCGGTTGCGGCGTGCCAGGGGCGCATGTGCCGCGATCTCGGGCGCGAATGCGGCGGTCACCGGCCTGCTCGGTGCCGCGCTATATGACCCGGTTTTCACATCAGCCGTGGCGAACCTGCAGGATCTGGCACTGGCACTCGCCTGCTTCGCGGCGCTGAGCCTGTGGAAACTGCCGCCCTGGGCGGTGGTGCTGGCCGGGGCGGCGGGGGGCATGGCGCTCAGCCTTATCCCCTGACGCCCGGGCCGGTAGCAGGGCTCAGGCGATACCGCCTTTGATCAGCCGGTCAGCAAGGCGGGCATAGGCCGCGGCCACCGGGCCTTCGCCAAGCGCGATCGGCCTGCCCTCATCGCCCGCCACCCGCACTTCAAGCGCCAGCGGCAGCGCACCGAGGAAGGGCAGATCCAGCGCCTTTGCCTCGGCCTCAACCCCGCCATGGCCGAAGATATGCGCCTCATGGCCACAGTTCGGGCAATGATAGCTCGACATATTCTCGATCAGACCCAGCACCGGGGTCTTGAGCTTATTGAACATATCCAGCGCTTTCAGCGCATCGAGCAGCGCCACATCCTGCGGTGTCGAGACCAGGATCGCGCCGGTCAGCTGCGCGCGCTGCGCCAGGCTCAGCTGCACATCGCCAGTGCCGGGCGGCAGGTCGATCAGCAGCACATCCAGCTCGCCCCATTGCACCTGGGTCAAGAGCTGCTGCAAAGCCCCCATCAGCATCGGGCCGCGCCAGACCACTGCCTCGCGCTCTTTCATCAGCAGGCCCATCGACATCACGGTCACGCCATGTGCCTTCAGTGGCTCGATGATTTTCCCGTCAACCGAACGCGGGCGCTCGCTCAGCCCCATCATCCGCGCCTGGCTTGGCCCATAGATATCAGCATCGAGCAGACCGACCCGGCGCCCCTGCTTTGCCAGCGCCACCGCGAGGTTCGACGAGACCGTGGATTTTCCGACCCCGCCCTTACCCGAGCCGATGGCAATGATGCGGTCGATGCCCGAAAGTTTCTCCGGCCCGCCGGGCTGGGGCGTCGGATGGCCGCCGATCTTCAGCGAGGGCGGCGCAGAAGCCGCAGCACCCGGTGCCGCCGAGCTGCGGATCACTTCCGGCGGCGGCGCCTTGGCTGCCGGGCCATGCGCGGTCAGCACCGCCTGAACCGAAGCCGCGCCCGCCTGTTTCAGTGCCGCCTCCGCCCGGGCCTGCACCGCCACGAGCCCACGCGCCTCATCCGGCGATCCGGCTTCGATCACAAAGCGCACCACTCCGGCCTCTACTGAAAGCGCCCGGATCAGATCACGCGAGATCAGGGTGCCACCATCGGGCAGGGCAAGGGTGGCGAGAATCTCAGTTACCTGGTCACGCGTGAGGGACATATCGCGGATCTCCTAAGCCTGCAGCGCCTGGCTGTCTGCGCTGGTTTTCGGCAGTTTTCAGCGAAAGGGCAAGAGTCAGCAGCACCCCGGTTTGCGGAGCGCCTGAAATGCGGGCAGGCCTGTCCCTTTTTGTAACAGTTCAACCCTCTCAGATATGCGGGTGCTGCATGGCAGCATTGCCGAGGCTCCCTATTGTGCAACTGCAGAAAAAATCGCATCTTCCTCTCAACCGAACGGGGCAGATGAAACGCTCCGAATAGCCGCAAGGGGCAGCTCTTCAGCCCCGCATCCGAGAGCAAACGCAATGTCTTATACCAATACCTCCAGCGCAGCCCTGCGCCCCTCGCTGATCAGCGACCTGACCCAGGCCTTCAAAGCCGCATTCACGCGCCGCAGGATTTACATCCGCACGCTGTCCGAACTGCGCAGCCTGTCGGATCGCGACCTGAATGATCTCGGCCTCTCGCGTTCCGGCATCACCTCGGTGGCCCGCGAAGCGGCTTACGGCAAATAACATTCCGCCCGGGCTCCATTCCTCCTCCCCCGGAGCCTGATGCGAAAGCGGCGCTGCCCCCTCCTCCCTGGTGGTGCCGCAACAATAGCGGGGCAAATGCTCCGGCAGAATTCGGCGGCCCTCTTCTCCTCCTCCCCTGGGCCACTGAATCAGCGACGGCTCTCTCCTCCTCCCTGGAGTCGTCGCGCAAATACCGGCCCTGAACGGGCCAGATCTTCGCCGGTATCACCTCCTCCCGATACCTGCGGATAGTGCGGCGGCTCCTTCTCCTCCTCCCTCGGAGTTGCCGCACCCTCCCCTTCGGGCCAGATGGCCCAACCGGATTTCGAGAGCCCTTCTCCTCCTCCCTCGGGCTCCCGGAACTGCGGCGGTTCCTCTCCTCCTCCCCGGAACCGCCGCCCTCCCTTTCCGGGCCAGATGGCCCAGCCAGATTTCGAGAGCCCTTCTCCTCCTCCCTCGGGCTCCCGGAACTGCGGCGGTTCCTCTCCTCCTCCCTGGAACCGCCGCCCTCCCCTTCCGGGCCAGATGGCCCAACCGGATTTCGAGAGCCCTTCTCCTCCTCCCTCGGGCTCCCGGAACTGCGGCGGTTCCTCTCCTCCTCCCATGGAACCGCCGCCCTCCCTCCCCCTCCTCTTCTCGCTTGCCTTCCCGCACAGCCCGCGCATAGCTTGCCGCAACAACCGGCAGCGGGCAGGACAGATGCGAATTTCGATGGTTATGGCAGCGCTGGTCGCCAGCCTGGTCGGCTACGGCTCAAGTATTGTCATCGTGCTCTCCGCAGCGCAGGCCCTTGGGGCGAGCCCGGCGCAGACCGAAAGCTGGGTGCTGGCGCTCTGCCTTGCCAAGGCCATCGGCTCGGCCTTTCTCTCCTGGCACCACCGGCTGCCGGTGGTGCTGGCCTGGTCCACCCCGGGTGCGGCGCTGATCGCTGCCAGCCAGGGGCTGAACATGGCGCAAGGCGCGGCCGCTTTCATCCTCGCCGGCATTCTGGTGGCCCTGACCGGGCTGATCGGCCCGCTTGGCCGGCTGATCGCGCGTATTCCTGACGGGATTGCAGCGGCGATGCTGGCCGGGGTGCTGCTGCCCTTCTGCCTCAAAGGCGCGCTGGCGGCAGAAGCCGCGCCTTTGCTGGTGCTGCCCATGCTGGGCACTTTCGCCCTGGTGCGCCTGTTCAATCCTGCTCTCGCGGTGCTCTCGGCGCTGACCATAGGCCTCGCTCTGGCCTTTGGCCTCGGGGCGGCGAGCCTCGAAGGGCTGGCACTCAGCCTGCCACAGCCGGAATTCATCCCGCCCGAGTGGAATTTCGGCGCCCTTATCGGCCTCGGCCTGCCGCTCTATCTGGTCACAATGGCCTCGCAGAACCTGCCGGGCTTTGCCACGCTGCGCGCCGCAGGATATGAGCCGCCGGTGCGCAGCGCACTGGGGGTGACCGGTGGCCTGTCGGCTCTGTCAGGATTTTTTGGCGCACACGGTGTCTCTATGGCGGCGATCACCGCGGCAATCTGCATGGGGCCGGATGTCCATCCCGACCCGAAACAGCGCTGGAAGGTCGGCCTGGCCTATGGGTTTATCTGGCTGCTGCTGGGTCTGGCCGGGCCGGTGCTGCTGAGCTTTTTGACCGCGCTGCCGGGCGAGGTGATGGCGGCTCTGGTGGCGCTGGCGCTGCTTGGGCCCCTGACCGGGGCGCTCGCCACGGCCATGGCCGATCCCGGGCAGCGTTTCGCCGCCGCAATGACCATCACCGTCACCGCCTCGGGCCTTGCCCTTCATGGCATCGGCGCGGCCTTCTGGGGTCTGATCGCCGGGCTGGGGTTTTATGCGATAGAACAGCTGAGAAACCGCCCGGCGCGCCGCTGAGCGCCGGGAGCGGTGAACAGACAGGGCAGTGAGCCGCGGGGCGCGCAGCCCGCTCAGAACGGCACTTCGTCCTGGGCGGCTGCCGCGGTGACAAAGCCCGCTTTCACATGTTTGACGCCGGCTTTCTCAAAATCGACCTCAAAAGTATCGCCCTCCATGGCAAGGATCGTGCCATAGCCGAATTTCTGATTGAACACCCGCTCACCCAGGGTGAAGGCTGACAAGGCCTCGGCATCAATCGTGATCGAACGACGCGGCTGAGCCTGGGACCGGCGCGGGGCCTGATTATTCTGCAGCCGCTGCCAGCCCGGCGAATTATAGACATCGGCCCTGGTCGCGCGCTCTTCCACATCCGAGCGGCCGTAACCCATGGCCGCCGCGCCATAGCCGCCGCCCATCAGTCCGGGAGGTGTCACCTCTTTCACATGCTCGGCGGGCAGCTCGTCAATGAAACGCCCCGGCATCTGACTTTGCCAACGTCCATAGACCCGGCGGTTTGAGGCGAAGGAGATGATGCAGAGCTCCTCAGCACGGGTGATGCCGACATAGGCGAGGCGGCGCTCCTCCTCGATGCCTTTCAGGCCAGCCTCATCAATCGAGCGCTGGCTCGGGAACAGACCCTCCTCCCAGCCGGGCAGGAAGACCACCGGGAATTCGAGGCCCTTGGCGGCGTGCAGCGTCATGATCGAGACCTTTTCGCCGGCCTCGTCGCTGTCATTTTCCATTACCAGCGAGACATGTTCGAGGAAGCCCTGCAGGCTGTCGAACTGTTCCAGCGCCTTGATCAGTTCTTTCAGGTTTTCAAGCCGCCCCTCAGCCTCGGGCGTCCTGTCATTCTGCCACATCGAAATATAGCCCGATTCCTCGAGGATCAGCTCGGCCAGGCGGACATGGCTCAGATCATTCGCCGCAGGCGTCTCGGGCAGAACCGGCTCGATCACCGCATCGGCCGGGGCATCAGGCCCCGCCAGCACGGTTTTATGCCAGCGGTCGATATTCTCGACAAACAGCCGCAGCTGCCCTGCGCCCTTGCCGGTGATCCCGCCCCGCGCCAGCAGGCTGCGCGCGCCTTCGAGCAGGTTCACGCCAAGGCGGCGCGCCTCAAGCTGGATATTCTGCACCGCTTTATCGCCAAGGCCGCGTTTGGGCGTGTTCACCACCCGCTCAAAGGCCAGATCATCATCGGGCGAGACCGCGAGGCGGAAATAACCCATGGCATCGCGGATCTCGAGCCGCTCATAAAAGCGCGGGCCACCGATCACCCGGTAGGGCAGGCCGATGGTCAGGAAACGATCCTCAAAGGCGCGCATCTGATGGCTGGCCCGCACGAGGATAGCCATGGAATCCAGCCCCATCGGATCACGCCTGGCATTGCCACGCTGCAGGCTTTCCACCTCTTCGCCGATCCAGCGCGCCTCTTCCTCGCCATCCCAGTGGCCGATGAGGCGAACCTTCTCGCCATCGGGCACATCGGTCCAGAGCGTCTTGCCCAGACGCTCGGCATTGCCGCGGATCAACCCCGAAGCGGCGGCGAGGATATGCGGGGTCGAGCGGTAATTCTGCTCAAGCCGGATCACTTTCGCGCCGGGAAAATCCTTCTCGAACTTCAGGATATTGCCGACCTCGGCGCCGCGCCAGCCATAGATCGACTGATCGTCATCTCCGACGCAGCAGATATTCTGATGCCCCTGGGCCAAGAGCCGCAGCCAGAGATACTGGGCGACGTTGGTATCCTGATATTCGTCAACAAGAATATAGCGAAACCAGCGCTGATACTGGGCCAGCACATCCGGATTGGCGCGGAAGATCGTCACGCAATGCAACAGCAGATCGCCGAAATCGCAGGCATTCAGGCTGCGCAGACGCTCCTGATACTGCGCATAGAATTCGGTACCACGATTGTTAAAGGCCGCCGCTTCCGAGGCCGGAACCTTATCCGGCGTCCAGGCGCGGTTTTTCCACTGATCGATCAGCCCGGCCAGCATCCGGGGCGGCCAGCGCTTGTCATCAATGCCCGTGGCCTGGATCTGCTGCTTCAGCAGCCGCAGCTGGTCATCGGTATCGAGAATGGTGAAATTCGACTTCAGCCCGACCAGCTCGGCATGGCGGCGCAGGATTTTTACGCTGAGCGAGTGGAATGTGCCCATCCAGGACATCGGCGCTTCCAAGCCAAATGGATTTACGGCCAGCCTTGTTTTCATTTCCTTGGCGGCCTTGTTGGTAAAGGTCACCGCGAGAATATTTTTGGTCGGCACACCAAGTTTGAAATGAAGCGCCGCAATCCGCGCCATGAGCGTACGCGTCTTACCCGTGCCAGCCCCTGCAAGCACCAGAAGAGGCCCCTCAAGAGCCTCTACCGCATCACACTGCGCTGCATTTAGACCAGTCAGCCAAGGTTGCCCTTCACCAAGTGTCTGGCGAGGACGTGAGGCCATGGCGCGCTGCGAAAGCGGCACTGCTGCAGGAGCCGGGGCCGATTGCGCGGCGGCGGCCTCGAAGGCCTCGAAATCATCATCGCTGTTCATGGCGAAAACTTAACAAGCAGCGGTGCTGTGTTCAAGGAATGTTCTGGCCTTTCAGCCTTTCTCCTGCCCCATGGCAGCGGCCTTTGCCACCGCCGCCTCCAGCGCCGCCGCAACCGCCTGACTGAACCCCGCCGCCTCGGCCGCCTGCAGCCCCGCCGAGGTGATGCCGCGATAGCTGTGCATTGCCTTGAGGATCTCTGCGGCTGCCTCGGGCCCCTGCCCGAGAGCGGGGGCTGCGCCGGTGAGGATCGAGCGCACCGCAGGCCAGGCGATCGCGGGCTGCAGCCCCATGGCGAGGGCTTTAGTATAAAGCGCCCCGACCAGCAGCGCCGGATAGGCCGGGCCCGAGCCGGAAAGCGCGCTCAGCAGATCAAGCTGCGCCTCGCTTTCGATCCGGACCTCGTCTCCCATGGCCGAAAGGATACCGCGCACCAGATCCGCATCGCCGGGCTGCAGCCCCTCGCCCAGCCAGGGCGTCCAGGAGGTGCCGCTGACCGCGCCGCCATTCGGCATTGCGCGCACCAGCCGCGCCCGGGGCGCCAGCGCGCGCAGCTGCGCCAGCGTCACCCCGGCCATGAAAGAGATCAGCAGCTGCTCTCCGGGCGCGAATCCCGCAGGCGGAAAGTCCTCGGGACGCAGCGAAAGCACGATCAGATCGCAGTTTTCCTGCAGATCGGCCAGATCTTTGGCCATCCGCACTCCAGGCCAGGCTTTATAGGCCGGAGCCTCGCCCGAGCGGTTCAGCAGCAGCAAATGCTGTTCAGGCCAGAGATTGCGACGCAGCAATCCAAGGCCCAACCCCTGCCCCAGCCAGCCGGTTGCGCCCAAAATGCCAAGATTATGTGTCATTTTTGTAAAATTCCCCGCCCTGCCCCTGGTCCCGGCGCAACCGCAATCCCTGCCTTTGCCGGGGATTATGCAACTGCAAAGCCTGGTTGAATATTTCGCAAACTTTGCAATTCAGCCCTTGTTCCGCCTTGCGCCGCAGTGCAGCGCCCATAGAGTGCGGCCCAGACTGCAGAATTACGCAGGAATAATCACTGCCTGGGAGTTTTGTCTTGCCCGAATTTCGTAAAATCCTCGTCGCCAACCGTGGCGAAATCGCGATCCGCGTGATGCGCGCCGCCAATGAGATGGGTAAAAAGACCGTCGCGGTCTATGCCGGGGAAGACAAGCTCTCGCTGCACCGCTTCAAGGCGGATGAGGCCTATCTGATCGGTGAGGGGCTGTCGCCGGTCGGCGCCTATCTCTCGATCCCGGAAATCATCCGTGTCGCCCGCATGGCCGGGGCGGATGCGATCCACCCGGGCTATGGCCTTCTGTCCGAGAATCCGGATTTCGTCGATGCCTGCGATGCGGCAGGCATCACCTTCATCGGCCCGCGGGCCGAAACCATGCGCGCGCTTGGCGATAAAGCCTCGGCGCGGCGCGTGGCCATGCAGGCCGGTGTGCCGGTCATTCCGGCAACCGAAGTGCTGGGCGATGATATGGATGTGATCCGGGCCGAGGCGGCCGCAGTCGGCTATCCGCTGATGCTGAAAGCCTCCTGGGGCGGCGGCGGTCGCGGTATGCGGCCGATCCTCTCGGAGGATGAGCTGGAGGTCAAAGTCCGCGAAGGCCGTCGCGAGGCCGAAGCCGCCTTTGGCAATGGCGAGGGCTATCTGGAAAAGATGATCCTGCGCGCCCGCCATGTTGAGGTGCAGATCCTCGGCGATAAATCGGGCGATGTCTGGCATCTGTGGGAGCGCGACTGCTCGGTGCAGCGCCGCAACCAGAAAGTGGTCGAACGCGCCCCCGCCCCCTATCTCTCGCAGGAACAGCGCGAGGCGGTCTGCGAAATGGCGCGCCGGATCTGCAAACATGTGAATTACGAATGCGCCGGCACGGTCGAATTCCTGATGGATATGGACAGTGAGGAATTTTACTTCATCGAGGTAAACCCCCGCGTCCAGGTCGAGCATACCGTCACCGAGGAAGTGACCGGCATTGATATCGTCCAGGCGCAGATCCTGATCGCCGAGGGCCAGAGCCTGGCCGATGCCACCGGCGTGGCGGATCAGGCCGGGGTGCAGCTGAACGGCCATGCATTGCAATGCCGCGTCACCACCGAAGATCCGCTGAATAATTTCATCCCCGATTACGGTCGCCTGACCGCTTACCGCTCGGCCACCGGCAATGGCATCCGGCTTGATGGCGGCACGGCCTATGCCGGCGGCGTCATCACCCGCTATTACGACAGCCTGCTGGTCAAGGTCACCGCCCATGCCCAGACGCCGGAAAAGGCGCTGAGCCGGATGGACCGCGCACTTCGCGAATTCCGCATCCGCGGCCTTGCGACGAATATTGAATTCGTCATCAACCTGCTGAAGCACCCGACCTTCCTCGACAGCAGCTATACGACCAAATTCATCGACACGACGCCCGAGCTGTTCCGCTTTAAAAAGCGCCAGGACCGGGCGACGCGGATCCTGACCTATCTGGCCGATATCACCGTCAATGGTCACCCCGAGACCGCCGGTCGCCCGAAACCCCATGCCGAGGCGAAAGCGCCGAAACCCCCGGCGCTGCGTTCCGGCCAGCCGGCCTATGGCAGCCGCAATCTGCTCGAGCAGAAGGGCCCTCAGGCGGTTGCCGACTGGATGAAGGCGCAGACCCGGGTACTGCTGACCGATACCACCATGCGCGACGGTCATCAGTCGCTGCTGGCCACCAGGATGCGCTCGATCGATATGATCAAGGCCGCCCCGGCCTATGCCGCCAATCTGCCGCAGCTGTTCTCGGTCGAATGCTGGGGCGGGGCGACTTTTGACGTGGCCTACCGCTTCTTGCAGGAATGCCCCTGGCAGCGGCTGCGCGATCTGCGCGCCGCTATGCCCAATGTGATGACGCAGATGCTGCTGCGCGCCTCAAACGGCGTCGGCTATACCAATTATCCCGATAATGTGGTGCAGAGCTTTGTGAAGCAGGCCGCCCTCACCGGGGTCGATGTCTTCCGCGTCTTCGACAGCCTGAACTGGGTCGAGAATATGCGCGTCGCCATGGATGCGGTGCAGGAGGCGGGCAAGCTCTGCGAAGGCACGATCTGCTATACCGGCGATATGCTCGACCCCGAGCGCTCGAAATATGATCTGAAATATTACCTCGACCGCGCGCGGGAACTGCAGGCGGCCGGCGCGCATGTGCTGGGGCTGAAGGATATGGCGGGGCTGCTGAAGCCCGCCGCCGCCCGCGTGCTGATCAAGGCGCTGAAGCAGGAGATCGGCCTGCCGGTGCATTTCCACACCCATGACACTTCCGGCGCGGCCTCGGCCACGGTGCTGGCGGCCTGTGATGCGGGGGTTGATGCGGTGGATGCGGCGATGGATGCCTTCTCGGGCGGCACTTCGCAGCCCTGCCTCGGCTCGATCGTTGAGGCGCTTCGCCATACCGAGCGCGATACCGGCATCGATATCGCCGCCGTGCGCGAGATGTCGAATTACTGGGAACATGTCCGCGCGCAATATGCCGCCTTTGAGACCGGCACCTCGGCCCCGGCCTCCGAAGTCTGGCTGCATGAAATGCCTGGTGGCCAGTTCACCAATCTCAAGGCCCAGGCCCGTTCGCTGGGCCTGGAAGAGCGCTGGCCGGAAGTGGCCCAGGCCTATGCCGATGCCAATCAGATGTTCGGCGATATCGTCAAAGTGACGCCCTCGTCGAAAGTGGTCGGCGATATGGCCCTGATGATGGTGGCCCAGGGGCTGAGCCGGGCCGAGGTCGAGGATCCGGCGGTTGATGTTGCCTTCCCCGATTCGGTGGCCGATATGCTGAAGGGCAATCTGGGGCAGCCGCATGGCGGATGGCCTGCGGGCATTCAGAAAAAGGTGCTGAAGGGCGAGACGCCGCTGACCGGGCGCCCGGGCAAATCGCTGCCGCCGGTCGATCTGGAGGCGACGCGGGCCAGGCTCTCGGCCGAGCTGAACGGCAAACATGTCGATGATGAGGATCTGAACGGATATCTGATGTATCCCAAAGTCTTCCTCGATTACATGGGCCGCCACCGGAGCTATGGCCCGGTCCGCACCCTGCCGACGCTTGCCTTCTTCTACGGCATGCAGCCCGGCCAGGAGATCGCGGTCGAGATCGACCCCGGCAAGACGCTGGAAATCCGCTTCCTCACCCTTGGCGAGGTGGATGATGCGGGCGAGGTGAAGGTGTTCTTCGAGCTGAATGGCCAGCCCCGCACCATCCGCGTCATCAACCGCTCGGTGAAGGCGAAATCGGCGGCACGGCTGAAGGCGAAAGACGGCGATGCCAGCCAGATCGGCGCGCCGATGCCGGGCTCGGTCGCAGGCGTGGCGGTCAAGGCCGGGCAGAAGGTCCGCGCCGGGGATCTGCTCCTGACCATCGAGGCGATGAAAATGGAGACCGGGCTCCACGCCGATCGCGAGGCCACGGTGAAGGCGGTCCATGTCAGCCAGGGCGCGCAGATCGAGGCCAAGGATCTGCTGGTCGAGCTGGAGTAAATCCGGCGGGGGCTGCCAGCCCCCGTCCCCCCCCGGGGGGATCTGAAGACAGATGAAAGACCAGGCCCGCGCGCCGCCCCTTTCCCTTTCTGAAACTATCCCCGCCGGAGGCCCTTCACATTTACAAATGAAATCAACGCCGAAGCTATTGCGAAGATTTTCGGCTGGTTTGTGTTTTTCCTCTTGCGCCCCCGGTTGGCCTGACCTAAATACCGCCTCACCGAAACGGCGCGGGCGTAGCTCAGGGGTAGAGCATAACCTTGCCAAGGTTAGGGTCGGGCGTTCGAATCGCCTCGCCCGCTCCATTTCGGTCAAAAGCAAGGGCGCCTCAGGGCGCCCTTTTTGCTTTTCGCCCGCCGCTGTTCTTGCCGTAGCTGCCGGGGCCGTTTATGGCCTTCGGGAACAAAGCCGGAGGCGAGAGAGATGCGTAAAGCCAGCGTAAGCCGTAAAACTGCCGAGACCGGGATTGAGGTCGAGATCAATCTCGACGGCACCGGCCGATATGACTGCCAGACCGGCATCGGCTTTTTCGACCATATGCTCGACCAGCTGGCCCGCCATTCGCTGATCGATATGACCATCCGCGCCAATGGTGATCTGCATGTCGATGATCACCATACCGTGGAGGATACCGGCATTGCGATTGGCCAGGCCCTGGTCAAAGCCCTTGGCGATAAAAAGGGCATCCGGCGCTACGGCCATTTCCGCCTCGCGATGGATGATACCCAGATCGGCGCCGCGCTTGACCTTTCGGCCCGGCCCTTCCTTGTCTGGAATGTCGATTTCCCCAGCCAGAAAATCGGTACTTTCGATACCGAACTGGTGCGCGAATTCTTCCAGGCGCTCTCGACCCATGGCGGCATCACTTTGCATATCGACCGCATCCATGGCTTTAACAGCCATCATATTGCCGAAGCCACCTTCAAAGCCGTGGCCCGCGCCTTGCGCGAGGCGGTCGAACCCGATCCGCGCATGGCAGGCGTGCTGCCCTCGACCAAGGGCGCGCTCTGATGGCCCTGACCGTTCTTGTCGATTACGACAGCGGCAATCTGCATTCGGCGCAGAAAGCGTTTCAGCGCATGGCCACCGAGACCGGCGCGGGTGAGGTGATCGTCAGCTCACGCCCCGAGGATGTGGCCCGCGCCGACCGGGTGGTTCTGCCAGGTGATGGCGCTTTCCCCGCCTGCCGCGCCGCGCTGAAGGCCTCTGCCGGGCTATATGAGGCAATCACCGAGGCGGTGACGGTTCAGGCCCGGCCCTTCCTCGGCATCTGTATCGGCATGCAGATGCTGGCCAGCCGCGGGCTGGAATATAGCGAAACCGAGGGGTTTGACTGGATCCCCGGCACGGTTGAGAAGATCAGCCCTGCAGATCCGGCGCTGAAAGTGCCGCATATGGGCTGGAACAATCTGGTGATTGAACGGGCGCATCCGGTGCTGGAGGGGATCCGCTCGGGCGATCACGCCTATTTCGTCCATTCCTGGCAGTTCCGCACCGCCCATGCGGCCGAGCGCATCGCCTATGTCGATTACGCGGGCGATGTCACGGCGATTGTCGGCCGCGATAATATCATCGGCACCCAGTTCCACCCCGAGAAAAGCGCGGCAACCGGCCTCAGGCTGATCGCAAATTTCCTCAGCTGGAAGCCGTGAGAGTGACAGGGCGGCCCGGATGCGGAGCCGCCCCCTGCGGTCACTTCACCTTGCTCCAGGTGCCGCCGTCGCGGCAGATCCCCAGAACGCAGCCATAGACGGTCATCTTGCTGCCCGAGAGCTTCAGCTCGCCATTATAGGTCTTATTGCGGTCCGGCGACCAGATTTTGCCATCGTCATAGACGCCATCTGCATAGGCCTTCATATCCCAGATGATCGGCTTGCCGACATTGGGAGATGAGATCTCTTTTCCGGCACCGTCAAAAGCCCGGATCAGCGTGCCGCAGAACAAGGCACCGCAGGGCTTCACTTCGACATGACCGAAATTGCCGTTATCATCCTTTTTGGTCTGCCAGATGCCGAGGATCGGATCCGCAGCCATGGCCACCGAGCCGAGCGAGGCAAAGGCAGCCGCCAGTATCAGCTTTTTCATCACAGGTCTCTCCTCCCCTGGAACAATGCAAAAATCCTTGCCCTGCCCCTCAGACCAATCAAGCGTGACGTCGGGTCGCGGCTGCGGCGCCATTGCCCTTCCCTTCCGTCACAGTGCATGGCAAAGCGACGCGACGGCCTGAAATGTGACGGAGAGACTGATGATCCTCTACCCCGCCATCGATCTGAAAGACGGCAATTGTGTGCGGCTTTTGCGCGGTGAAATGTCTGCCGCCACGGTTTTCGGCGATGACCCTGCCGCCCAGGCTGCCAAATTTGAGGCCGCAGGCTGCGAATGGATCCATCTTGTCGATCTGAACGGCGCCTTTGCCGGCCAGCCGGTCAATGGCGCGGCGGTTGAGGCGATCCTTGCGAAACTCAAAGTCCCGGCCCAGCTTGGCGGCGGTATCCGCGATATGGCGACCATCGGCATGTGGCTGGAAAAGGGCCTGAGCCGGGTCATCCTTGGCACGGTCGCCGTCGAGAACCCCGATCTGGTGCGCGAAGCGGCAAAAGCCTTCCCGGGTCAGGTGGCGGTCGGTATTGACGCCCGCAAGGGCCGGGTTGCGACCAAGGGCTGGGCGGAAGAGACCGATGTCATGGTCACCGATCTGGCGAAAAGCTTTGAGGATGCGGGCGTTGCCGCCATCATCTATACCGATATCGACCGCGACGGCGCCATGCAGGGCCCGAATATCGAGGCCACCGAAGCCCTGGCCCGTGCGGTCTCGATCCCGGTCATCGCGAGCGGTGGTGTCAGCCGGATGGAAGATCTGATCGCGCTGCGCGATACCGGCGTGATCGCCGGGGCAATCTCGGGCCGCGCGCTTTACGATGGCGCGATTGATCTCGGCGATGCGCTTGCGAAACTGAAGGCCTGAGGCTTTCATCTGTCCTTAAATATCCCGGGGGGCCTGCAGCGCAGGCGGGGGGCAGCGCCCCCTCCCCCTTCCGGCCAGAGAGGAACCGGCCCGATGCTGAAGACCCGCCTGATCCCCTGCCTCGACGTGGCCGATGGCCGCGTGGTCAAAGGCGTGAACTTCGTCAATCTGATTGATGCCGGTGATCCGGTTCAGGTCGCCAAAGCCTATGATGCGGCAGGCGCGGATGAGATCTGCTTCCTCGATATTCACGCGACCCATGAGAACCGCGGCACGATGTTTGACCTCGTGACCCGCACCGCCGAGCAGATCTATGTGCCACTGACCGTCGGCGGCGGCGTGCGTACGCATCACGATGTGCGGGCATTGCTGCTGGCCGGCGCCGATAAAGTCTCGTTCAACTCGGCCGCGGTGGCGGATCCCGATGTCGTGGCCGGGGCGGCCGACCGCTTTGGCAGCCAGTGCATCGTGGTGGCGATTGACGCCAAGACCACCGCCCCCGGCAAATGGGAAATTTTCACCCATGGCGGACGCAAACCCACCGGCATTGATGCGGTGGAATTTGCACAGCTGGTCGCATCAAAGGGCGCGGGCGAGATCCTGCTGACCTCGATGGACCGCGATGGCACCAAAGACGGCTATAACCTGCCGCTGACCCGGGCCATCTCGGATGCGGTTTCGATCCCGGTGATCGCCTCGGGCGGGGCGGGCAATCTTGACCACCTGGTCGAAGGGATCACAAAGGGCGGCGCTTCGGCGGTGCTGGCGGCCTCGATCTTCCATTTCGGAACCTATACGATTGCCGAGGCCAAGGCTCATATGGCGGCGGCCGGTATTGCAATGAGGCTGGAATGAACGCGCTCGAACGGCTGGCGGCCACCATTGAACAGCGCCGGGGCGCAGATCCGGAAAGCTCCTGGACGGCTAAGCTCTTTGCCAAGGGCCCGGAAAAATGCGCCGAGAAATTCGGCGAGGAAGCCGTCGAGGCGATCATCGAGGCGATAAAAAATGACCGCGCGAAGCTGACCGCCGAGGCCGCCGATGTCCTCTATCATCTGCTGGTGATGCTCGCGGCGCGCGATGTCAGCCTCGGGGATGTCATGGCCGAGCTGGAGCGGCGCGAGGGCACTTCGGGCATCGCCGAGAAGGCTGCGCGCAAGTAAAACGGCTGCCCCCTGGCATGGCCGCACCTGCCTCCGGCGGGGATAGTTAACAGGAAGGGGAAGCCGGGAGCCGCGCTTCCCCTTTTGCCTCTCTGCCCGGGGCTCAGAGCCCGAGGCGCGGGATCTCAATCGCCGGGCAATGGTTCATCACCACATCAAGCCCCGCCGCCTCTGCGCGCTGCGCTGCCGCCGGATCCGAGACCCCAAGCTGCATCCAGACCGCCTTGGCGCCAATGGCAATCGCCTGATCCACCACCGCGCCCGCCTCTTCCGAACGGCGGAAGATATCGACCATATCAATCGCCCCCTCAGCCGCCACAGCCTCGGCAAGCGAGGCATAGATCAGCCCATGCGGCCCCTGCTGCCCGGCCTGGCCGGGATTGACCGCAATCACTTTATAGCCGCGCGACGCAAGAAAGCGCGCCACGCTGTGACTGGGGCGATCGGCTTTGGGCGACCATCCAACCACCGCAATTACCTCTGACCCGGTCAGGATCTTACGAATCACACTTTCCTCAGACATCCGCTTTTGCCTCGCGCTAAGAAAAAGGCGCCCCGCGTAAACCGCCGGGCGCCAGGTACGGAACGAGGGACAGTGCAAAGAGGGGCGCGGGGGTTCCGGTCCCGGCCCTCTGCATCAGAGATAGAAAGGCGCAGCGCTGATAAAAGACCAGGTCGCGCATTCGTGATTCCCCTGCCCCTTTTTTTCGGGCTCAGCCGCGCTGGCTGGCCGCATAGAGCGCCACCGCCGCCGCATTTGAGACATTGAGACTGCCGAAGCCCCCCGCCGCCGGGATCGCCGCGATCACATCACAGGTCTCGCGGGTCTTTTCGCGCAGCCCCGGGCCTTCGGCCCCCATCACCAGGGCAATCGGCCGGCTGCCGGCACTGGCCACCGCACCGGCCAGCTGGTGATCAGCCTCGCCATCCAGCCCGATCAGATAGAAGCCCATCTCGCGCAGCTCCTGCATCGCATCCGAGAGATTGGTGACCCGCAGATAGGGCTGACGCTCCAGCGCGCCGGAGGCGGTTTTCGCGAGGGCCCCGGTTTCCGGTGCCGAATGGTGCCGCGGTGCAATCACCGCCCGCGCTCCGAACACCTCAGCCGAGCGCAGCACCGCGCCGACGTTATGCGGATCGGTCACCCGGTCGAGCAGCACCACCAGCGGTGCGCCGGCGCCCGAGATCGCCACCTCATCAAGGCGGCCCCAGTTCAGTGGCTTTACTTCCAGCGCCGCCCCCTGATGCACCGAGGCCGGATCGATCGGCGCGCTGAATTTGCGCGAATCAACCACCTCGGGGGTGATTCCCGCGGCAGCCACCGCATCCTCAAGCTTATCGAGCGCGTTTTTGGTAATGATCAGCTTCAGCTTCTCGCGTTTCGGGTTGAGAAGCGCATCACGCACCGCATGCAGACCAAAGAGCCAGACGGTCTCTTTCGCCTCGGCCCGTTTATTGCGTTCTTTATCGACGACCCAGGCCGGCTTTTTCATGATTTCCTCAGAATTCTGCGTATCCCGTGTCATAGCCTGAGAGTGCGGCAGACAAAAGCCTTTCACTTTCCTCACAAATTTCTGCCGCAGGCCCTTGACCCTCCCCGCACCCTGGCTTAAATGCACCCTCAGTGGGCGACGTGCTGCAAGGTGCGGCAGCGGACTGTAACTCCGCCGAGGCGACTCATGCCTGGTTCGATTCCAGGGTCGCCCACCATCTGCCTCTAAGGCACTGAAAAACCTCCGCTCTTCTGAGCGGAGGTTTTCTGTTTTCAGCACCCGGCTCAGCCCGGCCTGCCCGCGCCGATCGTAATGGCGCAGCTTCAGACCGCCCTCTGCAGCGCCCCAGCCCGCTCCGCCAGAGCCTTGCGTCAAAAGCCCTGAGCGGCACCGTAACGGCGCAGGGTGAAGCCTGTCAGCGCCACAGCGCGGGCTCTGCCCGGCATCACACAGCTACGCCGCGAATCTCTCCCCCTCCCCGCAACAGCGCAGGAGTGCAGGAGCGCCCCTCCGGGCCTTGGATGCTGCTTAGCCCGATGAAGCGCCCCCTGGGCGAAAGCAGGCGGATCAAGAAAACGGCTCTCAGAGCGGATCCGGGCCGCAGCAGCCAGCACCTCCCCGGCACAGGTCCCGCCAGAGCAACCTCAGCCCCGCACAGAGCCGCTCCAGGCAAGCCCGCAGAGGCAGAAAAGCCCTGCAGGCGGGGTGCCCCCTCACCGCCAGAACAAACGCTCTCGTCCGCCCCTCCCCATCAGATCCAATACGAAAGGCCGCCCCCGGGGGAGCGGCCTTCCTGTCTTCATCCGTCAGCGCCGCTGCAGCAGCGCTTTCAGATCACTTGATGATTTTCGCCACGACGCCTGCACCAACGGTGCGGCCGCCTTCACGGATAGCGAAGCGCAGCTTCTCTTCCATGGCGATCGGTGCGA
>NZ_JACDXX010000006.1 GCF_020539525.1 Pseudogemmobacter faecipullorum | reverse complement strand
TTGAGCGCATCGTTATAGGCTGGCCAGTTCCTGGTCCTGTAGGTCGGGGATGTGGGTCTGCTCATGCACCCCAGCTACCATGCTGGATTCACGAGATGAATCCCTCACGGGATTTGCGCAACAGAGCCCAGTTTTTGCATCAAGATTAACAGAAATTGCCCCGGTCCGGATCACCGACTGGCTATGACCTTTGGAGCGGCGGATGATGGCATGGATCCGCGCCACCAGCTCTTCGCGGTGAAAGGGTTTGGTCAGATAATCATCGGCGCCGAAGCCAAAACCCCTTAATTTACTCTCGGTATCATCGGATCCGGACAGGATCAGGATCGGCGTTTCAACCCGGGCCAGCCGGATCTGACGCAAAACCTCATGCCCGCTCATATCCGGCAGGTTCAGATCCAGCAGGATCAGATCGTAATCATAGAGTCTGGCCAGATCGATACCATCCTCGCCCATATCTGTGCAGTAAACGTTAAGATTTGCATGAGACAGCATCATTTCAATGCTGCGCGCCGTCGAGGGATCATCTTCAACAAGCAAAATTCGCATAAGAAACTCCGCTCTGGCTGAAATGGAAATGCACATTCATTAAGCAAGACTGGCATCCACTGGTTAATGCGGAGTTAAACTGACAGAGTATCGCGGCAATACAACTTAAACTTATCTGTACTTCTGCAGACTGGTCACCTTCAGGGCTTTTTCACCCCAGGTTTCCACCGCCTCGCACCACTGGCTCAGCTCTTCCTCAGACAGAGAATAGCGCTCACGCGCCTCCTGCTCGCTGATCAGCCCATAGCGTACCGCGCGCACCACCACCGCCTTGCGGCTGGCGACCCAGCGCCGGGTTTCGGGCGGCGGCAGATCCGCCCGGGTCATGACCGAACCATCCGGCAGGGTGACCTGCCCTGGCGCCTCTCCTCGTCTGATATACATAGCAGATCCCCTATCAGGCCCTGATACGACTCAGCTTTGCCGGCTCAGGCTTAATCATTGCTGAACCGCGGGGTTGAGAATAGATCACATTTTCCTATATTCTGCACGACCTGAGCCGGTATCCCGAGGCGGATACCCCCTCTGCCCATTCCATGCCCCAGTGCCGGTGACCTGTCATGCCCCGCGATCTATCGCTCAATTCGCTTGGTCTGCCCAAGCCCCCCTCGGAAACCCGGGTGGTCGTTGCCATGTCCGGTGGCGTCGACAGCTCTGTCGTGGCCGCCATGCTGAAGGAAGAGGGCTATGATGTCGTCGGCGTGACGCTGCAGCTCTATGACCATGGCGCGGCGCTGGCGAAAAAAGGTGCCTGCTGCGCGGGCCGCGATATCCATGACGCGCGCCGCGTGGCCGAGGCCATGGGCTTTCCGCATTATGTTCTTGATTATGAAAACACTTTCCGCGAGGCGGTGATCGAGGAATTCGCCGATGCCTATCTGGCCGGCGCCACCCCGGTGCCCTGCATCCGTTGCAATGAGCGGGTGAAGTTCAAGGATCTGCTGGCCACCGCCAAAGACCTTGATGCCGATTGCATGGCGACCGGGCATTACATCCAGCGGATGCAGGGCGAGCATGGTCCCGAGCTGCATTCGGCCGCCGATGCCAATCGCGATCAGAGCTATTTCCTGTTCTCGACCACGCCCGAACAGCTCGATTATCTGCGCTTCCCGCTGGGCCATCTGCCCTCCAAGGCCGAGACCCGGGCGCTGGCGGCGAAATATGGCCTGCCGGTCGCCGATAAGCCCGACAGCCAGGACATCTGCTTCGTGCCGAACGGCAATTATGCATCTGTGATCGAGAAGCTGCGCCCCGAAGCCGCAACCCCGGGCGAAATTGTCGATCTTGACGGCAAGGTGCTGGGCGAGCATCGCGGCGTGATCCATTACACCATCGGCCAGCGCAAGGGTCTGGGCATCGGGGGCCTTGGGGAGCCGCTCTATGTGGTGAAGCTTGATGCCGATAACCGCCGCGTCATCGTCGGCCCGAAAGAGGCGCTCTCGACCCGCACCATCCCGGTGCGTGAGATCAACTGGCTGGGCGATGCGCCCTTTGACAGCCAGGCAGAATGGCATGTGCTGACCCGGGTGCGCTCGACCCGCGCGCCGCGCCCGGCGATCATCCGCCCGCTTTCGGCCACCAGTGCCGAGGTCGAGCTGATCGAGCCGGAAGATGGTGTCAGCCCCGGCCAGGCCTGCGTCTTCTACGCCAATGAAGGCAGCCGGATCTTTGGCGGCGGCTGGATCTGGCGCGGCTATTAAGCGCTCCGGGCACGAAAAAACGCCGGTCCCCGCTCGGGGCCGGCGTTTTTGATTTCAGGGCTTTCAGCCTCAGGCGGCGGGCTGGCTTTCGGCCTTTTTCACCCAGCGTCCCGTTTCATCCGACCAGTATTCGGCCGCCAGTCCGGCTTTGGTGACGGCGCGCCATTCGGCCCGGGCGATCTGCATCTGATCCTCGTCGCCATCCTCAAACAGCAGCCAGATCCGTTCCATCCTGCCCGCCTCGCCCGGATCAACCGGGCTGCCCGCCAGCAGCATCACCGCCCGCGCACCATTGACCGCCGCCCCCGTACCCAGAAGCACCGGCTGATCGGCATCATGCGGCCCGCCCTCGAGCCCATGCGGCAGGAAGCTGTCCTCCGGCCCCTGCCACAGCGCGAGATCGAGCCGCTCCAGCCGCTGGCGCGAGGCGCCGCGCAGCATGACATTCCAGCCCTGGGACAGAGCCTGACCCAGCAGGGTCCGGGCCACATCCCCAAGGCTGTTTTGCTGCAGATGGTAGAATTTAACCGCGCCCAATGCCCCGATTACCCTTCGTAGCGATCCTGGATCAGCCGGTTCAGCGCCCGCACTCCCCAGCCGGTCGCGCCTTTCGGCGACAAAGTGGTGCCCGATTTCGCCCAGGCGGTGCCGGCGATATCGAGATGGATCCAGGGGGTTTCGGGTTTCACAAAACGCTGCAGGAACTGCGCCGCAGTGATCGAGCCCGCCTCGCGCCCGACCGAATTGCGCATATCGGCGATCCGGCTTTTCAGCAGCTTGTCATGCGCTTCGCTCAGCGGCAGGCGCCAGGCGCCCTCGCCCTCGGCCTCGGCAGCGCGCAGGAAGGCATTGCAGAACGTGTCCTCATTCGAGAAGACGCCGGTGTGCTCATGGCCAAGCGCCACGATCACCGCCCCGGTCAGGGTGGCAAGATCGATCATGCCGACCGGGTTAAAGCGCTCCTGGGCATACCAGAGCACATCGGCCAGCACGAGGCGGCCCTCGGCATCGGTATTGATGACCTCGATCGTGTCGCCCTTCATCGATTTCACCACATCGCCCGGGCGCTGCGCCTTGCCATCGGGCATATTCTCAACGAGGCCGACAATGCCCACCACATTGGCGCGGGCCTTGCGCAAAGCGAGGGTGCGCATGACACCGGCAACCGTGCCCGCGCCCCCCATATCCATCACCATATCCTCCATGCCACCCGCCGGTTTCAGCGAGATGCCACCGGTGTCAAACACCACGCCCTTGCCGATCAGCGCCAGCGGGGCTTCGCCCGCACGGCCGCCCTTCCATTGCATCACCACGACTTTCGAGGGGCTTTCCGAGCCCTGGCCGACGGCGAGCAGAGTGCGCATGCCGAGCTTTGCCAGCTCGGCTTCCTCGAGGATCTCAACCTCAAGGCCCAGTTCCCCCATTGCCGCCAGCCGCGCGGCAAAATCATCGGTGGTCAGCACATTGGCCGGTTCACTGACCAGATCGCGGGTGAAGAACACGCCTTCCGCCAGGGCGGCCAGCGGCCCGGCCTCCTGGGCGACCTGCTCGGGTTTCGCGGTCAGGAAATCGACCGGGCCGGGCGCTTTCTGCTCGCCCGAGCGGTAGACCTCAAAACTATAGGCCCTGAGCGCGAGGCCAAAAGAAATTTCCGCCGCGCGCGGATGGCTTTCGGCCAGAACCGTCAGCTGCTTACTGCCATGCGCAGCGCCAATCGCCGCCCCCGCCTTGCGGGCCGCAGCAATATCGGTGCGTTTTGGCAGGCGCAGGATCTGCACCGCTTCGGCGGCAAGGCCGGCCGGGAAGGCCAGCTCCAGCCCCTCGCCCGGCTTGAGCCTGCCAAAGGCCTCGGAGCTGACCGCCCGGGTCAATGCGCCGCGGGCCGCGCGGTCAAGTTTGCGCGCCAGCGGCGAAAGCGGGGCTGCAGCATCGGCAAAAATGGCGATACGCCCCTCGGCCGAGATCAGGGTCTCGCTGTCCCCTTCGAGGAAACGGATCTGAACAGGTTGCGACATATTCTTGATTTCCCTGTATAATTCATGTGCCAGGGCCCTGCGGATCTGACCCGCTGGCAAAGCTCCGCTGCAAAGCTAGTAAAGCCAGAGCCGCTTGGCCAGATATGAGTTTTCCCCTTCCGCAATTTCGTCTAGGGTCCGCTGAGCCGGGAATGACCGCCCGGGGTGACTTCTCTGCCAGGACCTGCCTTGTCGAAATTCGACCGTTATCTTCTGTCTCAGTTCCTGGCACTGTTTGGCTTTTTCAGCCTGGTGCTGGTGGCGGTCTATTGGGTGAACCGCGCCGTTGGCCTGTTCGATCAGCTGATCGGCGACGGCCAGACCGCGCTGGTTTTCGTCGAATTCTCGCTGCTGACTTTGCCCAATGTGATCCGCCTCGTGCTGCCGGTCTCGGCCTTTGCCGGCTGCCTCTATGCGGTCAACCGGCTGATGCAGGAAAGCGAGCTGGTGGTGATGCAGGCCACCGGCTTTTCCGCCTTCCGCCTGGCGCGGCCGGTGTTTTTTTTCGGCCTTTGTGTTTTTGCCATGCAGATGATGCTGACCAATTTTCTGGTGCCAATGAGCCAGGCCCGGCTTTCAGAACGCTCGGCCGAGATCAGCGAGAATATCACCGCACGCTTCCTCAATGAGGGGCGGTTCATGCATCCGGCAAATGGCATCACGCTTTATATCCGCGAGATCAGCCAGCTGGGCGAGCTGAACGATATTTTCCTTGCCGATGACCGCTCGGAAAATGAGCGCATCACCTATACCGCCCGCCAGGCTCTGATCGTGCGCGGCGAGGAAGGGCCGCGGCTGGTGATGCTCGACGGTATGGTGCAGCGCTTCTCGCTCGACGGGCAGCGCCGGCTGTCGCTGACCCGCTTTGCCGATTTCACTTTGGATATGAGCGATATCGTCGGGGTCAGCCGCGGCCGTGGCCTCAGCCTGCGCGAGGCGGGCACGCCGGATCTGTTGCGCGCCAGCCCGGCGCTGCAGGCGGCAACCGGCGCTTCGCCCGCCCAGCTGCTGGAAGAGGGGCATGGCCGGATTTCCTCGGCGCTTCTGGGGCTGGCCGCGCCGCTGCTGGGCTTTGCCGCGCTGATGCTGGGCGGCTATTCACGCTTTGGCCTCTGGCGCCAGATCGCCATTGCGGTGCTGCTGATCATCACCATGCAGATGATCAATACCGCCGCCTCGGGCCAGGCGCTGAAATCCGCCGCGCTCTGGCCGCTGGTCTATGCCGCCCCCTTCGCGGGCCTCGGGCTCAGCGCGCTGCTGTTGTGGTGGGCCGGACGGCCGCGCCGCCGCCCGCGCCAGACCGGCCCTCTCAGTCAGGGCGATGCCGCGCCGGGGGCTGCCGAATGACGCTTTCTCTCTATATCGCGCGCCGCTTTGCCTGGACCATTGCCCAGGTCTTCCTGATCTTCTTCGGTATTCTGATGCTGATCGATATGATCGAGCAGCTGCGCAGGTTTTCCGGCAAGGGCGCGGGGCTGGCCGACGCCTTCCTGCTGTCGCTGCTCAATGTCCCCGAGACGCTCTACGGCATCCTGCCGCTGATCTTCGTCATGGGCTCGATCGCCAATTTCCTCGCCCTCGCCCGCTCATCCGAGCTGGTGGTGGTGCGCGCCGCCGGGCGCTCGGGGCTGCGCTTTGTCGTCACCCCGGTGTTTGTCGCCACGGTGATCGGCCTGTTTGCGGTCGGGGTGATGAACCCGATGGTTGCCGCCACCTCGCGCGCCTATGAGGATCTCTCGGCGCGTTATGCGGCCGGCGGCACCGCGCTTTCGGTCAGCGAACAGGGGCTCTGGCTGCGCCAGGGCGGCGATTACGGCCAGACCGTGATCCAGGCGCGGCGCGCCAATCTCGACGGCACCCGGCTTTACGGCACCACCTTCCTGACCTTTGGCAGCGAAGGCATTCCGGTCACCCGGATTGATGCCGAAGGCGCCGAGCTGACCCGGGGCGCCTGGATCCTTTCCGGTGCCAAAGTGTGGAATCTCGCGGCGGAAAACCCCGAACTGGCGGCCACCCGCTGGCCCGATGGCACCCGCCTGCCCTCGGATCTGACGCCCGAGCGCATCCGCGACAGTTTCGGCACCCCCTCGGCCGTGCCGTTCTGGCAGCTGCCCTCTTATATCCGCGGTCTCGAGAAAGCCGGTTTCTCGGCCCGCAGCTATCAGCTCTGGCTGCAGATGGAGCTGGCGCAGCCACTGCTCCTGACCGCCATGGTGCTGGTCGCGGCCGGCTTTACCATGCGTCACACCCGGGCCGGGAAAACCGGCATCCGTGTGCTCTATGCCATCCTTGCCGGTTTCGCGCTGTTCTTCCTGCGGAATTTTGCCCAGGCCCTTGGCGAGACTGGTCAGATTCCGGTATCTCTGGCAGCATGGAGCCCGCCGCTCGCGGCTGTGCTGCTTGCCCTTGGTCTATTGTTGCATCTGGAGGACGGCTGAATATGCCTCTGCGCCGTCTGCTCGCCTCTCTCGCGCTGAGCACCGCTTTTATCCTGCCATTGCCGGGCCATGCCCAGGAGCAGGCCGCCATGGTCACGGATGAGCTGCAGGTTACCAGTGGCGATGACCGGCTGGTGGCCCAGGGTCATGTCGAGATCCTCTATCAGGGCTACCGCCTGACCGCCACCAGCGTCACCTATGACCGCAGCGACGACAGCCTGGTGATTGCCGGCCCGCTCAGCCTGACCTCTGCCGATGGCAGCACGGTGATCCTCGCCTCCCAGGCCGAGCTTTCGGCCGATATGACCCAAGGCATTCTCACCAGCGCCCGCATCGTGCTCGACCAGCAGCTGCAGATGGCGGCGGGCTCGCTCAGCCGGATCGGCGGGCGCTATTCGGCGATGAATAATGTCGTCGCCTCCTCCTGCCAGATCTGCGCCGCGCATCCGACGCCGCTCTGGGAGATCCGCGCCCGCCGCGTCATCCATGACGAGGCCGCGCAGATGATCTGGTTCGACCAGGCCCAGTTCCGCATCGGCGGTGTGCCGGTGTTCTATATCCCCCGGCTGCGGCTGCCCGATGCGAAGCAAAGCCGGGTCTCGGGTTTCCTCGCCCCCAGTATGCGCTCGACCTCGCTGCTCGGCACCGGGCTGAAACTGCCCTATTTCCTGACGCTCGGCGATGACCGCGACCTGACCATCACCCCCTATCTCAGCACCAAGCGCAGCCAGACGGTCGAGCTGCGCTACCGCCAGGCCTTCCGCACCGGCGCGATTGAGCTGGAGGGCGCGCTGACCTCAGATGATCTGACCGATCATAGCCGGCGCGGCTGGTTCCGTGGCCGGGGCTCTTTCGAACTGCCCGATGATTTCCGTCTGGCTTTCAATGTGATCGCCACCTCTGACAATGCCTATCTGCTCGATTACGGCTATTCGGACCGCGACCGCCTCGACAGCCGGGTCGAGCTGAGCCGGGTGCGGCGCAACGGCTTTTTCTCGCTGCGTCTGGTCAGTTTCCAGTCGCTGCGCGATGAGGATGACAACGACACCCTGCCCTCGCTGGTCACCGATATGACCTTCCACCGCCGCTTCTCGCTGGGGCCCTTGGGGGGAATGGGCGGGCTGCGCATCCAGACCCATTCGCATCTGCGCACCTCGGCAAGCCCGCTCGATCCCGATGCCCCGCTCGGCGATGGCATTTCGGATGGCCGCGATGTCTCGCGGCTTTCGGCCCGGGTGGACTGGCGGCGCAGCTTCATCTCGGATCTGGGGCTTGAGACCACTTTGCTGGGCGAGGCGCAGTTTGATGTCTATCGCCTGCATCAGGATGCGGCCTTTGAGGGCAGCTATACCCGCGCCACTGCCGCCGCCGGGGTTGAGCTGCGCTGGCCGCTGCTCAAGGCCAGCTCGAACGGCGTGGCCCATGTGCTGGAACCGGTGATCCAGATCGTTGGCGCGCTGGATGACAAATCCGGCATTCCGAATGAGGATTCGGTTCTGGTTGAGTTTGACGAGGCAAGCCTCTGGAATCTTGACCGTTTCCCCGGGGCTGATGCGATCGAGCAATCCAGCCGCGCCAATATCGGCCTCAGCTGGACCCGCTATGATCCCGCAGGCTGGAGCAGCATTCTGACCATTGGCAAAGTGCTGCGCAAACATGATCGCGACGGCTTTGGCCTGGCTTCGGGGCTTGGCGGGCTCAATTCCGACTGGCTGGCCGCGGCAAGCTTTAACTTTGCCAGCGGCTTTACCGCCACCACCCGTGCCGTGATCGGCGAGGATCTGGAGCTGACCAAGGGCGAGATGCGGCTCAGCCTGTCCCAGGGCCGGCTCTTCCTCGCCAGCTCGGCGCTCTGGGCGGTGGCTGACCCCAGCGAGAACCGCTATCAGGACAGCCGCGAGCTGACCTTTGACGCCGCCTGGAAGGTCAACCCCTCGCTGACCACCAAGGCCGAGGGGCGCTATGATTTCGACGGCAAGCGCGGCACTATTGCCGGGCTGGGCATCGAATACCGCAATGAATGCGTGGTGGTGGATCTTTCCCTCTCGCGCAGGCTGACGACCTCCGATAGTGTGAACCCGACCACGAATTTCGGCCTTTCGGTCGATCTGATCGGCTTTGGCAATGGCAAGACGGCGGGTCCGGCGCGGCGTTGCTACTGAGATGAGAGCCCGGATCCTGGCCGCTTGATGCAGCCCGGATCCGGAATGCAAGGCAAGATGCCGCGCCCCGATGGCAACCGGAACACCGGAGCCGGGCGGTGCGGCGGGGCAAGACGGGCAGACGGGCGGATACAGATGACCAGACCGCAGACTATGCAGAGCCAGAAGCAGCTTTCAGCGGCACAGCTTTCGCCTCGGCAGATTTCGACCGCCTCGCGGCGCATTTTGCTGGCCGGCGTGCTGGCCGGGCTGACCGGTTTCACCGGCATCGGCGCAGGCGGCGGCTTTGCCCCCCCTGCCGCCCTGGCCCAGAACCTGTTCGCGCCGCAGCTCTATGTGAATGACCAGGTCATCACGGCCTTTGAGGTCGATCAGCGCGCTTTGTTCATGAAAGTGCTGAACGCGCCCGGTGATCTTGAGAAAGAGGCGCTGAAAAGCCTGATCGATGACCGGCTGCGCCTCAGCGAGGCCAAACGCCTCGGGGTGAAACTCAGCCCCGAAGAGCTGACCGCCGGGATGGAGGAATTCGCCTCCCGCGCCAGCCTGAGCGCCGATCAGCTGATCGCCGAGCTGCAGAAGGTCGGGATCAGCGCCGAAACCTATCGTGATTTCGTCCAGGCCGGCGCCCTGTGGCGCAAGATCGTGCGCGAGCGCTACAGCGGCATGGTGCCGGTCTCGGAAGCCGAGGTCGATCTGTTCCTTGAGGCGTCACTGCGGCCGCGCGCCCTGAAAGTGCTGGTCTCGGAACTGGTGATTCCGGCCGAGCCGGGCCAGGAGGCCGAGGCCATGGATCTGGCCAAAAGCCTTGCCGGCTCGATTAAATCCGAGGGCGCTTTCGCTGCCGCTGCCCGCGAATATTCCGCCGCCCCCACCGCCGAGGGCGGCGGGCGTATCCCGGACTGGCTGCCGCTGGCCAATCTGCCGCCGGTGATCTCCGGCCAGCTGCTGGCGCTTGGCCAGGGCGCGGTCAGCGCGCCGGTCACCGTGCCGGGCGCGGTGGTTTTGTTCCAGCTGCGCGGCGTGGAAACCGACAGCTCGGCCGCCCCCGCCGCCATGACCGTCGAATGGGCCGATCTGACCATCCCGGATGATCCGGCGCTTTATGCCAAAATCCTCGCCGGTGCAGATACATGCAATGATCTCTATGCCCTGGCCAATGTGCCGGCTGAGCAGCTGACCCTGCGCAAGCAGAGCATGGGCGAGATCCCCTCTGATACCGGGCTGAAGCTGGCACGGCTGGATCAGGGCGAATTTGCCACCCTCAGCCGCGGCAATGGCGCCATGCGCCTTGCCATGCTGTGTAAGCGCGTGCCGGTGATGGAAAAAGAGCCCGATCGCAGCCGCATCAAAGAGCAGCTGATGAACCAGAAGCTCGACGGCATGGCCGAGAATGATCTGGAGAAGATGCGCCACGCTGCTCTGATCCGCGAGCCGTGAGCCAGGGGATGATCGCGCCGGTTGCCCTGACCTCTGGCGATCCGGCCGGGGTCGGGCCAGAGATTGCCGTGAAGGCCCGCGCCCTGCTGGGCGCGGAGCTGCCGTTTTTCTGGATCGGCGATCCGCGCCATCTGCCGCAAGGCACCGCCTTTTGCCTCATCAGCGACCCGGGTGAGGCGCTGACGGCTGATCCCGCCCTGCTGCCGGTTCTGGCCCAGCCCTTCGCCGCCCCCGCCACTCCGGGCCAGCCCGATCTGCGCAATGCCGCCGGGGTGATTGCCGCGATTGAGCGGGCGGTGGCTCTGGCGCAAAGCGGCGCGGCCTCGGCGATCTGCACCGCACCGATCAGCAAGATCGTGCTGAAAGAGGGCGCGGGTTTCGCCTTCCCCGGCCATACCGAATTTCTCGCCCATCTGGGCGGGGTCGGGCGGGTGGTGATGATGCTGGCCTGCCCTGAATTGCGCGTGGTGCCGGTGACGATCCATATCGCTCTTGCCGATGTCCCCGCCGCGCTGACGCCCGGGCTGCTGGAAGAGACAATCCGCATCACCGCCGCCGGTCTGGCGCGTGACTTCGGCCTGAAAGCGCCCCGGATCGCGGTTGCCGGGCTGAACCCCCATGCCGGTGAAGGCGGGGCAATGGGCCATGAGGAAGATGCGATGATGCGCCCGCTGCTGGCCCGGCTTGCCGCCGAGGGCTTTGATCTGCGCGGGCCGATGTCGGCCGATACCATGTTCCATGCCAGGGCACGGGCCGGCTATGATGTGGCGATCTGCGCCTATCACGATCAGGCGCTGATCCCGATCAAGACCATTGATTTCGCCGGTGGCGTCAATGTCACCCTCGGCCTGCCCTTCGTGCGCACCTCGCCCGATCACGGCACCGCCTTTGACATTGCCGGTAAAGATGTCGCGGATCCCGCTTCGCTGGTTGCGGCTCTGCGCATGGCGCGCGATATGGCACTGGCCCGCGCCGCCTGAAAGGCCGGACCGGGCAGCGGAAGACCGGGGGGTTTCACAGCCCCGGCCCGCCGTGAGATATTTAAAGACAGATCAACAGGAGGCCCTGAGACATGGCTGCGATCGACGGGCTGCCGCCACTGCGCGAGGTGATTAAAAATCACGATCTGGTGGCGAAAAAGCAGCTGGGGCAGAATTTCCTGCTCGATCTGAACCTCACCTCGAAAATTGCCCGCTGCGCCGGCGATCTGAGCGGCGCTGATGTGCTGGAAATCGGCCCCGGCCCCGGGGGTCTGACCCGGGGTCTGCTGGCCGAGGGGGCGCGCCATGTGGTAGCGGTCGAGAAAGACCCGCGCGCCATTCCGGCGCTGATGGAGATTGCCGCGGCCTATCCCGGGCGGCTGACGGTCCTTCAGGGCGATGCGCTGGAGCTTGATGTCTCGGCCCATCTGAAAGGCCCGGTAAAAATCGCCGCCAATCTGCCCTATAATGTCGGCACGGAACTGCTGGTGCGCTGGCTCTCGCCCGAGACCTGGCCGCCGTTCTGGTCAAGCCTGACGCTGATGTTCCAGCGCGAGGTGGCCGAGCGCATCGTCGCCCCGGTGCGCAGCGAACATTACGGTCGCCTGGCTTTGCTGGCGCAGTGGCGCAGCGATGCGCGTATCGTGATGAGCCTGCCGCCCGAGGCCTTTACCCCGGCGCCGAAAGTGCATTCGGCGGTGGTGCATCTGACCCGGCTCGAGACGCCGCGCTATCCGGCGGATGCGCGGGTGCTGAACCGCGTCACCGCTATGGCCTTTAACCAGCGCCGCAAAATGCTGCGCTCCTCGCTGAAGGCGCTGACGCCGGGGATTGAGGAGGTGCTGGAAAGCACCGGCATCGCCCCCACAGCCCGGGCCGAGGAGATCGGGCTGGAGGCCTTCTGCGCCCTCGCCCGCGCCATCAGTGAGCGCGAAAGCCGATCATGAAAACGGGGCCCGCGGGCCCCGTTTTTAATCTGGATTATTCGGCTGCGGCCGGGTTGTCGGGCTTGCCCTCAACGCTGGCTTTGCGCGGACGCGGCGCACGGCGCGGACGGGCCGCCTCCTCTGCTCCTGCAGTCTCAGCCGTTGCGCTGCGCTCGGCGCGGGGCGCGCGCGGCGCACGCGGGGCGCGCTCGGCCCGCTCACCACGCGCGGCGCGGGGGGCTTTTGCGGCTTCAGGCGCGGTGTCATCCAACCCTGGCTGCGGCGCATCGCCCTGCACCTGAGCGGGAGCCGGAGCCTGCACCGGGGCGCGGGTTTCGGCCAGCGGCTCGGCGGGCATAAAAGCGGTGCTGCTGATCTCGGGCTGTGCCTGACCTTCGCTGCCCGGCAGATCAATCAGCGCCGTCTCATCGCCGCTGAAATCGATCACATCCTGCAGCGCAGCCGGGGGCTGATGCGACGGGCCACGGTCGTAGCGCTCATAGCGCTCGCCCCGGTCCTGACGCTCACTGCGGTCCTGACGCTCGCCCCGATCCTGACGCTCACCGCGGTCCTGACGCTCACCGCGCTCATAGCGCTGCTCGCCCCGGTCCTGGCGCTCGCCGCGCTCACGATAGTCACCTCTGCCGCCCTGCTGATGGCCGCCCTGACCAGCCCCCTGACCATTGCCCTGGGCCTGGCCGGCATTGTTCTGCGGGGCGCCGCCACCATTGCCCGGCTGACCACCGCCATTTTGCTGGAAATGCTGCTGCCGGGCTTCCTGCTCGGCGGCCATCTCACGCTGTGCCTCGGCCAGCATACGGGTGTAATGTTCGGCATGCTGCAGGAAGTTTTCCGCAGCAACGCGGTCGTTTGACAATTGAGCATCCCGGGCCAGGCCCTGGTATTTCTCGATAATCTGTTGCGGAGTGCCGCGAACCTTACCTTCGGGGCCCGAGGAATCGAACACCCGATTGACGATATTACCCAGCGTGCGCGGGCGGTTCTGGTTGGAACGCGAGCGTTTCTTGGAAGAGCGCATCTTTTCCTAAAAATATCAGTGGATCCTGAGCCCCTGAGCCTCCGGCTCTGCCGGAGTAAACCATCTGCGGGTCTGTTCGGGGATCTGATCGGGTTTTGCGCGCGGGCCAAAGCCGAAGCTGTCAATTCCGTTGCATATCCATCCCATAATCACGCGCAACCGCTCGTGGCAAGCGATTTCTGTGTCACAGCGGCCTGACTGTCAGGGTTTTTGCGAGGATGTGAACGAAAGTGACGATTTCAGCCCCTGGGCCGCCGGTTTTACGCCAGCGGGCGCGATATGTCGCAGCCCGGCCAGTCTCCCGTCACCAGCCGGTCGCGGCCGTCAAGATCGGGCAGAACCCGGACAGCCTCAAAGCCGGCCGCGCGGAAAAAGCCCGCCACCGCCCGGCCCTGGCTCGGCCCGATCTCGACAATGAGCCGCCCGCCCGGGTGCAGATGCGCCGGAGCCCCGGCCGCGATCAGACGATAGGCGCTCAGCCCGTCAGCGAAATCGGTGAGCGCCAGATGCGGCTCGTGCCCGCGCACCTCCGGCTCGAGCCCCTCCATCTCATCGAGCGCAATATAGGGCGGGTTCGAGACGATCAGATCGAACTGCCCGCTGATCGCCTGATACCAGTCCGAAAGCCGGAATTCCGCTCTTTCGTCAAGGCCAAGCGCCAGGGCATTCTGCCTGGCCACCGCCAGCGCGGCGGGCGAGAGATCGCTGGCAAGGCCGGTGGCGCCGGGCCGCTCGGCCAGCAGGCTCAGCAGGATCGCCCCGGTGCCGGTGCCCAGATCGAGCACCCGGCTGAAGGGCGCGCCAAGCGCGGCCAGGATCAGCGCCTCGGTCTCGGGGCGCGGATCGAGCGTATCCGGGGTAACGGTGAAACGGCGGCCAAAAAACAGCCGGTGGCCGATGATCTGTGACACCGGCTGGCGGGTCTGGCGCGCGCTGATCGCCGCCTCAAACCGCGCCTGTTGCGCCGGGCTCAGCACTTCGCCGATCTGCAGGCTCAGCCGCTCGGGCGCGATCTGCATCGCATGGGCCAGCAGCGCCCTTGCATCGCCCGCCGGAGCCTCGATCCCCGCGTCGCGCAGCCGCGCCACCGCCGCCACCAGAGCCAGTTTCGCGATCATGCGCCGATCTCGGCCAGGCGTTCGGCCTGATCATGGGCGATCAGCGCATCGAGCACTTCGCCAAGATCGCCCTGCATGATCTGGCCCAGCGAATAGAGCGTCAGATTGATGCGGTGATCGGTCATGCGGCCTTGCGGGAAATTATAGGTGCGGATGCGCTCGGAGCGGTCGCCCGAGCCGATCTGGGATTTGCGATCCGCCGCGCGCGCGCTGGCCAGCCGCTCGCGCTCGATCTCAAACAGCCGGGCGCGCAGAACCTGCATGGCGATGGCGCGGTTCTGATGCTGGCTCTTTTCCGAGGAGGTGACGATGATCCCGGTCGGAATATGGGTGATGCGCACCGCCGAATCGGTGGTGTTCACATGCTGCCCGCCCGCGCCCGAGGCCCGCATCGTATCAATACGGATATCCTGGGCCGGAATGTCGATATCAACCTCTTCCGCCTCGGGCAGCACGGCGACGGTGGCGGCAGAGGTATGGATCCGCCCGCCCGCCTCGGTCTCGGGCACGCGCTGCACCCGGTGCACACCGGATTCGTATTTCAGCCGGGCATAGACCCCCTCGCCCGCAATATGGGCGGTGAATTCCTTCACCCCGCCCAGATCCGAGATCTGGCTTTCCAGCACATCAAAACGCCAGCCCATACGCTCGGCATAGCGCTGATACATCCGCGCCAGATCCGCGGCGAAAAGCGCCGCCTCATCGCCGCCGGTGCCGGGGCGGATCTCGAGGATAGCCGGGCGGGCATCGGCGGCATCTTTCGGCAAAAGCGCAATGCGCAGCCGGTGTTCCATCGCCGGGATCGCGGCCTGCAGGCGTGGCAGCTCTTCCTCGGCCAGAGCGCGCATCTCGGGATCGCCGAGCATGGCGCTGGCCTCCTGCAGATCCTGCAGAGCCTGACGATAGGCAAGGATGCCGGAGACCACGGGCTTCAGCTCTGAATATTCGCGTGACAGCGCCGCAATCGCGCCAGGCTCTGCGCCCGCGTTGAGCAGCGCCTCGACATAGTCGAAACGCTCTGTGATCCGGGCGAGTTTGTCTAATGGCACCATAGGGGCGATTTCGCCTGTCTCAGCGGGCCGGTCAAGGGGCGAGAAGGATCACGAAAGCAAAGAGCGGCGCTGCCCCTCGCGGCAAAGCCGCTCAGCCCGGGATATCTGGCGAAGGGGAAATCCGCGGCCGGGCTTCGGATATCTGTGGTCGGGGGGCAAGGCGCGGGCTTCCCCTCTCTGCAAATATCCCCGCCGGAGGCTCTCCCGGCTCAGACCGCGCGACCTCAGCGATCAGCAGAGCTGCTGTTTGCCTTTCGCCAGCTGAAAAGCCAGGGCCGGGGCAGCACTGAGCCATGCGGCATATGGCCCGGGGTCGCTCGCAGCATATCTTTCCTCAGGTAAGATGCCCCGGAACGGGCTGGTCAGCGGCCGGGCGCGGCTTTTCCCCACCCGGCCTGCCCTGCCCGGCCTGCCCACCCTCCACCAGGCGGACAGGGGGCGCAGAACCGCCTCAGAGCGGCAGGGCTTTTTCCACCAGTTTCGCGAAGAAGCTCGCACCATAGGGCGCGGCCTCGTCGTTGAAATCATAGGCAGGGTGATGCAGCCCTGCGCCCGGGCCGATGCCAAGGAACAGATAGGCGCCGGGGCGCTGCTCGAGCATATAGGAGAAATCCTCCGAACCCATTTCGCGGTTGGAATATTCATCCACCGCCTGATCCCCGGAAATCTCGCGCGCCACCGAAGCGGCAAAATGCGCCTCGGCCTCGGAATTGATCGTGGCCGGATAGCCCCAGTCATAATCGACCGCGGCCGTCACGCCAAAGGCCATGGCGGTACCGGCGACAATCTCATGGAAGCGCTTTTTCAGCAGCGCGCGCACCTCGGGGTTAAAGGCGCGGATCGTGGCGGTAAAGGTTCCGGTCTCGGGAATGATATTCGATGCGGTGCCGGTATGGATCATGGTGACCGAAATCACCGCCTCATCCAGCGCATACACATTGCGCGGGATGATGGTCTGCACCGCCTGGACCATGGCGACAATCGCCACCACCGGATCCACGCATTCATGCGGCGTGGCGCCATGCCCGCCCTTGCCGGTCACGGTGACCACGGCGGTATCCACCGAGGCCATGATCGGGCCCGGCGTGGTGGTGAAATGACCCAGCGGCAGGTTCGGCGCATTATGAATGCCGTAGACCTGGGCGATATCGAACCGGTCCATCACCCCTTCTTTCACCATCACCTCGCCGCCGCCGCCATCTTCCTCGGCGGGCTGGAACAGCAAAGCCACGGTGCCGGCGAAATTGCGGGTCTCGGCCAGATATTTGGCTGCGCCAAGCAGCATGGTGACATGGCCATCATGGCCGCAGGCATGCATCCTGCCCGGCACTTTTGAGGCATATTCCGCCCCGGTGATCTCATCAATCGGCAGCGCATCCATATCGGCGCGCAGCCCGATCACCGGGCCTTCGCCCTGGCCACGGATCAGCGCGACAATGCCGGTTTTCGCGATACCGGTATGAATTTCCTCAATCCCAAATTCGCGCAGCCGCGCCTCGATAAAGGCGGCGGTCTCATGGCAGTTGAATTCCAGCTCAGGATTTTCATGCAGGTGGCGGCGCCAGCCCTTCATTTCCCCGGCATAAGAGGCGATACGGTTCAGGACGGGCATAACTTGGATCTTTCCGGCTCGGGCCCTCCGCGGCGGGGGCGTTGTCCACAATGCTGATCTGATCAAAAATTCCGGAGGACCGCAATGTCCCTTCCCCGCCTTGACCGTGCTGAAAGCGACAGGCTGGTCCATTCTGAGGGCCAGGATCCGGGTGCCATCACCCGGCTGAGCGAAATCATGGCCCGGCTGCGCGATCCCGAAACCGGCTGCCCCTGGGATATCGAACAGAGCCCGGCCTCAATCGCGCGCTATACGCTGGAAGAGGCGCATGAGGTGGTCGATGCGATCGAGCGCGAAGCCTGGGATGAGCTGAAAAGCGAGCTGGGCGATCTGCTTTTGCAGGTGGTTTTCCATTCCCGGATGCAGGAGGAGGCCGGCCGCTTTGCCCTGGCCGATGTGATTGCCGCGATCTCGGATAAGATGGTCAGCCGCCACCCCCATGTCTTTGGCGCTGAGAGCCGCGATAAATCGCTTGCGCAGCAAAGCCTTGACTGGGAAACGCTGAAGGCGAAGGAACGCGGCCCTGCCCGGGTGCTCGACGGGGTTGCCATGGCTTTGCCGGCGCTGAGCCGGGCGGTGAAACTGCAGAACCGCGCTGCAAGGGTGGGGTTTGACTGGCCCGATACCGGCGATGTGGTCGCCAAAATCGCCGAAGAGGCCGCCGAGGTGGTCGAGGCCCGCGATCAGCTGAGCCATGCGGAGCTGAGCGAGGAGATCGGTGATCTGTTCTTTGTCATGGCCAATCTGGCGCGGCATCTGCAGGTTGATCCCGAGGCGGCTTTGCGCGCCGCCAATCAGAAATTCACCCGCCGCTTTGGCCGGATCGAGGATTTCCTCGCCGCCCGGGGCCGCAGCCCGGCGCAATCGGATCTGGCCGAGATGGATGCGCTCTGGGATCGCGCCAAGGCCGAGGAAAAGGCAGAAAAGGCGCGGGGCTGACCGCAGGCCCGCCCGCCTCCCTGCCGCCCGGGCTTACTTTTGGGGCAACAGCACGGTGAAGGTGCTGCCCTCGCCCTGGCGGCTGTCGATCTTCAGCCAGCCGCGATGGCGGTTGATGATATGTTTGACGATTGCCAGGCCAAGCCCGGTGCCGCCCTCGGCGCGCGAGCGGTGGCTGTCGATGCGGTAGAAGCGTTCGGTCAGCCGCGGCAGATGCACCGGATCGATCCCCTCACCCTGGTCGATCACATCCACCCGCAGCGCCCGGCCGCGCGAGGTCATCTCCCGCGACAGAACCAGCCGGACCAGGGCGCCTTTCGCGCCGTATTTCACCGCATTTTCGGTCAGGTTGAGGAACACCTGGGTCAGCTGATCGGCATCGCCCGGCAGCAGGGTCTCCAGCGCTTCGGGGCGCTCAAGCAGAATGCTGCCGCCCGCCTCCTCGGCGCGGCCACGCACGGTGGCGATCACGCTTTGCAGCACCTGGACCAGATCAATCTCCTCGCGCGGGCGCATCCGCTCAGAGGCCTCGACCCGGCTGAGCTGCAACAGATCACTGACGAGACGGTTCATCCGCGCCGCCTCGCGCTCCATGATCGACAGGAAACGCTGATGCGCGGCGGGATCGCCCTTCGCAGTGGTCTGCAGGGTCTCAATAAAGCCCATCATCGCGGTCAGCGGCGTGCGCAGCTCATGGCTGACATTGGCGACGAAATCGCGGCGGATCACCTCATTCTGGGTCTCGCGGCTGATATCGCGCAAGACGCAGAGCACCTGACCCAGGCTCTGCACCAGCGAGACCCGCGCCTCATATTGCGTCTCGCCCGGCAGGCGCAGCACCACATCGCGCGGCTCGCCATCGGCCCGGACGGCGGTGATCGCCTCAAACAATTCGGCGGCGCGCAGGAAGAATGCCAGGTTCCGGCCCGGCAATGCCTGGCCCAGCAAAGCCAGCGCCCCGGCATTGGCTGCCACCACCTGCTCGGTGCGGTCGAGCAGGAAGGCCGGCAGCGACATCCCCTCCAGCAATTCACCGGCAAGCGCCTCTGCTGGCACCTGCTGCCCTTCAGCGGATCTCATCGCACGACCGCTTTCAGCCCCTGACGAAAGCGCCTGGCATTGGCCTGATAGCCCGCCGCCGATTTCAGCAGCCTTGCCTGCGCCGCCGCATCGAGCTGACGCACCACCTTGCCGGGGCTGCCCATCACGAGGCTGTAATCGGGGATTTCCTTGCCTTCGGTGATCAGCGCGCAGGCCCCGATCAGGCAGCCCTTACCGATCTTTGCGCCATTGAGGATGGTCGCCCCCATGCCGATCAGCGTGCCCTCGCCGATCTCGCAGCCATGCAGCATCGCCTTATGGCCGATGGTGCAACTGGCGCCGATCACCAGCGGATAGCCGATATCGGTATGCAGCACCGAATTTTCCTGGATATTTGAGCCCGCGCCCACGTCGATCAGCTCATTATCGCCGCGCAGAACCGCGCCGAACCAGATGCTGGCCCCGGCCTGCAGCCGGATCTTCCCGATCAGATCCGCGCTTTCGGCCACCCAGGCCTCGGGGTGAATTTCCGGCGCGATTCCATCGAGTTCCCAGATCATCTTTGTTCAAACTCCCGGTTCAGATCGCGCACGAAGGCGCTCAGATCAGGCTGACGCTCGCGCTTGAGCCGCTCGGCCAAGACAATCGCTTTCAGCCGTTCAAAACAAGCATCCTGATCTTCGTTAACAAGAACGTAATCATATTCGGCCCAATGGCTGATTTCATCGCGGCTTTTCGCCATCCGGCCCGCGATCACCTCGTCACTGTCCTGGCCACGGCCGCGCAGCCGGCGCTCAAGCTCGGCGATCGAGGGCGGCAGGATGAAGACCGAAATGGCATCGCGGCCGAGGGCCGAATTGCGGATCTGCTGGCCGCCCTGCCAGTCGACATCAAACAAAGTGTCCCGGCCCGCTTCCATCGAGGCTTCCACCGGGCCGCGCGGGCTGCCGTAGAAATTGCCGAAGACCTCGGCATGTTCGAGCATCCCGCCCGAAGCCACCAGATCGCGAAAGCCCGTATGATCATGGAACCAGTAATGCACGCCATGTTCCTCGCCAGGGCGCGGCTGGCGCGTGGTGGCGGAAACCGAAAAGCTCAGCGTCGGATCCCAGTCCATCAGGCGGCGCGCCATGGTGGATTTCCCTGCCCCCGAGGGAGAGGAAAGGATCAGAAGAAGACCGCGCCGCGCCATGATTTACTCCACATTCTGCACCTGCTCGCGCATCTGGTCGATCACGACCTTGAGGTCAAGCCCGATCCGGGTCAGGGCGCGGTCCTGCGACTTGGACAGCAAAGTATTGGCCTCACGCAGGAATTCCTGCATCAGAAAATCAAGTTTACGCCCCACTGGCCCGGGATCGGCCAGAAGCTCGCGCGCCGCAGTGATATGGGCGCCGAGCCGGTCCAGCTCTTCGGTGACATCGGCCTTCACCGCCAGCAGCGCCAGCTCCTGGGCAATCCGGGCCTCATCAAAGCCGTCAGCATTGCTGCTGATGCGCTCCAGCGCCTCGCGCAGTGCCTCACGCGCTTTCGGGCGTCGCGCGACCGCTGCCGCGCCCGCCTCATCGACCAGAGCCGCGATGCGGCTGAGCTGCGCCGTGACCAGCTGGTTCAGCGCCGCCCCCTCGCGGGCGCGCATCGCCGAGAAAGCGGCAAGCAGAGCCGGCAGATCGGCGAGGATCGCCGCCCGCAGCGCCGTTGTATCCTCTTCGGCGGCGCCGGTTTCGAGCACGCCGCGCAGCGCCAGCAGATCGGCGGCGCTGACCGGCGCCAGGGCAATTCCCGCCGCGCGCGCTGCCGCTTCGGCCCCGGCCAGCGCCTGCAGCATCCCGGCCAGTACCTCAGGATTGAGGCGCGGGCCGCTGAGCGCGCCCTCTTCACGGCTGAGTTTCAGCGTCATCGAGACATTGCCCCGGCCCAGCGCCTTCTGCAGCTCGGCGCGCAAAGCGCTCTCCAGCCCGTCGACCCATTCCGGCACCCTGAGCCGCAGATCCAGCCCCTTGCCATTGACCGAGCGCAGATCCCAGAGCCAGCTATAGCCCGCCCCCGCGCCGCGCCCGGCGGCAAATCCGGTCATCGAAATGGTCATACTGCCTCTCCCGCCAGAGGGGGCCTGGCCGCGCCGGGGCCCTGAAAACCCTGCCGCATTAACCAGACTGAAAGAATCACCCCCGAAATCAGCGGATGGCGCGTATTATAGCCGCACATTCCGCCGCAGTTCCGGGTTAGCAAAGCGGCACCCAACCGGCAAGTTCGGTCGTGCCGCCCCCTTTTTCCTGCAGTGGCATGTCTGTGTGCAGTTGCCATGTGAAGGAGTGCGGAATGCTTGATCAGGAAATCGACGGAACCGGGCCCATGCGTCCGGTTCGCTTTGGCGCTCTGGCGCAGCTTCGGGAGCACTGGCAGCGGCTGTGCGCGCGCCACGGTGGCCCGCCCCCCTCCTCGGCACTGGATCCGGCGGATCTGGGACCACTGATCGAGGATCTGTTCATCGCCGAAAGGATCGGACGCGGCCTGCTCAGGCTGCGCGTGGCCGGGCGCAATCTCTCGGCTCTGGCCGGGGTGGATATGCAGGGCCTGCCGCTTTCGGCGCTGCTGACACCGGAAACCCGGATCAGCTTTGCCGATCTGGTCGAGCGCATGTTCCGCGATGGTCAGCCGGTCGAGACCGGGCTGCGCGCCAGTTCAGGCTATGGGCGCCAGATCGCCAGCGCGCGGCTGCTGTTGCTGCCGCTGGCCCTGCCCCGGCTTGGGCCAGAGGTTTTGCTGGGCTGCCTTGCCACCGAAAGACCGCAGAGCCATATGCCGGGGCTGCGCTATGCGATCAGCGGGCCTGACATGCTGCTGCCGCTGACCTCAGGCCTTGCCCCGGCGCTGCCACGCGGGGCGCGCGGGCCCAGGCTGCTGCTCGATCAGCCCTGGGTCAGGCGGGCCCCCGCGCGCCGCGCGCCGGGCCATCTGCGCCTTGTGGCCAGCCGCGAAAGCGCCTGAACAAAAAAGCCCGCCAGAGAGTGGCGGGCTTTTTCTGAGTATAGCCGATGCCTTACAGCGCGATGCGGCGGCTGTCCTCACGCTGGCGGGTCAGCTCTTCCGCAACGAGGAAGGCCAGTTCCAGCGATTGCGAGGCGTTCAGACGCGGGTCGCAGGCCGTGTGATAGCGGTCACGCAGATTCTCATCGGTCACCGCGCGCAGGCCACCGGTGCATTCGGTCACATCCTGGCCGGTCATCTCAAAATGCACGCCGCCCGGGATCGAGCCTTCGGCCTTATGGATGGCGAAGAAGTCGCGCACCTCGCCCAGCACCGATTCAAACGGCCGGGTCTTATAGCCCGAAGCCGCCTTGATCGTATTGCCATGCATCGGATCACAGGACCAGACGACATTGGCACCCTCTTCGCTGACCGCTCTGATCAGACGCGGCAGGTGATCGCCCACCTTACCGGCGCCGAAACGCGCGATCAGGGTCAGACGGCCCGGCTCATTCTCCGGGTTCAGCTTCGCCATCAGCACTTTCAGATCATCGGCCGTGGTCGAGGGGCCGCATTTCAGACCGATCGGGTTGAGCACGCCCCGACAAAACTCGACATGGGCCCCATCCGGCTGACGGGTGCGGTCACCGATCCAGATCATATGACCCGACCCCGCCACCGGCTGACCCGAAATCGAATCGACCCGGCACAGAGCCTCTTCATATTCCAGCAGCAAAGCCTCATGGCTGGTGTAGAAATCAACGCTCGAGAGCTGATGCGCGGTTTCCGAATTCACCCCGGCCGCATTCATAAAGTCGAGCGCATCCGAGATGCGGTTCGCCATCTCGCGGTAGCGCTCGGCCTTGTCATGTTCGGCAAAGCCCAGGGTCCAGGAATGAACCCGGTGGATATCGGCAAAGCCGCCGGTCGAGAAAGCGCGCAAGAGGTTCAGCGAGGCCGCGGCCTGGGTATAGGCCTGCAGCATCCGGTTCGGATCGGGGATCCGCGCCTCGGTGGTCGCCTCAAAACCGTTAATGATATCACCACGATACGAGGGATATTCGACGCCGTCGATCATCTCGGTCGGGGCCGAGCGCGGCTTGGCGAACTGCCCCGCCATCCGGCCGACCTTGATCACCGGCACTTTCGCGCCCCAGGTCAGCACCATTGCCATCTGCAGCATGACGCGGAAAGTATCGCGGATATTATCGGCCGAGAATTCCGAGAAGCTCTCGGCACAATCGCCACCCTGCAGCAGGAAGGCCTTGCCCTCGGCCGCCAGCGCCAGCTGCTTTTTCAGCCGCCGTGCCTCGCCGGCGAAAACCAGCGGAGGATATTTGCCGAGCTGGGCCTCAACCGCGCCAAGCGCGGTCGCATCGGGATAATCAGGCATCTGAATGCGCGGCAGAGCGCGCCAGTCTGATTTCTTCCAGCCTATGGTCCTGGCGTCGTCCATGACCCCTCCTTCCGAAGTTCACTCGGCAGTGATTGCGTTAACCTGGCCAGCATATACGCACCGAACCCCCGGCTTGCATAGCCCCCGCCCCTTTGGCTGAAGGGCCATTCCGCACCCCCCGGTGGCCGCGCCGGGCAAGGGCAAAGCCATTGCGCCCGCTGGTTGCATCAGCGCCCCTTGCGTCAGCGCGGGATTTCAGCTTTCGTCACATGATTGCGACATCTGAGGTCGCTGATAATCAAAGGCGGATCCGATGCCCAGCCAGGTGAGCAAGGCAATTCCGAACGGCGCAGGGGCCGGGGCGCGGCGTTTCGTGTTTCTGTTGCTCGACCGCTTTACCCTGCTGGCCTTCGCCTCAGCCATTGAGCCTTTGCGCATCGCCAATCGCGTGGCCGGAAAAACCCTTTATTCCTGGTCGCTTGCCGGAGAAGGCGGCGAAACCGCGACCTGTTCGAATGACACGGCCTTCAAGCTCGATATGGGGCTGGTGGAAATCAGCCGCGAGGATGTGGTGCTGGTCTGCGGCGGTATTGATGTCCATAAGGCCGTCACCCGGCCGGTCCTGTCCTGGCTGCGGCGCGAGGCGCGGCGCGGCGCGACCATCGGCGGGCTGTGCACCGGTGCCTATGCGCTGGCGCGCGCCGGGCTGCTTGACGGCAAAAAGGCGACGATCCACTGGGAAAATCAGGATGGCTTCCTTGAGGAATTTGAGGATGTGCGGCTGACGAAATCGGTTTTCGTCATGGATGGCACGCGCTGGACCACCGCCGGAGGCACCTCCTCGCTTGATCTGATGCTGAAGGTGATTGCTGCCGATCATGGCGAGACCCTGGCCAATACCGTGGCCGATCAGCTGATCTATTCGACCATCCGCACCGATCAGGACACGCAGCGCCTGTCGATCCCGACCCGGATCGGCGTGCGTCATCCCAAGCTCAGCCAGGTGATCCAGATGATGGAGAGCAATATCGAGGATCCGATATCGCCCGCCGATCTGGCCGAACATGTCGGCATGTCGACGCGCCAGCTCGAGCGGCTGTTCCGCCGTTATCTCAACCGCAGCCCGAAACGCTATTATATGGAGCTGCGGCTTTCCAAGGCGCGTAACCTGTTGATGCAGACCGATATGTCGGTGATCAATGTGGCTCTGGCCTGCGGTTTCACCAGCCCGTCGCATTTCTCGAAATGCTACCGCTCGCATTATTCCACCACGCCTTACCGCGAGCGCGGCACGCAAAGCGGTCCGGGCGGCGGTCCGGGCAGCGCCCCCGCCGCCCGGCTGTCGATCTGAAGCCGCGCGCCGCGTCGGGCGCTGTTCATCTGTCCTTAAATATCCCCGCCGGAGGCCCTGTTTTTCCGATAAACCGGGGCCCGGGCGGGGTTTCTCAGGCGGCCCGGACCGGGCCGGGCCTCACTCTGCCGGGGCCTCATTCTGCCGGGGCCAGGCGGTATAAAGCGCCATTGCCCTCCGACAGGAACCAGATCGCGCCATCCGGCCCCTCGCGCAGATCGCGCACCCTCAGGGTTTCCTCGCTCGCGATACGCTCCTCAGCCCAGCCGGTCGGTGCCGCCTGATCCGGGTCGAGCCGCGAGATGAAATCCATTTTCAGCGATCCGGCGAAAATATCGCCCTGCCATTCGGGGATCAGCGCCCCGGAATAGACCATCAGCCCCGAAGGCGCGATCGAGGGATCCCAGTAGTGCAAAGGCTGTTCCATCCCCGCTCTGGCCTGGCCCTCGCCGATCTTGCGGCCATTGTAATTCACCCCATAGCTGATCACCGGCCAGCCGTAATTCAGCCCCGCACCGGGGCGGTTGATCTCATCCCCGCCCTGGGCGCCATGTTCTGAAGTGACCAGCGCGCCCTGCAGATCGAGGCCCGCGCCCTGGATATTGCGATGCCCGACCGACCAGACCCCGGGCCGCCAGCCCGGCCGCGTCACCCCGGGGCTGCCGTCGCGGTTGAGCAAGATCACCGAGCCGGTGGCAAGGCCCGGATCCTGGGCCTCCATCCCCGCCGGGCCGGTGCCGCGGTCGCCGGTGGTCAGCCAGATCCTGCCATCCCTGCCCTCGACGAGGCGGGCGCCGAAATGGCGGCTGGCGGGCAGGCTTTCGCCCTCAAACACCGGCTCAAAGCCCTCGAGCCGGGTGAAATCCTCTGAGAGCCGGCCAAAGCCCGCCCGCAAAGCCAGCCCCTCGCCCGAACGGGCGACATAGCTGAGCCAGATCTGACGGCTGCGTTTAAAATCGCGCGGCACCATCACATCGAGCAGCCCGCCCTGGCCAAGCGCGGTGATCTCGGGCAAGCCGCTGACCGGGCTGGCCTGCCCCGCGCGCAGGATCAGCAGACGGCCGTCAATTTCGGTGACGATCAGCGCGCCGCCGGGCAGAAAGCCGAAAGACCAGGCCCCCTCCAGCGCCGCGGCGACCGGCGTCACCACCATCTCTCCGGCCGAGGTCTGCAGCCGGGTCTGGGCCGCAACCGGCCCGGCGATCAACAGCAGCGCCAGCCCCGCCCCCTTCATGTTCCACCCCATCGAAAACCCACTCCTGCACTATGACAACCAACCCGCAGACTGACCTGCGCGAGGGGGCGCGAACAGCCCTGTTTTAGCGCGAAACCGTCACGTCAGCGCGAGGTGAACTCACTTTTCAATTCAGTTTTTGCTCGCTAGGCTCGCTTGCAGGATCTCGATCCAGTCAGGGAGATATTAATGAAAAAAATTCTGCTCGCCTCCGCAGCCTGCGCGCTCGCGGCTGGTACCGCTTCGGCTGAGGATGTGAAAATTGGCATCCTGCTGGGCTTCACCGGCCCGATTGAAACCATTGCTCCGAATATGGCTCTGGCCGGCGAAATGGCGCTGAAAGAAATCAATGACTCGGGCAAGGCCGCCAATGGCTGGACCTTCTCGGCCGTCCGCGCCGATTCAACCTGTATCGATGCCGCGGCCGCCACCGCCGCCGGTGAGCGCCTCGTGACCTCGGAAGGGGTCAAAGGCCTGATCGGCGCCGATTGCTCGGGCGTCAGCCGCGCCGTGCTGTCAAATACCGCTATCCCCAATGGCATGGTGATGATCTCGCCCTCGGCCACCTCGCCGGCTCTGTCGGATGATCCCGATGAGGGGCTGTTCTTCCGCACCGTGCCCTCGGATGCGCGCGAAGGCGTGATCATGGGCGATATTCTCGCTGAGCGCGGCGTGAAATCGATGGCGCTGACCTATTCGAATTCCGATTATGGCAAAGGCCAGGCCGATGCGATTGCGGCGGCGGCCGAAGCCAAAGGCATCACCGTCACCATCAATGCCAGCCATGATGACGGCAAAGCCGATTACTCGGCTGAGGTGGCGGCACTGGCGGCAGCGGGCGGCGATATTCTCGTCGTGGCGGGCTATGTCGACCAGGGCGGGCGCGGCGTGATCCAGGCCGCGGTCGATACCGGGGCCTTCTCGCTCTTCGGCCTGCCCGGCGGCATGTTCGGCGAAAGCCTGACCCAGGCCATCGGCTCGGCGCTCGACGGCTCATACGGCCAGCACCCCTCCTCGGATGCGGCGGGCTATCAGACCTATCTTGATGCCGCCAAAGCCTATGATCCCTCTTTCGACGGCTCGACCAATTTTGCCCCGAATACCTATGATGCGGTGGCGGTGATGGTGCTGGCGATGCAGGCCGCCGGTTCGACCGATCCCAAAGTCTATAAAGACAAGATCGCCGAGGTCGCCAATGGTCCGGCCGATGGTTCGGGCGAGGTGATCAACCCGGGTGAGCTGGGCAAGGCGCTGGAGCTGATCGCCGCCGGTAAGCCGGTGAATTACGAGGGCGCAACCGGCGTCACCTTCCTTGAGAATGGCGATGTCACCGGCCGCTACCGCGAATATGAAATCAAGGACGGCGTCTGGGAAACCGTGAAATTCCGCTGAAATCCAGGCGCAATGGCCCGGTGATGCTTGCTTCCGGGTAAAGCTTGACAAGAATCACAGGTCCGTGCATCGCGCGGGCCTGTTTGGTTAAAAACAACGCCCGGACCACCCCTCGGGGTGTATAACCGGGTGATTTCAGGGGGTAGTCCAATGATCCGGGTCGAAAATCTTCACCGGCATTTTGGCGGTTTTCACGCCGTTGACGGTGCCTCACTCAGCATCCGTCAGGGTACGGTCACCGGGCTGATCGGCCCGAATGGGGCCGGAAAATCCACGCTTTTCAATGTGATCGCCGGACGCCTGCCGCCAACCTCGGGCCGGGTGTTCATGGGTGAGGAAGAGATCACCGGACTGGCCCCGCATGAGCTGTTTCATAAGGGCGTGCTGCGCACCTTCCAGATTGCCCATGAATTCGGCTCGATGACGGTGCGCGAGAATCTGATGATGGTTCCGGCGCGCCAGCATGGCGAAAAGCTGTGGAATGCGATTTTTTCCCGGGCGCAGATCCGCGAGGAAGAGGAACGCCTGCGCGCCAAAGCCGATGAGGTGCTGGAATTTCTGACCATCAGCCATATTGCCGATCACAAGGCCAGCCAGATCTCCGGCGGGCAGAAAAAGCTGGTCGAGCTGGGCCGCACCATGATGGTCGACGCGAAAATCGTCTTCCTCGATGAGGTCGGCGCCGGGGTGAACCGCACCCTGCTCAACACCATCGGCGATGCGATCCTGCGCCTCAACCGCGAACGCGGCTATACTTTCTGCGTCATCGAGCATGATATGGAATTCATCGGCCGGATCTGTGACCCGGTGATCGTCATGGCCGAGGGCAAGGTGCTGGCCGAGGGCAGCGCCGCCGAGGTCCGCGCCAATGAGCGGGTGATTGAGGCCTATCTGGGCCGCGGCCTGAAAAACAAACTGAAGGCACAGGCATGAGCGCTCCGTTTCTGATCGGTGAGGCGATGACCGGCGGCTATGGCCCGGTCGATATCCTCCATTCCTGCACGCTCTCGGTCGAAAAAGGCGAGATTGCCGTGATCGTCGGCCCGAATGGTGCCGGCAAATCCACCGCGATGAAGGCGGTGTTTGGCATGCTGCCTCTGCGCCAGGGCACGGTGCGGCTCGATGGCGAGGATATCACCAGGCTGAGCCCCCAGGCCCGGGTCCGCAAAGGCATGGGCTTCGTGCCGCAGACCCATAATATTTTCACCAGCATGACGGTCGAAGAAAATCTCGAAATGGGCGCCTTCATCCGCCAGGATGCGGCAATCCGCGACACCATGGCCCAGATCTATGATCTGTTCCCGATCCTGAAGCAAAAGCGCAATCAGCCTGCGGGCGAGCTTTCGGGTGGCCAGCGCCAGCAGGTGGCGGTGGGCCGGGCGCTGATGACCCGGCCAAAGGTGCTGATGCTCGATGAGCCGACAGCCGGGGTTTCGCCCATCGTCATGGATGAGCTTTTTGACCGCATTATCGAAATTGCCCGCTCGGGGATCTCGATCCTGATGGTCGAGCAAAATGCCCGCCAGGCACTTGAAATCGCTGACAAAGGTTTCGTGCTGGTTCAGGGCAGCAACCGCTATACCGACACCGGGGCCGCGCTTCTCGCCGACCCCGAGGTCCGCAAGTCTTTCCTCGGGGGTTAACCATGGCCGGTTTCTGTCACTGTCTCGCACCGGCGGTTCTGCTCCTGGGCCTTGCGCAGAGCGCGGGCGCGGCCGGGCTTGACTGCCGCGCCGCTGAAATCTGCGAGGGCGGCACGGATTGCCAGCCCGCCGGAGAGGATGCGCTGAAACTGACCCTTAGCGGCATGGGCGCGGCTGAGGCCACGCTCGAGCGCGACGGCGCGGCGCTGAGCATGGCGCAGACCAGACCGGCGCCGATCTGGCGCTGGAGCGCCGGCACCGATCAGGGTCAGACCGAGATCCTCGCCTTCCGCGAGGCCGATCAGGCCTTCACCTATCTGATCCTTGAGGGCGGCCAGACCGCGCTGAAGGTCATCGGCCAGTGTGAGGTGCTGTGATGGATCTGCTCAATGCCCTCGTGGCTTTTACCAATTTCGTGCTGGTGCCCGGGCTGACCTATGGCAGCCAGCTGGCGCTTGGCGCGCTTGGCGTGACGCTGATCTATTCGGTGCTGCGCTTTTCGAACTTTGCCCATGGCGATACCATGGCCTTTGGCACGGTGATGACCATTCTCTTCACCTGGGCGCTGCAATCCTGGGGGATCAGCGCCGGGCCCTTGCCCACGGCCCTGCTGGCCCTGCCCCTCGGCATTGCCGCCACCGCGCTGATGGCCCTCGGCACCGACCGGCTGGTCTATCGCTTTTACCGCCGCCAGAAGGCCAAACCAATCATCCTGATGATCGCCTCGGTCGGCGTGATGTTCGTGATGAACGGCCTGGTGCGGATGATCCTCGGCACCCGCGAGGTCAAATTCGACGATGGCGGGCGTTTCCTGCTGGCGCCGAATGATTTCAAAGCCCTTACCGGGCTGGCCGAGCCGCTGGCGATCCGCGCCACCCAGGCGATTTCGGTTCTGGTGGCGGTGATCTGTGTGATCGCTCTGTTCTGGTTCCTCGGCCGCACCCGCACCGGCAAATCGATGCGCGCCTTCTCGGATAATGAGGATCTGGCTTTGCTTTCGGGCATCAACCCCGACCGGGTGGTGATGCTGACCTGGATCATTGCCGCCGCGCTGGCCACCATTGCCGGCACGCTTTACGGCCTTGATAAAAACTACCGGGTTTTCGTCTATTTCGGCATGCTGCTGCCGATCTTTGCCTCGGCGATTGTCGGCGGGCTCGGCTCGCCGGTCGGCGCGATCCTCGGCGGCTTTGTCATCGCTTTCTCGGAAATTCTGGTCACCAATGCCTGGCGCAAGATCCTCGGCTATCTGATGCCGGGTGACTGGCTGGGCGATGGGCTCTGGCAGGCTTTGTCGACCGATTACAAGGTCGCGGTCAGTTTTGTGATCCTGATCATTGTTCTTCTGGTCAGGCCCAATGGCATTATGGGGGGCAAGTGATATGTCGGCCACCACCCGCAACCTTTCGCTTTTCGCCGGTGTCGGACTTCTGTTCATCCTGACCGGGATGTTCCAGAGCTGGAACCTGTCGCTCAATATCCTCAATCTCGCGCTGCTCTCGGCGATCATGGCGATCGGGGTGAATATTCAATGGGGCTGGGCCGGACTGTTCTCGGCCGGGATCGTCGGCTCGGTGGCACTTGGCGGCCTGGCGGTGGTGCTGGTCTCGGGCAAGCCGGTGCCGGGCGCCTGGGAGGCGGGCACGCCCGCGATCTGGTCCGCCCTCGCCTTTGGCATTCTTGCCATTGCCCTGACGATCCGGATGAGCCGCAAACTGCCGCAGGGCGCGCCGCGCAGCCTTGGCTCTATTTTGTTCCTGCTGATCTGCTTCTTTATCTACCGCGCCCTGCTCGACCCTGCGGTCGCCGCGGTCGAGGCCAATAATTCGGCCCAGGCCGGCCATATTGGCGGGCTGGGGCTGAATTCGCTCTGGGCCTGGCCGGTCGGGGCTTTGTTTGCCGCGGCCGGGGCCTGGGTGATCGGCAAGGTCGCGCTTGGCCTGCGCGAGGATTATCTCGCCATTGCCACGCTCGGCATTGGCGAGATCATCATCGCGGTTTTGCGCAATGAGGACTGGCTGGCGCGCGGGGTGAAAAACCTGATCGACCTGCCCCGGCCCTGGCCGGTGCCCTATGAGGTGGCGCTCCAGGCCGATCCGGGCTTTATCGCCCGCGTCAGCGCGGCCGGTCTCGACCCGGTTTCGACCTCGGCGATCATGGTCAAGCTGATCTATGCCGCCCTGTTCTGCGCCGTGCTGCTGGTGCTGATCTGGTTTTGCGAACGCGCGCTCAACAGCCCCTGGGGCCGGATGACCCGGGCGATCCGCGATAATGAGATCGCCGCCGCCGCCATGGGCAAGAATGTCAAATTCCGCCATCTGCAGATCTTCATCATCGGCTCGGCGGTGGTGGGGCTTGCAGGCGCGATGATGACCTCGCTTGAGGGCCAGCTGACGCCACCCTCCTATACGCCTTTGCGCTTTACCTTCCTGATCTGGGTGATGGTGATCGTCGGCGGCTCGGGCAATAACTGGGGCGCGATCCTTGGCGGCGTGCTGATCGGCTGGCTCTATCTGGCGGTCGAATTCCTCGGGCCGCAGCTGATGGGCTGGATCACCGCCGGTCTGCCCAATGGCGCGCTGAAAACCCAGCTGGCGGAATCGGCGGCGCATATGCGGCTTTTGTCGCTGGGGGTCATTCTCTTGCTCGTGCTGCGCTTTGCCCCGCGCGGCCTGATCCCGGAAAAATAACCCCGGGGCCGCTCTCTCCCCGTTTGCGACCCTCACCGGTCGCGAACGGGCCTGCCTTTGCCAGGCGTTCCGGCTCACTCTGAGACACCAACCCCTCAGATCTGCCGGAGTGAACGGATGAAATCCCATACCCGCGTAGTGGTCATCGGTGGCGGCGTTGTCGGCTGCTCGGTGCTGTATCACCTCACCAAACTCGGCTGGTCCGATGTGATGCTGATCGAGCGCTCCGAGCTGACCTCGGGCTCGACCTGGCATGCAGCAGGCGGCTTTCACACCATGAACGGCGACACCAATATGGCGGCGCTGCAGGGCTATACGATCCGGCTCTATAAAGAGCTGGAGGCGATCACCGGACTGAGCTGCGGGCTGCATCATGTCGGCGGCATCACCCTCGCCGATAACCCGGCCCGGTTCGAGCAGCTGAAGGCCGAGCGGGCCAAACATCGCTATATGGGCCTTGATACCGAGATCCTCTCGCCCGCCGAAATCGCCGAGCGCACCGATGGCATGGTAAATCTCGACGGCATTCTTGGCGGACTTTACGATCCGCTTGATGGCCATCTCGACCCTTCGGGGACCACCCATGCCTATGCAAAGGCAGCGCGGATGGCCGGGGCCGAGATCGTGCTGCACAACCGGGTGCTGGAGACCCGCCCCACGCGCGAGGGCTGGGAGGTGGTGACCGAGAAAGGCACTGTCACCTGCGAGCATCTGGTCAATGCCGCTGGCCTCTGGGCGCGCGAGGTCGGCGCCATGGCCGGGGTCTATCTGCCGCTGCTGCCGATGGCGCATCAGTATCTGGTCACTGAAGACATTCCCGAGATCATGGAGCTTCTGAAACAGGGCCGCGAATTCCCGCATGTGATGGATCCGGGCGGCGAAAGCTATCTGCGCCAGGAAGGCCGGGGGCTCTGCATCGGTTTTTATGAAAAACCCTGCGAGCCCTGGGCGCTGGACGGCACGCCCTGGACCTTCGGCCATGAGCTGCTGAACGAGAATTACGACAAGATTGCCGACAGCGTCGCCTTCGCCTGGAAACGCTTCCCGGTGCTGGAGCGTTCGGGCGTCAAACGGGTGATCCATGGCCCCTTCACCTTTGCCCCCGATGGCAATCCGCTGATCGGCCCGGTGCCGGGGCTGAAGAATTACTGGTCGGCCTGCGGGGTAATGGCCGGGTTCAGCCAGGGCGGCGGCATGGGGCTGGCGCTGGCGCAATGGATGATCCTGGGCGAGGTGGAGCGTGATCCGCGCGGCTTTGACGTGGCGCGTTTCGGCCCCTGGATCTCGCCCGGCTATACCGTGCCGAAAGTCATTGAAAACTATCAGATGCGGTTCAACGTCTCTTACCCCAATGAAGAGCGCCCGGCCGCCCGCCCCTGCCGCACCACGCCGATGTATGATGTTTTCGACAAAATGGGCGCGGTCTGGGGCCAGCAATACGGGCTGGAGGTGGTGAATTATTTCGCCCTTCCCGGCGAGGCGCGGGTTGAGACCCCGACCTTCCGCCGATCCAACGCCTGGGAGGCGACAGCGCGTGAGGTGAAAGGCCTGCGCAGCGGCGTCGGCATCAATGAGCTGCAGAATTTCGGTAAATATCTGGTCACGGGCGACGGCGCCCGGGCCTGGCTCGACCGGATCATGGCGGGGCGGATCCCGAAACCAGGGCGGATTTCGCTGACGCCGATGCTGGCGCCTTCGGGGAAGATCATCGGCGATTTCACCGTCTCCTGTCTGACGGAAGCCCGCTTCCAGCTGACCGCCAGCTATGGCGCCCAGGCCTGGCATATGCGCTGGTTTGAGGCCCATGCTGCCGAGGGGGTGAGGGTTGAGAATATCTCGGACAACCGCTCGGGCTTTACCATTGCCGGGCCAAAAGCGCGCGCGCTGCTGGCGCGGGTGACCCGCGCCGATGTCAGCGCCGAAGCCTTTAAATTCATGGATGTCAAAGCCCTGACCATCGGCATGGCCAATTGCCTCGTGCAGCGCGTCAGCTATACCGCCGATCTTGGCTATGAGATTTTCTGCGATCAGATGGCGGTGCGTCCGCTCTGGGACCGGCTGATGGCGGCCGGGGCCGATCTCGGCATCACCCCATTCGGTATGCGGGCGATGATGAGCCTGCGTCTTGATAAATGGTTCGGCTCCTGGGGGCGCGAGTTCTCGCCCGATTACACCCCGGGTGAGACCGGGCTTGACCGTTTCATCGACTGGAACAAGCCCGCCGACTGGATCGGCAAGGGCCACTGCCTCGCCGAACGTGCCGAGGGGCCGAAACGCCGCCTGGTGCCGATGGTGATTGAGGCTGATGCGGCCGATGTCGTGGCCTGGGAGCCGGTCTGGCTTGAGGGTGAAGTGATCGGCTGGTGCAGCTCGGGCGGCTATTCGCACTGGACCGGCCTCTCGGTGGCGCAGGGTTTCATCCCCGCCGATAAGGTGCAGGACGGCCTCGCGCTCGAGGTAGAGATCCTCGGCCAACGCCGCCCGGCCCGCATCCATCTCGCCCCGATCTGGGATGACGGCGGCAGGATGCGCGGCTGATCACCGGCAGAGCAGCCTCAAAGGCCGGGGGGCTTTCCCCGGCTTTTTTTTCCGTGCCCGCGCGGGGGCGGTGCCATGAAACAAAAAAGGGGCCCCTTGCGGAGCCCCTTTCCTCTCGCCCCTGACCTGGTGCCGGGGGTTCGCTGCATAACTGGTATAATCCGCGCAGATCAGCGCGACAGCAGGCGCGCCTCGTGTTTTTTCAGCGTGCGCCGCGCCGCCTGATAGCCCTGCAGCCCGGCCTCGGTCTGCAGCTCGGGGAACAGCTCGAAAATTTCGCTGCGCTGCGAATTGCCCATGCCTTTCAGCGTGTAATCGCCGGGCTGGAAGCTCTCGGTCCAGGCCCCGTCGGACAGCACAACCTCATGGCGGTCGCACATGAAGTGGATATAGCTGGTGCCGACCGAGGTGATCTGCTGAATGCCCGGCGCGCCGATCAGATGTTTCGCCGCCACCAGCACCTCATGCTCATCGAAGTAAAGCTGGGTGCGGTCATTGGCGACCAGAATCCGGTGGTTCGGCGAGACCAGCATATCGCGCTCGGGCAGGCCATGGCCAAGGCTATGCGCTTTGATCAGGATCGGCTGCAGATGCCGGTTCTGTGCCAGTTCCTGGCCGGTCAGCGGCTTTTCCCCGACCCAGCGGATTTCCTGAATGCCATTGTCGCGGGTGATCACCCGGTCACCGGCACGCAGTTCCTCGACCAGAACCTCACCGCGCGGCGTCGCGATCAGCGTGCCGGGGGTGAAGCAGGGGATGACATTCTCGATATTGCGGAAATCGAGATGGCCGACCTCATTGCCATCGCTGTCGAGGAAATGAACGCGGCCATTCTCGGCATTTTCCGGATCGTAATCAATGCGCAGCGGACCAGCGCCGGTGAGGTCGAGCGTGTCGTAATCATCGCCCTCCTCATTGCCGTCGATATAGCTGCCAATCCCGGCGCCCTGGGTCTCGATGATGATGGTATCACGGTCGGCTCCGCCAAAGACGGTATCGCCCGTACCGGAGACATTGATCAGATCGGCACCCGCGCCGCCATAGGCGACATTGGCGCCGGCGCCGCCATGGATCGTATCTGCGCCATTGCCGCCGTAGAGCGTGTCATCGCCCGCGCCACCGTTCAGCAGATCATTGCCGCCCTCGCCATGCAGGATGTCATCGCCGTCATCGCCGTTCAGCGTATCATTGCCACCGCCGCCAAACAGCTGATCATTGTCGATGCCGCCAAAGATCAGATCATTGCCGGCACCGCCGTAGATCGTGTCATTATCATCGCGGCCATAGATCGTGTCATTGCCCGCACCGCCATAAATCAGATCGGTGTTATTGTCGGGACGCAGGTCGCGGTCATCGGGAATATCCAGCGCCTCGCCGATGCTGTCATCCAGCCCGCCATAGATCAGATCATTGCCATCGCCGCCATAGAGCGTATCCGCGCCCTCGCCGCCGATCAGCGTGTCATTGCCGTCACCGCCATAGACCAGATCGGCGTCAATGCCGCTGTCGATCCGGTCATCGCCGGCCCCGCCATAGATGGTATCGGCATCATCGCCGGTGCGGATCGTATCATTGCCCGCGCCGCCATAGACCAGATCGCGGTCATCATCGGGAGTGGCATCAGCAGGGTAATAGCCCGGGTAGTCAATATCGGGCAAAGCGGTGACCGGGCCGGAAGTGTCGATCAGATCATCGCCATCCCCGCCATAGACGGTGTCATTGCCAATGCCACCATAGATCGTGTCATTGCCCTGATCGCCATGCAGCAGATCATCGCCATTGCCGCCATAGATCAGGTCATCGCCGTGACCGCCAAAGACGGTATCATCGCCCTCGCCCGCGCGCACCGTATCATTGCCGTCACCGGCATAAACCCGGTCGTCATTCGGAGCGTCGCCCGGGATCAGCGCATCATCGCTGTCGATACGGTCGCCATCGCTGTCGATATAGCTGTGATCGATCAGATCATCACCCGGCGTGCCATAGACAATGCCGTCACGCCCGCCCGGGATGGGGTGATCCACCGTATCAGACAGCGAGAAATGGCTGATTGTGCCCTGGAAGTAATCGGTGATCGCCGGATTTTCCGGGCCGGTCGCGGTGCTCTGACCCGCGCCCAGCACCCAGGGCTGGCCATAGCCGGCCATTTCCGTGGTCAGCCCGGCCGGGACCGCCTCGCTATGGGTCAGGCCGGAACTGGTGTTGACAATGCTCAGCCCGCCCGGGCCATCGCTGTCCCAGGCATAGCTGAGGCTGATTTCATCGCCGGGGCCGAAGAAGCCCGCCCCGGTCGAGAAAACGGTTTCGCTGCCCTCGCCCTCATGGGTGATCACCACCCGGCCATCCGGGGTGATCTCAACCCTGAGGCTGCCCTCATTCAGCCCGGCATTATCGCGCGAGGCCACGGTCTGATTGCCGCTCGCGGGCAGCCCGGCCGGGGTAAAGTTCAGCCCCATCGTGCCCTGGTTCATCTGCAGCTCAAGCACCGGGAAGATCTTGGCATAGGCGGTGGTGCCGTTCAGCGTCAGCGCGCCGCCCCCGGCCGAAGCATCACCATAGAGGTAGCCGTCCTGCGGTCCATTCCCCAGGGCCTCATCACGGATATAATCTGTGGTTGCCTGTTCGAAACTGAAAAGCGTGAAAACCGGCATTATAATCCCTCGTCAAAATGACCCGCGGTGCTCCGCAGCTCCATCCCATTTCTGCGCCCGGACTGAGCCGGAGCCGATCAATGCAACGGATCCGCGCACGGAACCGTGCGACCCGCCGGATGGAGGTGTCTGGGATGAGGGGATGCCGGCTCATAAAAGCCGCTTCGAAAAATCGAAACACCGGACGACCGGAACAGCAGCACACTCGTAGCCCATCGCGTCTGAATTGAGACGCCCACCAACATACGACCGCCCCCACGGCCTATACGTCTTAAGCTGACGTTAAACATCTACCGCTCCGGCCCGGCGGTGGGAAGTGAAAAACGGCAGGAATAGGGCAGAGGTTACGTAATCCCTGACCAGGGCCCCGCTAAATTATGGCAATAAAAAGGCATATCCACGGTTCAGGGTTTCACGAAAGCCCGGTAATCCACCCGCAGCAGGCGAATAATTATACAATCAAATCATAAGCAACCCTGAATTCCCCGCCATGAGCTGCCGCGCTTCTGTTCCCTGACCGGCATCAATCCAGCCGGCCCTGCCGCGCGATCCTGGTGCCATCAACCGATCCGCCTCAGCAAAGGCCCTGCAACATTCTGTTGCGTGATCAGCGTCAATCTCGCCTGGATGCAGTGGCTGTTGCGAAAGAAGAAACGGCCTTGCCGGGGCTTGCGGCGAATCACCCCTGTCGTCCGGGGCGGAGATCTGCGCAAACATCCCCTGGCGCTGCGCATTGTGGCGGGCCAGGCCGGCACAGGCCTCAGGCGGCGGCGCTGAGCCGGGCCTCGAGCCGGGTCAGCTCGGCCTGAAGCCCCGGCGTGCCGCAGTCAAGCGCCCGGGCCAGATCGCGCAGACGCCAGCGCCAGTCCAGATGGCGCAGCGCCTGGCGGTGGTTTTCCGCCGCCCTGGCCGGGCTCCAGCCGCGCAGCGCCTCTGCGATCTGATCAAGATTGCGCTCGAGATCAATCGCCCCGGTATCGAGCACAGCGCCTGGCCAGCTGACCAGGCTCAGATCGCTTTTGGGCTGGGCCCCGGCAATGGTCGCGCCGCAGGCAATCGCATCGGTCCAGCGCGCGGTGATATATTCGCGCGTCGGATGGGTATAGGGCGCGGGCGCAGCGAGATTGGAATGGGCGATGACAAATTTGCTCTGGCCATACCAATCTGCCATCAGCGCCTGTTGCTGGCCCTCGGCCCGGGCCGGAAACGGCGGGCGGCCATGGAAGGTCAGGCCCCGGGCGGCACAGGCGGCAGCGGTGCGGGCATCATCATCCCAGGCCTCAGGCTGGCGGCCGATGCGCAGCACATCAATCGGCCGCTCTGCGGCGCCCGAGCCCAGATCCAGCACATCCGCCCCCCAGCCAAGGAACCGCGCCCGCGCCCCGCAGAGCGCCTGATACTCCGGGCCATCGCCTTTGCGCATATAGGCCACCAGATCAAATTTCGACAGCATATGCCGGACCGGGCGCATCAGCATATCGGTCCAGAAACTATCGATGATCCACAGGGCCCGGAAGCGGCGCGGCGCGGCAAACTGCGGATGGGCAAAGACCAGCGGCAGCTCGGCGGGCGAGCGCAGAATATAGATATCGCCGCCCTGCCCGCCCCGCCCGGGCCGCAACAGGGTGGCGCGCAGCCGGCCCGGCCATCCGGGCCCGGGCCCGGCAAGATCGAGCTGCTGCGCCTCGAGCAGCCGGGCGGCAAGACGCACCATATGACTGACCGGCATCCATCCGGGCTCGTCATTCGCAAAGTAAAAGAGGCGGGTAGATGCGGTCATCGTCAGATCCCGGGCCGCGGCCATTTTTTCGCAGGGCAGATGAGAGGTAGCGGAAACCCGGCCCGGTACGAACAGCTTTCTTGCCCCATGCACCAGGAAAGCCCGGGGTGTGGCTGCTTCTCCGCGCTGAATGCGCGCAAGGGCCCGGGGGGCAGAGGGCCCGGACCGGCCCACCCAGACCGCGCCCGGACCGCGCCCGGGATGATTCCCGGCGGCCCTGCCCGCCTGCGCGGTGATCCGGCCCCCCGCCCGCTGCGGCAGCCCGATGCGGCAGCGGGCGGGGGACAGTTGCATCCCGGGGAATTTTCTATAATTCAGGCCAGAAGGTTTAATCATACTGCAAGCTCTGGCCTGGCTCTTTTCTTGAGCGCCAAATCCCCTATGCTGACCAGGAAAACGGCGAGGATCCGGATGACACGCGCAATCGACTATGGAAATCTGATGCACAGGGCCATGCGCGGTCTGATCCGCTCGGTTCTGGAAGATGTCGCCGCCCATGGCCTGCCGGGCGCACATCACTTCTTCATCACCTTTGACACCACCCATCCCGATGTGGCGATCGCCGACTGGCTGCGCGAGCGCTATCCCGAGGAAATGACGGTGGTACTGCAGCACTGGTATTCCGGGCTTGAGGTGACTGAGGATGGCTTCTCGATCACGCTCAACTTCGGCAATGCGCCCGAGCCGCTGGTGATCCCCTTCGATGCTGTGCGTACCTTTGTTGATCCTTCGGTCGAATTCGGCCTGCGCTTTGAAAGCCAGTCCGATGAGGATGAGGAAGACGAGGAGGAAGACGAGGCCGGAGAAGAGAGCGCCGCAGAGGCCGGGGATCAGCCCGGCAGCGGCGAGGATCCCGGCCCGCGCAAGGCAGAGGTTGTCAGCCTCGATCAGTTCCGCAAGACCTGATGACCGGCGGCAACGGCGCCCTTCAGCCAGAAAGCGATCTGGCGCTGTTCCGGCGCCGGTTGCTGCGAAATCCGCGCCAGGTCTCGGCCATTGCCCCCTCATCGCGTACCCTCGCCCGCGCCATGACCCTCGGGATTGGCCCGGGCTCGGGCCAGGTGGTCGAATTCGGCCCCGGCACCGGCCGCTTTACCGAAGCCCTGCTGGCCCGCGGCCTGCCGCCCGAAAAGCTGACCCTGTTCGAGCTGGATGATGAATTCGTCCCCTATCTGCGCCGCAAATTCCCCGGCGTGACCGTGCATCAGGCCGGGGCCGAGACCGCCGCCCGCCTGATCAGGGGCAAGGTCTGCGCCGTGATCTCGGGCCTGCCGCTGCTGTCGATGCCCGATGAGATCCGCGAGGCCATCGTTACCGCCGCTTTCGACATTCTGGCCCCGCGCGGCAGCTATGTGCAGTTCACCTATGGCCAGCGCCCGCCGCTGCCGCCCGGGCTGATCGCTGAGCTGGGGCTGAAGGTGAACCGGGGCCATAAAATCTGGGCCAATCTGCCCCCGGCCCGGGTCTACCGTTTCCGAAAGGCCTGACGCCCCCGCAAGGCCTGACGCTTCCGCAAGCACTGTGGCCCTTAGCCTTTCCCCTTGTGCAAATATCCCGGGGGTCCGGGGGCTGGCCCCCGGCCTTGCTTCCCCCGCCACCATGTATGCCATAGTATACTGATTGCCCCCCCTGCCGCGCTGCGCTAGAGCAGGCGCGAGAGTTTGCAGGAGGCTTCTATGACCGCGACCCGCACCGAAACCGACAGCTTTGGCCCGCTTGAGGTTCCCGCCGATAAATACTGGGGCGCACAGACCCAGCGTTCGATCATCAATTTCCCGATTGGCTGGGAGAAGCAGCCGGTTCCGGTGATCCGCGCGCTCGGCGTCATCAAGAAAGCCGCCGCCATCGTCAATGCCGCCCAGGGCGAGCTCGATGCGGAGCTGTCGAAAGCCATTCAGGCCGCCGCTCAGGAAGTGATCGAGGGCAAATTCGACGATAATTTCCCGCTGGTGGTCTGGCAGACCGGCTCGGGCACCCAGTCGAATATGAACGCCAATGAAGTGATCTCGAACCGCGCGATTGAGATGCTCGGCGGGGTGATGGGCTCGAAAAAACCGGTCCATCCGAATGACCATGTGAATATGGGTCAGTCGTCGAATGACACTTTCCCGACCGCGATGCATGTCGCCATCGGCATGCATGCCCGCGATCTGCTGATCCCGGGTCTGGAAAAGCTGTCAAAAGCGCTCTGGGCCAAATCGGATGAGTTCAAAGACATCATCAAGATCGGCCGCACCCATACCCAGGATGCAACGCCCCTGACCCTTGGTCAGGAGTTCTCGGGCTATGCGACCCAGGTCGATAAAGGCATTGCCCGGGTGAAAATGTGCCTCGGCGATATCTATGAGCTGGCCCAGGGCGGCACTGCTGTCGGCACCGGGCTGAACACCAAAAAGGGCTATGACACCCGCGTCGCGGCCGAGATCGCCACGATCACCGGCCTGCCTTTTGTCACCGCTCCGAACAAGTTCGAAGCGCTGGCCGCACATGATGCGATGGTGATGTTCTCGGGCGCGCTGAAGACCGTGGCCGGCGCTTTGTTCAAAATCGCCAATGACCTGCGTCTCTTGGGTTCGGGCCCGCGTTCGGGTCTGGGCGAGCTGATCCTGCCGGAAAATGAGCCGGGCTCCTCGATCATGCCGGGCAAGGTCAACCCGACCCAGGCCGAGGCGCTGACCATGGTCTGCGCCCATGTCATGGGCAATGACGCCGCTGTCGGCTTTGCCGGGTCGCAGGGCCATTTCGAGCTGAACGTCTATAACCCGATGATGTCCTATAACGTGCTGCAGTCGATGCAGCTTCTCGGTGACGCGGCCTCGTCCTTCACCGATAATATGGTGGTCGGCACCCAGGCCAATGTGGCCCGCATCGACAAGCTGATGAAGGAATCCTTGATGCTGGTGACGGCTCTGGCCCCGACCATCGGCTATGACAATGCCACCAAAGTTGCCAAAACCGCGCATAAGAACGGCACCACTCTGCGCGAAGAGGCGATTGCGCTTGGCTTTGTCGATGGCGAGACCTTTGACCGCGTGGTGCGGCCCGAGGATATGATCGGCCCGAAGGACTGATCAGCACCATGGCAGAAATCGTCAGCCTGAACCGCTTCCGCAAGGAAAAGGACCGCGTTGCGAAACGCGCCAGGGCTGACGCCAATGCAGTGAAATTCGGCCGCACGAAGGCTGAGAAAGATCTTGAGAAAGCGCGGGCCGAGCAATCCGCCCGCGCGCTCGACAGCGCAAAACGCGATCAGAGCTCGGGGGAAGCGGCGCCAGGCCCTGCCCCGCAACCGGATCAGGACTGAGAGCCATGTCGGTACAGGTCAAACATTCCCTCACCCTCAGGGGGCACCGCACCAGCGTCACGCTTGAGGATGAATTCTGGCAGGCCTTCACCCGGATCGCGCGGACGCGCGGCCTTTCGGTCAATGCGCTTGCCTCTGAGATTGACGAGGCGCGCCGGTCCGAACAGGGTCTGGCCTCGGCCATCCGGCTGTTCTGCCTTGCCTGGTATCAGCAACAGGCCAGCCAGCAGGGCTGATCAGAGCCGCGCCAGCGCCGGGGCCAGATCGCCATAGCCGGTAAAGCGGCGCTCATAGGCCAGCCCCAGCCGCGCCGCGCAGGCTTCGGCCTTGGCATCGAGCGCCGGATCATCGGTCTGGGCCTGGTAGATCAGCCGGTCATAATTGCCAAACAGCATATCGCGCAGCTCAGGATGGCGGTCTAACCCCATGGGTTTCCAGACAAAAGCATCAAACTGCCGCACCAGAAAATCGGTCAGATAAAAGGCGGTATACTCAGCCCCGGCCCGTTCGGCGAACCCGGCATTGCCCTCGAAAAACGAATAGCAATGCGGCCCCTCGACCATCTCCACCCCCAGCTCGGCGCATTTCACAGCCAGCAGCCCGCCGGTGCCGCAATCGGCATAGACCACGAAAATCTGCGCATAATCCGCCCGGTGCTGCAGCACCGCCGCCTCGACCGCCAGGGTGATGCGGTCGGGCCAGAGATGCAGATTGGCCGGCAGGCATTGCAGATCGAGATGGTCCCAGCCGTTCACCCGCTTCAGATCAAGGATCTCACGCGCCAGCGCGCCGCAGGCGATCAGCAGCACCCTGCCCTCGCCCCTGGCCGCCAGTCCCTGCCGGGCCAGCACGTCATCTGATGGCAGCGCGGCGCCCGTATCCCGGGGCTGCAGATGGCCATCGCCCCGCGCCGCAGGCCCTGCCATATGGGGCGCCTGATCCTGGCCAGCAAGGCGCGAGGCACGGCCGCGGCGCATCAGATGAGGATCAGCGCCATTGCCTTGCGCCCATGATCAGGCTGCCGGCAAGGGCGGCAAAACTCAGCGCGATCAGCGGCACCCCGGCATTAAAGGCCAGAACCAGCGTCAGCGCGGCGGCAAAAATCACCAGAGCGATCAGACCAAGAAAGGACGTCAAAGGCATAGATAACCCCTCCACAGGGTTAATCTGGGAAGATTCGCGATCAGCCGCAAGTGCTGCGGGTGGTGTTGTCAGGGCGCTGCGCAGAAAAAGCCCCCGGCCAACGGTTTTCCGCTCTGCCGGGGGCTGATCTCTGAGTGGCAAAGGCCGGGGACAGATCACCCCGCCCCGACACGCCCGCTCAGGCGCTCAGCTGATTATGCTTGCGCGCAACCAGGGTTTTCGCGGTTTCCACCGCAACCGCGGCATCGCGGCAATAGGCATCGGCGCCGATAGCCTTGCCAAATTCCTCATTCAGCGGTGCGCCGCCGACCAGCACGATGTAATCCTCGCGCAGGCCCTTTTCCTTCATCGTATCGATCACGACTTTCATATAGGGCATGGTGGTGGTCAGCAGTGCCGACATGCCGAGAATATCGGGCTGCTCAGTGGCAATCGCCTCGAGATATTTCTCGACCGCATTATTGATGCCAAGATCGACCACCTCAAAACCAGCGCCTTCCATCATCATCGCGACGAGGTTCTTGCCAATATCGTGAATGTCACCCTTCACGGTGCCGATCACCATCTTGCCCATGCGCGGCGCGCCGGTTTCGGCCAGCAGCGGCTTGAGGATGGTCATCCCCGCTTTCATCGCATTGGCCGAGAGCAGCACTTCCGGCACGAAAAGAATGCCATCGCGGAAATCGTCACCGACGATTTTCATCCCCGAGACCAGCGCTCCGGTCAGCACATCATAGGGTGTCCAGCCGCGGTCGAGCAGGATGCGCGTGCCTTCCTCGATCTCTTCTTTCAGACCGTCGTAAAGGTCATCATGCATCTGCAGGACCAGCTCTTCATCCGGAAGTTCGGAGAGAATGATTTCATCGTCATCAGCCATGGCGCACTCCGGATGGGCGTAAGGAAAATCCTGATCCCCTGCATGAGCCGAAACCGACATGACGCCTTGGCAGTTTGCGACATACGCCGAGAGAAAGCCGACTTCCGCCAGCAAAGCCTTCCCCCGGGCTGAAGATTGTTCTACATTTGTTCACCTTCCTTCCAGGTGAATCACATGCCCCGTTCCCCCGGCCCGCCCGCAGATCTGCCGCTGCTCAGTCATCGACCCGCGCCACCGCCCGCCTTCTCGCCACCCGCCGTCTCGCCACCCGGTGCGGGGCTGATGGCGGGGGACAGGCTGCGCGGCCGGGGTGCTGCCAGCAATGAGACCGGCCGCTTTGAGGGGCTGGTGCGCGAGGCCTTTGCCGATGACTGGGATCTGCCGGTTGAGGATAGCCTGATTGAGACCGAGGTGCGGCTTGAACAGCCGCGTTCGGCGATCAGCCGCAACAGCTCGCCCGATCTGCCCTTTGACCGCTCGGTCAATCCCTACCGCGGCTGCGAACATGGCTGCGTCTATTGTTATGCCCGGCCGAGCCATGCCTATCTCAATCTCTCGCCGGGGGTGGATTTTGAGACGAGGCTGCTGGCCCGCCCCGGCATCGGCGCGGTGCTCGACCGTGAGCTGCGCGCAAAAAGCTACCGGCCCGGGCCGATGGCCATCGGCACCAATACCGACCCCTATCAGCCGGTTGAGGCAAAATATCAGGTGATGCGCGAAGTGCTGCAGGTGCTTGCCGCCTTTAACCATCCGCTCGATATCACCAGCCGCGGCACGCTGATCGAGCGCGATATCGATCTGCTGGCGCCGATGGCGGCAAAGGGCCTGGTATCGGTCGGGATCAGCATCACCACGCTCGATGCCGGGCTGGCGCGGCGGATGGAGCCGCGCGCCCCGGCCCCGGCCCGGCGGCTGCAGATGATCCGGCGGCTGAGCGAGGCGGGCATTCCGGTGCGGCTGATGCTGGCCCCGGTGATCCCCGGCCTCACCGATCATGAGCTCGAGGCAGTGCTCGGCGCGGCAAAAGAGGCGGGGGCAGAACATGCCAGCTGGATCCTGTTGCGCCTGCCGCGCGAGGTCTCGCCTTTGTTTCAGGACTGGCTCAGCCGCTGCGCTCCGGGGCGGGCCGCGAAGATCATGGCCCGGCTCGGCGATCTGCATGGCGGCAAAGACTATGACCCCGCCTTTGGCAAAAGATTTCGCGGCGAGGGGCTGTGGTCACGGCTGATCCGCGACCGGTTCCGCACTGCCACGCAGCGGCTGGGGCTGAATGAGACCCGGCTGCAGCTGCGCACGGATCTGTTCTCGGTGCCTTTCAGCAAAGGCGATCAGCTCGGGCTGTTCTGAGCCTCAGCCGCCGCTGCGCAGGGCAAGCCCCGGGTCCCGCAGGGCCTGCAGCCGCAAAGCGGCGGCCCGGGCAAAGAGCCGCGTCACCGCCTTGCGCCGCGCCGGAGCCAGCGCCGTCTCGGCCGCCATCCCGGCAATCTCGCCGCCGAAAGCATCGGCAAGGATCAGCCCCGCCCCCTCTGGCAGGATCTCACGCGGGAAATCCACCGGCACCGCCCAGAAAAACCGGTCGCAATATCCGGTATATCCCTGCCATTTGCGATCGGCGCGGAAATCGGCCCGGCTGGATTTGCATTCGACAATCCAGATCTCGCCCTTCGGTCCCAAAGCCATGATATCGGCGCGCAGTTTTCCGGCCAGCGGCATTTCCTCAACCGCGGCAAAATCAAAGCTGCGCAACAGCCGCGACACGCCGCGCTGCAGCCGCTGCCCCGCCAGCGCGGGCAGAATATCATCCGGGATCTGATCGGGATTTTCCATTGCTTCACCATGAACAAATCAGAAACACTTGTCCAGATCCCCTGCCCCGGCCCAGCCCCTCCCGGATGCTCCGGGGCCTCCGGCGGGGATATTTCAGGACAGATGACTTTCCCGGGGTTTTTCATCTGTCCTGAAATATCCCCGGGGAGGCGCAAGCGCGCCGGGGGCAGCGCCCCCTCCGCGCTTGCCACCCGGGCGCGAGGCCTCTATCAGGCGGCTCAAACGGCAAAGGACGGAGCGGCACGATGAACATTCTTATTCTCGGCAGCGGTGGACGCGAACATGCTCTGGCCTGGGCCCTGCGCCAGAATCCGAAATGTGACCGCCTGATCGTCGCCCCGGGCAATGCCGGGATTGCGGGCCTTGCCGAAACCGCGGCGCTCGACATTATGGACGCGGCCAAAGTCGTGGCCTTCTGCGAGGCCAATGCCATTGATTTCGTCGTCATCGGCCCCGAGGCACCGCTCTCGGTCGGCGTTGCCGATGCCACCCGCGCCGCCGGTATCCTGACCTTCGGCCCCAGCGCCAAAGCGGCGCAGCTGGAAGTGTCGAAAGGCTTTACCAAAGAGATCTGCGACGCCTGTGGCGCGCCGACCGCTGCCTGGGCACGCTTTAACGAGGCCGATGCCGCCAGAGCCTATATCCGCGAAAAAGGCGCGCCGATTGTGGTCAAGGCCGATGGCCTGGCCGCCGGCAAAGGCGTGATCGTCGCTATGACCCTGGAAGAGGCGCTCGGGGCCATTGACGATATGTTCGGCGGTGAATTCGGCACCGCCGGGGCCGAGGTGGTGATCGAGGAATTCATGGCAGGCGAAGAGGCCAGCTTCTTCATCCTGACCGATGGGGTGAATATGCTGCCCATTGGCACCGCCCAGGATCATAAGCGCGTCGGCGAGGGCGATACCGGCCCGAATACCGGCGGAATGGGCGCCTATTCCCCGGCCCCGGTGCTGACGCCCGCGATCCAGCAGCAGGCGCTTGAGGAGATCGTCCTGCCGACGATCCGCGAGATGGCCAGGCGCGGCACCCCCTATCAGGGCGTGCTCTATGCCGGGCTGATGATCGAGAATGGCCGCGCCCGCCTCGTTGAATATAATGCCCGCTTCGGCGATCCAGAAACCCAGGTGCTGATGATGCGCCTCGGCGGCCAGGCGCTGGATCTGCTGCTGGCCTGCGCCGAGGGGCGCCTCGATCAGGCCCGGGCCAACTGGGCCGATGATCATGCGATCACCGTGGTGATGGCAGCTCAGGGCTATCCCGGGGCCTATGTCAAAGGCTCGGTGATCGGCGGGCTCGACCAGCTGAGCGAAGACAGCTGCCATATGGTCTTCCATGCCGGGACCAGCCTGAAAGACGGCCAGATCACCGCCAGCGGCGGCCGGGTGCTCAATGTCACCGCACGCGGTGCGACCCTGGCCGAGGCCCGCGATGCGGCCTATCAGATGATCGGTGGCATCGCCTGGCCCGAGGGCTTTTGCCGCAAGGACATTGGCTGGCGCGCGCTCTGAGCCGCCGCTTTTCGCCGGAGGGTGGCGGCATTCTGCCCCCTCCCGCAAAGCTTTGACAAAGTCTGAGGATCTGGCCGGACGTGTATAGTCTTGCAGAAGAAACCGAGGCCGACTGGTGGGAGGTAGAGGCGCTTTACGACCTCTGCTTCGCGCCCGGCCGCACTGCACTTTCCTCATATCGGCTGCGCGATGGCGTGCCGATGATCGCGCCTTTATGTCTGTGCCTGCGCGACAGCGAAGGCCAGCTGGCCGGGGTGATCCGCTACTGGCCCGCCCTGGTCGGCGAGGCCAGCATTCTGCTGCTCGGGCCGGTTGCAGTGCATCCGACGCATCAGGGCGAGGGGCTGGGGGCGCTTTTGATCAATGAAAGCCTTGTCGAGGCGCGACGCCTCGGCTGGGAGCGGGTGCTGCTGGTCGGTGACGCGCCCTATTACAGACGTTTTGGCTTTAAAAAGCTTGAGGGCGTCGAAATGCCCCCGCCCACCAACCCCGAGCGGGTGCTGGGCTTTGAGCTGAAACCCGGCGCCTGGGAGGGCATCCGCGGCCGGGTCAGCCGCGCCGCTGCCGATCCGGCGCCCTGACGCCCGCCCCCCGGTTGCCTCGCTCCGGTTGCCCCGCTCCGGTTGTCTCGCTCCGGTTGTCTCGCCCCGGCTGCCACTCCCCGGCTACCCCGCTTCCGGTTGCCCCGCTCCGGTTACGCCTGCAGCGCAGAGAGGCGGGAAGGGCTCTGCCCCGGCTGCCCTGCCGCCCCTTGCAGCTGCGCCCTCCCTTCCCATATCTGAGCGATGAACATATCAGATCATGAGGCTTCTGGCGGCGCCTCACCTGCCGCCCGCACCGCAGCCCCCCCTCCGATGCCGCTGCCTGCCCCGGCCCTGGCCGAGATCAGGGCGCTGGCGCTGCGCTGGAAAAAGGCAAATGGCCCGGTGATGACGCTGCTGACCCGCTTTGGCGGCAGGATCGAGCATCAGCTGCCCGCCCTGCCCAAAGCCATGACGCAGCGGATCGAGGAGATCACCGCCCGGGCGCTGGAAAGCTCATACAGCCTGGCGCGCCAGGGCGGACGCCTGCCCGGCAGCGGCGATTACGGCACCACGGCGGCGGCGCTGACCGCTGGCCTCGCCGGCGGGGCGGCGGGTCTGCCCGGCGCGATTGCCGAACTGCCCTTCACCATCACCGTGCTTTTGCATGCGATCCGGCGCGAGGCGGTGAAGGCGGGCTTTGACCCCGAGGATCCCTGGATCATGGCCGAGGCTCTGCGCACCTTTGGCTCGGGCTCGCCGATGGCGGCGGATGACGGGGTTAATACGGCTTTATTCTCGGCCCGCGCCACACTGACCGGCCCGGCTCTGCACGGGCTGATCTCCAGCGTCGCGCCGAAACTGGCCACCGCGCTCGGGCAAAAGCTGGCGGCCCAGGCGGTGCCGGTGCTGGGCGCGCTTTCGGGCGCGGCGATCAATACCGCCTTCCTGCGCTATTACCGCGAACTGGCCGCGATCCGCTTCGCGCTTTTGCGCCTGTCACAAAGCCATGGCGCCACGCCGGTGCTGGAGCATTTCGCCGATGCGGCGGGCCAGCCAAGGATCGTCAGGGCCTGAAAAAATCGTCAGGGCCTGAAAAACTCAGGAAAGGCCTGACATAAAAGGGGCGCCCGCAGCGCCCCTTTTCCGTTGCCTCAGCGCAGAGCCGCCAGCAGCGCCGGCGAAGGCTCACCCGTCACCGCCATGCCGCGCCGCGCCTGGAAGGCGCTGATCGCCTCGCGCGATTTCGGGCCGATCACCCCATCGGTGCCGCCGGTGTCAAAGCCCTGGGCGGTCAGGCGCGACTGCAGCTCCTGGCGCTGCGCCTTGGTCAGCCCATTGGCATCCGGCCCGAAAGCGGCGCGCACCGGCCCGCCGCCACGCAGCCGGTCGGCCAGATGGCCGATGCCGATGGCGTAATTCTCGGCATTATTATAGCGCAGGATCACGTTGAAATTCTGCGTCAGCAGGAAGGCGGGCGTGCCCACCCCGCCCGGAGCGATGATCGAACCGGAGGCCAGCGCGCCGCCGCCGCCCGCGCGCGAGACACCGAGCGCCGACCATTCCGCCGCCGATTTCCCCTTGCCGCGCCCGAGCAGGCCCGGGTTGAAATCGGAAGGCAGCGCCACCTCCATCCCCCAGGGCAGGCCGGTCTGCCAGCCGGTGCGCTTCACATAATTCGCGGTCGAGGCGAGAGCATCGGTCGGATCATCCGACCAGATATCGCGCCGCCCGTCGCCTGTGAAATCCACCGCATATTGCAGATAGGAGGTCGGGATGAACTGAGTATGGCCCATCGCCCCCGCCCAGGAGCCGATCATCCGCTCGGGCGTGGTATCGCCCGATTGCAGGATGCGCAGAGCACCGTCGAGCTGGCCTTCAAAGAAAGCGCCGCGCCGCCCGTCATAGGCCAGGGTTGAGAGCGCCGAGACCACCGGCACATTGCCGCGCCTGGTGCCGAAGAAGCTTTCCAGCCCCCAGAAGGCGGCAACCACATGACCCTCGACCCCGTAGCGGGCCTCGATCTGCGCCAGCACCCCGCCATAGCGCGCCATCATCTGCCGCCCGAGCGAGATCCGCTCATCTGAGGCCGCGATCGAGAGGTAATCCTCGAGCGAGCGTCTGAACTCGGTCTGATTGCGGTCTTTCTCGATCACATCGGGCAGGAAGCCGGCCGAGCGGAAGGCGCTGTTCACCGTAGCCGAAGAAATGCCCCGCCCGGTGGCGCGGGCCTTATAGCCCTCAACCCAGGCGTCCCAGCCCGGATTAGCCACCGCGCGTGGCGCGGCGGTCTCACGCGATCCGGACAGACCTGCGCCGCCCCGCGTGCCGCCGCCCACGCAGCCCGCAAGCAGGGCTCCGGCGGCGGTCAGCGAAAAAACTCTGCGCGTAATCATAAGCCTGCCTCACTGTTATGCACTTTTGCGCAATCTCGCCGATCCGCTAGGCTCCGTAAAGGCCACAGCGTGAGGCCCTGGCGGGGCTTCGCTCCTCAGCCCTGATTTTTGCGAAACAGGATCTGGCGCAGCATACCATGCAGGCTCTGCACCTCGGCGCGGGTCAGGCCCAGACGGCCCCACATATTGCGCAGGCTCAGCCGCATACCCTCGGCCCTGGTCTCGGGAAAGAAGAAGCCCGCCTCCTCCAGCCGCTCTTCATAATGATCGCCCAGCCGGGTGATCTCTTCGCGGCTGGCCAGTTCGGTACGGGCAAGGCCCATCACACTTGCCGGCACCTCACTGCCCTGACGGCCCCATTCATAGGCCAGAAGCAGCACCGCCTGGCCCATATTCAGCGAAAAGAATTCGGGGTTCACCGGTACGGTGACAATGGCATTGGCATGGACGATATCGGCATTTTCCAGCCCGGCGCGTTCCGGCCCGAACAGGATGGCCACTTTCCTGCCCTGCGCCGCCATTTCGCGCGCCGAGGCCATGGCGCGTTCCGGCGTCACCACCTCTTTGACCAGCTCGCGTGAGCGCGCGGTGGTGGCAAAGACATAATCGCAATCCGCCACCGCCGAGGCCAGATCGGGGAAGATCCCGGCCTGATCGAGCACCCGCCCCGCGCCCGAGGCCATGGCATTGGCTTTCGGGTTCGGCCAGCCATCGCGCGGATCAACGATGCGCAGCCGGTCGAGGCTGAAATTCAGCATGGCACGCGCCGCGGCACCGATATTCTCGCCCATCTGCGGCCGCACCAGCACCACCACCGGGGTTATACTCTCTGCCTCAGCCATCGGTGGCCCTCTCTTCTGCGCAAAAGCTGCGCGTGACTACCCTGCCCGGCCCCGGCCTACAAGCAAAGCAGATGTCGCGCCCGGCCCGGAGCAGCAAAGAGCAAAGGCCGCAGCCCCCCAGGCAGAGGGGGCCGCAGAAAGAGGCGCAGGGGGGGCTCAGCCGCCTGGTAGCCAAAACCCCAAAACCCTGCTAATCCCCGGCGATCCTATTGCCCCCGACCGTTGCCGGAGCCCGAGAATGTCTGCTGAAGACCGCCCGCAAATCAATCTGATCACCCCGCCCACCTTCCGCACCGATCTGTTTGCCGATCAGCTGGCCCGGGTGCTCGATGAGCATGAGATCGCCTGCCTGCGCATCTCGCTCGCCACCAAAGACAGCGAAAGCCTCGGTATTGCCGCCGATCTGTGCCGCGAGATCGCGCATCAGCGCGATGTGGCGGTGGTGATCGACAGCCATCTGCTGCTGGCGCAGCGCCACGGGCTCGACGGGGTGCATCTGGCCGATGGCGCGCGCTCGGTGCGCGCGGCGCGCAAAGAGCTGGGCCCGGATGCGATCATCGGCGCCGGCTGTGGCGTCACCCGCCATGAGGGGCTGAATGCCGCCGAGGCCGGGGCCGATTACGTGGCCTTTACGCCGGTGGGCGAAACCGGGCTGGGCGATGGCACCAGCGCTGATTTCGACCTGTTCGAATGGTGGTCGGAAATGATCGAAGTGCCGGTGATTGCCGAGGGCGGGCTGACCGCTGAGCTGATCGGTCGTTTCGGCCCGGTCACCGATTTCTTCGGCATTGGCGAGGAAATCTGGCAGGCAGAAAACCCTTCGGCGGCGCTGAAGACCCTGCTCGCCCCGCTCGGCTGATTTCATCTGTCGAAAAATATCCCGAGGCAGGCTGGCCCCGCCAGCCGGGGCAGTGCCCCCTCTCTTCCTGACCACAGCAGTAAAAAAGGGGCCCGAACGGGCCCCTTTTTCGTTCTGGCCCGATGGCTCAGGCGGCGACAAACTCAATTTTGCGGCGCAGGAACTGGGTCGCATGGGTCGAGACCGCCTCGGGATCGCCGGTGGTCAGGAATTTGCTCTCACGCCCCGGGCCCAGCATTTCCGGGCGGCGCTTCAGGTAATCACTCAGGCTGGCCGCGACCAGATTGGCCTGGCTATAGACCTTCACCCCGGCACCCAGCGCCTTTTGGAACACCGGCTCGAGCAGCGGATAATGGGTGCAGCCAAGGATCGCCGCCTCAGGCTTTGGCATCCGCCGCTTCAGCGCCTCGACATGGCTTTTGACCAGCGCCTCGGCCAGCATTTCATCACCCTGTTCAATCGCATCCACAAGGCCGCCGCAGGGCTGGGCCTCGACATCAACGCCGATGGCGCGGAAGGCCAGTTCGCGCTGAAAGGCGCGCGAGGAGACCGTGGCCGGGGTGGCGAACAAAGCCACATGTTTCACCGCCACTTCGCGCGGCGGCGAGTTATCGCCCCAGTTGCGCTCGGTCATTGCCTCGATCAGCGGCACGAAAACCCCCAGCACGCGCTTATCGGCGGGCAGCCAGCTCTCCTGCATCCGGCGCAGAGCCGCGGCCGAGGCGGTATTGCAGGCCAGAATCACCAGATCACAGCCCTCGGCCCAGAGCCTTTCAGTGGCAGCGCAGGTCAGATTGTAAATGTCATCGGGGGTGCGCACGCCATAGGGCGCATGGGCATTGTCACCGAAATAGACAAAGGGCACTTCGGGCAGCGCTTTTGACACCGCATCCAGCACTGTCAGACCGCCAAGGCCCGAATCGAATACACCTACTGCCATACCTGCCCTCTTTCACCCGGTGCCCGCCGCCAGAGCCGGGCCGCCTTCCTGCGCTGATCCGCCTGCAATGCCTGCCATCTGCCTGATTTTAACCGACAGCCGCTGCAACTCAGCGCAGCATAGGCGCAAGCTTTGCCCCGAGAAAGCGGATCCTGTGACCCGAGCGGCGCAAAAAAGCGTCAATTCGACGCTGGCACAGCAAAAATGCAGGATCAGGTTTTCCTCTGGCGCATGGCTTGTGATAGGCTGCAGCCGGATGACAGAGGTGTGTATTGCGATGATGGACTGGGATAAGCTGCGGATATTTCATGCGGTTGCCGACCGCGGTAGTCTGACCCATGCGGGAGAGGTGCTGCATCTGTCGCAATCCGCCGTCAGCCGGCAGATCCGCGCGCTGGAGGAAAGCCTCGACACCACTTTGTTCCACCGCCATGCCCGCGGCCTGATCCTGACCGAACAGGGGGAATTGCTGTTTGAGGCCACCCAGGCCATGGCCAAGCGCCTCGAAGCCGCCTCGGCCCGGATCCGCGACAGCGAGGATGAGGTGTTTGGTGAACTGCGCGTCACCACCACCATGGGCTTTGGCACGCTCTGGCTCGCGCCGCGCCTCGCCCGGCTTTACGAGAAATTCCCGGCGCTGAAGATCGATCTGATGCTCGAGGAGCGGGTGCTCGATCTGCCGATGCGTGAGGCCGATGTGGCGATCCGGATGAAAGAGCCGAGCCAGGCCGATCTGATCCGCCGCCGCCTGATGAATATCCGCATGCGCCTCTATGCCACGCCGGAATATCTGGCGCGCAATGGCACGCCGCAGACCATGGCCGATATGAGCCGGCACCGGCTGATCTGCCAGCATCCCGGCACGCCGCAGGTCGCCTCGGGCGCAAGGATGGTCCAGGAGATCATGGCATATGACATCCCCTCGACCCTGCATGTGAACAATTATTTCGGCGTGCAGCAGGCGGTGATCAATCATCTCGGCATCGGCGTGCTGCCCGATTACACCACCGAGGAATATCCGCAGCTGGTGCGGGTGCTCGATGATGTCGAATCGGGCGAGGTGCCGGTCTTCCTCGCCTATCCCGAAGAACTGCGGCATTCGAAACGGGTCGCCGCCTTCCGCGATTTCGTCACCGAAGAGATCACCAGCTTCCGCCGCAGCCATAATCACAGCCAGAACAGCTGAGACGCCCGCGCCAGGCGCAGCCCGGGCACCCGCCTGGCCGTGACACCCCACCTCGGCCTGCTATCCTGCCCCGGCCTGACACAGCCCCTGCCCCTCCCTCTGCGGGAGGGGCGGCTCGCCCCACCTTCCAGGCCTGATCCGGGTTTTCAGGGCGACAGAACAACCCCTGATTGAAAAAACTGTTACCGCAAACACACGAGTGATGAAGCCATGCGGGCTTCGCATAGCAGCATTGTCCCCCTGCGACATTGCTGCACTTGCGCAATCCGCAGACAGCCCATAAATGAGGCATCGAGGCACTGATCGGGGCAACCTGATCGTCCTCACCTCCCTGTTGGACTTAGGCCGAGCTTTGCTCGGCCTTTTTTTTTTGCCTGGCGCTATAGTCCTGCGCTGCATTGCGGCGCGCCCGGGGGCTTTACACCACCCCCTCCCGGCCCCGGCCCCGGCCTCCCGGGCCGCAGCGCATCCGGCTTTTCGCCTGGCGGGCAGCAGATCGGGCTGAATTCACTGCCGCCAGCCCTTCCGGCCCTTCCCTGATCGGTCCGGGTACTCTAAGAGGCTGGCAACTTCCCCAACTGCCGCTGAACGGAGCCAGATCCATGAGCGAAGCCTTGCGCGAACCCGCAATCACCCCCGACCTGGTGGCCTCGCACGGGATCAAGCCCGATGAATATGAGCGCCTGCTGGAAATTCTTGGCCGTGAGCCTTCCTTCACCGAACTCGGCATCTTCTCGGCGATGTGGAACGAGCATTGCTCGTATAAATCCTCGAAGGTCTGGCTGCGCACCCTGCCGACCACCGGCCCCCAGGTGATCTGTGGCCCGGGTGAGAATGCCGGTGTGGTCGATATCGGTGATGGCCAGGCGGTCATCTTCAAGATGGAAAGCCATAACCACCCTTCCTATATCGAACCGCACCAGGGCGCGGCGACCGGCGTGGGCGGCATTCTGCGCGACGTCTTCACCATGGGCGCACGCCCGGTGGCGGCGATGAACGCTTTGTCCTTCGGCCTGCCCTCGCATCCGAAAACCGCGCATCTGGTCAAGGGCGTGGTTGAGGGCGTCGGCTCTTACGGCAATGCCTTTGGCGTGCCGACCGTGGGTGGCGAAGTGCGCTTCCACAAAAGCTATAACGGCAACTGCCTCGTCAATGCTTTCGCCGCCGGTCTCGCCGATGCCGATAAGATCTTCTATTCGGCGGCTTCGGGCGTCGGCATGCCAGTGGTCTATCTTGGCGCGAAAACCGGCCGTGACGGCGTCGGCGGCGCGACCATGGCCTCGGCCGAGTTCGATGACACGATCGAGGAGAAGCGTCCCACCGTTCAGGTTGGCGACCCCTTCACCGAAAAGCGTCTGCTCGAAGCCTGCCTTGAGCTGATGCAGACCGGCGCGGTGATCTCGATCCAGGATATGGGCGCGGCGGGTCTGACCTGCTCGGCTGTTGAGATGGGCGATAAGGGTGGCCTCGGCATCAAACTGCAGCTCAATGACGTGCCGCAGCGTGAAACCGGCATGACCGCCTATGAGATGATGCTCTCGGAAAGCCAGGAGCGTATGCTCATGGTGCTCAACCCCGAGCTCGAGGATGTGGCCCGCGCCATCTTCGTCAAATGGGATCTTGATTTCGCCATCGTCGGCGAGACCATCCCGGAAGACCGCTTCCTGATCCTGCATGGTGATGAGGTGAAGGCGGATATTCAGCTCTCGAAACTGTCTTCCTCGGCCCCCGAATATAACCGCCCCTGGGTCGAGACCCCGAAGCCAGCCCCCCTGGGTGAAGTGCCCGCGATTGGCGCGATTGCCGGGCTGAAAGCGCTGCTCTCCTCGCCGAACTATGCCCATAAGGGCTGGGTGTTTGAGCAATATGACAGCCAGGTCGGCGCCGATACCGTCGTCACCCCCGGTCTGCCCGCCGGTGTGATCCGCGTGCATGGCACCGATAAGGGCCTCGCCTTCACCTCGGACGTGACGCCGCGCTATGTGAAGGCCAATCCGTTTGAGGGCGGCAAACAGGCGGTGGCGGAAGCTTACCGCAACCTGACTGCCATGGGTGCGCTGCCGCTGGCCACCACCGATAATATGAACTTCGGCAATCCCGAAAAGCCCGAGATCATGGGCCAGTTCGTCGGCGCGATCAAAGGCATCGGCGAAGCCTGCATCGCGCTCGATATGCCGATCGTCTCGGGCAACGTCTCGCTTTACAATGAGACCGACGGCTCGGGCATTCTGCCGACCCCGACCATCGGCGCGGTGGGGATCCTCGCCTCGCTCGATGATGTGATCGCCGGCAAACCCGCCGAGGGCGATATCGCTTTGCTGATCGGTGAGAGCTTTGGCCATCTCGGCCAGTCGGCCCTGCTCGCCGAGGCCTTTGGCATCGAGGGCGGCGATGCGCCCAATGTCGATCTGGAAGCCGAGAAGAAGAACGGCGATTTCGTCCGCGCCTGGCGTCGCAGCGTGCTTGCGGCCTCGGATCTCGGCGATGGCGGCCTGGCGCTCGCGGCCTTTGAAATGGCCGAACGCGCCGGTCTTGGCATCAGCCTGATCCCGGGCGAGACCGGTGCGCTCTTTGGGGAAGACCAGGCCCGCTATCTGCTCGCCGTGCGCGAGACTGCGGCGGCTGAGATCGAAGCGGCGGCGATCACCGCGGGCGTTGAGGTGATCCGCATCGGCCGCTTCGGTGGCAGCACCGTCAGCCTCGGCGGCGATGAGGCCAGCCTGGCCGAGCTTTCGGCGCTCTACCGCGGGTCTTTCGCCGCCACTGTCGGCCTCTGATCCGCTCAGAATACAGACTGCAAAGGGGCGGGTCGCAGGGCCTGCCCCTTTTGCTTGCCCTGCCGCCCCGCCTCCTCTCTTGCGGTGCGAGAGGCCAGGGCATACATCTTGAGGCAGACGATTGAAGGAGCATCCCGATGCCAATGGAAGGCAAGGACATTGAGGCCCTGATCCGGGAAGCTTTCCCCGAGGCCAAAATCACCATCACCGACCTCGCCGGTGACGGCAATCACTGGTCGGCGGAGGTGATCGACGAAAGCTTCCGCGGTAAAAACCGGGTGCAGCAACAGCGCGCCGTCTATGCCAGCCTGCAGGGCAAAATGGATGGGGCGCATGGTGAGCTGCATGCCCTTGCGCTGACCACGAAAGCGCCGGATTAATCGCCCTCCCGCCGGGCTGCGGCCGCTGTGGGAAAACCTTGTAACACTGCCGGGGCCGCAGAGGCCTTGTGAACCACCGGGCCGGCGCTGGCGGGCTGAAAGGATAAAGAGATGAGCGCGCAGGATCAGATCCGCGAAACCGTTGAAAAGAACGATGTGGTGCTGTTCATGAAGGGCACCAAAACCATGCCGCAATGTGGCTTTTCCAGCCGCGTCGCAGGGGTGCTGAACTATATGGGCATCGAATATACCGATGTGAACGTGCTGGCCGATGCCGAGATCCGTCAGGGGATCAAGGATTTCTCCGACTGGCCGACCATCCCGCAGCTCTATGTCAAAGGCGAATTCGTCGGTGGCTGCGATATCGTCACCGAAATGACCCTCTCGGGTGAGCTTGACACCCTGCTGAGCGAGAATGGCATCGCCTTCAACAAGGAAGCCGCTGACAAGATCCGCGAAGCCAACGGCTGATCCGGCTCTGACGTTCCGGCTCTGACGCGATAAAAAAGCCCCGGATGCAGCTTTGCATCCGGGGCTTTTTCTGTTTGCGGGCTGGCTTTGCTCAGCCGGCGGCCGCATGGCAATTGTCGAGGATGGTGGTTTCCTCACCCTGCTTGCGCCACATCAGAAACGCGCTGTCACCCTTGCTCCACCAGACATAGCTGCCGCTGTCATCGCCCGTGCCATAGCGCGCGCCCGAGGCCGAAACCTCATTCTCCAGCACCACCTGACGGTTCTCCAGCATCAGCACCGCAAGGCTGCCCTCGGCGGCATTCACATAGGTGACCTGAACCGGAACTTCACGGTCGCAGGAATAATACATCGACATATAGTCGGGAACGGTGGCGACCGGCATAGCCCCGGTCTCCTCGCTGCTGCTCGCTTCGGCCAGCGCTGCCATCGGCAGCAAAGACCAAGTGAGGCAGGCCACAGCCCGGCGCGCGAAAGCCTTATTCATTTTTACCATCCAGCCGTTTTTCGTCAAAAGACATCGCCAGCGATTCCGCCCTGGCGGCAATTGCCGCGAGGGTCTCGGGCACCTGGGGCGGCACCACCGGCACCTCGATCTTCTGTGGCGCCGGGGCCGGACGTGCCTCAATTTCCGCCAGCTGCTCGCGCAGACGGCGCAGCTCATCCTCATGGGCGGCGGTGCGGTCGGCCAGCATCAGACCCGCCATCAGCAGCATTTTCACCTCGGGCAGACGCCCCATTGAGGCAACCAGCGGCTGCGCCTCCTGATCGAGCATGGCCGCAGCCGAGCGCAGGAAATGCTCTTCGCCCGGCTGACAGGAGACGAGGAAGGGACGGCCACCGATCAGAACTTCGATATCAGGCATTTGCGACCTCCTGCAGATGGGTGTCGAGGGCGGCGGAAATTTCTTCAAGCTCGGCCGTTTCAGCAAGACGCGCCGCGCGCAGGGCGTCAAGCTCGGCCAGCATGGCGCGGTTGATCAGCGTCGGATCGCTCAGCCCCGCCGCTGCGGCTTCGCGCAGACGCCCCAGCTCGGCGGTCAGCGTGCCAACGACGCGGCGCAGCCGGGCCGCCTCCAGGCCCTGGCTGTCGAGCTGGGCGGTGGTTTCGGCGAGCTTTTTCTCAAATTCGGCCCGCATCACCGCCTCACGCTCGCGCGCCTCCTGCAGGCGCTCGCGCATCTTGGCGAGGATCGGCTCGTTACGGGTGGGTTCGGGCTCCGGCTCCGGTGCGGGCACTACTGCGGCAGCGGCCGCTGCGGCGGCGGCAACAGCGGCCTCGGCCTCGCCCCGGGCAGAATCGGCTTCAGCCCGGGCGGCGGCAGCCTCGCCCTTTGCCTGTGCGGCCTGCCCCTGTGCAGCGGCAGCCTCGCCCCGTGCGGCCTCGGCCTCGGCCTCAGCGGTTCTGGCGCGGCTTTCCGCCGCGATCCGGGCCTCGGCCTCGGTTCTCACCTCGGCCTCAGCACGGGCACGGGCTGCATTTGCAACGGAAACCGTCTCTATCCCTGCCTCAATTCGCTTCAGCGCGGCAGTGATCCGACGTTCGTATTCGACGATTTCCTGCATATCTGCCCCTCGCACTCCTTCACGCTCAAATCGGGGCGGCGCATTCGCGCCCTGCCCTTCCCGTGTTATCAGGTACTTAGCAGCACCTTTTGCCAAAGGATAACCCGCGCGATTCGCAGGCGAAAGCCCCGCTGACAAGTTTCCTGTCATTTGCGCGAGCCGGTGCCAGGCCGTTTCCGCCGGTGACAAGCTCCATTTCCTGCCGGGGCAGCGGCAAAACACCGGCACGCGGCTTGATCTTGGGTCCGGTGCCGACTAGAGGCAGTCCTGTTTCCGCTATCATTGCACAAGGAACCGGCTCCCGTGGATATTGCAACGCTCCGTGCCCGCCACCCCGATCACTGGATGCGCTCCAGCGCGATCCGTACTCTGGCGCTTGATGCGGTTGCCGCCGCCAATTCCGGTCACTCCGGCATGCCGATGGGCATGGCCGATGTAGCGACCGTGCTGTTCTCAAAGCACCTGAAATTCGATCCCAAAGCCCCGCGCTGGCCGGATCGCGACCGTTTCATCCTCTCGGCCGGTCACGGCTCGATGCTGATCTATGCGCTGCTGCATCTGACCGGCTATGAGGATGTCACCCTCGAGCAGATCAAAAACTTCCGCCAGTGGGGCGCCATCACCGCCGGTCACCCGGAATATGGCCATGTCTCGGGCGTCGAGACCACCACCGGCCCGCTCGGCCAGGGCATTTCGAACGCTGTTGGCTTTGCCATGGCCGAAGAGAACCTGCGCGCCCGTTATGGGGCCAAAGTCCAGGATCACTTCACCTATGTGATCGCAGGCGACGGCTGCCTGATGGAAGGCGTCAGCCAGGAAGCCATCGGCATTGCCGGCCGTCAGAAACTGTCGCGCCTGATCGTGCTCTGGGACAATAACGACATCACCATCGACGGTAAGGTCTCGCTCTCGGATGTGACCGACCAGCGCGCCCGCTTTGCCGCTTCGGGCTGGGATGTGTTCCATTGCGACGGCCATGATCCGGAAGATATCGACCGCGCCATCACCGAGGCGAAAAAGTCGCCGCGTCCGGCGCTGATCGACTGCAAAACCCATATCGCCCTCGGCCATGCCGCCCAGGACACTTCCAAGGGCCATGGCGCGCTGACCGATAAGGCGCAGATGGCTGCCGCCAAAGAAGGCTATGGCTGGCCCTATGCCGCCTTTGAGATCCCGGCCGAGATCAAAACCTGGTGGGAAAGCCTCGGCAAGCCGGGCGCGGCTGCGCGTGCCGAATGGGAAACCCGTTTCGCCGCTCTGCCCGCCGGCAAGAAAGCCGAGTTCGAGCGCAGCTTCGCGCTGGAAGCCCCTGCCAAGCTGGCTGCCGCCATCCGCACGCTGAAAAAGCAGGCCGCAGCCGATCAGCCGAAACTGGCCACCCGCTCGGCTTCGGAAAAAGTGCTGAATGTGATCAACCCGATCCTGTCCGAGACCTTCGGCGGCTCGGCTGACCTGACCGGCTCGAACAATACCAAAACCGCGGATCTGGGCGCCTTTGACATCGACAGCCGCAAGGGCCGTTACATGTACTGGGGCATCCGTGAGCACGGCATGGCCGCGGCGATGAACGGCATGGCTCTGCATGGCGGCTTCCGTCCCTATTCGGGCACCTTCATGGCCTTCACCGATTACGCGCGCCCCTCGATGCGTCTTTCGGCGCTGATGGGTCTGCCGGTGGTCTATGTCATGACCCATGATTCGATCGGTCTGGGCGAGGATGGCCCGACCCACCAGCCGGTTGAACATCTGGCGATCTCGCGCGCGACGCCGAACACCCTGGTGTTCCGTCCGGCCGATCTGACCGAAGTGGCCGAGGCCTGGGAGATCGCTTTCACCCGTAAGGCAACGCCTTCGGTCATGGCTTTGTCGCGGCAGAACCTGGTCGCGGTGCGCAAGACCTATACCGCGCAGAATATGACCGCCAAAGGCGCCTATATTCTGGCCGAGGCCGAGGGCAAGCGTCAGGTGATCCTGATGGCTTCGGGCTCGGAAGTGGAAATCGCCATGGCGGCACGCGAGCTGCTGCAGTCGCAGGGCATCGGCACCCGCGTGGTCTCGGTTCCCTCGATGGAGCTGTTTGCCGAGCAGGACGAAGCCTACCGCAAAAAAGTGCTGCCGGCCGGCCCGGTGCGCGTGGCGATTGAAGCCGGGGTGCGTCTGCCCTGGGATCGTTTCCTGCTGGGTGAGCGTGGCCGTGACACCAAAGCCGATTTCGTCGGCATGTCCTCCTTCGGCGCTTCGGCCCCCTATGAGCGTCTCTATAAAGAATTCGGCATCACCGCCGAGGCTGCGGCTGAAAAAGCCAAAGCCCTGCTCTGAGCCGGTCCTTTATTCTCAGCTAAGACAGGCGCCTTCGGGCGCCTGTTTTCATCTCAGCCTGAGGGGTCCGGTCGGTGCAGGCCGGATGGCCCCGGCCGCCGCGCCAGAGCGCTTCAGCCAGGACCGAAGCACCGCCCCCCCTGCCCTGGTTTCTCTGCTCCAGGCTCTGCCCGGATCAGCCGGGGCCTTCGCCGCGCCGCGCCGCGTCAATCGCCGCCACATCGATTTTGCGCATCGTCATCATCGCGGCAATGGCACGCGCCGCCTCCTCGCCCCCCGCGGCCAGCGCCTCGGTCAGAGTGCGTGGCGTAAACTGCCAGCTGACGCCCCAGCGATCCTTACACCAGCCGCATTCGCTTTCCTGGCCGCCATTTGAGACAATGGCATGCCAGAGCCGGTCGGTTTCGGCCTGATCCTCGGTGGCGATCTGAAACGAGAAAGCCTCGGTCTGCGGAAAGGCAGGGCCGCCGTTTATCCCGAAACAGGGGATACCAGCGATGGTAAAGCCGACGGTCAGCACATCGCCCTTTTTGCCGCCGGGGTAATCGACTGGCGCGTGATACAGCTTGCCGAGGCTGGAATCCGGTATCACCCCGGCATAAAAGCGCGCCGCCGCCTCGGCGTCTTTATCATACCAGATGCAGATGGTGTTTTTTGCGATCTCCACAGCGGCGCCCTCCCCTGGCTCAGCCCTGCCGGTCCGACAGCCCCCAGTCTGCCACAATCAGCATCCCGGGTCGCCGGAAAAGGTCTGAACCAGACCGGAGCCAGGCCTTATCCCGCCGGGCGGCTGACCTGGCCGCCGCCGACATTGGCCGCCACCCCGGTGGTCGAAGGCCCGGAGGTCGGCAGGCCCATGGCCACCCGCACCGCCAGATAGGCAAAGGCCTGGGCCTCGAGCATATCGCCGTCAAAGCCCGCCGCCTCGACCGGCTGCACCGCGCAGCGCAATTGCCGGGCGAGGCCCTTCATCAGCACCGGATTATGCCGCCCGCCGCCGCAGACCAGCAGTTGCGAGACCGGTCTGGGGAAATGCTCTGCCCCCTTTGCCACGGCCGATACGGCTGCCGCCGTGAGCGTTGCCGCCGCCGCCGGGGTGTCGAGCTTTTTCACCGCCTGAACCAGGCCCGTGAAAGCATCACGGTCGAGCGATTTCGGCGGCATTTTCAGAAAATAGCTGTGTTTCAGGAAGGCCTCGAGCAAAGCCCGTTTCACCCGCCCCTTTGCCGCGATCTTACCGCCTTCATCATGGCTGAGGCCGAGCCGGGCCTGGATCAGATCATTGATCGGCGCATTGGCCGGGCCAGTGTCAAAGGCCAGCAGCGCGCCCTCGCTCTCAGGCCCGGGCAGGCCCGGGTCAATCCAGGTCAGATTGCCGACGCCGCCAAGGTTGAGGAAGGCCAGCGGCTCGGCCGCGCCCATCTGTTTTGCCAGAGCAAAATGGTAATAGGGCGCGAGCGGCGCACCCTGGCCGCCAAGCGCCACATCCGAGCTGCGAAAATCCCAGACCACCGGCAGCCGGGTGAATTCGGCCAGCAAAGCGCCACTCCCGGCCTGATGCGTGCCGCGCCCGCCCGGCTCATGCGCCAGGGTCTGGCCGTGAAAGCCGATCAGATCGGCGCCCTCAAAACGGGCCAGCAGCTCGGCATGGGCGGTCTCGACCACTTCGGCGGCCTCAGCCACCCCCGCCTCGCCCGGCCAGCGCCCGAGCGCGCGCCGCAGCACCGCCTGCTCTGCGGCACTATAGGGGCGGAAGGCCGAGGGGCCAAATTCCAGCACCTGATGGCCATCGGTACGGATCATCGCCGCATCCACCCCATCGAGCGAGGTGCCCGACATGGTGCCAAGCGCCCAGACCGGGCCTTTTTTCCATGCGTCTTTGCGCATCTTTCCCTTTTACCCCCGCCCCGCTATACCGCCTCCACTATTTGCACGAGAGCGCGGGGCACACCATGGTTTACCATCCGAAATCCGAATTCCTGCGCGTGATGTTCGAGCGCGGCTTTGTCGCCGACTGCACGGATTATCAGGCGCTTGACGAGGCTCTGATCAAGGGCGTCGTCCCCGCCTATATCGGCTATGATGCCACTGCCGCCTCGCTGCATGTCGGCCATCTGATGAATATCATGGTTCTGCGCTGGCTGCAGAAGACCGGCCATAAACCGATCACCCTGATGGGCGGCGGCACCACCAAAGTGGGCGACCCCTCGTTCCGCTCGGATGAGCGCCCGCTGCTGACCCCGGAAAAGATCGATGAGAATATTGCCGGCATGGGCCGGGTCTTCGCGAAATACCTCAGCTATGGCGACGGCCCGACCGATGCTATCATGCTCAATAATGCGGAATGGCTGGATAATCTTAATTATCTCGAATTCCTGCGCGATATTGGCCGCCATTTCTCGGTCAATCGCATGCTGTCGTTTGAGAGCGTGAAATCGCGTCTCGACCGCGAGCAGTCGCTGTCGTTCCTCGAATTCAACTATATGATCCTGCAGGCCTATGACTTCCTCGAGCTGAACCGCCGCTATGGCTGTGTTTTGCAGATGGGCGGCTCGGATCAGTGGGGCAATATCGTCAATGGCGTCGATCTGACGCGCCGGGTGATTGACCAGCAGATCTGGGGCCTGACCACGCCGCTCTTGACCACTTCGGACGGCCGCAAAATGGGCAAGAGCGCCAATGGCGCGGTCTGGCTGAATGACCAGATGCTCTCGCCCTATGAGTTCTGGCAGTTCTGGCGCAATACCACCGATGCCGATGTCGGCCGCTTCCTGAAGATCTTCACCGAACTGCCGGTTGAGGAATGCGACCGTCTGGCCGCCCTGCAGGGCAGCGAGATCAATGAGGCCAAGGTGATCCTCGCCAATCTGGCAACCGCTTTGCTGCATGGCGAAGAGGCGGCGAAAGCCGCCGAGGCCACGGCGCGCGAAGCGTTCAGCGGCGTCAGCATAATCGATCCAGACATCATTGAAAAAGTTAAGACCGCTAGGGGAAATGGGCCACTAACCCTCGACATGCTGCACGAAATCATTGGCCTTTCTTTGCCATCTTTCGTCGTTAGCTTAGATGACGTGAACGAAGGAATACCTGTTCTCAAATTGTTCGTGCAGACAGGACTGGCAGCATCTAGCAAAGATGCCAAGCGCCTGTTCCAGGAGGGCGGCGCGAAGATGAATGACGAGGTGCTGAGCGATGCCGGTCTGCGCCTGAGCGCCGCCGATCTGGCGCAGCCGGTCAAGCTGACCGCAGGCAAGAAGCGCCACGCCCTGGTGGTTCTGGGCTGACCCCCCTCCCGCGCCCGCCGCTGAGGCGGGCCGGGACCAGAGATCGCAAAATTTAAAAAGGGGCCCGCAAAGGGCCCCTTTTTCTGTTCTCAGACCTGCGTCCAGCGCTTATTGCGCCGGGGCCTCAGCCTCAGCCGGAGCTGCTGCCGCCTCGCCCTCGACCGTGACTTTCACCATCACATCGGGGGTTTCTGCCACCGCACCATTGGCCTCCGGGGCGCCGCGCTTGATCTTATTGACCACATCCATGCCCTCGATCACGCGACCGACCACAGTATACTGGCCATTCAGCGAGTAGCCCGGGGCGAACATGATGAAGAACTGGCTGTTGGCCGAGTTCGGATCCTGGCTGCGCGCCATGCCGACCACGCCCGGATCAAAGGGCGTCGGACCGAATTCTGCCTCGATATCGGGCAGATGCGAGCCGCCCATGCCGGGGCCGATATATTGCAGCGGAATTTCCATCCCGTCATGCAGCACCGTGCCCTCGGCCTGACCTTTCGGCATGGCCTCGATCGTGGCTTTCAGGCTGTCGGGCTTGCCGAACTGCACATCGCCGGTCTGGGCCATAAAGCCCTCGATCACCCGGTGGAAGACGACGCCATCATAGGCCCCCTCTTTCGCCAGGGCGACGATCTGCGCCACATGTTTCGGCGCGGTTTCCGCGGCGAGGTCGATGACGACACGGCCATTGGCCTCGCCGGCGATCTCGATCACCAGATTCGGGCCCGGCCCATCCCCGACCTGCGCCATGGCCGGAGCGGCCATAGCGAGGGTGAGGGCTGCGATTTTACGCAACATCTGCAGCCACCCGGACAGTGATCATGCGGTCCGGCGAGACCGGCGGCTCGCCACGGGTGATTTTATCGACAAATTCCATGCCCGATATGACCCGGCCGTAAACGGTATACTGGCCATTGAGGAAATGGTTGTCCTTGAAGTTGATGAAGAACTGGCTGTTGGCCGAGTTCGGATTGGCCGAGCGTGCGGCGCCGATCGAACCACGGTCATGCGGCAGTTTCGAGAATTCTGCCGGCAGATCATCATATTGCGACCCGCCCGTGCCCGAGCGGCGCGGGTTATAGTCTTTTTCCATATTGGCATGTTCAACATCGCCGGTCTGGGCCATGAAACCCTCGATCACGCGATGGAAGGCGACATTGTCATAGGCCTTGTCGCGTGCGAGCTGCTTCATACGCTCGGCATGTTTGGGGGCGACATCCGGGAGAAGCTCGATCACCACTTCGCCGTCTTTCAGCGTGAGGATGATGGTGTTCTCAGGATCCTTGATCTCGGCCATTTGTGCTTCCCTTGCAGGCTTTTGAATGGCGCGGAAGGTAGCCGGGAGTCACTGTAAGGGGAAGGGCTAATGGCGTGATCGGTTGACGAGGGCGCAAATGTCGCCGAAAGAATTGCGCGAAAACCCGGAAAAGCGGTAAGTGCTAGCGCTAACGGCGGCAGAAACCACAGCAAAACCACCGCAGAAACCACGAAGGAATCCGATATGGCCTGGAAAACGCTCGATGACATCGCTCTTGCCGGCAAGACGGTCCTGACCCGCGTGGATATCAATGTGCCAATGGATAATGGTCAGGTCAGCGACACCACCCGCATCGATAAGATCCGCCCCACGGTCGAGGATATTATCGCCCGCGGCGGCAAAGTGGTGCTGCTGGCGCATTTCGACCGCCCCAAAGGCAAGGTGGTGCCCGAAATGAGCCTCGGCCAGGTCGCCGGCGCGCTGGAGGCCTCGCTGGGCCGCAGGGTGATCTTCCCGGCCGAAAGCATCGGTGCGCAGGCCAAAGCCGCGATTGCCGCGGCGGGCCCCGGTGATGTGGTGCTGCTGGAAAACACCCGTTTCCATGCCGGCGAGGAAAAGAATGACCCCGGCCTTGCGGCAGAATTCGCCGCGCTTGGCGATGTCTTCGTCAATGATGCCTTCTCGGCAGCGCATCGCGCCCATGCCTCAACCGAAGCCCTGGCCCGCGCTTTGCCCCATGCCGCAGGCCGACTGATGGAGGCCGAGCTGAAAGCGCTCGACGCGGCGCTTGGCACGCCCGCCCGCCCGGTGATCGCGGTGGTCGGGGGCGCCAAAGTCTCGACCAAGCTCGACCTCCTGGGCAATCTGGTCGCCAAAGTCGATCACCTCGCCATCGGCGGCGGCATGGCCAATACTTTCCTCGTCGCCCAGGGCATAGAGGTCGGCAAATCCCTCGCCGAGCGCGATATGGCCGAAACCGCACGCGAGATCCTGAAAAAAGCCGAAGCCGCAGGCTGCCAGATCCATCTGCCGGTCGATGTGGTGGTGGCGCGCGAGTTTAAGGCCAATGCGCCGAGCCAGATCGTCTCGGCCTCGGCCTGCCCTGAGGATGCGATGATCCTCGATGCCGGCCCCGAGACCGTGGCAAGGCTGAAATCGGTGATGGCGCATTGCGCGACGCTGATCTGGAACGGCCCGCTCGGCGCCTTTGAGCTGACACCTTTTGATGCCGCGACGGTGGCTGCCGCGAAAGAGGCCGCGCGTCTGACCGCAGCCGGTTCGCTGATCTCGGTCGCAGGCGGCGGCGATACGGTGGCGGCACTGAATCAGGCCGGGGCTGCCGGGGATTTCACCTTTATTTCCACGGCAGGCGGTGCTTTCCTCGAATGGATGGAAGGCAAGGAACTGCCGGGTGTGGCAGCGCTTATGGCCTGAACCCTGCCTGCTCTGCAGGCGGTGGCGCTAACAGCATTGCAGCGGCCGGGGCGAAAGCGCTATGCGGCCGCTGACAGTTTATTTTCCGGAAGGATCATTGCGATGAGCAAGGCAGAAATGACGGCGCAGATCGCCAGAGGCAATGGCTTTATTGCCGCGCTCGATCAGTCGGGCGGCTCGACCCCGAAAGCGCTGAAGCTTTACGGCGTCGAGGCCGATGCCTGGAGCGATGAGGCCGGCATGTTTGACCTCGTCCATGCCATGCGTTCGCGCATCATCAAATCGCCGGCTTTCGCGGGCGATAAAGTGGTCGGTGCCATCCTGTTTGAGCAGACCATGGACCGCGCCATCGACGGTATCCCGACCGCGACCTATCTCTGGGACAAGCGCCGCGTCGTGCCCTTCCTGAAGATCGACAAGGGCCTCGCCGATGAGGTGAACGGCTGCCAGAAGATGAAGCCGATGCCCGAGCTGGACGCCCTGCTCGACAAGGCGGTGGCCGCTGGCATCTATGGCACCAAAATGCGCTCGGTCGTCTCGGCGGCCCATGATGCGGCGATCACCGAAGTGGTGGCGCAGCAGTTTGAGGTGGCAAAACAGATCATCGCCAAAGGCCTGATGCCGATCGTCGAGCCGGAGGTGACCATCACCATCCAGGACAAGGCCGAAGCCGAGGCGATCCTGCGCCGCGAGATCCTTGCTCAGCTTGACGCCCTGCCCGAGGGCCAGCAGGTGATGCTGAAACTCTCGCTGCCGAGCGTGGCAAACTTCTATGCCGATCTGGCTGATCATCCGAAAGTGCTGAAACTGGTGGCATTGTCGGGCGGCTATTCGCGCGATGAGGCCAATGCGAAACTGGCACAGAACCGCGGCATGATCGCCTCGTTCTCTCGCGCGCTTTCCGAAGGGCTGAATGCGAAACAGTCGGAAGCCGAGTTTGACGCCACGCTGCAAGCGGCAGTCGATTCGATCCATGCCGCTTCGGTCGCCGGCTGATCAGGGCGCGAGGGGGCAAAACCCTGCCCCTGGCCCATAGCCTTAAAATTAAGGGAATCCCTGCAGATATGGGATTCCCTTCTGATTCGTTTCATGTAATGATTCGGCCATGCCCCCGGTTAAGAGGGGCGAATGAGGCAGTGTTTGCAGATGGTCAGGGTTCAGAGAACGGGCAATATTGGCGGGCTGATCTATTTCGCCATCGCCTTCACTCTGGGTCTCTATTTCATCTTTGCAGCGGTACAAGGTGATTTCGGCGTGTTTCGGCGCGTCGAAATCAACGCTGAAGCCGAGGTTCTGCGCGGGGAGCGCGACCGGCTGGCTGCCGAGCTGGCGGCAATGCAGAACCTGACGCACCGCCTTTCCGACAATTACCTCGACAGTGATCTGCTCGATGAGCGCGCCCGCGATGTGCTGGGCTATATGCGCTTTGATGAGATCGTGATCCGCTGAGCCGCTTCGGCCCTGCCCTTCCCGCCTCAGGTCAACAGCGGCATGATATCGACGCCATCCCCGGGAAAGGTCGTCAGATGCGGATGGCCGACAAACATTTCGGCCGCAGCGCGCGCGTCCCCGGCCTCGACCACCAGATAGCCACACCAGAGGTTTTCGCCCGGGCCGATCCCCTCGCGGGTGACGCGGGTGGTCTTGCCCGACATGCCGCCGGGATCGAGGATCCGGTCCGCATATCGCGCCTCCCAGGCGCCCCATTCCGCGACGCCCCTCGCCTCGAGCGCGGCCTGCTCTTCCTGTGGCAGAGCCCGGAACCGGTCGCGATCCGCGGGCTGCAATGTGTAAACGGCCAGAAAACGCGGCATTTTTCTCTCCCCATCCCCGGTCACTCCCGGGCTGCAGCCATAGTATAACAGAATTGCCGCGCTTTTTCGCCCCCGGACCGGCCAGAGGCGGCAGAGCAGGTCTGACCCGAGAGCAACAGCTGAGGCGGACCCCAGCCAGAGCCAGGCGGGGCCTCCGGCTGCTGCTGCCATCCCCGTTTTGTCAGGGAAACGCTGAGGATATGAGCCCTTTGCGGGCATTCGGCGCCCGGCCTAAAGTTCCACAGGCAAGTATCATGATTGGCAGAGAAGAACATGAAACACACGATCCTGGCTGCTTCTGCGACTTTCGTTCTCAATGTGCCAGCATGGGCGCAAGATGAGGATACCATGGCAGGACCAGAGCCTGGCCAGCCTGACTATTCAGCGGTCATGACCGAAGCGGCATGGGACTGGCGACCCGGAGACCTGATTTTCCGAAATGGCATCAACGAAGCCGACGAGGCAGTGAAGCGCACTTTCAGCCTTCGGTGGGCCACGGTGGGGATTTTACGGCCAAGCAGCGGTGGCCCTCGCGTGGTTTTTGTCGATCACGACAACGGCGTCACAGAGGAAATGCTCTATGCATTTGTCGATGGCCTGTCAGGCGATGATTATGCCGCCTATCGTCCAGGCCAGCTTGACCCGGATTACAATCCTGAAACCGATGTGATGACCGCTGGTCCGATGGCGAAATTTGCCCTGCTCATCGCCTACGGTGCCCCGCAGGATAATCAGTTTTTATTCGGGAATGGGGCATTTTATGGTGCCGAACTGGCATATGAAGCGGCCCTGAACGCTGGCATTGTTCTGGGTTCCCCCGCCCGTCTGGGCGTTCTGCTGAACGGACCGCAGGACCTTGAGCCTGAGCTTCGACAGCTTCTCGCAGCGCATCGATATTGCGAATATGAGACATCTTTTGACAGCTGCTGGGAAACGCAGATTGCTAATCTGTCGATTGTTACGACCGATAGCCTGATCGCCTCGGGAGCGCTGGAACGGGTTTTTCCCTGACTGGCCTGCTTCCCCCGCATAGTGGTCCCGGCAGGCGTGTGATCCAGCACGACTGACCCGGCACGACTGGCGGGCTCAGGCCGCCGGATTCGTCACACAGATCCCTCTGCGGACATCTGCAATCAGATGTGATAATAAGCAACATGCCTCAGATGACCTTACACATCATCAATGCCCGCCATCAGCTTACCAGCATAGCGGAATGGATTTCAGAGCGGCTGGAGGATGCGTTTTCGGTATCTGCAAGGCATTTGCCGCTGCGCGATACGGATGTGATCCTGCGAGCCGGGAAAGCGGTCATTCAGGAGAAGGGGCATCTGGGATATGCTCCCGAAAGGGGGCTGATCTACGTGACCGCAGATCCCGAAAACCCTGCCCTGCGGGCGAACCCTTCACAGTCTTTGGAACGAATGCTGGCACATGAGCTGCATCACTCCTCGCGCTGGGACGGTCCAGGCTATGGCAAAACACTGGGTGAGGCGCTTGTTTCGGAGGGGTTGGCCGGGCATTTCGCACAGGAAGCCTATGGCGGCGAGCGCGAACCCTGGGAGCAACTACCAGCCAGCACCTTGCGTCCCTACTTCCTCAAAGCTCAGGCAGATTGGCAAAGCGCCGATTATAATCATGCTGAATGGTTTTTCGGATCACAGGAGTTCCCGGCATGGCTGGGCTATTCCCTCGGCTATGAACTGGTCGGGCGCTATCTGGCAACGCATAGCGATGCCCGTGCATCCAGCCTGGTCCATGCAGACGCTGCCTGTTTTCGCGCATTGCTCAACACTGTTTGAGAGGCCCTTCACCCCGCAAAGCCGCCCGGCAGGCCGGGTTTAACGCGCCCGACATGCGAAAGCCGATACCGTTGCGGGCCAGCGCTGAAACAGTGCGCCCGCCGGGGCCGCAGCGTTTTCAGGATCGCAGCCTTTCCTCGATCGGCGCCCCCTTCCCTATGCTGCAGCTGCAGCCAGGCGAGAGCTTGCAGGCCAGCACCTCTTTGGTGCAGAATTCTTGCCAAGCCCTGCAAAAATCGATAGTCTCTCGATAGTTTAACGTTAAACAATCCACATTCACCGATCCTGGGAGGGGCCTGTGGCACGCAAGCCAGATGCGAGACCGAATGTCTCGAAAGAAGAGCTGCTGAAATTCTACCGCGAAATGCTGCTGATCCGCCGCTTTGAGGAAAAAGCCGGCCAGCTCTACGGCATGGGCCTGATCGGCGGCTTCTGCCATCTCTATATCGGCCAGGAAGCAGTGGTTGTCGGCCTCGAGGCGGCAGCGAAAGAGGGCGACAAACGCCTGACCTCTTACCGCGATCACGGCCATATGCTGGCCTGTGGGATGGATGCCAGGGGCGTTATGGCCGAGCTGACCGGCCGCATCGGCGGCTATTCCAAAGGCAAGGGCGGCTCGATGCATATGTTCTCGAAAGAGAAACATTTCTACGGCGGCCATGGCATTGTCGGCGCCCAGGTGCCGCTGGGCGCAGGTCTTTCCTTCGCCGATAAATATCTCGGCAATGACAATGTGACCTTCACCTATTTCGGCGATGGCGCGGCCAACCAGGGCCAGGTCTATGAGACCTATAATATGGCTGAACTCTGGTCGCTGCCCTGTATTTTCGTCATTGAAAACAATCAGTATGCCATGGGCACCTCGATGCGGCGCTCGACCAAATCCACCACTTTGTTTGAGCGCGGCGTGGCCTATGGCATCCCGGGCGAACAGGTCGACGGCATGGATGTGCTGGCGGTCAAAGCGGCGGGCGAAAAGGCCGTGGCGCACTGCCGCGCCGGCAAGGGCCCCTATATTCTTGAGATGATGACCTATCGCTACCGCGGCCATTCGATGTCGGATCCGGCGAAATACCGCACCCGCGAAGAGGTCGAGAAGATCAAGACCGAGAAAGACTGCATTGAACATGTGCGCGACCTGCTGCTGCAGGGTGGCCTCGCCTCGGAAGAGGATCTCAAGGCCATCGACCGTGATATCAAGGCCCTCGTCAATGAATCGGCCGAATTTGCAAAAGACAGCCCGGAGCCTCCTGTCGAGGATCTCTGGACCGATATTACCGTCTGAGGGGGAAGAAAGATGGCCGTAGAAATTCTGATGCCGGCGCTTTCTCCGACGATGGAGGAAGGCACGCTCGCCAAATGGCTGGTAAAAGAAGGCGATGAGGTCAAATCGGGCCAGATCATCGCCGAGATTGAGACCGATAAGGCAACGATGGAGTTTGAGGCCGTCGATGAGGGCAAGGTCGGCAGACTGCTGATCGCCGAGGGCACCGCCGGGGTAAAGGTAAACACCCCGATTGCAGTGCTGGTTGAGGATGGCGAGAGCCTGTCCGACGCGCCGGCAGCCGCTGCGCCCAAAGCGGCAGACAGCCCTGCCCCCTCGCCCGAGGCTGCGCCCGGCGTTCCGGCCTCGGCGGTGAAACCGGCCGCGCCTGCGCCTGCCGCCCCGGCAGAGGTGCCGCAATCCTGGCCGCATAGCGATCTGCCCGCAGGGGTGCAGACCAAAACCATGACCGTGCGCGAAGCTCTGCGCGAGGCCATGGCCGAAGAAATGCGCGCCGATCCGAATGTCTTCCTGATGGGCGAAGAGGTCGGCGAATATCAGGGCGCCTATAAGATCAGCCAGGGCCTGCTGGATGAGTTCGGCGCCAAACGCGTGGTCGACACCCCGATCACCGAACATGGCTTTGCCGGGATCGCGGTCGGCGCCTCCTGGGGCGGCCTGCGCCCGATTGTCGAGTTTATGACCTTCAACTTCGCCATGCAGGCGATTGACCATATCATCAACTCGGCCGCCAAGACGCTTTACATGTCGGGCGGTCAGATGGGCTCGCCGATGGTGTTTCGTGGCCCGAATGGCGCCGCCGCCCGTGTCGGCGCGCAGCACAGCCAGGATTACGCCGCCTGGTATGCCGCGATCCCGGGTCTGAAAGTGGCGATGCCCTGGTCGGCAGCCGATGCCAAGGGCCTGCTGAAAACCGCGATCCGCGACAATAACCCGGTGATCTTCCTCGAAAATGAGATCATGTATGGCCGCTCGTTTGAAGTGCCGGTCGGGGATGATTTCACTATTCCCTTCGGCAAGGCCTCGGTGGTGCGCGCCGGTTCGGATGTGACCATGGTCTCCTTCGGCATCGGCGTTTCCCATGCGCTCGCGGCAGCGGAAGAGCTGGCGAAACAGGGCATCGAGGCCGAGGTAATCAATCTGCGCACCCTGCGCCCGATTGATTACGACACCATCCTGGCCTCGGTCGCAAAAACCAACCGCTGCGTCACCGTGGAAGAGGGCTTCCCGGTAGGCTCGATCGGCGATCACCTCGCCTCGACCATCATGCAGCGCGCCTTCGATCATCTCGACGCGCCGGTGATCACCTGCACCGGTAAGGATGTGCCGATGCCCTATGCGGCAAACCTTGAGAAGCTGGCGCTGATCACCCCGGCTGAAATCGTCGAGGCGGTGAAAACCGTCTGCTACCGCTGAGGGAGGGAAAAGAGATATGGCAATTCAGATCCTGATGCCCGCTTTGTCCCCGACCATGGAAGAGGGCAGCCTGGCGAAATGGCTGGTGAAAGAGGGTGACAACGTCAAATCCGGCCAGATCATCGCTGAAATCGAAACCGATAAGGCGACGATGGAATTTGAGGCGGTGGATGAGGGCGTGATCGGAAAAATCCTGATCGCTGAGGGCACGGCGGGCGTCAAAGTGAACGCCCCGATCGCCGTGCTGCTGGAAGAGGGCGAGGATGCTTCGGCCGCCGAGGCCGCTCCGGCAGCCGCAGAGCCAGAGGCCGCCAAGGCGGAAGCCCCGAAGGCGGACCCCGTCAAAGCCCAAGCCGCCGCCCCGGCTGCCGCGCCTGCGGCTCAGGGCGCGCGTGTCTTCGCCTCGCCACTGGCGCGGCGCATCGCAAAGGATAAGGGGCTGGACCTGACCCTGGTCCAGGGCTCTGGCCCGCATGGCCGCATCGTCAAGGCCGATGTTGAGGCGGCACAGCCTGGCGCGGCCCCGGCCCCGGCGCCCGCGGCAGCAGCTGCCGCGGCGGGTTCGATGCCCGCAGCGGCGGCGGCTCCGGCCAAAGCCGCAGCCCCGGCTGGCCTCTCGCCCGAGACGGTGCTGAAAATGTACCAGGACCGCGCTTTCGAGGAGGTCGCGCTCGACGGTATGCGCCGCACCATCGCCGCGCGGCTGAGCGAGGCCAAACAGACCATCCCGCATTTCTATCTGCGCCGCGAGGTGAAACTCGACGCGCTGATGGCCTTCCGCGCCGATCTGAACCACGCCCTGACCGGGCGCGGCGTCAAGCTTTCGGTCAATGACTTTGTCATCAAGGCCTGCGCCATTGCGCTCCAGCAGGTGGCCGATGCCAATGCGGTCTGGGCTGGTGACCGGATCCTGAAGCTCAAACCCTCGGATGTGGCGGTGGCCGTCGCGGTTGAGGGCGGGCTTTTCACCCCGGTTTTGCGCGATGCCGATAAGAAATCGCTCTCGGCTTTGTCGGCCGAGATGAAAGATCTGGCGCATCGGGCGAAATCGAAAAAGCTCGCCCCCCATGAATATCAGGGCGGCAGCTTCGCAATCTCCAATCTCGGCATGTTCGGGATTGAGAATTTCGATGCGGTGATCAACCCGCCGCATGGCGCGATCCTCGCCGTTGGTGCCGGGCTGAAAAAGCCGGTCGTGCAGGAGGATGGCAGCCTTGGCGTGGCGACCGTGATGTCGATGACCCTCTCGGTCGATCACCGGGTGATCGATGGCGCGCTTGGCGCGCAGCTGATGAAGGCGATTGTCGAGGCGCTGGAAAATCCGGTGACCATGCTGGCGTAAGGCTGGCCCTCATGAAAAAGCCGGGGGCTTTCAGGCCCCCGGACCCCCTGGGATAGTTCCAGACAGATGAAATTAAGGGCCGCGCGCCTCAAGCCGGGCGAGGAGTTTCATCGAGCGGCGGATCAGCGTAGCGATCAGCCCGGCAAGGATCAGCCAGAGCGCAAAGCCCATGATCTGCGCCCCGCTATAGGCCAGCGGCAGCACAGCCGCCGCCAAAGCGGCAAGGGTCAGCGCCGCCATCCGCTGCGGCTTGGCCATCGGCCCCGAGAAATCGGGGGGGAAGCCCTCGGCCCGGCCCAGTTCGCGCAGCCAGGCGCTGCAGATCGCCAGCGCGCCAATCCCCAGCCCAAGCGCGGGCAGACCGGCGAAAAGCCCTGCCCCCCAGAAGAACAGAAGATCGGCGATCCGGTCCGGCGCCTCATTCCAGAACGCCCCCGAGGCCGAGCCCTTGCCGCCCTCAACCGCCACCATGCCGTCGAGCAGATTGCACAGCAGCCGGGCCTGGATCAGCAAAGCCGCCAGCACCAGCCCCGCCGTCTGAACCAGCGGCCCGGAAAGCCCGGCAGCCCAGAACACCAGCAGCGCAATCGCGGCACAGCCCATTGAGGCCATCGAGATCTCATTCGGCGTCACCTCTCCGGCTGCGAGACGGCGCGCGAGGCGGCGGATCAGCGCATTGTCGCGCAGCCGGATCGGGCGGCGGTTGCGGCTTTCAGGCTCAGAGCCAGCCGGTTCAGGGCGCGGTCCATTTGGGTCGGGGATCAGATCACTCATCTCAGGTCCAGTACCAGCGGGTCATATGGAAGAAGACCGGGGCGGCGAAGACCACCGAATCCAGCCGGTCGAGAAAGCCGCCATGTCCGGCGATCAGATGGCCCCAGTCCTTGACGCCCTTATCGCGCTTGATCGCCGACATCACGAGGCCACCGAAAAACCCCATCAATGTCACCAGAAGCGCCATGCCAAAGGCCCCGGCCATGGAAAACGGCGTCATCCACCACAGCGCTGTTCCGGCCAGGGTTGCGGTCAGCACGCCGCCGATCAGCCCCTCCCAGGTCTTGGAGGGCGAGAGCTGCGGCGCCACTTTATGCCGCCCCAGCAGCTTGCCCCAGACATATTGCATCACATCCGAGAGCTGCACGGTAAAGATCAGCCAGGCAATCAGAATGACCGAGCGCCCCTCATAGCCGGGGATCTGCAAAGACAGCAGCGCCGGCACATGGCTGACGCAATAGACCGAGATCATCAGCGCCCATTGCGTCTCGGCCACCCGGGTCAGAAAGCCCTTCGTCTCACCGCGCAAAGCCGAGACCACCGGCATCAGCAGGAAGGCATAGACCGGGATGAAAATCGCATAGAGCCCGTACCAGTCGATGCCAACCAGCCAGTATTGCACCGGCAGCACCAGGAAAAACGCCGCCGCCAGAGACCAGTGATCGGCCCGGGCCTTGGCGGTCAGGGTCAGAAATTCGCGCAGAGCCGAGAAGGACAGGACCGCGAACAGGATCACCACCCCCACCCGCCCGGCGAGAAAGGCCAGCGACAGCAGGATCACCATGCCCCACCAGGCCGCGATCCGCGCATTCAGATTCTCGATCACCGGATTGCTGCCATCTGGCGCGATCCGCGCGCGCAGCAAAGCCCCGGTCAGGGTGGCGATCAGCAGGATCAGCGCGACGCCGCTCAGCAGCCAGATCAGATGCGGGGATTCACTCATGACTGCGCCGCCTCGCGCTGTGCCAGCAGCGCCGCACGGGCGCGCTCAAGGAAAGCCGCTTTCGGCTCATCCGCCCCCAGATGCAGCGCCGGGCCGAAACTTAAGCTGCAGATCAGCGGCAGCGGCACCACCTCGCCCTTGGGCATCACCCGGTTCAGATTCGAGATCCAGACCGGCACCAGATCCACCCCGGGCTGGCGCTTTGCCAGATGGTAGAGGCCGGATCTGAACGGCAGCAGAACCTCATCGCCCATATTGCGCACCCCTTCGGGGAAAAGGATCAGCGATGAGCCCGTGCGCAAAGCCGCCTCCATCAGATCAACCGGATCCTCGACCCGGTGCTCGGGCCGGCGGTCGATCAGCACGGCATTGAACACATCCTGGATCAGAAAGCGGCGCAAAGGCGATTTCAGCCAGTAATCCAGCGCTGCCACCGGCCGGGTCTGGCGGCGCAGATTGCCCGGCAACACGGTCCAGAGCAGCACGAAATCGGCATTCGAAGTGTGATTGGCAAAATAGACCCGCTGCCGCGGCACCGGCTCTATTCCGGCCCAGATCGCGCGGGGCGCGGTGACAATCCTGGCGAAAAGGCTGATCGCGCGGCCGGCGAGGCCTGCCCCCGCAGCCCGTGCCAGCGCTTTCAGCTGCAACCCTGTTTTCTGCGTCACGCCCGGTTCACTCGGCTTTAATATGCTGATCCATGCTCAGGGCCGGCTGCGGGCAGCCTGCCTTGCCCACCACCCGGGCCGGAACCCCGGCCACAGTGGTCTCGGCTGGCACCTCTTCAAGCACAACCGAGCCCGCCGCGATACGGGAGCAATTCCCGACCCTGATATTGCCCAGCACCTTGGCCCCGGCCCCGATCAGCACGCCATTGCCGATTTTCGGATGGCGGTCGCCATCCTCTTTGCCGGTGCCGCCGAGGGTGACGGAATGCAGCATCGACACATTATCGCCGACCACCGCCGTCTCGCCGATCACGATCGAATGGGCATGGTCGATCATAATGCCGCGCCCGATCCGGGCGGCGGGGTGAATATCCACGCCAAAAGCCTCGGAGACCCGCATCTGCACGAAATAGGCCAGATCGACCCGGCCCTTCTGCCAGAGCCAGTGACCGATGCGGTAGGCCTGCACCGCCTGATAGCCCTTAAAGAACAGGATCGGCTGCAGATAACGGTGGCAGGCCGGGTCACGCTCATAGACCGCCATCAGATCGGCGCGGGCCGCCGCCCCCAGCTCGGGCGAGGTCGAATAGGCCTCATCGGCGATCTCGCGCAGGATCTGTTCGCTCATCTCGCCACTGGCCAGTTTCAGCGAAAAGCGGAAGGCCAGCGCGCGCTCAAACGTGGCATGGTGGAGCAGGCCGGAATGGATCAGCGCGCCCAGCAAAGGCTCGGCGCGCACCGCCTCAACCGCCTCGCTGCAGATCCGCGTCCAGACCGGATCGAGCGGGGTAATGCGATGCATGGTCTCAGCCATGAGAGGCTCCTTCCTGGTGCGGCGGCCGCGGAGGCGGGGTCGGTTTGCCGGGCGAACCGCCCGGCCCCGATCCGGAACAAAGTGGCGCAATAGTGGTGCAGTTCGGGGTAATTATCCTCCAGGAAAAGCCAAACAGCAATCCGCATCCGTTTCTCCAGGCCGCCCGGCCCGGCTTTTTCGCGCGTTCTGGCCTCAGCCCGGCAGGGCAATCCGGCGAAAAGGCCCTGGCCCAAACCGCAAGGACAGCTGCGCCACCGCCAGAAAACAGCCCGCAGCCGCGCCATCCGCCGCCTGTTGCCCCGGGCTGTACAGGAACTCGGGCAACTGGGTGGTATAGCTTTGCAGCACCATAGCGCCGCTTTCGATGCGCAGCAGATAGGCCTCACTTTCCTCGCCCAGCGCGATCTCGCTTTGCTGCCAGCTGTCGGCATCAATCCGGCCACGCCGGATCCAGCTGAAGCGGATCTCTCCGCCAGCCCGGCCCCGGGCGCGCAGATGGGCCACCGGATAGGGCCGCAGGCCGATAGCGTCAAAAGCGCTGCTGATCGCCACCGCCGAGGGCGCCGCATAGCCCCGCGCCAGCTGGCCGATGCGGTAATCGCGTGCGAGGCCCCGGGCCGAAAGCGGCAGATCCACCGGCACCGGCGCGCCGTCGAGCAGCACCACCCGGCTGCCCGACGGCCAGTTGGGCGGCATGATGCCATCACTGCCGGCCTGACCGCGCAGCCGCAGGCTCAGCTCCCAGCGATCCGGCCCGACCAGCCCGGCCCGGGCGAACTGAAACACCTCCCAATGCGCCGCTGAGCCATCGCCGATCGCCATGACATTGGCGCCATTGAGCACATCGAGCGGATCTCGCGCCTGCAGAGCGCCACGGCTGAGGCGGATGCGCAGCGCCGGGCCGCGGTCCCAGATCCCCGGCCGCGCCGCCGCCAGCGCGGTCTCAGTCACCCCGATCACCGCCGGGCGCGTGATCAGCCGGTTCAGCTCAAACCCCGCCCCGGGGCTGCCCGACCACAGGCCAACCGGCCCCGGCCAGGGCCGGGCCGCGACCGCGATCAGCGGCTGATGCGGCAGCTCGCTGCCGCTGAGCATCGGCAGATCGAGAAACAGCGGCCAGACCGGCACCGGCGCCAGATAGGGCGCGGGTGGCACCGGCAGCTCCTCGGGACCAGCGGCGGCGGCATAGACCCCGCCCTCGATCCGCACCGCCTCAATCCGGCGGCTATCGCCCTGCTCGACCCGCTCGATCCGCCATTGCGCACCATCGGGGGTGGCGATGCGGTCGCCCGGCCCCGGCTCCGGCCGCGACGGATCTGGCCGCGAGGGGGCCAGGCTGAGGCGCAGGCTGTCGCGGCCGATCCGGCTCTCGGCCAGCCAGCGCGCGGCAATGCCCCTCGCCTCGCCCCCGGTCAGCACCAGCGAAAAGCCGGTGGCCTCGACCATACGCCGGCTTTCATCGGGCTGGCGCGCCTCGCTCATCCGCACCTCATAGCTGCCATCGGCCTCGATATAAGAGAGGCGGATCACCGTGCCGCTTTCCGGCTCAGGGGCGCGGCGGATCCCGGCCAGCCCCGCCAGATCATCAACCGCGTAATCCCCGGGCTCCAGCCGGTGATCAATGCCGGGACGGCGGCGGCGACAGACAAGCCTGCCGCCGCGCTCGGCCAGATCGACGCCGAAGGCCTGGAGCAGCGGCTGCAGCGAGGCACGCCCGCTTTCGACATCGGCCAGCATATAGCCGCGCACCACCGCTTCGGCCCCGGCGGTGTCAATCTCTGTCAGCCCGTTTTCGCCGCAGATCGCCGCCAGCAGCGCCGACAGCGGCTGATTACTGGCCCGGCCGTTCAGCCAGTGGCCGCGCGCATAGGCGCCGCCATCGCTCCACAGATCCTGGCGGGCCGGAAACACCGGAAAGGGCCGGGCATCCCAGGCCCAGACATGGGCGCGCGCCATATCAATCATCCGCCCCGGATAATGCGCTGAGAGCGGATTATGCGCCGGATCGCCCCAGTAGCCCGCCATGGCGCGCAGATATTGCATCTGCATCAGATCATCACGCGCCCCGGTTGAGGCGCGCGGCAGCCCCGATTCCGAGGACCACAGGTCCAGAAAGCGATTGGGCTGATTAGCGCCTTTATCAATCGCGGCGCAGCCATATTCGGTGAAACGGATCGCCTTTGAGCCGGGCAGCCAGGCCGTCGCCCCTTCCTCGCGTATGCCCGCTTCGCGCGGGTGATGCGCATTTTCCCACCAGCCGCGCAGATCTTTCACCCGGTAGACCCAGGGCTCGCCATGGGCCTCATCGCGGATCGGCCGCCGGATCTGCGCCGCCTCGCCCTCGGGGCTGTCGTAATACCAGTCGTAATATTCGCCCCCCGCCACATTGGCCTGCAGATAGGCGAGGTTGCTGATATCGCCCCAGGCGGCATCGAGGTGATCCTCGCCCTCGCGCCAGTCGGAAAGCGGCATGTAATTGTCGATGCCGATAAAGCCGATCTCAGGATCGGCCCAGAGCGGGTCGAGCGGGAAGCACAGATCCTGGCCAAGCTGCTGCGCGCCATATTCGGTCCAGTCGGCAGCATAGGAGAGTTTCACCTCCGGCCCGAGGATGGCGCGCAGCTCGCCCGCCAGCCGGATCAGCGCCATGACCGCCGGGAATGCGCCGCTGGCATCGCGCAGCCGCGTCAGCCCCGGCATTTCCGAGCCGAGGCAAAAGGCATCCACACCCCCCGCCGCCCGGCACAGCCATGCGTAATGCAGGATGAAGCGGCGATAGCGCCATTCTGCGGGGCCGGTGTAATGGATCTCCTCGCCCTGCAGGCTGAAGTCTCTGGGCTGAGCCTCGCCGAAAAATGCGGCAATTTCATCTGCAACCGCATCATTGCGCTCTCTCCCCCCTGGCGCGAGCGCCGAAGTGATGCGGCCGCGCCAGGGCAGGACCGGCTGATCCGCGGCCCCGCTCCAGGGATCGGGCCGGCCATTGCCTGCCAGCTGTTCCATCAGGATGAAAGGATAGAACATCACCTCCTGGCCGCCGGCGCGCAGGGCGCGGATCGCCTCGATCACCGCAGCATCGGCCGGGGTGCCGCCATAGATCACCCGACCCTCGCGCCGGGCCAGCAGCCCGGCCGCCGCGCGGTCAATCCCGCCCGCGCGCCAGGGCATACCGACCCCGTCTTGCTCTTTCTGTTCGACCCGGGGCCGGATCTCGCAACTGCCGCAGCGCAGATCACTGCCGAACCAGGCCACCACCAGCGAGACCGAGGCACAGGCCGGAAGCTCACGCTGCAGCTGGTCAAGACTGGTGCGAAAATCTGTCCCGCCCGAGGGGGAATGGCTGTTCACCGCCCGGTTCTGCCCCTCGCCCTGGCTGAAATGCACCGGGCTGAGCGCCAGGGCATATTCGCCGGTGCCCGGGATCAGCGCCACCGCCTGCACCAGATCCTGCAAAGCGCTGCCTGGTGCCACGCCCGGCCCCTGGACCTTGCGGATCACCTCAAAGCTGAACTGCGGCACCCGGTTGCCCCAGGCGCTGACATCGAGATCCTCGATCACCACATAGGCAAGGCCGCGAAAGCCGGGCACCGATCCCGCGCCCTCGACCGCCTCGATCTTCGGATCGGGCAGCTGATCCTCGCTGCCGGGATAAAGCCGCAGGCTCAGATCCTGCGGCGCGATCTCCATGCCATCGGCCCAGATCCGGCCAAGCCCCTGGATCTCGCCCTCGCACAGGCCAATGGCGAGGCTGACGGTGTAGGAGAATTCGGTGACCTTCGGGCCGCCCCCCTTGCCGCCGCGATGGCTGGAGCTGTGCTCCTCAAACTGCGAGGCCCAGATCACATGGCCGCCGATCCGCATCCGGCCCCAGAGCCGGGCAATCGCCGCCCCCTCGCCGCTGCCGCTCAGGCGCAGCCGGTCGATCCGGCCAACCTCCACCGCCTCCGAGCCGCCGCCAAGCACGCGCTGGTCAATCGCCCGCCCCAGAGTGGCACCGATGGCCCGGCCGATCACCGCGCCCGAAAGGCCCAGCACCGTGCCGCCAAAGCCCGCACCAATGGCCGCACCGGCCGCCGAAAGAACCAGCGTCGCCATGGATCACTCACTCCCTGCTCGGATCGGGGGAAAGGCAAAACAACCGGCAATCCGCCGCCGCCAGGGCAGGGACAGCGGGCTCTCGGTGACCGCATGGCCGCTATAGGCATGGATAAAGCCGGGCGCGGGCTGCACAGCCGAACAAAGCCCGAGATGGCGCGCCGGGCCAGAATCGCGGATGCGAAACAGCAGCACATCGCCCGGCACCAGCGCCGCCAGGGGCTTTGGCACCAGCCAGAGCTGCGCCGCCTGCAGCAGCGCCTCGCCCTGACCCGCCTCGGCCCAGTCGGGGCTATAGGGCGGCGGCTCGGTCGGAAGGCTGCCATAAAGCGCGCGCCAGATCCCGAGGATCAGCCCAAGGCAGTCACAGCCCGCGCCGCGACAGCGCGCCTGATGGCGATAAGGCGTGCCGAGCCAGAGCCGCGCCTCGGCCAGCGCCGCCGCCGCCGCGGCTCCGCTCACAGCCGCACTCACAGCCCCGCTCCGGCGCCAGGGGTCAAAAACAGGCTGCCGCCGGTATTCTCCTGGCCCTGACGTGGCCAGGAGGTCAGCCAGTCTTCCGATGGCAGATGAGGAAAGCCGCGAAAGTTCTTCAGATTGCTGAACTTCTGGCGACAGGTCACCGCGCGCCGGTCACAGCCGGGGCCAAGCCGCACCTGGTCGCCGGGGAGAAGCCCGGCCCGCAGCGACTGCCAGAGCCCGATCTCGCGCCCCTCAGCCAGCAGCCGGTCGCTGCGGATCATCGCATCCAGCCCCGCTGCCGCGCCTGAGAGCACCTCGAGCCGGCCCTCGGCGAACCAGCCTGGCTCAAAGCTTTCCGCCGGAGCGAGATGCAACAGCCGCCCGGCGCCGCTGACCGCCAGCACCGGCAGCTCCTGCAGATAGCCCGGCTGGCGCAGATCGAAACGGCAGCGCGCATCCCCGAGGACCGCCGAACAGCCGCGGCTATAGGCATGGCCCTGGGGCTGCGACAAAGCCTCGCTCAGCCCGCGCAGCTCGGCGCGAAAGGCAAGGCCATGCTGGCTGATCTCACCCAGAGTGCCATGAAACAGCAGCCTGTTGCGGCTCAGATCCTGCCAGTCCGCCAGCCAGAGCATGATCTCTGCCCCGTCAAACCGGCCCGCCGTCAGATCACCGGCGCGGATCGCCGTATCCGACAAAGCCCCCAGAGCCTCGGCATTATCGACTGCCAGACCGGCTACCTGAACCAGAGCCGAGGCGGTCAGCCCGCTGCCGGCGCGGCAGATCAGAGCGTTAAACTCCAGATCGCAATCATGATCGGTAAAGCCAAGCCGCAGCCCGTCGCGCCGGGTGATCTGCCAGATCCGGCAAAAGCTGGTGCTGTCCGGCCCGCTCACAGCCGGATCTCCACCACCGGCACGCCGGGCATTTCGCCGGCCTGAAAACTGGCGACCGAGAGCGCGATGCGGTCGGTGTCGAACCTGACCGGAACGTCAAATTCAAACCCCGCCGTGACCCGCGCGCCGCGAGGCGGCGCGGTGTCAAAATGCAGCCTGCCGCGGCTCAGCTCCAGGCTGTAATCGACGGTTTCGGTCTGCGGATCCCCGCCCAGCCCCACCAGCACCGTGCCCGCCACCGGCTTGACCACCGGGCGGCTGTAGCTTTCCTCGCCCGAGCGGTAGAGTTTGCACAGATCAAAGCTCCGGCGCTGGCCGTCGCCGATCCCCAGCTCCTGATCAAAGGCGCCTGGGCTGCCCGAGGCGCGGCAGGAGCGGTAATCGCTCCAGTCTTTCCAGCGAAAGCCATGCAGCTGGCCGCGCCGGGCCTCAAAAAACGCGATCAGCGCTTCGAGATCATCAAGCGAGCGCAGCCCGACGCCCGCATCATAATGGCGACGCGCATGGGCCCAGGGGCTGTTGCGCTCTTCAAAGCCATTGGCCAGGCTGACAATTTCAGTGCGCCGCTCGGGCCCACCGACCGAGCCAAAGCTGAGGCTGGCGGGAAATCTCACCTCATGGAACATGGTTCTGCCTCACCGGTTTCGCTGGCCGCGCATCAGCGCCCGGCCGATCTGCGCCGCAATCTGGCTTTCGGAACGCCGGAAGCTTTCGGCATCCGGCGTGGTGATATTCATCACCAGGCTGACCGGCCGTGCCTGGCCGGTCGTGGCCACGCCAAGCCGGCCATCCGCGCCGCGCATGGCAAAGCGGGTCGGGGCGGTGACGATGCCGCCCCTGGCAAAGGGCATCACCCGCCCCTGCGAGAACGGCGCGCCAGCGGCAAAGGGCATCAGCCCCGACATCAGCCCGCCGATGCCTGCGGCAAGCGCGCCTCCGGCAGCTTTATGGACCGGGCGCATCGCCATGGCATAGAGATTGTCGATCACCCGGGCGGTCAGGCCTTTCAGCGCCTGATCCAGCTTCAGCCCGTCAAAGAGCAGCCCGTCGAAACTGCGCCGCAAAGCGGCGGAAAAGCCGCTGGCAAGGCCGGTCATCTCGCGGCTGGTGAAGCTGGTGTTTTCGCGCAGCCGGGCCAGTTCAGCGTCAAAGCTGGCCAGCAGCGGCGCCAGGCTGGTGATCTGCTCCCCGATCCCGGCAAGCTCTGTCTCTGCAGTCGCGCTCATCTTTTTGCTCCTTTGCCTTTGCCAAAGCGGCATCCAGCTCGGCCAGCCGCGCCCGGCTCAGCGGCGGCGGTCCCGGCTCCAGCCCCAGCATCAGCCGCAGCTCAACCGGGGTCAGCGCCCAGAACCGGCCCGGTTCAAGCTTCAGCCCGCCGATCCCGGCGCGCATCAGCCCGGGCCAGTCGAACCGGCTGTTCATGGTTCCGGCAGCGCGAAGGCGCGCGTCAGCAAATCCGCCGCCGCCCGCGCCGCCGCCAGCGGCCCCTCATCGCCGCCATAGCCGATGCGGACCGTCAGCAGATCGGGGCTGCCGCCCTGCCAGCCACCACCGCGCAGGCCTGCGACCAGCAAAGCCAGCAGATCGCGCCCCGAAAACTCACCCGCCTCAAGGCGGGAGATCAGCGCGATCAGGCCGGGCGATCCGGGCAGCGCCTCCATCTCGGCCAGCGCGCCGAGCGTCAGCCTGGCGCAATGCGCCACCCCGTCGAGGCGGATCTCGACCTCTCCCGCCAGCGGATTAACCATCACAAAGCCGTAAAGCTCAGCGCCCCGGCCGAGGCCAGCGTCAGCTCATAGCTGGCCTCGCCATTATAGCTGCCGGAATAGTCGAGCGCGGTGATCTGAAACGGCCCCTGGATCACACCGAAATCCGGGATAACCACCTGAAAGGCAGGGATTTCCCCGTCAAAAAAGATCTGGCGTGCCCGCTCATCTGTCGCTGCATCGCGAAACACACCCGAGCCCGAGATCATCGCTGATTTCACCCCTGCGCCCGCCAGCAGCTCGCGCCAGCCCCCCGCGCTCTCAAGGCTGGTCACCTCGACCGTTTCGGCATTGAAACTGGCCCGGGTCGCGCGCAGCCCGGCAATGGTCTCAAACTGTCCGTCCCCGGTCTGGTCAATTCTGATCAGCAGGTCTTTTCCGGCCTGAACCGCCATCACCCTCTCCTTAGCTGAAAATTGCGGCGCGGCGGATCACAGCTCCACCCGCAGCCGGAAGGTCAGATCAATGCGCCGCACCGCCCCCTGATCCAGCCGCCGCGCCCGCGCCCGCTCAAAGCTGAGGCTGACGATACGGCCCCGGTTCAGGCTGGGGTAAGGCGGATCGGCCAGGGCATCGGCAATCGCCACCGCGATCTGCTTTGAGGCCAGAAAGCCGCTGGCATCCGAAATCACGCTGAAGATCAGCCGGTGCTCGGCCCCGGCGCCGCTCTGGTCCGAGGCGTCGCGGACTTCCTCGGGCCCGATCAGCACGAAAGTGCCGGGCGGGGCCTCGGGCAAAGCGTCGTAAATCGCCACATCCCCGAGGCCCGGGGCCGAGATCAGCCGCGCATAAAGCGCCGCCTGGACCGCGGCCGAGGCAGCATAGCTCATCGCGCGCCCTCCTCACGGCAGGAACAGATCAGCCAGCGCCCCCCGGCATCGCGCTCGGCCACGGTCAGAATGGTGAAAATCCGCAGGCCCTCGCGAAACCTTTGTCCGGGCCGGGGCCGCAGCGCCGAGCCGGGGGGCGCGCCGCGCAGGGTGATCGCCCAGGGAATGGTGGCAAGGCTGAGCTCTTCGCCCGGGCTTTCGCGCCCGGCCCCGGCCCGGACCGCGGCCCAGAGCTGGCCCAGAGCCAGCCAGCTGCGGTGAAAACCCCCGGCCCCGTCGGCCTCGAGGCTTTCCTGTTCGAGCAGCAGCGCCCGGTTCAGATGCGGCGCCCTCATCCGCGCCGCCCGCCGCCAAGCACACGCAGCTGCCGCCAGCCCTCGATCAGCGCCAGCACCCTTGCGGGCAAAGCCGCCATCTGCACGCCGCCATCATGGCGATATTCGTAAAATTCGGCCGCGAGCAGCAGCACCGCCTGGGCCAGATCGGCCGGAACATCCGCCCAGCTTTCGCCAAATCCGGCCTGAAAGCGCAGTTCAACCCGCCCGCCGGTCCCGGGTTCGGGCAGAGCCGCCCCGGTCCCGGCGAGGCGCGGCCGGTGCTGATCGCGGATCAGCCGGTAGCGCGCCGGATCAAGCAGCGTCACCGCGCCCCCGGCATCGATCAGCTGCACCGAGAGCACCGCGCTGACCGGGGCCAAAGGCAGGGCCTGGGCATCGGCATCGCGCCAGCCCTCCAGCACCAGAAGAAAATTGCGCGTGAGCAAGGCCTTGGCAATGCGGCCCTCGATCACCGCCAGCGCGGCGCGCAGATGGCTGTCCAGCAAAGCATCCTGATCCGGGGCCAGCGCAAAACTGCTGCCCAGCTGCAGATGCTGTTTCAGCCCCGCCAGCGGCAGTGCCCCGGCGGGCAATGTGGTCTCTTCGGTCAGTCGCATCCCCGGCCCTCCGCTGCTGATCACGCTGCACTGGCCCGCCAGATCCGGCGGGCCAGTGCCGAAAACCTCAGCCGAAAACCTCAGCTGGTGGCGATTTTCAGCAATTTGATCGCCGCATAATCGGTGATATCGCCGCCGACGCGCTTGCTGGCATAGAACAGCACATGCGGCTTGGCCGAAAAAGGATCGCGCAGAATGCGCAGATCGGGGCGCTCGGCGATGGTATAGCCGGCGCTGAAATCGCCAAAGGCCAGCGGATAGGCATTGGCAGCCACATCCGGCATATCCTCGCAGATCAGCACGTTATAGCCCATCAGCCGCGCCGGTTCCCCTGCCGCCAGCCCGTCCGACCAGAGAAACCGCCCATCGGCATCCTTCATCTTGCGCACCGCGCCTGCGGTTTTCGAATTCATCACGAAACCGGCATTGGCGCGGTAATCCGCCCCGAGCGCATAGACGAGGTTAATGATGCAATCGGCCGGATTGCTGATGGCGAAATCAGCCGAGGCGCCGGTCGCCACATAGCCGAGATTACCCCAGCTCCAGGAGGCATTGGCGACCTTGGCGGGCAGCAAAATGCCCTTCGGCTTATCCAGGCCATCGCCCGAGATAAAGGCCGCCGCCTCGGCCCGGATGAAGCGCGCCGCGATCCTGGCCGCGAGCCAGCTCTCGACATCAAAGGCACTGTCATCGAGCAGGCGCTGGCTGGCCTTGGGCATGGCCGAAAGCTCATGCAGCCGGATCTGGATGCGCTCAATCGCCGGGGTGGCGGTCTCGCCCGTGGCCGTGCTTTCGCTGGCCCAGCCCGAACCGATATCCGAGCGGTCGATCAGCACATCGAAGGAGCTGGCCTCGACCTGGACCACATTGGCCACCGCGCGCAGGCTGGAGGTCGAGACCAGCATCGAGCGGATCTGATCGGCGGTCCGGGGCGAAACCAGATAGCCGCCATCCGCCGCCACCGCCGTGGACATGGCCTTGCCCTCGGGGACAAGGCCGCGGTAGCCCTCATCATCGCCGCTGCGCAGATAGGCATCAAAGGCCTTCTGCAGGGGCGCTGCCTCTTCGCTGGCGGGCGACAGAACCGGGCGGCCAGCATGGCTGATTTTTCTCTGAAGCATGGTCACTCGCTTTTCCTGCTGTTGCAGCGATTGTTTAACTTCACTGTGAAAACTGCTGAATTCTTTAAGAAAACCAGCCACTGCACCCCGGACATCGCCGAGGCCAGCCGCCGCGCCAGAGCCTGGCTCCGGCCTTTGCATAACAAGCTCATCCATCCTGATCCCTCCTTCAGCGCGCCTCTCCTGGCGGGCCTGGCAGCCCTGATGCGGGCGTCACGGCCGAGCCCGTGTCTCAGCTCCGATCACGCCCTGCTGCCCCCCTGCTCAGACCGTGCTCAGGGCCTGGCGCGCCGCCTCAAAAAATCCCGCCAGCGCAGCCAGCTCGGCCACTTCCGCCTCGGCCTTGGTCACGGCGCGGGCCTCGCTCAGCATCGGGAAGGTCACCAGCGACACCTCCCAGAGGTCGATCTCGCGCAGCACCCGCCGCCCCTTTGCATCGCGCTCGGCCGCGATGGTGCGATAGCCGATCGACAAGCCGTCAATCGCCCCCGCCTCGAGCAGCACCGCCGCCTCGTGGGCCTGGGCCACTCCGGTCAGCAGCCGCCCGCTGACCCAGAGGCCGCGCCCGTCCTCGCGCACCTCTTCCCAGAGGCCGATCGGCCGGGTCGGATCATGCTGCCAGAGCATCCGCACCTTGCCGCCCCGCTTTGCGATCCGGCCCAGCGAGGCGCTATAGGCCCCCGGCCCGACCACATCGCCGCCCTGATCGCAAAGCCCGAACAGCGAGGCATAGCCCTCAAGCCGGCAGCCCTCGCGCAGGACCAGCCCTGGTCCGGCCTCTGTCTGGCAGAATTTATGCTCCAGCATCTTTTCCCCCGTTACCGCAAAGCCGCGCCAATCAGCGCCTCGGCCCCCTGGGCCAGCAGAAAGGCGGTGAGGCCACAGACCCCGAGCCAGATCCGCCGCTCGAGCCGTTCGAGCACCGCATCAATCTGGCCGAGGCGGAATTCCAGCGCCGCCCAGCGCTCCTGCATCACCCGCTCATTGGCCTCGATCCGGGCCTGGGCGGCGTCGAAACTGTCATAGAGAAAGCGCGATCCCGCCCCCTCGCGCCGCGCGCTCATGATGCCCCGGCAAGCGGCGGCAGGCCGAGGAGCAGGCGCTTCTCGGCATCGCTGAGAAAGCCCGCCGCGCCGATCCTCGCCCAGTGCTGATCGCGCTCGGCCGCGAGGGCGGGCACCTGATCGGGATCGGGGCGCAGGCTGACGGGCCGGCCGCTATGCTCGCCCAGCCAATGCGCAAGGCCCGCCAGCACCCGCGCCGCCAGCGGCAGCACGGTCAGGCGGTAAAAGGCCCGGTTCGCCTCCTGATAATTGGCATAGGTGGCATCGCCCGGAATGCCGATCAGCATCGGCGGCACGCCAAAGGCCAGGGCAATCTCGCGCGCCGCGGCCAGTTTGGTCTCATGAAATTCCATATCGCTGGGGCTGAAACCCATCGGTTTCCAGTCGAGCCCGCCTTCGAGCAGCATCGGCCGCCCGGCATTGCGCGCGCCCTGATGATGCGCCTCCATCTCGGCGACCAGCCGCTCATACTGATCGGGGCTGAGCACGCCGCCCGCCTCGCCGCCGCTATAGATGATCGCCCCCGAAGGCCGCGCCGCATTGTCGAGCAGGGCCCGCGACCAGGAGGAGGCGGCATTATGCACCTCAACCGCCACGGCGGCCGCCTGCAAAGGCGCAAGGCCGTAATGGTCATCCTGGGGGTGAAAGCTGCGCAGATGGCAGAGCGGCTGCGGCGCAGCCGTCATGTCAAAGCGGTGCACCCGGCCCCCCACCGCGTAATCCCAGGCCAGAGGCCAGCCATCCGGTCCGGGGATCAGCGTCATGCGGTCGGGGCGCAAAACATGCAGCTCGCCCGGCAGCGCAGCCGACAGATCGCCCGGCAGCGCGCCGGTCTGCGCCCCCGTACCCTCGCCCGCCACCGCCTCAATCCAGGCATTGCCGCTGAGCAAAAGATGGCCATAGATCGCCTCAAGGAATTCGGCCTGGCCCTGGGCGGCATTGGGGCGCTGCAACAGCGCCAGCACCGGATGCGCCTCATAGCGGTGATCGCAATCCTGGCAGAGCACCGGCAAAGCCGCCGCCGCCTCGGCCACCAGCCGCACGGCGCGAAAACCGACCGGATTGCCCTGAAAGCCCGCCCGGCTCAGCGCGGAGAGATCGCGCGCGCCCGGCGCCACCGCGCCCCGCCCGCCGCTGGCCAGAGCAATCACCCGGCCGGTGGCGCTGGCCTTGCGCGCCAGATCGGGCACGACCTTGTCTTTTGCCTTGCGAAAGCCAAACACTGCCCGTCCCCCAGATTGAACTCTTTGCGAAACTTCCGGCGCTCAGAGGCTGCGCAGCCCCGGCTGCCCGCCCGGGCCGGCCATCAGCTCTGTCATCGCCCAGACCAGAGCATCGAGCCGGTCGGGGCTGCCCTGGCCCTGCCAGCCGGCCCGGGTCATCTGCAGCATCTGCGCCTCAAGCGCGGCGAGGCCGCGGACATGGCCGACCCTTCCCTGTTCATAAAGCGCGGCCACCGGTTCGGCGCGCAGCATCTTGCCGCGCATCGCCCGGACCTCGCGGATCGGCACCACCGGATCGATCTGGCGCACCACCGAGGCGACCAGATCGCCGCCCTGATTGACCTCGACCACCAGCCGGTCGGCGCCAAATTCGCTCATCGCGGCGAGGGCCGCCCTGGCCCAGCCATCGGGCGAGGCACCGCGCAGCGAGCGGTCGGCCAGAACCAGCGCGCGCCAGTCTTTCGCCCCGCCGCGCCGGTCGAGCCCCACCACCACAATGCCGCATTCATCCGAGCGCTTATGCGCCGTGACCGGCGGATCCACCGCCACCACCACCCGCCCGGGCCGGATATCTGCCAGCGCCCCTGCCGCCTCGATCATCGCCCGGCTCCAGAGCGCGCCCTCTTCCTCCTCGATCAGCAGGCCCTCCATCTCCTGGCGCCCGGTGGTGGTGCCGCCATAGCGCGCCCCGATCTCTTCGAGGAAACTTGCCGCCAGCCAGGCCCGGTTGGCCTCGGTCGGGGCATGGGTGATCACGGTAGAGGGATTGGCGAGGATCGCCTTCAGCACCGCCAGATTGCGCGGTGTCGTCGTCACCATCTGCTGCGGATGGCTGCCAAGGCGCAGGCCAAACTGCAGCTGCTCCCAAGTCTGGGCGGCTTTGGGCCATTTCGCCAGCTCATCGGCCCAGGCCGCGTCAAACTGCGGCCCGCGCAGCCTTTCGGGATCATGGGCCGAAAACAGCTGCGCCACCGCGCCGTTCTGCCATTCGAGGCAATTGCGCGTTGCATTCCATTTCGGGCGGCGGTCGGGGGGCGAGCAGGCGAGGATGCCGCTTTCGCCCAGCACCATCACCTCGCGCGCCTGTTCCAGGGTTTCGGCCACCAGCGCGAGGCGGCGTGCCTGGCCCGGGGCCTCCGGCGTACCGCCCTCGACCATATGGCGCACCCATTCAGCCCCGGCGCGGGTCTTGCCGGCACCGCGCCCGCCCATCACCACCCAGGTCTTCCAGGCCCCCTCGGGCGGCAGCTGATGCGGCAGGGCCCAGAAGTCAAAGATCCAGGGCAAAGCCAGCAGGGCATTCTCACTCAGCCCGGCGAGGAAAGCCTCAATCTCCGGCTGCGGCGCGCAGGCGAGCCAGGCGGCGCCCGATTTCATCGCGCGCAGCTCCGAGATCAAGGGCCCCGCCCCCGCTGAGGCCTGTGGTAAGCTCTCCGGCAATCTGCCTGCGTAATCTCTCGACATTGCGTCGCTCCTCCAGAAGCGCTTTGGACAGATCGGCCAGATCGCGCACCGCGCGCTTTGCCTCTTTCGCCCCGGCAAACCGGCCGGCGCGGATTTCCGCGAAAGCCTCGTTCAGCTCTTCCACTGCGATGCGGTATAATTCCCCGGTCAGTTCCAGCGCCTCGCCCGCCTCGCGGGCGGCTTCGGCATCGGGGGCTCTGAAGCTCACTGTCATGCGCCTGCCCGCCCTCCCGCTGTCGCGTTCTGCAAGCTCTGGCTGAGAAAGCGACAGACCCGGCCCCTGGCCTCAGCGCGCTGTCACTTTCCTTTCAGCACCGGCCAAGATTGTCGGATTTCAGGGCGGTCGTCAATAAAAATTCAATAATATCAGATAGTTACAAAAACGCCGCTTTAACGCTTTATTAAACATTCTGCGCATGGGCCAGGGGCTGAACCGGGCCGGAAATGAAAAAACCCTCCCGCGCCATCACGGCGGGGGAGGGTTTCTTTTCAATGTTTTCAGCGCCTTCAGGCCAGCGCCCCCCGGGGGATTACTGCCCGGTCTGGGTGCCGGTGCTGCCGCTCGCGCCCTGCTCTTTCTCAATCGCCCGCCAGCGTGCGACATTCTCATTATGCTCGGCGAGGGTGCGCGCAAAAGCATGGCCGCCGGTGCCGTCGGCGACGAAGAACACATAATCTGCGGTATCAGGATTCAGCGCTGCCGCAATCGAGGCCCGGCCCGGATTGGCAATCGGCCCCGGCGGCAGGCCGTCGATCACATAGGTATTATAGGGGGTCGAGCGGCGCAGCTCACTGGCGCGCAGGCCCCGGCCCAGTACGCCCTCACCTTTGGTGATGCCATAGATCACCGTCGGGTCGGTCTGCAGCCGCATGCCCTGACGCAGCCGGTTGACAAAGACCGAGGCCACAAGGCCGCGCTCTTCCGGCACGCTGGTCTCTTTCTCGATGATCGAGGCCATGATCATCGCCTGTTCCGGCGTGTCATAGGGCAGATCCGCCGCCCGGCCCGGCCAGAGCTCGGCCATAATCTGCTCCTGAACCGATGCCATACGCCCGATCAGCGCCGCCCGGTCCGAACCCTTCTCGACATCATAGCTCTGCGGCGCGAGCGAGCCCTCAGGCGCCACCTCGCGCAGCTCGCCCGAGAGGAAATCAGCCTTGCGCAAAGCATCGGCCACCGCCCAGGAGGTCGCGCCCTCCACCAGGGTCACCCGGTAGCGCATATCGGGATTGGCCATCGCCTCGGTATATTCGGCAGGCGCAGCCTCACCCGGGGCGAATTTCGCCACTTCGATGAAGCGGTTGCTGGCCGGATCCATCTCGCGCACAATCGCCTGGGCGGCGGCGACACCGATCAGCAGCTGGATCTCCTGGCCACAGGTCGAGGCCCCGCCCTGGGTCAGCGCGGTCAGCACCTCATCCATCGAGGCGCCGGCCGGGATCATATAAGAGCCAAATTTCAGATCGCGCGCCTTACCGGCGTAATCAGCGCCGATGCGGAAGATCCGCGCATCCGAGACCGCGCCCCTTGCCTCAAGATTGCGGCTGACCGAGGCGACCGAGGCGCCCCGCTCAACCTGAATGCAGACCGCCTCAGTCAGCGGACCCGGACCATTGAATTCTGACCGCCCCCAGGCCACCAGACCTGCCGCAGCAGCCAGAAGGACAATGAACAGGGTCAGAGCATTAGAGGCGACCGATTTCCACATGGATCAGGAAACCTTACCGAGCACGAGGCTGGCATTGGTGCCGCCAAAGCCAAAGCTGTTCGACAAAGCGATATCAATCTTACGCTTCACCGCTTTATTCGGCGCCAGATCCAGCTTTGGCTGGATCACCGGATTGTCGAGATTGATCGTCGGCGGGGCAATCTGGTCGCGGATCGCCAGCACGCAGAAAATCGCCTCAACCGCACCGGCTGCGCCGAGCAGGTGACCGATCGAGCTCTTGGTCGAGGACATAGTGGCTTTTGCCGCCGCATCGCCCATCAGCCGCTCAACCGCGCCCAGCTCAATCGTGTCGGCCATGGTCGAGGTGCCATGAGCATTGATGTAATCGACCTGACCGGGGGTGACACCGGCGCGCTGCAGCGCCGCCGACATTGAGCGGAAACCGCCATCGCCATCCTCGGAAGGGGCGGTGATGTGATAGGCATCGCCCGAAAGGCCATAGCCCAGCACTTCGGCATAGATTTTCGCGCCGCGGGCTTTGGCATGTTCATATTCTTCCAGCACCACCACGCCGGCCCCCTCGCCCATGACGAAACCGTCACGATCCGAATCGTAGGGGCGCGAGGCCTTCTGCGGCTCGTCAGCGCGTTTGGTCGACAAAGCCTTGCAGGCGTTAAAGCCCGCGATGCCGATTTCCGAGATCGGGCTTTCGGCGCCACCGGCAACCATGACATCGGCATCGCCAAAGGCGATCAGCCGCGCCGCATCGCCAATCGCATGCGCGCCGGTCGAGCAGGCGGTCACCACCGCATGGTTCGGGCCCTTAAAGCCGAAACGGATCGAGACCTGACCCGAGATCAGATTGATCAGCGCGCCGGGGATGAAGAAAGGCGAAACACGTTTGGGGCCTTTTTCTTTGATCAGCACCGCAGTCTCGGCAATCGAGGTCAGCCCGCCGATGCCCGAGCCCAGCATCACGCCGGTGCGCAGACGGTCTTCTTCGCTCTCCGGCATCCAGCCAGAATCGCGCACGGCCTGCACCGAGGCAGCCATGCCATAAAGGATGAAATCATCGACCTTGCGGCGCTCTTTCGGCTCCATCCAGTCATCGGGGTTGAAGGTGCCGTTGCTGCCATCCCCGTAAGGGATTTCGCAGGCATATTTGGTCACCACATCTTTGGCGTCAAAGCGCGTGATCGGGCCGGCTCCGGATTCCCCGGCCAGCAGCCGGCTCCAGGTCTCCTCAACTCCGCAGGCCAGCGGCGTGACCATCCCCAGACCCGTTACGACGACACGGCGCATGCTGCACTCCTTGCAAGAAAGGCTCTTCTTCTTAAGGCCTGATACACGCGCCCCGCAATCGCCGCAACTGAGCCACCGCGCGACGGGCACCAGATCGCCCGGCAAAGCGGTGCTTTTCAGGCCGCCGGGGGCGCCCCGGCCCAGGCCCGCGCCCTGCGCCCCGCCCGGCTGCGGGCAAAGAAAAAGGCTCTCCCGCAAGCGGGAGAGCCTTTATCTGCTATCGTCGTAAGGACGAAGCTCAGGCGGCTTTCGAGATGAAAGCAACCGCGTCGCCGAAGGTCTGGATGGTTTCAGCGGCGTCATCCGGGATCTCAATGCCGAACTCTTCCTCGAAAGCCATCACCAGCTCGACCGTGTCGAGCGAGTCAGCGCCGAGATCGTCGATGAACGAGGCGGTCTCAGTGACCTTGTCCTCTTCAACGCCGAGATGTTCGACAACGATCTTCTTCACGCGATCTGCGATGTCGCTCATGTTACGTCCTCTACTCCGTTCGCGGGGTCTTATGCCCCCGGCCTGGTTATCCTCTGCGGGGTTGATCCCCGCAGCGGCAGCACCGGGGCATGCCCCCGGGATTCTGGCGGGGGCTATAACACAGCCGCGCCCTGTGGCAAATGCTTTCCGCCCTCGCAGGCGGGCTGTTGCGCCTGGGCTGGCCCGGATCCGGGCGCGGCCAGGTGCCGCAGCGCTCAGAGCATGGCCATTCCACCGTTCACATGCAAGGTGGCTCCGGTCACGTAACCGGCCTCATCTGACGCCAGATAGAGCACCGCAGCCGCGATATCGCCCGGCAGCCCCATCCGCCCCATCGGCACCACTTTCAGCAGGCCCTCTTTCTGGGCCTCGTTCAGCTTGTCGGTCATCGCGGTCTCAATAAAGCCCGGCGAGACGCAGTTGACGGTGATTCCCCGGCTTGCCACTTCCGCGGCCAGCGATTTCGACAGGCCGACCAGCCCGGCCTTCGAGGCAGCATAATTCACCTGGCCCGGATTGCCGGTATGGCCAACCACTGAAGCAATATTGATAATCCGGCCCGCGCGGGCCTTCATCATGCCCCGCACCGCGGCGCGGCAGAGGCGGAACGAGGCGGTCAGGTTAACGTCAATGACGCTGGCCCAGTCCTCATCCGACATCCGCATGACAAGGCCGTCACGGGTGATACCGGCATTATTCACCAGGATCGAAACCGAGCCCATGGCCTCGGTCGCGCGTTTGATCAGCCCCTCCACCTCTTCCGGCTCGGAAAGGTTGCAGGGCAGCACATGGGCCCGCTCGCCCAGCTCAGCCGCCAGCTCTTCCAGCGGCGCGGTGCGGGTGCCCGAAAGCCCGACCACTGCGCCCGCTTTATGCAAAGCCCGGGCAATTTCTGCCCCCAGCCCGCCCGAGGCGCCGGTGACCAGTGCCGTCTTTCCCGTCAGGTCAAACATATCAATACTCCATATTCGGAAGCGGAAGCTGCCTTCCCCTTCTTAAGATTGCGCCGGGCCGCGTGGCGGGCTGAGCGCGCGCCCCTGGGCGCAGCTGCGGCTGCCGCCCCGGCATCTCAGCCCTTCAGCCCTTCAGCGATTCAGCCCTTCAGCGCCGCCACATCCGCCGGCGTACCGACGGCTTTGCACAAAGCCTCTTTCTGGATCCGCCGGATCATGCCCGACAAAGCCTTACCCGAGCCGATCTCCCAGTATTCGCTGACCCCGGCCCGCTCCATCCACTGCACCGATTCCCGCCAGCGCACCGAGCCGGTGACCTGGGCCACCAGCAGATCGGCGATCAGCCGGGATTCGGTCACCGCTTCGGCACGGACATTGACCACCACCGGCACCACCGGATCCGAGATCACCACCGCCGCCAGCGCCTCGGCCATCCGTGCCGCAGCAGGCTGCATCAGCACGCAATGGAAGGGCGCGCTGACCGGCAGCATCAGCGCGCGTTTCGCGCCCTTTGCCTTGGCGATCTCAACCGCGCGCTCGACCGCGGCTTTATGGCCCGAAACCACCACCTGGCCCGGATCATTGTCATTTGCGGCCTGACAGACCTCGCCCTGGGCTGCCTCGGCCGCCACAGCGGTGGCAGTCTCGAAATCAAGCCCCAGCAGCGCCGCCATGGCGCCGACGCCAACCGGCACCGCTTCCTGCATGGCCTGGCCACGCAGACGCAGCAGCCGCGCGGTATCTGACAGGCTGAGGCTGCCCGCCGCGCAGAGCGCCGAATATTCGCCAAGGCTGTGCCCGGCAACGAAATCAGCGGTGCCCAGCAGCGGGAAGCCCTCGGCCTCCAGCACCCGTGCCGCAGCGATCGAGGTCGCCATCAGGGCCGGCTGGGCATTCTGCGTCAGCGTCAGCTCGGCAATATCGCCTTCCCAGATCAGCGAGGACAGCTTTTCCCCAAGCGCCTCATCGACCTCATCGAAGACCGCTCTGGCAACCGGCCAGGCCTCTGCCAGGTCGCGGCCCATGCCGATCGCCTGTGCGCCCTGGCCAGGAAATACGAATGCGCGTGCCATGGTTTTTCTCCTTTATCCGGGTTCCGCCATAGCCTGCGGCGGGCTTTACCGCAATGTTACCTGCACAGAGACTGTGCTCTCGCGCGCTGATTACGCGGCGCGGTAAGCCTGCTATCGTGTCTGTCACAACCAGTTCCGGAGTATTTCATGCAAGCTGTAAACACTGAAGCCAGCTATGGCAGCCTTGCCCGCGCCTTTCACTGGCTGACGGCGCTGCTGATTCTGACCGTCTTTCCGCTCGGCCTCTATGCCGAAAATCTGCCCTATGCGAATTCTGAGGAACTGGCCTTCAAGGCGCAGATGTTCTCGATCCATAAGACCCTCGGCATTGCCACGTTCTTTGTCGCCCTCGCCCGTATTCTCTGGGCGCTGAGCCAGAAACATCCCGCGCCGCTGCACCCTGAGCGCCGGCTTGAGACCTTTGCCGCCGAAGCCGTGCATTATGCGCTCTACCTGGCGCTGATCATCGTGCCGCTGTCGGGCTGGATCGGCCATGCCGCCACTTCGGGCTTTGCCCCGATCCTGTGGCCCTTTGGCGATGACCTGCCGCTGGTGCCGAAATCGCCGCTGGTTGAGGCTGTCGCTGCCGGGGTGCATGTCACCGCGATCTGGGTGCTGGCAGCCGCGCTGTTTCTGCATATCGCGGGGGCGCTGAAACATGCGCTCATCGACCGCGATGCGACGCTGGCGCGGATGGTCTCGGGCGTGAAAGCCGGCACCCCTGCCCCCGGCCACAGCAGCCAGCTTGCGAAGCTGGCAGCCCTTGCCGTCTATCTGCTGGTGATCGGCTATGCCTGGCAGTTGGCGCAGCAGCCCGAAGCCGCCCCTTCCGCCCTGGCTGAGGCCGGATCTGAGGCTGGCGCTGAGGCTCAGCCTGCGCCCCCCGCCGCCACGACCGGCAGCGCCGCAAGCGAGAGCGCGGCGAACTGGCAGGTAGAGAGCGGCACGCTCGGCTTTACCGTCCAGCAGATGGGCGCCGCGGTTCAGGGCAGCTTCCCGGACTGGAGTGCCGAGATCCTGTTCAATGAAACCGCCGATGCTTCGGGCGAATATGGGCGGGTGACGGTAGAGATCAATACCGCAACCCTGGTGCTCGGCTCGGTCAGTGATCAGGCCAAAGGCGCGGATTTCTTCAATACCGCCAGCTTCCCCGTGGCCATTTTCACCGCCCCGATCAAAGCTGCGGACGAGGGCTATATTGCCGAAGGTGTGCTGCAGCTGCGCGGCACGGAAAAGCCGGTCTCGCTGCCCTTCACCCTAGAAATCAGCGGCGATACCGCGGTGATGAAGGGCGAGGCTGTGCTCGACCGCCGCGATTTCGGCATGGGGGAAAGCTATCAGGATGAGGCCAGCGTCGGCTTCAGCGTCATCGTCACCACCGGGCTGACGGCGAAGCGCAAAGACTAAGCCGCCCGGCCCCGGCCCTGTTTCTGCTCTGCCCGCAGAGCCACGCGCGCGCCTCTCCCCCCGGGGGCGCGCGTTTCTTTTTGCCCCGGCTTCAGCTTTCGCCCCGGGGCTAAGCTGAGCCTGTTCAGTGAGAGAGGGTCCTGCTCCACCCTCTGCGCCGGAACAGGCCTGTAAACTTCTGCCAAGGCAGGGCTGACCGGCCATGACAGGGCCCCGCCCCTGCACCGCAGCTGCGCGCCCTGCAGCCAGCCCCAGCCCTGCTGAGGATCCGGCGTGCTGAGGAACCGGGCAATAGCGCCGTCGCAGGCCCTGCCGGGCCAGCCTGGATCTGACCCTATGCAGCCCCCCAAAGCCCCCCGCGCAGCGGACAGCAAAAAGGCCGCCGGATCGCTCCGGCGGCCTTCAGAATGGGTAAAACTGACCTCTCAGCGATCAGTCGGCTTTGCCAGCCTCAACATTGAGCACCACCGCAACCTCATCCGAGACGAAGGGCGCGAACTGGCCGAGGTTGAACTCGGTGCGCACCAGGGTGGTGGTGGCGCTCAGGCCCAGCCATTCTTTCTTTTCCATCGGATGCTCACCCGCCTGGTTCAGCGTGGTGTCGAGCACAACCGATTTGGTCACGCCGTTCAGCGTCAGATCGCCGGTGATTTTCGCGGTCTTCTCGCCGGTCACCTCAATCGCGGTCGATTTGAAGGTGACGGTCGGATTGGTCGCGGCATTGAAGAAATCGGCGGTCAGGAAATGCTCGGTGCGGCCCTTGGCGCCGGTCAGCAGCGACGATACCGGGAAGCTCACCTCAACCGAGGAGGCCGCCGGATTTTCGGCGTCGAACACGATGGTGCCGTCCATTTCCGAGAAAATGCCGTGGTTGGTCGAGAAGCCAAGGTGGTTATAGCTGAACTGAGCCTCGCTGTGGCCAGCGTCAAATTTATAGGTCACGGGCTCGGCAAAAGCCGGAGCAGCCAGCAGCGCGAAAGCTGCGGTAACAAGCGAAAGCGGACGGTTCATACCAGTCTCCTGTACTAAGATGGGGCAATGCTGCCTGGGAACACAGCCGGGCACAACCCGACATGACCGAACACATACCCTGCAGGAATGAACACTCATCTTGTCGTTATGGTTCCGGAAATGGCATAGTTCCGCCGGTTCCCGGCCTCGCCCCGCCGTCTTTGCTCCGCCGTCTTTGTCCCGAAGCCTTTGACCCCCGGGATCCACCCGGTGCGCCGCGCCGGAATGGCGCTTTTGCGGCAGTAAATTAAGCGCGCTGCGGCCCCGGCCTTGCCTTGCATCACCGCCGTTTCCCTGTATAAGGCCGCATCCTTTCCGATTACCATGAACCGGCATCGCCTCTCGTGGACGGGCCCGGAAAAGGATCAGGCCCGTTCTTTGAAGCCGCCTCTGACAGCAAGGAAGTCTCATGCCGCTTTACGAGCATGTCTTCATCTCGCGCCAGGATCTTTCCAACGCGCAGGCCGAAGGTCTTATCGAGCATTTCTCCACCGTCCTCGCGGACAACGGCGGTAAAGTCGTTGAGCACGAGTACTGGGGCGTCAAAACGATGGCCTATAAGATCAACAAAAACCGCAAGGGCCATTTCGCTCTGCTGAAGTCGGATGCTCCGGCGGCTGCAGTGCAGGAAATGGAACGCCTGATGCGTCTTCATGACGACGTGATGCGCGTTCTCACCATCAAGGTTGAGAAGCACGCTGAGGGTCCGTCGGTTCAGATGCAGAAGCGTGACGAGCGCGAAGGCCGTGGGGACCGCGAAGGCGGCGACCGTGGTGGCTATGAGCGTCGCGAGCGTCGTTGATCAACGCCTGAAGAAAGGTCCATAAACCATGGCGAATAAACCATTTTTCCGCCGCCGCAAGGTTTGCCCCTTCTCGGGCGACAATGCACCGGCGATCGACTATAAAGACACCCGTCTGCTGCAGCGCTATATCTCTGAGCGCGGCAAGATCGTTCCGTCGCGCATCACTGCCGTCTCGGCGAAGAAGCAGCGTGAACTGGCCCGTGCGATCAAGCGCGCCCGCTTCCTCGCTCTGCTCCCCTACGCTGTGAAGTGAGGAGTTACTTAACATGCAAGTGATCCTGCTCCAGCGCGTGGCGAAGCTCGGCCAGATGGGCGAAGTCGTCAACGTCAAGCCGGGCTATGCCCGCAACTTCCTGCTGCCCCAGGGCAAAGCGCTCCGCGCTTCGGAAGCCAACATCAAGTCGTTCGAGGCGCGTAAAGCTCAGCTTGAAGCCGTGAACCTTGAAACCAAAAAAGAGGCTGAAGCCGTTGCTGAAAAGCTGAACGGTCAGGTCTTCGTCGTGATCCGTTCGGCTTCCGAATCGGGCGCGCTCTACGGTTCGGTCACCGGCCGCGACGTCGCCGAAGCAGCAACCGCTGCCGGCTTCACCGTTGGCCGCGACCAGATCACCCAGGACAAGCCGATCAAAGATCTGGGTATCCACCCGGTCAACGTCGTGCTGCACCCGGAAGTGATCACCGTGGTTTCGGTGAACGTGGCCCGTTCGGCTGAAGAAGCCGAGCTGCAGGCTGCCGGTAAGTCGATCCAGGAACTCGCAGCCGAGGCAGAAGCCCAGGCTGAGTTCGAGATCGCTGAACTCTTCGACGAAGTCGGCGCTGCTGCTTCGGACGAGTGATCTTCCCCCAAAGGGAATGTCTGGAAACCGCGCCCTCCGGGGCGCGGTTTTTTTTATGCGCCCCCCTGCAGCACGGTCCCCCGCACCGCGCCCGCTGCACTGCCCCGCCCGCTCGCGGCCCGAGGCCCTCTCGCCCCGATCAGATCTCCTCATCCGGATAGGGCAGCGCCTCGGGCGGAATATTGATATAATCGGGCTCGGGCAAAGCGGGCAGACGGATGGCCTGCACCCGGCTCTGCCCTCCAGCAGCGCCCGGACCAGGCGATGCATACCGTCAATCAGCCCGCCATCCGCCGCGATCAGCACCGGAAAGCGCAGATCAGCCTGCTGCACCAGCGCCATATGGCCCGCCAGCGCCCGGGGTGTCGGCGGCTCAGCCGTCTCGCCATACCACCAGTTCTGATCCAGCTCGGCAAAAGCCTCAAGCGCCAGCTCCTCCGGAGCGATTCCGCGCGAGAGCCGGATCAGCCGGTGCATATCCCAGGCACAGAGATCGCCGCCGATCCGGCGGAAATGATATTGTCTGCGCATCCGGCGCTCTCCCCTGCTGTGGCAAAAGAAAAAGCCGCGCCGGGTTTCCCCCGCGCGGCCCTTTTATCAGCTGATCTGACGATCAGAGCTCGTCGAGCGCTTCCACGGCTTTCTGCAGCTCTTCTTTCGACACTTCTTTCTCGGTCACTTTGCCGAGGCCGACGATGTGATCGACCACTTTGTCTTCGAAGATCGGCGCGCGCAGCTGCTGCTGGATCTGCGGGTTCTTCTGAACGAATTCAAAGTAAGCGCGTTCCTGGCCCGGGTACTGACGGGCGGTCTGGATCACAGCCTGGGTCATCTCGGCATCGGTCACGGTGACTTCAGCTTTGCGGCCAACTTCGGCGAGCAGCAGGCCGAGGCGCACACGGCGCTCTGCCAGTTTGTTATGCTCTTCGGTGGCTTCGATCGAACCATGGTTGTGATCATGCACATCCGGGTTTTCTTCGTGCCACAGCTGATGCGCGATCTGGCTGGCTTCCGCCTCAACCAGTTTCGAGGGCAGTTCGAAGGACACGAGGCCATCGAGCTGGTCGAGCAGCGAGCGCTTCAGCACAGCGCGCGAAGCGCCTTTATATTCAGCTTCCAGACGCTCAGCGATCTGCGACTTCAGGCCAGCCAGATCCTCGGCGCCGAATTTCTTGGCCAGCTCGTCATTGATCTCAGCCGCCACCGGCGCTTTGACTTCATGCACGGTGCATTTGAACACAGCCGCTTTGCCAGCCAGATGTGCCGCGCCATAGGCTTCCGGGAAGCTCACGTTCACCTCAACCTCGTCACCGGCTTTCGCGCCGACGAGCTGGGCCTCGAAGCCCGGGATGAAGCTGTTCGAGCCGAGCACCAGCGGGTAGCCCTCGCCTTTGCCGCCCTCGAAAGCTTCGCCATCAACGAAACCTTCGAAATCGATCACAACCTGATCGCCGTCTTTGGCTTTGGTGCCTTTTTTGCGGTCTTCGAAGTTCTTGGCATTCTCTGCCAGGTTCTTCAGAGCCTCTTCGACATCAGCCTCGGCTGCCTTGACGGTCAGACGGTCCAGCACGATTTTCGACGCGTCAAGCTCGGCGATTTCCGGCAGGGCTTCGTAGGAAACCTCAACCACAACATCCTGACCCGGGGTCCAGCTTTCGCCGCCCTGCATCTTCACTTCCGGCTGCAGAGCCGGACGATCGCCCGAGCTTTCCAGATGCGATTTCATCGCCTCATCCACGGCGCTCTGCATGGCTTCGCCCAGGATGCGCTCGCCGAACTGCTTTTTCAGGATCGCCAGCGGCACTTTGCCTTTGCGGAAGCCTTTGATTTCCACTTCCGGCTGCGCTTCGAGCAGCTTTTCATGCACTTGAGCGTCCAGCTCGGCAGCGGTCACCGTGATGGTATAGCCGCGCTTCAGGCCGTCTTTCAGGGTCTCGGTGACCTGCATCTCTAGTCCTTCCCAATCCTCAAATGGTGCGGGTGGAGGGACTTGAACCCCCACGCCTTGCGGCGCTGGAACCTAAATCCAGTGCGTCTACCAATTCCGCCACACCCGCACATCTCATGTTCCGACAGGAAGCAAAACGGGGGCCTGATCTGTGCGTTTACAGACCGGCCTTCCGCAAATCCCCGGAAAATCCGCGCCCTTCTAACAAAGAGCCAGAAGGGATGCGAGAGGAAAAGCGCTTCGCCCGGAGCGCAACTGTGCTGCAAAGCCGCCACGCCCCGGGCTCTGCCTGCAATTTCACCCCCGAGCGGCATAATCCTGCCACAAAGCTGCGGAACAACGACCCGAATGCGGTGAGGGATGGGGCGATTCATGACCTTTGAAACCATGATCAGCATCGAGGAAAGAATCTCTGACCAGGCGGTGGCAGGGCTGCCGGTTGGCACGATGGTTCTGACCACGGAAGGGGCACTGCCGGTGCAGTTTCTCGCCCCCGGAGATCGCGTCATCACCCGCTCAGGTGCCACGCTGCTCAAAGATATTGAGGTCACGCTGCTGCGCGGCGCGGAAATGATCCGCATTTCAGTCTCGGCGCTTGGCCATGACCGGCCGGAAAACGACCTGTTCATCGCCCCCGACCAGCAGGTCACCCTGCGCGACTGGCGCGCCCAGGCACTTTACGACAAACCCGTCGCCACGGTTGAGGCGGCGCGGCTGGTGGATGGCGAATATATCCGCCGCGAGGATATCAGCGAGATCCGCGTCTTCACCCTGCGCTTTGAGCGCGATGAATCGATCTTTGCCTGCGGCATGGAACTGGTCTGCAAACGAGCCGGACCGGAAGACTGAACTGCCGGAAGTAAAGCTGCCGAAGTCCGGGGCCGCACAGGCCTGCCGCAGCAACTGCGCCCCCTAAGACTGCCCCCGGAGCATCAGCCCTGCCCTGCCAGCAGCAAGGCCGCCCCCGCCCGGGGCGGTTTTTCAGTTTCAGCCCCGGGGATCAGCTTCGGGCCCGGGGAAGCGCCCGGCCCTGCCCCTCTCCCGCCGCCTCAGATTGCCGCTTCTGCCCGCTTTGCAGCAGCCGCGTTCAGATTTCGCCCCGTTTCAGGGCGTGTCGCCTAAAAATTAGGCAAAAATTACGATTTTATGCCGCTTAATAAGACAGGCCCCGGTTGCCACATTGCCGCCTGCGCCCTGAAATGATCGATGGATCAGGATGAATACGGAGGAGTCGGCGGATGAAGAAAATCGAAGCCATCATCAAGCCGTTCAAGCTCGATGAGGTCAAGGAAGCCCTGCAGGAAGCCGGGATCCAGGGCCTTTCGGTCACCGAGGTCAAAGGCTTTGGCCGCCAGAAGGGCCATACCGAACTGTATCGCGGCGCAGAATATGTCGTCGACTTCCTGCCCAAGGTGAAAATCGAAGTGGTGCTGGCCGATGATATGGTCGAGGCCGCGATTGAGGCCATCGTCTCGGCGGCCCGCACCGATAAGATCGGCGACGGCAAGATTTTCGTCTCGCCGGTTGAACAGGCCATCCGCATCCGCACCGGCGAAACCGGCGACGACGCGATCTGAACCACAGGCTGGCTGAACCACAGGCCGGCTGAACCACAGGCCGGCTGAACCCCGGGCCGGGCTGGTCCGGCCGCAATTCCAGCGAGGCGGGGGCCGCCCGCCTCCCCGGCACTCCCGCCCTCCCCCTTGCACTCTGTTAACCCCCCAACGAAAGGCAGTCAGATGAGCGCGGTTGCGAAAGCTCTGAAACTGATCAAAGACGAGGAAATCGCTTATGTCGATATCCGCTTCACCGACCCGAAAGGCAAACTTCAGCATGTGACGCTGGATGTCGATCAGGTCGACGAGGATTTCTTTGAGGAAGGCCTGATGTTCGACGGCTCGTCGATCGCCGGCTGGAAATCGATCGATCAGTCCGACATGAAACTGATGCCCGATGCCACATCGGTCTATCTCGACCCGTTCTATGCCGAAAAGACCCTCTGCGTTCACTGCAATGTGGTCGAGCCCGATACCGGCGAGGCCTATGATCGCTGCCCGCGTCAGATCGCGCTGAAAGCCGAGGCCTATCTGAAATCCTCGGGCATTGGCGATACCACCTATTTCGGGCCGGAAGCCGAATTCTTCCTGTTCGACGATGTGCGCTATTCGGTTACCCCGCAGAAAGTCTCGTTCCAGATCGATGCCGAAGGCGCAGCCTGGAACACCGATACTGTCATCGAGGGCGGCAACCTCGGCCATCGTGCCGGGTTCAAAGGCGGCTATTTCCCGGTCAATCCGATCGATGAGGCCCAGGATCTGCGCAGCGAGATGCTCTCGACCATGAAGCGCATGGGCATCCGGGTCGACAAGCACCATCATGAGGTTGCGACCTGCCAGCACGAGCTGGGCATGATCTTTGGCGGCCTGGTCGAACAGGCTGATAACATTCAGAAATATAAGTATGTCATCCACAATGTGGCCCATGCTTATGGCAAGACCGTGACCTTCATGCCCAAGCCAATGAAGGGCGATAACGGCTCGGGTATGCATGTCAATATGTCGATCTGGAAGAACGGCAAGCCGCTGTTTGCCGGCGATAAATATGCAGATCTGTCGCAGGAGGCTTTGTGGTTCATTGGCGGCATTCTCAAACATGCCAAGGCCCTGAACGCGCTGACCAACCCCTCGACCAACAGCTATAAGCGCCTGATCCCGGGCTTTGAGGCCCCGGTTCTGCGCGCCTTCTCGGCCCGCAACCGTTCGGGCGCAGTGCGTATTCCATGGACCGAATCGCCGAAAGCCAAGCGCGTTGAGGCCCGCTTCCCCGATCCGGCAGCCAATCCCTATCTGGCTTTCGCCGCTCTGCTGATGGCAGGCCTCGACGGCATTAAGAACAAGATCGATCCCGGCCCGGCTTCGGACAAGGATCTCTATGATCTGCCGCCGGAAGAACTGGCAGCGATCCCGACCGTCTGCGGCAGCCTGCGCGAAGCGCTGGAAGAGCTGGAGAAGGATATGGACTTCCTGATGGCGGGTGATGTCTTCACCAGAGAACAGCTCGAATCCTATATCGGCCTGAAATGGGAAGAGGTTTATGCCTATGAGCATACGCCCCACCCGATCGAATATGCGATGTATTACTCGGTCTGATCTCAGCCGGGATAAATCCCTGGACAGGGCGGCCTACGGGCCGCCCTTTTTCATGCGGCCCGCCCCGGGGCGCGCGCGCCAGGCCCGGGCACGACAGAATTCGGGCAGACAGAAATCGGGCTCGGCAGAAATTCTGCGCCGGACCCGCCTGCGGGGCTTGCCATCGCCGGGGGTGCGGCGGCAGTCTGCCAGGATGATGCAGAACCCGATTATTATACAGAACAAATTGCCCTGCCTGCCCTGGATGGATCCTCGGCTGCGCCGCCTGCCCGGGGTGCTGCCGCTCGGGGATGACAGCTGGATCAGCCGCGATGAGGCCTATGCAGGGCAGATGGCACGGCGCGATCAGCTGATCGCAGAGCGCCCCGATAAAGTTCATGCGCTTTTGCCCGCAGGCCGCGCCGGGGCAGAAGAGCTCTATGACCTGGTGCTGGCACGTCTGCACCAGGATCCGGGCTATCGCTTTGACGGCGCAGATATTTTGCGCCCTGATGGGGTCACAGTCACGCCCGACCGCGCCGAGCCCCTGCTCAGCCTCGGCCGGCTGATCCAGGAGGATCTGTGCCTGATGCAGGCCGGCGAGGCAGAGCATTATCTCAGCGGTGCGGTTCTGTGCTTCCCGGCCGGCTGGACCCTCGCGCAGAAAATCGGCCGGCCGCTGCTTGGGATTCATGTGCCGGTGCCGGAATATGACGAGCGCCTGGCCCGGGGCGTACAAAGGCTGTTCGATGCCATCCGCCCCGAACAGCCTTTGTGGCGGATGAATTTCCTCGCCTATGACAATCCCGAGCTGCACCAGCCCCGCGCCGAGGGCGTGGCGCGCCCGCCCCGGCGCAACCATGATTATGTGCGCTGCGAAAAACAGGTGCTGCTGCGCCTGCCGCAAAGCCGCGCCGTGGTCTTCGCGATCCACAGCTATATTGTCACCACCGCCTCACTGCCGGCCGGGGCCCGCGCCGAATTGCTGGCGCTGGATATCGCGCATCACGGCTGAAGATCCGGGTCGCGCAGGTCCTGGCCATTGAGTTGCGCCAGCCCTGCCCGCGCCAGGCCCCGGGGCAAAAGGCACAGGATCACCCGGCAGCGAACAGGCACGGGCAGTGTCATCTGCCGCCCGCGCGCCATAACGTACCCGGAGCCAGGCCCCGGCCCGGCGCAGATCTGCCCCCGCCTGTTCGCTGCCCGGCAGACAGCGGCCAGGGCGACCAGGGCGGGCCGGCGGCAGCCTCCGGTGCCGCGCCAGCAGATCCGCTCCCGGCCCGGTCAGGCCCTCCCCGCAGCGCCGCATCCCCCCGGCGGCAGTCTCGCGGCTGCAGGCCAGGCCCATGCGGCCAAAGGCACGCAGATCAAATTTCGGAAACTGCCCCCTCGGTCCGGATCGCCGGATGCTGCCGAGCGCGGCAGGGTTCGGCCATGTGAAATTACCCGCCGCACAGCCATTCTGGCAGCCTGGCTGTGCTTTCCGGCCCTGCCAGGGCAGAGGCGCCCCAGGCCAGATCGCGGCACTGGCGCCATTGCCGCAACAATGCCTGAGCGGGGCCGTGACTGTTCAGGCCTGACCATGGTCTCTTCCCGCCTGGCCCGTCGCGCTGCGGCCGCCGAAAATCGCTCCGGAGAGCGCCTGCATCGGGGCCGCCCCCGCCATGCCGAGGCTGCTGCGCAAGGCATCAAAACCCAGCCCGGCAGCATAGAGCACCGCCGCGCGCTCGCGCGCCCGCGCCCCGGAAACACCGGCGCGGCTGATCAGCTGGCTCAGCCCGGCGAGACGGTGCTGATCCACCTTTGCCAGCGCAGCCCGGGCCTGCGGCGCCTGCCGCGCCCAGGCGCGGATCGCCTGTTCCAGCGCCTCGGCCCCGGGCGGGGCCGAGGCCCCCCCGATCGCCAGCTCCTCAAGCTGCGCCCGCGCCGCTTCTGCGCCCGGGCTGGCGGCCAGGGGCCGCAGCGCAAGCGCCTGCCAGGCCGTGAGCAGCGCCGCCTCAAAGGCCTCGGAAGTGCGGAACTGCCAGAAAAACCGCAGCTGGGGTGCCCCGGTTGCCGCCGCCAGCCGTGCCGGGGTCAGCGCCCCCGCCCCCTCTGCCGCCAGCAGCGCAAAACCGGCGAGCAGCCAGTCATCGCGTGTCACCCGCCGCAAGCCATTGCCGCCGCGCGACGGCACGGCCCCCGGCGGCCCGGCTGCACCCTGCCCGGTCTCAGCCTGCCCCGCTACCGCCTGTCCGGTCGCTCTCAGCACCAGCCGCTCCATCGCGCCCCCGATCTGCCCCGGGCAGATCCCCGGCCGCTTCAGCCTGGCGCAGAAAGTTTAACAGATGCTTTGTCGCAGCGCTCTGGCGGCGAAAAATCCGGCGCGCCGTCACAGATCGGTATAGCGCCCGACCCGCGCCTCGCCGCCGCTCAGCGGCGAAAAGCGCAGATCAATGCCCTTCAGCTCCAGCGTATAGCAGCGGTTGTCATTGCCCCAGTTCAGGCAGAGCGTCTCATCGCCCACCTGCCAGCGGCCCCAGCCGGTCTCGGACAGGACCCGGCCATCAGCGAAAAACCCCCAGGTCGTACCATCGGCAAAGCCCAGCGTCCGCGCGCTCAGCGCCGGGGCGATCGTCTCATCCGACAGCGCCTCCCAGCCCCCCGCAGCCTGCGCCATACCGCCAAAGGCCATAAATCCGCCCGTCACCACTGCCAGAGCCTGTTTCAGGCGGGTTCTGCCCTGCTTCATTTTAGACTCCCTCGTCCGCATAGCTTGCACCTCACTGCCCCGGGTCTTAAGGGAAGGCCAACCCCGCCGCCATACAGAGGTTCGTGATGATCCCGCGCTACTCCCGCCCGGACATGGTTGCCATCTGGTCGCCCGAGACCAAATTCCGCATCTGGTACGAGATCGAGGCCCATGCCTGCGACGCCCAGGCCGCAATCGGGGTGATCCCGAAAGCCAATGCCGAAGCCGTCTGGAAGGCGAAAGATGTTGAATTCAACGTCGCACGCATCGATGAGATCGAAGCTGTCACCAAACATGATGTGATCGCCTTCCTGACCCATCTGGCCGAGCATATCGGCTCGGAGGATGCGCGTTTCGTGCATCAGGGCATGACCTCGTCGGACGTGCTCGACACCACGCTGAACATTCAGCTGGTGCGGGCCTCGGATCTGCTGATTGCCGGCGTCGGGCGGGTTCTGGCGGCGCTGAAGACCCGCGCTTTCGAGCACAGGAACACCATCCGCATCGGCCGCAGCCATGGCATCCATGCCGAGCCGACCACCATGGGCCTGACCTTCGCGCGCTTCTATGCCGAGATGGACCGCAACCTCGCCCGTCTGAAAGCCGCCCGCGAAGAGATCCGCACCGGCGCTATTTCCGGCGCAGTCGGCACTTTCGCCAATATCGACCCCTCGGTCGAGGAATATGTCTGCGAAAAGCTGGGGCTGATCCCCGAGCCGGTCTCGACCCAGGTGATCCCGCGCGACCGCCATGCGATGTTCTTCGCCGTGCTCGGCGTCATCGCCTCGTCGATCGAAAATATCGCGATCGAGATCCGCCATATGCAGCGCACCGAAGTGCTGGAAGCCGAGGAATTCTTCAGCCCGGGCCAGAAAGGCTCGTCGGCGATGCCGCATAAGCGCAACCCGGTGCTGACCGAAAACCTGACCGGTCTGGCGCGTCTGGTGCGTATGTCGGTGGTGCCGGCGATGGAGAATGTGGCGCTCTGGCATGAGCGTGACATCTCGCATTCGAGCGTTGAGCGCGCGATTGGCCCTGATACCACCGTCACCCTCGATTTCGCGCTGCACCGTCTGGCAGGCGTGATCGAGAAACTGGTGATCTATCCGGAAAACATGCTTAAAAACATGAACAAGTTCAAAGGGCTTGTCATGTCGCAGCGCGTGCTTCTGGCATTGACCCAGGCGGGCGTCTCGCGTGAGGACAGCTATCGTCTGGTGCAGCGCAATGCGATGAAAGTCTGGGAACAGGGCGCGGATTTCAAAACCGAGCTCTTGGGCGATGCCGAGGTGACGGCCGCGCTTTCGCCGGCTGAGATCGAAGAGAAATTCGACCTTGGTTATCACACCAAACATGTCGACACGATCTTCGCCCGCGTCTTTGGCAAATAAGCCCGACCAGCGGCGCTGATCCGCTCTCAGACCTGCCTGCGTTTTTCTGCGCAGGCAGGTTTTTTTATGCCATACTGGCCAGGTGCACCACATCTCGATCCCTGAGCGGGATCGGTTTTATCGGGGGAGTCATGCGAAAAATCTCTCTGAGCGCCGGGTTCATACTGACCCTAATGATCCCCTCGGCCCTGCAGGCCGCAACCTGCCCCGTGCCCGCCGATAGCCCCGAGACCTGCCTGCCCGGCATGATCTGGGATGGCGCCTCTGAACGCTGCCTGCTGCCCGCCTCCAGCTGATCGGGAATGGCTAAAATGCCGGTGATTTAGCGCCGTATTGCCGGGGGAATGGCGGTTGCGGAAAGGCCCGGTTAACTTTTTCGCGCCATGCTGCACCAGGACCCGGAAGGCGGAGGGATATATGGCGCAGGCAATGCCGCTGGCACGGATCACGCCGCTGCGGTCTGAAGCGGGGATGGCAGCCACGGCTTTCGCTGCAGCGCCGACGCTCAGCGCGCGGGAAAAGGCGGCGGTGGTGGTGCGCTGGCTCTTGTCACAGGGGGCCGAACTGCCGATTGCCCAGCTGCCCGATCATATGCAGTCAAGCCTTGCAGAACAGATGGGCCAGATGCGGCTGGTCGACCGCGAGACACTGGAACAGGTGGTGGGCGAATTCAGCGCCGCGCTGGAGGCGGTCGGCCTTGCCTTTCCCGGCGGGCTCGAGGGGGCTTTATCGGTGATGGACGGGCATATCTCGCCCGCCGCCGCCAGCCGGCTGCGCCGCAAGGTCGGCGTCGGTCAGCGCGGTGACCCCTGGGAAAGGCTGGCCGGCCTGGCGCCCGAGCGGCTGCTGCCGGTGCTTGAGAGCGAGGCGGTTGAGGTGGCGGCGGTGATCTTGTCGAAACTGCCGGTCAGCCGCGCCGCGGATTATCTGGCGCGCCTCGCCGGAGAGCGGGCGCGGCGCATCGCCTGGGCGGTCTCGCTGACCGGCAATACCGATCCCGAAACCGTGCGCCGGATCGGCATTGCCGTGCTCGGCCAGATCGATGCCCAGCCCGCCCGCGCCTTTGAGCGCGGCCCGGTCGAAAGAATGGGGGCGATGCTCAACCTTTCGCCCGCCGTGACCCGCGACGCGATTTTACGCGGGCTTGAGGATGAGGATGCCCTCTTCGCCGGAGAGGTGCGGCGCACCATTTTCACCTATGCGCATTTCCCGGCGCGGGTCTCGGGCCGCGATGTGCCCAAAGTGGTGCGGCTGGTCGATCAGGCCACGCTGACCGATGCGATCAGCTGGAGCCGGGGCCGCCCGGCCGAAGAGGCGGCGAGCGAATTCATCCTCGCCTGTATCTCGCAGCGCATGGCGCAGATGATCCGCGATGAGGTGGAGGCGCGCCCCGCCACCAGAGAGCGCGAGGGCGAGGCGGCGGCAGGCCGGATCACCAGCGCCGCCCGCAGCCTTGAGGATCAGGGCGAGCTGGTGATGATCCTGCCCGATGAAGCGGACTAGCCTTTGCGCCGGGGGCGGTGACCGCGCTGCAGGAGGGACAGCTTTCCCCGGGCAGCGGGCAATCCGCCGCGAGAGAATCGCCAGGACCAGCCATGCCCAGCGGGTGAGGCCCGGGGCCGGCCCACAGGCCCAGGGGGGGGGGCGGCAAACACAGGCCCGGAGGGCAGCACCCGGCCCCAAATGCCAGCCCGCCCGCCAGGGGCCATCATTCTCAGCCCCAGGGGCACAGCATACAGGCCCAGTGACCAGGCCTCCCCAGGGGCCAGCCCCCCCCCAGGGTGCCGGCCCACACAGACCCGGAGGGCAGCACCCGGGCGCAGATGCCAGGCCCCCGGGGGTCAGCCCGCGCGCCCTCCAGGGGCCAGCACCCCAGGCCTCCGCCCCTGGGCCTCAGCCCCGGCTTCGCAGCCATCCCGCCTCCCGGGGGGGGGCACTCTCCCGCGAGGCGAATGCATCTTGTGCCGCGCGGGCATGGCGCATAGCGTCGCGCGGCCATGGAACATACCCAGAATCCCACGCGCGGCATCCTGCTGATGTTGCTTGCAATCCTCTCCTTCACCCTGCTCGACGCCTCGGCGAAGGGCCTGGTCGAGCGTTATAGCCCCGTCCAGGTGATCCAGGCGCGTTTTCTGGGCCAGCTGCTGATTGTGCTGCTGATTCTGCGCCACCAGCTGCCGGTGATGGCGCGCACCCGCTATCCCTGGCTGCATTTCTGGCGCGCTGCCTTTCAGGTGATGACCGCGGCGCTGTTTTTCTCGTCGCTGCCCTATATCGGCCTCGCCGAGGCGACGGCGCTGACCGATACCAATCCGGTGCTGATCACCCTCGGCGCGGCGCTGTTTCTGGGCGAGAAGCTCGGGCCGAGACGGGTTTTCGGAATTCTCGCGGCACTCTTGGGCGCGCTGATCATTCTGCGGCCGGGCAGCGGCGTGTTCAGCTGGGCCGCCTTGCTGCCGCTGGCCGCCGCCGTCACTTTCGCGGCAAACTCGCTCCTGACCCGGCGCATCGGCCAGTTTGAGCCGGTCTGGACCGCCATGATCTGGGGCGGGCTGTTTGGCACCCTTGCCTTCTCCCTGGCCCTGCCCTTCAGCTGGCAACCGGTCGCCGCCGCAGATATTCCGCTGTTCCTGCTGGTCGGCATCATCGGCAGTTTCGGCCAGCTCTGCATGATCCGCGCGCTGTCGATCGCCGAGGCCGGGGTGGTCGCCCCCTTCTCGTATCTCGGCATTGTCTTCGCCACGCTCTGGGGCTTTTTGTTCTTCGGCGCCCAGCCCGATCTGCTCACCATGCTGGGGGCGGCGATCATTGCCGGGGCCGGGATCTATGTCTGGCACCGCGAGACCCGCGCCGCCCGGGGCTGAGCCCGTCTGCTTCACCAGACAGCCCGCCCCCCCCTGGGCGATCGGGGACGATCCCAGTTTCAGGCCCGGTTTCCATGCGCAGGACGCGACCCGTTCCGGGCGGCACGCCGCTCAGGGCTCTGCTCCGGGCTCTGCTCCGGGCCTGAGCCAGGGCCGCTTTCACTTCTCCCTTCAGGCGCGTGGGACGCGGGGTAGCAGCCGCGCCCCCCGGCTTACTCGACCACCATCGCGGCCAGGATCTCGCCCGGGCCTGGCTCCTGGATGATCAGCACCCCCGGCGCCGGGCCGGTCATCGGCACCGCGACCTCAAGATGCTCTTCGCCCGACCATTCGCCAAGCCGTTCCCAGCTCAGCACAATATTGCGGTAGCTCACCACCGTTCCGGCATTTTCGCCGCGCTCGATCCCGACCGTCGCTTCCGGCTCAAAGCGCACCAGATCGACCAGCAGCGGCGCAGCCGGGCGCTGATCGCTGCCCGCGAGGATCACCAGCCGGTCGCCATGGCGCTCGACCGCCAGCCGGACCTCGGGCGGGCGGGTGCGGGCCTCGGCCAGCGCCGCGCTGATCCCGGCAGGATCGAGCCCCTGGATGCGGGCGCTGCCGGCGATAATGAACTGCGGGGTATAAATGGTGCGCGAGCCGATCGCCCGGGCATAGCTCTTCTGCCGCTCGGTAAAGGCGGGCGAGCCGAAACTGTCCTCCCAGCCGATATAATCCCAGTAATCCACATGCAGCGACAAAGCGATCACCCCGGGCTCAGCCACCAGCCCGGCGAAATAGGCATCGGCAGGCGGGCAGGACACGCAGCCCTGCGAGGTGAAAAGCTCGACCACCACCGGATTAGGGGCGGCGGACAGCGGCGGCAGCACCGGCCCGGTCTCGGCGGCGACGGGCGGGACCGGGGCGGCGGGCGTGAAGCCCTCGCCCCGCCGCTCCAGCAGCGGCAGGCTGCTGTCGGCAGAAAACCCCTGCTGGGCCTGCAGCGGAAAGGCGGCGGTGCAGGCCAGCAAAAGGCCACAGGCGGCGCTGAAATAGTGTCGCATCTCTCGTCTTTCCCGGTCCGGTGCGCGCATGCGCGAGGGCATGGCGCTTCGCAACCGCGTCAGTGGCAGGGCTGCTGCAGGAACTGCCTCGTATCAAACCCTTCGCAATGCTTATAGAAAAGCCCGGGCCCTGCTGCCAATCAAGGTTTTGCGATTTTCTGTGCCCTTTGTGCTTCCATCCGCGGCGCGGAAATGATGGAGTCGCGCCGACTGAACTCTTCAGCCCTGCGACCCTTTGTCGATTCACCGGCTCTGCTTCACAAGGGGCTGGCATTTCGGCATACAAATGCATACAAAGCCCGAGACTCCCGGTGTGCCGGGGTTCTGACTCCGGGAAACCCCGCCGCCCGAACCGCCGCGCCCAGCCGCAGCCGCCAGATGCCACGTCCTGATTTCCAAGGAGCCGAGACATGACCGTCACCGTCGGACATGACAGCCAGAAGACCCGTAAGACCCTGACCGCAGGCGGCCAGACCGTCAGCTATTACTCGATCCCCGCCGCCGAGGCAGCTGGCCTTGGTGAATTCTCGCGCCTGCCGGCCTCGCTGAAAGTCGTGCTCGAGAATATGCTGCGCTTTGAGGATGGTAAGACCGTTACCGCCGATGACATCCGCGCCTTCTCGGACTGGGGCAAACAGGGCGGCAAAAACCCGATTGAGATCGCCTATCGCCCGGCCCGGGTGCTGATGCAGGATTTCACCGGCGTTCCGGCGGTGGTCGACCTTGCCGCCATGCGCGACGGCATTCTGGGCCTCAAGGGCTCGGCGGCGAAAATCAACCCGCTGGTGCCGGTCGATCTGGTGATCGACCATTCGGTGATGATCGATGAATTCGGCAATCCGCGCGCCTTCCAGGCCAATGTGGATCTGGAATATGAGCGCAATATGGAGCGCTATGTCTTCCTGAAATGGGGACAGAAGGCCTTCAATAACTTCCGCGTTGTGCCGCCGGGCACCGGCATCTGCCACCAGGTGAACCTCGAATATCTGGCTCAGACCGTCTGGACCGACACTGATCAGAATGGCGAGCTGGTCGCCTATCCCGACACCCTCGTCGGCACCGACAGCCACACCACCATGGTCAATGGCCTTGCGGTTCTGGGCTGGGGCGTCGGCGGGATCGAGGCCGAGGCAGCCATGCTCGGCCAGCCGGTCTCGATGCTGATCCCGGAAGTGGTGGGCTTTAAACTGACCGGCAAAATGGTTGAGGGCACCACCGCCACCGACCTGGTGCTGAAAGTCGTCGCCATGCTGCGCAAGCACGGCGTGGTGAATAAATTCGTCGAATTCTACGGCGAGGGCCTCGATCACCTGCCGCTGGCAGACCGTGCCACCATCGCCAATATGGCGCCGGAATATGGCGCGACCTGCGGCTTCTTCCCGATCGACAATGAGACCCTGCGCTACCTGCGCAATACCGGCCGCGAAGAGAGCCGCATTGCCCTGGTCGAAGCCTATGCCAAAGAAAACGGGTTCTGGCGCGGTGCCGATTACAGCCCGATCTATACCTCGACGCTGGAGCTCGACATGGGCACCATCGTCCCGGCGATCTCGGGCCCGAAACGCCCGCAGGATTACCTGCCGCTGACCGACAGCGCCAATGCCTTCTATAAGCTGGTCTCCTCCTACCGTGGCATCGACGCTTCGGCAGATGCGAAAGAGATGGCGGATGAGGGTGGCCCGATTGTTGCCGCTCCGGCCGATCCGCGCAAAGTCGTGGCGGTTGAGGGCAAGGATTACACCATCACCGACGGCTCGGTGGTGATCGCCGCCATCACCTCCTGCACCAATACCTCGAACCCCTATGTGATGATCGGGGCCGGTCTCGTGGCCCGCAAGGCCCGCGCGCTGGGTCTGAACCGCAAGCCCTGGGTGAAGACCTCGCTTGCCCCCGGATCGCAGGTGGTGGGTGCCTATCTTGAGGCCGCAGGCCTGCAGGAAGATCTCGACGCCATCGGCTTCAACCTGGTAGGCTATGGCTGCACCACCTGCATCGGCAATTCGGGCCCGCTCGGCGATCCGGCGATCTCGAAAGCGATCAATGACAATGATCTGGTGGCGACCGCTGTGCTTTCGGGCAACCGCAACTTTGAGGGCCGGATCTCGCCGGATGTGCGCGCGAACTTCCTCGCCTCGCCGCCCCTCGTCGTCGCCTATGCCATTGCCGGTGATCTGAACATCGATCTGACCAAAGATCCGATTGGCCAGACCCCGGAAGGCAAAGATGTCTTCCTGAAAGACATCTGGCCGTCCAGCCAGGAAGTGGCGGAACTGGTCGAGGCCACCGTCACCCGCGAGGCCTTCCTGTCGAAATATGCCGATGTCTTCAAAGGCGATGAGAAATGGCAGGCGGTTGAGATCACCGAGGCCGAGACCTATGACTGGCCGCCGAGCTCGACCTATATCCAGAACCCGCCCTATTTCCAGGGCATGGGTCAGGATGCAGGCGTGATCAGTGATATCGAAGGCGCCCGCGTGCTGGCGGTGCTCGGCGATATGATCACCACCGACCACATCTCTCCCGCCGGTTCCTTCAAGGCCAGCACCCCGGCCGGCCAGTATCTGACCGAGCGTCAGGTGCCGGTGAAGGATTTCAACTCCTATGGCTCGCGCCGCGGCAATCATGAGATCATGATGCGCGGCACTTTCGCCAATATCCGCATCAAGAATGAGATGCTGGAGGGGGTTGAGGGTGGCTATACCATCGGGCCGGATGGTCAGCAGAGCTCGATCTTCGATGCCTCGATGGCCTGGCAGGAGCAGGGCAAGCCGCTGGTGATCTTCGGTGGCATCGAATACGGCGCGGGTTCCTCGCGCGACTGGGCTGCCAAAGGCACCGCGCTGCTCGGCGTGAAAGCCGTGATCGCGGAAAGCTTCGAGCGGATCCACCGTTCCAACCTCGTTGGCATGGGGGTTATTCCGTTTGAATTCACCAATGGCGAAAGCCGCAAATCTCTGGGCCTGAAAGGCGATGAGGAAATCTCGATCGCCGGTCTGGCCGGGGATCTGAAGCCGCTGAGCCTGGTGCCGATGACGATTAAATATGCCGATGGCAGCGTGAAAACCACGCAGATCAAATGCCGCATCGATACCGCAATCGAGATTGAATATGTCGAGAACGGTGGCGTGCTGCATTATGTTTTGCGCAATCTCGCCAAAGCCTGATCCGCAGCACAATCAGCTAAAAAGGCCCCGGAGCAATCCGGGGCCTTTCTTTATGTGGCGCTGTACTCTCGCCTGATGCGCTGTCACAGACGTGAACTGCGGGCTGGCGCAGATCAGGTCTGGCCCTCACCTTCGCCCGGCCCCTGCCCTTCGCGGTTGCCCGGAGTGTTATCGCGGTTGCCGCTCTTTTCGCGCTCGATATAACGCGCGGGCTCGGCCCCATCGGGGATCCCTGCGGGCTTCATAATGGTGCAGCCGCTGAGCGCGGTCGCTGCGACCAGCACGCCGCTCAGGGCCAGAGCGCGGCGAGAGTGATTTTTTGCAAAAGTGATCATTTATTCTACCAGTTCATATCCGTATGCAATCACAGACAACCCGGTGCAACCAGGCCGCCCGATGCAGCCTGTCTTATCAGAAAATATGGTAAAACAACGGCCTGATCGGGGCCTGGGCTGATTTTTCAGATCAGTCTTCATATGGCCCGTCTGCTCAGAACCGCTCAGTGTTCAGACGAAAGAACAGCGCAGCAAAGCAGCCACAGGCCAGAGGCGCGCGCCCCCCGGGCCGCCTCTGGCCTGTTTATTTCAGCGCCGCCTCCAGCGCCGGAAGGAAACGGTTCTCATAATCCGCCCCGAGCAGCGGGCCGGTGAATTTGAACAGAACCTTGCCATCGCCATCGATGATAAAGGTTTCGGGCGGGGCCGAGACGCCCCATTCCACCCGGTTGCGGCCCTGCGGATCGGTCGCCACCCCGAGGAAGGGATTGCCGTCGCGCTGCAGATAGCCAAGCGCATCGGCTTCTTTGTCGAGGATATTCACCCCCGCCACCCGGATACCCTTTGCCGTCATATCCAGCAGCACCGGATGCTCAGCCCGGCAGGGCGGGCACCATGAGGCCCAGAAATTCACCACCGTCACCTCGCCCGAGCGCAGATCGGCATCGGTCAGCGGCGCGATACCCGGCAAAGCGGTCAGCGGCAGCGGCGGGGCCTCGCGCCCGACCAGGGTCGAGGGCAGCTCGCCCGGATTATCGCGCATCATGCCAAAGGCAAAGACCGCCACCAGACCGGCAAACAGCACCGGCGGGAGAAGAAGAAGTTTACTGGCCATTGGTTATTTCCCCACGCGCGCGCGCGCCTCAGCTTCGGCAAGTTGCGTCTTAACCCGGCCGCGCTGCCACCAGGTGACGGCAATCAGCGCCCCGAGCAACAGGGCGGCAACCAGGTATGAGCCCTGGACGGCAAAGGCGTATTTTCCCAGATCCGGCAGCATGATCAGCCCTCCATCCTTTCGCGTGCCAGCAGCACATTCAGCCGCCGCGCCCGGATGGCGGTGCGGGTGCGGATCAGCACCAGGGTGATGAACAACAGGATAAAGCCGATGATACAGGCCACCAGCGGCAGGTAATAGGCGGCATCGATCGGGTCTTTCTCGCCGACCTTCAGAATGGTGCTGTCCTGATGCAGGCCCTGGTTCCAGAATTTCACCGCATAGCGCGACAGGACCGCAAAGACCGAGCCGACCATGCAAAGCACCGCCGTCAGATCCGCCGCGGTATCGGGATCCTCAATCGCTGACCAGAGCGCGATATAGCCGAGATAGAACAGGCACAGGATCAGAAATGAGGTCAGGCGCGGATCCCATTCCCACCAGGTGTTCCACATCGGCTGGCCCCAGAGCGCGCCGGTGATCAGTGCGATCAGGGTGAAGACCAGCCCGACCGGTGCCGCAGCCCGGGCGGCAAGCGCCGAGACATGGTGGCGGCGGATGAACCAGATCAGCGAGGCCAGCAGCATCATGATCCAGGCATTGATCGCCATCATCGCAGCCGGCACATGGACGAACAGGATTTTGACCGTCGATCCCTGTTTGTAATCATCGGGGGTAAAGAAATACCCCCAGATCAGCCCTGTTCCCAGGATCAGCACGGTCAGCGCCAGCGACCAGGGCAGCACCCGGTCGGTCAGCTGCATGAATCGCTTTGGGTTGGCATAATCCCAGATCGACATCGCCTCGCCTCTTTCTCTACGCGCTCTCCCTATAGCGCCCCGGGGCGCAGGGCGCACGGATTAACGCAGGTTTATCCGCAGCGCAGCGGCTGCGGCGAATGGCAGCAGCGCCAGAGAGCCAAGGGTGATCGCCGCCAGCAAAGCCAGAGGTGTGCTCAGCGCATCCCCCGCCGCGCCGCGCCGCACCACTTCGGCGCCAAAAATCAGCGTCGGCACATAGAGCGGCAGCACCAGCAGCGACAACAGCAGCCCGCCACGCTTGACGCCCACGGTCAGCGCGGCGCCAAAGGCCCCGATCACCGACAGAGCCGGGGTGCCGGTAAGCAGCGACAGCATCAGCCAGGGCATGGCCCCGGGCGGCAGGTTCAGTAGCACCGCCAGCACCGGCGAGACCAGCGTCAGCGCGAGGCCGGTGACCAGCCAGTGCGCACAGGCCTTGATCGCCACCGCCCCTTCAAGCGGCAGCGGCGAGGTGGCGAGCAGATCGAGACTGCCATCCTCGTGATCCAGCGCGAACATCCGGTCGAGGCTGAGCAGGCAGGCCAGCAGCGCCCCGACCCAGAGAATGCCCGGCGCGATCAGGCGCAAAGTACCGGCCTCGGGCCCGACCCCCAGCGGCACCAGCACCGCCACCAGCAGGAAAAAGCCAAGACCAAGGCCAAAGCCGCCCCCGGCGCGGAAAGACAGGCGCAGATCGCGCAGCAAAAGCGCCATCATGACAAAGGCTCGGCAAAAGGATCAAAGGCAGCCGCACCGGCCTGGCCTCTGGCCTCCGGCCCGCGCGCGGCGCGCCAGGGCGTCAGATCAAGGCTCTCCGCCTCGGGCAGGCCAAGCTCGATATGGGTGGCAATCAGCGCCGAGCCACCAGAGGCGAAATGGCCGCGCAGCACATCGGCAAACAGGGCCACGGCAGCAGCATCGAGCGAGACCGTCGGCTCGTCAAACAGCCAGACCGGGCGGCCGGTGACCAGCATCCGCGCAAGGCCGAGGCGGCGTTTCTGTCCGGCCGAAAGATGCGCGGCGCGGCGGCTGGCCAGGGCGCTCAGCTGCAATGCCGCAAGCGCCGTTTCTACCCTTTCGGCGCCAAAGCCATAGATCGCCGCCCAGAACTGCAGGTTTTCCCGCGCGCTCAGCGCCGCTTTCAGCCCATCGGCATGGCTGGCATAGGCAAGGGTTTCGGGCGGGGCGGAAATCTCGCCCGCGACCGCAGGCTGCAGCCCGGCAATGGTGCGCAAAAGCGTGGTCTTGCCGATACCATTGGCACCGCGCAGCACCAGGGCCCGGCCGGGGGCGAGGCTGAAATTCAGCCCCTCCAGCACCACCAGCCCGCCCCGGGCAACGGAAAGATCAGAGACCTCAAGCTGCATCGACTGTCCCTCAGCCGACTGGCAGCACCGCAGCGGCGATGCGACGGCCTTCCGAAAGCAGCACATTATAGGTGCGGCAGGCGGCAGGCGATGACATCGGCTCGACACCGATCCCGGCCGCTTCCAGCGCCTCGCGCAGAACACGCGGCGGATGGGCCACATCCTTGCCCATGCCGAGCAGGATCACATCGACCTCCCCCTGCAAAGCCAGCAGGCTGGCGCTGTCCTCAAGCCCGCCCCATGCGCCGGCCGTCCAGGGCGTGATCAGCGCCGGGCCGCGCAGGATATGGGTGCCGACCCGGAAGAAATCCGGGCCGTAACCGGCGACGGGCTGTGCCTCAGCATAGGTGATCTCGGTCAGACCCATCTCAGCAGACCTCAGGCATCAATATCAGCGAATTCGCTGGGGGCGGCTTTTTTGGTTTTGTCCGAACGGTCAAGCCCAAGATAGAGCACGATATTCTTGGCCATATAGAGGGTCGACCAGGTGCCGAGGATCACGCCAAGCAGCATCGCAAAGACAAAGCCGCGGATCACATCGCCGCCAAAGATCAGCAGCACCAGCAGCGCGAGGAAGGTGGTGGTGGCCGTCATCACCGTGCGCGACAGGGTCTCATTGGTGGTGAGGTTCATCATCTCGCGCAGAGGCATGGTTTTGTATTTGGCCAGATTCTCGCGCAGACGGTCGAAGATCACCACGGTGTCATTGACCGAATAGCCCAGAATGGTCAGCAAGGCCGCGACAATGGCGAGGTCAAACTTCAGCTGGAACAGCGAGAAAATGCCCACCGTCACGATCACGTCATGCAGCAGCGCCGCGACGCAGCCCACCGCCATCTGCCATTCGAACCGCATCCAGACATAGACCAGGATCCCGGCAGCCCCGGCGAAGATTGCGATGATGGCATTGCGGATCAGCTCATTCGAGACTTTGGGCCCGACGGATTCGACCGAAGGGAAGGTCATCGCCGGATCAATGGCGCGCAGCGCCTCCTCGATCTCAAGGATCATCTCGGGCGTCACCGCCTCTTCGCCCTCACGCGCGCCGACCCGCACCTGAGCGACATGCTGATCCTCGCGGAAGGCAGGGTCATTCACCTCGGTAATGGTGACATCGCCCAGATCCAGCGCGCCAAGCGCATCGCGCATTGCCCCGACTTCGACCTGGCTGGTCGATTCGGTGCGGATCGTGGTGCCGCCCTTGAAATCGACACCGAGGTTCAGCCCCATCACCGAAACGCAGAGGATCGAGGCAAAAATCATCGTCATCGACAGGCCAAAGGTCAGGCTCTGCCAGCGGAAGAAGTCGAAATTGGTCTTTTCGGGGACCAGTTTGAGACGAAATGCCATGGCTCCGGCTCCCTTACAGCTCGATTTTCTTCGGACGGCGGATGTTCATATACACCTCCATCACAAAGCGCGTGACATAAACGGCGGTGAACATAGAGGTCAGGATGCCGAGGGTGAAGGTGACGGCAAAGCCGCGCACCGGCCCCGAGCCCAGCCAGTACATCAGGAAGCCGGTCAGCAGCCCGGTAATATTGGCATCCATGATCGCCGAGAAGGCACGGTCAAAGCCCAGCTCACAGGCACGCCCCGGCGACATGCCGTCACGCAGCTCTTCGCGCACCCGCTCAAAGATCAGCACATTGGCATCCACCGCCATCCCCATGGTCAGGACGATCCCGGCGATGCCCGGCAGGGTCAGTGTCGCCCCGATCGAGGACAGGATCGCCATCATGATGACCACGTTCAGCACCAGAGCCACATTGGCGAACCAGCCGAAAGCGCCATAAGAGGCCACCATATAGAGCATGACCACGATCATGCCGATGATCGCGGCGGTCTTGCCCGCCTCAATCGAATCGGCGCCCAGTTCCGGGCCGATGGTGCGCTCTTCGAGGAAGTCCATCTTCGCCGGCAGCGCCCCTGCCCGCAACAGAACCGCGAGCTCGGTGGTGCCCTCGATGGTGAACTGGCCGGTGATGATGCCCGAGCCGCCCGCGATATGCGACTGGATCTGCGGCGCCGAGATCACCTGGCCGTCCAGCACGATGGCAAAGAGGCGGCCGATATTATTGGCGGTGTAATCGCCGAATTTACGCCCGCCCGCAGAGTTGAAGCGGAAGCTCACCGCCGGGCGCTGACGGTCATCAAAGGCGGGCTGGCTGTCGATCAGTTCATCGCCGGTCACCACCGGGGTCTCATCGAGGATATAGTAATAGCCCTCCTGATCCTTGGCGGGCAGCAGCAGATTGCGCGGCCCGGGATTGGCGCCCGGATCGGTGGTGGTCGAGATCACCGGATGGAAGGTCAGTTTCGCCGTGGTACCGATCAGCGATTTCAGCTCGGAGGCCGAGCCGATGCCGGGCACCTGGATCAGAATCCGGTCCGAGCCCTGGCGCAGGATGGTCGGCTCACGCGTGCCGGCCTGGTCCACCCGGTTGCGGATGATCTCAAGGCTCTGCTGCATGGTGCGGTCATCGGTGGCGGCTTTTTCCGCCTCGCTCAGCCGCACGACAATGTCATTGCCTTCGGCCGTGACCTCAAAATCACTGGTCGAGGCGCCGGTCAGCGTCATCTGCGGCGTGACGAGCTTGCGCACTTCGGCAAGCGCCAGCTGCAGCTGATCGGGATTGGAAATGGTGATGCGCAGAGTGTCTTCCGGCGAGGGGGCACGGCGCACCGCACCGACCTGATCGCGCACGCCGCGCAAAGCGTCGCGGGCCTCGGGCCAGAAGCCATCAATCCGGGCTTTATAGACATCCTCAACCTGGACCTGGGCCAGCAGATGGGCGCCGCCGCGCAGGTCAAGACCCAGCGGCATCAGGGCCGAGGGCAGCCAGCTGGGCCAGAGCGCGACATCGGCCGCCTGTTCCGGCGTGGCCACCCCTCCGGCGCGCGCAATCGCCGCCAGCGCATCATTATGCGGCTCAACTCGGGTGTAAAAAGCATTTGGTACCGCTGCAAGAATGCCCCAGAGGCAGACAAGCAGGATAAGCAGGCGTTTCCAGGTCGCGGTCGGCGTCATAAATGCCTCTGGTCAGAAGGGCTTTAAAAATCCCCCCGTCAGAAAGAACGGGGGGATCCAGAGAGATCAGGCAGTAGCAGCTTCGGTCTTGTTCAGCACGGTGGTGATGGTCGCTTTCACAACTTTGACCTTCACGTTTTCGGCAATCTCAACTTCGATCATGCCATCTTCCTGCACTTTCACCACTTTGCCGACGATGCCGCCCTGGGTGACGACCTGATCGCCGCGGCGCAGACCCTCGACCAGAGCGCGGTGCTCTTTCATCTTCTTCTGCTGCGGGCGGATCATCAGGAAATACATGATGCCGAAGATCAGGATCAGCGGCAGGAAAGAGGCGATAGCCGAACCGGCACCACCGGTGGCTGCGGCCTGGGCATAGGCGGGGGTGACGAACATGCTGGGATCTCCGGCGTTCTGAATGTGTCGGTTGGGGCCGCAGGGGGAAGCCCCGCCGCCCGGATCGAGAGCCATCTAAGCGCTTTTTGCGCGTCGCGCCAGTGCCTGCACCCGCCAGGCCCCTGCGAAAGCGCCGCGCCGCAGCTCCCCTTTCCTGAACCCGGCGCATCTGGCATAAGCGCCGCGACCCCCTGTGTTCCAAGCGAGAGAGCGAGACCGCCATGCATGATATCCGCATGATCCGCGAAAACCCGGCTGCCTTTGATACAGCCCTGGCCCGGCGTGGTCTTGAGCCGATCTCGCCCTCGCTGCTGGCCCTTGACGAGGCGCGCCGGGCGAAAATTCTCGCCTCGGAAACCGCTTTGGCCGAGCAAAACCGCGCCAGCAAGGAAGTCGGCGCGGCAAAAGCCCGCGGCGATGATGCCGAATTTGAGCGGCTGCGCGCGCTGGTGGCCGAGAAAAAGGCCGAGATTGCCCGGCTGAGCCTTGAGGCCGATGCAGAGGATAAGGCGCTGAAAGACGCTTTGTCGCGGGTGCCGAACCTGCCGCTTGCCGAAGTCCCCGAGGGCAAAGACGAAGAGGATAATGTCGAAATCCGCAAATGGGGCGAGCCGAAACTTCTGCCCTTCGCGGCGAAAGAGCATTTCGACATTGCCGGCGTTAAGCCCGGCATGGATTTTGAAACCGCCGCGAAACTGTCGGGGGCGCGTTTCGTGGTGCTCAAAGGCGCGGTGATCCGTCTGCACCGCGCTCTGGCGCAGTTCATGATCGACACCCATGTCGATGAGCATGGCCTGACCGAGGTCTGGACCCCGGTTCTGGTGAAATCCGAGGCGATGTTTGGCACCAATCAGCTGCCGAAATTCTCGGAAGACAGCTATCAGACCACCAATGGCTGGTGGCTGATCCCGACCTCGGAAGTGACGCTGACCAATTCGGCGGCAGGCGAGATCTATGAGGCTGGCGCGCTGCCGCTGCGCATGACCGCCCATACCCAGTGCTTCCGCTCGGAAGCGGGCTCGGCGGGCAAGGATACCACCGGCATGCTGCGCCAGCACCAGTTCGAGAAGGTCGAAATGGTCACGCTCTGCACCCCGGAAACCGCGCTGAGCGAGCATGAGCGTATGACGGCCCAGGCCGAGGCGATCCTGCAAAAGCTGGGCCTGGCCTATCGCACCGTCATGCTCTGCACCGGCGACATGGGCTTTGGCGCGCAGAAAACCCATGACATCGAGGTCTGGCTGCCGGGCCAGGGGCGCTACCGCGAGATCTCCTCGGTCTCGACCTGCGGCCAGTTCCAGGCGCGGCGCATGAATGCGCGCTACCGCCCGGCCGAGGGCGCAAAGCCCGAATTCCTCGCTACGCTGAACGGCTCGGGCCTCGCGGTCGGCCGCTGCCTGATCGCGGTGCTGGAAAACGGCCAGCAGGAAGATGGCTCGGTCGAGATCCCGGCCGTTCTGCACCGCTATCTGGGCGGCAAAACCCGGATCAGCGCCGCCGGCGCGCTGGAGTGAACAGATCTCCGGGCCTTTGGGGCCCGGAAGCCTCCGGAGGGGATATTTCAGGACCGATGAACTCTGCCTTCGGTTTTCATCTGTCTGAAAATATCCCGGGGGAGAGCGGCAAAGCCGCGAGGGGGCAGCGCCCCCTTTCTTTTTGCCTCCTTCCCTGCAGGGACAACGCCTCTGCGCGCCGATTTTCCCTTTGACCTCAACGAGGCCCCCAGCCAGACTGGCGCGAGTTTCCGGAACCTCCCCTGATGTTGCGCCGCCTCACCCTCGCCGCCGTTCTGATCATCGGCCTCACCGGCACCGCTTTCGCCGAGCGGCGGGTGGCGCTGATCCTCGCCACCGGGGATTACACCAGCCTGCGCGGGCTTTCGAACCCGGTCAATGATGCGCGCAGTGTCGAGACATTACTGAAATCGCTCGACTTTGAGGTCTGGACCGAGACCGACCGCGATCTGCGCCGTATGCGCCGCGCGCTTGACGATTTTCGCAAAGATGGCGCGGGAGCAGATCTGGCACTGGTGTTTTATGCCGGGCATGGCGTGGCGATCGGCGGGGTGAATTACCTTTTGCCCAGCGATGCCGAAGCGAAATCCGCCGCCGGGCTGGCCGCAAGCTCGCTGCCGCTTTCCGAAGTCCATGCCGTGCTGCGCGACATCTCGGCCCGCGCCATCGTCCTGCTCGATGCCTGCCGCGATGATCCCTTTGCCGCCCCCGGCAGCGCCGGGGCCGAAGGGCGCGGCGCGGTGGCGCTGGCCGGGGATCCGCCCGAAGCACCGCAGGTGCAGCCCGGCCTTGGCCGGATGGGTGATGCCGAAGGGGTGATCTATGCCTTTGCCGCCGCCCCGGGCAAAACCGCCTCGGATGGCAGCGGCGCGAATTCGCCCTTCACCGCCGCCCTGCTGCGCCATCTCGGCAAGGGGGTTGAGCTGCGCGAGGCTTTGCGGCTGGTGCAGCAGGATGTCTATGACCGCTCGCGCAGCGCCCAGCTGCCCTATATCGAATCCGGCCTGCCGGCACAGATCTGGCTGAGCGGCAGCGCCGATCCCGCCTATCGCGACAGCCTGCCCGAGCGGGATCTTTTGCTGCTGGCCATGGATCAGTTCAGCCCCGCCACCCGGGCCGAGGTCGAACAGGTGGCGCGCGAAAATGACATGCCGCTGGCGCCTTTGTTCAGGGCCGTGCTGGCGGGCAATCTGGAACAGGCCTCGGCCGAAGAGCGCGGGCAGCGCCTGCAGGAGGCCGCGCTCGCCTATAGCGCCTTCCAGGCCGAACTGATGAAATATGCCTCGGAAGATCCGCGCGTCGCCGATCTGCGGGCCCGCGCCGAGGAAGAGCTGGCGCTCGGCTCGCATGATGCCGCCCTCGCCTCGCTGGATGCGGCCGAAAAGATCGATGCGGCCGGGCGCGGCGTGCAGCGCGATGGCTATATCGCCCGCACCCTCTCGCTGGCCTCAACCCATCTGCTCTCGGCCAGTGCGGCGCGCTCGGCTTTGCGCTATCCGCTGGCGATCGATAATCTGACCACCGCCACCGAGCTTTTCACCGAAATCCGCGCCCTGCTGCCCGATCCGGCCTCGAAACAGGCCTATGCCACCGCCATGGCCGAGCTGGGCGATCTGCAGCTGGTGGCCGGAAACAGCTTTGGCGCTTTGTCGATCTATGGCTCGCGCGTCGATTATCTGCAGGGGCTGATGCGCGAAGAGCCGGGCGACAGCGCCTGGGCACGCGGGCTGATCGGGGCCTTGCAGGCCCAGGGCGATGTGATGCGCGAACAGGGCTATCTGCGCGATGCCGGCGCGACCTACAGGCGCGCACTCGAGCTGAGCCGGCCGCTGATCGCAGGCCATCCCGATGATCCCGAGCTGTTGCGTGCCAATGCGGCGCTGGCCAATGCGCTGGGGGTGATCTTCTACGGTCTTGCCGATTACCCCGCCGCGCTGGAACAGCATCAGAACGCCCTCGCCACCACGCTGCTGCGCCTGGATCTTGAGCCTGACAGCCTGCCCGCGCGGCGCGATACCGCCTATAGCGAGGAGCGGATCGGCGATGTGCATCTGGCCGCAGGCGATTTCCCCGCCGCGCGCAATGCCTTTGACCGCTCGCTCGAGATCACCCGCGATCTGGCCAGCCGTTTCCCCGCCGATGGGGATCTGCAGCGTGCGCTCTCGCTCAGCTATGAACGGCTGGGCGATATGAGCTTTGCCGAGGGCGATCGCGATTCCGCGCTGGCGATCTATACCGAAGCGCTGAAAATCCGCGATGATCTGCTGGCGAAAGACCCCGGCAATGTGCTGCGCCAGCGCGACAGCACCCTGACCTGGGACCGGATCGGCGATATTCATCAGGCCCTGGGCGATACCGGCTCGGCGCTGATGGCCTATCAGCACGCACTTGGCCTGCGCGAGGCGCTGGTGGCGCTTGATCCGCAGAATGCGGTCTGGCAGCGCGATCTGTCGATTTCATGGGAGCGTGTGGGCGAGCTGCATTTCAGCGAGGGTGATTTCAGCGGCGCGCTGGCCGCCTATGAAACCTGTCTGCACCTGCGCGAGGCGCTGGTGGCGCTCGATCCCGGCAATCTGCCGCGCCAGCGCGATCTGACCGTGGCGCTTGACCGGATGGCGCAGAGCCATCTGGCCCTCGGCCAGCAAAGCGAGGCCCGGGCGCTGCTCGAGACCTCGCTCGCAACCCTGCGCCAGCTCAATGCCGAGGATGAGGAAGTGCTGCTCTATCGCCGCGATATTGCCGCCACGCTGATCCGCCTTGCGGATCTGGAGCGCCGCGCCGGTCAGAACGGGGCGGCGCTGGCACTCCAGCAAGAGGCGATCAGCCTGCACCGCGCCGTGACCACGGCCTCGCCCGGGGATTTCACCGCCCTGCGCGAGCTGAGCGTGGCCCTGAACCTGCAGATCCCTCTGCTTCTGGATCTGGGCCAGCCCGGCGAGGCAGTGGCGCTTGGCGCCGAATCTGTGGCGCTGATGGACCGGGTGGCCCAGCTGCGCCCGCATGATCTGAAGGTGAGCTTTGACCGCATGTTCAGCGCCGGACGCCATGGCGATGCCCTGCTGGCCAATGGCGATGCAGAGGCGGCCACCCTCGCCTATCGCGCCATGGCGCGCTTTGCCTGGACGCTGTCCTCGGCCGATCCCTGGAGTGTGACGGCGGCACGCGATTATGCCTGGGCGCTGGAAAAGACCGGCGAGGCGCTGACCGGGGCCGGGGATCCTGGGGCGGCGGGCCGCGAATTTCAGGCCTCGGTCGATCTGCGGCGCTGGATCGCCGGGCAAAAACCTGATTCTCTGACCGATCAGCGCGCCCTTGGCTATGCTTTGCGTAACCTTGCCGACAGCTGGTCAGCCCAGGATGAGGCTGAGACCGCGCGCCCGCTGGAAGAGCAGTCGCTGGCGATCATGCGCTGGATTGCCGGAACCGACCCCGCCAATGCCCTCAACCATGTCGATCTCGCCTCAGGCCTTTACCGGGCCTCGGCCTATTATCTCGATGGCGCGATCCTGCTGGAAGAGGCGATCTCGGTTCTCGAACAGCTCGAGGCAGAGGGGCGGATGCCCGAGGGGCCCTATCGCGACTGGCTGACGCTCTACCGTGAACGCCTCGAGGAAGGATAGCCCGCCCGGGGCGGCCCGGGGCGGCCCCGCCCCCCGCCGCATCACCCTTTCGCCAGAGCCCCGCCCGCAGGACTTGGCAAGGGATCAGGAATCCCTGTAAGACGAGCGAAGACAATACCAAGGCAGGAAGGCCGCACCCGTGAGCAATTCCGACAGTTTCATCGATGAAGTCAGCGATGAGCTCCGCCGGGACCGGCTTTATGCCGCTTTCCGCCGCTATGGCTGGATCGGGGGCGTGGTTATCCTCGCCATCGTTGGTGGCACCGCCTTTACCCAATGGCAGAAATCGCGCGACGCGGCCCGGGCTGAGGGCTTTGGCGATGCGCTGATGGAGGCGCTCGATACCGGCTCGGCTGAGGCACGCCGTGAGGCGCTGGCCGCGGTACCCGCCACCGGCACCCAGCTGGTGATCCGCGATCTGATCGCTGCCAGTGATCCGGGCGAAGACAAAGCCGCAACCCTCGCCGCCCTTGATGCGGTGATTGCCGATGCCAGCCTGCCGCCGCGCTGGCGCGATCTGGCGATTTTGCGCCGGGTAGGTGTTGCCGGCACCGATCAGCCGCTGGCCGAGCGCCGTGCCGCGCTTGAGCCGATTGCCGCCGCGGGCCGCCCCTATGCGGCGCTGGCCGCCGAGCAGCTGGCCTATCTCCTGCTGGAAGAAGGCAAGAAAGACGAGGCCCGCGCCGCGCTGAGCGCGCTGACCAGCTCGGAAGCAGCCGGCCAGGCCCTGCGTGCCCGCGCAGCCCAGGTGGTGACCGCCCTCGGCGGGGAAATGCCTGCCAGCCCGGCCCTTGAGGCTGAGACGGTTGCACCCGAAGCCGCAACCCCCGAAGCCGGGGCTGCGACCACTCCGGCTGCCGAAGGCGAAGGCCCGGCTGCCGCAGAATAATTTCCTGCGCCCTGCCATTTTTGCGCGGCAAGGGGCGCGGTTTTCAGAACAACGGGCGGAACGAGACCGGAAGATGAGGCAGGGCTTGAGCATGAAACGGATCAGCTGGCTGACTTCGGCGGTGGCGGGCATGGCTCTGCTGGCAGCCTGCGGCGAACGCGAGGTTATCTTGCAGGGCGAACGCATCGGCGTGCGCGACGTGCTGGAGGGCTCGGCCTCGAATGATGCCACCCCGGTACGCGGCAGCGCCGCGATCAGCCTGCCCGGCCAGGTGAATAATGCCGACTGGGCACAGCGCGGCGGCAATGTCCGCCATGCCGCGCCCCATGCCGCTTTGCGCGCCGCCCCTGCCCTCGCCTGGGCAACCAATATCGGCGAGGGTTCCTCGCGCCGCAACCGGATCTCGGCCGCGCCGGTGGTGGCCGGTGGTCGCGCCTTCACCCTTGATGCCGCCATGGTGGTCTCGGCGGTCTCGACCGGCGGCGCGCTGTTGTGGCAAAGTGATCTGACCCCCTCGACCGATCGCGGTGGCCGGGTTTCGGGCGGCGGTCTGGCCGCCGAAGGCGGGCGGATCTATGCCGCCACCGCTTATGGCGAAGTGATTGCCATGGATGGCGCGACCGGCGCGATCGCCTGGCGCCAGCGCGTCGATGCGCCGGTGCATGGCGCGCCCGCAGTCGCCGATGGCATGGTCTATGTGAATGGCCGCAACGGCTCGGCCTGGGCGATGAATGCCAGCGATGGCAAAGTGGCCTGGCAGGTCACCGGCACCCCGGCTGTCGCCGGCTGGCTTGGCTCGGCCGCCCCGACCGTCGGCGAGCGTTCGGTGATCTTCCCCTCGGTCAGCGGCGATCTGATGGCGGTGCTGAAAATCGGCGGCGGCAATAAGATCTGGCAGAAATCCATGGCCGGGCGCCGCCCCGGCGTGGCCTATGCCGAGGCTCAGGATGTGACCGGCGATGCCGCGCTTGTGGGCGGCACGCTTTATGCGGGCACCGGCGCGGGCCGGACCGTCGCCATGGATGCCGCCTCGGGCGAGCGGATCTGGTCGGCTGAGGAAGGCGCGCTCGGGCCGATGGCCATTGCCGGTGGCTCGCTCTTCCTCGTCTCGGATGAAGCGCGCCTCGCGCGGCTTGATGCGGCGAGTGGCAAGGTGATCTGGGCCGTGGCCCTGCCCTATTTCGACGCCGAAAAGGTGAAAAAGCGCAAAGCCATCACCGCGCATTACGGGCCGGTTCTGGCAGGCGGGCGGCTCTGGGTCGCCTCGTCGGACGGGGTGCTGCGCGGCTTCTCGCCCCAGGATGGCAGCCTGACCGCCAGTGTCGAAATTCCCGGCGGTGCGGCCTCGCAGCCCGCCGTTGCCGGCGGCACGCTTTATGTGGTTTCGAACAGCGGGCAACTTCTGGCTTTCCGCTGACCCCATTCCCGTGTAGAGGCTCGTGGTTCAGGAGACCTGTGCCATGAGCTTTACCCTCGCCATCGTTGGCCGCCCCAATGTCGGCAAATCCACTCTGTTTAACCGCCTGGTTGGCCGGAAGCTGGCGCTGGTTGATGACCAGCCCGGCGTCACCCGCGATCTGCGCGAAGGCGATGCGAAGCTTTTCGACCTGCGCTTTACCGTGATCGACACCGCAGGCCTCGAGGAAGTCACCGATGACAGCCTGCAGGGCCGGATGCGCCGTCTGACCGAGCGCGCGGTGGAAATGGCGGATGTCTGCCTCTTCCTCGTCGATGGCCGTGTCGGCATCACCCCCTCAGATGAGACCTTTGCCGATATTCTGCGCCGCAAGAATGCGCGGGTGATCGTGGGCGTGAACAAGGCCGAGGGCAAAGCCGGTGAGGCCGGCGCGCTCGAGGCCTATAGCCTTGGCCTTGGCGATCCTCTGCGCCTCTCGGCCGAGCATGGTGAGGGCATGGATGATCTCTATCACGTGCTGCGCCCGCTGGAGGCCGAATTTGCCCCGCGCGAAGCTGAGAATGTGCCGCTGACCGATCAGGATATTCCTGAGGACAGCGAGGAAGAAGATAATGAAGAGCTCTGGCGCCCCTCGCAGAGCAAGCCGCTGCAGATTGCGGTGATCGGTCGCCCGAATGCCGGGAAATCTACCCTGGTCAATAAGATCCTCGGCGAAGACCGTATGCTGACCGGCCCCGAGGCCGGGATCACCCGCGATGCGATCTCGATCCGCTCGGACTGGATGGGCACGCCGGTGCGGATCTGGGACACTGCCGGGATGCGCAAGAAGGCGCGGGTGACCGAAAAGCTGGAAAAGCTCTCGGTGGCCGATGGCCTGCGCGCGGTGCGCTTTGCCGAAGTGGTGGTGGTGCTGCTCGATAATGCCATCCCCTTTGAGGTCCAGGATCTGCGCATTGCCGATTTCGCCGAGACCGAGGGCCGCGCCGTGGTGATCGCGGTCAATAAATGGGATCTGGAATCCGAGCGGGCCGATAAGCTTTCCGAGCTGAAAGAGATGTTCGCCCGGCTGCTGCCGCAGCTGCGCGGCGCGCCGCTGGTCACCATTTCGGGCAAGACCGGGCGCGGCATGGACCGGCTGCATGAGGCGATCCTGAAGGCCCATGCCACCTGGAACCGCCGGGTGCCGACCGCGCGGCTGAACACCTGGCTTTCGGCGATGACCGAGGCGCATCCGCCGCCCGCCCCGGGGGGGCACCGCATCAAGCTGCGCTATATCACCCAGGCCAAGACCAGGCCGCCGGGCTTTGTCATCAAATGCTCGCGCCCTGATGAGCTGCCGGAAAGCTATAAGCGCTATCTGATCAATGGCTTGCGCGATCACTTTGATATGCCAGGCACGCCGATCCGGCTGTTCTTCCGCGGCCAGGGTAATGAAAACCCCTTCCGCGAGAAGAAATTCCACACGCCTTCGCGTCTGCGCAAGCACCAGGGCAAACAGGTGAAGAAATAAAGAAGGGGGGCGCTGCCCCCCTTTTTGCTTTCCGCCGGAAAGCAAATCCCCCCGGGATATTTTCAGACAGATGAAAGCCGGGAAGCAGAGGCCCGCCCGATTATCATCTGTCCGTTAAATATCCCCGCCGGAGGCCTTCCGGCCCTTTAAGGGGCCGGAACGCTCTTAAGCCGCATCCTGCTCTTCCTCGGCGCTTTGCTGGGCCCACATCGCGGCATAGCGCCCGCCTCTGGCCAGCAGCATGTCATGGGTGCCGCATTCGAGCACCTCGCCCGCTTCCATCACCAGAATCTGATCGGCATCGGCAATGGTCGAGAGCCGGTGCGCGATGGTGATCACAGAACGCCCCTGGCCCATTTCGCGCAAACTCTCCTGGATCGAGCGTTCGGTCTGGGTATCAAGCGCCGAGGTGGCCTCATCAAGGATCAGGATCGGCGGGTTTTTCAGGATGGTACGGGCAATGCCGACGCGCTGCTTCTCCCCGCCCGAAAGCTTCAGCCCGCGCTCGCCCACGGTGGTGTCATAGCCCTCGGGCAGCGAGGTGATGAAATCATGGATCCGGGCCGCTTTGGCCGCGGCGATGATCTGCTCCGCGGTGGCATTGGCGCGGCCATAGCCGATATTATAGCGGATCGTATCATTGAACAGCACGGTATCCTGCGGCACCACGCCGATCGCCTCATGCAGCGAGGACTGAGTGATGCTGCGAATGTCCTGGCCATCAATGGTCACCGCGCCGCCGGTCACGTCATAAAAGCGGAACAGCAGCCTCCCGATGGTGGATTTACCCGAGCCGGAATGACCGACCAGCGCCAGCGTCTGGCCAGGTTTTACGCAAAAGCTGACGCCCTTCAGAATCTCGCGCGTCGGATCATAGGCAAAACGGACATTGTCAAAGCGGATCTCACCGCCCTGCACCGCCAGCGCTTTCGCCTCGGGCAGGTCTTTCACCTCTTCGGGCTGCGACAGCAGGCCAAACATCGTGCCCATATCGACCAGGGCCTGACGGATCTCGCGGTAGACCGTGCCGAGGAAGCCGAGCGGCATGGTGATCTGAATCATATAGGCATTGACCATAACGAAATCGCCGACCGTCAGCTGGCCCGACTGCACACCGATCGCCGCCATCACCATCACCGCCACGAGGCCCGCGGTGATGATCAGGGTCTGGCCGGCATTGAGGAAGGCCAGCGAGACCCCGGTCTTGACCGCAGCCGCCTCATAGCCGCGCATCGCCGCGTCATAGCGCGCCGCCTCACGCTCTTCGGCGTTGAAATATTTGACGGTTTCATAATTCAGCAGGCTATCGACCGCCTTTTGATTAGCGTCGGTATCCTGATCATTCATCTCACGGCGCAGCTTCACCCGCCATTCGGTGACGCCGAAGGTGAACCAGACATAAAGCGAGATCGTCACCGCCACGGTCAGGGCATAGGTCCAGCCAAAGGCAAAGCCGAAGATCGCGGTGACCAGGCTCAGCTCAAGGATCAGCGGCCCGATCGAGAACAGCAGGAAGCGCAGCAGAAATTCGACGCCTTTGACGCCGCGCTCGATGATGCGCGACAGCCCGCCGGTGCGGCGCGAGATGTGATAGCGCATCGACAGGCGGTGAATATGGCTGAAAGTCTCGAGCGCGAGGCGACGCAAAGCCCGCTGCGCCACCCGGACAAAGACCGCATCGCGCAATTCCTGAAACGCCACGCTGCCCAGCCGGGCGAGGCCGTAAGCCACCACAAGGCCAATCGCCCCCAGCGCCATCATCCGCGCCGGATCCGTAGCCGCCTCGCCCGCGAGGCCATCGACCGCCAGCTTATAGAACCAGGGCGTGATCACCGAGATCAGCTTGGCCAGGAACAGCAAAACCAGGGCCAGAACCACCCGGCGTTTCACCCAGGGGTGCTCTTTCGGCCAGAGATAGGGGGCGACCCTGGCGATGGTCTGACGGCCCGAGGCGGGCTGGTCAGAACTGGCTTCGGGGGGCGGAGGATTGCGGTAGCGCGGTGACATGCGGGGCTTTCGAATGAGGAGCGCCGGCCGCGAAGGGCCGCACTCCCGGGCGCGCAGGGTGCTTGCCTTTCGCTGCCGGCACGGCTAGCTATAATTCAAGGATTCATGAATAGTTGAATTATGGAACAGAGTAAAGCCCTCGCCGCCCTCTCGGCCCTGGCCCATAGCGACAGGCTCGACCTGATCCGGCTGCTGGTGCCTTTGCAGGATGAGGGCATGGCGGCGGGCCAGATCGCGCGCGCGCTCGGTCTGTCGGCCTCGCGGCTGTCGTTTCATCTGTCGCAGCTCGAGGCGGCCGGGCTGATCCGCTCGCGCCGGGTGGCGCGCAATGTGATCTATGCGGTGGATGCGCGCGGCCTCGGCTCGGTGATCTCATATCTGCTGTCGGATTGCTGCGGCGATCACCCAGAGGTGCTGGCCTTTTGCCCCCGCACGAATCGCAGCAGCGCTTTGCCCCCGGCTGAGGCGCTGTGCTGCCCGGATCCGGGCGGGGTGCCGATGCTTAAGGCACAGATCCTGGCAGCGGAATCGTAAAGACCTGGCCCGGATAGATCAGATCGGGATCACGGATCCGGTCGCGATTGGCCTCCCAGAGCTGGACATACATCACCCCCTCGCCCCATTCGCCGCGCGCAATCGACCAGAGCGTATGCCCGGGCTGAACCGTGACGCTGACCGGGCGCGGCACGCTGGCATCGGGCCGGGGCGCGGCCTCGGTGCCTGTGGCGACAGGGGCCTCGGGCGCTGAGGCCGCGAGATCGCTTTCGGCCAGCACCGGCTCAGGCACTGGCTCAGACACCGGCTCAGGCGCAGCGCCCTCATCCGGCCGGGCGGGCAGGATGGCAGGGGTCAGACCGGCCTCGGGCGGCGCGGCGCTTTCAGCCCCCTCGGCGGGACTGTCTGCGCCCGCCAGCAAGGCCCCGGCGCTGGCCGAGGCAAGCGCCTCGGGCGTTTCGCGGCGGAACGGCGTTTCCGCGCGCGCCGTCACCTCTCCCGCCGCATTGAGCTGATCGGCGCGCAGCAGATAGAGGCCGGGCGCGAGGTCGCTCAGACTGGCCAGCCATTTGCCCCTGGGCCCGACCAGGCTTTCCGCCCCGGCGGGCTGATTATCGAGATAGAGCCGGATGAAGCTGCCCGGCTGGCCGCTGCCGCCAATCTGCACCAGATCCGGCCCCGGATAGGTGATGGTCTCAATCGCCACCGTGGCCGCTGCCGGAGCGCCGCTGGTGGCGCCCTGCTGCAACACCAGCGCGCCTTGTCCGGTGACCAGCAGCGCGACCGGCGGGCCAGAGGTCAGCACCTCAGGCGCGGCGTCCTTTTCACCGCTGGCCTCTCTGGCCAGGGCCACCGGCGCCGGACCGGCGATCGGCCCGATCACCACCCGGGAGGCCCCGGGAATTCTTTCGCCATTTTCCAGCACCATCACCAGGCTCATCACCCGTGGCGCGGGATCGGGGGCGATGGTGGTGACAAGGGCAAATTCGCCCGCCGTGCTGGTTCGGGTCTGTGCCAGCGCGGCCCCCTCGAGCAGGATCTCGACCTCAGAACCCGGCAGGGCAAGGCCACTGATCGTGGCATGGCCGGCCGGGGTCACCAGCCAGGTGGTGATGCGCGGCGGATCGGCCTGACCCGGCGGCGCATCCGCCGCCCCGGGCAGGGCAGGCCCGGCCGGGGCCGGGGCGGCGGCAGCCTGACCACCCTGCCCCTCCTTCTCAGCCGCGCCGGTCTCACCCGGCCCGGTCTCACCCTGCCCCTCCTCAGCCGCTCCGGCCTCAGCCTGCCCGGCGTCAGCCGCCCCGGGTGAGGCGATCAGCGCGTCTGCAGCCTCCGGCACCTGCATGCCCCGGCGAGATTCCAGCATCCAGCCCGCGGCCGCAATCAGCGCCCCCCCGCCCAGCACCAGCAGCGCCAGCCCTCTGCCTGTCCCCAATGCCCCCCCGGCCTTCATCCGCGCATTCCTCTGTCTGTCTTGCCGTTGTGATGCCGTTTTGCGGGCTTGCCCTCGCATCCCGGCAGGATCTGACCTAAAGCAAAGCCCGAGACCATCCTCTCTGGCAACCGATTTCAGGAGCTTTTATGAAGCCTGCCTCTATCTGCGTCTTCTGTGGCTCGCGCTCCGGCGCTGACGCTGCCTATGCCGAAACCGCCCGCGGCTTTGGCGCCCGTATCGCCAGCGAGGGCTGGCGCCTCGTCTATGGCGCGGGCGATGTCGGGCTGATGGGCGAAGTTGCCCGGGCCGCGCAGGAGGCCGGAGCAAAGACGCTTGGCGTGATCCCGGTGCATCTCATGGATCTGGAAAAGGGCAAGCGCGATCTGACCACCTTTGTCGTCACCGAAGATATGCATGAGCGCAAGAAGGTCATGTTCATGAATTCGGATGCGATTGTGGTCTTGCCGGGCGGGGCGGGCAGCCTGGACGAATTCTTTGAGGTGCTGACCTGGGCGCAGATCGGCCTGCATAAAAAGCCGATCTTCCTGCTCGACACCAATGGCTACTGGCAGCCGCTGATCGCACTGATCGACCATGTGATCACCCAGGGCTTCGCCAGCGCCTCGCTGAAAGAGCTGTTCCGTTCGGTCCCGGATGTCGACAGCCTGACGGCCGCGCTGAAGGAGGGGCTGGCAGGCTAAGACCCCGCCCCCCCTGCACCAATAAAAAAGCCCCCGGACCAGCAGATCCGGGGGCTTTTCATTGCTATCCGCAAAGCGGCGAAAGGCCTCAGCCCAGTTTCGCGGCCACGGCTTCCCAGTTGACCAGCTTTTCGAGGAAGTTGGTCAGATAGGCCGGGCGCTTGTTGCGGAAGTCGATGTAATAGCTGTGCTCCCAGACGTCGCAGCCAAGCAGCGCGGTCTGGTTGAAGCAGAGCGGGTTCACGCCGTTTTCGGTCTTGGTGACCTTCAGCGCGCCGCCTGCATCTTTCACCAGCCAGGCCCAGCCCGAACCGAACTGACCAGCACCGGCAGCCGAAAACTCTTCTTTGAACTTATCGACCGAGCCAAAGCTCTCAACCAGGGCTTTTTCCAGCGCGCCCGGCATTTTCTTGTCTTCGCCCGGACCCATCACTTCCCAGAACAGATTGTGATTCCAGTGCTGCGAGGCATTGTTGAAGATACCATTCTGCGCCACAGCGCCGGCCTGATAGGTGCCTTTGACGATCTCTTCGAGCGACTTCGATTCCCACTCGGTCCCGGCGATCAGCTTATTGCCATTGTCGACATAGGCCTTGTGGTGCAGGTCATGGTGGTATTCCAGCGTCTCTTTCGACATGCCGAGCGAAGCAAGTGCATCATGCGCATAGGGCAGGTCGGGAAGCGTGAAAGCCATCGGAGTCACTCCTGTTGGATCAATTGTTCACGGAGGAATAAGGGCGCATCCGGGCGGAAGGTCAAGCCCGGAGGGGGAAAACATCCTCCCGGCAACGCCATTCCCTGCGCACCCGCCGCCGGACACGCCCTCTGTGTCAAAAACCCCCGCGGCGGGCTCTGGTTCCCGGCTTTCCGCAGGGCCTGTTCACATTCATGCAGCCGATAGCAAAACCCGGGCGAACTGCTTCGCCCGGATCATCAGTGCTGCAGTTTCTGGGGCTTAGCTCAGAGCGCGCCGCTGGCCCGCGCCGAAGTCACCGCGCCCGACAGCAGGGCCTCGACATAATCGCCCACCGAACGGAAAGCGACGAGGCGGTAGCTTCCGCCCCCGGTCTGCCAGAAGGCGGCCGCGACCTGAGACAGCCGCGAGCGGCGCAGCTCATCGGGCCCGAGCGCCGAAAGATCCGCCGGGGTGAGGCGGCGCAAAACATCGCCTGCCCCTGCCCCCTCCAGCGCGAAACAGACCCGCGCATCACTGACATCCACCGCCAGATAGTGCTGCCCCTGCAGCCCCTGCTGCAGCGCCTGCAAAGCCGCCGCCCCGGCTGCGGCGGGAAGCACCAGCAGATATTCATCCGCGCTCATCCAGCCGCAGAGCGCCTCGCCCGACCGGGTGAGGCTGCGCGCTGCGGGCAAAGCGCAGCCCGAAGCGGCAAGGATGGCCTCTGCCAGGCCCGGCGTGCCGGGTTTGGCACGCAGCGAGATCATCGCCGGCGGATCCAGACGGCGCAGCTGCACCGGAAGGCTTTCAGCCTCAGACATTTTGCTTCTCCCCTTCCGGATCATAGAACACCGTGCTGACCACCTTTGCCGAAACCGGCTTTTCGCCCCCGACGGCGGTGAATTCCACCACCTCGCCCATCCGGGAGGGGCCGTTCAGCAAGAGCCCCATGGCAATGCCGCGTTTGAGCACCGGCGAATAATAGGTCGAGGTGATCCGGCCCTGGGCATTGCCGAACCCATATTCGCTGACACCGGGCGCGGTGACATAGGCCCCGTCGGGGATCACCGAACCGTCAAGGCTTTCAAAGCCCACCAGTTTCCAGCGATCCTGCGCCGCCAGATAGCTGCGCTGCTGGCCCCTTTTGCCGAGGAAGTCTGCCTTCTTCTTCGAAATCGCCCAGTCGAGGCCCAGATCCTGCGGGATCACCGTGCCATCAGTCTCGTCGCCGATCATGATAAAGCCCTTCTCGGCGCGCAGGATGTGCAAGGCTTCGGTGCCATAGGCCATGGCGCCCAGATCCGCGCCGAGGCGGTGGCACAGCTCCCAGAAGGCCGCGGCCTGATTGGCCGGCACGGCGATCTCATAGCTGAGCTCGCCCGAGAAGGAGATGCGATGCACCCGCACCGGGAAGCCGCCCAGCTCGCCATCCTTAAAGGTCATGAAGGGCAGAGCCTCTTTCGAGACATCCATCCCGCCCATTTTCTCGAGCAGTTTGCGCGCATTCGGGCCCACCACGGCGATCTGGCCATATTGCTCGGTCAGATTGGCGGTATAGACCTGCCAGTCCCACCATTCGCATTGCAGCCAGTCTTCCATCCAGCCATGGATCCGGTCTGCCCCGCCCGAAGTGGTGTGGCAAAGCCAGGTCTCCTCATCAAGGCGGATGACCACGCCGTCATCCGAGAGGAAGCCCTGTTCATTGCACATCAGCCCGTAACGGCATTTGCCGATACCAAGGTTCGACATCACATTGGTATAGAGCATATCGAGGAATTTGCCCGCATCCGGGCCTTTCACCACGATCTTGCCGAGGGTCGAGGCATCGAGCAGGCCAAGCGCCTCGCGGGTATTGACCACCTCACGATAGACCGCCTGTTCATGGGTCTCACCGGCGCGCGGATAGCAATAGGGCCGCTGCCACAATCCGACCGGCTCCATATAGGCGCCTTTTTCCAGGTGCCAGTCATGCATCGGGCTTTTGCGCAAAGGCTGGAACAGATCGCCCCTGGCCTCGCCTGCCAGCGCCCCGATGGTGACCGGGGTATAGGGCGGGCGGAAGGTGGTGGTGCCGACGCCGGGAATAGTTTGCTGCAGGCTGTCGGCCAGAATCGCCAGGCCGTTGATATTGGACAGTTTGCCCTGATCGGTGGCCATACCGAGAGTGGTATAGCGCTTGGTATGTTCGACCGAGACATAGCCCTCGCGCGCGGCGAGCTGCACATCCGAGACTTTCACATCATTCTGGAAATCGAGCCACATTTTCGATTTCAGCGCCGGGCCTGCGCCCTGGGGCATGATCCAGACCGGCAGGATCGGTGCTTCCTCCACCGCATCCGCCCGGGCTGCGCCCGATTGCGGCGCCTTCAGCCCGATCGCCTCGCAGGCGCTGAGCGTCCGGGCGGCGGCATCCTCAAGCGCCGGGGCCGCGGCAAGCGCCCCGTTCGCCGCGCCCAGAGCATAGACCATCGCCGCGCCGTCATGGCCCAGTGCCGGTTTTGCCGGATCGGGGCGGAAGAAGACCCGCTCCTCATCCCAGACCAGCTTGCCGCCGCAATGGCTCCAGAGATGGACCACCGGCGACCAGCCGCCCGACATGGCAATGGCATCGCATTCCAGCTCTTCGATCACCGCGCCGCTTCCGGACTGCTCGCCGATAGCGACCGAGGTGACGCGCTTTTTGCCCTTCACTTTGACAATGGCGCGGTTGGTCTCGACCCGGATCCCGAGGGCCCGGGCCCGGTCCGGCAGCTCTCCGCCCGCCGTGCTGCGGGCATCGAGCACGCAGACCACTGACACCCCGGCCTCGCGCAAAGCCATCGCGGTGCGATAGGCATCGTCATTATTGGTGACGACCACCACCTTACCGCCCGGTGCCACGGCATAATTCACCAGGTAATCGCGCATGGCCGAAGCCAGCATCACCCCCGGAATATCATTGCCCGCGAAAGCCAGCGGGCGTTCAATCGCGCCGGTCGCCGCCAGCAGCCTGGCGGTGCGGATGCGCCACAGCCGCTTGCGCGGCTGGCCATCGCCCGGGCAGTGATCAGCCAGCCGCTCTTCGGCCAGAACATAGCCATGATCATAGAGACCCGAGACCATCATCCGGGTCTTCAGCGTCACATTCTCCATGCCGGCAAGGGTTTGCAGCGCAGAGTTAATCCAGTCCTGCGCCGGTTTGCCCTCGATGATATCGCCATCAACCGGGGCACGCCCGCCCCAATATGAATTCTGTTCAGCGAGGATCACCCGTGCGCCTGCAGCCCCGGCGATCAGCGCCGCCTGCAAGCCGGCAATGCCACCGCCGGCAATCAGCAGATCGCAATGACCATAGAGATATTCATAGCGGTCGGCATCGGCCTCGACCGGGGCTTTACCCAGACCGGCCGAGCGGCGGATGATCGGCTCAAACACATGTTTCCAGGCCGGACGCGGCTGGATGAAGGTCTTGTAATAGAAGCCCGCCGGCAGGAAGCGGGCGAATTTATCATTGATCGCACCGACATCGAATTCGAGCGAGGGCCAGTGGTTCTGGCTGGCCGAGGTAAGCCCCGCAAACAGCTCGGTGGTGGTGACGCGCTGGTTCGGCTCGAACCTTGCGCCCTCGCCCAGACCGACCAGGGCATTCGGCTCTTCCGCGCCGCTGGCAAGGATACCGCGCGGACGGTGATATTTGAACGAGCGGCCGACCAGCAGCTGATCATTGGCCAGGAGCGCCGAGGCAAGCGTGTCGCCCTGAAGGCCCTGCAGGCTTTTGCCGTTGAAACTAAAGGAGATACGGGCCGAGCGGTCAATCAGACGCCCGCCGGTTTGCAGCCTGGTGCTCATTTCCAGCCCTTCCACTCCGGCCGTCTGGCCTTAATCTTCGCAATCAGTTCCGCAGGCGGCTCACTGGTCTGGGCCGGATAGGTGCCAAACACCTCCAGCGTTGCGGTGCAGCGCGCCGCGAGGAACCATTTTCCGCAGCCATAGGCATGGCGCCAGCGTTCAAAATGCACGCCTTTGGGGTTTTTGCGCGCGAACATATAGGCCTCAAATTCCTCATCCGACGAACCGGGGCCAAAGCGCTTCAGATGCGCTTCACCGCCCGGGGCCAGTTCGGTTTCTTCGGCTTTAATGCCGCAACAGGGGCATTCAAGGATCAGCATCAGCGGGCCTCATCACGGCAAAAAGGCCGCGCAGCGACAGGCTGCGCGACCATCAGGTCAGTCTGCAGCCAATGGGGCGCGGCCCCACTGGCTTTAAAAAAGAGATCAGTCTGCGGCTCAGTCTGCGGGCGGCACAGCCGGTTCAGGCTCTGCAGGTGCAGTTCCGGAAGGCGCAGGCCCGGCAGGCGGCGGTTCAGTCGGCACCATGGGCTCGACACCCGGGATGGCACCGGCCGGATCGCTGGCCGGATCTGCGCCAGGCGCAGAATCCGGGCTGGTTGCAGCGGGCGCGGCAGGCGTGGGTTCAGAGATGACAGAAGGCGCTTCGCGCGGCCCGCTGAAAGCAAAGACGCCAACGATGATGGCAAGGACGATTGCGCCAAGCAGCAGCACCATTCCCGTGCCCGAGCTGCGCTGAGGCGGCAAAGGCGGCGGGGTCGGGCTGCCAGGCTGTCCCAGCCGCGGGTCGCGCGGCGGGATATCGCGGGGCGGCAGATCGCGCGGGCGGTCCGGTTCATGTGACATAGGAGCTTCTCCGCATTCGATGTGAATACAGAGATAACGGCCCCGTGGCGCAGCCGGTTCCCGGCGCCGCCAGAGCTGGCCGGAAGCAGCCTGCCACCCGGCCTGGCTTCACCAGGATGCAGCCCGGGCAGCATCAGTGCGCCACCCCGGCGGCGACGCTCTCGTCGATGAAACGGCCCTCTTTAAAGCGCCACATATCAAATTCCGAGGCCAGCACCCCCGGCTCGCCCTTTGCCACCAGCTCGGCCATCGCCCAGCCCGAGCCCGGGATCGCCTTAAAGCCGCCGGTGCCCCAGCCGCAGTTGATGAAGCAATTGCCGAGCGGAGTTTTCGAAATGATCGGCGAGCGGTCGCCGGTCATATCGACGATCCCGCCCCATTGCCGCAGAAGTTTCAGCCGGCTGATCAGCGGGAAAGTGGTGACAAGGGCGCGCAATGTCTCCTCGACATGATGGAAACTGCCGCGCTGGGTGTAATTGTTAAAGCCATCGGTGCCGCCGCCGATCACCAGCTCGCCCTTATCGGACTGGCTGATATAGCCATGCACCGTATTGGCCATGATCACCACATCAAGGCAGGGTTTGATCGGCTCTGAAACCATGGCCTGCAGCGCGATCGATTCCACCGGCAGACGGAAACCCGCCATCCCGGCCACAACGCCCGAATGACCCGCCACCACCACGGCCAGCTTTTTGCAGCTGATCTCGCCTTTCGTGGTCGAGACCCCGGTCACCTGACCATGGGCCTGATGCACCGCGGTGACCTCGCAGTTCTGGATGATATCCATGCCCATATCTGAACAGGCTCGCGCATAGCCCCAAGCCACCGCATCATGGCGCGCCGTGCCGCCGCGGGCCTGATAATGCGCGCCGAGGATCGGATAGCGCGGCCCGTGCAGATTGATGATCGGCACCAGCTCTTTGACCTGCTCGGGGCTGAGCCATTGCGTGGCCACGCCCTGCAGCTGATTGGCATGAACCGTGCGCTTATAGCCACGCACCTCATGATGGGTCTGCGCCAGCATCAACAGGCCGCGCGGGCTGAACATCACGTTATAGTTAAGATCCTGGCTCATGGTTTCGTAAAGCGAGCGCGCTTTTTCGAAAATCGCCGAGGAGCTGTTCTGCAGATAATTCGAACGGATGATGGTCGTATTACGACCTGTATTGCCGCCGCCGAGCCAGCCTTTCTCGATCACTGCGACATTGGTAATGCCGAAATTTTTCCCGAGATAATAGGCCGTGGCGAGGCCATGGCCGCCCGCGCCGATGACGATCACATCATAGTTTTTCTTCGGCTCGGGCGATTTCCAGGCCTTTTCCCAGCCCGAATGAAAGCGCAAGGCCTCGCGGGCGATGGCAAAAACGGAATAACGACGCATCAGGATAACTCCGCCGGCTCATGCTGTGTCAGGTGCGAAACGGGCTGAATGCGCCGCGCTGTGATGCCCCGGCCCGCTTTGCCTATCCTTATGCCCGGAATGACAAATTCCGCCACGCCGCTTCGCGTCCTGATCGGGAAAAAAACGACATCGCCGTCGCATTGGCGGCGCGCCCGCTCCGGCGGGTCTGCCCCCTGCGGCAACAGGCCTGCACCGCTGAGGCTTTTGCCCGGGCCGCGAAAGCTTTACACAGGCGCGGCAGGCAAGGCTGAGGGGCGAAGCATGGCGGATATTGGCGATACTGGCAGTTTGTGGTCCGGCGGCTTCTGGCTGATCGCCGCCCTGCTTCTGATCGGGGTCGGGCTTTTGCTGCTGCTCAGCCTGATCGGCGCCCGCCGCACCAGCCTCGCCCCGGCGCTCAGCGCCGACCGGCTGCTCTACCGCGACCAGCTGGCGACGATAGAGCGCGATCTGGCGCGGGGCGCGATCGACAGCGCCGAAGCCGCCCGGCTGAAAACCGAAGTGGCGCGTCGCCTGCTCGAGGCCGACCGGCGCAATCCCGAGGCAATCAGCGGCGGCCAGAAAGGCCTCGCTGCCATGCTGCTGCCCGTGCTGGCAATTCTCGGCGTGCTGGGCGGCACACTCGCGCTCTATCACCGCCTCGGCGCACCGGGCCTGCCCGATCAGCCACTGGCCGAGCGGATTGCCGAGGCAGATCAGCGCATTGCCACGCGCCGCGATCAGGCATCATTCGTCGCCTCGCTCCCCCCCGCCCCGGCCCGCAACAGCGATCCCGAATTTGAATCCCTGATGCAGGCGCTGCGCCAGGGCGTCGATGCCACCAGCTCGCAGGATCAGACCGGCCTCGCGCTGCTGGCCCGTAATGAGGCGGTCCTCGGCAATTTCGCCGCCGCCCGCACCGCCCAGGAGCGGCTGATCGCGGTCAAAGGCACCGATGCCGAAGCCGATGATCACGTCATGCTGGCCGAAATTCTGATCTCGCAGGCCGGGGGCTATGTCTCGCCCGAGGCCGAGGCCGCGCTGAAAGCCGCGCTGGCGCTGGATCCTCGCTCGGGCCTCGCGCGTTATTACACCGGGCTGATCCAGGCCCAGGGTGGCAGATTCGACCGCGCCTTCGCGATCTGGCAGCCCCTGCTGGCCGAGGGGCCGCAGAGCGCCAGCTATATGCCGGCGCTGCGCGCCCAGATTGGCGATGTCGCGGCCTATGCCGGGGTCAGTTACACCCCGCCTCCGGCCCCGGTCGAGGATGACGAGACCCGGGCAATGGCCGAAACCATGGTGGCGCAGCTCGGGGCGCGGCTGGCGAGTGAGGGCGGCTCCTCCGGGGAATGGGCCCGGCTGATCTATTCGCTCTCGGTTCTGGGCCGCAGCGATGAGGCAAAAGAAATCCTCGCTGAGGCCCGCCAGATCTTCCCCGGCGGCGAGGACCGCGCGGTGGTGGATGAGGCGGCCCGGGCGGCAGGTCTGCAGGAGGTGCAGCCGTGATCTTTGAAAAACTGACCGACATGGCCCCCCTTCTGCCCGAATTCGGCGCGGTGGCGGGGCTGGACCTTGGCACCAAAACCATCGGCCTGGCGATTTCCGACCTGCGCCGCTCGGTCGCGACGCCGACAAAAGTGATCCGGCGCGAGAAATTCACCCTTGATGTGGCGCAGCTGCTCGAACTGGTCAGCGCGCGTGAGGTCAAGGCCATGGTACTTGGCCTGCCGCTGAATATGGATGGCAGCGAGGGGCCGCGCGCCCAGTCGACCCGGGCTTTTGCCCGCAATCTGGAGAAGCTGACGCCGCTGCCGATCACCTTCTGGGATGAGCGGCTTTCCACCGTGGCCGCCGAAAGGGCGCTGCTGGAGGCGGATGCGTCCAGAAAACGTCGCAAAGAGGTCATTGATGCGGTGGCAGCGGGCTATATTCTGCAAGGCGCGCTGGACCGTCTGGCGCAGCTGTCGCGCTGAAAGGGCCGCCCGTGAAAGACGAGATCTGGAGCCGCGCCGAGATTGAAAGCCCCTGCGTGAAGATCTGCGTCATCCATCCGGAGGCGAAGCTCTGCATCGGCTGCTGGCGCAGCCTGCAGGAAATCGCTGAATGGTCGGCGCTCTCGCCCGAGGCGCGGCATGAGCTGATGCATGAGCTGCCGCTGCGCGCGGCAAAGCTGCAAAAGCGCCGCGGCGGCCGTGCGGCACGGCAGGCCCGGCCAGAATAAGGGCCAGAACAAGGGGGCGCTGCCCCCTTACCCCCGGGATATTTCAGGACAGATGAAAATCAACAGGCGGCGCGCGACAGGGCTATTCATCTGTCTGAAAATATCCCCGCCGGAGGTGCTTTTCTGTCTCAGGCCGCGGCGACAGCCCCGGTCACTTTCTCCAGCGCCCTGAGCAGCACCTCGGTTCCCGCGCCTTCGCGGCTCGCCTCGGAAGACAGCACCTGACGCCAGCCCCGTGCCCCCGCTTTGCCGTGGAACAGCCCCAGCATATGCCGCGTCACCTGATGCAGCCGCCCGCCATCGGCAAGATGCGCCTCGATATAGGGCAGCATCTGATGCACCACCTCTGCCTCATCGGGGACGTGATCCTCGCCCCAGAACCGGTCGGCGCCGATCAGCGCATGGCCGGGGTCATGATAGGCGGCACGGCCCAGCATCACCCCGTCGAGCCCCTGCGCCAGCAGCGCCCCGGCCTGATCCAGCGTCGTGACGCCGCCATTGAGACAGATGGTCAGCTCGGGGAAGCGCGCTTTCATCGCCACGACCAGATCATGGTTAAGCGGCGGAATCTCGCGGTTTTCTTTCGGCGACAGCCCCTGCAGCCAGGCCTTGCGGGCATGGATCACGAAATGATCCACCCCGGCCCGGGCCAGCCGCTCGATGAAAGCGGGCAGCACCGCTTCCGGCTCCTGATCATCGACGCCGATCCGGCATTTCACCGTGACCGGCACATCGGCCTCGGCCTGCATGGCGGTGACGCAATCCGCCACCAGATCCGGATCTTTCATCAGCACCGCGCCGAAACAGCCCGACTGCACCCGGTCAGAGGGGCAGCCGCAGTTCAGATTGACCTCATCATAGCCCCAGGGCCGGGCGATCCTCACCGCCTCGGCCAGCTCGCGCGGGTCAGAGCCGCCGAGCTGCAGCGCGATCGGATGCTCGCCCGCGCTGTAATCAAGCAGGCGCGGCTTTGGCCCATGCACCACCGCAGGCGCGGTGACCATTTCGGTATAAAGCATGGCCCGGCGCGTCATCAGCCGGTGAAACACCCGGCAATGACGGTCGGTCCAATCCATCATCGGCGCCACGGAGAGACGGAAACTATTGTTATTAATTGATTTTTCCGTAGATCCCATGACCAGTCTCCGATTTCAAACCTGTTCTGAATTCCCTTGTTTTTGCTGCATTCCGTCTGTTTCGTTCCTTGATTTGCTTAGTCTTAGCAAATTTCAGAGCCCCGGATAGCAAAGGGGAAGCATCACCGAGCGTCGCCTGCGCAACGGATCCGCGGTCTATACTGCACATCTGCGCATCATGCGAGAGGGCCGGAACCTATCGGCCGCATCGGTTTTTAACCGGAACTCAGCCGCAGCGACCTGGCTGAAGCGCAAGGGAACCGATGATATCACAACAGGCCTGCCGCCTGCTCCGGATCACTTCGGCGCCCGGGGAACAGGCGACAGATCCCCCTCGCAAACGCCATATATCCCCAATTGTCGCCATTGCCTGAAGATCCCGGACAAGGGTTTCAATCCGGATCCGGGTTTAATTATGCGCAGAACTCACATCGCAATATGATGGGTCAGGCAAAAGCCACGAACCGCAGCGATACGCGCCGGATCCTGCCCCTTCCCAGGAGCATTATAGGGCGCGAAAGCACCCCCCTCACCGCGATTCAGCACTCCGCCAAAAATAGCCGGTGCGGAGGCGCCATTCGAGACATAGCCACATATGGGGACAGCGCCATCGCTCAGTCTATAGGTCGCTTTCATACCAGAAAGCTGAACGGGCTGTTTCAGCAGACTGCTCATCCGGCTCTGGACCTGCGCTGTCTCAGCCATATTCAGCTGATGCTCTGAATGCGTGAGATAACCGCCATTCCCGCCAGCTTCATCGACACAGCCTGCCAGGGTACTCAGCAAAAGCAGTGAAAGTGTGATATGCAGTTTCATCATTCCTCCTTTTAATTTGATTCTGATTTCAGCAAGAACCAGTCAGGTAAGGGATCCTCGTCTCAAATGGACGCTGCTGACGAACTTGTACCCCTGATCTATGCCTGCCTGCTCGGCGAGGCCCACTGGGCAGATTTCATCCGTCGCCTTGCGGTACTGGCGGATGTGGAATGCACCACGCTTTTTTTTCATGACAGCCAGTGCGGCAAAGGCGCAGTCACCCTTCAATCCGGCATCCCGGATGAGGCTCAGCGGGAATATCTCAGCCATTATGGGGCATTGAATCCCTGGATGTGGCAGGTCGGGCGCACGCCGGTTGGCACTGCAATCGTCGGCGAGCAGCTGGTCGCGCGGGACAAATTCCACCGGACCGAATATTACAACGACTTCCTGCGTCGCTTTGACCAGGAAACTGGCGTCGGCGTCACCATTGAGCGCACAGAGAGCCGTTTCATGCTGCTTTCTACCCTCAGCGGTGACGTGGATGAAGAACGCAATGCCGCGCGGGCAAGGCTTTTGAGCCGCCTCGCCCCCCATCTGCGCCGCGCTTCGGAGTTTTACAGACGCAACCAGCTTTCTGGCATCGGCGCGGATCTGACGGACTGGCTGAGCGAAACCGGCGGGGCTGGCTTTGCCCTTGTCGACCCGGTGGGCCGGGCCAGCCATATCAGCATTCTCGCCGAAAAATACCTTTCGGATGGCCAGGCTGCATATCTTGCGCCAAATGCCACGCTGCGGTTTCGCAATCCCGGGATCCAGTCCGCACTGCAGCAAATGCAGCTTGGCCCGCGGGATGTTCTGCCCATCACCCATCAGGACAACGGTTTTCATATCACCCTGATGCCGGTTGGTCAGAATGAGGGAAACCTGGCCTTCTGCGGCCAGACCGTGGCTGTCGTTTTCACTCCGGCTCTGGTGCGGACCGCGCCACAGGTGCTGGAATTTGCCCGACGCTTTGGCCTGACGCCTGCAGAAACAAGGGTGCTTACCGCCATCCTTGACGGACAGCGGCCAGCGGAAATCGCGGCGGCTGCCTCGCTTTCGGTAGAGACGGTGCGCAGCCAGCTGAAATCTGTCTTCTCGAAAACAGGCTCCAACGGCCAGCCACAGCTTATCCGCATGGCCACTGGTCTCGCAGGTCTCGATCCCCTCTGACATCATGCGCATCCCTATCAAGCCTCTGCAGAGACTTGCGCCATACAGGCTGATGTCGCTTCACCCGTACGGGTGACGGAGCTGCGCGCCACGCCGGTTTTCTTTGCCATCAGACCGGCTCTTCACCCATATGGGTGCAGCCCGCCGCTGGCCCTGAGTGTTAGCTCTTCGCTGATCAAACGGTTCTGGCCGGGCAGATCAGGAGACCCCCCTCCTCTGCCCGGCTGAACAAATCAGGAGTAACACCTTGAAAAATATAAAGTTCAGCCTGACCCTCGCTACAATTCTTTTGCTTGCGGGCTGCTATGACACTGGCAGTTCTGATGATTACAGCAGCGGCACTGGTGGTTCCGGTGGCACTGGTGGCGGAAGTGTTACAGTCCGGCCGCGTGCCTATACCTGCCCGTCGAACTGCCAGAATGTGCAGACGCAAACAACATGCCAGGCCTCAGAATCCTATTACCAGGTCTATGTTGAAAATGCCCGCGCGGGCACTGCAGCATCCACGCTTGAACAGCTTTACGACAACCACGCCCGTACGGCGGGGCTGGCGCGCAGCATGGTGCAGCAGATCGGCTGCGCCCCCTGACGCAACCTGTGATGCTGCGTTTTCTTAAGGTAGCCGGAATTGCTGCGATGGCGCTGGCAGGCGCCATCGCAGCAGGATCTGGCAGAAGTCCGCTCCAGACCGGGCCCCCGGTCCAAACCGCTGCGCTGTCGCCTGCCCCTGCTCCCACAGGGGCAGGGACTGGTTCCACGACATACCGGACATGCTTTCTTGACTGGGCCGAAGAACGGCCGCTGATCGCCCTTCGCGATGGTTTTGCCTCGACCGGTCTGACGGTTTCTGACCGGGTCGGACAGAAAACCGTTCTTCTGACCTACCGCGCCGAGGATGAGCGCTCGCAGCTGGACATGCTGGATCTGCGCGCCCTTGGCCTTTCGGATCGGCTCCGCCTCACCGAGGCCAGCCAGGAGGCCGCTCTGGCACGCCATAAAACTGAGCACCGATCTGTTTCGCGAAAGCTCGCGCGCGCAGGCGAGGCAGCGGCCCTTGCCGCCACCCGTCATGCGGAAGGCAGGCTGGACAGTCTGTCTTTGCAGATGGCCAGAGATCAGCTGGCCGAAGCTGAGGACCTTGCCGCGCAGATCGCACCTGCCCTCGCGCTGCTGGAAGCAGAATTTTCTCTCAAACTGACCGAATTACAGCTGGAACATGCATTCCTCGCCCGAGAAAGGAAAGCAGTTCAGGAGCAGATTGACGCGCTTCAGCTGCGCAGCGAAACCGCTGGCGTAATCAGTTTTATTGCCCCTGCGCTGACGACAGGTGCCCTGGTCGCGGTACGGCGCGGCGAACATGTGATCAGCCTCGCTCACCCAGGCATGTTCCGTGCAAAAATTGCGATAAATGTTCGCGATCTGTCACTTTTCACAAACAGGCGTGTCATCGCCCGCCTCTCTCTGGAGGCGAGCCATCTGACCGGGCAGGTCACGCGTATTTCGGCCCTTCGCAGCCCCCTGCCGGATGGGAGCACGCACGAGGTTGAGATCAGCTTCGACCCGACAACACCAGAAGCCGAGCCGCAATCGGCCAGCTGCCTGTTTGAAGCATTCGCTGAGGCTGCGCCATGAAGCTGCATTCGCGTTTCCTATGGCCTGTAATTGCCTTTTGTGCCGCTTGCGCGGCGCCGGACTATGACCGCGCGGAAGGACTGATTGATCAGGTCAGCATTGATCTGGCGCAGGACAGAACCGCAAAAGCCCTGCCTTTTGGCGATCATGCCCGCCGGTACGGCATAGCCTTTCACCAGGCCCGCCTGCGCGAGGCAGAGCTTTTGCTGGATCTGGATCAGCTGCGTCGCGGAGCATTGCCTCGCCTCAGCATTATTGCTCAGGGCACAGCCCAATGGAATGAAAGCGGCGGATTTTCCGTCAGAGGGCGCAATCATGCCTTTATTATTGAATGGGATTTTATCCGGGCAATGTATGTTCTGTTCCTGAAAACTCCCGAGACATTCGCGATCCTGACTGCACAGGAAAGCGCGCTTGCCAGACAAAGCGCTGAAAAGCAGCTGCTTGATCAACTGGAGGATAGCCTCAGCATTGGCCTCGCCCTTGAAGAGGCAAGTCTGAGCCTTGGCGCAGAGAGCTGCCGCATGAATGAGATGCGAAGCGAGCTGTCGCTCGGAACCGTAACCAGGGAAGAGGTTTCTGCCCGGGAGGCCGTGCTGCAGCGTCGCAAATCCGCCCATTCAGCACAGCAGAGGATGTATGAGGCGCGTCTCGCCAGTCTTGCGCATAGCACAGGTGGCGCGCCTTTCCGCCGGGATCTGCGAATTTCCGACCTGCACCCAGATCCATTGCACTCCCGGAGTGCCGCGCAATGCTATGCCGGATCGGCGCTGGAGACCAGAAATGCCATTTTGCACCAGATTGCCGGCGAGGGCCTGAACGCCGCCCGCATTGACCGATGGATCACGCTGTCCGGCATTGTGCCCGGTCAGTTAGGGCCGGACAGCCCGGCCCGGCTGGAACTTCTGATTAATCTGATAACGCCGCTCATTGATCAGGGCAGAGGCGACCGGCAGGTGCAAAGGGCAAGAATTGCGGTGGCCAATGCGCTGATTGCGGCTCGTGAAAGCAAAGCAGCCTTCATGCTGGCCCATGCCGGGATGACGCTTGCCCTTGCCGAGGCAGATCTGGCGCGGGCCGCATTAATCCCTCCCGCCACCGCAGATAGCGGATGCGCTGCGGATGTTTCCTCAAAGCTCTTTGATCTGGAAAAGCGCCGTATCCAGCTGAAGCAGGAGCATCTTAAAGCAGGGCTGGCCCTTTTGTGCATCTCAGCCGGACCACAGACTAGCACAGCTGCGAAAAAGGGTGTGGCCCATGAATAGCTCACCATTGCCTCTGCTGCTTGAACAGGTTGTGGTGCGCCATGCTATCCAGCAGCTCCGCCTGGTGCTGGACCATGCCGACCTCAGGGTCGCGCCGAAAGAGCGTGTTTGCATTCTTGGTGAAAGTGGCTCGGGTAAGACCACGCTGCTTGAGGTGATCAGCGGCTTTCGGCGCCCCGATGCCGGGCAGGTCCAGCTTTTCGGCATTGATCCGGCGGGTGCCGCAGATCGGGTACGGGCCCGCCTGCGTCGCCGGGACCTGGGATTCATTTTTCAGGATTATGCCCTGATCGAAGGGCTGACCGCGCTTGCCAATATCGCACTGCCCCTGCGGCTGGACGGTATCCGGTCTGAAACGGCCAGCCAGCGGGCGTCAGAACGACTGGCAGCCCTTAATCTTACGCATCTTGCGGCTGTGCCGGCCAGCGCGCTTTCGGGCGGAGAAAAGCAACGTGTGGCCTTTGCGCGTGCAACCATCCATAAGCCCCGCCTGATCCTGGCGGATGAGCCGACCGGCAGCCTCGATCCCCATACCGGAACTGCGGTTCTGGAGATGATCCTTGGCCGTGGCGAGGACAGCCCGCACAGCCTTGTCATGGTGACACATAACCACCGCCACGCTCGTCAGTTCGACCGCGTGATGCTGCTGCGGGACGGCCGGCTGCGCGAGACCTGGGCATGAAGGCAAGGGGCCCCCTCCATCGGGTAATGCTGCGCAGGATATTGATCTTTTGCCTTGTCTCAGCCTGTTTCGCAGTCACTCTGGCCAATCGCATCATCACTGCTGCTGCGACCGAAGGCTTTGAGCTGCGCATTCGCGCGAGCCTCTATCATGAGGCAATCATGACCTTCCCCATGCTCTTTGCACAGAAGGTCAGCCGGGGTCATGCGGATGCGGACCACATCGGCCAATGGATGGAGGAAGGTCTCACTGCCGCCTTTGCCGGAGAGGAAATCTCGGTCTCGCCATATTCGCGGCAGTTCTCTTTGGTTGCTGAACTGCCGGATGCAGGCATGGTAGAAATCATGACAACCGATCCGCATTTCCCTTTTGCATACCGGCTTGGCCTCAGCCCCGATGGCCCAGCAGAGCCCGGAAGCTGCCTGATTGGACGCAGTCTTGCAGATCAGCTGCAGGGCCAGATGCCCGGCTGGCTGCATTTTGGCACAACGCGTTGCAGACTTGCCGGGGTCTTTGATGGCGAGATCCGTCCCCCCTTCTGGACCCTTGACCGGGCTGTTTTGCGCCTTGTTGCCCGCGACAGGATCATGGCAGAGGAAACGATCATCTGGAGCAGTTATTTACATGCTGCCCTGAGCCCTTTGAGCGAGTCTGATCTGCGTGCATATCTGGCAGACTGGCTGGAAGACGAGCCGATAGAAATCTGGTCGAGCAGGCATCACGCCGGGCGTGCGGCTGATGTACTGGCAATTTACAATTTCGTATCCGCCTCAATCGGCGGCATCGCACTGGCTCTTTGCGCTTTCGCCATTGCCACAACCTTCATGTTCTCGGTCTCTGAGCAGCGCCGGGAAATAGCCATTCGCCGCGCAATAGGGGCAACGCAATGGCAGATCATCGGTCATATTCAAACCGAGATCGCAATAGTGGTTCTTGCTGGTTTGCTGACGGGTATATGCGGCGGCAGATATCTCGGTTATTCGCTCATCACAATTATGCAGAAGGCCGCATTGCTGGCCCCTACGGTTCATGCGGTTGTTTCACCTGCCGATCTTCTGCAACTGGCGGTCATTTTCCTGGCCGTTGGCATATTGGGAGGACTGGCTCCTGCCATTACCGCCGCCAGAATTGATCCCGCGATCGTACTTCGCGGCAGCTGATCAACCTGATCCCTGTCCTATTATGGATCCAGAGCTGCCATAAGCCCGCTGAAACCTCTGCAGGCAGCATGTCGATACCTGTGCGACCGCTTCGCGGCTGAAGTCGTGGCTGAAAGCACCTGTACTCCTCATGCCTCATGGCCTCAAAATTCTCAAACAAGACCTCCATGAAACGCCGGCTATTCAGTGACTATGCTGTGGCGCAGCTCTGTGCGAGGCTGGCCCTGACGGGCAGCGGGCGGAGAGGCGAAATTGCGCGACATCAGAATTGAACCGATCAGCGAGGCGGCTTTTGCCCCCTATGGCGATCTGCTCGATGCCAATGGCGATTACAGGCTGATCAATGACGGGCTGTGCCGGCGCCATCATGACCGGGCGCGGCTGGAGTTTGACCCTGCGGGCCGGGCCGGAATTTCGATCTTCTCGGCCGAGCCGCGCCAGCTACCCTACCTTTTTGACCTGATTGAGCGCCATCCCGAGGGCTCGCAGGCCTTTATCCCGCTTTACGGCCTGCCTTTTCTGGTGATCGTGGCCGATGCTCCCGGGGAACGCCCGCGCGCCTTCCGCACCAGCGGCGCCGAGGCGGTCAATCTGCATCGTGGCACCTGGCATGGCGTGCTGACGCCGCTTTCACCGCCCGGGCTGTTCGCGGTGGTCGACCGGATCGGGCCGGGGCCGAACCTTGAGGAATATCGCTATTCTGAGCCCTGGAGGGTCGTGGAGTGAGGGTGGGGGCGATCAACGCCCCCAAAAGCCGGACCCGCCAGATGATCTTCAGAAAGCCGGGGCAGCAAGCCCCAGCTTCACCGCAAGCGCGGCAAGTGTTTTGCGCTCAGCCGCCGCCCAGTCCGCCCCGGGGGCAAGGAACAGGGTGGCCTGGCTCTGATGGATCAGCCCCTCGCCGAGGATTTTCAGATGATTGGCCCGCAAAGTCTCACCGGTTGAGGTGATATCGGCAATCGCCTCGGCGGTGAGGTTTTTCACCGTGCCCTCGGTCGCGCCCTGGCTGTCGACAATCGCATAATCCGCAACACCATTCGCGGTCAGGAAATCGCGCACCAGACGGTGATATTTGGTGGCAATGCGCATCCGGAAGCCATGCTGCGCCCGGAAGGCGCTGGCCGCGGCATCCAGATCGTCAAGCGTATCGACATCAATCCAGGCCTGGGGCACGGCGATGATCAGATCGGCATGGCCAAAGCCAAGCTGCTGCCATTCGATGGCTTTGGCCTGCCAGTTCGCCAGCTTGTCGCGCACCAGATCCGAGCCGGTGACGCCAAGGTGAATGCGCCCGGCCTCAAGCTCACGCGGAATCTCTCCGGCCGAAAGCAGAACCAGCTCAACCCCTGCCACCCCCTCGACCGCGCCGGAATATTCGCGCTCATTGCCGGTGCGGGCCATAGAGACATTGCGCGCGCCGAACCAGTCAAAGGTCTTTTCCATCAGCCGGCCCTTTGAGGGCACTCCGATTTTCAGCATCAGATTGCCCCTTTCAGCCGGGCCACCAGTTCGGGGCGGATGATGCCGCCCGTGGCCGGGATCGAGCGCCCCTGCCCCAGCCGCTCGGTCAGCGCATCATAGCGCCCGCCGCTGGCGATGCTGGGCAGGCTGGCGTCGCTGGCATGCAGCGTGAAGACGAAGCCGTCGTAATATTCCAGCGTAGTGCGGCCATGGCTGGCCTCAAACGGCAGGCTGGCGGTATCGATGCCGCGCTTTTGCAAGGCCTCAAGCCGGGCGGCAAAACGCTCAATCGCCGGTTCAATCGCTGGCAACAGGGGCGCGATGCCACGCAGATGCGCCAGCGCCGCCCGCGAGGGGGCCTGAAGCGACAAGAGATCATAAAGCAGCGCCGCCTCGGGCGCGGCAATCGGCGGCTGGCCCGCATCCCCGATCAGCGCGCGGGCGCGCTCGGCAATATCCTCGGGCGAGCGCAGCCCGACCAGCGGACCCGCCGCCTCAATCAGCGCTTCGGGCGCGTCTGAGGCCAGACGAGCCAAGAGCTGGCTGCGCGCCTCGGAAGCGGGCGCACGTCCGGCAAAACGGTCGAGCAAAGCCCGGAACCGCTTTGGCCGCCAGATATGGCGCAACAGCGCCGCCTTGCGGCGCTCAGAGGTCGAAAGGCCGCGCACCGCCGCCATCAGAATACCGATATCTCCGGTCGCGGGGCGCAGGTTCAGATCGGCAAGCAGGCCCGAGAACAGCGCAAATACTTCGGCATCAGCCTCGGGTGCGTCGCGGTCAAAGACCTCGAAACCCACCTGCAGATATTCGCGGGCCCTTGCATCGGGGGCCTCCTGGCGGCGGAACACCTCGCCCATATAGGCATAGCGGGCCGGTTCGGCGCCTTCGCGCATATGCGCCTGAACCACCGGCACGGTGAAATCCGGCCGCAGCATCATCTCGCCCGTGACCGGATCCGAGGTGACATAGGCGCGGGCGCGGATATCCTCGCCATAAAGATCGAGCAAAGTGCCTGCGGGCTGCAGGATATCGGTCTCGACCGCCACGGCCCCGGTGGCCAGAAGCGCCTGGAACAACGCCTCGGCCTCGCCCCGGACCCGGGCGCGGGTGCTGGCGCTCAGGCTCATTGTGCCAGCATCTTCTGCACGGCGGCGACCAGATCAGCGCGGGCAACCTCAAGCTGGGCCGGGCGGTCTTTCCATTCCTCGAGCGTGGCGCTCTGGGCGATTTTCGCACCGAGCACCAGGTCCTTCAGCACCACGACCCCGCGCGCCGCCTCATCCGAGCCCTGGATCACCGCCACCGGCGAGGCGCGTTTATCGGCATATTTCAGCTGGTTGCCGAAGTTTTTCGGATTGCCGAGATAGACCTCAGCCCGGATCCCGGCCTGACGCAGCTCGCCCACCATCGCCATGTAATCAGCCATCCGGTCGCGGTCCATCACCGTGACCACCACCGGACCCGCCGCCTCGGCCGCGGCGCGGCCCTTGGCGCGAAGCGCGGCCAGCAGACGGTCAACGCCAATGGAAACCCCGGTTGCGGGCACGGCCTGGCCGGTGAAACGCTTGACCAGATCGTCATAGCGCCCGCCGCCCGCCACCGAGCCGAACTGGCGCTTGCGGCCTTTTTCGTCAAGGATTTCAAAGGTCAGCTCGGCCTCATAGACCGGGCCGGTATAATAGCCGAGGCCGCGCACCACGCCGGGATCAATGACGATCCGGTCCGGGCCATAGCCCTGGGCCTCGAGGAGCGAGGCGATCTGCTCCAGCTCGCTCACCCCCTCCTCGCCAATGGCCGAAGTCCCCACCAGCTCGCGCAGCCGCGCCACGGTCTCAGCCCCGGTGTCGCGCTTTGCCGAGACAAAGCCCATCACCACCTCAGCCTGCTCGGCATTCAGGCCCGCGCCTTTGGTGAAATCGCCCGACTCGTCCTTGCGGCCCTCGCCGAGCAGCGCGCGCACGCCGCCGTCGCCCAGACGGTCGATCTTATCGATGGCGCGCAGAACGATGCCGCGCTCGGCCTCAAATTTCGCCGGATCTTTGGGGTCGAGCACGCCCGCGACTTCCATCACCCCGTTCAGCACCTTGCGGTTATTCACCTTCACCACGTAATCGCCGCGCGGAATGCCGACGGTCTCCAGCGCATCGGACAGCATGGCGCAGATCTCGGCATCAGCGGCGACCGAACCCGAGCCGACGGTATCGGCATCGCATTGATAGAACTGGCGGAACCGGCCCGGACCCGGCTTTTCATTGCGCCAGACCGGCCCCATCGCATAGCGGCGATAGGGGCTGGGCAGGTCATTGCGATATTGTGCCGCCACCCGCGCCAGAGGCGCGGTCAGGTCATAGCGAAGCGCCATCCAGCTGTCGTCTTCGTCTTTCCAGGCGAAAACACCCTCATTCGGACGATCAACATCGGGCAGGAATTTCCCAAGCGCCTCAACGGTTTCAACGCCCGAAGTCTCGAGCGCCTCAAAGCCGTAACGATGATAAACCGCGCCGATGGCATCGAGCATGGCTTTGCGCTCGGTGACTTCGGTGCCGAAATAATCGCGAAAGCCTTTCGGCGTTTCGGCTTTGGGGCGGCGGATCTTACCTTCGGACATGGGTTTTCCCGGTCATTGCAGCCTGGCGGCGGTTGCTGCATCCTCTAAAGCACGAGGCCGAGAGCGACAAGTCGGCGAGACCAGAAGGCACAGAGAGAATGGCAATGAGTGACGCAATTGAAGAGAAAATCGCCCATCTGATCCGGGCGGTAGAGGATCTCTCGGATGTGGTGGCACGCCAGGACCGCGAGATCACCACGCTCACACGCCGGTTGCAAATGCTGATGGAGCGCGAGGCCGAGCGCGAGATGATGGCGGGCGAGGCCCCGGCGGCCAATGCCCCGCCGCCGCACTGGTAAAAGCGATAAGACGGGGGGCCAGTCCCCCGGCCCCCATGATATTTTCAGACAGATGAAAAGCGGGGGGCGGCGCCCGGCTTTTCATCTGTCCTGAAATATCCCCGCCGGAGGCCCCGGGCCGCAAAGGCCCGGAGGCGTGCTTCAGGCCATTTCCTCAACCATCACCACCCCGTTCAAGCTTTTCAGCGCCGAGCGGATCTGCGGCGTCACCGGGAAGGGCTGCGGCAGCAAGAGGTCAATCTCGCGCCCCTCCTCATCGGCGACGCAAAGCGTGATCCTGGCCTTTGAACGCCCCTCGGCCTTGCCCAGAAGCAGTGCCACCGAAGTCACCGCCTCGGCCTGGTTGAGATGGATTTTCAGATCCTGGGCCTCGGCGCGTGAGGCGAGGCCATCGGCCAGCTCGACCGAATTGGCGAGAAGCTTCACCCCCTCGCCATCGGGATCGACCTTGACCGAGATCACCACATTGGTGCCCGGCTCGAGCAGATGGCGCGCGGCTTCCAGCACTTCCGAGAAGCAGGTCACCTCATAGAGCCCGGTCGGATCCGAGAGCGAGACAAAGGCGAAGCGATTGCCCCTGGCCGATTTGCGTTCCTGCCGGGCCGAGACCGAACCGGCGATTTTGGCAACAATCGTATGGCCACGGCTCACCGCCTCCTGGGTGATCTCGGCCAGCGTTTTCACTTTTTTGCGTTTGAGATCAGACATGTAATCATCGAGCGGATGACCCGAGAGATAGAAGCCGATCGCCTGATGCTCATGTCCCAGCCGCTCCACCGAGAGCCAGTCATCGCGGAAGGGCAGACGCGGCTCGGGGATGTCCGAGCCCATCGAGCCAAAGAGCGAGACCTGGGCGGATTCGCGCGCCTCGATCACCGCAGTGCTATAGGCGACAAGGCTGTCGAGCGCCTCAAACACCCGCGCCCGGTTCGGCTCCAGAAGATCAAAGGCCCCGGCCCGGGCCAGCATTTCCAGCGGCCGCTTGCCGATCTGTTTCAGGTTCACCCGGCGGGCGAAATCAAACAGCGTGGCGAAGGGTTTATCCTGACCATCGGCCTCACGCGCGGCGATGATCTGGCGCATCGCCTCGACGCCAACGTTTTTCAGCGCGCCAAGGCCATAGACCAGCTGCTGGTCTTTCACCGAGAAAATCGCCTGAGAGCGGTTGATACAGGGCGGCACCACCGCCACCCCCATCCGGTCCAGCTCGCGCTTATAGACCGCCAGCTTATCGGTCAGATGGATATCGCAGTTCATCACCCCGGACATGAATTCAACGGGATGGTTCGCCTTCAGCCAGCCGGTCTGATAGCTGACCACGGCATAGGCGGCAGCATGGGATTTGTTGAAACCGTAATTGGCGAATTTCTCCAGCAGGTCAAAGACCTCGCCGGATTTCTTCGCGTCGATTCCATGGGTTTTCGTGCAGCCCTCAATGAATTTGGGCCGTTCTTTCGCCATTTCCTCGGCGATCTTTTTACCCATAGCGCGGCGCAAGAGGTCGGCGCCGCCGAGCGAGTAGCCCGCCATGACCTGGGCGATCTGCATCACCTGTTCCTGATAGACGATGATGCCCTGGGTCTCTTTCAGGATATGATCGATGGTCGGGTGAATGCTCTCGAGCGGTTTAACCCCGTGTTTCACCTCGCAATAGGTCGGGATATTCTCCATCGGGCCGGGGCGGTAGAGTGCCACCAGCGCCACCACATCCTCGATACAGGTGGGTTTCATGCGCCTGAGCGCATCCATCATGCCTGAGCTTTCCACCTGGAAGACAGCGACGGTACGGGCCGCCGAATAAAGCTCATAGGTCGCGGCATCATCGAGCGGGATATGACCAATATCATTCTCGGCCCCGGGCTTTGGCTGATAAAGCTCTTTGCCATGGGCATCGATATGCAAAGGCCGGCCGGTGGCGCGGATCTGGCGGATCGCATCCTCGATCACTGTCAGGGTTTTCAGGCCGAGGAAGTCGAATTTCACCAGCCCCGCCGCTTCAACCCATTTCATATTGAACTGGGTGGCGGGCATATCCGAGCGCGGATCCTGGTAAAGCGGCACCAGCTGATCGAGCGGGCGGTCACCGATCACCACGCCGGCAGCATGGGTGCCAGCCGAGCGATACAGCCCTTCGACCTGCTCGGCATAGGTCAGCAGCCGGCCGACCACCTCTTCCTTCGCCGCCTCGCGCAGCCGCGGCTCATCGGCCAGAGCCTTGGTGATCGAGACCGGCTTGACCCCCTCAACCGGGATCATCTTGGCAAGGCGGTCGACCTGGCCGTAAGACATCTGCAAGACCCGGCCCACGTCGCGCACCGCCATTTTCGACAGCAAAGCGCCGAAAGTGATGATCTGCGCCACTTTATCGCGGCCATATTTGCCCTGCACATAGCGGATCACCTCTTCGCGGCGGTCCATGCAGAAGTCGATATCAAAGTCGGGCATCGACACCCGTTCGGGGTTAAGGAAACGCTCAAACAGCAAAGCATAGCGCAAAGGATCAAGGTCGGTGATGGTCAGCACATAGGCGACCAGCGAGCCCGCGCCCGAGCCCCGGCCCGGGCCAACGGCGATGCCATTGTCTTTGCCCCATTTGATGAAATCGGCCACGATCAGGAAATAGCCAGGGAAGCCCATCTTCTCGATGATCCCCAGCTCAAAGCGCAGCCGTTCCTCATATTCCTCGCGCGGCGCGGCAAGGGTGATCACGCTCAGGCGCTTTTCCAGACCATCCCAGGCCTGACGGCGCAGTTCCTCCACCTCGTCATCGGCGAATTTCGGCAGGATCGGCGCGCGTTTATAGGCCATGAAGGCACAGCGCCGCGCGATCTCGACCGAGTTTTCCAGCGCCTCCGGCAGATCGGCAAAGAGCGCGCACATCTCGGCCTCGGACTTCAGATAATGCTGCGGTGTCAGCCGGCGGCGCGGCTCGATCTGGTCGACATAGGCGCCCTCACCGATGCAGATCAGCGCATCATGCGCCTCAAACATATCGGTTTTCGGGAAATAGACGTCATTGGTCGCCACCAGCGGCAGCGCCAGATCATAGGCCAGATCAATCAGCCCGCGCTCCGAGCCGGCCTCGGCGGGGGGCAGTTTGCCGCCCTCGCCCGGATGGCGCTGCAGCTCAATATAAAGCCGGTCGGGATAGATCGCGGCGAGGGTTTCACACAAAACCCGCGCCTTTGGCGCCTGCCCGCCCTGCAAAAGCCGCCCCAGCGGGCCATCCGGCCCGCCTGAAAGGCAGATCAGACCGGCGCTGTAAGCCTGCAGATCCTCAGGCGTCACCTGGGTGAACTGGCCGCCATCCTTGCCGATATAAAGGCAGGAATTCAGCTTCATCAGGTTCTCATAGCCGGTCTCATTCTGCGCCAGCAGCACCAGGCTGGCAGGAGGACGCGGCTTTTCGCCAGGCGCGGCCGGATCATAGGCCAGCGCGATCTGGCAGCCGATGATGGGCTGGAGGCCCGCATCCTTGCAATGGCTGGAAAATTCCAGCGCACAGAACATGTTATTGCTGTCAGTGACGGCAATCGCCGGCATTTCGGCACCGGCGGCCAGCTTGACCAGCTTCTTGACCGGGATCGCCCCCTCCAGCAGAGAATGCTCGGTATGGGTGCGCAGGTGGATGAATCGAGGTTCTGACATAGGGCCGAGACTATCAATCCGGGGAAGCAGGCGAAAGCCCGGCTGCAGATCCTCGGGGGGCGCGCGTTGTTTTCCCGCCCTGTTCTGAAAGACCTATGGGAAATCTGGTAAAGTTTGCACTTGCCGGGAATCGCCCTGCCCGGCTTGATGGCGGATACAGCCGGATAACGGCGGAGCCTCTCTTCCCTATGCCGCATCGGGCAGAGACAGGCAGATCAGGGCCTTAAAGGCCCGGCAGGGACTGGTACAGCGGCGGAAGACGAACATGTCCGGCATAGCTTTCACCCTTAACGGAGCGCCCGTGCAGCTGCAGCAGGCTGATCCCGGCCGCACCTTGCTGGAGTTCCTGCGCGAGACGCGCGGGCTGAACGGCACCAAAGAGGGCTGCAATGAGGGCGATTGCGGCGCCTGCACCGTTCTGGTCTCGGATGAGACCGGGCACCGCGCGCTCAATGCCTGTATTCTGCTCATGCCGCAGCTCGATGGCAAAAGCCTGACCACAATCGAGGGCTTGAAAGGCCCCGGGGGGCAGCTGCATCCGGTGCAAAGCGAGATGATCGCCTGCCATGGCTCGCAATGCGGTTTCTGCACGCCGGGCATCGTGATGTCGCTGGCCACGGCGCATCTGAATGGCGATGCCCGCGATGATCAGGTGCTGGCCGGTAATCTCTGCCGCTGCACCGGCTATGCGCCGATCATCCGCGCTGCTGAGGCGGCGCGCAAAGAGCCGCCGCCCGCCTGGCTGAAGCCTGAAACCGCTCTCATCTGTCCGCCAATATCCCGGGGCGAGGCGCCGGCGGCGCCGGGGGGCAGCGCCCCCCCGCTGCGCCCGAGCAGCAAGGCCGAACTGGCCGAGGCCCTCCTGGCCCATCCTCAGGCGCGGCTGGTGGCCGGGGCCACCGATATCGGGCTTTGGGTCACCAAACAGCTGCGCGACATCAGCCCGGCGATTTTCCTCAACGGTGTCAGCGACATGGCCGGGATCGAGCGTGAGGGCGATCAGATCCGCATCGGCGCCATGGTGACCTTTGAGCAGTTGCGCGCGGCCTTGCGCGCCGAGCATCCGGCTTTCGCCGCGCTGCTCGACCGTTTCGCCTCGCTGCAGATCCGCAATGCCGCGACCATCGGCGGCAATATCGCCAATGGCTCACCGATCGGTGACAGCCCGCCGGCGCTGATCGCCATGGGCGCGCGGCTGACCCTGCGCCGGGGCGCGGCGCGGCGCGAGATCGCTTTAGAGGCTTTCTTCCTCGATTATGGCAGGCAGGACCGCCAGCCCGGCGAATTTGTTGAATTTATTACCCTGCCCGCCCGCGCCCCTGATCTGCGCTGCTATAAAATCTCGAAACGATTTGACCAGGATATATCGGCGCTCTGCGGCTGTTTTAACCTGCGCCGCGCGGGGGGCCGGATCACTGAGGCCCGGATTGCCTTTGGCGGCATGGCCGGCACACCGAAACGCGCCAGCGCCTGCGAGGCGGCGCTGAGCGGCGCTGAGTGGAATGAAGCGACGATCCGCCGCGCCATGCAGGCGATTGCGGATGATTACCAGCCGCTTTCCGATATGCGCGCCTCGGCGGGCTACCGGCTGCAGGTGGCGCAAAATCTGCTGTTGCGCGCCTTTCATGATCTGAACGGCGATCAGACAATCGCCTCGATCCGCGAGGTGCAGGCATGAGCCGCGGTCAGCCCCTGCCCCATGACAGCGCGCCGCTGCATGTGACCGGCGCAGCGCGTTTCGCCGATGATATCCCCCTGCCCGCAGGCTGTCTGCATCTGGCCTTTGGCCTGTCGGAAATCGCCTGCGGTCAGATTGAGGAGATGGATCTCAGCGCGGTGCACGCAGCCCCGGGCGTGGTGCGGGTGATCACGGCCCAGGATCTGCGCGCCCGCTTTGGCGCCATACCGGACTGCGCCCCGGCGGTACCCGATGAGCCATTGCTGAGCGATACCGGGGTCGAATATCACGGCCGGCCTTTGTTCATCGTAGTGGCCGAAAGCCATCTCGCCGCCCGCAAAGCGGCGCGGCGGGCAAAGATCCGCTACCGCGAGACAAAGCCGGTCCTCAGCATTGACGAGGCGCTCGAAGCCAACAGCCGCTTTGAACAGGGGCCGGTGATCTGGGCGCGCGGCGATGCAGAGGGCGCGATCAGCCAGGCGCCGCATCAGCTTGAGGGCCGGTTTGAGGTCGGCGGCCAGGAGCATTTCTATCTCGAGGGGCAGATCGCCCTCGCGCTGCCGCTGGAAGACGGGATGCATATCACCGCCTCGACCCAGCATCCGACCGAGATCCAGCATAAGGTCGCCCATGCGCTCCATCTGCCGATGTCGGCGGTCCGGGTCGAGACCCGGCGGATGGGCGGCGGCTTTGGCGGCAAGGAAAGCCAGGGCAACTGGCTGGCGGTGGCCTCAGCGCTTGCCGCGCAGATCACCGGGCGGGCCTGCAAAATGCGCTATGACCGTGATGATGATATGGTGATCACCGGCAAGCGCCATGATCTGCGCATTCTCTACCGTGTCGGCTATGATGATCAGGGCCGGATCCTTGGCCTGGATTTCACCCATCTGATGCGCTGCGGCTGGTCGCAGGATCTGTCGCTGGCCGTGGCCGACCGGGCGATGCTGCATGCCGATAACTGCTATCTGCTGGAAAACATCCGCATTGAGAGCCACCGGCTGAAAACCAATACCGCCTCGGCCACCGCATTTCGCGGCTTTGGCGGCCCCCAGGGCATGATCGGCATCGAGCAGGTGATGGATCATGTGGCCTTCGCGCTGGGGCGCGAGCCGCTGGCGGTACGGCGGGCGAATTTCTACAAAGATTTCACCGATATCAGTCCCGGCGCGGGCAGGATCCAGACCACACCCTATGCGATGGAGGTTGAGGATTTCATCGGCAATGCCCTGGTGGCCAGGCTCGAGGCCAGCTCGGCCTATCAGGCGCGCCGCGCGGCGGTCCGGGCCTGGAATGCCAGCTCGCCCTTCCTCAAGCGCGGCCTTGCCCTGACCCCGGTGAAATTCGGCATTTCCTTCACCCTGACCTGGCTGAACCAGGCCGGAGCGCTGCTGCATCTTTACCAGGATGGCTCGCTGGCGCTCAACCATGGCGGCACCGAAATGGGCCAGGGGCTGAACCAGAAAGTCGCCCAGGTGGTGGCTGAAATTTTCGGGGTTCAGGCCGGCGAGGTAAAGATCACCGCCACCGATACCGCCAAAGTGCCCAATACCTCGGCCACGGCGGCCTCTTCCGGTTCTGATCTGAACGGGGCGGCAGCGCGCGAGGCGGCGCTGACCATCCGCCAGCGCCTGGCCGGCTTCATGGCCGATAAACACGGCGTCGCGCCCGAAGCGGTGCGGTTTGAAGACGGCATGGTGCGGGTCGCGGGCGAGAGCCATCCGCTGTCGCGCGTTGCCACCTGGGCCTGGCAGGCGCGGATCTCGCTCTCCTCGACCGGCTATTACGCCACGCCGAAAATCACCTGGGACCGGGTGCAGGGCCAGGGCCGCCCCTTCCTCTATTTCGCCTATGGCGCGGCGGTCACCGAGGTGGTGATCGATACGCTGACCGGCGAGAACCGCATTCTGCGCGCCGATATTCTGCATGATACCGGCTCGCCGCTGAACCCGGCGCTCGATATCGGCCAGATCGAGGGCGGCTATGTGCAGGGCGCAGGCTGGCTGACCAGCGAAGAGCTGGTCTGGGATGAAAAGGGACGGCTCAGAACCCATGCGCCCTCGACCTATAAGATCCCGGCCTGCGCCGACCGGCCCCGGGTGTTCAATGTCGCGCTCTGGGATGCCCCGGCGCGGGAAGCGACCATCGGCCGCTCAAAAGCCGTGGGCGAGCCGCCGCTGATGCTGGGGATCTCGGCCTTTGCCGCTTTGCAGGATGCGGTGGCCGAGGCGGGCGGGCGCAGGATCTGGCCCGCGCTCACTGCTCCGGCCACGCCCGAGGCGGTGCTGGCGGCCCTCACCCGGGTGCAGCGCGATGTTTGATCTGGGCGAGTTGCGCCAGCGCGTCGCCCGCCACGGCCTGGTGGCGCGGGTGGTGATCGCCAGCCATGCCGGATCCAGCCCGCGCGAGGATGGCGCCGCCATGCTGGTCTGGCCCGGTGGCAGCTCGGGCACAATCGGCGGCGGGGCGCTGGAATTTCTGGCCACCAGCCGCGCCCTTGAGATGCTTGCCGCCGCCAGCCCGCTGGCCGGGATCCGGCGCGAGGCGCTCGGTCCTGGCATAGGCCAGTGCTGCGGCGGTGCGGTGACGCTGGTGACCGAGATTTTTCATGCCGGAAATCTGCCCGCCCCGGCGCCACAGGAAGGCCTGCTGATCCGGGCACTGAGCCCCGAGGCTGCCGCCCGGCCGCTGCCGCTGGCGCTGCAAAGGCTGAAGGCCCGGGCACGCAGCACCGGCAGCCTGCCCTCTGGCCCGGTGCTCGACCAGGGCTGGCTGGCCGAGCCGCTGCACCGCCCGCAGCAGCCGGTCTGGCTCTGGGGCGCGGGCCATGTCGGGCGCGCCCTTTGTGACTGTCTCGCGCCGCTGCCCGGGTTTGCTTTGACCTGGATCGATACTGCGGCAGAGCGCTTTCCCGCACAGATCCCGCCAGGGGTGAGACAGCGGGTCGCAGCCCGGCCGGAAGAGCTGGTCGCAGAGGCGCCCGATCTTGCCTGGCATCTGATCGTGACCTATTCGCATGCACTCGATCTCGAGTTGTGCCATCGACTTCTGGCTTGCGGTGCCGCTGAAATCGGGCTTATCGGCTCGGCCAGCAAAGCCGCGCGCTTTTCTGCCCGGCTTGCCGGCCTCGGCCATACTCCCGGTCAGGTTGCACGCATCCATTGCCCGATGGGCGATATCACTCTAGGGAAGCACCCCCAGGCCATTGCTCTGGGTGTGGCTGTCCAACTATTGAAACTGAAACAGATATCCGAGACGGAGATCGCGGATGACCGAAAAGAACATGAAGGCGCAGCGGCCACTGCTGCAACTGGAAGGGCTGACTAAAGCCTATCCGGGCGTCGTGGCCAACAGCGATGTTTCTTTCAGCATCGGCGCGGGCGAAGTCCATGCCCTCCTGGGTGAAAACGGCGCCGGGAAATCGACGCTGGTCAAGATGATCTATGGTCTCGTCCGCCCCGATCAGGGCCGGATGGCGCTGCATGGCGCGCCCTATGCCCCGGCCAAACCCGCCGAGGCGCGCCGCTCGGGCGTGGCGATGGTGTTTCAGCATTTCTCGCTGTTTGAGGCGTTGAACGTCGCCGAGAATGTGGCGCTTGGCATGGAAAACCCGCCGCCGTTGCGCACCCTCTCCGAACGGATCCGCACCGTGTCTGAGGCCTATGGCCTGCCGCTAGATCCGGCGCGCCGCGTCGGCGATCTTTCGGCCGGAGAACGTCAGCGCGTCGAGATCATCCGCTGCCTGCTGCAAGATCCCAAATTGCTGATCATGGATGAGCCGACCTCGGTCCTGACGCCCCAGGAGGTCGAGATCCTGTTTCGCACCCTGCGCAAGCTGGCGGATGAGGGCACGTCGATCCTTTATATTTCGCATAAGCTCGAGGAGATCCGCGCGCTTTGTGACAATGCCACCATCCTGCGGCGTGGCCGTGTGGTGGCGCGGCTCGACCCGCGCGAGCGTTCGGCCCGCGAAATGGCCGAGCTGATGGTCGGCACCAGCCTCGCCACCCCGGCGCGCAGGCCGGGCGCGCGCGGCGCCGAGGCGCTGGTGGTAAAGGGCCTGTCGCTCGCCTCACCGATTCCCTTCGGCACCGCGCTGAAAAATGTCAGCTTCAGCCTTGCCGCCGGTGAGGTGCTGGGCATCGCCGGGGTTGCCGGCAATGGCCAGGATGAGCTGCTGCTGGCGCTGTCGGGCGAGCTGAAAGCCCCCGGGGGCGTGATCCGGCTCGAAGGCGTGGATATGGGCAGCCTTGGCCCCTCCGGGCGGCGTCGCGCCGGCATGATTGCCGCGCCGGAAGACCGCTATGGCCATGCCGCCGCCCCGGATATGAGCCTGACCGAAAACGGCTATCTGACCGCCGGTATCCGCATGGGTCTGACACAGAACGGTTTTATCCGCTGGGGCGCGGCGAAGGAATTCGCCGAAGAAGTGATCCGCGATTATGATGTGCGCACCTCTGGCCCCGGAGCGGCGGCCCGCGCGCTTTCGGGCGGCAATCTGCAGAAATTCCTGATGGGGCGAGAGCTGAAACAAAGCGCGAAGGTCATCGCCATCAACCAGCCCACCTGGGGGGTGGATGCGGCGGCGGCCTCGGCGATCCGGCAGAAGATCCTCGACTGCGCCGCTGAGGGCGCGGCGGTGGTGGTCATCAGCCAGGATCTCGATGAGCTGATGGAAGTCGCGGATAGTTTCGCAGTGCTGAACGAGGGGTCTCTCTCGGTGCCGCGTCCGGTCCAGGAACTGAATACCGAAGAAATCGGCCTGATGATGGGCGGCGCCCATGGCATGGAGGAGGCGCATCATGGCGGCTGAGCGTTCAGTTATTACAGGCACCTGCGGGGGTGATACGTGCTGATCCTCGAAAAACGTCCCGAACCCTCGCGCTTCTGGCTCTGGACCACGCCGGTGCTTGCGGTGGTGCTGACCATGATCATGGGCGGGCTGCTGTTTGCTATGCTGGGCAAAAACCCGGTCACGGTAATCCGCACCATCTTCTGGGATCCGGTTTTTGGCCCGAATGCGGCCTATTTCCAGCGCCAGCTGGTGATCAAAGCCGCGCCGCTGATCCTGATTGCCACCGGCCTTGCCATGGGCTTTCGCGCCGGGATCTGGAACATCGGCGCCGAGGGGCAATATATTATCGGCGCGGTCGCCGGGGCCTCGCTCGGCCTTGCCCTCTACCCGACCGAGAGCCGCTGGATCTTCCCGGCCATGGTGCTTGCAGGCGCGCTTGGCGGCTGGATCTGGGCAATGATCCCGGCGATCCTGAAGACAAAATTCAATGCCAATGAGATCCTTGTCTCGCTGATGCTGGTCTATGTCGCCCAGGCGATCCTGTCGAAAGCCGCTTTCGGCTTCCTGCGCAACCCCGAGGGCATGGGCTTTCCCGGCAGCCGCAATCTCGGCGCCTGGCCCGCGGCGCGGAATGCCGATCTGATCGCCGGCACCGGCTTTCACTGGGGCGCTGCGGCGGCGCTGGCCGTCGCCATTGGTGCCTATGTGCTGCTGACCCGGCATGGCATCGGTTTTCAGATCCGTCTGACCGGCCAGGCGCCGCGCGCGGCGCGGTTCCATGGCGTCGATCCCTCGCGCCTGATCATCTTCTGCCTCGGTCTGACCGGGGTGCTGGCTGGTCTGGCCGGGATTTTTGAGGCCACCGGCCCTGGCGGCCAGATCACCGAGAAATTCGCCTCGGGCTATGGCTTTACCGCGATTATCGTCGCCTTCCTTGGCAGGCTGAACCCGCTGGGTATCGTGCTGGCCGGGCTGTTGATGGCGCTGACCTATGTCGGCGGCTCCTATGCCGAGGGGATGATGAACCTGCCGGCGGCCTCGATCCAGGTGTTCCAGGGCATGTTGCTGTTCTTCCTGCTCGGGGTGGATATGCTGACCAATTATCGCATCCGCCTGCGCGGCCGGAGCGGCAAAGGAGCTGCGAAATGATCATTGGCGGGCTGGATATTGCGGCGCTGCTGGCAGCGCTGATCATTGGGGCGGTGCCGATCCTGCTGGCGGCGCTTGGCGAGACTGTGACTGAGCGCTCGGGCGTGCTGAACCTCGGGGTTGAGGGCATGATGGTGATCGGGGCAGTGACCGGCTTTATCGCCGCGGTGCATCTGCAGAACCCGGTGCTGGGCTTTATCGCCGGCGCGGCCGGAGGCGCGGCTTTCTCGCTGATCTTCGTGCTGCTGACCCAGGTGTTTCTGGCCAATCAGGTGGCCACCGGCCTGGCGCTGACGCTGTTTGGCCTTGGCATGTCCTCGCTTGCCGGTCAGGGCTATAACGGCATCAAGCCGCCGCTGACCACCGCCGTGCCACTGGGGCCTTTGCGCGATATTCCCTTCTTCGGGACGATGCTGTTCCGCCATGACTGGGTGGTCTGGTTCTCGCTGATCATGGTGGGCGTGGTCTGGTTCGTGCTGAACCGCACCCGCGCCGGGCTGATCATCCGCGCTGTGGGCGAAAGCCATGAGGCGGCGCATGCGCTTGGCTATAAAGTGAACCGGATCCGCACTTTGTGCATCCTGTTCGGCGGGGCCATGGCCGGGATGGGCGGCGCCTATATCAGCCTCGCCCGGGTGCCGCAATGGACCGATAATATGACCAATGGCATTGGCTGGATTGCCCTCGCCATCGTGGTCTTTGCCTCCTGGCGTCCGGGCCGGGTGCTGCTTGGCGCCTGGCTGTTTGGCGGGCTGATGGTTCTGGGGCCCAATCTGCAGGCTGCGGGCTATGCGATCCCCGTCGAATACTTGTCGATGGCCCCCTATCTGATAACCATTATTGTGCTCGTGATCATGTCTTCGGGGCGCGGGCGCGCCAACAGCGCCCCCGCCTCGCTCGGTCAGAATTTCCACGCCTCAAACTGAGGCTATTTCAGCTGCGGGGCGAGGCCCCGCCGCCACAACGGGGAGAGATCTCGTATGAAACGCAGAAACCTGCTGGCAACCGCCGCACTGGGCCTTGGCCTCGCTTTCAGCGGCGGGACCGCCATGGCGCAGGGGCTGGACAAGGTGAAGGCCTGCTTCACCTATGTCGGACCGATCGGCGACGGCGGCTATACCTATCAGCACCATCAGGGTGCCCTGGCCCTGGCCGAGAAATTCGGCGACAAGGTCGAGATCGCCTGGCAGGAATCGGTGCCCGAAGGCGCCGATGCCGTGGCCTCGATCACCCAGTTCGCATTGCAGGGCTGCAATATCATCTTCACCACCTCCTTCGGTTTCATGGAGGCGACCCAGCAGGTTGCCGGTCAGTTCCCGGATATCAAATTCGAGCATGCGACCGGCTTTAAGCGCGATCACGCCAATGTCTCGACCTATGACGCGCGCTTCTATGAAGGCCGCGCCGTGATGGGCACCATCGCCGGCCTGATGACCAAATCGAATAAGATCGGCTATATCGGTTCCTTCCCGATCCCCGAAGTGATCCAGGGCATCAACTCCTCCTTCCTGCATGCCAAGAAGGTGAACCCCGATGTCACCATGTCGATCGTCTGGGCCTATACCTGGTTCGACCCGGCCAAAGAGGCCGATGCTGCCAAGGCGCTGATCGATCAGGGCGTGGATGCAATCCTGCAGCACACCGATTCGACCGCACCGCTGGCCGAGGCCGAGAAGGTCGAGGGCGTGATCGGTTTCGGTCAGGCCTCGGATATGTCCGCCTATAAAGACACGACCCGCGTCTCGGCGATCATCGACGACTGGGCGCCCTATTACATCAAGCGCGTCGGCGCTCTGCTTGATGGCACCTATGCGCAATCGGCGGCCTGGGAAGGCATTGCCGATGGCGCCGTGGAAATCGGTGAGATCACCGACCGCGTTCCTGCCGAGGTGAAAGCCGCGGCCGAGAAAGTCCGCGATGAAATTGCCGCCGGCACGTATCACCCCTTCACCGGCCCGATCAACAAACAGGACGGTTCGGTCTGGCTGAAAGAAGGCGAAGTGGCCGAGGACAGCGCGCTCGCGACCATGGACTTCTATGTCGAGGGCATCACCGGCGATATCCCGAAATAAGCGGATCCGCTGCCGCTGAGCGCCAGATCAGAAAGGCCCGCCTCGCTGAGGCGGGCCTTTTTTATCGCCCGGCAATCAGGGCAGGTTTCCGGTTCAGCAGCGCCGCCTGCGGATCACAGATCCGAGGTCAGGCTGAGCTCTCTCTGAAAGCCTCAGGCCAGAGACAGTTCTGTTCAACCGCGAGTACAGCCATTCAGAATTTCCGAAAACCCGGCCTTGAGACTGCAGGCCCGGATTCCTGACCACCCGAAACTTCGGCCCTCAGCGCGCTGATCTCCGGCTCCGTCCCGCCGGTCTCACCCACCTCACCACGCTTCCCATCCCCCTCCCCCAGCCCCGTGGAGTAAGCCCGCCCGGAAAAAGGCGCAGGTCCGGGATTCTGCGCACGCCCGCTTTTTGATCTGGTCAGAAGACCGAAAGGCGGACAGGATGCCGCCATGACAAAATCCTATTCTTTCACTCATGCTATTACCCGCCGCCCGCCGCTCTCTGTGACCAGAGGCCTGCGCGCTGAAGACACCGGCAATCCCGATCACGCTTTGCTGCAAAGCCACCATGCCGATTACATCGCCGCTCTGCGCGCGACCGGCGCCGAGGTGATCGAACTGCCCGAACTTGAGGATTATCCCGACAGCCTGTTTGTCGAAGACACGGCGCTCTGCCTGCGTGAAGGCGCGGTGATCATGCGCCCCGGCGCGCCCTCGCGGCTTGGCGAGGCGGCCGAGATGGCGCCGCATCTGGCGCAACTTTACCGCGAGCTGCGCCGGATCGAGGCTGCGGACAGCTTTATTGAGGCCGGAGATATCCTCACCACCGAGAGCGAGATCCTGGTCGGCCGCTCGGCCCGGACCAATGCCGCCGGTGTGGCCGAGCTGACCCGCCTGGTGGCGGACTGGGGCTATAAGGTCCGCGAAGTCCATACCCCGCCGGGCGTGCTGCATTTCAAAACCGACTGTTCGCTGATGGATGGCGAGACCATCCTCGCCACCGACCGGCTTGCCGCTTCGGGCTGCTTTACCGGCTACCGGGTGATTGCCGTGGCCGAGGGCGAGGAAGCAGGCGCCAATGCCATCCGCTTTAACGATAAGGTCATCGTTCCTTCAGGCTTCCCCAGAACCCGCGACCGGCTGCTGGCGGCGGGCTTTGATCTGGTCGAGATCGGTAATTCCGAATGCGCGAAAATCGACGGCGGCATGTCCTGCCTGTCGCTGCGCTTCTCGCCGGGCTGAGGCCAGAGCGGTCGGCCGATGCAAAACTTCAGCATTGCCGCCGTGGTGCAACAGGGCCGTCTTGGCTATGAGGCGCTGCTGCTGGCCGCCTCGCTGCGCCGCTCGGATCCGGGCTTTTCCGGCCGGCTGCTGCTCTTGGAGCCGCAGCCCGGCCCCTTCTGGCCCGAGACCGATCCGAGGCTGCCCGAGGGGCCGCTGCGCGCGCGGCTGCTTGAGCTTGGCGCCGAGATCCTGCCCTTTGAGAACCGGGTCTTCGGCGCCGCCTATCCGCATGGCAATAAGATCGAGGCACTGGCGGCCCTGCCGCCCGGGCCTTTCCTGTTTCTCGACAGCGATACGCTGATCACCGGCCCGCTGTCGCAGACCGGATTTGACTTCACCCGCCCCTCGGCCTCGATGCGGCGCGAGGGCACCTGGCCGCAGCCCGAGCTTTACGGTCCGGGCTATACTGCGATCTGGAAAGCCTTATACGACCGCTTTGGTCTTGATTTTGCCGCCTCGCTCGATCCCTCCTGGCCCGATGAATACTGGCAGCATTACCTCTATTTCAACGCGGGCTGGTTCTTCGGCGCCGATGCCCCGGCCTTTGGCCGGGTTTATCTGGAGTATGCCGCCAGCATTTACCACGACCCGCCGCCCGAGCTGATCTGTCAGGAGCTGCTGCCCTGGCTCGATCAGATCACCCTGCCGCTGGTGATCAGCGCTTTCGGCGGCGGGCGGCCCGGGCCCGCGCTGGCCGGGCTTGATGGCGCGACCAGCTGCCATTACCGCAGCCTGCCGCTGCTCTATGCCCGCGAAAGCGATGCGGTGGTGGCGCTGCTCGAAGAGATTGCGCTGGAGAAAGCCAACCGCCGCCTGCTGCGCGACTGGCCCCAGGCCCGGCAGATGATCTATCTGAAGCGCGGAGTTAAGGCGCGTGCCTTGTTCGACCGCGTGGCTTTGCCAAAACGCGAAAAGATTATTCGCAATACGCTCAGACGCTCTGGCCTCTGGCTGCGCTGAGGCCTGGCTTTCGGTGCGGTCTGGCTTTCGGCGAGGCTCCGCCGGCGCCGGGGCAGAAATTCGGCATGGTTTCGCCGATTTTTTGCCGCGAAATGCCGCCACCGGCGGCTGCGCCGACGGGGTGATTGCGAATAAATCATCTATATCAGCCACATAAAGCCAGGACCCAAAGGTTCCCGCCGCTTTTTTGCCCGGCCAGGAGACGCCCGGGCCGGAACCCGCCGGGCAAAAGCCGCGTTTTATCTCAGGATCGCGCTGCAGGAAGCTGCCGCGCCGGATCATGGAGGTTTGACAATGACAGCATTCAGAAAAACCCTGGCGGCGGCTGTCGCAACCGCCGCGCTGAGCCTGCCGGCTTTCGCTGTTGAGCGTGCCGAAGCTGTGCAGTCGATTGATGTGACTGTTGATATGACCGGCGTGCAGAATGCCGCCGCTGCTGCCTATTGGGGCACGCTGGAAAAAGATCTTGAGGCTGCGGTGCTGAGCCGTGTTGCCGACCGCATGGCGGAAGAAGGCGCGATGATCACCGTTGATATCGACGAGGTATCGCTGGCGAGCGGCTTTGCCGAAGCTGTTGGTCTGGGCGAGTCCCGGCTGAGCGGCCTTGTGAAGGTCAGCGACCCGCCGCAACCCGGGCGCGGTGCCAGCTATGAGCTGAGCGTCGATATGAATGCCACCCTGCCCGCCCTGGGCGAAGGCTTTGATCTTAATACCGAAAGCCTCGACACCGCCCGGGTCTATCATGCGATGGTCGATACTTTTGCCGCGCAGATCGTAGCAAATCTCGACAAATAAACAAAAAGGGGCGCGGCTTTCGCCGCGCCCTTATTCCGGACTGACGCCGGTGAAACCCCGGGTCCGGGAGAAGGATCAGCCTGCCAGCGGTTCGGTCGAGGCAAAGAACAAGGCCTGGCTGATCGAGAGCCGCACCTGTTCTTCGCTATAGGGCTTGTTGATCAGGAAGGCCGGTTCGGGCCGCTGGCCGGTCAGCAGCCGTTCCGGGAAGGCGGTGATGAAGATCACCGGCAGATCGGTAAAACCGGCGAGAATATCGCTGACCGCATCCACGCCGGAGGAATTATCCGCCAGCTGGATATCGGCAAGGATCAGATCGGGCCGGTCACTCTGCGCCAGCGCCACCGCCTCATCGCGGGTGCGGGCAATGCCAGTCACATGATGGCCGAGCGATTCGACAATCGCGCTGAGATCAAGGGCGATTATCGCCTCATCCTCGATGATCATCACCCGGCCCAGCACCGATTGTGCCACTTCGCCAAGCGCGGTGTCGGTCAACGCTTCGCTTTCGCTGGCGCTGACCCCGAGGATCACCCCGATCTGTTCGAAGGAAAACCCTTCGAACATATGCAGCAGCAAAGCCTCGCGCGCATTGGGGGTCAGGCGCGACAGATGCCCCTGAGCCGCCGCCGAAAGCCTGGTATCGGGTTCATGAACCGGAGAATCTGAGCCTTGCCAGACCAGATGAAAAACGGTGAAAAGACCGGTTTTTACCGCCTCCCCCTTGCCAAGAACCGAAGGATCGGCAAGCACAGCCTCGATGGCTGCTGCGGCGTAATTATCTCCCGAGGCCTGACTACCGGTAAGCGCTCGCGCGTAACGTCGCAGATAGGGCAGTTCTGCGGCTACAGCAGCGGACAGGGCCTGAGCGGACAAGGCATCCGCCTGGTCAGTTTGCATTAAACTTTTCTCCGTTCTGCGCGCCTCGTTAGGGAACCAAACGCGCGGATCCTGCGTTTGGTTCCCGGAACATTGGCAGGACCATGACAAAAGAAGCCCCAGAAAAGCCCGGCATTCAACCCGGGTCCTCCAGAAATCGTGAAACCGTGAAGGCTCAGATCGATGAGAATCTTCGCCGGGCCTATGATGCAGTCCTGACCGAAGAAGTTCCGGACCGGTTTAAAGACCTGCTGGCGCGCCTGCAGGGCGGGTCTGCCGACAGCGGGACCAAATCCGGATGAGCCATCGCCGCCCCCCGACCGGGAGTGGCCCCCGGACCGCGTCTCTGCAAACCGAACCGCAGCAAACCGAACCGCAAAAATCCCCATCGCAGCCGGGCCGCGACAGGAGCCCGGGTTCCGCCGCCTCCCCGGTCGAGGGACGTGGGGCGGTGCTGCAGGATCCGGCAAAAGATCCGCGTATCCTGCTGCCGCGGCTTTTGCCCAATCTGCGCGCTTTTGCCATCGGCCTGTCGCGCAATGTGGTTCTTGCCGATGATATCGTTCAGGAAACCATTCTGAAGGCCTGGTCCAATCTCGATAAATTTGACCCCAATACCAATCTGGAAGCCTGGCTTTTCACCATTCTGCGCAACACCTATTACTCTTATCTGCGCAAGACCCGGCGCGAGGTTCAGGACAGCGAAGGCAGCTATGCCGCCGGCCTGGTGACCAAACCCGCCCATGACGGCCGCCTGGCTTTCAGCGATTTTCAGCGCGCTTTTGACCAGCTTTCGCCCGAACACCGCGAAGTGCTGATCCTGATCGGGGCCTCGGGCTATTCCACCGATGAGGCGGCGGTGATGATGGGCGTCGCCCCGGGCACGGTGAAAAGCCGGGCCAGCCGGGCCAGACGCCGCCTCGCCGAACTGATGCAGCTTGAGGAAGGTGAGGAATTATTCAGCGGCACCGATGCCGTAACCGCCTCCGTACTGAATCGCCCCGGCACAAGCCAGGCATGAGGGCGGCGGGCGATAAGGCCCGGAGCCGGCCATATACAACCCTGGGTCTGCGACTTGTCGCCACCATGCTGGTGGCGCTGGTGCCGCTCGGCCTGGTCTCTCTGGCGCATGTCCGCCAGTCGCAGCAGAATGCCGATGACACCCTGCTGGCGGCCTCGGTCGGCTGGACGCTGCAACAGGGGCTCTATGATCTGCGCATGATGCGCGCGGCGCAGAATACCGGCGAGCTGCTGGCCACAAGCCTTGGCAATGATCCCGATAACTGTGCGGCACTGGTCGGGAACTGGGTGCGCACCGATGTGCGCATTGATCATGCCGGCATGGTCAATGCAGAGGGGCGGATGCTGTGCAGCTCTGACGGAAGACTGCGCGATTTCAGCAATGACCCGCGTCTGGCTGGTTTACTTGAGGCGCGGCGCAGGGTGCTGTTTCGCGACACCTCCTGGGCGCCGGGCGGGCGCAACGGCATCTCGCTTGCCGCGCCTGTCATCGGCCAGGATGGGAAATATCTCGGCTTTTCGCTGGTCTTTCTGCCAGACCGGCTGCTGCGCGGCACGGCAGGCCGCCATCCTGGCCAGACCAGCCCTGAACAGCCGCCGCAAACGCCCCTCGCCCTCGCCGCGGTCGCGAATGACAGCGAAATGCTCTATGTCGTCCCCGATTCCCATGAGACGCGCCGCCTGCTCAGCCGCGCCATGCTGGGCACGATGGAACCGGGGCTGCGCGAGGCGCATAGTTTCATCGCCCGCGATGCCGATGGGATCGAGCGGATCTTTGCCGTGGTGCCCTCAGCCGAGGATCTCAGCCTGATCGGGGTCTGGCCGCTGCCGCGCGGCAACAGCACTTTCCAGCGCTATATCCTGCCCTATCTGTCGCCGGCGCTGATGTGGCTGACCGGCCTGGCGGTGACGCTGATCGGCACCGAGCGGCTGGTGACGCGCCATATCAGCCGTCTGTCGAATGGTATGCGGAATTTTGCGCTCGGCGACCGCAAACATCCCGAGATCCTGCTGGATAATCCCTCATACGAACTGGCCGATCTGGCCGACAGCTATGCCATGCTGACCAATACCATCATGCGCGATGAGGCCGAGCTGGAGAATCTGCTGCATAAAAACTCTGAGCTGCTGCGTGAGGTGCACCACCGCACCGGCAACAGCCTGCAGCTGATCGCCTCTATCCTGCGCATGCACCGGCGCGAGGCCGAGGACAGCGGCATCCGGGTGGTGCTCGATGATCTGCACAACCGGGTCATGTCTTTGTCCTCGGTGCATCTCGGGCTCTACCGGATGGCCGGTGGCCAGGCGATTGCCATGGATCAGCTAATGGCGGATGTGATCGCGCGGGTTGATCTGCTGCAGGGCCGCTCGGGCCGGCGCGGTGGCATTATGACCGATCTTGAGCCGCTGCATCTGACCTCGCGCCAGGCGGTGCCGCTGGCGCTTTTGCTGGCCGAGATCCTGTCCTGTTTCCCGCCCGCCGAGAGCAATGGCCAGCCGGTGCGGATCCGGCTGCACAGCGGCATGGCCCACGACAGCGCCAATACTGCGCCGGGACGGACCGCCTGGCTGGAAGTGTCCGGCTCGGTCACCGCGATCGGGCGTCTGACCGGCGATCATTCCGGCGCGCCCGCGGTGATCGGGGCGCGGCTGATCCGCGGTTTCGTCACCCAGCTGCCGGGGGAAATGGCGATCAGTGAAGAGGGCGAAAGGGTGCGCGCGGTGATCCGTTTCGACGTCCAGGAAGAGCCAACCAGGACCGAGCCTGCGGAAGAACCCGCTCTCACCGGCTGAGATTTCCGATTATTCCTTTGATATAACAGTAAAAAGCCGGGCAGCTCCGCCCGGCTTTTTATGCTTTACCCCGGCCCCGGGCCGCGGTTCAGGCGCGGTCCTCTTCCTCGCGCGGCCGGGCTTTCTGGTTTTCCTCCAGCGCGGCAAAAGCCGCATTCAGGCTGCGGCTCAGCTCTCCCGCCATCCGGGTCAGCCGGTCCGCCTCGCCGGCGAAACCGGCACGGGCCGCGTTCAGCGCCTGCAGCGCCTCAGCCGCCGCATCGGCCCTGTTCTCAGCCGGGCGCGCATTGCTGCCCTGGCGCGTGAGATAAGCGCTCAGCCCTGCCCCGGCCAGTGCCATCAGCGTACCCTTGCCCAGAAGCCCCGCCAGCGGTCCGGATTTTCCGCTATGGCGATCCCAGGCCTCCTGGCGCGCGGCATAGGCGGCGGCGCGGGTTTTCGGCTCCAGCCCGTCAAGGCCAAGCCCCATCAGCCGGCGCAGCTCCTGGCGCATACCCTCTGCAACATCGGCCCGGCTGTCCTCTGCCTCGCGTGGCGAAAGCGCGCCTTCGGCCTCGGCGGCATCGATGCGCTGGCTCAGCTTTTCGGCCCGCGCGGCCAGCGCATCCGCCCCGGCCAGCCATTCCGGCAGCGGCGCGGCATTGCGCGCCTGCATCGCCTTCAGCCCCGCCCAGGCCAGCACCGCAAGGCCACCGCCCGCAACCACCGCCGCCACCGGATTGGCCTTTGCTGCCGCCCCGGCGCTCTGCGCCAGTTTCAGCGCGCCCTCTCCGGCACCCCCCGCCAGCCTGGCTGCGGTTTTGCCGCCGGCCTCACGCACGCTTGCCCAGAGATCTGCCCCCGCCTCGCCCGCGCTGCGCTTTGGCATCAGCCGTTCGTGCAGCTCGCTGAAAGCGCGGGAAATATCGTCGCGGTCCTGCTGCAGCCTTGCGGCGATTGCCTCAGGATCCTGATCTGACCGAAACCCCATTCTATTCACTCCTGTCACGGGCCCTGGCGCGCAGATGCCGCGCCAGACCAGCATCGCCCGGGGAAAGTCCAAGCCGGCGCGGCGCCATGATCCTCGCCAGGCGCAGCTTTCGTGCCCCCAGCCAGATCAGGAGCAGCGCCAGCAGTAAAAGGCCGCCACCAAGGCTGAGCGCCGCCATGCCAGGGCTCAGCCCCAGCCAGACCAGCCCGGCGCGGGCTGCCACCAGCAGCTCAGCTGCCGCAAACAGCATCAGAACCAGCGCCACTGCGATCAGGCCAAGCCCGAGGGCCGCCGCGCGCAAAGCAAAGCGCGCCTCAAGCTTTGCAAGGCTCAGCTCATCGCGCAGCAGGCGCAAAAGACCCGAGGCCAACTCGCTGATCAGCCCGATCAGCCCCGGCGCAGCGCGGCTGTCCGCCGGGCGCTCAGGCCCCTGCGCCTCCTCATGCGGATCGTTTGTCTGCGGATCCATCTGTGGCGCGGGGCTCACCCCCGACGCCCGCCGCGACCGCCGAGCAGACGCGCGACAAAGAAGCCCGCCGCCGCCGCTCCGGCGACAAAGAGGCCGGGATTGCGCTGCACTTTCACCCGCAGATCCGAGGCGATCTCGCTGACCTGACTGCCGCGCAGCCGGTCCGAGGCAAGGGCGAGCCGGTCACTGACCCCTTCGACGCCCCCGGCCATCCGTGCCGGCAGCTCGCCTGCGGTTTCCCGCGCCCGGTCAGCCACCCGCGACAGCCGCTCAGAAATCCGCTCTCCGACATCGGCGAGCGCATCACGCGCGCGATCCACATGCGTTTCCGTCTGGTCCCCGGCATCCGCCAGCTTTACCGCAGCTTTATCGGCAACAGTGACGGCACGGCGGCGCGCAACCCTGGTCTTGGCCTTTGCCTCATCCTGCAGGGTTTCAACCGCCTGATCGATTTTTTCTGCCACCGGCTCAGCCTTGCGCGCGGCACGTCTCACGGTTTTCTTTGCAGGTTCAGCCATCGCTCACTCTCCATCCGCAATTTCCCGGCGCTGCGGCGGCTCTCCCGCGCCACCCTGCCAGCCTGACGGAGTAATTTCCGCTCCGGGCTGATCGCAGTGCAGCGCAGGATTCAGGTTCAGGTCCGCGCCGCGAAACGCGCCTAATGCCTAGTTAACGTGCCCCTGGCCGGGACGGTTCCCTTTCCAGGGCAAAAGCCGGCAAAATAAGCGAAACCACCAGCCAGTGCCGCGCCGGTTTCCGGCTGGCCCGCAGGGATATGGCAGTGGGCTGACTGTGGTCTGGCGGTGGTCTGGCGGTGGTCTGGCGGTGTTGTGAAGGCCTGGTACGGTTAAACGCTTGATTGACGTCCCGGCTCCATTAGAATTGCCAGGGTCTTATTCAGCAGGTGGAATGTGCGACTTAATTCGTTTTATGCCGGTTTCGCGGCCCTCCCGGTGATGCTGCTGGCGCTCTCGGCCCCGGCGCTTGCGGCCTTCTGCTCGGATACCGGCGGGCGCTATGAGGAATGGAAGCCGCAGATGGCCGAAGAGGCGCGCGCCGCCGGGATCGGCCCGGCAGGGATCAAGGCGCTGATGGGCACCTCTTATTCCAAAGCCACGATCTCGGCTGACCGCAATCAAAAGAGCTTTAAATACACGCTGGATAAATTCCTGCAGGTGCGCGGCGCCGATACGATCGTGAAACAGGGCCGCGCGCGCAAGGCCAAGAATGCCGGTTTCTACCAGGCGATCGAGCAGCAATATGGCGTGCCGGCCGGGGTCTTGCTGGCGATCCATGGCATGGAAACCGCTTTTGGCAATTATATGGGCGATACCAATGTGGTCTCGGCCATTGCGACTTTGTCCTATGACTGCCGCCGCTCGGAATTCTTCACCCCGCATATGCTGGCGGCGCTGGCGCTGATCGACCGTGGCTCGATCAGCACCCAGAGCATCGGCGCCAAACATGGCGAGCTGGGCCATACCCAGTTCCTGCCCGGCAATGCTTTGCGCTACGGTGTGGATGGCAATGGCGATGGCCGTATCGATCTGAACAATATGACCGATGCGCTGGCCTCGACCGCGAATTTCCTGCGCCAGAAAGGCTGGCAGCCCGGCCTCGGCTATCAGGAGGGCGAGCCGAATTTCGCGGTGATCAAAGAGTGGAATGCGGCAACGGTCTATCAGCAGGCCATCGCGCTGATGGGCCGGCGTATTGACGGCTGAGCCTGGCCCGCGCGCTTTCAGTCAAAAGCCCCGCTGATGCGGGGCTTTTTTTTCAGATCAGGGCAGGAAGATCAGCGCCGCATCCCCGGTGCCGATCTGATTGAGCCGGGCCGGGGTCAAGGGCGGCGGCGCCTCCTGCCAGGCGTCAAGCTGCGCGCGCAGCCAGGCCTGGTCATAGCTGCGGCCCTGAAGGGCGCTATAGGGATTGAGCCAGCGCAGCCCGCCCGCCTCATCCGTGGCAAGGCCGCGCAGCTCAGCCCAGCCGCTTTCATCGGCCAGCAGCAGCACCGCCTCTTCGCCCGGTTCTTCAGGCAAAAGATCAGCGATCACCATCACACAGCCTTTTTTGCCGCTTTCGAGCAAGGTCTGGCAGGAGCTGCGGATCCGGCTCAGCTCAGAGGCCGGCAGCTGCTGCAGCCAGTTGCTGCGGCCGCCGGTGGCCGAGGCCGGGCTGACCGGCAGCAGCGCCTCCACCTCGGCAAGCAGCACCGCAGGGTCTTCCCCGGCCGCAGCCTCCGGCTCAGCCTGCGGGTCATACCAGGACTGGCCGCTGCGGATCACCGCCAGCGCCGCCTGCAGCTGCTCCTTGCCGCCGGACTGCGCTTCGGCCTCAAGCGCCACCAGCGCCGTTTCACCTGCGCGGCCAAGGCGGCGGAAATCACGTTCGAAATAGCTGCCCGGCCCGGCCTCCCCCGAGCGCAGCCGTGCCGCCATGCTCTGGGCTGACAGGGCCTCGGCATTGAGCAAAGGCGAGAGCCAGAGCGCCGCCGCACCGATCACCGCCAGCGCCAGCCAGGGATTGGCAGCGCGGATCTGCGCCGCCCATTGCGCGCCACGCGCCAGCGCGGCGGCATAGGCAAGGCCATAGGCCAGCGCCAGAATGGCCAGCACCAGCACCAGAAGCCGGTTCGGCGACAGGCCATAGGCCTGTAGCCGGATCGCCACCGCCCAGAGCGCCATCCCGGCCAGCACCGGCAAAAGCAAAGCCATGGCCCGCGCCGACCACAGGATCAGCGGATTGCGCGCCGCCTCGGCCTCGCTTTCATCCAGCGCCGCCGCGATCAGCGTGATCCCCGCCGCCGCCATGGCGAGCAGGGTCAGCGCCGGCGACAGGCCGGCAAAGCCGTCGCCAAAGCCGCGCAGCAGCGCCGCCAGCGCGAAAACCGCCGATACCAGCGCCACCACCGGCAGCAAAAGCCGCAGCAGATGATGCACAAGGCGTGGTGAAAGATGATCGGAAATCTCGCTGACCACCGCCACCGCCAGGCCAAAGGCCGCGCCCGAGACCACCACCGGCATGGCGCCGCTGAACAGGATATCCTCAAGGAAGCCGAGGCCGACCATATTGAACAGCGAGACCGAGACCCAGATCACCATCCAGGTGATCCAGGTGAAACACAGAGCAATCGCCGCCTGGACGACAATGGCCCAGGAAATGCTGAACAGGGCCGGATAATTGCGCCAGCTGCCCGTAACCCCCTCAGCGATCAGGAAAGGCACCGGCAGCAGCGCCAGCACAATCAGCGCCAGCGCCGGGCCAGGCCCCTCAAACAGTCCGTCAATGCCATTCCAGCGCAGCGAGACCAGCAGCCCCAGCCCCGCCACCAGCAGCCCCAAAGGCAAAGCCCGGATCAGCGCGCGCTTCACCCCCAGCCCGCCTGCCATGGCGAAAAAGCCCGCCGAAAACACGCAGAGCAGCAGGCCAAAAAACAACAGGCTGCGCTCGCCGAAAGTCTCCTTTTCCACCGCTTCGGCCAGCAGCCAGAGTGCATAGCCTGCCGCCGCGCCGAACACGACATAGAACAGGCGTTTGCCCAGAGTTTCATGCATTAAATCTGCTCCGTTCTCATCGGGATGCACCGGGCCAGGGCCAGGTCTGGCCCGGCCTGAAACTGACCCGGGCTGAAACTGGCCCGGGCTCGGGCTATGGGCCGGGGCCTGGCTTACCAGTGTCCGGTATTGGGCATCGAGGCCCAGGGCTCGGCCGGGGCCAAAGCCCCGCCCTTTTGCAGCAGCTCGACCGAGACATTATCGGGGCTGCGCACGAAAGCCATATAGCCATCGCGCGGCGGGCGGCTGATCAGCACGCCATTGGCCTGCAGATGGGCGCAGGTGGCGTAGATATCATCGACCTCATAGGCGAGATGGCCGAAATGGCGGCTGTCCGAGGGCAGGCCCTCATCGCCATCCCAGTTCCAGGTCAGCTCGACCGGGCAGTCGGGCTGGCCGGGAGGGGCCATGAACACAAGGCTGAAACGCCCGGTCTCGCTGTCTTTGCGCCGGATCTCTTCCAGGCCGAGCAGCCGGTAGAAAGCCATGCTCTTTTCCAGATCAAGAACCCGGACCATGGTGTGCAGATAGCGGATCGTCATCGCGAAAACCTCCTGTGCTGGCCAAGGCCTAGCACGGGGGCAGCCGTCTGGACAGAGCAGGCCTGGTCGGGAACCCCTGCCCCGCCGGCTTGTTGCAGGCTCGCTGCAGGCCTGGCGCGGCGCGGCGGTCAGAAGGCCGAGCGGAAGCCGAGCTCCAGCCCAAAGCTTTGCGATTCATAGAGTTTGGCATTCGATCTGGCCCGGCTGGCCGAAAGGTTCAGCAAGGGGGAAAACCCCATCCAGCTGATTTTTTGCAGCTCAAGCGTCACATCAAGGCTGGCGCGCAGATCCTGGCGCCCGCCATCGGGGCGCCAGGGGCTGTCGGGGTAATCACGCCCCTCCAGCCCGGCCCAGGCCTCAAGCCCCAGCCCCGCCACCGGCCTCGCCCTGCGCCAGCCAAGGCGCAGAGAGGCGGCGTCATAGCGGATGCCGGGGCTGTCGCTCGCGACATCGCGCAGGCCCAGAACCAGCGTCACCACATCGCCACCGGCGAGGCCGCGCTGCATCCCGGCCGAGAGCGCCAGCGTATCGGCCGAGCTGATCTCACTGTCGAGGCGGCGCTGATGGTCAAAGCTCAGGCTGGCAAAGCCCAGCAGATGCGGCGCGAAACGGCGCTCGGCCGCCGCGCTCAGCCGCAGAATATTGGCCAGCGAGACGCCGCCCGACCAGTCATGCAGCCCGGCAAGGCCGAAGGTGAAAGTGGTTTTGCTCTCGGCCGGGCGCCAGCGCCGGCTCAGCCCCAGCTCGAGGCGGGCCTGATCAAAGGCCGAGCCCTTCAGCCCCGGCACCGCCGCTTTCGCCTCGGAAGAAAGCGCCACCTTTGTCTGGTCAAAGCGCAGGTGGAAAGCGGTCATCGTGGTTGCGGTCGGGCGCAGCCGCCAGGTCAGTTCCAGCCCGGCGCTGGCCTCATAGCCTGACAAAGCGCGCTGCGCCGGATAGACCGGCAGTTCGATATCGCCGAACAGATCGCTTGGCAGGATGAAACTGCGCGCGCTCGAGCCGTCATTGACGTTTGAACTGGGGCGGGCCGATACTTTCAGCTGCCATATCAGCGGGTTGCGTGATCGCAGACTGCTGAAAGCCGTGGCGACGGCGGCCTTTTGCTGATCACTCTGCGCCGCCTGGGCGGCCCGGCGCAGCCAGAACTGGCCGCGCTGCAGATAGCCATCCGCCGCCAGAGACTGCGCCACCATCATCGCCGCGCCATATTTCGGCCCCGGCGCATCGGCAAGCCGCCAGACCGCGCGCGCATCAATCCTGGCCCGGCGCTCGTCACCGCCAAGCGCTGCGGCCTGGGCGCGCAGCATCAGCGCGGCACTGTCCTGCGGATCGCGGGCGAGAAGCGCATCGGCCAGACGGCGCGCGCCGATAAGATCTCCGGCCTGAAGCAAAGCCAGGCCAAAACCGCGCAGCTGCTCCGGGCTGGCAGAGCCTGGCTCAGGCGTCAGGGGCTGCGGCTCGGCCAGGGCCGGATGCACGCCGGGGAGCAGCCCGGACATAAGCGTAAGTACAAGCAGCCCCGCCAGCCCGAAACGGCGGCAGGGCTGGCGGGAGGGGCGCAGGCTCCATGGCATAGTCGTCAGGCCTCAGTTCCGCGTCAGCACAAAGCCCCCGGTTTCGCGCACAGTGACACCCGTGGTCCGTCCATCCGGGGTGGGCGTCAGCGCGATAATGCCCACAACCTCGGTGGCCCCGGCCCCGCCCAGAACGGCATAATAATTGCCTGCAGCCGTGCTATCGACAACCACCCGGCCTGCCATCTCGCCACTGGAATCGGTGACATTCGGGCCGATGGCAAAGCTGATCACCGGCAGAGCTGCGGGTGAGCCCGGCAGCGCCCCCGCCACCACGGCGGTGATATCGGCACCGTTGATATCATAGACCCGGCGATTGCTGATCACGGCATTGACGCCATGGCCGTCATTGAAATCGTCGAAATCGATCGCCATCCTCATATCACCGCGGGTGAATTCCAGCCCCGGGGCACCCGGCCCGCTGAAATCGCGCAACCCGGCATATTCCCCGGTGAAATTGCCCTGACCGCGCTTGCCCGCGCCATCGGCCGGCGGAAGCGAAAAGCCGCCGGCGCGTTCATAAACGAAGCCGCCAAAGCCGTAATCCACATAGGCGCCCGTCCGCACGATGGCGAAATAAGAGCCGGAAGCCGCTTTGCCATAAACCGCCCGATGGGTCAGCTGCGGGATCGGGCTGCCGGTGGTCGGATCATAGGCCAGCGCATCGCTGGCATAGGCGCTGATCTCTGAGCCGAGGTTCACCGAGCGGTCGCGCCGGTACACATTGCCGCCATCAAAAGCCAGGCCCTCGACGGTGAAAGTATCCGCAACCGCGTTATAGCTGACATCACTGACATAGCCATTACCGGTGCCGCTGGCCCGCGCCTCACGGCGCCGGATCGGCGCCCCGGCACCCGGTGTGGCTGTTCCCGGCAGGCCGGTAATCCCGGAAGTGACATCACCGCCCGGCTCGGGGATCGGCCCAGGCGTCGGCTCGCGAAACGGATTGCCGCCGCCGCAGGCTGTCAGGGTGATAACAAGGGCAGCTGAAATAAAGACTGGTCGAAACAAAGGCGGGTCTCCCCCAAAAAATTCCCGCCAAGGTTGCAAGCCAGAAGCCTGATCGTCAAAGATTTTTTCCTGCAGCGCCCCGATAATCGGGCCCTGTGTCGGCCCCGCATCAGAGCACCCTGCGGCTTTTCTGACCGGCGCACTTTCCTGATCGCCAGCCCGCGCGCACGCGCCGCCGGTTATTCCCGGCGGGGTCTGTTTTTGTCAGATCTGCGCGCTCTGCTCCCTCTGCCCTGCCCGCTGCTCTCGCGCCGTCAGCCTTGGATTCGGCGGCGTATCGCGATACCAGAACAGCAACAGCGAAGCAGGAGCCGGGATCGATGAAGCAATACCATGAGGCGCTGAACATGGTTCTTGAGAACGGCTCGGTCAGCACCGACCGCACCGGCACCGGCACGATCTCTTATTTCGGCCTCCAGTCCCGTTATCCGCTGAGCGAAGGCTTCCCGCTGCTCACCACCAAAAAGCTGCATATCCGGTCCATCATCCACGAACTGCTCTGGTTCCTCAGCGGCGATACCAATATCCGCTATCTGAAAGAGAATGGCGTCAGCATCTGGGATGAATGGGCCGATGAGAAGGGCGATCTGGGCCCGGTCTATGGCAAGCAATGGCGGGCTTTTTCGCCGCCCGCCGAGGCCGGTGCAGATGCCGCCGGGCCGCGTTTTTCGGTTGATCAGATCACCAGGCTGATTGAGGATATCAAATCCCGGCCCGACAGCCGCCGCCTGATCGTCTCGGCCTGGAATCCGCTGGAGATCGACAATATGGCGCTGCCGCCCTGCCATACGATGTGGCAGGTCAGGATCCTTGACGGCAAGCTGCATCTGCAGCTCTATCAGCGCTCGGCCGATATGTTCCTCGGCGTGCCGTTCAACATCGCCTCCTATGCTTTGCTGCTGGTGATGCTGGCGCATGTGACGGGCTATGAGCCGGGGGATTTCGTCCATTCCATCGGCGATGCCCATATTTATTCGAATCACCAGGAGCAGGTCGCGGAACTGCTGCGCCGCAGCCCGCGCGCCCTGCCGCAGCTCCGGATCAACCGCCAGGTCAGCTCGATATTCGACTTTAAATTCGAGGATTTTGAGGTGATCGGCTATGATCCCTATCCTGCCATCAAAGCCCCGGTCGCGGTGTAATCATGCTGACAATCATCGTTGCCCGCGCGCAGAACGGGGCCATCGGCAAAGACAATACCATCCCCTGGTTCGCGCCTGAGGATCTGGCGCTGTTCAAACGCGAGACCCTGGGCGGCGCGATCATCATGGGGCGCAACACCTGGGACAGCCTGCCGAAAAAACCGCTGCCTTCGCGCGAGAATATCGTCGTCTCCTCAAAAATGAGCGGCGATTTCGTCGTGCCTTCGCTTGAGGCTGCCCTGCAGCGCGCGCGTGATCTGGGCATTCCCAGAGCCTATGCCATTGGCGGCGCCTCGATCTATCGCGAGGCGCTGCGGATCGCGGATCGGATGCTGATCACCGAGGTCGCCATGCCGGTTGCCGATGCCGATACCTTCTTCCCGGAATTTGACGCAAGGGACTGGCAGCTGAAAGACAGTTTCCCGCTGCGCGCCGAGGCCCCCTCCTGCCTGGCGCGGGAATATATCCGGCGGGTATAGGAAAAGCTCTGAGCGCAGGCTGGGGCAGACGATCCGCTCCGGGCGCCCCCCCCCCCCGCATCCTGGCCCACCGTATCCTGGCCCTCTGCCCCCGGCGAGAGGCTTGCAGGCTGCGCCGCATCGGCTAGGCTGATGCGGCAATCGCCGGAGATCTGCCCATGCTGCGCCGCGCCGCCCGTCTGACCGCCTCCAGTCTGTTCGCCGCTGGCCTGACCAGCCTCAGCCTCGCCCTCCCGGCCCCGGTTCAGGCGCAGATCCTCTATGAGGATTTCGCGCCAAAGGGCGAAGTGGCTGAGGTGAAAGGCCCCTGGGCGCGCTATCAGACCCATGTGCTGAAATTGGGCAAAAACAGATATGCAGTTCTGTTCCGCCCCGGATTTATTCATGCGAAAACCGCGCTGAATGCCATCTCGCCTTTATGCGCGGCACAGGATATGCATGCTGTCCTGACCAATAAGATCGCCCCGGTTGTACTGGTGCTTGCCAATGGCGAGGATGCGGTGCAGCAGGGCTATCATGTAGACTGTGTGGCAAAAGAGTAAACTCATGATCCTCTATGGAATTCCGACCTGTGACAGCTGCAGGCGCGCGCTGAAGGAGCTGCGCGACGCTGAGCGCGAGGTCACCTTCCGCGACATCCGCGCCGAACCGCTGAGCGAAGCAGAGATTGCCGAGATCCTCCAGGAATTTGGCGAGCGGGCGATCAATAAGCAGTCCACCAGCTACCGCGCCTTCTCAGATTTCCTTAAAGCCTCGGATCCCGAGGCGCAGATCGCGGCCCAGCCCACGGTGATGAAACGTCCTGTGATCCGCTCCTCTGCCGGCTGGAGCCTTGGCTGGGATGAGGCGGCCAAAAACCTGCAGCTCGGCGCAGACTGAGCGGCAGACTTAGCCGCAGCCAGCCAGAGCTGCCCGGATCCGCTCTGGCTGATCCGGGCAGCACCATTCACCCTGTGTTAACCATCCTGTGGCAGATTACGTGCTGTTCACTGGCCTTTCAGCGCCGGAACAGGGCAATTTTCTCCGCCCGGAGCGCTTCGTTAACCTTAATGTCGTTTTTATACCGAAAGCCCGCCGCGCTGCCGCCCGCAGGGAGCCATAGATTCGCCTCTTTGCCGGGTGATGACAGGGCAACGCTTTCTTTACTCGTTTGGGCAAAAGTCGGGCCAATTTAATCAAGGTGCAGAAATGTCGAGCGATCTTATGCTTGCCGCATTACACAGCGTTGGCCTGGTTGCGATCTGCACTCTGGCCTATGGCAGCATTCAGCGCCTGCTGGCTGCCGCAGTGCTGCGCCGCATGGCCATCGGCATGTTGCTGGGCCTCGCCTCGGTCGCGGTGATGTTCCAGCCCTTCATGCAGATTGAGGGCTATCAGATTGACAGCCGAAACCTGTTTCTCGCCCTTGCCACGGCTTTTGGCGGGCTGAGCTCGACGCTGGTGGCGGTTGGCATTGCCGCCAGCGGACGGCTGATGATCAGCGGAACGGAAACGCTGCCGGGCCTGCTGAGCATGGTGCTGGTCTGCCTGCTGGCGGCAAGCTGGGCCAGGCGGACCCGCGGCCAGAACCGCCGCAGCTGGCATGCCTGGCTGGCGCTTGGCGCCATTGTCAGCGCGCCGCTGCTGATCGGTATGCTGCTGACCGGGCTGATCACCTTCGAAGTGGCCGCAGCGCGGCTGGGCGTCGATCTGATCACCGCCTTCGTCTTTGGCAAGATGTTTGAAACCGAGCAGCGCCGGGCGCAGCGCGAGCGGCAGCTGAACCGCGCCGCCTCGACCGATCCGCTGACCGGCCTGCCCAACCGGCGCGCGCTGATGGATTTTGTGAACAGCATTGATGACGAGCGCCGCAAGAGCATGGCACTGCTGATCATTGACGCCGATCACTTTAAGAATATCAATGACATCCACGGCCATGCCGTCGGCGATCAGGTTCTGCAGGCCATTGCCGAGACCCTGAATTCGGTGATCCGGGAAGGCGATATTGCAGCCCGGTTTGGCGGCGAGGAATTTGCGGTGATGCTGCAGGTGGCGCAGCAGGCCGATGGCTTTGCCGTGGCGGACCGGCTGCGCCATGCGCTGTCGCAGCACCATATGATCGGCGGCAAGAACCTGAAAGTGACTGTCAGCGTCGGCGGCACCCGGATCCCGGCCGATACTTTTGATTTCGCTGCCGCCTATGCCAGGGCCGATGCCGCCCTGTACTCGGCCAAGCGCCTCGGCCGTGACCGCGCGGTTTTCGCCTGATCCCGGGCAGCGCGGGCGGGGCGCGCGCGCGCGCCCCGGAACCCTCTGCCACGCCCCCCGGCCTTTCGGCCCGGGCCCGCGGCGCGCACAGGTTTCCCGGCCCGCTCTCTCCCGCTGCTGCCCGCCGCAGACAGAAGCCCGCCACAAACAGAAATGGCGCGCCCCTTCTGCCGCAGGGACACGCCAGTTTTATACCATGTCCCGCTGCCGCCGGGACGATTACCCTGCCTCAGAGCAGTGTGAGGTCCGAAGCCGAGGAACGGCCATCGCGGCCAGATTGCAACTCGTAACCGATTTTCTGATTGTCATTCAGGCCTTTGAAGCCTGCGCGCTCGACTGCGGAGATATGTACGAACACATCCTTGCCGCCATCATCCGGGGCGATAAAGCCGTAGCCCTTAGTCGCGTTGAACCATTTTACGGTGCCAGTTGGCATTCCCGTCTCTCCCTTCGAAATCTCCCGGCGCGACATTGCAACCGGGCGTAGCCGCCAGGTCTTCCGGGCCTTTCGTCAGAGAGGAAGGCTTTGCAGAAAGTCTGTCGTCACACGAGAGCAGGATGCCACGGCCCCGATGGAAATCAAGAAAGATGGCGCCGCACGCGCAGCTTATCGCCAGAATTTCGCGGGAATCTCAGGAAATCCCCGCGAAATAAGTGAAAAAACACCTAAAAACTAAACCTGTCGGTAAATTTTAACGCCGACAGCACCACTGGCTCAGCTCAGAGCCGGGGGCAGTGAATCACAGGCGAGGCTCTGCAGCACCGCCGCAAAAGTCATGGATTCCGTTCGGGTTTCCCCCAGACGGCGAACCGAAACCGTGCGCTCCTCAACCTCTTTCATGCCGATGGCGAGGATGACCGGAACCTTACCAACCGAATGCTCGCGCACTTTATAGTTGATTTTCTCATTGCGCGTATCAGCCTCGGCACGAACCCCGGCCTTCTTCAGCGCCTCGACCACCTCAAGCACATAGGCATCGGCATCCGAGACGATCGAGGCCACCACAACCTGGCGCGGCGCCAGCCAGAACGGCAGCTTGCCGGCGTAGTTTTCGATCAGAATGCCGATGAAACGCTCGAACGAGCCAAGGATGGCACGGTGCAGCATGACCGGGCGGTGTTTGGCCCCGTCTTCGCCGACAAATTCCGCATCCAGACGGTCGGGCAGGTTAAAGTCGCACTGGAAAGTGCCGCATTGCCATTCCCGGCCAATGGCATCGGTCAGTTTGAAATCGAGCTTCGGGCCGTAGAAAGCCCCATCGCCCGGATTGACCTCATAGGGCAGACCCAGACCTTCGATGGCCTTTTCCAGCGCGCTTTCTGCCTTATCCCAGACCGCATCCGAGCCCACCCGGACATCGGGGCGGGTCGAGAGTTTGATGTCAAACTTCTCAAATCCCAGATCTTTATAGACCGAGGACAGCAGCGCGATGAAGCCAGCGCATTCGCTCTCGATCTGATCCTCGGTGCAGAAGATATGCGCATCATCCTGGGTAAAGCCCCGGACCCGCATCAGACCATGCATCGAGCCCGAGCTTTCATAGCGGTGGCACGAGCCGAATTCAGCCAGACGAAGCGGCAGATCGCGGTAGCTCTTCAGCCCCTGATTATAGATCTGAACATGGCAGGGGCAGTTCATTGGCTTCAGCGCATTGATACGCTTTTCCTTCGCCCCCTCTTCATCCACTTCCACGAGGAACATATTCTCGCGGTAGGCCTCCCAATGGCCCGACTTTTCCCAAAGGATCCGGTCCACCACCTGGGGGGTGCGGATCTCTTTATAGCCGGCAGCGCTCAGGCGGGTGCGCATGAAATCCTCGAGCCCGCGCCAGATCTGCCAGCCATTCGGATGCCAGAACACCATGCCAGGCGCTTCTTCCTGGATATGGAACAGATCCATCTCGCGGCCGAGCTTGCGGTGGTCGCGTTTCGCGGCCTCTTCCAGCATGGTCAGATGGGCCCTGAGGTCTTCGCGGTTGCGGAAAGCCACGCCATAGATGCGCTGCAGCATCGGCCGCGAGGCATCGCCCAGCCAGTAGGCGCCCGCAACATGGGTCAGTTTGAAGGCATCGGCCGGCACCTGGCCGGTATGCTGCAGATGCGGGCCACGGCACAGATCCTGCCAGTCGCCATGCCAGTACATGCGAATGTCTTCATTGCCGGGAATGCGGTCGAGCAGCTCAACCTTAAAGGGTTCGCCGCGCTCTTCGTAATATTTGCGGGCGCGCTCGCGCTCCCAGAGCTCGGTCTTCACCGGCTCGCGCGCGTTGATGATCTGTTTCATCTTCGCTTCGATCGCGCCGAGATCCTCAGGCGTGAAAGGCTCCTGGCGGTCAAAATCATAGAACCAGCCCTGATCGCGCACCGGGCCGATGGTCACTTTCACATCCGGCCACAGCTCCTGCACGGCGCGGGCCATGATATGGGCGAGGTCATGGCGGATCAGCTCAAGCGCAGGTTCGGCATCTTTCATCGTATTGATGGAAAGCTGCGCATCCTCATGGATCGGCCAGGCCAGATCCCAGTGCCTGCCGTTCAGCTGTGCGGAGATTGCGGCCTTGGCCAGCGAGGGGGCGATGGAGGCCGCCACTTCAGCAGGGGTTACCCCGGCATCGTAATTGCGGATATTGCCATCGGGAAAAGTCAGCGAAATCTGGGGCATCGGCCTTAGATCCTCGTCAGTTTGGCGCCCACGGAACGCCCGGTTGCGGGTTATATATGCCCCGCGTCTTGGAACCTTTTCAGCCCGAAGTCAATCAGGGCGAGAGCGAAGCGCCTTCGCGCCGCCAGCGCTCCCTCCTTCGGTTTCGCCCCCTTATTGCCCGGGCGACAGGACCTAGTCCCGGCCCTGCGGGGATCAGCGCGCCCCGGCCCGCGCCGGCCGATCATACCCCTGTCCGGGCCCGCCCCCTGCCCATGCTTTCCTCGCCCCCGCCTGCCCCGCGCCCCGCCTGCCTCGCCCCGGGCCACCCTGGGGAAGGGCTGCGGCGCGCTATGGCTCACGCGACTGTTTACGCCCCGGGGCTGCGGCTGACTGGCGGCGCGGGCCGCTCTCTGCTAGCCTCGCGGCTGCGCATCAGACGCCCGAAAAGGAGAAGCAGTTGCCCGACTTTCTGACCTCGCCCGAGAACCGCCGTCTTGCCTACAACCGCAGCAGGGGAAGCGATAAAGCTTTGCCCGGTGTGGTTTTCCTCGGTGGTTTCAAATCCGATATGGAGGGCTCAAAAGCCCTGTTCCTGCAGGACTGGGCTGAAAAGCAGGGCCGCGCTTTCCTGCGCTTTGATTATTCGGGCCATGGCTCCTCCTCGGGCGACTTTGAGGCGGGCTGCATCGGCGACTGGGCCGCAGATGCCCGCGCGGTGATCCGGGCCGAAACCGAGGGGCCGCAGATCCTGGTCGGCTCGTCGATGGGCGGCTGGATCTCGCTGTTGCTGGCGCGCGATGCCGGGCTGGAGGTAGCGGGGCTGATCGGCATTGCCGCGGCCCCCGATTTCACCGTGCAGGCCTGGAATGACGAGCTGAGCGAGGCACAGCGCGCCATCGTCATGGCCGAGGACCGGATCGAGATCCCCTCGGATTATGCCGACCAGCCCTATATTTTCACCCGCCGTCTGTTTGAGGATGGCGCAGCGCAGCAGGTGCTGAACCAGCCCCTGGCCCTGCCCTTCCCGGTGCGGCTGCTGCAGGGCACGGCCGATACCGATGTTCTGCCGGAAGTGGCGCTGAAACTGCTCGATCATATCGACAGCCCCGATCTGCGCCTGACCCTGGTCAAAGGTGCCGATCACCGCTTTTCGACGCCCGACTGCCTCGCGATGATTGCCGCCGCGATTGACGATATCACCCGGCGGGGTCGTAACGGCTGATGCGGCGGGCTCTGATCCTGATCGCCGGTCTGGTCACCGGCCTGGCAGCGTTGTGGCTTCTCGCCCCGCGTGAGGGCATGGGCACGCGCGGCACTTTCGATGCTTCGGTGCTGGGCGATGATCCCGAAATCTGGCTGGGTGTGGGCGAGCAGCGCTTTTCCGATATCCGGCCCGGGGCGGCGAAACGCATCCTCTGGGCGGGTGAGAAAGGTGTGAAAACACCGCTGGCCATCGTCTATGTGCATGGCTTTGCGGCATCAGCCGAAGAGATCCGCCCGGTGCCCGATGAGGTGGCACGCGCGCTTGGGGCCAATCTGTTCTACACCCGGCTCTCAGGCCAGGGCCGCGCGCCCGAGGCCATGGCCGGGGTCGAGGCCGGGGAATGGCTGGGCGATATGGCCGAAGCCATGGCCATCGGCCGGCGGCTCGGGCAAAGGGTGATTGTGATCGGCACTTCGATGGGCGGCGCGCTCAGCGCCCTGGCCGCCACCGATCCCGATCTGTCGCAGGATCTGGCCGGGGTGGTGCTGATTTCGCCCGCCTTTGATCTGCATGCGCCGGTCTCGACGCTGATGAATGCGCCCTTCCCGCGGCTCTGGGCCGGGCTGGTCTTCGGGCGCGAGCGCAGCATTGCGCCGCTGAACAGCGATCATGCCCGCTACTGGGCCACCAGCTGGCCAACGGCGGCGCTTTTCCCGCTGGGGGCGCTGATGCGCGAGGCCAGGGCGCAGGATTACAGCAAGGCGATGATGCCGCTGCTGGTGTTTTATTCACTGCAGGATGCGGTGATTGACCCGGATGCCATCTCGCCGGTGGTCACTGCCTGGGGCGGCTCGGTGCAGATTGACGAGCGGCAGATGCAGGCCGGGGATGATCCCTTTGCCCATGTGATTGCCGGCGATATCCTCTCGCCCGGCCAGACCGAGGCGGTAACCGCCACCATCATCACCTGGGCGCGCGGCTTGTAAAAACGGCGGGGGGATCCTCCCCTCACCGCCGCAGGTTTTCAGGCGCTGGCAAGCCGGATCGGCGTGACGGTCTTCGCCCGGATGCGCCGTGCTTTCTCAGGGCTCACTTCCGCCGCACCCGCATTGGCATCGATGAAATCGAGCACCAGCGGGCGGATGTTCAGCCGCCAGGATTTGCCGGCGAAAATGCCGTAATGCCCGGCACCCGGCTCCAGATGGCGGGCCTTTTTGCTTTCGGGCAGACCAGTCAGCAGATCCAGCGCCGCAAGGCACTGACCGGGGGCGGAAATATCATCCTTCTCGCCCTCAACAATCTTCACCGCGACCGAGGTGATAGCGCCGATATCCACCCTCTCCCCGCGCAGGGTAAAGACATTGCGGGCAATCTCGCGGTTCTTGAAAATCCGCTCGACCGTCGAGAGGTAGAATTCGGCGGTCATATCCATCACCGCCAGATATTCATCATAAAAGCGGTTATGGCCGTCATGATCCGAGGCCTCACCCCGCGCCTCGCGCATGATCTGATCGCTGAAGGCCCTGGCATGGCGTTCGGCATTCATCGAAATGAAGCCTGCCAGCTGCAACAGCCCCGGATAGACCTGCCGCCCCGCGCCTTTATATTTAAAGCCGACGCGCTGGATCATGGTCTGCTCGAGCTGGCCCATCGAAACCCGGCGGCCAAAATCCGTTACTTCGGTCGCGGCGGCATCGGGATCAACCGGCCCGCCCATCAGCGTCAGCGAGCGTGGCTGGGCCGCAGGATCCTGTTTGGCCAGCCAGGCGGTGGCAGCCAGCACCAGCGGCACCGGCTGGCAGATCGCGATCACATGGGTATCGGGGCCAAGCTCTTTCAGGAAATCGGCGATATAGAGGGTGTAATCCTCGATATCGAACCGCCCCTCCGAAACCGGAATATCACGGGCATTATGCCAGTCGGTCACCCAGAGATCGGCATCGGGCAAAAGCGACTGCACGGTCGAGCGCAGCAAAGTCGCATAATGGCCCGACATCGGCGCCACCAGCAGGATACGCCGCGCCATCGGCTCGCGCCGGCGCACGAAGAACTGCACCAGATCGCCGAAGGGGCGCCGGATCACGATTTTTTCGTCAACCAGGTGATCCTGGCCATCGGGGCCAACGATCGAGCGGATGCCCCAGTCCGGTTTCGCCGCCATACGCTCGAATGAGCGCTCGGTGACCTTGCCCCAGGCCGCCATCACCGGCAGAAACGGGTTCATCGAGAGCGCAAAGACCGGATAGCTGGCAAACGCCTGAGCCGAAGCACCGAACCACTCATTCGTGTTACGAATGCTTTCCATAAGATCATAGGTGGCCATATACTTCATGACGTCTCCAAATCTCCGGGGATGGTCCCGGGCCCATCGCTTGCCTTGGCCAGGAACCGGAGGACTGCAGGGCAAGGTCCGGAGGGCAGTGCAGATCTGGCGACGCAATGCTGCATAGCAGCAAGTTAGGGGGGAATTTTTGGTATGACAACTGCCGGCAAAGAAGAAGTCCCGGAGAATGTCGCGCGAGCAGAACGGTTGAATGCCAATTTATCCCGTATGGAGGCGCTGACGCGCCGGCTGACAGCCGCCATGGCGCAGCGCCGCACGCATGACCCGGCGCTGGATGGCCCGGCGAGCGATATCTATCTCAAAGCCGCCACCGCCTGGCTGGCCGGGATGATGCGCGATCCGGGGCGGATGCTGGAGCAGCAGGTGGCCCATTGGGGCAAGGCCCTGCGCCACCAGATCGATGCGGGCCAGGCCATGGCCAGCGGTGAATTTCGCGCCCCCGCAGATCCGGGGCCGAGCGACCGGCGGTTCAGCAATCCGCTCTGGGACAGCCATCCCTGGTTCAACTATCTCAAACAGCAATATCAGCTGAACGCCGGTGCGGCGGAACTGGCGGTCGACGAGATGGAGGATCTCACGCCCGAAGACCGCAAGCGGGTCAGTTATTTTACCAGACAGATCATTGATATGATGGCCCCGACCAATTTTCTGCTCACCAATCCCGATGCTCTGGAGCGCGCCATTGCCACCGATGGCGAAAGCCTGGTGCGCGGGCTGGAGAATATGGTCCGCGATATGGAGGCCAATAACGGCGAGCTGATGGTGACGCTTGCCGATAAAGAGGCCTTCGCCGCTGGCGTAAACCTCGCCACCACCCCCGGCGATGTGGTCTATCGCAACCGGCTGTTCGAGCTGATCCAGTACCGGCCGACAACCGCGAAAGTGCATAAGGCTCCGCTGCTGATCTTCCCGCCCTGGATCAATAAATTCTACATCCTTGATATGAAGGCGCAGAATTCGCTGATCGCTTGGATGGTCGGCCAGGGCTTCAGCGTCTTTGTCGTCTCCTGGGTCAATCCGGATGCGGCTTACGCCGATGTCAGCCTCGATGATTACATCCGCGACGGTTTTATCCGCGCCATTGCCGAGGTGCGCCGCATCACCGGCGAGAAGCAGATCAATGCCACCGGCTATTGCATCGCCGGAACGACTCTGGGCCTGACCCTGGCGCATCTGCACAAGGCCGGCGATAAATCGGTGAAAAGCGCGACCTTCTTCACCACCCTGACCGATTTCTCGGATCCCGGTGAGGTGGGGGTCTTCCTCGATAATGATTTCGTCGACGGCATCGAGCGTCAGAGCGCCCAGGACGGCATTCTGTCGAGCCTGTTCATGCAGCGCACCTTCAGCTTTTTGCGCTCGAATGATCTGATCTACGCCCCGGCAATCCGCAGCTATATGCTGGGCGAGGCGCCGCCAGCTTTTGATCTGCTCTACTGGAACGGCGATGCCACCAATCTGCCGGCCAAAATGGCGATCCGCTATCTGCGCGGGCTGTGCCAGCAGAATGGCTTTGCCGAGGGCAGTTTCGAGGTTCTGGGCGAGAAGGTCAGCCTGAAAGACATCACCCTGCCGCTGTTTGCCGTGGCCTGTGAGACCGATCACATCGCCCATTGGAAGGGCAGCTTTAACGGCATCAAGCAGATGGGCGCGAAGGACAAGACCTTCATCCTCTCCGAATCCGGCCATATTGCCGGGATCATCAACCCGCCCTCGAAAGGCAAATACGGGCACTGGAGCAGCACAGCCGCGCTCGGGGGCGAGCCTGCGGTCTGGATCGCCGGGGCCGAGAAGACCAAAGGCAGCTGGTGGCCGCGCTGGTCGGACTGGCTGCAAAGCCGCTCGGGCGGGGAGGTCCCCGCGCCCGAGGCCCCCGGCGGGCCGGAGAACCCGGTGCTGGCGGCGGCACCCGGCACCTATGTGCTGAACCAGCGCGGCTGAGCCGGGCATTTACGCGGCGGCGGGGCCTTACCCCTGTCGCCGCGCAGATCCGGCCCGGAATGCGGCAGCTGCAATATCGGTTTCAGCCCTGACCGCTGCCCTGTTGATTCGCAGGCGCGGGCGGGATCTGCGGAAATCTGAGCTGTCGCCCGAAACAATCCGGGGTTGTTTTCACGCTGCGCCAGGCAATGCTGCAGAATTCTGCGCCAGATCCTGCGCTTTCTGCCAGGGCGAGCCGCCGGGGAGAAGGCTACCTCGCCGAAGCCGGGTTGAAAAACCCGAAACGAAATCCGCCGCTTAGCCCGGGGGCCTCCGGACGGGCCTTCCGGCCCGGTCACGCCAGACCGCCGCCCGTCCCGGCCAGGCGCCTCCGGAATTGCTGCATTGCAGAATAATCATTGAATTGCTGCACTGCAGCATGTATATAGGTCAACAGAATAAGGGCCCTGCCCCGGACGGATCCGCGTCCATGGACAGTCTTCATCCCCTCCCGGCCCAGAGACAGGAGACTTCAGATGACCAAGACCCCGGATTTCGCCAAACTGTTCCAGGAAGCGCTGACCTCGTTCCCGGTTGATGCCTCGGCCTTCCAGAATGCCTTTAAATCCCAGGCCGCTTTCGGCGAGAAATTCTCGAAAGTCGCCCTCGAAGCAGCTGAGAAATCGACCGAAATCTCGGCAGCCTGGGCCAAGGCCACCCTCACCCGCCTTGGCGATATCGCCAGCGCCAAGGCCGAGCCGGCTGATTACCCGAAAGCGCTGAGCGATTTCGCCTCGAAAGCCGCTGAACTGGCGGCTGAAAATATGGCCGCTTTCGCTGAAGTCGCGAAAAAAGTGCAGGCTGAAACCGTTGAGCTGATGCTGGCCGCCGGTAAGGAAGCCTCGGATGATGCAACCGCTGCGGTGAAGAAAGCCGCTTCTGAGGTGCAGGGCGCCGCGAAAAAAGCTGCTGCGGCTGCGAAATAAGCCAAATGCCGGAAAACCCCTGCGGCGCTGCCTTTCTGCGTGCAGAAGGCCGCCCGGGACGCATCATCAGGGGCGGGCTCAGATGAGCCCGCCCTTGCTTTTTGGCACGCGCCGCTCTTAAGCTTCTCTGCAGGCGCAAAGACGAGCGGTCCGCTCCCCTGCCGCGCCGCAATGCCAGCGAGAGGGGCCTCCATGTCCGATACCGACAAGCCGTTGCTGATCAAGCGATATGCCAGCCGTCGCCTCTATAATACCGAGACTTCGGACTATGTGACGCTGGAGGATATCGCCGGCTTCATCCGCAAGGGCCGTGAAGTGCAGATCGTCGATCTGAAAAGCGGCGATGACCTCACCCGGCAATATCTGCTGCAGATCGTCGCCGAACATGAGGCCAAGGGCCAGAATGTGCTGCCGGTGAATGTGCTGACCGATCTGGTGCGTAGCTATGCTACCGGCATGCAGGCGGTGATGCCGCAATTCCTCGCCAGCTCTTTCGATATGCTGCGCGAGAGCCAGTCGAAAATGGTTGAGAACCTTGCGGTTTTCCCAAATCCGATGGTCACGATGCCCGGCTTTGACGCTTTGCGCAAACAGCAGGAAGCTTTCCTTAAAACCATGATGGGCGGCTGGCCTGCGGGTACCGGCCCCGAAGCCGAACCCGCTGAGAGCAGCGCCGCCACCTCGGCCAAAGGCGAGGATATTGCCGATATCCGCAAGCAACTGGCCGAGCTGCAGGCAAAGCTCTCCAAGCTCTGAGCTCCCTTTCTATGTCTGCCACACTGACCGCAGCTGAAGGGCGCGTGACGCTCTGGGGGATTGAGGTTTTTCTCGCCACGGCTGAGGAAGGCGCGATTTCCGCCGCCGCGCGCCGCCTCGGCGTCAGCCCCTCGGCGGTCAGCCAGCAGCTGACCGGGCTGGAGGCGGCGCTTGGCACGGTGCTGCTCGACCGCTCGGCCCGGCCGGTGCGGATGACGCCCGCGGGCACGATGTTTCGCCGCCATGCCTGGACCATGCTCAATGCCGCCCAGGAGGCGCGGGCCGAACTGGCGCGGGCCGATCTGGCCGGGCTGACCACTTTGCGCCTTGGCATGATCGAGGATTTTGAGGGCGATGTGACGCCGCGCCTGTTGTCACGTCTGGCCAGAGATCTGCCGGGCTGCCGCTTTCTGCTCGAGACCGGCCCCTCGCACCGGCTTTTGGAAAAGCTCGATGCAAGGGCGCTCGATCTGGTGGTGGCCGCTGACCTGCCTTACGGCGAACGCGGCGCCGAAGAGCCTCTGACTGAGGAGCGCGAGACCCATGCGCTGCTGCGCGAGCCCTTCCTCGCCATCCAGCCAAAGGGCGGCGGCGCCGGTCTGCCGCTGATCCAGTATTCGACCCGCCATCTGATGGGCCGCCAGATTGCCGCGCATCTTTTGCGTGAGGGCCAGCGTCCGGCGGCGCGGTTTGAGCTCGACAGCTATCACGCCATCCTCGCCATGGTGGCCGCCGGTGAGGGCCAGGCCATATTGCCGCCCCTTGCCTTGCATCAGGCCCGCCGCTTCCGCGATGTGATTGAGGTGCTGCCCCTGCCCTATACGCCTTTGTCGCGCAGCCTGTCGCTGCAGGCGCGGGCCGGGGTGCTGCGCGATATTCCGGCGCTGATCGCAGAGCAGCTGCGCGGGCTGATCAGCGAGATTGTGGTCGAGCCTGCGCTGCAGGATCTGCCCTGGCTGAAGGGTCAGCTGAGCCTGCTGTAATGCAAAAGGCGCGCCCCCGGGGGACGCGCCTTTCAGAGACCCGAACCCGATCTCAGCCCTTGACCGAGACCGCCGCCGAGACCACCGCCTCGGCCAGGTAATCCAGATCGGCCTTGCTCAGCCGCACCGGCAGGCGCAGATCGCAGGCGCGCATCAGCATGGCGCGGGTCTGCGGCAGCTCGGGCGCCTCGCCAAGGAACTGCCAGTTCCAGAAGGCCCGGGCATTGCCCTCAGAAAGGCCAAAGATCTGCACCGGCACGCCTTTGGCTTTTGCTGCCGCCTGGAAAGCGCGGGCCTCGTCATCGCTCCAGGCGCCTTTCAGCATGAACTGGATCGAATCCGGCGCGCGCAGCTCCTGCGGCAAAGCATCGGGCACATTGAGCCAGGGGCAGGCGTTCAGCTGTGCCGCCATGTAATCATGATTGTCGCGGCCCTGGACCACCCGGCCCTGGACCAGTTCCAGCTGCGGCCGGATCACTGCCGCCGAAAGGTTCTGCATCCGCACATTATAGAGCGGCAGCTTATTCTGCCATTCGCAGAAGCTGTTCTGCAGCCCGCCGTGCTTTTTCCAGTTTTCCTCATAGGCGCCCGACATGATGATGGCGCGCGCCGCCAGCTCGGGATCATCGGTGATCATCATGCCGCCTTCGCCGGCATTGACCATTTTATAGGACTGGAAGCTGAAACAGCCCGCCTTGCCGATGGTGCCGACCTTACGGCCATTCCACAAAGTGCCAAGCGAATGCGCCGCATCCTCGATCACCGGGATGCCCGCCGCATCGCAAAGCGCCATGATCGCATCCATATCCGAGGTATGGCCGCGCATATGGCTGATCAGCACCGCCTTGGCGCCCGGCAGTTTGGCCGCGAAATCGGCCATATCGATGCGCATATTCGCGCCCACCTCGACCAGAACCGGCACACATTCGGCATGGACCACCGCCGAGGGCACGGCAGCAAAGGTAAAGGCCGGGATCAGCACCCGATCGCCCGGCTTCAGATCCAGCGCCTTCATGGTCAGGAAGAGAGCCGCCGAGCAGGAAGACACGGCGAGGGCATATTTCGCGCCCAGGAGTTCCGCAAATTCGCTTTCCAGCAAAGCCACCGGCGCATCTTTCGGCGCGTTATAGCGAAACAGATCAGCCGATTGCAGCAGCTCTTCAATCGCGGCGCGGGCCGCGGCCGGGATCGGCTCGGCCTCGTGCAGATCCGGTGCCTTACCTGCAGTCTGTTCGATGATCGGGGCTTGTCCGTCGGGCGCCATGTTCAGATTTCCTGAAAACTTGTTTCAGAAACCATTAACCCCGGCTGAGAGGACTTGCCAGTGATGTTTTTCTGCCCGGCAGCTTCCCGCCGCCGGTTTTCTTCTCAGAACCGCCGCTCAGGCAGAAGGATTTATCGCCCCGGCAGCGGCGCGGGCTGGCGCGCGGCCAGATGCTGCATCACCTCCGACAGCTCATTCCAGGCGCTGCGCGCCATCGAGCGGAAAACGAAGATGTCATAGCCCTCATCCCGCGCCAGGATCAGCGCCGGGATATGGTTCAGCCCGGTGCGGGCCGCTGAGCCGGGCGGGAAAGCAGAGGGGCGCAGATCGAGCGCGACCAGCCGCGCCAGCGCCCCGGCCGCCGCCTGACCGCGCAGCGCCAGCCCGGCCAGGCCGCCGCTCTGGGCGGTGACTGCGGCCTGGTCTTCCAGCCCGGCGGGCGGTTCTGCCCCGATCAGCAGCGCCTCATCGCGCCCGCTCCAGGCCAGGGTCACACCGTTGCTTTCCCTGAATTTTCCGGGTGACGGGAAGGGCAGCCCCAGCCCGGCCAGCAGCGGATCACTTCCGGCGGCAGCGCCAGGATAAAGGGCAATGCCGGTCAGCGGGCCAGGGGTCAGCACGCTGAGCTCAAGCCCGCCGAGCTGCAGCGCGGCCTCATCCTGCAAGGCGGTTCTGGCGATCAGTTCAGGCACGCATCCGCCCTCCCTCAGGGTCAAAGAACACCGGATCAGCGATATCGCAGATCACGTCGAGGCTGCGCATATGATCGACCAGCCGGATTTTTGCGCCATGCCGCGCCCGCCCGTCTTTCAGCAGGGCAAGCCCCAGCCAGCAGCCAAGCGTGGGCGAATAGCAGACCGAGCTCACATGCCCCTCGCTCGCCGCCGCAGTCAGCTCACCGCCCGGGGCGAAGAGATGCGCCCCGGCACTGATCGGCTGATCCGCTTTCAGCCCGACCAGCTGGCCGCGTCCGGCGGCCAGCAGCCCCGGACGCTGGCTCGCGCCCTGACCGATACAATCTTTCTTCCGCACCACCATCGCACCAAGGCCGAGATCCTCCGCCGTCACCCGGCCGTCAATCTCGGCATGGGTCAGGAAGCCCTTCTCAATGCGCAGCACATTGAGCGCCTCCATGCCATAAGGCCCGCCACCCATCACCTCGGCCCGCGCCACCAGATCGCGGAACAAGGCCTCGCCGTAATCGGCCGGAACCGCCAGCTCATAGCCCTCCTCGCCCGAGAAGGAGATACGGAAAAGCCGCGCCGTCAGCCCGCCGAGCCTGGTCTGCCGCATTCCCATGAAGGGCAGATCACCGACCGGGGTTTCGAGCAGAGTGTCGAGCAGAGCCCGCGCCTTTGGCCCCGCGACGGCAAACTGCGCCCAGGCCTCAGTCACCGAGGTGAAACGCAGCTGCAGATGGGCACAGAACGCCTGCTGCACCCAGTCGAGATGGCGCATCACCTGGCCGGCCGCGGCGGTGGTGGTGGTGATCACCCAGCGGGTGTCGCTGATCCTGGCGCAGGTGCCGTCATCCATCACCATACCGTCTTCGCGCAGCATCACGCCGTAGCGCACCCTGCCGACCGCCAGAGAGGACATGCGGTTGGTATAGACCAGATCGAGGAAGCGCCCGACATCCGGCCCCTGCAGCTCAATCTTGCCCAAAGTCGAGACATCGGTGACGCCCACCGCCTCGCGCACCATACGCACCTCGCGGTCGCAGGCCTCGCGCCAGCTGGTCTCGCCCGGTTTCGGGAAATAGGAGGGGCGATACCAGAGCCCGGCCTCGATCATCGGCGCAAGCCGGTCACGGCTGGCCTGATCCGAGGTCAGGAAGCGCTCGGGCGCAAAGCCCTTGGCCCGGCCCCCCGCGCCCATGGCGGCAATGGAGACCGGCACATAGGGCGGGCGGAAGGTGGTGATGCCGGTGCCGGCAATATCGCGCCCCGTCGCATCGGCCAGCACCGCCAGCGCCGCCACCGAGGAATTTTTGCCCTGATCCGGCGCCATGCCCTGCGTTGTATAGCGTTTCATATGCTCGACCGAGGCAAGGCCCTCACGCGCGGACTGGACCACATCCTTGACCGTCACATCATTGGCCAGGTCGAGCCAGGCCCGGCCCTTACCCTCCACCGCCCAGATGGCGCGGTGGCTATAGGGCCGATCCTCGGCCGCGGGCAGCGGGCAGTCGGCGGCGCGCAGATCCAGGGCCTGCAAAGCGCCAAGCGCAGCGGCCTGGCCCGAGCTCAGCGCGCCATGGGTCGAGAAGCTGCCACTGGCCGCACCGGTTGCCACCAGCCCGGGCACTGCCCCCTCCATCGGCACGAAAGCCGCCAGATCCTCGCTCCAGCGCGGCCGGCCATTCATATGGCAGGTCAGATGCAGGCCCGGGTTCCAGCCGCCCGAGACTGCCAGCAGATCGGTCTCGATATCAAAGACTTCTGCACCTTTCCTCACCTTGATCGATTTCAGCCCATGCCGGCCGCGGGTGTCGATCACCCCGGCCCCGGCATAGACCTGACAATCCTCGATCAGCGAGGCATCCTCGCGCGGGTCGATGATCGCCGCGACCTGCACCCCCGCCGCCATCAGCTCACGCGCGGTGGCGCGGGCGCCGTCATTGGCGGCGAAAAGCGTGACGCGTTTACCCGGCACCACGCCGTAGCGGTTGAGATAGCTGCGCAGCGCCGAGGCCAGCATGATGCCCGGCCGGTCATTCATCGGAAAGGCGATATGGCGCTCCTGCGCGCCCGAGGCGAGGATGGTGCGGCGCGCCACGATGCGCCAGAAACATTCGCGCGGCAGATGCGGGCGCGCGGGCCGGTGCAGCCCCACACGCTCCAGCGCGCCGTAAGTACCGCCGTCATAGGCCCCGGTCACCGTGGTCCGGGTCAGGATGCGGACATTGGCGAGGCTGCGCAGCTCGGCCTCGACGCCCGCTACCCAGTTCAGCGCCGCCTGATCGCCGATCTGGCCGGGGTCTGACAAAAGCCGCCCGCCCAGCGCCGCATGTTCCTCGCATAGCACCACATCCGCGCCCGAGCGCGCCGCCTGCAAAGCCGCGATCAGCCCGGCAGGCCCGGCCCCGATCACCAGCAAGTCACAATGCGCCCAGGCCTTTTCATAGACCCCCTCGTCATGGGCGCCCGACAGGCTGCCAAGCCCCGCGGCACGGCGGATCAGCGGCTCATAAAGCCCCTCCCAGAACCGGCGCGGCCACATGAAGGTCTTGTAGTAAAAGCCTGCGCCGAGGAAGGGCGCGGCGAGGTCATTCACCGCCAGCAGATCCCAGCGCAACGGCCCGATCCGGTTCTGGCTACGGGTCTCCAGCCCCTCAAAAATCTCCTGCATGGTGGCGCGGACATTGGGGGTGCGGTTCGTCTTGCCCAAAACCTCAACCAGGGCATTCGGCTCTTCGGATCTGGCGCTCAGCACGCCACGCGGGCGGTGGTATTTGAAGGAACGCCCGAAAAGCTTCACCCCATTCGCCAGCAAAGCCGAGGCGAGCGTATCGCCGCGATAGCCCTGATAGCTGCGGCCATCAAAGCGGAAGCTCACCGGGCGCGAGCGGTCGATCAGACCTTTGCCTTCAATCCTCATGCCCCTTCCCCCTCGCGCAGTGCCACCAGCTCTACGGCGGAAATCTCATGGGTGATGGTCGAGCGGGTGACCAGCAGCCACTGGCCGCAGCCCTGTTCGTGATACCACAGATCGCGGGTCTGGCCGGCCGGGTTGTCGCGCAGATGCAGATACTGATCCCAGGCCTCGGCCGGGGCGCCCTGACCGGGACGGTTCAGCCAGGCCTCAGCCCCCTGATAATAGAATTCACGACGGTCACGCGGGCCGCAGAGCGGACAGGTCAGACGCATTTCAGGGCTCCGGTCACGGGGAGGGACACGAGGCGGGCCAGGCAGAGGGCCAGGCGGGCGCTCAGAGGCAGGGTTTTGATCACAGGCGCAGTCTCAGTGCAGATTATGCTGGCTGCCGGTTCCCTCTTCATCCAGCAGATCGCCGGTCAGGAAACGGTTCAGCCGGAAGCGTTTTGCGAAGTCATGGCTTTCGCCGGTGGCCATCAGATGCGCCATGCACCAGCCCGAGGCCGGCACGGCTTTGAAACCGCCGTAATTCCAGCCGCAATCGATAAACAGCCCCTCGACCGGGGTCTTATCGATCACCGGCGAGCCGTCCGGCGTCATATCCATGATCCCGCCCCAGGAGCGCAGCACTTTGGCGCGGCCGATCATCGGCATCAGCGTCATGCCCGCCTCCATCACATGCTCAGCCATCGGCAGATTGCCGCGCTGCGCATAGGAGGCGTAGAAATCCAGATCGCCGCCAAAGACGAGGCCACCCTTGTCGGACTGGCTGATGTAGAAATGCCCCATGCCAAAGCTGATCACATGATCAATGACCGGCTTTAACCCTTCGGTGACAAAGGCCTGGAGGATATGGCTCTCGACCGGCAGGCGCAGCCCGGCCATGGCCGCCACCTGGCCCGAGCGTCCGGCGGTGATGATCGCCACTTTCTTCGCCCGGATCACGCCGCGGGTCGTCTGCACCCCCCGCACCCGGCCATTATCGGTCTCGATACCGGTCACTTCGCAATTCTGGATCAGATCGACGCCACGGCTGTCAGCGCCGCGGGCATAGCCCCAGGCCACGGCATCATGGCGCGCCGTGCCGCCCCGGGCATGCAAAAGCCCGCCATAGATCGGGAAGCGGGTCTGCTCAAAATCGAGATAGGGCAGCATCTCACGAACGCCCTCGCGGTCGAGCAGCACCGCATCATCGCCCTGGTTCACCATGGCATTGCCGCGCCGCACGAAGGCATCGCGCTGGCCGTCGGAATGGAACAGATTGATCAGCCCGCGCTGGCTGTGCATGACGTTGTAATTCAGCTCACGCTCCAGCCCCTCCCAGAGCTTCAGACTGTGGCTGTAGAATTCAGAATTGCCGGGCAGGAAGTAATTGGCGCGCACGATGGTGGTATTGCGCCCGACATTGCCGCCGCCGAGATAGCCCTTCTCGAGCACGGCAATATTGGTCATGCCGTGGTTCTTCGCCAGATAATAGGCGGTCGAGAGACCATGGCCCCCGCCGCCGATGATCACCGCATCATATTCGGCCTTGGGGGCCGGGTCGCGCCAGAGGGCTTTCCAGCCCCGGTTGCCGCGCAATCCTTCGGTGAAAACTTTCCAGCCTGAATAGCGCATCTGACACTCCGGGAATCCTGCTTCCCTTAGTGGCAGTGATCGCGCGGCGGTTCAACGGCACGCGGTGGCAGCCCTGCATATTCCGCCGGTTTCACCGATGATTCGCACCAGCCTGCCCTGAGCCCGGCTGCGCTGGCCCGGGCCCGGTTGCAGACAATGGAAAATGTGGCTGCAGGATCGTTTCAGCTTCACCGGAAAACCCGCAGGTTGCCGGATCCACGCCATAATTCAGCCTGAACCGGGGTCCAGGATCGGCTGGTTCGGGAGATATCCCCTGGTCTTCACAATTGAGAGCCGGGGATTTGTCCGGCTGAAAAGGGCAGATCAATGGCGATGATTGCACATCTGAGAGAGCGGACCGCCCCGGGGCAGGCCGTGCAAAACTTCCTGCGGGAAGAAAGCGGCATGGTCACGCCACTGGTGCTGATTTTCATCTTCCTGATGATGGTCACCGGCGGCATTGCGGTCGATCTGATGCGCTTTGAATGGCGCCGGGTCCAGGTGCAGAACACGCTCGACCGTGCCACGCTTTCGGTGGCCAATCTCACCCAGGTGATCGCCCGCTCGGATCTCTATGCGACCGAACAGGCCCATGCCGAGGCGCTGGTGCAGGATTATTTCACCAAGGCCGGGTTGCCCGACAATCTGACCTCGGTGGTGCTTGATGAGGGGCTGAACTACCGCATCGTTAAGGCCCGCGCCGATGTGATCTCGGCGAATTTCTTCATGTCGCTGCTCAATATCCCGCAGCTGGCCGCGATCAACGCCAGCACCGCCGAACAGCGCACCACCCATATCGAGATCGCGCTGGTGCTCGATGTCTCGGGCTCAATGTATAACAATATCAGCCGGATCACCAATCTCAAGCTTGCGGCCAAGGATTTCATCGATGCGGTGCTGTCAGAAGCCAACCGTGATCTGATTTCGGTCAGCATCGTGCCCTATAACGGCCAGGTGAACCTCGGCCCCGATCTGTTCGCGGCCTATAATGTCACCAATAAGCATGGCGCGGCCAACAGCTATTGCATCGATCTGCCGCTTAACACCTACAGCACCACCACGATCTCGCGTCAGCTGGCCATGCCCCAGGTGCCCTTCGCCGATGCATATTCCTCCACGACCCAGAGCTACAATTCCACGGCAATGACCGGGCATACGACCGACGGGCGCAACCTGCGCTCCAATATCTGGTGTACCGATACCCCCGGCAATTATGTGCGGGTGCATAATAACAATCCGGTCCAGCTTAAGGCACAGATTGATGGCCTGCTGCCGATCGGCGCCACCGCGATCAACCTTGGCATGAAATGGGGCACCGCTTTGCTTGACCCCGACAGCCAGCCGGTTGTCGCCAGCCTTGCCGGGCGCGGCATCGTCCCCGCCGTCTTTGCCGCAAGGCCTGCCCCCTATTCGGATCGCGAAACCACCAAGATCATCGTGCTGATGACCGATGGTGAACATTTCGAGCAGGAACGTTTTAACGACACCCAGTACCGCACCGGCGATTCTCCGATCTATTACGCGGCTTCAGATAAAAAAATGTCGATCTTCCATCAGTCCAGGATCAGCAACAGCAGCACACGCTGCAAGCCGTTCTGGGTGCCGCATTACCGCTCGGGCAGCAGTGGCACATATGGGGAATGGCATGCCCGGCCCTGGACCGGCAGTGCCCCCGACAGCGCGCTGTGCTTCAGCACCAGCAGCACCGCCAGTCTGACCGGTTACACCGCACCCAATGGCGCCGCCCGGCAGAGCTGGCAGCAGGTCTGGGCAATAGCCCGGGTGCAATGGGTGGCATGGGAGCTTTACGCCCGGGCAATCTCGGGCATTGCCAACACCACTGCAGCACAGCAGGCCCGCGTTGCAACCTATAAGACCTGGATGGACAATTTCCGCAGCCTGACCGACACAATCACTATGGACAGCCAGCTGGAAAGCCTGTGCACCCGGGCAAAGGAAACCGGCATTGAGGTTTATGGCATTGCGTTTGAATCCACCACACGCGGCGAAAACCTGCTGCGCAACTGCTCCAGCACCCCGAAGTCGAAATATTTCTTCAATGTCTCGGCAGATGGCAAAGGCGTCGACATCCGCACCGCCTTCCGCTCGATTGCCTCGACCCTGAGCAAGCTGAGGCTGACGCAATGATCCTTGCGCCTTTGCGCGGGCTGACCCGGCAGCTGCGCCGGTTTCACCGCACCGAAGCCGGCACTGCCACCATTGAATTTGCCCTGGTGATCCCGGTGGCTTTGCTGATCTTCATGGCCTCGATGGAAAGCGGGCTCTACATGGTGCGCCAGACCATGATGGAGCGCGGCCTCGATCTGTCGCTGCGCGACTTCCGCCTCGGGCGGATGGCCTCGATGAATCACGACCAGATCCGCGATTCGATCTGTGACCGCATCCCGCTGATCGGCAACTGCCGGGCTGAGCTGAAGGTCTGGATGCAGCCGCTCGATACCGAAACCTGGAAGTTCAATCTGAACGCGGTCTATTGCGGCGACCGCAATGACCCGCTGAGACAGCCGCTGACCGGCCAGACCGATACTGGCGCCAGCCATCAGCTGATGCTGATCCGGGTCTGTATGCTGCAAAACCCGATCTTCCCCTCGACCGGCTTTTCGCTGCGGCTGCGCGCGGATTCCGCCACCGGGGATTATGAGCTCTCAACCTCAACCGTGGTCGTCAACGAACCGCGCGGCCCGGGAGAAGACTGATATGAGCAGACCAGCAGCGGCGAGAGCCAATCCCCTGCGGCGGTTCCTGCGCGAGGAAGAGGGTCTGATCATGACCGAATTCCTGATCGTGCTGCCGCTGCTGATCTGGATGTTCATCGCCATGGTGGTGTTCTGGGATACCTATCGCACCATCAATGAGGCGCAGAAAGCCTCTTACGCCGTGGCCGATGCCATCTCACGCGAGACCGAGGTCTCGCGCCCCTATCTCGCCGGAATGCAAAGCGTGATGGAGCTGCTGCTCGGCCGTCCGGGCGTGGTCAGCATGCGCATCACCTCGGTGCGCTGGGTCGCGCGCAACCAGCGCTATGAGGTGATCTTCTCGGAATCGCCCGGCAATCGCAAACCGCCGTTAAGCGCCGCCCAGGTGCTGGCTTTGCGCGACCGGATCCCGCTGCTCGATGACGGTGACACCACCGTGATCCTTGAGACCTGGACCCGGCATATCCCCGCCCTCAACATCGGGCTGAAGGGTATGGATTTCGAGAATTTCATCACCACACGGCCGCGTCAGTCGCATCGCACCTGCCTGAAGGAAACCCTGGCAACCACCTGTACCTGAGCCCGGCCCGCCACAGAAGGCGCACGCCCCTTTCGCCCGGCCCCTGGGCAGGCTAAGCTCGCCCCGGGCCGGAGCAATCTTGCATCTTTGCCCGCCTCACCCGTAAGCTTCGGGCCTGATGATGCGTTCCAGACACTGCCTGCCCCTTTGCCTTCTGCTCGCCAGCCTGCTGACAGGCTGCGGGGCAATGCCCGACATCGGTGCTCTGCCAGAGGGGCCGGCTGGCAACAGCCCCCCCGCCCTGCTGCCGCTCGATCAGCTGATGGCCAGCCTGCCTGCCGAACAGAAAGCGAAAGGCACCGCCGCGCGGCTGAGTGAGCGCCTTGCCCGGCTGCAAAACCGCGCCCGGATTATGCAAGGAGCGCTGGACGACCCCGCCACCCGCGAAAGGCTGCGCGGCACCGGCCCCGCCTGACGCGCCCCGTTTCCCATCTTCCCCGCGCAATGCCGCCAGCGTTGCGCCAGAGCCGCTCCTCGGCTAACAGGCTGAGCGGACCCTCTTTTGAAAGGCTTTTCCATGTCGACCGCGCTTTCCTCCGGACCCCTTCGTCTTGGTCTTGCAGGTCTCGGAACTGTCGGCATCGGCCTTGTCAGAATGCTCGAGCGCGAAGCCGCGCTGATCGCCGCCCGCGCCGGTCGCCCGGTGGTGATCACCGCCGTCTCGGCCCGTGATCCGAAAAAAGACCGTGGCGCAGATCTCTCAGCCTTTGCCTGGGAGACCGATCCGGTCGCCCTTGCCACCCGTGATGATGTCGATGTTTTCATCGAGGTTATGGGCGGCCATGAGGGCGCGGCAAAGGCGGCGACCGAGGCTGCGCTCAGGGCCGGAAAGCATGTGGTAAGCGCCAATAAGGCGCTGCTCGCCCATTACGGCCAGCCGCTTGCCGAACTGGCCGAGGCCAATGGCGTGGCGCTGCGCTATGAGGCGGCCGTCGCCGGGGGCATTCCGGTGATCAAATCCCTGCTCGAAGGCCTGGCCGGTAACCGCATCAAACGGGTGATGGGGGTGATGAACGGCACCTGCAATTACATCCTGACCCGGATGCAATCGGCCGGCCTGCCCTATGAGACCGTGTTCGAGGAAGCCCGCCAGCTCGGCTATCTGGAAGCCGATCCCAATCTCGATGTCGGGGGGATCGACGCGGGTCACAAGCTCTCGCTGCTGGCCTCGATCGCTTTCGGCACCAAAGTCAGCTTTGACAATGTCGAGCTGGAAGGCATCGGCAATGTCTCGATCGACGATATCACCCTCGCCGATGATATGGGCTATCGCATCAAACTGCTCGGTGTGGCGCAGATGAGCGGGCGCGGGCTTGAGCAGCGCATGACGCCCTGCCTCGTTCCCGCCGACAGCCCGCTCGGTCAGCTTCAGGGCGGCACCAATATGGTGGTGCTCGAGGGCGATGCGGTCGGCCAGATCGTGATGCGCGGCGCCGGGGCGGGCGAAGGCCCGACCGCCAGCGCGGTGATGAGCGATGTGATCGATATTGCGCGCGGCTTCCGCACCCCGGTCTTTGGCATTCCGGCCACCGAACTGGCCGATGCGGTCCCGGCCCGCTCGGCCACCCCGGCCCCCTATTATCTGCGGATGAAACTGCTCGATAAGCCGGGCGCGCTGGCCAAAGTGGCCACTGCGCTTGGCGATGCCGGGATCTCGATTGATCAGATGCGTCAGATCAACCAGCCGGGCGAGGATGACGGCGATGCCATCGTGCTGATCGTCACCCATAAAGCCGCCCCCGCCGATGTGGAACATGCGCTGTCTCGCTTTGCCCAGACCGGGGTTCTGGTCGAAAAACCGGCGGCAATCCGCATTGAAGAGCTGTAACAGCAGCAGACGCCCGGCTTTTACCGGGCGTTAGCGCGACCAGACTTGCGATGCGGGGGGGCCGGGGCTAAGCCTCGCGCCATCGCATCGCCAGAGGGATTTCGCGCATGGCCGACCAGGCTCAGTTTCAGGATCGTTTGCTTTCACTCGGCCTCGCCCGGGTCTCTGAGGCAGCAGCGCTGGCCTCGGCCCTGCTGATCGGTCGCGGCGATGAAAAAGCCGCCGACCAGGCCGCGGTCAACGCCATGCGCGAGCAGCTGAATATGCTCGACATCAAAGGCGTGGTGGTGATCGGCGAAGGCGAGCGCGACGAGGCTCCGATGCTCTATATCGGCGAGGAGGTCGGCACCGGCAATGGCCCCGAGGTCGATATTGCCCTCGACCCCCTGGAAGGCACGACGCTGACCGCCAAGGATATGCCCAATGCGCTGACCGTGATCGCCATGGCCCCGCGTGGCACGCTGCTGCATGCGCCTGATGTCTATATGGAAAAGCTGGCCATCGGCCCGGGCTACCGTCCCGGCGTGGTCACCATGGATATGTCGCCCTCCGAGCGTATCTCGGCCCTGGCGGCCTCGAAAGGCGTCTCGACCGAGAATATCACCGCCTGTGTGCTCGAGCGCCCGCGTCATGAGGCCCTGATCGAAGAGATCCGCTCGACCGGTGCCGCGATCCGGCTGATCACCGATGGCGATGTGGCCGGTGTGATGCATTGCGCCGAGCCGGAGGTGACCGGGATTGATATTTACATGGGCTCGGGCGGGGCGCCTGAAGGGGTCCTGGCCGCCGCCGCGCTGAAATGCATGGGCGGGCAGTTCTATGGCAAGCTTCTGTTCCGCAACGAGGATGAAAAGGCCCGCGCCCGCAAGGCCGGTATCACCAATTTCGACCGGGTCTATACCCGCGATGATCTGGTGCGCGCCGATGTGATCTTTGCCGCCACCGGCGTCACCTCGGGCTCGCTGCTGTCGGGTATCAGGCGCGAGCCTGGCTCGATCACCACCGAAACCATCCTGATGCGCTCGAAAACCGGCTCGGTGCGCCGGATGAGCTATCGCAGCCCGATCGGCCGCTGAAAGATACGTGAGGGGGCGCCGCCCCCTCACACGCCCCCGGGATATTTAAGGACAGATGAAATGCCCCCTCATCTGTCCTTAAATATCCCCGCCGGAGGCAGGCGTCGCCCGCCAGAGCGCGCTGCGGTCAAATCCGCTTGCACCGCCGCCGCATTTGCGCCAGCCATGGCCTATGTCAAATTCTGCTGCTTTCCTTGGTGTCGAGGCCTCGCTGACGGGGCGTCGCTGGGTCGGTCCTGACGACCATCACGAACGCCTCGCCGAGGCGATGGGCCAGGCGACGCGCCTGCCGCTGCCGCTGTGCCGCCTGCTGGCCGCGCGCGGGGTGGCGCCGGATCAGGCCGCTGCTTTCCTCGCGCCGCAGCTGCGCGACCTGCTGCCCGATCCGCGCAGCCTGAAAGATATGGAAAAAGCGGCGGCGCGGTTTTTGCAGGCGCTGCAGCGGCGCGAGAAAATCGCGGTCTTTGCCGATTATGATGTGGATGGCGGCGCTTCTGCGGCGCTTTTGCTGATCTGGCTGCGCGAGATGGGCCATGCGGCGAGCCTCTATATCCCTGACCGCATTGATGAGGGCTATGGCCCGAATATCCCGGCAATGGAACGGCTGGCGGCAGATCACCCGCTGATCATCTGCGTCGATTGCGGCACGCTGAGCCACGGCCCGGTGGCGGCGGCGAAGCCCGCCGATGTGCTGATCCTTGACCACCACCTCGCCGCCCCCGAGCTGCCCGCGGCACTGGCCGTGGTGAACCCCAACCGTCAGGATGAAGATGGCAGCCTCGCCCATCTCTGCGCCGCCTCTGTGGTCTTTCTGATGCTGGTCGAGGCCAACCGTCAGCTGCGCGAGACCGGCAGGCGCGGCCCCGATCTGATGGCGATGCTGGATCTGGTGGCGCTGGCCACCGTGGCCGATGTGGCGCCGCTGCTCGGGGTGAACCGCGCCTTCGTGCGCCAGGGGCTGAAGGTCATGGCGCGGCGCGAGCGCATTGGTCTGCGCGCCCTCGCCGATATCGCCCGTATGGATCAGGCCCCCACCGCCTATGCGCTTGGCTTTGTGCTCGGGCCACGCATCAATGCCGGGGGCCGGATCGGCGAGGCCGATCTCGGCGCACGTCTGCTGGCCTGCGATGATCCCCGGGCGGCGGAAGACATGGCAAAGCGCCTCGATATTCTGAACACGGCGCGGCGCGATATCACCGAAGCGGTCAAGCTCGAGGCCATCGCTCAGGCCGAGGCGCGCGGGCTCGACGGGCCGCTGGTCTGGGCCGCAGGCGAGGACTGGCATCCCGGCGTGGTCGGCATTGTCGCTGCCCGGCTGAAAGAGGCCACCGGCCGCCCGGCAGTGGTGATCGGCTTTGACGGCGGCGAGGGCAAAGGCTCGGGCCGCTCGGTCCCTGGCATCGATCTCGGCGCGCCGATCCAGCGCCTCGCCGAAGAGGGGCTGATCGCCAAAGGCGGCGGCCATAAGATGGCGGCGGGCCTGTCGCTGAGCCGCGAGCAGCTGGAGCCGGCCATGGCGCGGCTGGGCGAGCTGCTGGCGCGTCAGGGCGCGGGCGAATCGGGGCCACGCGATCTGCGCATCGATTCGATTGTTATGGCCGAAGCCGCCGGACTGGCGCTGATCGAGCAGATTGAGGCCGCAGGCCCCTTCGGCGCCGCCGCCCCTGCCCCGAGATTCGTGATTCCCTCGGTCGCTGTCAGCCCGAGACGGGTCGGAGAATCACATCTGCGGCTGACGATTCGCGCTGCCGGCGTCTCCGGCCTCGAAGCAATGGCCTTCGGCGCCTTCGACGGACCGCTCGGACCGGCCTTTGAAAATGCCGGTCAGCAGCTGTTCCACCTCGCCGGACGCCTTGAAATTAACAGCTGGGGCGGGCGCTCGAAGGTGCAGCTGCGCCTCGACGACGCCGCCCTCGCATCTTGATGAACTTTATTGTTTTTTACCTCTTGCGCATCCCCGCCGGGCTGCGTAAACACCGCCTCACAGAAAGCGCGGCCCGTTCGTCTATCGGTTAGGACGTCAGGTTTTCAACCTGAAAAGAGGGGTTCGACTCCCCTACGGGCTGCCATTTCTGTAAAGCGCCGGATGTATAATTCCTGCGAAGTGGCCCGTTCGTCTATCGGTTAGGACGTCAGGTTTTCAACCTGAAAAGAGGGGTTCGACTCCCCTACGGGCTGCCACTTTCCTTCCGTAAAATATTGATTTTATTATAAAATCAGATAGACGGAAAATCACCACTCCCCCTCTACCCACAGCAAAATCGCCCTGAAAATCACCTGTTATGGCGCTGTATCAGGCTGGACGCGATCACGCGAACGTGAACACATCGCCGTCTTCGATCTGCCGCTCGTTAGCCATCGCGGCAACCCCTTTACGCATTCATCACATTCGCTGCCGCTGCCCGCTTGATCGGTCAAAACCTCCGCCGTAGTGCCGGGCGAAATGGGGGTCACATGTTTCTCGAAAAATTTAGCCGTTACTTCCGACGTTACGAAATCGTGCTTGGCGCGCGTAAATCTACACCAGCCGCGCCGAAGCTGGCGAGACCATGAGCCTGAAGACCTTCGGTCGCGCACCATCCCCGCCCCTGTGACCGTCCGCATGGGGCGGCAGCATGTCCGCAAAGACGTTCTGTGGATCACGCAACAGAAAACGGGCCAAGAGGTCCATATCCCAGTACTGCCCGAATTGAAGGCTGTGCTGGATGTGTTGCCCCTAGATAACCTTAGTTTTCTTGTAACGGCACAGGGGCGTCCGTTTACACCCGCCGGTTTTACGAACTGGTTTAGAGAAATGGTCCGGGAAGCTGGGCTTCCTGACGGCCTGTCGCCGCATGGACGTAACCATCCGGCGTAGGCCGCGGACGGGTGTCCGTGCTCAGGGAGTGGGCTTGGGTGCTTTGGGCTTGCCGAGCCGCGGGGACCATTTCTTCGCGAGTTGGTCAAAGCGTTCGACGATCCTGTCGA
>NZ_JACDXX010000005.1 GCF_020539525.1 Pseudogemmobacter faecipullorum | reverse complement strand
TCCCCGATGCTCGGCCACGAACGCCGTCGCCATCGGGCTTGAACCGATGGCGCTCCAATGGCTCCGCTCACTTTGCATCCCGAGCGAAATACGCGGTGGCTTTTTTTAGGATGTCGCGCTCCTCGGAAACCCGTGCCAGTTCCCGCTTCAACAGGCGGATCTCAGCGTCTTTCTCTGTCTCGCCCGAGGCTGCCTTCGTGAACTTGCGTTTCCATGCATAGAGCGAGTGCTTGCTCACCCCAGGCCGCTCTGAGACCTCGCTGACCGGATAACCCCGCTCGGTGATCTGCGCGACCGCGTCGCGCTTGAAGTCGTCGCTGAAAGTCCCTGTGCCCATCATGGCCTCCTTGCCTCAAAATTAGCAAAGAAGGCGTCCATCAAACATGGGGCTATTCAGTTCAGAGGGTGATTCCGGCCTCAATTCCCTTGAGTTTGATGCGCGCCAGACCAAGGTTCGAGGATTTCCGGTCGAGCGCCACATAAAGGAAGACCGTTGGGCTCGAGGCGAGCGGGCGGATCAGGTGATATTGTTTGCCCAGGGTGATCAGAATATCCTCAATAGTATCATCGAGTCTCAGCGCGTTGATCGCTGCCAGCTTGGCTTTCACCACCTGGGTGTTCAGTGCCGAAGCCGCTTCGAGATCAATCTTGCCACCGCCTTCCGAGGCCAGCATCAGCCCGGTTTCACTGTCGACGAGGCAGCCGCCGACAAATCCATCGAGTTCATTAAGGATTGCAATATTCGTACTCATATGTCGCTTTCCTTTGCGTTTTCTTTGCACCGTGTTTCCTTTCATCGGCGCAATCGTCTTCAGAACGGATCTGACCGGATGGTCTGAGGGCTGATCCGGCCCGGGGCTCCGGGGCTCAGCTTCCTGGCTCCGGCGGTTCAGTCGCGCTGGCCGGGAACATCCCCGACAGCAGCTCGTCTATCATGGCGACAACCGGCAGAGCGGCGGTGGCCGGGTCAGCGCGGGCGACGATACCGCGCCAGATCGCGCGCGGATCGGAGGGGGCCGGTGGCTGGGCTGCGGGGCTGGCCGGGGCGGCAGACAGAGGCGAGGGGGGCGGGAAATAGCACGAGAGCACCCGCTGCAAGGCGGCCTCGATATCGGGAATAAGCGCGGGTCCGGCAGGGCGGTCTGCGGCAGGCGGCGGCTCAGCAGGCGGCAATATCGGGGCCGCGGGGGCCGGGATCATCGCGCCGGGAGCGAGGGCGCTGGCGCTCAGCCGGCCGGCGAAAGCTGTGAGGTCAAAATCCAGCTCCGCCTCAACGGGCGCAGAAAAAGCGGATGCGCTCGCGGTTATTGCGGAGAGCGGCAGAGGTGCGGGTGGTGTTTCATCAGCCGCTGCCTCGTCAGTCGCTCCGCTCCGTGCTTCACCCAGCCCGGCAGTGTCACCGGGCCAGTCCGCAGCGCTTTCCCTGGCGGGGGACAGTTCAGGACTGCTGGTGCTGGCAGGGTCAGTCGCGGGCGCCAGAGGGGCTTCGGGCCGGAGCGGTGCCGGGCGCGGATGGGCGCGGAACGGGGTGACCAGCATAAGCGGGGCCGGGCGCGACAGGCTTTCCAGCAGGGCCAGCTCTTCGCTTTCCGGGTTATCCTCCGCGCCGTCAGGCGGCGCTGACAGCGCCGCATCGCCATCGGGCCAGGTCAGGAGGATGGTCTCGCCCGAGCGCTCTGCCGGCGGGCTTTCCCCGGCTGGGGTGAGAAGGGGCGCGGCAGCCCCGGCAGCAGCGGGCTGCTGGGCGGCATTGTCGGACTGGTAGCGCTGCATCAGAGCGGCACGCCTGGCCTGCAGCCGTTCGAGCTGTTCGCTGATCCCCGCCATCAGGCTGTCGATACCGCTGTCTTCCCAGGCGGGGGCGTCATTTTCGGCCAGGGCTTTCAGCGCCATCAGCGCGGAAATCGGCTCGAACCGGCTGAATAAGCCTGCCGCCTCATGCCCGACCCGGCGCATCACCCGCTCGCGGTCGAAATCATTGCGCAGCTTGTCCATCCGCGTGACCGCGAGAATGCTGTTGCTGCGCAGCCGTGGCGGCACGGCGAGCCAGGCGGCGCGCTCTGACTGGCGCCAGGCCTGGGTGGCGGGGGTGCACCAGATCACCGCATGGGCATGGCCCAGCATCTGATAGGTCATCTCATCGCTGCGCCCGGGATCAGCGAGGCCGGAGAGGTCGAGAATATCGCATTGCTGCAGGAAATCGGCCTCAAGCCAGAGCCGGATATAGCGGCTGTCAGGGGGCACAGCCTCGATGCCGCCGGTGGGCAGGGGCTGTTCTGCGCCGCTGGCATCGATGTAATGGCCGCTGCGATCGCCATAGCTGATCCAGACCCCGGGCGATGCGGTTGCGGTAATGCGGGTCGGCAGAACCTCGTGGCCGAGCAGCAGGTTGAGCAGGGTGGATTTGCCCGAGCTGAACTCTCCCACCACCGCCAGACGGGGCAGCGCGGTGGCCCGGGCCGTGAGACGCGCAAAAGCGGCGGGCGAAACGCGGCGGCTTTCACTCTGATCATAGGGCATGGCAATCCTCACGGCAGCGGGAAATGGCAGGATCAGATGGCACGGCGCTCGCCGAACTGGCGTAGCTCCCGGCTCAGCTCCTCCAGCGCCTGCTGACGCTGGATCAGGGGATTGGTCAGCGGATCGCGCGACAGCGAGCCGCCCGCGGCGATGGCGAGGGCAAAGCTCTCCTGCTCGTCCAGAAAATCGCGCAGCACCCGCGCCATCATGCTCAGCGTGTCGCGGGCGGTGGCAATCAGCTCGTCGCTGATCGAGCTGACCTCAGCCTCAACAAGGCTGTGATATTCGCGCGCCAGGCCCTTGCTGTTGATGTGAGAGGCCATCCAGGCCTTCCAGCGGGTGGTCTGCAGATCGACAACAATAGTGCGCCCCAGCGCCACCGGCGGCGGCAGGGCGGGGGCGGCGGGGGCCTGCAGCTGCATATCCGCCGCTGCCTCACCCAGCATCTGGCTGTAAAGATCCATCATCGCCTGGCAGGTGCCGTCGCTGATATCCTCAAAGAAGGACCGCATTTCATTGGTATAGCGGATATAGGCGGTGCGCAGCCGCATCCTGAGCTGCATCGGATCGCAGGTTTCGACCCCGGCCCGGCCATTCTCTTTGGCGCGTTCGAGCAGATCGGCTGCCATGCGGCTGACGTAATCGCTGCTGCTCTGCCTGACCCGCTCGGTCAGGTGGCTGAACAATGCGGTCATATCGGTGTCGATATAGCTGTCAACCGCATGGCGCAGATTACCGATCTTGGCGCGGGTCTGCACTTCGCTCAGCTGCGAAACCGCCAAAGCCGATGAGGCGAGGTGGCGGGTGCGCACGGTGGCGACGAGGTTGTTCAGCCGCCGCCAGCTGTCATCAATCACCTGACAGCCTGAGCTGGCGGCGATGGTCTGGCCAATCGCCCCCAGCAATGCGGCGAGGCCGCAACAGGCCCAGGCGCGCTCGGCAAAGAGGCTGTGCGCGGGCCCCGGGCTGGCGGCCACCATTGCCTCGAGCGCGGCGAGCGAGGCCGGGCTCAGCATATCGGGCTTGCCGGTCAGTGCCGCTTCGGCCCAGTGGGCACTGCCAAACAGGATCGTGGTGATATCACCCAGGCCGCGATCGCGCAGGATGATCCCGAGCGCCTCACGGATCACCGGGATGTCGCGGGCCGGATCGCGCAGCTCATCGATCCGGTTGACAAATATGATCACGCGGCGGCTTTCCAGCGCACAGAGCAGCTGGATCAGCGCCAGATCAACCGTATTCATCGCCTGTGCGGCAGAAAGCACGACGACACAGATCGATGCATTGTTCATACTGCGCAAAGTGACCTGTTCGCGCATCATGAAAGGGTCATTGACGCCGGGCGTATCCTGCAGCGACAGACCGATCGGATAGCCCGTCACCTCCATATAGAGATCGGCCGAGCGGGTGATATCGGCAAAACGGCCCTGTGCCGTGCCCTGTTCCGGGCTGGCATACTGATCGCCGAGGCAGACATAGCGCTCGATCAGCTGCTGGCTGAATTCATCATATTTATGCCGGTTGCCGAGCAGCAGTTCGAAATTCCGCCCCAGCCTCTCACGCGATTTGCTGTACATCTCCTCGATCTGGGCGCGGATCTGCATCATCTCATCATCGGCGCGGGCGCGGCGGGCGAGAGCGCCCAGACGCCCGCCCTCCTGGATCAGATCCTCCCATTCAGTCTGATCGAAAAAGGCAAATTCGGCCCGGACATTGCGCGGCCGCGGCGTGTTCAGATGCAGCGTCGTGACCACCGAGGTCCAGGGGTTCACATCCGAGGGCAGCAGGCCGGGGCTGCCGGCCAGCACATTGACGAGCGCGGTCTTGCCGGATTTGACCTGGCCTACGAAAGTGATCGGGGCGGCGAAATCACCCAGACGGCTGCGCAGCTCGCCCAGCTGCTCCTCAAACCCTTCCGGCAGCAGCTGGCTGATCCGTTCCGAGAGGCCGCCAAGCGTTTCAAACCGGCTGCGCAGTTCCGCCATGCTGGCGGTGGCCTGACGGAAAAACTGAAAGCTGTTTTCCAGCTCATCCGCCCCAGGCGTATCTGCGGTGACATAGTCTCGCATCGTTTCCCGTCCCCCGTGAAATGGTTCGAGGTCAGGCGCTCTGGCACGGGTTACAGGCTGGAACATTAAAAAGCGCTATTCCGGATAGCAGGAACTTCCTTAATTCGGGCGAAAGAATGGCATGTATGCGTTTGGTCTTTGTCTGATTGGTTAATAAATGGTGACGAATGTCAGAATGGACGAAAAAAGAATATCTTAACCGAATAACGGGGATTTAAGATTTTATATATCTCGCTTTTGGCGGCTATCTGAACTGGCGCAGCAGAGGGGGGGGCGGCGCAGATCTCTTCCACCGGGCTGGCAGTTTCGACGGCTGGATCTGTCATCGGATCATTGCTGCTTTGATTGTAAATTATTCATATATAACAAAGCATTATTGTGGGGTTTCTGGAGTTGTGCCTGCGCGCCGCATATCAGGAAATTCTTTAATGATTCGTTCCGAATTCAGTCAGAATTCTGGTAATTTGCCCTGTTATGCGATTGGGTAATAAATTATGAATATAGAATACATTTTTTAGTATTGATGCCTGATTCTTTAGTATGGGATTAAATGGTTAAAATTTACAGCGTCTGGCTGTGGCCTCTTTTGTGACAAAGAGTTGTCGCAATTCAGATCAACCTTGGGTGGAATTTGTGGCAATCTCGGAGCTCAGCGATGTCCGGTCCGAAGCAGCTTTCCGAAATGGCGCGAAGCCGCAGGGCCCGGGCGATTGAGCAGCGCTCGGTGCAGCGGGGTCTGAAGGGGGAAGCGCCGCTGCCCCCCCTCGCGCCGCGCCGCTCTCTGGCCGCGATCAGCCCCTTCACCGGGGCGAAGATCCGGCGGCTGGCCGCGCCGCGCCCTGATCTGCGGGCGATCTTCCGCGAGGAGGAGCCGGCACTGACCCCGCGCCTCATCACCGCTCCGCCTGGTCCGGTCCGCAGCCTGCCGGCAGGGGCTGTAAACGGCCAGGCGGGGGGGGGGCTGATGGCTGGCCGGTCAGTCCTGACCGGCTATAGCCCGCGCCCGCGCAACACCGCTGCCAATCTGCTGATGCAGGTCCGCCAGTAGCGCCGTTATGGGCATCGGCTGTTGCAATACGCGCCACGAGCCGCAGGCAGAGCTGGACGACATGTGGGGGCCGCGGCGGCAGCGCGAGCTCATCCAGTGCAGTTGCACCGAGGGGGCATTCTGCACCGCGTTTCTTCTGGAGCGCCGAAAGCGCCACACCGGGCAGAACAACCGGCGCTGTAAATGCGTCGATACGCGGCCGTTCCCAGGAATGGATGTGCCAGGTTTCGTGAAGGCGTCCGAACACATCGGCGGCAAAGCCGGGCCAGAGGGGGCGACGGTGAGGCCTGAACTTCGGCACGGCGGTAAGCTCCCTTCAGGATGAAGTTCACTGGTCCGAAAAGCGGGTGCTTATCGGTTCGGGTGAATGGTGAATGTTGGAGGCTGGGACAGTCGGGCCTGAGAGAGCCGGCCTGTGCTCAGGCGAGTGAGCGTCAGGTTGGTGGGAGGGGAGTGCAGCGTCAAGCGATGCCGCCGGAGACCTTGGGGACGAGCTTCATGGAGGCCATGGATGCAGCGCCGCAGGGCGTACTTTGGTAGTTCATTGAAATATGACAATATAAATCAGGTTCGGCGAAAACTGGTCGTTATTCACCTTGTTTATGGTCGCCGAAAACCCGGAAAAGGGCCTTAATCGGCTGGTATTTCGACAGCTGTAACAACGCCCATGGCGGTTTGTCGAAGCTGTGGCGCTGAAATTCGCAAATATTCACTTTGCAGATTAATCATGGTCAATAATTTGCAAATTTACAAGGTTTCGTTTTGCTTTGCTGCGGCGCAACAATATTATCCTCGCGAATCCCGGGGAGGTTGCCATGAAAGATATCCTGCAAGAGCTGGAAGAGCGGCGCGCGGTAGCGCGGGCAGGGGGTGGCCAGCGCCGCGTTGAGGCGCAGCATGCCAAGGGCAAGCTGACGGCGCGCGAGCGGATCGAACTGCTGCTCGATGAAGGCTCATTCGAAGAATTTGATATGTTCGTGGCGCATCGCTGCACCGATTTCGGCATGGAGCGCGAGCGACCGCCGGGCGATGGCGTGGTGACCGGCTGGGGCACGATCAATGGCCGTATGGCCTATGTGTTCAGCCAGGATTTCACCGTTTTCGGCGGCTCGCTCTCGGAAACTCATGCGCAGAAAATATGCAAAATCATGGATATGGCGCTGCAAAACGGCGCGCCGGTGATCGGGCTGAACGATTCCGGCGGCGCGCGTATCCAGGAGGGCGTCGCCTCGCTTGCAGGCTATGCCGATGTGTTCCAGCGCAATGTGCTGGCGAGCGGTGTGGTGCCGCAGATCTCGGTGATCATGGGGCCCTGCGCCGGTGGTGCGGTCTATTCCCCGGCGATGACCGATTTCATCTTCATGGTGAAAGACAGCTCCTACATGTTCGTCACCGGCCCCGATGTGGTGAAGACGGTGACCAATGAGGTGGTGACGGCCGAAGAGCTGGGCGGCGCCTCGACCCATACCAGGAAATCCTCGGTCGCGGATGGTGCTTTCGAGAATGATGTCGAGGCCCTGGCCGAGATCCGGCGACTGTTCGATTTCCTGCCGCTGAACAACCGCGAGAAAGCGCCGGTCCGGCCGTTCTTTGATGATCCGGCCCGGGTCGAGCAGAGCCTTGACACCCTGATCCCGGCCAATCCGAACCAGCCCTATGATATGAAGGAACTGATCACGAAAATCGCCGATGAGGGTGATTTCTACGAGATCCAGAAGGATTATGCCGGCAATATCATCACCGGCTTCATCCGTATCGAGGGCCAGTCGGTCGGCGTGGTGGCCAATCAGCCGATGGTGCTGGCGGGCTGTCTCGATATCGACAGCTCGCGCAAGGCGGCGCGTTTCGTGCGCTTCTGCGATGCTTTTGAGATCCCGCTGCTGACCCTCGTTGATGTGCCGGGCTTCCTGCCGGGCACGTCGCAGGAATATGGCGGGGTGATCAAACATGGCGCGAAACTGCTCTTCGCTTATGGCGAGGCGACGGTGCCGAAGGTTACGGTGATCACCCGCAAGGCCTATGGCGGCGCATATGATGTGATGTCATCGAAACATCTGCGCGGCGATTTTAACTATGCCTGGCCCACGGCCGAGATTGCGGTGATGGGGGCCAAAGGCGCGGTCGAGATCCTCTACCGTTCGGAACTGGGCGATAAGGAAAAAATCGCCGAACGCACCCGCGATTATGAGGACCGTTTCGCCAATCCCTTCGTAGCGGCGGAAAAAGGTTTCATTGATGAGGTGATCCAGCCGCGTTCGACCCGGCGCCGGGTGGCAAGGGCCTTTGCCAGCCTGCGCAATAAGAAGCTGTCAAACCCGTGGAAGAAGCACGACAATATCCCTCTGTGAACAATCGCAAAGGGGGATCGGATGGCAATGGCAGGGCATAGGGTCAGTCTGCTGATGGCGACAGTCGCCATGCTGCTGGCGGGCTGCAAAGAAGAGGCGGCAGCGGCGCAAGAGGGGCTGGCGCTTCCTTCCGGCCGGCCGGTCAGCTTCCTTGATATTGTCACCGATACCGCCGGGGCGGCGGGCGCTACGGCGCGGTTTCGCTTCATTGATACGACGCTGCAACAGGGTGAGGACCGAAGCGAGGATATGCAGGCTTTGTGTGACACATATGCTTTGGGGCGGGTCGATGGCATGGTGCCCGCGCCGCAGCAGATCGTGATCACGCTTGCCGATCGCGAACTGCCCTATGGCGAGGCGCATCCCGAGGCTGTGCAGTTTTTTGAGGCCTATGGCATCAAAAACGGCTCCTGCATCTGGGAGATCTTCTGAGCATGCTACCAGATGTGGTGATCTGTCGCGGCTTTGCGCCTTGCGCTGATGTAATCGAGTCACAGAAGCATGACTTGGCTGCAGGCCAGTATGTTTTGCCCGATGTTTCCGCTAGTCTCGCTGCAGGCCCAACCCAAGTGGCCTTACCCTCGCAAAGGGGCGGCTCCGGTATTGTGCCGGTTATAAGCCCCGGAAAATTAAGGAGTAGAGGATGTCGAGCACCCTGCGTATCGTTATGGCCCTGGCCGTTGTTGGCACCATGGCTGCCTGCGCGAAGAAAACTGAGGAAGCCGTCGTCTATATTGACGAGCCGGTTTCGGTCGAGCCGGTCTATACCGGCAAGTATAAGTAAGAATACCGGCCGGCCCCTCCGCTTTTGCGGCGGGAGGGCCGGCCAATCTGCCCCGGCCAGTCGGGGCCGGATTGCTGCTCTGAGCCCGCTTCAGCTGTCAGAGCAGATGCGCCCGTTTCAGCAGGGCGCCGCACCCTCTGTTGCGGCGGGTGAAATTTATTTGCATCGCTTTGAGCCCATTGCATTTCCCTCCATTTCGTACGTTTCCTCTGTCACGGCACCACAATGTTGTGTGGCCTGTCACAATGATTCGCACTGGAGGTTGTCATGCGCAACGTTGCTATCGTTACCCTGCTCGCTCTCACCACCCTGGCCGCCTGCGCCAAGAAAACTGAGACCGTTGTTGTTGCTGAGCCGGTTTCGGCTGAGCCGGTTTACACCGGCAAGTACAAGTAATTGTACCCGGCGGCCCCGGATCTGTGATCCGAGGGCTGCCACCCTCCGTGCAGCCACCCTCGCTGGCGCAGGCCTGGTGTTGCGGCTAAAACCCGGTTCCGAAGCAAGAGGAACCGCATCATGCTGAAGCACAGGGGTTTCCCGGGCCGTCTGCCGGGATCAGATTTTCAGTTCGTTATCCGCCGCGCCAATCTCAAGAAGGGCGGGGCGACCAAAATTATCCGCCGCGAACGGTTCAAAGACCGTAAACACATTGACCGTGTCGCGGATGAGGCCTTCATGGCGGCGCTGTGGCGCCAGTTCGGCGAAGAGCCGTTTGAGCGCGGCAATCTCGATGCCGGCCGCCTGTCCTGGCTGTTCGGGCGCGAGGTCGTGCCTGCCGAGGATCCTTTCGATCCCGCTTCTTACTACGCCATGCTGCGCATTGACGTGAAGCGTGCCGAGGCCGCTTTCCCGAAAGTCTTCGCCAAAGACGCCGAAGAGGCATTCTTCTTCGATGAGGAAGACGATGACGACTGGGAGGAGGACTGATGCGCCGCTCCCTCTGTTCTTCTGCAGCCGGGCGCTGCAACTGCGGGCTGTATAGCCTGGCAGTGCAGTGGCCTGCCGTCAGCAGACAGGGGGAGGGCTCTGGCCTGGTTCCGGCGCAGTCGCAGAATTGCGCCCGGCCTGGCGCTTTTCCGCTTCCCGTTTGCGTGAGCGGATACTCAGCATCTTTCCCGAAAGATTTGCTTGCAGTAGACTCCGGGGTAATCAAAAACCAACGAGGCAGTCTGTCATGCGTAAATCTCTCCTGCTCCTCCCGATTCTTGCCCTCTCGCTCGCCGGTTGTGTCGGCGGCAATGGCTATAACAATGGTTACGGCAACGGCGGCCAGCCGCTCAACTCGGCAGCGGTGCGCACCATTGGTGGCGCGGCAACCGGCGCACTGGTTGCTGGCGCAACCGGCGGCTCGAAAACTCAGGGCGCGCTCATCGGCGCTGTCGCCGGCGGTGGCTCCTGCCTCGCAACCAACAACTGCTACTGATCTGAACACAGCGTCCCGGCAGCCTGCCGGGATGCAGAACGATCAGCCCGGCAGGGTAAAGTTTCATGCTGAATCAGGGTCTTCCGGTCATAATGACCGGAAGGCCCTTTTTGTTGTTCCGCCCCCTGGTCCGGGCCGGGACGAGGGAGAGAGATGTTCAAGAAGATCCTGATCGCCAATCGCGGCGAAATCGCCTGCCGGGTCATCAAAACCGCGCGCAAAATGGGCATTCAGACAGTGGCCGTCTATTCGGATGCTGACCGCAATGCCCTGCATGTGAAAATGGCGGATGAGGCGGTCTATATCGGCCCGCCGCCGGCCAGCCAGTCCTATATCGTCATCGATAAAATCCTTGAGGCGATCCGGCAGACCGGGGCTGAGGCGGTGCATCCGGGCTATGGTTTCCTGTCGGAGCGGATGGATTTCGCTGCGGCGCTGGAGGCGATGGGCGTGGTCTTCATCGGCCCGCCCAGCCCGGCGATTGAGGCGATGGGCGATAAGATCACCTCAAAAAAACTGGCCCAGGAGGCGGGGGTCTCGACCGTTCCGGGCTATATGGGGCTGATTTCGGATGCGGATGAGGCGGTGAAAATCTCCGGTCAGATCGGCTATCCGGTGATGATCAAGGCCAGCGCGGGCGGCGGCGGCAAGGGCATGCGCATCGCCTGGAATGCCGAAGAGGCGCGCGAAGGCTTTGAGAGCTCAAAGAATGAGGCCGCGAGCAGCTTTGGCGATGACCGGATCTTCATCGAGAAATTCGTCACCCAGCCGCGCCATATCGAGATCCAGGTTCTGGCTGATAAACACGGCAATACCCTCTATCTGCACGAGCGCGAATGCTCGATCCAGCGCCGCAATCAGAAGGTGATCGAAGAGGCGCCTTCGCCCTTCCTTGATGAGGCGACCCGCAAGGCGATGGGCGAGCAGGCCTGCGCGCTGGCGGCGGCGGTGGGCTATACTTCGGCCGGCACGGTTGAGTTCATCGTTGATGGTAGCCGCAATTTCTACTTCCTCGAGATGAACACCCGCCTGCAGGTCGAGCATCCGGTGACCGAGCTGATCACCGGCATCGATCTGGTGGAGCAGATGATCCGGGTTGCGGCGGGCGAGAAGCTGCCGTTCAAACAGGAAGATCTGAAGATCAACGGCTGGGCGATGGAAAGCCGGCTATATGCCGAGGATCCTTACCGCAATTTCCTGCCCTCAATCGGCCGTCTGACCCGCTACCGGCCGCCGGCCGAGGGCGCGACGGCGCGCGGCGGCATCGTGCGCAATGATACCGGCGTCTTTGAGGGCGGCGAGATCTCGATGTATTACGACCCGATGATCGCCAAACTCTGCACCTGGGGGCCGACCCGGGGCGAGGCGATCGAGGAAATGCGGGTGGCGCTCGATACATTCGAGGTCGAGGGCATCGGTCATAACCTGCCCTTCGTCGCCGCAGTGATGGATCACCCGAAATTCATCTCCGGCAATATCACCACCGCCTTTATCGCCGAGGAATATCCCGAGGGCTTCCAGGGCGCGAGGCTTGGGGAAGCCGATCTGCAGCGCATTGCGGCAGCGGCAGCGGCGATGAACCGCGTGGCCGAGATCCGGCGCACCCGGATCTCGGGCACCATGGACAATCACCAGCGCCGCGTCGGCGATCACTGGGTGGTCAGCATCGGCGAGCGCGATTTCGCGCTCAGGGTTTCGGCTGACCGTGAGGGCTCGACCGTGCATTTCGCCGATGGCGAAAGCCTGCGCGTCAGCTCGGACTGGGTGCCGGGCCAGTCGCTGGCGCATCTGCAGGTCGGGGGCGAGCCCCTGGTGCTCAAAGCCGATAAAATCCCGATGGGCTTCCGCATCCGCGCCCGCGGTGCCGATCTGAAGGTCCATGTCCGCAGCCCGCGCGCTGCGGAACTGGCGAAACTCATGCCTGAGAAGCTGCCACCTGACACCTCGCGCTTCCTGCTCTGCCCGATGCCGGGCCTGGTGGTGAAGATCCAGGTGGAAGAGGGCCAGGAGGTGCAGGAGGGTCAGGCTCTGGCCACGGTCGAGGCGATGAAGATGGAAAACATCCTCAAAGCCGAGCGCAAAGGCTTGGTGAAACAGATCAGGGCGAAGGTGGGAGAAAGCCTGCGCGTTGATGATGTGATTATGGAGTTTGAATAATCCATGCCTGTCCCGGATTTTCAGACATTCATGCGACCGGTTCTGCAGGAAGTCGCGGATCGGGGCCAGGTTCAGGCGCGCGAGCTGACGGGCTATGTTGCTGACCGGATGGGGCTCAGCGAGGAGGATCGCGCTGAACTGGTCTCATCGGGAAATAAAACCCGCGTATTCGATCGGGTGGCCTGGGCAGGGACATATCTTTGCCAGGCCGGCTTACTCGAACGGCCGAGAAGGGCGGTTTTGCAAATTACTGCAGAGGGTCGGAATGCGCTCATCAGCGCCCCGGACCGGATCACGAGGGTCTGGCTTGCGGAACTATCGCCGCAGTTCCGGGCATTTTCATCCGGTCCTTCAGATGCCGCAGCCAGCCCGGGAGCAGTCCTTGCTGAGCCAGAGGCAGGAGCGCTTACGCCGGATGAAGCGATCCGCAATGCCCATCGCCAGCTTGATGATGCACTCGGGCTGGAGCTGATAGAACGGTTGGTCAATGCCACCCCGGTGTTCTTTGAGCATACGATCCGCGAGTTGTTGCTTAAGATGGGTTATGGCAGCGGCCCGCAAGCTGCGGATGTTGTCGGCGGCGCGGGGGATGACGGGGTTGACGGCGTCGTCAATCTCGACACGCTCGGAGTAGATCAGGTGTATTTCCAGGCAAAGCGTTACCGTCAGGACCTGGCAGTGGGTTCCGGTGCGTTACGGGATTTCTTTGGTGCGCTGGCGTTGAAAGATGTGACCAAAGGGATTTTCGTAACAACGGCGCGCTTCTCAGATTCCGCCAGATCTACCGCCGAAAAGCTGAACAAGCGGATTGTTCTGATCGACGGGCCAGAGCTGGCGCGTCTGCTGATCCGCTTTTCAGTGGGCTGTCGGGTGCGGGACACATTTCAGGTCTCTGAGATTGAGGAGGACTTTTTCGAGTGACCCGCGATCACCGCCCCGCCGGGTTACGCTCCAGCGCTTCGGTTCTGGCAATCGGCATCTTGTCGATCGTGTTCAGAACCTCGCGCGCGGCGCGCGGGCTGGGGCGGCGGATCGGGGATTTCCAGTCCTTGTCCATCATCACCAGCGAAAAGCCGCGCGGGCGCAGCTTGTGGCGCAGGGGCGAGGGGTTAGCCGGATCGGTATCGGTGATCAGCACCACATCCCGGGCGGCAAACTGGGCATAAAGCGGCGGCAAGAGCTCCATCTGGCGGATGAAATTCGGGTCATTGGGGCTGTCGGCAAAGACAATCACCGGGCGGCGCCGGAACAATTCACCGGCCTCGCTGATCTCAGCGGCCGGGACAGGTCCGAAAGCGGCGGCAGGGGGCAAAGCCTCCTCTGCCTCCCCGGCCAGAAGATATGAGGGGGCCAGGGCTGCGAGCGCGGCCAGGCTGAAAAGGGAACGGCGGTCGAGCATTTGATCCATAGTCCAGATATAGGACAGGGTCGGCAAAACCCCAAGCGGCGAGAGACAGGCCTGCCTGTTTTTTGCAAAGGGAGACAGTGAGATGAGTGATCTGAAAGCCTGGGAAAGCCTCGCCACGAAAGAGCTGAAGGGCAAAGAACCCTCAAGCCTGAACTGGCAGACGCTTGAGGGGATTGAGGTCAGGCCGCTTTACACTGCGGCCGATGTCGTGGGCCTGCCGCAGATGGATGAACTGCCGGGCATTGCCCCCTTTACCCGTGGCCCGCGCGCGACCATGTATGCCGGCCGCCCCTGGACGATCCGGCAATATGCCGGCTTCTCGACCGCCGAGGAGAGCAACGCTTTCTACCGCAAGAACCTCGCCGCCGGGCAGCAGGGGGTCTCGGTCGCCTTCGATCTGGCAACCCATCGCGGCTATGACAGCGACCATCCGCGCGTGGTGGGCGATGTCGGCAAAGCAGGCGTCGCCATCGACTCGGTCGAGGATATGAAGATCCTGTTCGACGGCATTCCGCTCGATAAGGTATCGGTTTCGATGACGATGAATGGCGCGGTGATCCCGATCCTCGCCAGCTTCATCGTCGCGGGTGAAGAGCAGGGTCATGATAAATCCCTGCTCTCGGGCACCATTCAGAATGACATTCTGAAAGAATTCATGGTGCGCAATACCTATATCTACCCGCCCGAACCCTCGATGAAGATCATCGCTGATATCATCGAATATACGTCGAAAGAGATGCCGAAGTTCAATTCGATCTCGATCTCGGGCTATCATATGCAGGAGGCGGGGGCGAACCTCGTCCAGGAGCTGGCCTATACGCTCGCCGACGGGCGCGAATATGTGCGCGCCGCGCTCAAGGCCGGGATGAGCGTTGATGATTTCGCCGGGCGGCTGTCGTTCTTCTTTGCCATCGGCATGAATTTCTTCATGGAAGTGGCCAAGCTGCGCGCCGCGCGGATGCTCTGGACCCGGATCATGCAGGAGTTCGAGCCGAAGAAGCAGTCTTCGCTGATGCTGCGCACCCATTGCCAGACCTCGGGCGTGTCGCTGCAGGAGCAGGATCCCTATAATAACGTGATCCGCACCGCCTATGAGGCGATGTCAGCCGCGCTTGGCGGCACGCAGTCGCTGCATACCAATGCGCTCGATGAGGCGATTGCGCTGCCGACCGAATTTTCGGCCCGGATCGCGCGCAATACCCAGCTGATCTTGCAGGAAGAGACCGGCATCACCCATGTCGTCGACCCGCTGGCGGGCAGCTATTATGTCGAGAGCCTGACCGCCGAGCTGGCCGAAAAAGCCTGGGCGCTGATCGAGGAGGTCGAGGCCATGGGGGGCATGACCAAGGCCGTGGCCTCGGGCATGCCGAAACTGCGCATCGAAGAGACGGCGGCGAAGCGCCAGGCGATGATCGACCGCGGCACCGAGGTGATCGTTGGCGTCAATAAATATCGCAAAGAGAAAGAGGATCCGATCGACATCCTCCAGATCGACAATATGGCGGTGCGGGACAGCCAGATCGCCCGTCTGAACCAGATCCGGGCCTCGCGTGACCAGCTGGCCTGCGATGCGGCGCTGCTGGAGCTGGGCCGGCGCACGGTTGAGGGCGGCAATCTGCTGGAAGCAGCGGTTGAATGCGCCCGGGCGCGCGCGACTTTGGGCGAGATTTCGCTGGCGATGGAAGGCACATTCGGGCGGCACAGGGCGGAGGTGAAGACTTTGGCAGGGGTTTACGGTGCCGCCTATCAGGGCGATGAGGGCTTTGAGGCGATTCAGCGCAATGTCGAGGCCTTTGCCGAGGAAGAGGGCCGCCGCCCGCGTATGCTGGTGGTGAAAATGGGTCAGGACGGCCATGATCGCGGTGCAAAAGTCATCGCCACCGCTTTTGCCGATATCGGTTTCGATGTTGACGTTGGTCCGCTGTTCCAGACCCCGGAAGAGGCGGCTCAGGATGCGGTTGATAATGACGTGCATATCGTCGGCATCTCTTCTCAGGCGGCCGGTCATAAAACGCTTGCGCCTTTGCTGATCGAGGCGCTGAACAAGGCGGGCGCGGGCGATATTATGGTGATCTGTGGCGGGGTGATCCCGCAGCAGGATTACGACTTCCTGAAAAACGCCGGCGTAAAGGCGATCTTCGGCCCGGGCACCAATATCCCCGATGCGGCGAAAGAAATCCTCGATCTGATCCGCGCCACGCGGCGCTGAGCTCTGCTCAGGCGAAAAGAAAAAGGGCGGGCCCGCAAAGGCCCGCCCTTTTGCCCTCGGCGCGGGTTCGCTTCCCTCAGCCTGCGGCGCGGTGGTGATAGAGGGCGCTGCGGATCCGGGCGCGTTTATAGGCATCGAATATTGCCATGGCATGGACGAAAAACGCCCCGGCATAGCGGCCGGTAAAGCTGACATCCGGGCCGGCGGTCACGGCGGTAAAGCCGCCAAGCAGCATGAGGAAGAACAGAAAGATCAGCCCGCGCTGAGCCTCGCCGTTCCAGACCTGACCCGAAGCCGGCAAAAGCAGCGCCGAGGCCAGCACGAGATATGGGTTGGGCGGGGCTTTTGTCATGCGCATTTCCTCTCACATCCCGGGCTCAATATGTCATCGCGCAGGGCCGCCAGCCCGGCCAGCAGCGGTGCCAGATCTGCGGGGGCGAGGGGGATATTGCCCATCTCGGCCTCGCGAAAGATCAGATAGCGGCCGCGATCGGCTTCATCGGCCAGCCAGCTCAGCCGCAGCCCCTCGGGCGCGATCACCAGCTCTTTCAGGCGCGGATCGGCAAACAGATGGCTGTGACGGCGCAAAAGCGCCGCCTCGCCGGGGGTTAGCGGCTGTTCCGAGCGCAGCCCGGCATCATAGGGCAAACCCTCGCCGGGCCGGGTCTGAAAGGCCAGGTCATGAAAGGCCGAGAAAGCCTCGGCCCCGCGCGGCCGGATCATCAGATGAATGCGCTGGCGCAAAGGCAGCGGGCAGGGCTGGGTCACCAGCAGCCATAAAGTCGGCAGCTTGCGATAGGTCAGCGTGTCGGGGATGATCTGCAGATCGGTCTCAACCCCCTGAATTTCGCCGGAAACCCGGGGAAATCCGCAAGGGGTGATCTGCTGGCGCAGCCGCTGCATCTGCGGCAGGACGGCTGAGAAATACCCTGCGCGCCGCTCCCGGCGCGCAAGGCTGGCCTGATAGAGACGAAGGGCCAGAACGGCCAGCCCTCCGCCAAAGACCAGCAGCAGCAGGGGCAAAAGCGCTGCTGTCACCTTAATAGCCCCGGGGCTTTGGCCAGGGCATGGTGAACTGGGCGCCGCGGTTGACGAAGCGATAGCGCCAGAAGTGGAACCACAGCGAAACGACGATATAGAAAGAGATCATCGCCACCAGCTGGGTGCCATAGCCGAGGAAGACCGCGAAGAAGGTCGTGCCGCAAAGCAGCAGCATGGCAATCGCCGGGATCGGGTGGAACGGATGCACATAGCCGCGGGCAATGCTGTCGAGCGGCCATTTGCGGCGGAACTGGATGATGTTCAGCGGCATGAAAGTATAGCCCAGCAGGCCTGAGAGGATCGAGAAGGTGATCACCTGATCAATCGGCGCGCCAAGCGCGAAGATCAGGGCAATCGGCACCAGGAAGATAATGGCGCGGTAGGGGGTGCGGTAGCGCGGATGCACCGCCCCGAACCAGCCCGGCAGATAGCGGTCGCGCCCCATGGCAAACCAGGCGCGGCTCGCGTCATTGATACAGCCATTGGCCGAGGCCAGGGTGGCAAACAAAGTGCCGATGCCGAGGAAGACCATCAGCAGGCTGGAGCCGGAGAGCCGCGCCGCGTCAAACAGCGGCACCCCGGCCTGACCGAGATATTCCCATGGCATCAGCCCCGAGCAGACATACCAGGTCAGCGTGGCGGCAATCGCCAGCGTCATCACCCCGGCGAGCGTGCCGAAGGGCAGCGAGCGGGCGGGAGAGCGGACTTCCTCGGCGGCCTGGGTGGTGCCCTCGATGCCGAGATAATACCACAGGCCGAAATGCATCGCCGCCAGGATCCCCAGCGAACCATAGGGCAGCGCCGCCTGGCCCGACATCAGCGCCTCATGCATCAGCGGGCTCGGGGTGAAGATGCCAGAGGTGGCGAGGAACAGGGTGATCACCGCGGTAAAGGCAAAAGCGGTGATCACCAGGTTGAAGGTCAGCGTTGCCAGCACGCCGCGGTAATTCAGCCAGGCGAGGAACATGATCGCAAGGATGATGAAGGGGCGCTGGTCAACCCCGCCACTATGGCCCGACATGATCGCCACGGTATCAATCAGGAAACCGACGGTGATCGCATTCGCCGCTTCGAGCATCGTATAGGCGAAGACCAGATAGAGCCCGACATTGAAGGCCATCAGCGGCCCGACGATATGCTTGGCCTGGGTATACTGGCCCCCGGCGGCGGCGACGGTTGAGGTCACCTCGGAATCGATCATCGCCACGCAGGTATAAAGGATGCCGGCGAACCAGCAGGCCATCAGCGCCGCATAGGCCCCGCCTTTGCCGACGGCAAAGTTCCAGCCCATATATTCGCCGACCAGCACGATACCGACGCCAAGCGCCCAGACATGGGCCGGGCCGAGCACGCGGGCGAGGCCGACATGTTCAGTGGAAGGTGTGGATGTCATATGTTTCAGCCCCGGTGATGATGCTGTTCTTCGGTGAGCGCTTCCAGCTCTCCTTCGCGCGACGAGGTCAGAAACTCTTCGCTATAGGCCTGGTCGGTGCGGATCCAGTCGATCAGGATGAAAAGACCAAAGATCGCCGAGGCCGCCCAGGCTGCCAGTTCAAGATAGTTCCAAAGATCCATATCCTGGCCTCACTTCCCAAATTTCTCTGCGATAACATCGCGATACTCTTTCTCGGAGAAGCGCAGCAGCATGGCATAATAGCCGACGATCACCACGATCATCACCAGAAGCGCGCCCAGAGAGAAGGAATAGTCAAAACGCGGCGTGATCAGTTCGGCGGCGCTTGCGGCATCGCTGAAGCCCAGTTTCTGCCACTGGCCGACCATGGCGGCATTCTGGCCAAGGGCCTCCCATGTCGGTTCGGCAATTTCGCGGGGGATTTTGGAGGAGCCGGCCAGACCCAGCCAGAGCGGGATATAAAGCGCGCCGATCGCCATGATCAGCAGCACGATGACATCGACAACCTGGCCAATTTTGCCCTGAACCGGGGCGGAATAGCGGTGAAGGTGCTCAGCCATATTTGCGCTTCCTTCTGGCTGCCCGCGCCTCGTCGAGGAAGCGGATGTCGAGCCCGTACATGAAGTCACGGTCCTCGCGGTAATGGCCGAGCATGGCGACGATTGCGGCGGTGTTAAACATCAGCACCACCGCGCCGCCGACCAGCAGCGCACTGCGCGCCGCAGTGCTGGGGGCGAGGTGCCAGGTCCCGAGCGCAACGAAGATAATGGCAAACCACAATCCTAGAACGAAGGCCCAGGCCACCGTCGTGTCACGCCGGTGCATGGCCTCGATCCGCTTTGACAGATCAGACAAAGTCATTCCTCCCTGAGGCCCTTTTTTAAGAAGGGCGACCCCGGGGCCGTCGGGGGCACCTCGTGGACGTAAGAATATCTTTTTCCCCACAGTGAGCGCAGGCAGTGACATTCTGTCAATAAATCTTTGCGGAGTTTTCCCTGTTTTTATTGGGGAAACCGGCCGTTTTTCCGGCCAGAGCGCTGACAAGACGCTGGGGAATATGGGGAATTCCGGCAGTACCCGCCAAAAATAAAACACCGCCAGCCGGGACGGCGGGCGGTGTTCACAGGCGGTTCAGGGCATATACGCCGGGCGCGGGGCTGTTGCGGCGCGCATGGCTTCAGGCGTCGAGCGTCCAGCTGAAACCTGAAAATCCGTCGCGGAAGGCAAAGGTGACCAGGTGTTTGTCGATGACATAACGCGCTTCGATCACCGCGCGCAGATCCCCGCCCGAGACCTGAACCGTCAGCGCCCCGGCATCGGCCTTCAGCACAGCCGGGCCCTGGTTCAGCATGGCCTGGCCCTGGCTCTCATCATAGCTGACCTCAATTTTATGACCAAAATGCTTCAGCAGCTGCTGCAGATAACGCGAGGCATTCTGCGTCTCAAAACGTGCGGTTGAGGTGAGCATGGCATAATCCTTCTGATTTACTCAGGAATTATGCCGGCAGCGCAGGATTTTCAAGGGGAAGGGGGGCAGCGAAGGGCAGCGGGGCGATCCTTGCGCGGACCGCCCCGCCACGATCAGGGGGCTTCGCTGAAAACCGCCGGGGCTGGTTCCGGTCTGAGGATCTGGCCGGGCAGGGTGCCGGTGATCATATCGCGGGGCATCAGGATCAGCACCATCAGCGAGACCCAGGCGATTGCGAAGAGTAAAATCCCAAGGGAAACAGAGCGCGATGGCGCTGCTGGGATCCGGACTGGTTCGGACATCATCTTCTCCCGTTCTGGCAGCTTAGGGATTCGAGGCCGTGGCCGGATCATGACAGAGAATGGCCGGTCTGTCCTCCCTGGTTCGGCCTTTTGGGCGGAAAATATTCCGGCAGCGGCAGCCTCAGGGGAATTTGTGCCGGGATTACCTTTGGTAAAGCTTAATGCCAGAATATTCTTCGCAGGCGCAGCATATGACATGCAGCCCGGCCGGGACTGATATGGCCGGATAAATCCGCGGCCTGCAGCCGCCGCGGGCGGTGCTGATCCTGCGGCATAGCCTTCCTGTGCTGGCTTTGTGCCGCGAGAGGGGGCCGGGACGCCAGCGCTGTGACCAAAGAAAACCCCGGCGCAGCAACTGCACCGGGGCGATGATCATCGGCTCTCTGGCCTGCAGGATTTCGGCAGGCTGCGGTGTGGATCAGCTGCGGATGCCGGCGAATTGTTCGGCCCAGGCGGCGCGTTCCTCATCGGTGATTTTGCGGAACAGGTTTTCCGGCACGGTGAAATCGTCACCGGCCTTAATCACCGACAAGGCTTCGGCAATATCGCCCGGCCAGGCGCTGTCGTGATTGCCCATGGCCTGCATCATGGCCGCCGAGGCATCGGGGATGAAGGGCGCCGAAAGCACCGCATAGAGCCGCACGAGGTTCAGACCAAAGCGCACGATGGCCTCAGCCGCCACCGGATCGGTCTTGATCACCGACCAGGGCGCAGCCGCCTGCAGATATTCATTGCCGGCAACCCAGATCGCGCGCAGTTCCGCTGCGGCTTTGCGGATCTCAATCGTCTCCATCAGCCGCTCATATTCGCGGATGCGGGCGGTCAGATCCGCGATCAGCGCCGCCTCACGCTCGCCATAGCTGCCGCCGGCAGGCACGGTCTCGCCGCATTTCGATTTGGCGAATTTGGTGATCCGGCTGACGAAATTGCCCAGAACATCGGCGAGGTCCTTGTTCACCGAGACCTGGAAATTATCCCAGGTGAATTCGCTGTCTGCACTTTCGGGCGCATGGCTCAGCAGCCACCAGCGCCAGTAATCCGAGGGCAGGATCGACAGGGCCTGGTCCATAAACACGCCGCGCCCGCGCGAGGTCGAGAATTGGCCGCCATCATAATTCAGATAATTGAACGACTTAAGGTAGTCGACCATCTTCCAGGGCTGACCCGAACCCAGAATGGTGGCCGGGAAGGACAGGGTGTGGAAGGGCACGTTATCTTTGCCCATGAACTGGTAATAGGTGACATCTTCGGCACCTTTGTCGGTGCGCCACCAGCTTTGCCATTCGGCCTCAGCCTTGCCGTTCTTCTCAGCCCATTCGGCGGCGCAGGCGATATATTCAATCGGCGCATCGAACCAGACATAGAAGACCTTGCCCTCCATGCCCGGCCAGGGCTGATCGCCCTTCTGCACCGGAATGCCCCATTTCAGATCGCGGGTGATGCCGCGATCCTGCAGCCCGTCGCCATCATTCAGCCATTTCTTTGCAATCGAGGTGGTCAGGACCGGCCAGTCGGTCTTGCTGTCGATCCAGGCCTCGATCTGATCCTTCATTGCCGACTGGCGCAGGTAGAGATGGCGGGTCTCGCGCAGCTCGAGATTGCCCGAACCCGAGATGGTCGAGCGCGGATTGATCAGATCGGTCGGATCGAGCTGCTTGGTGCAATTGTCGCACTGATCGCCGCGCGCCGAGTCAAAGCCGCAGTTCGGGCAGGTGCCCTCGATATAGCGGTCGGGCAGGAAGCGGGCATCGTCGATCGAATAGAACTGCTGCTCGGAAACCTCGCGGATATAGCCCTGATCGGCGAGAGCGGCGGCGAAGGCCTGGGTCAGTTTATGGTTCTGCGGGCTCGATGAGCGGCCGAAATGATCGAAAGACAGGCGAAAGCCCTTGGCCAGTTCCGCCTGAACCTCATGCATCTCGCGGCAATAGTCCTCAACCGGCTGACCGGCTTTGGCCGCGGCCAGCTCGGCGGGCGTGCCGTGCTCATCCGTGGCGCAAAGGAACATCACCTCATGGCCGCGTCCGCGCATATAGCGGGCGAAAAGATCCGCCGGCAGCTGCGAGCCGACCAGATTGCCCAGATGCTTGATCCCGTTGATATAGGGGATCGCAGAGGTGATGAGGATCCGTGACATGGATGCGCCTTTCGACCGATGTGGCGAGCGGTTTAGCGTGGCTTGACTTAAAGGGCCAGAGCCTGGCTGGTGCCGGGGCGGGTGAAACTGACGCAGAGGGGCGCGCATGGCGGCGATGCCGGCCGCCCGGGGCTTGCCAGCACCGCACCGAGAACCCAAGGCTTGGGCTGAAAGGAAATGATATGCGTATGATTCCCCTTGGCCGCAGCGGCCTGACTGTTTCAGAGATCTGCCTCGGCACCATGACCTGGGGCAGTCAGAACACAGAGGCAGAGGGCCATGCTCAGGCCGATCTGGCGTTTGAGCGCGGCGTGACCTTCTGGGACACGGCTGAAATGTATCCGGTCAATCCGGTGCTGGCCGAGACCGCAGGGCGCAGCGAAGAGATTATCGGCAGCTGGCTGGCGGCACGCGGCGGACGCGAGCGGCTGGTGCTGGCCACCAAAGTCACCGGCAAGGGGCAGATCCTGCGCCCGGGAGAGCCGGTCACCGCCGCCAGCCTGCGCGCAGCGCTCGAAGGCTCGCTGCGGCGGTTACAGACCGATTACGTCGATCTCTATCAGATCCACTGGCCGAACCGTGGCTCATATCACTTCCGGCAGAACTGGGATTTCGCCCCCGAGGGCATCGACCGCGCCGCCGAAACCGCGGCGATGACTGCCATTCTGACCGAGGCGCAGAAGCTGATTGCCGAGGGCAAGATCCGCGCCATTGGCCTGTCGAATGAAACCGTCTGGGGCACGGCGCGCTGGCTGCATCTGGCCGATACGCTGGGTCTGCCGCGCATGGTCAGCAGCCAGAATGAATATTCGCTGCTCTGCCGCCAGTTTGACACCGATCATGCCGAGCTGTCTCTGGTCGAGGATATGCCGCTTCTCGCCTATTCGCCGCTGGCCACCGGGCTTTTGTCGGGCAAATATGCCGGTGATGTGATCCCCGAAGGCAGCCGCCGCGCCCGGGTGCCGGAACTGGGCGGGCGGGTAACGCCGCGGGTCTTCCCGGCGGTGGCGGCCTGTCTCGGCATTGCCGCGCGCCACGGGCTTGATCCCTGCCAGATGGCGATTGCCTTCTGCCGCTCGCGCCCCTTCAGCACCATTCCGATCATTGGTGCCACCACGCTGGCGCAGCTGGAGACCAATATCGGTGCCGCCGGGCTGCACCTCAGCCCGGAAGTGCTGGAGGAAATCGCCATCAGCCATCGCAGCCATCCAATGCCGTTCTGAGGCCGATGCGGCTTGCCCCGGCACAGGGTTTCGGGGCAAGCTGGCGGGGTTGTGAGCAGATCCGGACGGCGGGATAAGCCGGTGTCAGCAGGAAGTGATATCATGCGCTTATGGCGTTGCGCGGCTTACGGGCTGCTGCTTGTCTCTCTGGCGGGCTGTCTTGGCAGCGGCGGAGGATCGGGCGGGGGATCGGGCGCATCCCCAGGCCGCGGCAATCCAATCACCGGCGATGCGATTGCAGTGAGCGCGCTCGGCGCTCCGCCACCGGCTCAGCCTGCCTCTGCAGCGGCCCCGGCTGCGGCACTGGTCGCGCCAGCGCAGGCAGTGGCAGGGCAACCCGGGGCCGGGGCGCCAGCCGCTGAGACCCCTGGCAACGCCCAGACCCCTGGCAAAGCTGAGCCCCCTGGCAAAACAGCGGCGGATCCGGCCCCGCTGCCCGAGGATGCTGCAGTCAAAAGCCCGGGCCAGCTCGCCTGCGAAAAGCGCAAGGGCCAGTGGTCGGGAACCGCCAGCGGCTTTGGCACCTGTGTCAGCTATACCAAAGATGCCAGCAAAAGCTGCAGCCGCTCGGGCGATTGCCAGGGCGAATGCCTTGCCCGGTCCGGCAGCTGCTCTCCGGTGACGCCGCTTTACGGCTGTCATGAAATTCTCGATGCAATGGGGCGGCTTATGACGCAATGTCTGCAATGAAACACAGGATTGCACTGCTGGTGCTTGCGGCTTTGCTGGCGGGCTGCGCCCCTGGCCCCCAGGGGGTGACCCGCACGGTTTACCGCAACAGCGCCACGCCGATCTGGTCAGCCGCTGCCTTCCTTCCGGCCCGGATCGAGGGCGAATGGCGCCAGGTCGCCGCCTTCAGCGCCGGGGAGACCCCGGGCTGCCGTCCCGGCGCTTTGCGCTTCCAGCGCGGCGCATCGGGGCTGGAGGTGAGCGGCCAGCTCTGCCTGAACGGCGCGCTGAGCCGGGTCTCGGGCCCGGTCAGCAGCACCGGCCCCGGGCGGCTGGCGGTGCCTGGCATGGGCGAATGGTGGGTGATCTGGGTCGACAGCGGGTATCGCACCCTCGCCATTGCCACGCCGGGCGGTGAGTTTGGCTTCGTGCTCGACCGCGGCGCGATCAGTGGCGACCGGCTGCGCGCCGCCGCCGAGATCTTTGATTTCAACGGCTATCCAAAATCCCGGCTGCGCAGTTTCTGACGGGGCGGAGCGGCGCTGAATGCGGCCGGGCGCGGGCCGTATGAAAATCCGTTTTGCGCCACCCCGGGCTTTGGCTAATCTCAGCCTGGATTTGAACCGGGGGCAGGGTCTGATGCTGGCGGATCACGAAGGAGAGGGCGGCGCGTGCGGCAGCGGCAGTGGCAGCGGTGGTGGGGCCTGGCGCGAGGAGGGGCCGACGCTGCTTTTGCTGGCGCTGACCTATGCGCTCTGGCTCTGGGCCATCAGCGGGCTCTGGCAGGTCTCGCCGCTGCTGGCGGTGTTGCTGGCCGCGCTTTGTGCGACGCAGCATTCTTCGCTGCAGCATGAGGCTCTGCATGGCCATCCCACGCGCTATGAGGCGCTGAACCATCTGCTGGTCTTCCTGCCGATCGGGTTTTTCTACCCCTGGCTCAGGTTTCGTGACACCCATCTGGCGCATCATTTCGACCCGGCGCTGACCGATCCCTGGGATGATCCGGAATCCAATTACCTGGACCCCGGGGTCTGGCAGGCGCTGCCGCGCTGGCGGCAGGCGCTGCTGCGGCTGAACAATACCCTTGCCGGGCGGATGCTGCTCGGGCCGCTTATCGGCTGGCTCAGCTTTATCGCCGGCGATCTGCGGCTGATCCGGGCCGGGGATCGCCGGGTGCGGCTGGGCTGGATGCTGCATGGCGCGGGTCTTGTGCTTGTGCTGGCGCTGCTGTGGTCTCTGGGCGGAATGGGGGTCTGGCCCTGGCTGATCTCCTGCTACCTGGCGGCGGCGATCCTGAAGATCCGCACCTTTCTTGAGCACCGCGCACATGCGGCGTTTCGTGCCCGTACCGTGGTGGTCGAAGATCGCGGCCCTCTGGCTTTTTTGTTCATGAACAATAATTTACACGTTGTTCATCACATGCATCCGAGCCTGCCCTGGCACCGGCTGCCCAAAGTCTATGCCGGGAAAAAGCAGCATTACCTGCGCCGCAATGAGCAGTATCTCTATCAGAGCTATGCCGGGATTTTCCGCCGCTATTTCCTGCGGGCCAAAGATCCGGTGCCGCATCCGGTCTGGCCGGTGCTGCCGGGGCGCGGCTCAGAGGATGCGGTGAAACTGCGGTCGGCTGCCGGAATTGTCGAAGAAGGGCACGCCGGGCTGGCTGCCGCCGCGGAGCAGATTGCCGACCTCGCTGAGCACGATCTCGGTGATGAAGGGCAGATCAAGCGCCCGCGCCTCGGTCAGACCTATCCAGTGCAGATGTGACAGCTCATCCTCGGCCTGCGAAAAATCCAGCGGATCGGTCTGCAGCGCCGCAGCATCGGCCAGGAAAAACCGCGCGTCAAAGCGGCGGGTATCGCCGGGCGGGGTAATGGCGCGGAAAATATAGCGCAGCCGCACCGCGCCGGGGTGAAAGCTCTGCCCGGTCTCTTCCTCCAGTTCACGCAGCGCGGCAGTGACCAGAGCGCCGGGGCTGTCAGAGCCGCGGGCGAGCCGCGCCGCGCAGAGCGGCGCCAGCGGAGAAAGATCGCCCGGCAGATCCTCAGCACCGCTGGCGCCGCCGGGGAAGACATATTTTGAGGGCATGAACACGGCCCTGGCACCGCGTTGTCCCATCAGAACCTGTGCGCCGGTTGCTGAGGGGCGCACAAGAACCAGGGCTGCAGCGTCGCGTATCTGCTCAGCCGCGCTCATTATCGCCGAAACCATGCATGCGGCGTGACCATTGCAGAGCTACAAAAGCCCCTTTGAGGCGCGGCAACAGGTAGAGCGACATGACGATACAGGCCACCGAAAGCGCAATGCCGGTCAGCAGCGGATCGGGATCCCAATGGGTCCAGAGCATCAGCATGATCGGGCCAATGATATGGCCGACAATGAGAATGGTCATATAGGCCGGGCCGTCATCGGCACGCTGGTGGTGCAGATCCTCTTTGCAGACCGGGCAGCTGTCGCGCACCTTCAGATAGCTCTTCAGGATCGGACCGGCCCCGCAGGCCGGGCAGCGGCAGCGCCAGCCCCGCAAAATAGCAGGCCAGAGCGGCCGCTCTTCGCTTACGGGATGGTCAGTCGCAGCAAGTGTGGCTTCAGTCGTGGGCATAGAAATACCTATCAGACACAGATTCTGTTTGCCCGGGTAACCTAGGCAATCGCCCTGAGCCTTTACAGTGGTCTTTCCGTCGCAGGGCGCAATTTCATTACCGGGATCGCGCAAATTTTTTTCACTCTTTTCAATTTTTTGCGACGGAAACCGCGGGGCTTCACGTTTCAGCTGTAATCAAAGCGGCCTGTGCGGATGCTGCTGGCGGTGCTTTCAGGTAATGGGTGAGGCAGTTTTGGCATTGGTGATAATCCGGGTTAACAGTTTGGGGTGAGCATGGCCCGGGATATGCAGAATGAGCCGGATGACGCCGCATTGCTGGCGCTTTACGGCAGCGGAGACCCGCAGGCGGCGCGGCTGCTTGCGGCGAGGCTGCTGCCGCGTGTGCTCGGCTTTGCCACCCGGATGCTGGGCGGTGACCGGGCCGAGGCCGAGGATGTGGCCCAGGAGGCCATGCTCCGGCTCTGGCGGGCGGCGCCTGGCTGGCGCAGCGGCGAGGCTCAGGTCAGCACCTGGCTCTACCGGGTGACGGCCAATCTGGTGACCGACCGGCTGCGCAGCCGGCAACGGCGGCGGCTCAATGCCGGCGGCGGAGAACTCAGCCTCGACGAGGCGGTGGATCCGCCCGATGACAGCCCCGGTGCCGAGGCGCGGCTGATCGCCGCCGAGCGGCTGGCGGCGCTGGATCAGGGCCTCGCGGGCCTGCCGGAACGGCAGCGTCAGGCCCTGGTGCTGCGCCATATCGAGGGCCTCTCCAACCCCGAGATTGCCATGGTGATGGGGCTGGGGGTGGAGGCGGTGGAAAGTCTGACGGCGCGGGCGCGGCGCGGCCTTGCCACCTTGTTGCAGGACCGGCGCGAAAGCCTTGGATTTGAGGGAGATTAAGCGATGAACGATAAAGAGACAGATCGCCTGTTCGCCCTCGGCCGCAGCGCAGACCGGGATCCATCGGCCGATCTGATGGCGCGGGTTTTGCAGGCAGCGCAGGAAAATCAGCCGCGCCTCCCGCAGGCCGGGACCGCGGCGCCGCTGCGGCGCAGGCCGGTTTTGCTGCAGTTCTGGCGCAGTCTGACCGCCGGGATCGCCGGCGGGCCGGTGCTGGCCAGCCTCGGGGCGCTGGCGATTGCCGGGGTTTTTCTCGGCTATTCCGCCAGTGCGGGGATGAGCGAGGGGCTTCTGGCCGAAACGCTGCTGACGCTTGAGTTTGACAGCGATACCACGGGCTATGAATTTTTCCCGGTGGTCGAATTATTTCTGAGTGAGGGCTGAGCCAATGCGCGAAAGCAAAGAGATGGCGACAGAGAGCGCAAAAGCCCCCGCCGGGCGCGGCCCGGGCTGGGTGCGACTGGTGCTGGTGGCCTCGCTGGCGCTGAACCTGGTCGGGGCGGGGCTGCTGGCCGGGGCCTGGCTGGGTCATGATCCGAAGGCCGGTCCGGGCCGGTGTGACCTGGCCATGGGGCCCTTGACGGCCGCGATGACACCAAAGGACTGGCGGGCGATGCGCCCGGCCTTTCTGGCGCGCCATCCTGATCTCGGGCGCGGCCCCGGCGCGCTCGAGCAGGAATATCAGCCGCTGCTTGCAGCTTTGCGCCGCGATCCGGTGGATCCGGCGGCGATCAGTGCGGCTCTGGCCCTGCTCACGGCGCATAATGAACAGCGCATGGGGTCGGCCAGCGAGGTGATCGGCGCCTATCTGACCGCGCTGCCTGCCGCCGAAAGGGCGAAATATGTCGCGCGGCTTGAGGAGGTTCTGGCCAAAGCGCGGGCGCGTCAGGCCAGAAAACACGGCTGACCCCCGGCCCTGTACCGGCCCGGTGCCAGACCTGTGCCGGGCCTGCACCTGATCAGTGCCGACCCCCCGGCCGGTCCGGGGCAAAGCCGGTCAGGGCGGGCCCTGGCTTTCAGCCGTGGCTCTGGCACAGGGTGACGAGATTGCGTCCGGCGCGTTTTGATTCGCGCAGCGCCCCGTCGGCGGCCTCTGTCAGCACCAGGGCATCATCCTGGCCGGTGCTGATCCGCAGCCCCATCGAAATTGTCAGATCCAGACGGCCCGGAGCACGGTCCGGCCCCTCCTCGCCCAGTTCAAACGGCCGGTCACTGATCAGCCGCCGCAGCCGCTCGGCCACGCTGCTGGCCTCTCTGGCGCCGGTCCCCGGTAAAGCGATCAGAAATTCCTCGCCGCCGATCCGGGCCAGCAGATCCCCGGCGCGCAATGTGGCGCTGAGCCTTTGCACCACTTCGGTCAGCACCAGATCGCCCGCCGCATGGCCATGGATGTCATTCACCTGTTTAAAGCGGTCGATATCAAGCACAAGCACCGCCAGCGGCTGGCCGGTGCGGCGGGCTTCGCTGCACAGACTGGTAAGGCGCGGCATGGCGTAGCGGCGGTTCCAGGCGCCGGTCAGCGGGTCAATCAGAGCCAGTTTCAGCCCTTCGCGGATCCGCTGCTGATCGCCGTCGCGCTGCGCTTTGCGCCGCAGCATATTGGTCAGGCGCAGCGCCAGCTCGGCGCCGCTGATATCGGCGGCCAGCACATCATCGGCCCCCAGATCATAGGCCAGCGCCACCACCGTGGCATCGGGCTGCGCAAGGATAAGCGCGCAGAGGCTGTCGCGGCTGGCCTGGCCAGAGGCAAGCTGTGACATCAGACGAAAACCGCTGCCAGGCTCTTCGCCGCTGTCATCGCGGGCGGCGCAGATCAGATAGACATCATGCAGCCGGGGCGGGCCAGCGCCATTGCCCGGCGTCTGCACATGCGCCTGCAGCCGCAGCCCGGCGGGGATATGATGCCGCCAGGCATGGGCCGTCTCGCTGCTGGCGGCGATCACCCCGATACTGCCGCCGATACTGCTCATATGCTGAAAACCGGCGAGCTGTTCGGCAAAGCCCGAGAGGGCGGGCTGTTCCAGCCCCCAGGCCTCGGCCAGAAGGCTGGTGGGCTGGCCCCGCCGCAACAGATTGCGGATCCGCGCCAGCAGGACCGAGAGGTCGGGGCTGCGGGGGATCACATCATCGGCCCCGGCCTCCAGCCCCGCCAGCCTGGCCGCCTGATCCTGCGGCTCGCAGAGCAGGAGCAGCGGCAGGCCTGCGGTCAGCGCCTCGCTGCGCAGCTGGTGCAGCAGCGCGGTGGCATTTGGCAGCCCGCCGAGCCGGGCGTCGATCACGATCAGGGCCGGGCGGGCGCTGACCGCCAGCTGCAGACAGGCACTGCCATCGCAGGCCATCAGCGGCTGATAATGCGCCTCGCTGAGGCGCGAGCGCAGGATGAGACGACTGGCTGCATCTGGATCGGCGATCAGGATCGTCTCACGCATGGCGGGCAGCTCCTTAATTTACCTCTCGTTAAAAAATGCCATTAAGAAGGTTAAAAATTCCTTTCTGAAACCGGGAAATTCTGTGGATCCTGGCAAAATTATGGCGCAAAACCCGCGAAATTTGGGATGATACAGAGGGTTTGGACCATGGCTGCACAGGATTTTGGAATGACGCTGGCGCTGCAGGGCCTGGCCTGGCTGGCTGCGGATGAAGACCGCATCCTGCCCTTCCTCGCGCAGTCGGGGCTGCTGGCCAGTGAATTGCGCAGTCGCGCCGGCGAGCCCGAGGTTCTGGCGGCGGTGCTCGACTTTCTGCTCAGCGATGAGGCGATGCTGCTCAGCTTTTGTGGCGATCTCGGCCTGAACCCGGCGGAGATTGCACCAGCCCGGGCACAGTTGCCGGGCGGGGATGTGCCACACTGGACCTGAGGCCCGGTGGGCGCGCGCGAGGCTCTGCTGAGGTCCGGATCCGATCCGATCTGGTCTGGCGGCGTGGGCCACGGCGGCGGCATTTATCTCCGGGGCGGCGGTGCAGATCCTTGAAGGCTGCGCCGGAATCTGCACAGTCGGTGGCAACACGGCCAGAGGGGATCTGTGATGATCGATGCTATCCTGTTCGATAAAGACGGTACGCTGTTTGATTTTCATAAAAGCTGGGGCGCCTGGGCACGCCAGCTTCTGGCGGATCTGACCGTCGATGAGGCCCATGCCGCGCGTCTGGCCGCAGCGATTGGCTATCTGCCGGAGGAGGGGCGTTTCCTTCCCGGTTCGCTGGTGATCGCGGGGACGCCGTCTGAGATCACCGCCGCCATGCTGCCGGAACTGCCGGGCTGGAGCGCCGGGCAGCTTGAGGCGCGGATCAATGAGGTGGCGGCGAAAGCGCGGATGGTCGAGGCCGTGCCGCTGGTGCCGCTGTTTGAGGCCTTCCGCGCCCGCGGGCTGAAACTGGCGATTGTCACCAATGATGCCGAAGCCCCGGCACGGGCGCATGTGGCGGCGCATAACCTGGGCGGGCTGGTCGATTTCGTCGCGGGCTATGATTCTGGCCATGGCGCCAAGCCCGGGCCGGGTATGCTCAATGCTTTCCTGCGGGCCGAGGGGCTGGATCCGGCGCGGGTGCTGATGGTCGGCGACAGCCTGCATGATCTTGAGGCGGGCCGTGCGGCTGGCACCAGGCGGGTGGCGGTGCTGACCGGGGTGGCAAAGGCTGCCAGCCTCGCGCCTCATGCCGATGTGGTGCTGGAAAATATCGGAGAAATTCCGGCCTGGATCGACAGTCTGAGCGCCTGACCCCTGGCGTTTTCGCGGCTCATCCCGGGTAAACGATAAAAAACGACGCTTTTGTGTCGCCAGAGAGGCTCGCATCCCGGCGGGCCTCGGTCATCCTTGTCACAGGGATGAACGGGAGCGACAGCAGATGAGCGATCCGGGACTGACTGATGCGGGGCGCAGAAAGCGCGGCGGTGGCAGAGCTGCCATGATGGGGCGCAGCGCCGGGGTGATTGATCAGATGCCATGGCGCATCCCGGTCAATCCCGACCGCCCGACCGAGCCGCTGGATGGCGACGGGGTGGCGCGTATCCATCAGACGGCGATGCGGATCCTGCGCGAGATCGGTATCGAAATTCTCAATCCCGAGGCGGTGGCGATCCTGAAACAGGCGGGCTGCCTGGTCTCGGGCACCAATGTCCGCTTTGATGAAGATTTCATCATGGAAATGCTGGGCGATGCACCGGCAGAATTCACCATGACGCCGCGCAATCCGGCGCGGGAGGTGGTGATCGGCGGGCGGCATATGGTCTTTGTCAATGTCTCCTCGCCGCCCAATTCCTGGGATATCGAGCGCGGCAAACGCTCGGGCGATTTCGAGACCTTCAAAGATTTTATGAAGCTGACGCAGTATTTTAACTGCATCCATATTGCCGGCGGCTATCCGGTCGAGCCGATTGATATTCACCCTTCGGTGCGCCATCTCGACTGTCTTTATGAAAAGCTGATCCTGACCGATAAGGTCTGCCACGCCTATAGCCTCGGCGCCGAGCGGGTTGAGGATGTGATGGAGATGGTGCGCATTGCGGCCGGGCTGAGCCATGCCGAATTCGATGCCAGGCCGCGCATGTATACCAATATCAATTCGGTCTCGCCGCTGAAACATGATTACCCGATGCTCGACGGCGCGATGCGACTGGCACGGCGCGGGCAGCCGGTGGTGGTCACGCCCTTCACCCTCGCGGGGGCCATGGCGCCGGTCACCATGTCTGGCGCGGTGGCTCTGTCGCTGGCCGAGGCTTTGTCGGCCGTGGCTTTACTGCAATATATCAATCCCGGCTGCCCGGTGGCGATCGGCACATTCACCTCAAATGTCGATATGAAATCCGGCGCCCCCGCCTTTGGCACGCCGGAATATATGCGCGCGACGCAGATGACCGGGCAGATGGTGCGCTCTTACGGCGTGCCGATGCGGGCCTCGGGGGTCTGCGCCTCAAACATTCCCGATGGCCAGGCGATGTGGGAGACCTCAAACTCGCTCTGGTCGGCGGTGCAGTCGGGCACCAATATAGTCTATCACGCCGCGGGCTGGCTGGAGGGCGGGCTGATCGCCAGTACCGAGAAATTCGTGATGGATTGCGAAGTGCTGCAGATGATCCAGCGCTATTTTGAGCAGGCGACCTTTGCCACCGGCGAGGAGGATCTGGCTTTTGACGCGATTAAGGAAGTGGGGGCGGGCGGGCATTTCTTTGGCTGCGCCCATACCCAGGCCCGCTATCAGGAGGCCTTCTATCAGCCGATTGCCAGCGACTGGCGCAATTATGAGGCCTGGGCAGCCGATGGCGGCATCTGGACCTCGGAACGGGCCAACCGCATCGCCAAACAGATCCTCGCCGAATTCGAGCCGCCGGAGATTGACCATAATGCCCGGGAAGAGCTGAACCGCTTCGTGGCGAGGCGCAAACAGGAGGGCGGCGCGCCAACCGATTTCTGAGCCGCTCAGAACCGCCAGCGGCTGAGAAGATCCGGCCCGCTGGGGCGCTGCGAGATCAGCCGGGGCCGGGGTGCATCGGCCAGATGCTCCAGCCCCAGCGCGCCAAAGGCGGCGCGGCCCTCGGCGCCGATCAGCGCGCCCGCGCTGAACAAAGCCAGCTCATCCACCAGCCCGGCGCTGACCAGCCCGGCGGCCAGCGTGCCGCCCCCCTCGCAGAAAATCCGGGTAAGGCCCTGATCGGCCAGCAGTTTCAGCGCGGCTGTCAGATCAATCTGGCCATTGCGCAGCGGGCAGGGGATCAGCATGGCCCCGGCCTCGCGCCAGGCCTCCTGCGCCCCGGTGCTGGCCTCAGGCCCATGCAGCAGCCAGACCGGCACTTCGCGCGCAGTCTGGCCGAGGCGGCTTTGGGGGCTGTGGCGCAGCAGGCGGTCGATCACGATCCGCACCGGCTGGCGCAAAGCCCCCATATCGCGCACCGTCAGATCGGGATCATCGGCCAGAGCCGTGCCCGAGCCGACCAGAACCGCATCATGGCTCATCCGCATCGCATGGACGGCCCGGCGCGAGTCCGGCGCGGTGATCCAGCGGCTCTCGCCCGAAGCGGTGGCGATGCGGCCATCGAGCGTCGCGCCGAGTTTGAGGGTGACAAAGGGCAGGCCACGGCTGACGCGTTTCAGGAAGCCCGCGGTTACCTCCAGCGCCTCTGCCGCCAGCACGCCCTCGCTGACCGCAATTCCGGCCTCGCGCAGAATGGCATAGCCGCGCCCGGCGACGCGGGGGTCCGGATCGGTGATCGCGCCCACCACCCGCGCCACGCCCGCCGCCACCAGGGCCTCGGCGCAGGGGCTGGTTCTGCCGTGATGGGCGCAGGGTTCAAGCGTGACATAGGCGGTGGCCCCCCTGGCCTGATCACCGGCCTGGGCCAGGGCCATGCGTTCGGCATGGGGGCGGCCCCCGGGCTGGGTGGTGCCGCGCCCGATGACGCGCCCCTCTTTGACCAGCACCGCGCCGACCGCCGGATTGGGCCAGCAAGAGCCATTGCCCCGCGCGGCAAGGCGCAGGGCATGGGACATGTGATGCTCATCAGTTTCGCGGGTCATGCGCGGCTCCGGGGCTTTGGGCCTCCGGGATTATTCTTCGCCCCTGTCGCCGGCGGGCCGCAGCTCGCTGACGAAACGGTCGAAATCACCGGCAGCCTGGAAGTTCTTGTAAACGCTGGCAAAGCGAACATAGGCCACGGTGTCGATCCGCGCCAGGCTTTCCATGACAATCTCGCCAATGGTGCGCGAGGGCACATCGGTCTCGCCCATGCTTTCGAGGCGGCGCACGATGCCCGAGATCATCTGATCGATGCGCTCCGGCTCAATCGGGCGCTTCTGCATGGCGATACGGATCGAGCGTTCCAGCTTGTCGCGGTCGAAATCCTCGCGTTTGCCATTGGATTTAACCACGACCAGATCGCGCAGCTGGACGCGCTCATAGGTGGTGAAACGCCCGCCACAGGCGGGGCAGAAACGGCGACGACGGATCGATACATGGTCCTCGGCGGGACGGCTGTCCTTCACCTGGGTGTCGATATTGCCGCAGAACGGGCAGCGCATCGCGCCCTCCTTGCTTGTTGTTATTGGCCTGCCTCAAGACCGGGTGTTCCCCCCGGTTCACAACGCAGACTATAGCGGCAGCTACCGGATGACGACCAAGAAGAAAAGTGCTCCACAGTATATTGTGGGGCGCGACTGTGGCCGCGAAGCTGCAACCACCGGTCAGGCGGTTGCGCGGCAAAGCCAGGCGGGGTGGTCAGGCTGGCGGGGCCAGGCTCAGCCGCAGCCCCCCTCCTGCCAGCGGAATTTTTGGTAATTCCAGCATTGTCCGGCCTGCTCTTTGGCCTGCCAGAGCAGATCGAGCCCGGCCTCCATCCGGCCGGAGGCGCAGTTCAGCTGGGCCAGCAGCTGTTCATTGCGCTCTACCAGCACCCCTCCGGTCGCCGGTTCATCGGGCAGCTGGCGGTCAAAGCTGCTCCAGACCCGGTAGAAAACCCCGTCATTCTCGAACACCGCTGCCTGATGAATGGCGCGCCCGACCCCGGACCAGGGCTGATAATCAAGGCTGCGGATGCTTTCGCTCAGGGTGATTTCGGGCCTGCCGGCCGGGCCGAATGTATAGGTCACGCTATTGCCCTGACGGCAGAGCTCCAGTTCCTTCTTACCGATCGGGCAGTGAAACAGGCTCTCACCGCTGCAAAGGGCTAAAGCAGGGGCGGCAGTCAGCACGAGAAGCGGCAGGCAGGCGGCAGCGGCAAGTCTCAGCATCGGGAAATGTTCCATTAAAACAGTCATAACCTGGCCCGAAACGCGGGCTGGGGCGAAACTGACCTGAAAGCTGATCTGCCGCAAGTATGGCAAAGCGTCGGCTGGTGTGCGGGCGGCGGTCCTTCGCTTGCCAGATCGCCCGGGCTCGCTTAGGGCTGGCGGCATGGCACTCTGGATCCCGATCACCCTTCTCGCCGCTTTCCTGCAAAATCTGCGGTCTGCGGCCCAAAAACACCTCAAAGCGGCGATGGGCACCACCGGGGCCACTTTCGTACGCTTTGGCTTTGGCCTGCCTTTCGCGCTGGTCTTTCTCAGCCTGCTGCTTGTGACCGGAGATCGCAGCCTGCCGGTGCCGGATCTGCGCTTTTACAGCTTTGCCACACTTGGCGCATTCGCGCAGATCGCCGGAACCTTCCTGCTGATCTACCTGTTTTCCTTCCGTAATTTCGCGGTCGGCACCGCTTACTCGCGCACCGAACCCGCCCAGGCGGCTTTGTTTGGCCTGATCTTCCTGTCCGAGGGGGTCAGCATCGGGGCGCTCACCGCGATTGCCATTTCGGTTCTGGGGGTGATGCTGATCTCGATCGCGCATCTGAAGATGAGCGCGCGCAATCTGCTGGCCTCGGTGCTGGCGCCGAATGCGCTGCTGGGGCTGGCCTCGGGCATGGCCTTTGGTGTCTCGGCAGTCTCATACCGCGCCGCCTCGCTCAGCCTTGGCGGGCCTGATTTCATGACCCAGGCGGCACTGACCCTGGTCGCGGCGCTGGTGGTGCAGGTTACGGCGATGGGGCTCTGGATGCTCTGGCGCGAGCGCGGTGAATTTGCCCGTATCGCCCGGGCCTGGAGGGTCTCGCTGCTGGCGGGGGCGGCCGGGGCCACGGCCTCATTTTGCTGGTTCATGGCGATGACCTTGCAGAATGCGGCGGTGGTCAAGGCGCTTGGCCAGATTGAAATGCTGTTCACCTTTGCCGCGACCGTCTTTTTCTTCCGCGAGAAAATCACCGGCCGGGAAATCGCGGGCTGTCTGCTGATCTCGCTGGGGATCGTGGTTCTGCTCTTCCTCGGCTGAGGCCTGGCGCATAAAAAGGGCCGGAGCGGCAGACTCCGGCCCTTTTCGTCTGGTGATCTCAGTCCAGAGGCTTCAGCCTTGCCTCAATCTGCGCGCGCCTGGCTTCAAGGAAGGGCGGCAGTGACAGGCTTTCGCCCAAAGTTTCCAGCGGTTCATCCACGGTGAAACCGGGGCTGTCAGAGGCGATCTCAAACAGATTGCCGCCCGGTTCGCGGAAATAGAGGCTGCGGAAGTAATAGCGCTCGACCTCGCCCGAAGAGGGGATACGAAATTCGCGCAGCCGGGCCGCCCAGTCCTGAATGCCCTGGGCATCGGGGGTGCGGAAGGCGACGTGATGCACCGCGCCCGCGCCCTGACGGGCGGTGGGCAGGCCAGGCTGCACCGCCACATGCAGCTCGGCCGCCGGACCGCCAGGCCCCATCGAGAAGATATGCACCACCCCCTCGCCATCCGGGCTGGGATAGCTGCCGGTCTCCTCCATATGCATCACCGCTTCCAGCACCGCCTTTGTCGGGGCCAGCTCAGGCACCGAGATGGTGATCGGGCCAAGGCCGCGGATCTGATGCCGGGCGGCAATCGGGCTCTTCTCCCAGGGATTGGCAGGGCCTGGCTGATCGGCGGTCAGCCGGAAGCGCTGCCCCTCGGGATCCTCAAAATCGAGGCTGGTCCGGCCGTCGGTCGCCGTGATCAGCCCCGAAGAGAGCCCGGCGTCTTTCAGCCGCCCGGCCCAGAAGTCGAAACTGTCGGGCGCGATGCGCAATCCGGTGCGGCTGATCGAATGTGTGCCGCGGGTCTCGCGTCCGACCGGCCAGTCGAAGAAGGTCAGATCGGTGCCAGGTGTGGCCAGACCATCGGCATAAAACAGGTGATAGGCCGAGGTATCGTCCTGGTTCACGGTTTTCTTGACGAGGCGCAGCCCGAGGGTCTCGGTGTAAAAGCGCTTATTGGCGGGGGCATCGGCGGTGATCGCGGTCAGATGATGAATGCCGCCGAGCGAGAGATCTTTGATATCAGCCATAACGGCCTCCTTTCGTTGCAGCCAATATGCGCCGCGCGGGCAAAGCGATCCAGCCAGCAGGCGCCGCAGGCAGCGTTCGCTCTTTTCGAACGACTTTTGCTCTGGCACAGTGGCGCGCAGCAGGATCAGCGAACGGGCAGGGCGGCGATGCATTATACGCTTGAGGAGATCGACACCTTTCTGACGGTGATGGATCTGGGCACGGTCACCGCGGCTGCGGCCCGGCTGAACCTGTCAAAATCGGTGATCTCGAAACGGCTCAGTGATCTGGAAACCGGGCTGGGCGTGGCTTTGTTTCGCCGCAATGCCGGGCGGCTCAGCCCCACCGAGGCGGCGGAGGGGCTGGCCGGGCGGCTGCGCCCGGCGCTGGCCGATCTGCGTGCGGCGGCGGAATCGGCGGCCTGGGGCGGGCGGGGCGAGGTCTTGCGCGGCAGGCTTTCGGTCGCGGTGCCGATGAGCTTTGGCACTTTGCATCTGAGCCCGGTGATCGCGGCTTTCGCCCGCCAGCATCCCGAGCTGGAGCTGCGCATCGATTATGACGACCGCGCCCGTGATCTGGCACGGGAAGGCTTTGATGTCGGGGTGCGGCTGGGCGAGCTGACCGGCGGCGCCCTGAAAAGCCGCAGGCTCTGCGAGGACCGGCGGCTGATCTGCGCCAGCCCGGAGTTTCTGTCACGCCATGGCAGGCCGGAAACTGTGGCGGATCTGAATGGCCTCGCCTCTGTCGGTTACAGCCATGTCGCAAACGCCGATCTGTGGCAGCTCAGTGAAAACGGCCGCCTCGTGCAGCCTCAGCTGATGGAAAGGATCAGTGTCAATAATGGCGAGGCCATGCGTGAGCTGGCGCTGGCCGGGACCGGCATTGCCATTCTGCCAGGCTTCATTGCCGCAGAGGCGGTGAAACAGGGAAGGCTGGTGCAGCTTTTGCCGCAGGTCGAGACCCGGCATCTGCCACTGGTGGTGGTCTGGCCGCCGGTCACGCCGATGCCGCTGAAACTGCGGCTGTTTATCGACCATCTGGTCGCGTCATTTCAGGGCGAGGCCCCCTGGCTCGAGGGCCTCGGCTGAGGTTTTAGCGCGCGGCGAGCCAGGCCGCGGCCTCGCTCAGATCCTCCGGGGTCAGCTCATGCCCGGCCGCAAGCGTTTTCGCCGTCAGATCCGCCCCGCCTGCCTTCAGCGCCGCCTCCAGCACCGGGGTCATCCGGCCATAGGGGTCGCGCGCGCCGTTCAGCATCAGCACCTCTGTGCCCTGCAGATCGGCAGCGGGCGGCTCTTCCAGCGCCTCAATGCCGCGCAGCAGCACCGCGCGGCGGATCACCCCGGGATGCAGCCGCAGGATCGCCGCCAGCAGATTGGCGCCGTTGGAATAGCCGAGGAAGGACAGGCTCTCGGGCGCGATGCCATAGCCCTTGACCGCGCCTTCGACGAAACCGGCGAAAGCTTCGGCCTCATTGCGGATATCCTGCTGATCATAGGTCACCGCGTCAAAGCGGCGGAACCAGCGGTTGATCCCCTCCTCGGACGAGCGGCCGCGGACCCCAAGCAGTGTCGCGCGCGGGTTCAGCTTATGCGCCAGCGGCATCAGATCGGTTTCATTGCCGCCAGTGCCATGCAGCAGGACAATCGTTGAGCCATCGGCATTTTCGGGCCGGTGAAAGCGGTGAATGAAGGGCAGGTCACGCATCGGATACCTTTCCTCGCCCGGCAGGGCGAATTGTGGCAGCATGACCCGCAGGTCATCCGCCCGGGCCTGTTCACTTTCGGGCAGGAACAGGATTTTGCCAAGCGCCTCCGGGGCCTCATCAACGCTCATCCCGGGCGCATCGGTTGCATATTCGATCAGGCTACCCCCCGGTTCACGAACGTAAAGTGACAGGAAGTATTTGCGGTCATGCACATGGGTCGGGCCGTAATCTTTCAAAGACAGCCGCATCGCGCGCAGCGCCGCGGCATCGGCGGCGCGCAAGGCCAGATGATCGGCCACCCCCGCGCCAGGGATCGAGGGCACGAAGCCGCTGACACCGCGAATATCGACGACATCACTGTCCGAGGCGAGGCGGAGGGTGGCCCCCTCGCGGGCGATCTCACGATAGCCGAAACGGGCGACAAAATCGGCCGTCGCCTCCGCCTGATCGCTCAGCAGCGTGACCGCGCGGATCCGGGCCGGGGGGATGCCGCTCACCCCGGGCGTGCCGACCAGTTTGACGATCATGCCATCGGGGTCTTTCAGCCGCAGCACCGGCTCGCCGAATTCGCGGTTCGGGCCTTCAACCGGGATCCGGGCCGAAAGCGCGCGGGTCAGCCATTCGCCGATGGCCTCGGGCGCGACAGCGAAGGCGACCTCCGAGACCTGACCAAGTCCGGTCCGGCCCCGGCCCGCCGCCTCCCAGACCAGAAAAGAGATCAGAGAGCCCGGGCTGCCCGCCGCATCGCCATAGAACAGATGCAGCTGTTCGGCATCCTCATAGCCGCCGGTCTGTTTGACCAGATGCAGGCCTAGAAAGCCGAGGTAGAAATCGACATTGGCCTGAACATTGGCGGTAATGCCGGTGACGTGATGAATGCCGGTGGTCATGAAACGAACTCCTGAAACGGGCGCGGGCGGCCGTAACAGCCCGCGCGGGTTTTACCATTGCAGCTCAGGCCCTGGCCTCATCAGCCAGGACTTTCTGCACCGCCGGATCGGCGGCGAGCCGGTCATGCAAAGCGGCGATCTGCGGATAATCCTGCAGCCCGCCCGGCAGTTTCGCCTTGCCCCAGCGGATCATCGGGAAAGCATAGGCATCAATCACCGAACGCCCGCCGGCAAGGATCCAGTCACGGCCCTCAAGATGCGCGTTCAGAATGGCGAATTTCTTCTTCACCAGCTCCAGCCCGGCCTCGGTCACTTTTTTCTGCGCCTCAGCCGAAGGATCACTGGTGAAGCGACCCGCCATAAACACCGGCCAGAACGAGGCATGCAGATCCGAGGTCAGAAAGGCCGACCATTTATGTGCCTCGGCCTTGCCGCGCAGGCTGTCCTCGCCTGCCAGACCGGCTTCGGGATGTTTGGCGGCAAGATAGTCGAGAATGGCCCCGGCCTGGGTCAGGATCCAGCCGTCCTCCTCGATCAGGGTCGGCACGGCGCCGGTCGGGTTCACCGCCAGCAGCTCGGGTGAGCCATAGCCGACCTTCACCGCCTTATAGGGCGCGCCGATCCATTCCAGCACGATATGGGGTGCGAGCGAGCAGGCACCGGGCGCAAAATACAGGGTGGGCATGGAAAACTCCTCACGATCAGATGTGAGGGTTATAGGCCAGGGCCCCGGGCAGAGCCATCACCGCGGCAGTGTAAGCGGTGTTCGCAGATTGCGAACGACAGAGAGCCGCGCAGTTCCCGGGCCGGATCGGGCCAGGCTTGTAGCGGGTCGTGCAGAGGGGCGGAGACACTGCCCGGGGGGGCAGGGGCGGCGCGCGCCCGCTGCCCGGGAGGGGTTCAGTCCTGCAGCCAGGTTTTCGCCAGTTTGCGGGCAAAGCTCTTCAGCCCGGTTCCCGGGCCAGTGAGGAAATCACGCGCCCGTGCCGCATCATGTTTCGACAGATCGCGGATCCACAGGCCAAGCGCCTTTTGCATATTCCAGTCGCGGTCGGCCACCAGCTCGCCCGCCCAGCCAAGGATGCGCTCGCGCGCCTCCAGATCGGCGGGTTTGAGATGGTTCATCTTGGCCCAGGGCAAAGTGAAATCCAGCGCCGCGCGGCGGGTCCAGAGATGCGGGCTTTTCACCCAGCTCTCCACCTCATCGAGCCGCGCCGGATCGGCACTGACCCGGCGTGCCCCGGCATCGCCGAGCTGATCGGCCAGCGCCCCGATATCAAGCGCGGGCAGCCAGGAGGTGATCAGGGCCCAGACCGCCGCATCCGGGGTGATCCGGGCCTGAACCAGCAGGCGGCAGGCGGCAATCCGGGCCTCGTGAATATCGCTCTGCCATAAAGCATCGGCGAGGCTGAGGCGCGCGTCGAGGCTGATCTCATCGCGCCAGGCCTTGGCCAGGGCGCTGATCTCGGGCACGGCGACGCCAAGAAAGACCCGGTCCGATTTATGGCTGACCGCGGCTGCGGCGGCACGCTCTGCATTGCCAAGCGCGGTCAGGGCCGCAAGCGCCTCGGTGCTGGTTACCATCTGGGATCATCCTTCTGCGCAGCCGGTCTGCCAGGGCGGGCCGGTCATTCCATCAAGGCCAGGCCCCGTCCGGGCCAGAGGGATCTGGCCGCACAACAGCATGGCAAACCTTCTCCTTGCGGATCGGGGCCGGGGGATCAAGGGGGGAGGGCGTGGATTTCATCGGCAAAAGCGCTGGCTCAGGGTGAAAACCCCCGGATTGCACCAGCAGCGGAACGGTCGCCCCGCTGCCACCGTTGATGAAAAAGGGGAGCGGCCCTGCAGCTGCTCCCCTGATCCCTGGCGGTCCGGGGCGGACCCGGCGGGCCGGTGTTTACTCGACCGTCACCGATTTCGCGAGGTTGCGCGGCTGGTCGACATCGGTGCCTTTGGCAATCGCGGTGTGATAGGCCAGAAGCTGCGCCGGGACGGCATAGAGGATCGGTGCCCAGACCGGCTCGACCGCTGGCAGCGCCAGCTGCGCCCAGGTGCCTTCGCCCGCTTCTGCCAAACCCTTCGCATCCGAGAGCAGCAGCACCTTGCCGTGGCGCGCCATCACCTCCTGCATATTCGACACCGTCTTATCGAACAAAGCATCCATCGGGGCCATAACGATGACCGGCACTTTCTCGTCGATCAGCGCGATAGGCCCGTGTTTCAGTTCACCCGAAGCATAGCCTTCGGCATGGATATAGCTGATCTCTTTCAGCTTCAGCGCACCTTCCAGCGCCATCGGATACATCGGCCCGCGTCCGAGGAACAGAATATCCGAGGCCCTGGCCAGTTCATTGGCGATCTGGGCGATGCTGTCCGAGCTCGCCAGCGCCGCATTGAGCAGGCCCGGCATGGCGCGCAGGCTTTCCAGCCTGGCGCTCAGATCTGCGGGCGAGAGCCTGCCCCGGTCGGCGGCGGCTTTCAGCGCCATCAGCGCCAGAACCGTCAGCTGGCAGGTAAAGGCCTTGGTCGAGGCCACGCCGATTTCCGTGCCAGCCAGGATCGGCAGCGCCAGATCGCTTTCACGCGCGATCGAAGAGGTCGGCACATTGACCACAGAAACCACTTTCGCGACCTTGCTCTTCACATAGCGCAAAGCGGCGAGTGTATCGGCGGTCTCGCCCGACTGGCTGACGAAAATCGCCATGCTTTTTTCCGAGAGCACCGGCTCGCGGTAGCGGAATTCGCTGGCGACATCGATCTCGGCGGGCAGGCCAGCGATCTGTTCGAACCAGTATTTCGCTACATGGGTCGCATAGCTCGCGGTGCCACAGGCCACCATCACCACCCGGTCAATGCCGGTGAAATCAAGGCCCTCGGGCAGGTTCAGCGCCGGGGCGGCCGAAGAGCCGGTGTAATGGCGCAGAGCATCGGCCATCACCACCGGCTGTTCGGCAATCTCTTTGGCCATGAAATGTTTGAAGCCGCCCTTTTCGACGCGGGCTGCATCAAGCTGGATCCGGGTCTCGGCCCGGCTGACCGGATTGCCCTCGGCATCATAGATCTCGGCGCCCTTGCGGGTGATCACCGCCCAGTCGCCCTCGTCGAGATAGGTGATGCGGTCGGTCATCGGCGCCAGCGCAATGGCGTCTGAGCCGACGAACATCTCGCCCTCGCCACGCCCGATCGCGAGCGGGCTGCCCTTGCGGGCGCAGATCATCAGATCCTGCTCGCCCTCAAACAGGATGCAGAGCGCGAAAGCGCCCTCGAGCTGCTGCAGCGTCCGGCGTGCGGCTTCGACCGGCGCCGCGCCCCGGTCGCGCTCGCGCTGCAACAGCAGGGCCACGGTCTCGGTATCGGTCTCGGATTCCTGGTGATAGCCATCCCCGGACAGGGCCTCACGCAGGCTGCGGAAATTCTCGATAATGCCATTATGCACCACTGCCACACCGCCGGCGCGATGCGGATGGGCATTGGTGACGGTCGGCGCGCCATGGGTGGCCCAGCGGGTATGGCCGATGCCGGATTTCCCGGCCAGCGGCTGATGCACCAGCAGGTCAGAGAGATTGACCAGCTTGCCCACCGCGCGGCGGCGGTCGAGCTGGCCATCATTTACCGTCGCGATACCGGCGGAATCATAGCCGCGATACTCAAGCCGTTTCAGCCCCTCGACCAGCAGGGGCGCAGCTTCATGACTGCCCAGGACGCCAATAATGCCACACATGAAATTATCCTTTATTTCCTGTGGCCTTAATGGCCCTGAGTCTGGTGAAGATCTTTTCTGCAAGACCGGGTTTATTGACCTGACGCGCCCGGGCCAGGGCCAGGGCACCGGCGGGCACATCGCCGGTGATGACCGAGCCCGAGCCGGTCAGCGCGCCATCGCCCAAAGTGACCGGCGCCACCAGCATCGTATCCGAGCCGATGAAAGCGTTTTTGCCGATCCTGGTGCGATGCTTCATCACCCCGTCGTAATTGCAGGTGACGGTGCCCGCGCCGATATTGGTAAACTCGCCCACATCGGCATCGCCGATATAGGTCAGATGGCCGACCTTAACGCCTTCATCAAGGATGGCGTTTTTGATCTCGACGAAATTTCCGACATGGACATTCTCGGCCAGCTCGGCCCCGGGACGCAGCCGGGCAAAGGGGCCGACATCAGCCCCGCGCGAGATATGGCAGCCCTCAAGATGGCAAAAGCCCTTGACCTCGGCCTCGCTCTCGATGGTCACACGGGTGCCAAACAGCACATGCGGGCCGATGATCGCATCGCGCCCGATCACGGTATCCAGGGCGAAGAACACGGTTTCCGGCGCGGTCAGGGTGACGCCATTCTCCAGTGCCTCGGCTCGGGCCCGGGCCTGGAAAGCGGCTTCGGCCCCGGCCAGTTCGGCGCGGGTGTTCACCCCCAGGGTCTCGGCCTCGTCGCAGATCACCACCCCCGCCGAAAGGCCACGGGCGCGGGCGAGGGCGACGATATCGGTCAGATAATATTCGCCGCTGGCATTTTCATTGCCGATCTCGCCGACCAGCGAGAACAGGTCGCGCGCCGAGGCGCAGATCACGCCGGAATTGCACAGAGTAATGGCGCGCTCGGCCTCGCTTGCGTCTTTATATTCGACGATCCGCTCAAGGCTGGCACCTTCGACCACCAGCCGGCCATAACGGCCCGGATCGGCGGCCTCAAAGCCCAGGACCACCACTGCATGGCGGGCGCGGGCCTCGAGCATGGTCTCCAGCGTCTCGGCCCGGATAAAGGGTGTGTCGCCGTATAGCACGATCACGTCGCCCGCAGCATCCGCCAGCAGGCCGCGCGCCTGATCGACGGCATGGCCGGTGCCGTTCTGCTCGGTCTGCAGCACGATCGAGACCTCGGGGTCAAAGCTGATCGCAGCGGCAGAAACCGCATCCGAGCCATGGCCCGTCACCACCACCACCTGCTCGGGGGCAAGCGCTGCACCAGCGGTCATCGCATGATGCAACAGCGGTGCCGCCGCGACTTTATGCAAGACCTTGGGCAGGTCCGAATTCATGCGGCTGCCCTGGCCTGCGGCCAGGATGATGAGGGAGACCGGCATTCTGGCCCTTTCAAATGATGCCGCGTCGTTCTACGCGGGACAGGACCAGTCGCCAAGGGGGGGATCGGTCACAGAGGATTGCCGGATGTTGCAGAATATGACGGATATCAGAAAAGCCACCGGCGATTGCGTGGTTTTCGACCTGGACGGCACCCTGGTCGACACCAGTGCCGATCTTCTGGCGGCGGCAAATGCCTGTTTTTCGGCTATGGGCCAGGGCAGCCCTCTGACCAGCGCGGATTCGCTGACGGCGTTTCATGGCGGGCGGGCGATGTTGCGGCTGGGCTTCAGCCGGATCGGCGAGCTGGTGGATGAGCCGGGGATCGACCGCTGGTATCCCGAACTGCTGCGTCATTACCGCGAGGCGATTGCCGTTCACAGCCGCCCCTATCCCGGCACGGTTGAGGCGATCTCTGCGCTGCATGATCTGGGCTATATCACCACGGTCTGCACCAATAAGCCCGCCGCCCTGGCCGAGGCTTTGCTGCGCGAACTGGGGATCCGTGATCTCTTTGCCGCGCTGGTCGGTGCAGATACCCTGCCGACCCGTAAACCCGATGTCGCGCCCTATCGCCTCGCTGTCGAAAGCGCCGGGGGCAGGATGGCACGCTCGGTGCTGATCGGCGATACCGAGACCGACCTGCTGACCGGACGCGCCGCAGGGGTGCCGGTGGCGCTGGTCACTTTTGGCCCCGAGGGCGAGGGCATCGCCCGGCTGCAGCCCGAGGCACTGCTGGCGCGCTATGAGGATCTGCCCGATCTGGCAACCCGCCTGCTGGCCCGGAGCTGAGCCCGGGCAGGCGGTCAGAGAAAGGTCTTCTGGCACCAGGGCGCGGTTTTGTCGAATTCGCTCAGCAGCTCGGGCAGGGTCTTGCGGCTGAGCAGTTTTTCGAAGCGCTGGCCCATGGCCTGAACCTTCTGCTCATCGCTGCCCGGCACATAGGTCAGCATCACCAGGGCGGCTTTCTGGGCGTAGTTATAATCGCGCACCGGCAGATAGCCTGCCTCATGCAGCTCTTCCGAGGCGATAAACAGCAAGGCGGCGCAATGCAGCGCCTGGGCGGCGCGGCCCTCGATCACCAGATCGGCGCGGGCCGGCAGAGCAAAGCCGAAAGCCAGCGAGGCTGAGGCTATGGCGGCGGCAAGAAGCGGGAAACGCATGGGAGGGGCCTTTCGGTCTGGAGCGAGCTGCCCCTGTTCTGCCGGGAAGCGGGCCGCAGGGCCAATGAATAAAGCTGTCATCTTGCCGGCGCGCCTGGTCTCGCCAGTCTGTGGGCCGGGCGCTTCTGTCATGTTACTCTGTTCATTGCGGCAATCCTGGGGCATGTCAGGCAGAGCGCTGCCGGGGCGCATCTGGCTGACCCTGAGGCGGGCGGCAGAGCGGGCAGGCGGGCGGACAGAAACTGTGAAGGACAGGGTTTTGGAAGATCTGCGATCCGGAGTGACATTCACCGGCAATTTCACCCAGCAGGAGCCGATCCCGGAGGCAGGGATTGCAGCGGCTCTTGAGGTGCTACGTCACGGGCGGCTGCACCGCTATAATACCGTGCCGGGGGAGGCGGGCGAGGCCTGTCTGCTGGAAGAGGAATTCGCCGCCTTCACTGGGGCGCGCTATTGTCTGGCGGTGGCCTCGGGTGGCTATGCCATGGGCTGTGCTTTGCGCGCAGCCGGGCTGGAGCCGGGCGAGGCGGTGCTGACCAATGCCTTCACCCTTGCCCCGGTGCCCGGCGCGATTGCGGCGGCGGGCGGGCGGCCGGTCTTTGTCGAGATTACCGATGATCTGGTGCTGGATTTTGCCGATCTGGCGCGCAAGGCCGCGGCCAGCGGGGCAAAGCTGCTGCTGCTGTCGCATATGCGCGGCCATGTCTGCGATATGCCGGCGCTGATCAGGCTCTGCGATCAGCTGGGGGTGAGGGTGATCGAGGATTGCGCCCATACGATGGGGGCAGAATGGGAGGGGGTGCCCTCAGGACGGCACGGTCTGATCGGCTGCTATTCCACCCAGACCTATAAGCATATGAATTCGGGTGAGGGCGGGCTGCTGATCACCGATGATGCGGAAATGGCGGCACGTATGGTGCTGCTCTCAGGGTCTTATATGCTTTATACCCGCCACCGCGCCGCACCCGGGCCCGAGGCATTTGAACAGCTGAAGCTGGATGTGCCGAATGTCTCGGGGCGGATGGATAATCTGCGCGCGGCGATTCTGCGCCCTCAGGTCGCTTTGCTGCCCGCCCGCGCCGCCGCCTGGACGGCGCTTTACCGGGCGATGGAACAGGGGCTGGCGGATGTGCCCGGGCTGCGGCTGATCGGCCGCCCCGAGGCCGAGCGCCATGTCGCCTCGTCCTTCCAGTTCCTGTTGCCCGGCTGGGAAGAGGGCCGGATCACCGCTCTCATGGCGCGCTGTGTGGCGCGCGGGGTTGAGCTGAAATGGTTTGGCGCTGAGGATCCGGTCGCCTTCACCTCGCGCTATCCGCACTGGCGCTATGCCGGGGCGCAGTCCTGCCCGGCAACCGACCGCATCCTGGCGGGGCTGATGGATATGCGCCTGCCGCTGAGTTTCAGCCCCGAAGATGCGGCTCTGATCGCCCGGATCATCCGCGAAGAGGTGCTGCTGCTGGGGCAGGCGGAAGAGTTTGAGCCCGCCGCCGCGCCGGATATCGACTGACAGACCCGCTGTCGCGCCCCCGATTATCTGCCAGGGCGCGGCAGGTTTTTTTGGATTTACCGCTGACAGCGGCTCATTCCGCCCGGCGCAGCACTGCTGTGCGGGATCGACGCGGTGCAGGGGCAGGCTGCAGTGGTGTATGGGGGGCGGATCAAGATAAGCCTCTGATACCGTGGTGAATTTTCGTGGGACTGGCCTGGCTTTCCTGGTATTTGACCAGGTCTGGCGGAAGGCCATAAGACTCAGATCTGCCATGGCCCGGAACTGCTGTTCGGCCCGCATCATGACTGCGCAGAGCGTCTGGCTGGGCAGTGAAGGCGGGCGCAGGGCGTCAGCGCTGCCCTGGCCGATCCGAAGACCTCAGGGAGAGGGCTGGAAGCGCGCCCGGAGAGCAGCGGCGCAGGGGTGAGGGCAGGCCAGAGGCAGGGCAGAGCAATCGCGCCCAGGGCGTCGGTACAGCCAGGCAGGGCATTTAAATTCCTTTCAGACAGCCAGGCGGCAGAGCAGGGCTTGGGGACGGCTGGCGCCGGGCCCTGCGCCCGCTCCCGGATGCGCTGCCGCACCAGTACCGCGCTGCCGCGAAAGCCCGGTCCGGGGGGCATGCGCCCGGGCGGGTTTTTGTCTGCAATCCGTTCCTGCGCGCAAGATAATTTCTGAGTGTTTTTCAAGGTTATGGCGACAGATTGCCGCGCGGCGATTCTTTCCGGATTTATTTCCGGCCATGCCATGCTGCGTTTGCATAAAGCCGGGCGGGGCTTTGCCCTTTGTTTCGGGCAGATAGCGGTAATTGCACTGAAAATGCCAAAAAAACCGGCGGGCAGAACGGCTAAAACCAGAGTGCGATTGGTTGACCCCGCCAAGGGGCAGGGGTAAAGCCTTGCCAGAGTGCAACGGGGTTTCATAATGGGCCCCGGGCTCGCTGACGCCAGCTGAAGGAGCATCTCGTGGACCCGTATTTCCGAGAGTATCTTCCGATTGTCATTCTGCTTCTGATCGCGGTGGGGCTTGGCCTCGTCCTGATCCTTGCGGCAGCAGTGATTGCGATCCGGAACCCTGATCCGGAGAAGGTCTCCGCCTATGAATGCGGTTTCAACGCCTTTGACGATGCGCGGATGAAATTTGACGTGCGGTTCTACCTCGTGTCGATCCTGTTCATCATCTTCGATCTTGAGGTTGCCTTCCTCTTCCCCTGGGCCGTGACGTTCAGCGAAATCTCGATGACCGCTTTCTGGTCGATGATGGTCTTCCTTGGTGTTCTGACCATCGGCTTCGCCTATGAATGGAAGAAGGGAGCTCTCGAATGGGAGTGATGACCGGAGCCAATACGGTCGGTCTGGACCGTGACGGCGATGTTGCCGCCTTTTCGCGCGATCTGCAGGATAAGGGCTTTCTGCTGACCTCGACCGAGGATGTCATCAACTGGGCGCGGATCGGCTCGCTGCACTGGATGACCTTTGGTCTGGCCTGCTGCGCGGTCGAGATGATCCAGATGTCGATGCCGCATTATGACGTTGAGCGCTTTGGCATGGCGCCGCGCGCCTCGCCGCGCCAGTCGGACCTGATGATCGTTGCCGGCACGCTGACCAATAAAATGGCCCCGGCGCTGCGCAAGGTCTATGACCAGATGCCCGAGCCGCGCTATGTGGTCTCGATGGGCTCCTGCGCCAATGGCGGTGGCTATTACCATTATTCCTATTCGGTGGTGCGCGGCTGTGACCGTGTGGTTCCGGTCGATGTCTATGTGCCGGGCTGCCCGCCCACGGCTGAGGCATTGCTCTATGGCCTGCTGCAGCTGCAGCGCAAAATCCGCCGCACCGGCACCCTGGTGAGGTAAGAAATATGACCGAAGCACTCCAGGAACTGGCTGCCACCATCACCCTGAAACAGGCTGATCTGGTGCTGTCGAGCGCCATCGCTTTTGATGAGCTGACCCTCACCACCAATGCGGCCCATCTTGCGGCGCTGGTAGAATATCTGCGCGATGATGCGACCTGCCAGTTTTCGACCCTGATCGATATCACCGCCGTTGATTACCCCGAGCGTCCGGCCCGGTTTGAAGTGGTTTACCACTTCCTGTCGATGTACCGGAACCAGCGCATCCGCCTGAAGCTGGCTCTGCGTGAAGATGAGATGGTGCCCTCGCTGGTGCCGCTCTTCCCGGCCGCCAACTGGTTCGAGCGTGAGGTCTTTGACATGTTCGGGATCCTGTTCTCGAACCATCCCGACCTGCGCCGCATCCTGACCGATTACGGCTTCCGCGGCCATCCGCTGCGCAAGGACTTCCCGACCACGGGCTATGTCGAGCTGCGCTATGATGAAGTGCAGAAGCGCGTGGTCTATGAGCCGGTGAAGCTGGTGCAGGAATACCGCCAGTTTGATTTCATGTCCCCCTGGGAAGGTGCTGAATATATCCTTCCGGGCGATCAGAAAGCGGAGGCGAAGTGATGGACGGCTCGCAAACCGAAGATATGCGCCGCAACCATTACGATGATGGCTCGATGGATATCGAGACATCCGAGCAGCGCATCCGTAACTTCAACATCAACTTCGGTCCGCAACACCCTGCAGCCCATGGCGTTCTTCGTCTGGTGCTTGAGCTGGACGGCGAGATTGTTGAACGCGCTGACCCGCATATCGGCCTGCTGCACCGTGGCACCGAGAAGCTGATGGAAAGCCGCACCTATCTGCAGAACCTGCCCTATTTCGACCGCCTCGATTACGTGGCGCCGATGAATCAGGAACATGCCTGGTGCCTGGCGATTGAAAAACTGACCGGCACTGTGGTGCCGCGCCGTGGCCAGCTGATCCGGGTTCTGTTCTCGGAAATCGGCCGGATCCTGAACCATCTGATGAACGTCACCACCGGCGCGCTTGATATTGGTGCGCTGACGCCGCCGCTCTGGGGCTTTACCGCCCGCGAGGAACTGATGCAGTTCTATGAGCGTGCCTGTGGTGCCCGTCTGCACGCCGCCTATTTCCGCCCCGGTGGCGTCCATCAGGACCTGCCGCCGAAGCTGATCGATGATATCGAGGCCTGGTGCGAGACCTTCCCGCAGCTGATCGATGATATCGATACGCTGATCACCGAAAACCGGATCTTCAAGCAGCGCACCGTCGATATTGCCGTGGTGTCGCAGCAGGATGCTCTGGCCTGGGGCTTCTCGGGGGTGATGGTGCGGGCCTCGGGCATGGCCTGGGATCTGCGTCGCGCGCAGCCCTATGAATGCTATGACGAATTCACCTTCCAGGTGCCGGTTGGCAAAAACGGCGACTGCTATGACCGCTATCTCTGCCGCATGGCCGAAATGCGGGAATCGGTGAAAATCATCCAGCAGGCGATTGTGAAACTGCGCGAGCCGGCCGGTCAGACCGATGTTCTGGCACGCGGCAAGCTGACGCCGCCGAAGCGTGGTGACATGAAAACCTCGATGGAGGCGCTCATCCACCATTTCAAACTCTATACCGAAGGCTTCCACGTCCCGGCGGGCGAGGTCTATGCCGCGGTTGAGGCCCCCAAGGGCGAGTTTGGCGTCTATCTGGTGGCAGATGGCAGCAATAAACCCTACCGCGCCAAGATCCGCGCGCCGGGTTATGCCCATCTGCAGGCCATGGACTACCTCGGCAAAGGCCATCAGCTGGCCGATGTCTCGGCGATCATCGCGACGATGGATATCGTCTTCGGTGAGGTGGACAGATGAAGCGCCTCGCTTCTGTTCCGGGGCTGATGGCACTGGTGCTTCCGGCGCTGGCTTTCGCTGCTCCGCCGGAGGGGACTGACTGGAATGCGCTTCTGATCGAAACGATCGAAGCCAATGATTGTGTGATGACTGAGGCTGATGCCGACGACATCCTGCCGGGCCTTGGGTTTGAGAAAGACTGGATTGCCACCGTCGTTTTCGAGCTGATGGAAGCCGGGCAGGCTGAGTTTCGTGACGGCGATGGCGCTCTGATCGTCAAGACGGAGAAGTGTCAATAATGTTGCGTCGCCTTCACCCTGAGCAGCCGGCCTCCTTCGCCTTCACGCCCGCCAACCTTGACTGGGCGCGGGGCCAGATCACCAAATATCCCGAGGGCCGTCAGGCCTCGGCGGTCATTCCGCTGTTGTGGCGTGCCCAGGAGCAGGAGGGCTGGCTCTCCAAGCCGGCGCTTGAATGCGTCGCGGATATGCTGGGCATGGCCTATATCCGTGTGCTGGAAGTCGCGACCTTCTACTTTATGTTCCAGCTGCAACCGGTTGGTTCTGTTGCTAATATCCAGATCTGCGGCACCACGTCCTGCATGATCTGCGGCGCCGAGGAACTGATCGAGGTCTGCAAAGAGCTGATCTCGCCGCAGCCGCATAGCCTGTCGCAGGACGGGAAATTCTCCTGGGAAGAGGTGGAATGTATCGGCGCCTGCGCCAATGCGCCTGCGATCAATATCGGCAAGGATTATTACGAGGATCTGTCGCCCGAGAAGCTGCGCGCGCTGATCACCCGCTTCCGCGCCGGTGAGGTGCCGGTGCCTGGGCCGCAGAATGGCCGCTATGGCTCAGAGCCGGTCAGCGGGCTGACCTCGCTGCAGGAGTTTGATCAGAACCGCGCACCCTATAATGCCTCGGTGCAGCGCGCCGTGGATCTGGGCGAGACCGTCAAGCGCATCGACGGCACCGAAGTGCCGCTGAATCTGTCCTGGCTGCGCAAAGAGGATCAGCCGGTGGCGCAGGAGCAGGCGGCTCCGCTAAGCGACAGCCCGGCAGCGCCAGCAGGCGAGCAGCCCAAAGGGCTGGAAGCCGCCCGCAATGGCGAGGCCGATGATCTCAAGGAACTCGAAGGCGTCGGACCGGCGCTGGAAAAGCTGCTCAATGAGCTGGGCTTCTTCCATTTCGACCAGATCGCCGCCTGGTCTGAGGCCGAGATTGCCTGGGTTGACCAGAATCTCAAAGGCTTCAAAGGCCGTGTGACCCGTGACAAATGGGTGGCGCAGGCGAAACTGATTGCCAGCGAGGGGCTTGAGGCCTTCCGCATTAGGGCTAAGAGCAACGATTACTGACTGCAACAGGACTGACAGAACCATGAGTGCCAATAAGGGCAAACAGAAACCGGCGGATATGCGGCAGGCCCGGCTTGCCGCCTTCGTGATCGCCGGGACCATGCTCTTGTGGATCCTCGTGCAGCTGATCGGTGCCGAGATGGGCTGGCCGCCGCGCTATGTCTTTCTCGCCGATCTCGCCGCTATCGCCGCCTTTGTCTGGGCGCTGGTAGTGATCTGGCAGATCTGGCGCGCGCGCCGGGGTTAAGGAGAGCATCATGCTCAAGGATCAGGACCGCATCTTTACCAATCTCTACGGGATGCATGACCGCAGCCTGAAGGGCGCGCGGGCACGCGGCCACTGGGATGGCACGGCCGCCATCATGGAAAAGGGCCGTGACTGGATCATCGATGAGATGAAGAAATCCGGCCTGCGCGGTCGTGGCGGCGCGGGTTTCCCGACCGGGATGAAATGGTCTTTCATGCCGAAGGTCTCGGACGGGCGTCCGGCCTATCTGGTGGTCAATGCTGACGAATCCGAGCCCGCGACCTGTAAGGACCGCGAGATCATGCGCCATGATCCGCATACGCTGATCGAAGGCTGCCTGATCGCCGGTTTCGCGATGAATGCGGTTGCGGCCTATATCTATATCCGCGGCGAATATGTGCGCGAGAAAGAAGCGCTGCAGGCAGCGATTGACGAGGCCTATGATGCCGGTCTCATCGGCCGCAATGCCTCGAAATCGGGCTATGATTTCGATGTTTACCTGCATCACGGTGCCGGTGCCTATATCTGCGGCGAGGAAACCGCGCTGCTGGAAAGCCTTGAGGGCCGCAAGGGTATGCCGCGGATGAAGCCGCCGTTCCCGGCCGGTGCCGGTCTTTATGGCTGCCCGACCACGGTGAATAACGTGGAATCGATCGCGGTTGCGCCGAGCATTCTGCGCCGTGGCGGTGAATGGTTCGCAGGCTTTGGCCGCCCCAATAATGCGGGCGTGAAGCTGTTCGCGATGTCGGGCCATGTGAACACGCCCTGCGTCATCGAGGAATCGATGTCGATCCCGATGAAAGAGCTGATCGAAAAGCATGGCGGCGGTGTGCGCGGCGGCTGGAAGAACCTGAAGGCGGTGATCCCGGGCGGGGCAAGCTGCCCCATTCTGACCGCCGAGATGTGCGAAGATGCGATCATGGATTATGACGGCATGCGCGAGCTGAAAAGCTCGTTCGGCACGGCCTGTATGATCGTGATGGATCAGCAGACCGATGTGATCAAAGCGATCTGGCGTCTGTCGAAATTCTTCAAACATGAGAGCTGCGGCCAGTGCACGCCCTGCCGCGAAGGCACCGGCTGGATGATGCGCGTGATGGAGCGGATCGTGACCGGCGATGCCGAGCTCGAAGAAATCGATATGCTGTTCAACGTCACCAAACAGGTCGAGGGTCACACGATCTGCGCCCTTGGCGACGCGGCTGCCTGGCCGATCCAGGGGCTGATCCGCAATTTCCGCAATGAGATCGAGGACCGGATCAAGGCCAAGAAAACCGGCCGGATCTCGGCAGCTCTGGCGGCTGAATAATCATGCAGCTCCGCCCCTCCCTCAGCGCCTGTGCAGGATCCTGCGGCCGCCCGGCCGCCGGTCTGGTCATGGCCGCGTTTCTGGGGGCCTGCGTCGCCGGCAATGGCGGCCAGGGGGCGGGGGGCGCTGGCGCGGTGGCGGGCAGCTATCAGGCCTCGGTTAAGGGCAATGATTTCAGCGGTAAGCTGCGCCCGGGCGCGGCAGGCAAGCGGCTGACGGCTTCCGGCGCCCGCGCGGTTACTGGCCATGCGGTTCTGGTGCGCGGCGTTTCGCTTTCGCTGGGCCAGGATCGCGGATTGCTGGCCAAAGAGGGCGCGCGCGCCCTCTGTCAGCAGGCAGGCGGGCGGTTTGAAGAAACCGCGCTTGGCCAGTATCAGGCGCCATCGGCCTGGATTTTCCGGGGGGGCTGCGCATGAGGCTTCACCGCTCACAGATCACGCACGGATCCGTGCATTCCGCTCCCACTCTGCCTCAGGCAGACTGGACTGTCGGCCCCCGGCGGGCCGCAGTGCAAGAGGGAGTGAAGCTGATGAAACGCGTTAAAACCGCCCTGATCGCCGCTGTTCTGGCCCTGCCGCTGGCGGCGCCGGCCCGGGCGCTGGAACCGATCCGCCAGGATGCGCATATCAATTCGGTGCTGCTGCAGGGCTTTATCGCCGATGCGATGACCGACAATTGCCCGACGCTGAGCCCGCGCCGGATGGCGGCGCTGCATGAGCTGACCAAACTGCGCGATTATGCGCTGAAAAAAGGCTATAAAGCCGCCGAGATCCGCAGTTTTGTCGAGAGCAAAACCGAGAAAGCCCGTGGCAAGGCCGAGGCTGCGGCCTGGCTGAAAGCCAATGGCGCGGTGCCGGGCAAAGCCCAGGCCTATTGCGCGCTTGGCGAAGCTGAAATTGCAAAGAAAAGCCTGATCGGCCGTCTTCTGAGGTCCAGCAAATGACCCGGATGGCTGCAGGAATGACAGATTTTACGGGCGGCGCGACTATCCGCGTCTCTCCCGTTGTGACGGAAGGACAGGAAGCACATGTCTAACCTGCGGAAAATCAACATTGATGGCGTCGAGCTGGAACTCGACGGCTCGATGACGATCATCCAGGCAGCCGAGCTGGCCGGGATCGAAATCCCGCGTTTTTGCTATCATGAGCGGCTGTCGATTGCCGGCAACTGCCGCATGTGTCTTGTCGAAGTCGTCGGCGGCCCGCCGAAGCCTGCCGCCTCCTGTGCGATGCAGGTCAAAGACCTGCGTCCGGGCCCGAATGGCGAGGCCCCGGTGGTGAAAACCAAATCGCCGATGGTCAAGAAAGCGCGCGAAGGGGTGATGGAGTTTCTCCTGATCAACCACCCGCTCGATTGCCCGATCTGCGACCAGGGCGGCGAATGCGACCTGCAGGACCAGGCCATGGCTTACGGCGTCGATTTCTCGCGCTACCGCGAGCCGAAGCGCGCCTCGGATGAGCTCAACCTGGGTCCGCTGGTCAAAACCGCAATGACCCGCTGCATCTCCTGCACCCGCTGCGTCCGCTTTACCTCGGAAGTCGCGGGCATCACCCAGATGGGCCAGACCGGCCGGGGTGAGGACAGCGAGATCACCACCTATCTGAACCTGACGCTGGATTCGAACCTGCAGGGCAATATCATTGACCTCTGCCCGGTCGGCGCGCTGACCTCGAAACCCTATGCTTTCACCGCCCGTCCCTGGGAGCTGACCAAGACCGAAACCATCGATGTGATGGATGCGCTTGGCTCAAACATCCGGGTCGATACCAAGGGCCGCGAAGTGATGCGCATTCTGCCGCGCAACAATGACGGGGTGAATGAGGAATGGATCTCGGACAAGACCCGCTTCATCTGGGATGGTCTGCGTCGCCAGCGTCTCGACACGCCCTATATCCGTGAAAACGGCCGGCTTCGCAAAGCGGGCTGGGGCGAGGCGCTTGCCGCTGCTGCCGCCGCGATGAAGGGCAAAAAAATTGCAGGTCTGATCGGTGATCTGGCTCCGGTTGAGGCGATCTACAGCCTCAAACAGCTGGTTGAGGGCCTGGGCGGTAAGGTTGAGGCCCGCACCGATGGCGCACGTCTGCCCGCTGGCAACCGTTCGGCCTATGTCGGTACTGCCTCGATTGCGGATATCGACAGCGCGAAAACCATTCTGCTGATCGGTACCAACCCGCGTGTCGAGGCTCCGGTGCTGAACGCCCGGATCCGCAAGGCCTGGACCAATGGCGCCACCATCGGCCTGATCGGTGAAGCCGTCGATCTGACCTATGACTATAAACATATGGGCGCTGATCGTGCGGCGCTGACCGAGCTGGTCGGCAAAGTCACTGAAAAGCCCGATACGCTGGTCATCATTGGCCAGGGCGCGCTGAATGAGGCCGATGGAGCGGCTGTGCTGTCGCAGGCCATGGCCTATGTTCAGGGGGCAGGGGCAAAGCTTCTGGTTCTGCATACCGCCGCTGCCCGCGTTGGCGCGATGGATGTGAATGCGGTGACCGAAGGCGGTCTGGCGGCGGCGACCGAAGGCGCAGAGGTGATCTATAACCTCGGCGCGGATGAGGTTGAGATCGCCCCCGGTCCCTTCGTCATCTATCAGGGCAGCCATGGCGATCGTGGTGCCAACCGCGCTGACATCATCCTGCCGGGCGCGGCTTTCACCGAGGAGAACGGTCTCTTCGTCAATACCGAAGGCCGGCCGCAGTTGTCGTTCCGCGCTGGTTTCGCCCCGGGCGAGGCCAAGGAAAACTGGGCGATCCTGCGCGCGCTTTCGGCTGAACTCGGCGCAAAACTGCCCTGGGACAGCCTTGGCGGTCTGCGCGCTGCCCTGGTGGCCGCGCATCCGCATCTGGCGGCAATTGATGAGGTTGCGGTGAATGACTGGCAGCCGCTGGAGCTGAAAGCCCCGGCCAAAGCCAGTTTCCGCAATGTGATCAGAGATTTCTATCTGACCAACCCGATTGCCCGCGCCTCGGCGGTGATGGCAGAGCTTTCGGCAGGGCAGAAGGCCCGGGCGGCGCAGCCGCTTGCGGCAGAATAACAATGACCAGATCTCCGGCTCTGGCAGCAGCACTGATGGCGCTTCTTGCCATCGGGGCTTGTGCGCCCGAGGCGGAGATGAGAGCAGAGGGGCAAAAGCCCGAGTATCTGGGGATCCGGACGGCTTTGCTCGAAGGCGATATGGTCAGCTTTCGCGTTACCCTGAAGGGCGATGCGACGGCAAAAGAGATTGAGGATTATGCCCGTTGCGCGGCTGCGCAATATGCACTGATCCGGGGTGCCGGTTTTGCCCGCCATGTGCGGACCAATGTTGCAAAATCCGGCGGAACGACACGGGGTGATGCGGTCTGGGTGATCTCGGCCGCCTTGCCCCTGGGCTTGAAGACAATTGATGCCGAGGTGACGGTGCGCGATTGCGGAGAGCTTGGGATACCGACGGTTTGAAACACGCGGTCTGACGAAACGGACGGTCCGAATACGGGCGGTTTGAAGGGACGGGAAGAAAGATGGACGGATTTTTCAGCACGGGCCTGGGCACGGCGGTCATTCTGATCGCGCAATGCCTTGCGGTGGTTGCCTTCGTCATGATCTCGCTGATTTTCATGGTCTATGGCGACCGGAAGATCTGGGCGGCGGTTCAGGTGCGGCGCGGCCCCAACGTGGTTGGCCCCTGGGGCATTTTGCAGACTTTCGCTGATGCGCTGAAATATGTGCTGAAAGAGATCGTGGTTCCGGCCGGGGTTGACCGTCCGGTCTACTTCCTCGCGCCGCTTTTGTCTTTCGTACTGGCGCTGCTGGCCTTTGCGGTGATCCCCTTCGATTACGGCTGGGTTCTGGCCGATATCAATGTGGCGATCCTCTTCGTCTTCGCCGTCTCCTCGCTTGAGGTTTACGGCGTGATCATGGGCGGCTGGGCCTCGAACTCGAAATACGCCTTCCTTGGCGGGCTGCGCTCGGCGGCGCAGATGATCTCTTATGAGGTCTCGCTCGGCCTGATCATCATCGGTCTGATCATCTCGACCGGCTCGATGAATATGTCTGACCTGGTCCGGGCTCAGGACACCGGCTATGGTGCGCTTGGCTGGTACTGGCTGCCGCATTTCCCGATGCTGGTTCTGTTCTTCATCTCGACGCTGGCCGAGACCAACCGTCCGCCCTTCGACCTTCCGGAAGCGGAATCGGAACTGGTTGCCGGTTTCATGGTCGAATATTCCTCGACCCCCTATCTCTTGTTCATGGCCGGTGAATATATCGCCATCTTCCTGATGTGCGCTTTGCTGTCTTTGTTCTTCTTCGGTGGCTGGCTCTCGCCGATCCCGGGCATCGCTGATGGCTGGTGGTGGATGGTTGCCAAGATGTGGGCCTGGTTCTTCATGTTCGCCATGGTGAAGGCGATCGTGCCGCGCTACCGCTATGACCAGCTGATGCGGATTGGCTGGAAAGTCTTCCTGCCGCTGTCGCTGGGCTGGGTCGTGCTGGTGGCCTTCCTTGCTAAATTCGAAGTCCTCGGTGCCTTCTGGGCCCGCTATACTCTGGGGGGCTGATCTGATGGCCAATATCGACTGGAACCGCGCCACCCGCTATTTCCTGATGGTTGATTTCATCAAGGGTTTTGCCATCGGCATGCGCTATTTCTTCAAGCCCAAGCCGACGATCAACTACCCGCATGAAAAGGGGCCGCTGTCGCCGCGTTTCCGGGGTGAGCATGCTCTGCGCCGCTATCCGAATGGCGAAGAGCGCTGCATTGCCTGCAAGCTCTGCGAAGCGATCTGCCCGGCTCAGGCCATCACCATTGATGCCGAACCGCGCGAGGACGGCTCGCGCCGCACCACGCGCTATGACATCGATATGACGAAATGCATCTATTGCGGTTTCTGCCAGGAAGCCTGCCCGGTGGATGCCATCGTCGAGGGGCCGAATTTCGAGTTTTCGACCGAGACCCGCGAAGAGCTGTTCTACAATAAAGACAAGCTGCTGGAAAACGGCGCGCGCTGGGAAGCCCAGATCGCCCGCAACCTCGAGCTTGATGCGCCCTACCGCTGAACCTTTCCCCCCGGAGACCTGAAACCGCCATGCGTCAGATCACATCAGCCGTTTTCGGAGCCGCAGGGGGCGCAGCCGTGCTGGCCCTTGCCGTTCTGCTGGGCGGTGATCTGTTGCGCGGCGGCCCGGGTCATGCCGGGGCGCATGGTCCGGCCGGTGAGGCCGGTCCGGCGGGGGCTGATGGTGCCCAGGGTGAGGCGGGGCCGCAGGGCCTTGCCGGTCCGCCGGGTCCGGCAGGCCCTCAGGGTCTGAAGGGCGAGCCGGGAACGCCGGGTCCGGCAGGGGCAGGGGATCTGGGGCCTGAGGCGGTGGTGCTGGTGCGCCGCCCCGGTGGCTGCCCGACCGGCTGGCTGTCGGCGGGCGAGGTGGTTCTGGCCGCCTCGCCGGATTATGTGCCAGGCGTCGCGCAGGAGCGTTCGGAACCGGCGGCGGTGACCCCGGCCACCGAGGGCTTTGCCAATGTGAATTTTTTCCTGTGTCTGCAGGTTCAGTCCGCGGAGGGTGGCGAATGAACGAAGCCTATAACCGGATGATCCAGCAGATGATGGAAAGCGGCCAGGAGATGCTGAAAAGCTTCAATCCCGGCCTTGAGGGCATGAAGGCGGGCAGCTTTGACAAGCTGTTCCCGACCATGCCGGCCGATCTCATGGAGATGTGGTTCGGCAAGACTTTTAACCGTGAGGGGCTGGATGCGCGCACCCGGCTTCTGATCACGCTGGCCGGTTTCTGCGCCCAGGGCGCGCTGGCCGAGCCGCAGATCAAGCTGACCATCCGCCATGCCCTGGAGGCGGGGGCCACGGAACGCGAGATTGCGGAAGTGATCTGGCAGATGAGCATGTTCGGCGGCTTGCCCGCGATGAGACAGGCGCTGGAGCTTGCCCAGGCCGTCTTTGACGAGAAGAAGGAAGGATCCTCATGACCGGCGTTGCACTCGCCTTTTACGTCTTTGCGGCGGTGACCGTGGCCTCGGGGCTGATGGTGACGATCGCGCGCAACCCGGTTCATGCCGTGCTCTGGCTGATCGCGGCCTTTTGCGGCGCGACCGGGCTTTTCGTCATCCTCGGCGCTGAATTCGTCGCCATGCTGCTGCTGATCGTCTATGTCGGCGCGGTGGCGGTGCTTTTCCTGTTTGTGGTGATGATGCTCGATGTTGATTTCGCCACGCTCAAGGGCGAGATGGCGCGGGCCATGCCGCTGGGTCTGCTGATCGGGCTGGTGCTGCTCATGCAGCTGGCCATCGGTCTGGGCGCCTGGAAAAGCGCCGAACAGGCCACGGCGCTGCGCCAGGCGATCAGTGTTGAGGGGGTCGAGAATATCCGCGCCATCGGCCTGATCCTTTATGACAAATATCTCTATCTCTTCCTCGCCTCGTCGCTGGTGCTGCTGGTCGCAATGATCGGCGCGATCCTGCTGACTTTGCGCCACCGCACCGGCATCAAGCGCCAGAATGTGCTTGAGCAGATGTGGCGCGATCCGGCGAAGACGATGGAGCTGAAAGACGTCAAACCGGGCCAGGGTCTCTGACCTGCCGGGCGCCCCGGGTCCGGCCTCGGCGGGCCGGACCCGGGGCACGAAATGCCGGCAGACGGCCAGACGCGCGGGCAGGGGTCCGCAGAATATTTCGTTGCGCTGCTCCTGCCGGCCCCAGGCCCGGAAGCGGCGCAGACACACGGAACAATAACAGGCAAACGAGCGCCTGAGGGACGGATGAGATGGTAGGACTTGAACATTACATTACGGTGGCGGCGATCCTCTTCGTCATCGGCATCTTCGGGATCTTCCTCAACCGGAAGAATGTGATCGTCATTCTGATGTCGATCGAACTCATCCTCCTGTCGGTGAATATCAACCTTGTGGCCTTTTCGTCCTTCTCGGGCGATCTGACCGGGCAGGTCTTCACCCTCTTCGTGCTGACAGTGGCAGCGGCAGAAGCTGCCATCGGTCTCGCGATCCTGGTCGTCTTCTTCCGCAACCGCGGCACGATCGACGTGGAAGACGTGAATGTGATGAAGGGCTGAGAGCATGGTTCAGGTCATCTTTTTTGCACCCCTGATCGGGGCCATCCTCTGTGGCTATGGCTGGAAGCTGTTCGGTGAGAGACCGGCGCAGATCCTGACCACGGCCACGGTATTCCTTGCCGCCGCGCTGAGCTGGGTGATTTTCCTCGGCTTTGACGGCACCACCCAGCAGGTGCAGATCCTTGACTGGATCCAGTCCGGCACGCTTTCGGCCGACTGGTCGATCCGCGTTGACCGGATGACCGCGATCATGCTGGTGGTGGTGAACTCGGTCTCGGCCCTCGTGCATCTCTATTCCTTTGGCTATATGGCCCATGACGACAACTGGACCGAAGACGAGAGCTACCGCGCCCGTTTCTTCGCCTATCTGTCGTTCTTCACCTTTGCGATGCTGACCCTTGTCACCGCCGATAACCTCCTGCAGATGTTCTTCGGCTGGGAAGGGGTGGGCGTGGCCTCCTATCTGCTGATCGGCTTCTATTATAAGAAGCAATCGGCCGGTGCGGCGGCGATGAAGGCTTTCATCGTCAACCGGGTCGGGGATTTTGGCTTCCTGCTCGGGATTGCCGGTCTCTATCTGCTGACCGACTCGATCCGCTTTGATGAGATCTTTGCCGCCATTCCGGCGCTGACTGAGACCACGATCCGCTTCCTCTGGACCGACTGGAATGCCGTCAATCTGATCGCCTTCCTGCTGTTCGTCGGCGCGATGGGCAAATCGGCACAGCTGTTCCTGCACACCTGGCTGCCGGATGCGATGGAGGGCCCGACCCCGGTCTCGGCGCTGATCCATGCTGCAACCATGGTGACCGCCGGGGTGTTCCTCGTCTGCCGCATGTCGCCGGTCTATGAATATGCGCCCGACACCACCGCTTTCATCACCTTCCTTGGCGCCACCACCGCCTTCTTCGCCGCGACCGTGGGTCTGGTGCAGAATGATATCAAGCGCGTGATCGCCTATTCGACCTGTTCGCAGCTCGGCTATATGTTCGTGGCGGCCGGCGTGGGCGCCTATCCGGTGGCGATGTTCCACCTCTTCACCCATGCTTTCTTCAAAGCGATGCTGTTCCTTGGCGCCGGTTCGGTGATCCATGCGACCCATCACGAGCAGGATATGCGCTGGTATGGCGGTCTGCGTAAAAAGATCCCGCTGACCTTCTGGGCGATGATGATCGGCACCCTCGCCATCACCGGCGTCGGGATCCCGCTGACCTATTACGGCTTCGCCGGCTTCCTGTCGAAAGATGCGGTGATTGAGAGCGCCTGGATCGGCTCGACCTATGCCTTCTGGATGCTTGTTATCGCCGCCGGCATGACCTCGTTCTATTCCTGGCGTCTGATGTTCCTGACCTTCTACGGCGAAAACCGTGCAGATCAGAAACCGGCTGAGGATCATGGTCACGGCCATGGCCATGACGATCACGGCCATGATCACCACCACGAGCCGCATGAAAGCCCGGCTGTCATGCTGATCCCGCTTGGGGTTCTGGCGCTTGGCGCGCTGTTCTCGGGCATGATCTGGTACAAGGTGTTCTTCGGCGATGAGGTGAAGCTGCGCGACTGGTTCGGCATGGACCAGCTGGCCTCGGCCCATCATGAGGAAGCCGCCCCGGCTGCCCCCGCTGCTGATGCGACATCCGGCACCGAAGCTGCGCCGGAAGCTGAGGCTGTCGAAGCCGGGGATCATGCTGCCGCTCCGGCTCCGGCTCATGGCGTGGCTCAGGCTCCGAAAGGCGCGCTGCTGATGCTGCCCTATGGCGCGGAAGAGCAGGCGAAAGTCGATGCCCGTGTCGATGCCGCCAAGGTCGAGGCTTCGGGCCATGCCCCGAATACCATCATCGCCGCCGCCCATATGGTGCCGGACTGGGTGAAGGTTGCCCCCTTTATCGCCATGCTGACCGGTCTGATCCTGTCCTGGCTGTTCTACATCAAAAACCCCTCCTGGCCGCGCCGTCTGGCCGAGAACCAGCGTCCTTTGTACCTGTTCCTGCTGAACAAATGGTATTTTGACGAGATCTATACCTTCCTCTTCGTCCGCCCGGCCCAGGCGCTTGGCCGTCTGTTCTGGAAATTCGATATGAAAGCCATCGATGGCACGATCAACGGGGTGGCTATGGGCATCGTGCCCTTCTTCACCCGCCTCGCTGCCCGCGCTCAGACGGGCTTTGTCTTCCACTATGCCTTCGCAATGGTGCTCGGGATTGTTGCCCTGGTCACCTGGATGACGCTCTTCAGCGGCGCCAAATAAGGAGGCCCGGGATCCATGGCACAACAACTTCTCAATATCATCCTGTTCCTGCCGCTGGTTGCGGCAGTGATCATGGCTTTGTTCCTGCGCGGCGATGATGCTGCTGCGCGCTCCTCGGCAAAATGGCTGGCGATGTTCGCAACGCTGGCCACCTTCCTCGCCTCGCTGTTCCTGCTGGCCGAGTTTGATCCCGCCAATACCGGCTTCCAGTTCGTCACTGAGGCCGAATGGGTCATGGGGCTGAAGTGGAAGACCGGCGTCGACGGGATTTCGATCCTGCTGATCATGCTGACCACCTTCCTGATGCCGCTGGTGATCTGGTCGGCCTGGGAGGTGGATAAGCGCCTCAAGGAATATATGATCGCCTTCCTGGTGCTCGAGACGCTGATGATCGGCGTGTTCTGTGCGCTGGATCTGGTGATGTTCTACCTGTTCTTCGAGGCAGGTCTGATCCCGATGTTCCTGATCATCGGCATCTGGGGCGGGGCGAACCGCATCTATGCCGCGTTCAAATTCTTCCTCTATACCTTCCTCGGCTCGGTGCTGATGCTGGTGGCGATGATCGCGATGTATGCAATGTCGGGCACCACCGATATTGTGGCTTTGCTTGATCCGGCCCGTGCGGCCTTCCCCTCGGAAGAGTTCCGCCTGCTGGGCTTCACCGTCGTCGGCGGCGTGCAGACTTTGCTGTTCCTTGCCTTCTTCGCCAGCTTCGCGGTGAAAATGCCGATGTGGCCGGTGCACACCTGGCTGCCCGATGCCCACGTTCAGGCGCCCACCGCAGGCTCGGTGATCCTGGCGGCGGTGATGCTGAAGATGGGCGGCTATGGCTTCCTGCGCTTCTCGATCCCGATGTTCCCGGTGGCGACCGATCTGCTGGCGCCACTGGTGTTCTGGATGTCGGCAATCGCGGTGGTCTATACCTCGCTGGTCGCCATGGTTCAGACCGATATGAAGAAGCTGATCGCTTATTCCTCGGTCGCCCATATGGGCTATGTGACCATGGGGATTTTCGCGATGAACCAGCAGGGCCTTGATGGTGCGATTTTCCAGATGATCTCGCATGGCTTCATCTCGGGCGCGCTCTTCCTCTGCGTTGGCGTGATCTATGACCGGATGCATACCCGTGAGATTTCGGCCTATGGCGGTCTGGTGTCGCGGATGCCGGCCTATGCGATGGTCTTCATGTTCTTCAGCATGGCCAATGTCGGCCTGCCGGGCACTTCGGGCTTCGTTGGCGAATTCCTGACCATCATGGGCATGTTCCAGGTCAATACCTGGATCGCCTTCTTCGCCGCCACCGGGGTGATCTTCTCGGCCTCCTATGGCCTGTGGCTCTACCGCCGCGTGGTCTTTGGCGCGCTGACCAAGGACAGCCTGAAGCTGATCACCGATATGACGGCGCGCGAGAAGCTGATCTTCGCCCCGCTGGTGGCGATGACGCTGCTGCTCGGCATCTATCCGAGCCTTGTCACCGATATCATCGGGCCGTCGGTTTCCGCCCTGATCGAAAATTACCAGGCTGCTCTGCCCGCTGTGGCAGATCAGGCTGCGTTGCACTGAGGAAGCAGGGTCATGACTGCAGTTGATTTTAACATCGTCCTGCCCGAGGTGATCCTCGCGCTCTATGCGATGGCCGCGCTGATGTTCGGGGTCTATACCAGCAAGGACAAAGTGGCCGTGCCGCTGGTCTGGGCCACGGCGGGGGTGTTTGTCGCCCTTGCGCTCTGGATCGGCATCGCGGGCGAGGGCGCGCGTCCGGCCTTCGGTGGCATGTTCATCGATGATCCTTTCGCGCGCTTCACCAAAGTGCTGATCCTGCTCTCGGCTGCCGCTGCGATGGTGGTCGGCCAGGATTATATGAGCCGCTGGAACATGCTGCGCTTTGAATATCCGGTGATCCTCTCACTGGCGGTTCTGGGCATGATGATGATGGTCTCGGCCGGGGATCTGATGGCGCTTTATCTCGGCCTCGAGCTGCAGTCGCTGGCGCTTTATGTCACCGCTGCGATGCGCCGCGATTCCGCGCGTTCCTCGGAAGCGGGTCTTAAATATTTCGTGCTCGGCTCGCTGTCTTCGGGGATGCTGCTGTTCGGCGCCTCGCTGGTTTACGGCTTTGCCGGTACCACTTTGTTCTCGGGCATCCTGACCACCATGTCGGGTGAGATCCCGCTGGGCCTGCTGTTCGGTCTGATCTTCATGCTGGCCGGTCTGGCCTTCAAAATCTCGGCCGCGCCCTTCCATATGTGGACGCCCGATGTTTACGAGGGCTCGCCGACCCCGGTGACCGCCTTCTTCGCCACCGCACCGAAAGTGGCGGCCATGGCGCTGATCGCGCGTTTGGTCTGGGATGCTTTCGGCGCGATCCCGATGCAATGGGGCCAGGTTCTGGCGGCCTTTGCCGTGGCTTCGGTCTATCTCGGCTCGGTCGCGGCGATCGGTCAGAAAGACATCAAACGTCTGATGGCCTATTCCTCGATCGCCCATATGGGCTATGCGCTGATCGGTCTGGCAGCGGCGACCACCGGCAATGCCGAAGTGGCAGCCCAGGGCGTGCAGGCAATGCTGCTCTATATGGCGATCTATGTCACCACCGGCATCGGCGCTTTCGCTTTTATCCTGTCGATGGAGCGCGACGGCCGCCCGGTCACCGATATTGCCAGCCTGAAAATGATCTCGAAAACCGAGCCGCTGAAAGCGCTTGGCCTGTTGATGGTGTTCTTCTCGCTGGCCGGTGTGCCGCCCTTCATCGGCTTCTTCGCCAAGCTGGCGGTGCTGAAATCGGCGGTGGATGCGGGGATGGTCTGGCTGGCTCTGGCCGGGGCGGTGGCTTCGGTGATCGGTGCCTTCTACTATCTGCGCGTGGTCTATTTCGTCTATTTCGGCGACAGCGAAAGCCCGGCACAGATCCGCATGTCGCCGGTGCAATGGGTGATCTTCGTTGCGGCAGCTGCGGTCATGCTGCTCGGCGCGATCAACCTCTTCGGCATCGAAGGCCCGGCGCTCACCGCGGCTCAGGCCCTTGTGCGCTGATCTTATCCCGGCCCGGCTGGAACTGACCACGGTCGATTCCACCAATGCCGAAGCCTTCCGGCAGGCCCCCGAGCTTCGGGGGCCTCTGTGGATTCTGGCGGCTGAGCAGAGCGCTGGCCGGGGCAGAAGGGCGCGGGAATGGGTCAGCCCGCCCGGGAATTTCTACGCCAGCCTGGTGCAGAAGATCGACGAGCCGCCGGTTCTGCTCGGGCTGCGCAGTTTCACCACAGCTCTCGCCCTTTATGATGCTTTCTCGGCGCTGACCGGGCTCTCACCGGCTTTCGCGCTGAAATGGCCGAATGATGTGCTGCTCAATGGCGGCAAGCTGACCGGCATTCTGCTTGAGGCCCAGGGCCCCTGCCTGGTGATCGGTATCGGCGTCAATCTGATCGGCGCGCCACCCCCGGCACGGGTAGAGCCCGGGGCGGTGCCGCCGGTCTCGCTGCTGGGGGAAACCGGGTTGCGGATCACGCCCGCGCATTTCCTCGATGCGCTGGCCCCGGCCATGAGCGAATGGGAAGGGCGGTTCCGGCACGAGGGTTTTGCGCCTTTGCGCAAAGCCTGGCTGGCGCGTGCGGCCCGGCTCGGTGAGCGGATCATTGCCCGTACCGGCACGCTGAGCCGCGAAGGCACCTTTGAGACCATTGATGATCAGGGCAATCTGATGCTGCGCGAGGCGCATGGCCTGACCGCCATTCCGGCTGCCGAGGTTTTCTTCTGAGCGGGACGGCGCGCTCTCTTTGCGCCCGCGGTTCCGGCCCCGGGGCAGATTCATCCCTACCAAGCGGAGCCTCTCATGCTTCTCGCCATTGACTGCGGCAATACCAATACCGTTTTTGCTGTGCAGAACGGCAGTGAAACCCTGGCCACCTGGCGCATTGCCACGGATCACAAACGCACGGCCGATGAATATTACGTCTGGCTCTCCTCGCTGATCCTGCTCAACCGGCTCGAGGTGCAGATCAGTGAGGTGATCATCTCCTCGACCGTGCCGCGGGTGGTGTTCAATCTGCGGGTGCTGGCGGATCGCTATTTCGACTGCCGCCCGCTGGTGGTGGGCAAGCCTGAATGCCGCCTGCCGCATGAGCCGCGGGTCGATAAAGGCACCACGGTCGGGCCGGACCGGCTGGTCAATACCGCCGGGGCCTTTGACCGCCATGGCGGCGATCTGATCGTGGTGGATTTCGGCACCGCCACCACCTTTGATGTGGTCGATCATGACGGGGCCTATATCGGCGGGGTGATTGCCCCGGGGGTGAACCTCAGCCTTGAGGCGCTGCATATGGCAGCGGCGGCTTTGCCGCATGTTGACGTGACAAAACCGGCAAAGGCCATCGGCACGAATACGGTAGCTTGTATGCAGTCAGGCGTGTATTGGGGCTATATCGGCCTGGTCGAAGGCATTGTGCGCGCCATCCGCAATGAACGCGGGCGCGCGATGAAGGTGATCGCCACTGGCGGCCTGGCTTCGCTCTTCGCCCAGGACACTGCAATTTTCGAGTCGGTTGAGGACGATCTGACCATGCATGGCCTCGTTCTGATCCATCAGTACAATAAGGATAACCAATGAAGAGCGAGAGGCTGATCTACCTTCCCCTCGGGGGCGCCGGCGAGATCGGTATGAACGCCTATGTTTACGGCTGGGGTGCTCCGGGTAAGGAACGTCTGATCCTGATTGATATGGGCGTGACCTTCCCCGATATGGACGGAGCGCCCGGCGTCGATGTCATCATGCCGGATATGACCTGGCTGGAGCAGCGCGCTGACCGGCTTGAGGCGATTTTCATCACCCATGCCCATGAGGATCACATCGGGGCGCTTGGCCATCTCTGGCCGAAGCTTAAGGCGAAAGTCTATGCCCGCAAATTCACCGGCACCATTGGCCGGCTGAAGCTTGATGAGATGGGCCTGCCGCTGGATGCGATCACCATCGTCGAGCCGCGCCCGGCAGTGGTCGAGGCCGGGCCGTTCCAGGTGCAGTTCGTGCCTTTGTCGCATTCGGTGCCGGAATCGGCAGCGCTGATCATCGACAGCCCCGGCGGCCGGATCGTGCATTCGGGCGATTTCAAACTCGACCGCTCGCCGGTGGTGGGTGAACCCTGGGATGATGCGGCCTGGGAGGCGATTGCGGCGGAAAAGCCGGTCAAGGCGCTGATGTGCGACTCGACCAATGTCTTCTCGCTGCATCCGGGCCGCTCGGAAGCCACCCTGGCTGAACCGCTGGCCGAGCTGATCCGCAATTCGCATGGCATGTTTGTCGCCACCACCTTCGGCTCCAACGTTGCACGTCTGAAGACCCTGGCCGAGGCGGCGGTGGCGGCAGACCGCACCATCTGCGTCATGGGCCGCTCGATGAAGCGGATGCTGCAGGCGGCGCGCGAGACCGGGGTGATGAGCAGCTTCCCGCGCGTGGTCTCGCCCGATGAGGCGCTGGAGATTCCGCGCCGCAATCTGATGCTGCTGGTCACCGGCAGCCAGGGCGAGCGTCGGGCGGCGGCGGCGGCTTTGTCGCGTGGCAAATATCTCGGCCATGAGATGAAGACCGGCGATACTTTCCTGTTCTCATCGCGCACCATCCCGGGCAATGAGAAAGAGGTGGGCCGGATCTGGAATGCGCTGTCCGAAAAGGGCGTGCGTGTTGTCGATGATGCCGGTGGTCTTTACCACGTCTCGGGCCATGCCAACCGTCCGGATCTGGAACATGTGCACCGTCTGCTGGTGCCCGATATGCTGATCCCGATGCATGGCGAGCACCGTCATCTCTCGGAACATGCCCGCATCGCCACCGAAGGCGGGCTGACCTCGCTGGTCACGGTGAACGGCATGATGCTGGATCTGACCGGCGAAGTGCCGAAAGTGGCCGAATATATCGAAACCGGCCGGATCTATCTCGACGGTACGATCCTGATCGGTGCGCTGGACGGGGTGATCCGCAACCGGATCCGCATGGCGCTGAATGGCCATGTGCTGGCCACTGTCATCCTTGATGAGAATGACGAGCCGATGGGCGAGCCCTGGGTCGAGATCATGGGCCTGACCGATCGCGGCAAGAACGGCAGCCTGCTGGCCGAGACCATGGAAACCGAGCTTGGTGAATGGATGGAGCGGGCAGGGCGCAAGGTTCTGAAAAACGACGATAAGGTCGAAGAAGAACTGCGCCGCCTGATCCGCCAGATCGCGGTGGAGGAGATCGGCAAAAAGCCAGAGGTGACGGTGGTCATCTCGCGGCTGATGCTCGAGTAAGTCAGAGGGCCGGGGCTGAAATGCCCCGGCCTTTCGCTTTTGCGCGGGCCCGGGCCGGGCCTGCATTCGCGGCAGGCTGCGGTCTCTGCTTGCTATTGTGATTGATGCGGCCTGACGGGCAGCCTGGCTCAGCCGGGGGCCGGCGGTGCCGGGGCGGTAACGGGGTCGGAACCGGTTCTGGCGGCAGCGACGGGCGGATCTGGCGCGGGCACCGGCCCCAGCAGCGCCGCCTGGTCCTGGTGCCACAGCGCGTCGAGTTCCGGGCGCAGCTGCGGCGGCAGGACCTGGAAGGCGGGCGAGGGGTGTTCTCTGAACCCCTGGTCGAGCAGGGCCCGCAGCTGAGCCTGGTCTGCGGCTGAGAGCTTTGGCATGGTGAAAGCGGCGATCTCCATTGCCTCACGCGGCCAGGCCCGGTTGACCCGCAGCGGGGGCAGGGTCGCGGTGATCTTTGGCGGCAGGCCATATTCTCGCAGCAGGCTGTGAACCATGCCTTCGGGCTGATAGCCGGTCACATGCACATTCGCGGCGCCAAATCCGGCGCGCAGCCGGGCGATCAGCGGCTGCCAGCTCAGATCGGCGCGGCTGCACCAGGCAATATAGGGCTCTGGCTCAAGGCTGCGGCCCATTTTCTGCAGCTGCTGATACCAGGAATTCAGAAAGCCCCACTGATCGCGCAGGGTATAAAGAATGCGCACCGGCAGGCCGTGCAATATCGCCTGCAGCGCTGCGATTGCGGCGGCGGCCCCGGGATAGAAATCCTCCGAACCGGCCCGCCAGGGCTCGCCGAGGTAAATCTCCCAGGGGATGAGATAGGCCTTCACCCCAGGCTGTTGCAGCTGCTGTTGCATCGATTTGCGCAGAATGGCGATGGCCGCGCTCTGGTCTGGCGGCGCGCACTCGCCCCGCGCCGCTTCGCAGGCTGTGCGCAGGATACGGTAGGCCGAGCGCTCACGCAGGGTATGGCCACAATAGAGAAAGCCGTTCTCAAGCAGCAGCCCGGCATTGCTCTGACACCAGTGCTGCACCGAAGTGGTCGCGGTTTTATGCGCGCCGAGATGGAGCAGAACAGTTTTCTGACCCGTTTGTGCCATCCACCTCACACCAGCGCTTTCTCAGCCAGACTAGCGGATCAGGGGCCTGGTGTCGCCCTGGCTGAGGGGGGCGTGATTTTATCACGGCACTTGTGTCATTTTGGCTGAGCCTGGGCTGTGGCCCTTACCCCGGCTGCAAAGCAGGTCGCCGCCCTGATGCCCGGAGAGCCAGCCGCCGCTGCCGGGATAACTCACCCGCAGGATAATCCTTTGCCTGATATTTCAGATTTCAGTTGAAATATATAACAGCAGATTGCACGGTTGGATAAACGTGGGTGATCACCTGACTCGTAAGGCTGTTTTCTGCCGAAGGCCGGGTGGGACGACGCCTGCCGATCTGCTCCGCACCACGGCCAGATTGCAGTCTGTCCCTGCGGGAAGCCTGTTGAGTGAATTCTATTGGCTGCGGTTTCGGATGCGGCCAGGTTTGGCGGAAGAGATGGATATCAGCAGGCTCCGGATGGTTTCCGGCACAGGGCCAGGCCCTGGTGGCAGGTGGCAGCACAGCCAGCCGCAGGTGGCGCGAGGGCGGCATCATCCCGTCTCTGGCTGAGACTATTTCTCACAATCACAAAAAGCGGCCGCGCCACAGCCGGCCCGGAGCGCAATTGCCAGAGCCGGAGCGGCTTACGGCAAGGCCAATGACAGGAGAGGGGCAGAGGATGACGGAAAGAAAGGTCGCGATTCAGCTTACCGGGCTGCATAAGCGTTTCGGCGATCTGGAAGTGCTGAAAGGGGTGTCACTGACCGCACATTCCGGCGATGTAATTGCGATTATCGGCGGCTCGGGCTCGGGCAAGTCGACCATGCTGCGCTGTATCAATTTTCTCGAGACCCCAACCGCGGGCGAAGTGCGCCTGCATGGCGAGCTGGTGGCGATGCAGCCTGACGGGCAGGGCGGAATGCGGGCCTCGGATCCGGCGCAGCTGAACCGGCTGCGGGCGCGGCTCGGCATGGTGTTTCAGGCCTTTAATCTCTGGCCGCATCGCACCGTGCTTGAAAATGTGATTGAGGCGCCGGTACATGTGCTGGGCCAGAACCGCGATGCGGCGATTGCCACTGCCGAGCGGCTGCTGGACCGGGTGGGTCTGCTGGCCAAGCGTGACACCTATCCCGAAAGGCTCTCGGGCGGGCAGAAACAGCGCGCCGCCATCGCCCGTGCCCTGGCGGTGGATCCCCATGCCATGCTGTTTGACGAGCCGACCTCGGCGCTTGATCCCGAACTGGTGGGTGAGGTTCTCTCGGTGATCGCGGATCTGGCGCGTGAGGGGCGCACCATGATCCTCGTGACCCATGAAATGCAGTTCGCGCGCAGTCTGGCCAATAAAATCGTCTTTCTGCGCAATGGTCTGGTCGAGGAAGAGGGGCCGCCGGCCGAGCTGTTCGACCGGCCGAAATCCGATGCGCTGCGCGCATTCCTCGCGCCTAAATACTGAGGCAGCCATGGATTTTCTGAATATCACCGACTGGAGCCTGTTGGCGCTCAGCCCGCCTGGATGGGGCGGGGCGCTGCTCTGGGGCGCGGTCAAAACCGTGCAGATCGCTCTGGGTGGATATCTCCTTGGCCTGCTGATCGGTATCTGTGGCGCCATGGGCAAGGTCTATGGCCCGCCCTGGCTGAAGGAATTGCTGGCGATCTATACCACGGTGATCCGGGCGGTGCCGGAGCTGATCCTGATCCTGATCCTGTTTTACGCCGGAACTGCGGTGCTCAACGGCCTTGCGGCGCAGCTGGGCCTTGGCCCGGTGGATGTGAATGGCGCGGTGGCGGGGGTGGTGGTGATCGCGACCGTGCAGGGGGCCTATAGCACCGAAGTGTTCCGGGGCGCGCTGCAGTCGATCCCGCCGGGCTGCCATGAGGCGGCCTCGGCCTATGGCATGTCGGGCCGGACCTGTTTTCGCCGCGTGACATTGCCGCTGCTGGTGCCACGGGCTTTGCCTGGCATGTCAAACCTCTGGGTGATTGCTACCAAGGAAACCGCGCTTTTATCGGTGGTGGGCTTTTCCGAACTGGCGCTGGTGGCCAAGCAGGCGGCGGGCGGCACGAAATATTATATGACCTTCTTCCTTGCGGCCTCGGCGATCTACCTCTCTATCACTCTGATATCGCGGGTTATCTTCAATATGATTGAGGCGCGCTACAATCGCGGAACGGTGCAGCACAGATGATCCGCTCAGCCCTGACCCATGGGCGTGCTCTGCGCGCCGCTCTTCCGGCCTATCGGCTGATCTATATCGCCACCGGCCTTATGCTTCTGGCTTTCATTATCACCGGCCTGCGCTGGGACTGGCTGGTGCAATATCTGCCGAAACTCTGGACCGGGTTTAAAATCTCGCTGGCGATCTGGGCGGCTTCGGTGATCTTTGGCTTCCTGCTGGCCTTGCCGCTCGGCCTGGCCCAGGTGGTGGCGCGCGGACCGCTGCGCTGGGTTGCGGTTGCCTATTGCACCACTTTGCGCGGCACGCCTTTGCTGATGCAGCTCTGGCTGTTCTATTTTGGCCTTGGCGCGATGATGTCGCAGATCCCTGGTATCCGCAGCACCATATTCTGGCCCTATCTGCGCGAGGCCTGGCCTTTCGCGGTGCTGGCGCTGTCGCTTAATTTTGCCGCCTATGCCGGTGAGATCATGCGCGGCGCCTTTGCCGGGGTGGGCCGGGGCGAGCTGGAGGCGGGCCGGGCCTTTGGCATGCCCGAGCGCCGGATCTTCCGCCGGATCTGGCTGCCGCTGGCCCTGCGCCAGGCGCTGCCGACCATGGCGGGCGAGACGGTGATGCAGCTGAAGGCGATCCCACTGGTGGCCACGGTCACGGTGCCGGAAATGTATTCGGTTATCATGCAGTCGCGCCATGACACTTTGCTGACCTATGAGCCGCTATTGCTGCTCGGCGGCATCTATCTCGTGCTGACCTTCGTGCTGGTCCAGGCCCTGGGGCTGGCCGAACGACGTTTCAATCTGACGAAACGTGGATAAGGGGGCGGCGCGAAGACCGCCTCCTTATACTGAAATAACCTATAAAACAAACTATTTACCGACATGGAGACCTGAGAATGAAGCAAAAGACCCTGAATTTTGCCGCCGCCCTGACCCTTGCCTTTTCTGCCCCGGCCCTGGCCCAGGATCTGAAAATGGGTGTGGACCCGGCGCCCTATAAGCCGATGAGCTGGCAGGAAGCCGATGGCAGCTTCCACGGCTTTGAGGTCGAGGTGGTTACCGCAGCCTGCGCGGCCGCCGGGCTGAACTGCCAGCCCGAGGCCGTGGCCTGGAATGGCATCATCGCGGCGCTCGAGACCAGCAAGATCGATATCATCGTCTCTTCGATGAGCATCACGCCCAAGCGCCTGGAAGTGGTTGATTTCTCAGATCCCTATGTCTCGTCGCGCGCGATCTATATCGGCCATAAGGATCTGGAGTTTGATCCCGAGGATCCTGAAATCATGGGCAAGGTTCTGCTCGGCGTGCAGACCGGCACCGCGCATGAAGACTATCTGACCCGCAAGTTTGACGGCAATGCCAGCCTTAAGATCTATCAGGCGCAGGATGAGCAGCTGGCCGATCTGGTGGCAGGCCGGGTTGATGTGATCCTGGCCGGCCGGATGGGCTCGATCGCCTTCCTCTCCGCGCCGGAAAATGCCGATTATGTCGTTCTGGCAGAGGTTGAGGATGAGAGCTATCCGCCGCTGAGCATCGGTGCCGCTTTCCGCAAGCAGGATCCGAATATCGAGGCTTTCAACAAGGGGCTCAAGACCATCCTCGACAATGGCAGCTATGATGCGATTGCCGAAAAGTATTTTGACTTCGACGTTTACGGCAAGCCGCGCGGCTGATCCAGGGCGCGCGCGTCGCCTTACCCGGGAAGGGGGGCAGCTTTCGGGCTGCCCTTCTTTCGCCCCTGCACCTGTCCTTCCGGCCAGCCTCTGCCTCCGGGCTGGACTCTTCTCTCTCCGGCCTCACTGCATGGAGGAAAATATGCGAGAAATCATGTCTGTAGCTTCCCGTGCGACTGCCCTCAGCAAAGCGGCTGAGCATTTTGACAGCGGTGCCTTTGTCGCGGATCTTGCGCGACTGGTCGCGCGCCCCTGCGAAAGCCTGAACCCTGCAGCGGCGCCGGTTTTGCTGGATTATCTGGCGCTGGATCTGCAGCCGATGCTGCAGGCCATCGGCTTTGAGGTGCAGATCCATGCCAATCCCGAAGCAGGGGGGCCGCCGCTGCTGAGCGCCAGCCGGATCGAGGATCCGGCGCTGCTCACCGTGCTGATCTATGGGCATGGCGATGTGGTGCATGGTCAGGAGGGGAGCTGGCGTGAGGGGCTGACGCCCTTCACCCTGCGCGAAGAGGGCGGGCTGATTTATGGCCGGGGTACGGCCGATAACAAAGGCCAGCATCTGGTTAATATCGCCGCTCTGGCCCGGGTGATCGCGCTGCGCGGCGCTCTGGGCTTCAATGTCCGGCTGCTGATCGAAATGGGCGAAGAGGCGGGTTCGCCGGGGCTGCAGGCCTTTTGCCGCCAGAACGGCGCGCTGTTACAGGCCGATGTGCTGATCGCCTCTGACGGGCCACGCATCATGCCCGGCCGGGCCACGATCTTCACCGGCGCGCGCAGCTCGCTCAATTTTGAGCTGAGCGTCGATCTGCGCGAGGGGGCGCATCACTCGGGCAATTTCGGTGGGCTGATCGCCGATCCGGCGCTGATCCTCGCCCATGCCCTGGCTGCTGTCACCGATCAGCGCGGCCAGATCCTGGTGCCGGAATGGCGGCCGGACAGCCTGACGCCACGCATCCGCGAAGTGCTGCAGGCGCTGCCGGTGCCCGAGGCGGGCTTCGCGCTCGATCCCGACTGGGGCGAGGCCGGGCTCAGCCAGACCGAGCGCGTGTTTGGCTGGAACAGCTTTGCCGTTCTGGCGATGCAATCGGGCCGGCCCGAAGCCCCGGTCAATGCGATTTCCGGCCATGCCAGCGCCGTCTGTCAGCTGCGTTTCGTGACCGGAACCGATCCCGAAGAGATTTTGCCGGCGCTGCGCCGCCATCTTGACCGCGCCGGGCTGAGCCAGGTGCAGCTGACCCTGCGCGATACCGGCTATTTCCCCGCCACCCGGCTCGATCCGGATCACCCCTGGGTGCAGTTCGTGGCGCGTTCTCTGACGGCAAGCCTTGGCCATGCGCCGCATCTGCTGCCCAATCTCGGCGGCTCGCTCCCCAATGACTGCTTTGCCGATATTCTGGGCCTGCCGACGATCTGGGTGCCGCACAGCTATGCCGGATGCAATCAGCATGCGCCCGATGAACATGCGCTGGCTTCGGTGCTGCGCGAGGGGCTGATCGGTATGACCGGCCTGTTCTGGGACATCGGCACCCCGGGCCTCGCACCCGAACCGGACCGCTGAGCCGGGGTGCTGGACTGGGGCAGGGGCCACAGACCCGCCCGGGCGATCTGTGGCGCCCTCGCCTGCGGAGCGCGGATCTGGCCCCCGGACCGAAGCAGCAGTGAGGGGCCAGTAAGACGGGGGGCGGCTGACAGGGCGGCACGCGGGCCGGGCGGTACGCGGGCCGGGCCGGGTAAAGATCCCGGCCCGCGCGCGCGTGCCCCTAGGCCTCAGACCTCGAGCTCTACCAGGCCGCGCGGGTTCGAGCAGCAGGCGAGGATCCAGCCTTCGGCAATATCCTCATCGCTGATGCCGCCATTATGCACCATATGCACCTCGCCCGCGGTCTTGCGCACTTTACAGGTGCCACAAAGGCCAAAGGTACAGCCCGAGGGAATGTTCAGCCCGGCGCGTTTGGCCACGGCCAGCACGGTATCGGTCTCCTGGCAGGTAGCACTCACCCCCGAAGCGGTGAAACGGATGCTGGCCCCGGTCTGCTCATCAGGCGTGATATCATGGATCACCGGCGCCTCAGCCTCGGAGCTGACCGGCGCGCCAAAGCTTTCCTGATGATAGCGCGCCATGTCAAAGCCGAGGCTCATCAGCATGTCGCGCACATTCTGCATGAAAGGCTCGGGGCCGCAGCAGAACACCTCGCGTTCAAGATAATCGGGGGCCATCAGCCCCAGCATGATCTGGCTGAGCCTTCCCTGATAGCCATGCCAGCTTTGCCAGGGATCGGCCTCCTCGACCGTAAAGCGCAGTTTCAGCCCCGGCACGCGATCGGCAAACTGCTCCAGCCGCTTGGCCTGGATGATTTCCGAGGGGCGGCGCGCGGCATGGACGAAGGTGATATCCGGCATCTCGCCGCTATCCCAGGCCCAGGTGGTCATCGACATCATCGGGGTGATGCCGGAACCGGCTGAAATAAAAAGGTATTTCTGTGCCGGATGGCGCAGGAAGCTGAAAATCCCGGCCGGTCCCCAGGCCTGGAGCCGCATGCCGGGTTTCAGATGGTCAAGCATCCAGCGCGTGCCCTGCGACTCGCGCTGCGCCTTGACCGTGACCGAGATCGACAGGGGCCGCGAGGGGCTGGAGCTGATCGTATAGGTGCGCTGCAGATTGCCGTCGGGCAGCGGCAGATCGAGGGTGACAAACTGCCCGGGCTGATAGTCGAACCAGGCCCCTGAGGGGGCCCGGAAGGTGAAAGTGGCGCAATCCGGGCCTTCCGGCACCACCATTGCACATTCAAGCTTTTCGCGGTCCTGCCAGGGGGCACCGGCCCAGTTCTGCGGCTTCGTCATGGCTCACTCCGCCGCCAGTGCCGGTGCCGGGATCAGCCGCCCGCGCATCACCCCGAGATACCAGTCGATGAACTGAATGACGCCCTCTTCCTGGCGAACCGAATAGGGGCCGGGCTCATAGGCGGGGGAGAGGATGCCTTTCTGGTTTTCCTCAACCACCCGGCGATCCTCATCATTGGTGGCCAGCCAGACCTCGGTCAGGGTCTTCAGATCGTAATCCACCCCCTCAACCGCATCTTTATGCACCAGCCAGCTGGTGGTGACCTCGGTCTCGGTCGGGCTGAGCGGCAGCACCCGGAAGGTGATGGCATGATCGGGCAGGAAATGGTTCCAGCTGTTCGGATAGTGATACATCAGCAGGCTGCCGGCATCGCGGAAGGGGATGGTGCCCATCGGCTTTGCCACCGCGGCCCTGGTGCTCATGGTGAAGCTTTCGGCATGATTCATCAGCGGGATCCGCGCGAGACGCCACTGATAATCTTCGGAGCGGATGAAGCGCGAGGGCAGGCCGGCTGCCTCGCAGCGCTGCCAATGGGCGAGGATCTCGCTGTTGGCGCTGTCGGGCCCCTCCATCGAGGTCATATCCGGATTGTCGGAATAGGTGCGGCAGAGCGAGGGATGCGCGCCGCCGCAATGATAGCATTCGCGGTTATTCTCGATCACCAGCTTCCAGTTGCCCTTTTCGACTATGGTCGACTGGAAGGCGATTTTTGCATCCTGCAGACCCGAGGCGGCAAGATAGCTTGCGGCGGTGCGGGCCAGATCTGCCAGCGGCGGCGGTACATCGGCGAGGCAGATATAGACCACCCCGCCAAGATCGGCACAATGCACCTTCTTCAGCCCGTAATCGGCGGGGTTAAAATCCTCGCCCATATCGCGGGCATAGATCAGCCTGCCCTCAAGGTCATAGGTCCACTGATGATAGGGGCAGACGAGGTTGGGCGTCGATCCGCTGGCTTTGGGGCAGAGCCGCTGACCGCGATGGCGGCAGACATTGTGGAAGGCGCGCAGCCGCATATCCTTGCCGCGGATCACCACCACCGGACAGGCGCCGACCTGAAGTGTGACATAGGCGCCGGGCCTGCTCAGCTCGCAGGAGGGGGCGGCAAACAGCCATTCGCGGTAAAAGATCTGATCGAGATCCGCCTGCCAGACCCCGGGATCACAATAGAGTTCGCGTGTCAGGGCAAAGCCTGGCCGCTGATGGTTAAGCTGCTGCTGAATTTCACTCTGGCTGAGCATCTTTCCTCGCTCGCCCGGCGTCCCCGCACGGGTCATGTTGAGTGCCGGTCAGGCGGGAATGAGCGGGGAGCGCCGCGGCGCAGAGTTGCGCCCCGGCATCAGCCCGTTCCTCCGCCCTCCGCGGCACGGCGTTTCGGTTGCAGGGCTGGTTTCCGGGCTGTGAAAGCGGGTCCGGGACCCTGACGCAACGCCTTCCCATGGGCCGGGTGCCCGCAGTGGCTGCTGTTGCGCCTGTCTTTCATCACCGTTGCGGGGGCAGCGCCGGTTTCCCACCGGCTTCCCAATTCTCCACCGTTTCCGGCGGCACCATGCCTCGGCAGAACAACACTTTTCTGTTCGTTCTGAGAAGCTGTTAGCGACCTTCGGAACGCTGTTTGGGACCTGGGCGGCAGCGGAGCGAAAGCCGGGCGCGGGGCGGAGCGGTAAAAATGCTCTGCTGTCATAATTCCGGCCAGCCGGTGCTGCCTGATGACAGGGCGGGCCCGGACCGCAGTGCTGCACGAAGCTGCGCAGGGCCGGGTAACAGATCAGCGCTTTGTCCCGGCCTGGCGCTCACAGCCTGTGCGGATGGCGGAGGCGAAACGGGGGGCCTCCCGGTCAGGCGGGGGGCAGCGGCTTTGTAAAATATTGCAGGCGCCCGCTTGTGGCGGGCGCCTGGTGCAGATCAGGGCTGATCCTGGTTTCCGGCTCAGCGACCCGAAGAAGTGTCAACCGGGCCATTCGGGGCTTTGGTCACAGTGAGGATATCGGCTGCAGTCAGATTGCGCTGATGAAGTTCTTTGGCGCTGAGCACAGTGCCGGCAGAAACTTCGATTTTTTCACCATAGGCGGCCGGAACAGGGGCATCGCGCAGGGGCGAGGCGATGGTTGCGAAACTGCCCGAAGCCAGAACAGCGGTGGCAGCAGCAAGGGTGATGAGGGTTTTCATTTTCAGGTTCCTGTCATGGGATGATGCGGGATTGCATCCTGTGACCGGGAGATAGGCCTATTTAATTTTGAACATAAGGCCGAATTTTGCACGGTAATGGTGCGAAAATGCGATGCATCCGACCGATGCTGCTGCTGCACCGAAACGGCGCAATGCCGGTCAGCTTGCAAAATCCCGACAGCTGACGCTCTGACTGGCCCCGGCCATATCTGCATCAGGCAAAAACGCCCCAGGCGAGGCTGATCCTTCCGGAGGGTGGCTCCCCCCCCCCCGGAGGAAAGGCAGGGGAGCCACGGCTTGCTTACGGCGCGGCTGCGCTGAGAATTGCGGTGATCAGCTGCAGCGTCGCAGCGGCGCGCACCGGATTGGGGTAGTTGCGGTTGGCAAGCACCACCACACCGATCTGCTCGGAGGGGATCATGGCCAGATAAGAGCCAAAGCCATTGGTTGCCCCGGTTTTGTTGAGAAAGACCGCCCCGTCGAGAGCCTCCTGGGCATGACGGGTCAGCGGCTGCGGCTGCATCGCCATTTCGGTGGCATTCCCGGCCTCGAGCTGCGCAGTGGTGACCGGCCAGTCATAGCCTTCCCAGATCATCGCCTGAGCATAATGCGCGGTATCATATTCTGATACCCGGGTCCGGGCCAGTGCTGCGGTCAGGTCTTTCTCCAGGCGGAGGTTACCAAGGTGAGCATCAAGAAAGCGCGTCATATCGGCGATGCTCGATTTGATGCCATAGGCCTCGCTGTCAAGCATGCCCGGGGAGACCCGGATCGCGCTGTTGTCACCGCGCGCATAGCCATAGGCATAATGGGCCATCGCCGCGTCAGGAACGGTGACATAGGTGTTTTTCAGGCCGAGGGCGGGGAACAGCCCGGTTTCAACGGCCCTTTCATAGCTGCTGCCGAATTTCTCTCCCACGATAAGGCCAAGCAGGCCGATACTGACATTGGAATAGGAGCGGAAGGCGGTCGGATCGACACCGGGCCGCCATTGCGCAAGATAGGCCATAAGCGCCGGGGTATCGGTGATATCGCCCGGGACCTGCAAAGGCAGAGTGCCGGTCGCATGTGCCGCAAGATCGGCCAGGGTGATCTGATCAAAGGCGGCTCCGGCCAGTTCGGGCAGCGATTTTGCCACCGGATCATGCAGACTGAGCAGCCCCTTTTGCTCGGCCAGCGCCGCGAGCGCCGCGCTGAACAATTTGCTGTTCGAGCCAAGCTCAAACAGCGTGTCCTGATCGACCGCCACAGCGGCTTTGCGATCGGCCAGCCCCTGGGTGAAGAAATACTGCTCGCCGCTGAGCGTCAGGCCAATGGCAATGCCGGGAATGTCATAGGTCTCAATGACCGGACCAAAAACATCCTCGCTGATCTGCTGAAACTGCCGTTCAGTAAGGCCCCCGGCAGAGGCCGGGGCAGCCAGAATGAGGGTCATTAAGCTGAGTGTTCTGATGCTGAGCATAGGGTTTCGTGCCTGATTAAGGGCCCTGCGATGTTATTTCTCGCCTGAGCCATAAGGTGGTATTCAGGATGAACGCGCTAACTCAGCCCGGTTGGCGCTTCAAACCATAAATTCTTGACGCTCCGTTTAGAAAAATTAATAGGTACGATATGGATCGTCCGAATATCCCGCTCAATGCACTCCGAGCATTCGAGGCTGCCGCCCGACATCTTACCCTGTCGAAAGCGGCGGTAGAGCTTTGCGTCACCCAGGCCGCACTCAGCCAGCACATCCGTAATCTTGAGGAACGGCTGGGGGTTGCCCTCTTCCGGCGCGTGCCGCGCGGGCTGGTGCTGACCGAAGAGGGGGCGGCGCTTGCGCCGGTTCTGACCACGGCCCTCGACCGGATCGGCGATACGCTCGACAGGTTTTCTGAGGGGCGCTACCACGAAGCGCTGCATCTGGGCGTGGTCGGCACTTTTGCAACCGGATGGCTGATCCCGCGCCTGGCCGGCTTTGAGAGGGCCCATCCCGAGGTCGACCTGCGGATCTTCGCCAATAACAACCGGGTGAGCATCCCGGGCGAGGGGCTGGATCTCGCCATCCGGTTCGGGGACGGAAGCTGGCCGGGCCTGGAGGCCAGCAAGATCATGGAGGCGCCCCTGACGCCAATGTGCAGTCCGGCCATCGCCCGGGAGCTTCACTCGCCTGCAGAGCTGGGGCGTCAGCGGCTGCTGCGGTCCTATCGCGCTGCCGAATGGGAGCGCTGGTTTGCGGGCCTTGGGCTGCTCTGCCCGGCTTTGCGCGGCCCGATGCTCGACAGCTCGGTCGCCCTTGCGGATATGGCCTCTCAGGGGCATGGTATCGCCTTGTTGCCGCGCGCCCTGTTCTGCGAGCGGGTCAGCAGCGGCCACCTCGTGCAGCCCTTCGCACATGCGGTGGATGCGGGAAGTTACTGGCTGACACGTGTGCCGTCGCGACCCGAGACTGCAGGAATGCGAAGTTTCAGAGAATGGCTGCAGGCCTCGATGCGGGCCAGTGAGTGCTGACAGATATTTGCCGCAGAGCAGTTCACCGCAGCAGCCGTCCCGGCTGCAGGGGCGGGCAACCACCAGGATGCGCTCAGGGCGAAACCCTCAGCCGCACAGGATGAGGGCCTTCTGGCGGGGCATAGCCGCCAGGCGCATGGCATTCAGGCGCATGGCAGCCAGGATAAGCCATTGTGCCGGATAAAGATTGTGCCGCTCAGCCCCGGGGATCATCAGCGCGGGGGCCGCCCTGACATATTGGATAGAAAGGGCATAAGCTGCCCGTTCCGGCCTTTGTCTGCCAGAACCGATGGCGCATCAGAAAAGCTCGCCGGATCGCGCTTCACGCCTGTGAAAAGCCCCGCCATCACCGGATTCTGATTTCCGCTGCGATTGCTACCGCGTCATCAGATAATCGGCGACGGCCTGGAAGGCTGGCAATGAGGTCGGGTCTATCAGTGCATTTTTTGCCTCGGGAAAAGAGGCAAAGCGAACAATCACCATCCTGGCCGCAGGATCGACATATATGGTCTGGCCATGCACGCCCCTTGCGGCGAAGGCTCCGTTTTTGTTGTGAAATACCCACCACTGGCTGGTGTAGCTTCCCTCCGGAATGGCGGGATAGCCAGAGAATTTTGTGCGATCGCCGCCGGCGCGGATATGCTCAGTCACCTCGGCAGGGAAGAGCCTTTCGCCGTTAATCACCCCCTCATCCAGCATCAGCTGTCCGATGCGCCCGAGATCGCGCAACCCGAGGCTCAGGCCACCACCGGCAAAAGCTACGCCCTTGCCATCGACGGTCTGATAGGCATCCTGCTCTGCCCCCATACGCCGCCACAGCCTTTCTGATGCCAGATCGGTGACCGATTTTCCCGAAACGCGGCTGATGATCCAGCCAAGCATATCTGAATTTGCGGTTTTATAATGGAAGGCTTCGCCGTGCTTTCCTTCGGGCTGAACCAGTTTGAGATAGTCCCAGTATCCGTCAGGCCCGGTATAGCCCTCAGGTTTGGGAAGCGGGCTGGCCGCCGCAGCATAGCGCCAGATATCGGCGTCCGGATCGGCATAATCCTCAGAAAACCGGATGCCTGTCGTCATATCCATCACCTGACGCACCGTTGCATCGGCAAAGGCGCTGTCACCGATTTCAGGGATAATGTCGCGCACCAGCAGGGAGTCGTCGAGCTGCCCCTCGGCAATCAGGATCTGCGCCAGAAGTCCGGTCACGGATTTGGTCATCGACATGGCGGCGTGTTTGCCATCCGCCTCGAGGCAGCCGAAATAGCGCTCATAGACCTGCTGTCCCTCATGCAGGATCAGGATACCATCGGTGTAATTGGCAAAGAGCGAGGCCTCCCAGGTCATGGGCGCGGTGCCTCCGATCGGGGTGAACTGCAGCGCATCAATTGCCCTGGCGGTTTCTTCGGCCTCGGCGGCGGGCAGGGCGGCCAGCGCAACCGGAGCACCCAGCCCGCGGCTGATCCCGGCCGTCGGCAGAAACTGTCGCAGATGACAGACCGACCAGCGCAGTTTCGGGAAGCTGAAATAGACACTGTCGGGCTGAGTGATGATTTTGTCAGGAGCAGGAGGGAAGCCCTGCATCCAGCCCATCAGCCGCGGATCAGATTCCCCGGCCGTCAGCCGCTCCCCCTGGGCCTGGGCTAAACCCGGGGCACAGAGCGCCAAGCACATCACAGTAATTCTGAAGGCTGATGACAGCATGAACGAATCCTCCGGCGCAGAGAGCTGTGATTTGAAAGATGAAACGCCGGATCGCCTTTCAGGGCAAGGAATGTCCGGGGCGGGAGGGACGCAGAGAAAAAGACAGGCAGCGGCCAGGGGAGCTGCGAGTGACCTGCCGCCTCGGGGCCCGGAACGGATGGCGCCGAAAAAGCGGTCTGTTTCAAAGTCGTGGCACTTTCTGCTCTACGCCTCGACGATGAGCCGTGCTTTGAGCAAATCAATTTTGGCGCGATGACCTGCCCCCGGTCGTCCCTCGTTCATAACGAGAGTCCTTGGGGTTGATAGTGGCCGGTTTCGGGTTGGACAAGCGCGCCGGGCGCGGAGCCCTCAGATTGCTCAAGCGTCCGGCGCGCTTCAGCCGGGGTCTTGTTGCCCTGCGAGGAATGCGGTCTGACGTTGTTGTAGCAGTAGCGTCAGAGGGATAGTTTGCGCCGGGCCTCAACAAGGCTGTCGAAGATCTCTTCGTTCAGGCAAGCGCCTGATCCTGGCCACCTCGCGCGCCGAAAAGACGCTCTGGCCCGCGCCATGACACCAGAAAAAGTGCTGAAGGCCGTGGATGCGGCTATGTCGTGGCCCTTTGAATGGGGGCCTTACGATTGTTGCTCTGCTGCCTGCAACGCCTTTGAGGCTCTGCATGGCTTCGACCCGATGGGGTCGGTGCGCGCGCAATATACAGGCATGCGCGGCGCGGCCTCGTTGATCCGGGAAAGCAGCGGGCTGCCTGCGCTGGCACAGAGCCTTGCCGAGTGTGCTGGCCTGATTGAGGGGCGCGCCACCGGTGGCCCGGCTTTATCGAACGATCATCGCTCGCTCCTGATCTGCATCACCCCGGGCCTCTGGGCCGGGAAAACCGAAACCGGCTTTGCGGTCCTGCGCGAAGCGGCGAAAGGCTGGCATGCGTAAACTTCTGCTCATCACCACCGCGCTTTGAGCTGCTGCCATTTGCCTGACGGGGAGCGTCCTGCATACTTCAAAACAAGCCTCATGTATACTTCGTGTGTCCCTGGGCGTGTACCGGAACGACACCAAAAGCCCAATAAGCATTGATTTTATTGATGGTATTTGGGGAAATTGGAGCGGGTGAAGGGAATCGAACCCTCGTATTCAGCTTGGGAAGCTGCTGCTCTGCCATTGAGCTACACCCGCATCTGGGTTCTCAGCTAAGCGATGCGGCGGCGGGGGTCAAGGGTGAAGCCGCTGGTGTCCATGGGTTTTTTATCCGGCGGCACGGGAATTCACATTTGATCCCGGGCCGCCTGCAGCGCAGTCTCAGTCTCAGTCTCAGTCTCAGTCTCAGTCTCAGTCTCAGTCTCAGTCTCAGTCTCAGTCACGGCGGCCTCAGCCGCGGCGGCGGCGGCGGGGGGTGTCGCTGCCCGAGCCGCCGGTGTTGAAGGAGACATCGGGCAGGGTGACGATTTTCGCCAGTTCGGGGAAGGGCTCAGCCGCATTGGGAATGGCGCTGGCATTGACGAAATGCTCCTGGAAGCGCGGCTCAATGGCGGTTTCGACCTTGTGGATCTGATGCACCGTGGCCTCGATCTGATCGCGGGCGGCGCGGTTCAGCAGCGCGATCCTTGCCCCGGTGCCGGCGGCATTGCCGGCCGAGGTGACATGATCGAGCGGCACATCCGGGATCATACCCAGCACCATCGCGTGTTTGGCGGAAATATGCGCGCCAAAGGCCCCGGCAAGCGTGACACGATCGACCTTTTCGACCCCCATTTCATCCATCAGCAGCCTTGCCCCGGCATAGAGCGCCGATTTCGCCAGCTGAATGGCGCGGATATCGCCCTGGGTCACGGTGATGCGCGGCCCGCCGGTCTGGCTGGCATCATGGATCAGATATGAGAAGGTGCGGCCCCGCGGCTCGCAGCGCGGCGTGCCGGTCTGCTCGGGCCCGCCGATCAGACCGCTGGCATCGACCAGACCCGCCATGCGCATCTCGGCCACCGCCTCGATAATGCCCGAGCCGCAGATGCCGGTAATGCCTGTCTGTTCAATACCTTCGGCAAAGCCTGGCTCATCCGACCAGGCCTCGACCCCGATCACCCTGAAGCGCGGCTCTTTGCTGAGCGGGTCGATCTCGATGCGCTCAATCGCGCCGGGGGCGGCCCGCTGGCCCGAGGAAATCTGCGCGCCCTCAAAGGCCGGGCCGGTGGGCGAGGAACAGGCCAGCACGCGCTTTTCATTGCCGAGCAGGATCTCGGCATTGGTGCCGACATCGACGATCAGCACCATGTCTTTCGACTTGCCGGGCTCTTCGGACAAAGCCACCGCCGCCGCATCGGCGCCGACATGGCCGGCGATGCAGGGCAGGATATAGACCCGGGCATTGTGGTTCATCGCCACAAGATCAAGATCGCGGGCATTCAGCGACAGACTGTCCGAGGTGGCCAGCGCGAAGGGGGCCTGGCCCAGCTCGACCGGATCAATGCCAAGGAAGAGGTGATGCATGACCGGGTTGAAGACGATCACCAGCTCATAGATCTGCGCCGCGCTGATCCCGGCCTCACCGGCAATGGTCAGCACCAGGCTGTTGATGGCCTCACGCACCGCCCTGGTCATTTCGCGATCACCACCAGGGTTCATCATCGCATAGGAGACCCGGCTCATCAGATCCTCGCCAAAGCGGATCTGCGGGTTCATCAGGCCCGAGGAGGCCAGCACCCGGCCGCTGGTCAGATCGCACAGATGCCCGGCGATGGTGGTCGAGCCGAGGTCGATGGCAAGGCCGTAAAGCGGCGTCTCGGTATAGCCGGGGAAAATATCAAGAATACTGTGTGCGGCATCGTGATTGCCCTTGTTCAGCACCACAGTGGCCTGCCATTCGCCCTTGCGCAGCACGGTCTGCAGCTTTGAGAGGATGGTCAGATCAGCCTCAGCCGTTTCGATCTGCCATTGCTCCTGCAAAGCGCGTCTGACGCGCTCAAAATCCCCGGTGGGGATATGCATATCGGGCTGTTCGACCTCGATGAAACAGCTGCGGGTGGCCGGATCCATGGCAATCTCGCGCTCGGTCGCGGATTTGCGGATCACCTGCTTATGCACCTGGCTTTCGGGCGGCACATCGATCACCACATCGCCCATGACTTTGGCCTGACAGCCCAGGCGGCGGCCCTCGGCAAGGCCGCGGACGCGGTTATAGCGCTCCTCGACCGCATTCCATTCGGAAAGCGCGCCGGGTTCGACCGTCACGCCATGTTTGGGAAATTCACCATAGCCCGGGGTGATCTGGCATTTGGAACAGATGCCGCGGCCACCGCAAACGGAATCGAGATCCACCCCGAGGCTGCGGGCCGCCTGCAGAACCGGCGTGCCGAGCGCGAAGCGCGCGCGTTTGCCCGAGGGGGTGAAAATGACGAGGGCGTCTTCAGACATAGGTTCTACTCCGGCAGGCGGTCGCGCGCGGTTCAGCTTTACCCGAGGCAATGCGGCGCGCGAGGGCGGGAAGCGTCAGGCTGAGGCCGGTTTGCGGCGCGCGACAGTGCCATTGCCAGGGCGGAGGGTCAGGGCGAAGGGCGGGGCGCGGGCCAGAGCGGGGCCCGGGGCGGGGGCAGCGGATCAGACTGCGGGCGCGCATTTTTATCACGAGGCTTTGCCCTCTCGCGGCTGCATGGCGTTGACGGCGGCGCGGGGCTCGCATAGCGGAGGGCCATGGCACGCGCACCGCTTTTACAGCTTTCGGGGATTTCGCTGACTTTCGGCGGCAATCCGGTTTTTGATGATCTCTCGCTTACGGTTCAGCCCGGCGACAGGGTTGCTCTCGTGGGCCGCAATGGCTCGGGCAAGTCCACGCTGATGAAGGTGATGGCCGGCAGCGTCGAGGCCGATAAGGGCCAGGTGGTGATCCCCGCCGGGGTCTCTGTCGGCTATATGGAGCAGGAGCCGGACCTTTCGGGCTTTGAGACACTGGGCGATTTCGCCGTCTCGGGCCTGCCGGAGGATGAGGCCTATAAGATTTACGTCGTGGCCGAGGGGCTGAAGCTCAATCCCGAGACCCCGATCGCCACCGCCTCCGGTGGGGAACGTCGCCGTGCGGCCCTTGCAAAACTGCTGGCCGAGGCGCCCGAGCTGATGCTGCTCGACGAGCCGACCAACCATCTCGATATCGAAGCCATTGAATGGCTTGAGAATGAGCTGAAAGAAACCCGCGCGGCTTTCGTGCTGATCAGCCATGACCGCGCCTTCCTCAAGGCGCTGACCCGGGCCACGCTCTGGATTGATCGCGGCGAGGTGCGCCGGCGTGAATCCGGTTTCGACGGTTTCGAGGAATGGCGCGAAACCCTCTGGGCGGAAGAGGATCTCGCGCGGCATAAGCTTGACCGCAAGATCAAGGCCGAGGCCCGCTGGGCGGTCGAGGGCATCTCGGCGCGGCGCAAGCGCAACCAGGGTCGGGTGCGGGCTTTGCAGGATCTGCGCGCCGAACGCGCCTCGCAGATCCGTCGCCAGGGCACGGCGGCGATGGAATTTGAAAGCGGTCCGGTCTCGGGCAAAAGGGTGTTTGAGGCCGAGGGTCTGACCAAAATTTTCGACGATAAGATCATCGTGCAGGATTTCGACCTGCGCGTGCTGCGCGGCGACCGGGTGGCCTTTGTCGGCCCGAATGGCGTGGGCAAAACCACTTTGCTGAAACTGCTGACCGGTGAGATTGCCCCGGATGCTGGCACGGTAAAGCTGGGCACCAATCTGGAAGTGGCGGTATTCGACCAGAGCCGCGCCCGGCTCGATCCGGAAGCCTCGCTCTGGGAGAACCTGACCGGCGATCCGCTGATGGCGGTCTCGGGGGCGTCAGATCAGATCATGGTGCGGGGCAATCCCAAACATGTGGTCGGCTATCTGAAGGAGTTTCTCTTTGATGAGGCCCAGGCCCGCGCCCCGGTGAAATCGCTTTCGGGCGGCGAAAAGGCCCGGCTCTTGCTGGCCAAGCTGATGGCCTTGCCGGCAAACCTGCTGATCCTCGACGAGCCGACCAACGACCTTGATGTCGAGACGCTGGATCTGCTGCAGGATATTCTGGGCGAATTTGATGGCACTGTGCTGCTGGTCAGCCATGACCGTGACTTTATCGACCGCGTCGCCACCACCACGGTGGCGATGGAGGGCCAGGGCCGGGTCACCGCCTATCCGGGTGGCTGGTCGGATTATGTGGCGCAGCGGCCCGAACGGGGGAACGGCAAGGCGGCGGTGAAAGCGGTGAAGGCAGCAGAAGCCGTCAGACCGCCCGAACCTGCCAAAGCCCAGGGCCTGTCTTTCACCGAGAAAAAGCGCTTTGACGAGCTGCCCGAGGTGATCGCGAAATTTGAGGCCGAGATTGCCAAGCTGAGCGAGCTGCTCGGCCAGGAGGGTCTGTTCGAGCGCGAGCCGGTCAAATTCCGCAAGGCCAGCGAGATGCTGGCGCAGCGCCAGGACGCGATGGCGGCGGCTGAGGAAGAGTGGATGGAGCTGGCCGGGAAAGCCGAAGGCTGATCCCGGCCCCGGGTTTCCTGTCCCCGGTTTCCGATCCTGATTTCCGGCCTCTGATTTCCGGCCCCTGGCTCCGGATCCCGGCGCGTGACCCCGCTTTCCGGCTTCCGGTCTTCGGACCGTTGTCTCCCGCTCTTCCCGGCCCGGGTATCGGGGCCGGCTTGCCCCAGTCACTCCCTGGTGTAGGCGGGCACATCCTGGTTAGGCGGGAGATTGCCGGAAAACAGGCCTGGCCCGGCCAGTTCTGGCCGGAATGCAGCGCGGCGGCGCCAGTCTGACGCACGAAGGCTCAAATCGGCGTGAACCTGGCTTGCATGGTTCAACCATAAGGATCATTTCCTCTCTGCGGCGCGGGAAAGATGGTGGCTTTGTCCGATGCCCGGATGATGCGGTCCTCCAGGGTCATGGCATCCGGGGCAGGGTCAAAGCCGGTCTTTCCCCATGGAAACGGAGTGCAAGCAGGCAGAAGCCTGCCATCCGTCTTCTGTGCAGTGCCGTGGAACGTAGGAGTGTTTAAAGATGAAAAAAGCAGCTGTTTTCCTGGCAGCCTCTGCTGCCCTCGCTGCCCCGGCTTTCGCTGGCGGCCCGACCGTTGTTGTCGATGAGCCGGTTGTGATCGCTCCGGCCCCGGTGCCGGTGGTCGCGCCCAAAGGCAACTGGGAAGGCTTCTATGCCGGTGCCAGCCTTGGCTATGGCTCGTTTGACGGCGAGACCGCCGCCACCGGCGCTACGGCCCTTGATGCAGATGGCGCGATTGCCGGTGTTCAGGGCGGCTACCGCTGGGATCTGGGCAATACCGTCCTCGGTATCGAAGCCGCATTCTCGGGCTCGGACATCAAAGATGATGCGCTCGATGGCAAGCTGAAGAGCAAAACCGATCTGAAAGCTCAGCTCGGCTATGATCTCGGCACTTCGCTGATCTATGCGACCGCCGGTGCCTCCTGGGCCAAGGCCGATATCGGTGGTGTCAGCCATTCGGGCGACGGCTGGGTTGCCGGTCTCGGCTATGATTATGCCGTGAACGATGCCTGGACCGTGGGTGCCGAATATCTCTACCACAAATACGACGATTTCGACTCGACCGGGGTTGATGTCGACGGCAATACCCTCTCGATCCGCGCGAATTATCGCTTCTGATCACTGGCCCCGGGGCTCTCAGTCCCCCGGGAGTAATCCGGCCCATGACCCTGGGCAGATGCCCTGGCGGAGCTGCGGATAAGTCCGTAACCGCCGCCAGGGCGCAGGGCGCAGAGCCCAAACCTCCCGGAGAGCCCGGGTCAGCGCCGCCCCGAATGGGCGGCGCTGGTCGTTTGAGCCGCCGCCAGCACTGCGCCGGGATTGCCCATAGCCCCGGATTGCGGCATTACCCGCCCGATCAGGGTCGCGCAGGCTCAGTTTCTCCTAAGGAGGCGGGCGGCGCGAGGGGCATTCAGCGCATGAGGACCAGCATGGTGACGATCCGGCTGACAAACAGCAAAACCCGCCGCAAGGAGGTTTTTGCGCCGATTAATCCTGCGAATGTCCGGATGTATGTCTGTGGCCCGACCGTCTATGATCGCGCCCATATTGGCAATGCCCGGCCGGTGGTGGTGTTCGACACGCTGTTTCGGCTGTTGCGCCATGTCTACGGGGCGGAGGCGGTGACCTATGCCCGCAATTTCACCGATGTGGATGACAAGATCAACGCCCGCGCGGCCGAGAGTGGCCGCCCGATCCGCGAGATCACCGATGAGACTATCGGCTGGTATCATCAGGATATGGATGCGCTTGGCGCTTTGCGCCCGACCCATGAGCCGCGCGCCACCGAATATATCGGCGCGATGATCGCGATGATCGAAAAGCTGATTGCTGATGGCCATGCCTATGCGGTCGAGGGCCATGCTTTGTTCCGGGTGCGCAGCTATAAGGATTATGGCGCGCTTTCGGGCCGCTCGGTCGATGATATGATCGCGGGCGCGAGGGTAGAGGTCGCGCCTTTCAAAGAAGACCCGATGGATTTCGTGCTCTGGAAGCCCTCAGGTGCCGCGACCCCGGGCTGGGACAGCCCATGGGGTTACGGTCGGCCGGGCTGGCATATCGAATGCTCGGCCATGGCCTATGAGCTGCTTGGCGCAAGCTTTGACATCCATGGCGGCGGCCTCGATCTCCAGTTCCCCCATCATGAGAATGAGATCGCCCAGAGCTGCTGCGCCCATCCCGGGGCCGGTTTCGCGAAGATCTGGATGCATAATGAAATGCTGCAGGTCGAGGGCAGGAAAATGTCCAAGAGCCTTGGCAATTTCTTCACCGTCCGCGACCTGCTGAACCAGGGCTACCCGGGCGAGGTGATCCGTATGGTCTATCTCGGCACCCATTACCGCAAGCCGATGGACTGGACGGCTGAGAAGGCGCGTCAGGCCGAGATGACTTTGCGGAAGGCTGCTGAAGTGCTCAACAGTGACCCTTTCTCGGAACTTTCGTTCAGCTGGGCACATGCCAAAGCCCCGACAGAAGTCGTGGAGGCACTTGCGAATGATCTGAACACCTCCCTGGCCCTGACCCATGTGAACAGATATATTAAAGAGAACGATATATATTCTCTGGTGGGCTCGCTCTCCCTGCTTGGTCTCAGGCCACAAGTGATCCGGGATGAGTTTGCATCATTCTCCCTGACTGCAGATGACCGTGGCGTGAGCGTCAGTACCCGGGCTGCTGAAACTAACGCGTTGGCAGACCGCTTGCCCGCTTTGCGCGAACGGTTCGAGGCACTCCGTGCCGAAGCCATGGCCTCGAAAGATTTCGCCCCGGTCGATGCGCTGAAAACGGCGCTGATCGCGGCAGGGGTTGAGGTGCGGATGTCGAAGGCAGGGGTTGAGCTGGTGCCGGGCGCTGGCTTTGACGCCGCGAAGCTGGAGGCATTACTCTGATGGCACTGGCAGGCAGCGGTGGGCTTTCTGCCCCCCCATACCAGCGGTTTCCCGAACCGATGGCGAACCCACTGGTATACCCCCGAGGATATTTACAGACAGATGAAATGGGGCGGGCAGCGCAATGAGCGAGCGGCTTTACCTTTTTGACACCACGCTACGCGACGGGCAGCAGACCCAGGGCGTGCAGTTCTCGGCAGCCGAGAAAATCCAGATCGCCCGGGCGCTCGATGCGCTTGGCATTGATTATATCGAGGGCGGCTGGCCAGGGGCCAATCCGACCGACAGCGATTTCTTCCGCGAGGCGCCGCAGACCCGCGCCGTGATGACTGCTTTTGGCATGACCAAAAGGGCCGGGCGCTCGGCTGAGAATGATGATGTGCTGGCCGGTGTGCTCGATGCCGGAACCCCGGCGGTCTGCATCGTCGGCAAGACCTGGGATTTCCATGTCACCACCGCACTTGGTGTGACGCTCGGGGAAAATCTCGAGGCGATTTCCGCCTCGGTGGCGCATCTGGTGAAAAAGGGCCGCGAGGCTTTGTTTGATGCCGAGCATTTCTTTGATGGCTACCGCGCCAATCCCGCCTATGCGCTCGATTGTCTGAAAGCGGCCTATGGCGCGGGCGCGCGCTGGATCGTGCTTTGCGATACCAATGGCGGCACCTTGCCAGCTGAGGTGGGCCGCGTCGTGGCTGAGGTGATCGCCTCGGGCATTCCGGGGGCAAATCTGGGCATCCATTGCCATGATGATACCGGCAATGCGGTGGCGAATTCTCTGGCTGCGGTCGAGGCCGGGGCCCGGCAGATCCAGGGCACGCTGAACGGTCTGGGCGAGCGCTGCGGCAATGCCAATCTGATCACCCTGATCCCGACGCTGAAGCTGAAAGCCCCGTTCCGCGACCAGCTTGAGACCGGGGTCTCGGATGCGGCGCTGGCGGGGCTGGTGAAAACCAGCCGTATGCTCGACGATATTCTGAACCGGGTGCCGCAGCGCGCCGCGCCCTATGTCGGCGCCTCGGCCTTTGCCCATAAAGCCGGGCTGCATGCCTCGGCCATTCTGAAAGACCCGACCACCTACGAACATCTCGATCCCGGTCTTGTCGGGAATGAGCGCCAGATCCCGATGTCGAACCAGGCCGGGCAGTCAAACCTGCGCGCCCGTCTGGCCTCGGCCGGGCTGGAGATCGACCCGAAAGATCCGCGCCTGGCGCAGATCCTTGATGAGATCAAACGCCGCGAGGATCAGGGCTATGCCTATGATGGCGCCCAGGCCTCGTTTGAGATGCTGGCCCGCGAAACCCTTGGCCTTACGACCAAATTTTTTGAGGTTTTGCGCTACCGGGTGACGGTTGAGCGGCGCGAGGAGGCTGACGGCAGCCGCAGGACTTTGTCCGAAGCGGTGGTGGTGGTCGATGCCGGGGGCGAGCGGATGCTCTCGGTCTCGGAAAGCCAGGATGAAAGCGGCGATGACCGTGGTCCGGTGAACGCCTTGTGGAAGGCTCTCGCCAAGGATCTTGGCCCCTGGCAGGCGATGATCGACGATATGCGCCTTGTTGATTTCAAGGTGCGCATCACCCAGGGCGGGACCGAGGCCGTGACCCGGGTCATTATCGACAGCGAGGATGGCCAGGGGCGGCGTTGGTCGACCGTCGGCGTCTCGCCCAATATCGTCGATGCCTCATTTGAGGCGCTGCTCGATGCGGTGCGCTGGAAGCTGGTGCGCGACAGCGCGGCGAAAGGGCCTGCGACGTGAGCCTTGATGCCTGCGCCGCCCTGATCGAAAAGGGCGACCCTGACCGTTTTGCCGCAATCCTCGCCGCGCCACATCCGGCACGGGCGCGGCTGTTGCCGCTCTATGCGCTGAACCTTGAGGTGGCGCGCGCCCCCTGGGTGACCAAAGAGCCGATGATCGCCGAGATGCGGCTGCAATGGTGGCGCGATGTGGTGGAAAAGGCGGCCACAGGCGCGGCCCCGGCGCATGAGATTGCGGCCCCTTTAAGCGCGCTGATCCGGGAACAGCCAGAGCTGGCCGGGCCGCTTGATCAGCTGATCCTGGCCCGCCGTCACGATGCCTGGAAGGAAAGCTTTGAAACCGTTGACGATTTCGAGGCCTATCTCGATCAGACCGGCGGCGCTCTCGCCTGGGCGGCGGCGCTGGTGCTTGGCGCACCGCCCGCTTCTGAGCCGGTGGTGCGGGCGCATGGCCGGGCGGCGGGGCTTGCGGCCTATCTTCAGGCGGTGGCCGAGCTGAGCGCACGCGGCCGTGCCACCCTGCCGGAGCAGGGCGAGGCGGCGGTGATGGCTTTTGCAGAGCGCGGCCTTGGCTGGCTGCGCGAGGCACGCGCGGGGCGCCGGCTGCTGCCGCGCCGCGCCGCGCCGGCGCTGCTGGCGGGCTGGCAGAGTGAGGCTTTGCTGCAGATGGCGCTCAAAGACCCGGGCGCGGTGCAGGAGGGGCGGCTGCAGCTGCCCGAGCTGAGGCGCAAGGGCCGGCTGCTCTGGCAGGCCTTCACCCAGCGCTGGTGAGAGCCGGGGAGACGCGCTTCAGCGCGTCTCTTTCGGGCGCAGCGCCAGCCAGATCAGCGCACCCCCCGCCAGCACCAGGAAGGGCGTCATTGCCAGATTGACCATCTGCCAGCCCGCCTGGGGGCTGCCGCCCGAGCAGTTCATCAGCCCGCCCGAGGAGAGCGAGGCGAGGAACACCCCGCCAAAGACGATGAAATCATTCAGCCCCTGCAGGCGGCCACGCTCTTCGGGGCGCTGCGCATTGGTCAGCATACTGGTCGCGCCGATAAAGCCGAAATTCCAGCCGATCCCGAGCAGGATCAGCGTGGCGTAGAAATGCCCGAGATCGACGCCGGTCATCGCCGTGGCCCCGGCCAGCGCGAGGATGGCAAGGCCAATGGCAATCACCTTCTCACAGCCCAGCCGGGCGATGATATGGCCGGTAAAGAAGCTGGGCAGATACATGGCAATCACATGGGCCGAGACGATATTGCCCGCATCCTGGGCGGTGAAGCCGCAGCCGACCACCGCCAGCGGCGAGGAGGTCATGATCAGATTCATCAGCGCATAGGAGACGGTGGCGCAGATCATCGCAACGAGGATCACCGGATCGCGCAGCAGTTCCTTGCGCGAGCGCCCGGGCAGGGCGCCGGGTTCGGGGCGGGCAGGCGGCGGAATATCCAGCGCAAGGAACAGCAGGATCCCGATCAGATTGAGGCAGATCACCGCCAGATAGCTGGCGAGGAAGGGGATCACCCAGGCCTCGGCGGTCCAGTGCACGATCTGCTGGCCGATCACCGCAGCAAAAAGGCCGCCCGCCATGACAAAGGAAATGGCGCGGGGCCGGAAGGCCTCCGAGGCGGTATCGGCTGCGGCAAAACGGTAAAAGCCCTGGCTGCTCATATAGCTGCCGGTGATGAAAGCCCCGAGGCAGAACAGCGGGAAAGACTGCAGCCACAGCCCCCAGGCGGCGACAGCAGCACCGGTTGCCCCGGCCAGCGCCCCGATCATAAAGCCGGTCTGGCGGCCAAAGCGCTGCATCAGAGCCGAAAGCGGCGTGGCCGAAAGCATCGAGCCCAGCACCGTCAGCGAGATCGGCAGCGTGGCCCAGCAGGCATTCGAGGCCAGGCTTTGCCCGGCCAGCCCGGCCAGGGTGAAGATCACCGGCATCTGCGCTCCGAGCAGCGCCTGGGCCAGGACAAGAACGATGACATTGCGTCGGGCGGTGGATTCGGAACGGATCATTAAAGGCCTCACTCTCACCTTCGAGGCAAACCCCGCCAGCGGCCCAAGGTCAAGCCTGCTTGCAGCGCCGCGCCTGCCGCGCCATGCTGGCGTCATGGATCAGACCCCACGTATCATTCAGTCCGGGGCCTGCCTTGCTGAAGGCATGGCCTGGCTCTCTGCCCGAGATCCGCGCTTTGCCGCCGGCTATGCGCTGACCGGGCCCTTGCCTTTGCGCCTGCGCGAGGATGGCTTTGCGGCGCTGGTCGATGCGATCATCGGCCAGCAGGTCTCGGTCGCCTCGGCCCGCGCCATTCGCGCCCGGATCGAGGCAGCGGGCTGCCTTGAGGAGGCGGCGGTGCGGGCGGTAAGCGAAGAGGATCTGCGCGGCCTTGGCCTGTCGCGGCAAAAAGCGCGCTATGTGAAGGCCCTGGCCGAGGCCGGGCTGGATTTCGCCGCGCTGCGCCGCGCCCCCACTGACACTGTGGTCACCACCCTTGTGGCTTTGCCCGGGATCGGGCGCTGGACCGCCGAGATCTATGCGATGTTCGCGCTCGGCCATGCCGATGTCTTTGCCCCGAATGATCTGGCTTTGCAGGAGGCGGCGCGGCGGCTCCTCGGGCTGGAAGCGCGGCCGAATGAGCGCCAGCTCCGGGAGATTTCCGCGGGCTGGAGCCCCTGGCGGGCAGTTGCGGCGCGGTTTCTCTGGGCCTACTACCGTGTCGACAAAGGCCGCGAAGGGATTATGGGATGAGAGAGCTGAAATTCGGCCGTAAGGGCGCGACAAAGGGCGAGGCAAAGGCGCTGGTTGTCTTCCTGCATGGCTATGGGGCGGATGGCAATGATCTGCTGGGCCTTGGCGATGCCTTGGCACCGCATCTGCCGGGCGTGGCTTTCATCGCCCCCGATGCGCCCGAACCCTGCTCGGGCAATGCTTTCGGGCGGCAGTGGTTTCCGATCCCCTGGCTCGACGGCTCCTCTGAACAGGCGGCGCGCGAGGGGCTGCTGGCGGCGGCGGATGATCTGAATGCTTTCCTCGATGCGCGCCTCGCCGAAGAGGGGCTGGGGCCGGAGGCTTTGGCGCTGATCGGCTTTTCCCAGGGCGCGATGATGAGCCTGCATGTCACACCGCGCCGCGCGCGCGCTGTGGCGGCGGTGGTGGCGATCTCGGGCCGGCTGCTGGCGCCCGAGCTGCTCGCGGCAGAAACCCTGGTAAAGCCGCCGGTGCTGCTGATCCATGGCGATCAGGATCCGGTGGTGCCGTTTGAGGATATGGGCCTCGCCGGCAATGCCCTCGTTGGCGCCGGATTCGAGACCTATGCCCATGTGATGAAGGGCACCGGCCATGGCATTGCCGCCGATGGCCTCGGCGCGGCGCTTGGCTTCCTGAAAGAGCGCCTGCCGCTCTGAGGATAGAGGAGGGGGCGCTGCCCCCTCACATACCCCCGGAATAGTTCCAGACATATGAACAGCGCCGGGCTTCCCGGCGCTCCGGCGTGGCGGTTTTCATCTGTCCTTAAATATCCCCGCCGGAGGCTTCCCCGCTCAGGCCTCGCGCAGCGCTTCCAGCCAGGCGGCGCAGCCGGTGAGAGCGGTGTAATCATCCTCGATCACCGTGACCGGGAAGGCATGGGTCAGCAGATCGACCCGGCGCGGCTCGCGGAAGGCCTCCGCCAGGCCAAATCTGGCAAAATGCGGCGACATGGCGCGGGCCATGCCCCCGATCAGATAGATCCCGCCCCAGGGCAGATGGGTCAGCGCCAGATCGGCCAGCAGCTGGGCGAGGATGGCGGTATAGAGCCGGGCGGCCTCACGCGCCAGCGGATCCCCGGCCTCCAGCGCCTCCAGCACCCCGGCCGAGGATTTTTCGCCCCGATGCCCGGCCTCATGGGCGGCGAAAGCATAGAGATTGCTGAGGCCGCGCCCGGCCAGAACCTCTTCCACGCCGCAATGCGCCGGTTCACCCCGTGAGGCGAGCAGGGTTTCAATGAACTGCAGCAGCCGCAAAGTCTCGGCATTGCGTACCGGCATATTGATATGGCCGCTTTCCGAGGCGGGCACGATCCGGCCCGCGCCATGCCCATGCACCGGCGCGGCATTCACCCCGGTGCCCAGCCCAACCACCAGCATCGGGGCCGTGGCAGGGGCAGCGTCGGGGGCTGCGGTCGGGATCAGCGGGCGCAGCAGGCCGGGCGGGATGTGACCCAGCGCATGGCCCTGGGCCTGGAGGTCATTGAGAATGGCACTGCGCCGCGCCCCGGTGGCGGCGGCAAGTTTCCCGGCATCGATCACCCAGTCGAGATTGGTCATCTCGGCCACGCCATTCTGCACCGGCCCGGCGGCTGCGACGCAGGCGCCGTCGATACTGGCGCCGCTCCGGGCGAGATAGTCGCGCAGGATGGTGGAAATATCCTCGCCCCTGGCGCGGTATTCGGCATTAGGAAAACGGCGGATACTCTCCGCGAGCACCTGGCTGCCCCTGGCCAGGGCGACGCGGGTATTGGTGCCGCCAATATCTGCGAGGATCACCAGACTCATATTCGCCCTCCGGGTACAAAGCCGTGCCCGACCGGGTCACGGCGATCAGATAGAGGGCATTTGCCCGGTACTGCAAGCATTTGTAACGTTGGCATTACGAATTCCGGGCGGTATTGCGCGAAATATGCCGTGGTGAGCGCCGCAATTCGCCTGATCCGATCTGTGGCAACGGCGCGCGCGAGGGGCCGGGGCCGCTTGCCTGAACCCCGGCCAGATCAGCAAGCGGGCGGGTGGTTTCCCCCCGGCCGGGGCGCGGCTTGTGCTGCGAGGTCCTGCGGCGGATTTACATCAGATATTTATGATAATCACCTGATATTGCTCAGACAAGCGCAACCCAGGCGCGGGCGAGGGCAAGGCCGCTGGCATCGGCATCGGCACCGTATTTTGCTGCCTCGCGCGGCATATCCCTGACCCAGCCCGGACGCATCTCCTCGATCACTTCGGGGAAGTCGCGGTTCCAGGCGGCGGCGACATTGCGATTGGCCTCAAAGTGGAACTGCATGCCGTAAGTCTTTGCGCCAATACGGAAACACTGGTTTTCGGCAATGGCGGAGCTGGCCAGACGCACCGCGCCTTCGGGCAGGGTGAAAGTATCGGTATGCATCTGATAAATATGAAAATTATCGGAAACCGCGCCCATGACCGGATCCTGTGCCCCCTCGGCGGTGCGGTTAACCTCGCACCAGCCGAATTCGCGGGTAATCCCGGCCAGGTTCTGGCCGCCAAAGGCACGGGCGAGGATCTGCGAGCCGAGGCAGACCCCGAGCACCGCCTTACCGGCCTCGCTATAGGCGCGCATCAGCCCGGCCAGCGGTTTCAGATAGGGATAGGCCGCATCATCATCGGCGCGCTGCTCGCCGCCAAAGACGACCAGCGCATCGCTGTCCACCGTCAGCGGCAAAGCATCGCCAAGGCGCGGCTTGATCAGATTGATCGCGGCTCCGGCCTCATGCAGAGCAATGCCGACCTGGCCGTGCTGGGTGCTGAAGGTGTTCTCAACGATGGTGACGCGCATGGCAGATTCCTTTTGTCGTCATATCTGCAGGGTGCTGCCGCCCTGACAAGGGGGGACGCTTTGTCGCGGGGCGAAAAGCGAAAAATGCGCGAGGCCTTTCATTATTCCCGAAGATGCCCCTTGCGCCCGGAGCCAATGGGTGAAACAGGGAACCGCCAAACGACGATCCCTGAGGAGATTCCTATGGAGATTCGCGAGGCGCTCACCTTCGACGATGTTCTGCTTGTACCTGCTGCCAGTTCGGTTCTTCCGGGCGGGGCGGATACCTCCACTTTTGTGACCAAAACGATCCGGATGAACATTCCGCTGCTCTCCAGCGCAATGGACACCGTCACCGAGGGGCGGATGGCGATTGCCATGGCGCAGTCCGGTGGCATTGGCGTGCTACACCGCAATATGACGGTGGATCAGCAGGCCGAGGCGGTACGCCGCGTCAAGCGCTTTGAATCGGGTGTGGTTTACAATCCGATCACCCTGCGCCCCGATCAGACCCTGGCCGATGCCAATGAGCTGACCGAGCGCTATAATGTCACTGGTTTCCCGGTGGTTGATGCCGATGGCCGGGTGCTGGGCATTTTGACCAACCGCGATATGCGCTTTGCCAGCGATGCGAAAACCCCGGTTTCGGTGATGATGACGAGCGAAAATCTCGCCATTCTGCAGGAGCCTGCCGATCGTGATCAGGCGATCAGCCTGATGAAGGCGCGCCGGGTCGAGAAGCTGCTGGTCACCGACGGCAATGGTAAGCTGACCGGCCTGCTGACCCTGCGCGATACCAAGCAATCGGTGCTCAACCCCCAGGCCTGCAAAGACGCGCTTGGCCGTCTGCGTGTGGCGGCAGCTTCGACCGTCGGCGATGCCGGGTTTGAGCGCAGCCAGGCGCTGATCGATGCCGGCGTCGATATGGTGGTGATCGATACCGCACATGGCCATTCCGAAGGCGTTGCCCTCGCGGTCGAGCGGATCAAGAAATATTCCTCGGATATCCAGATCGTGGCCGGTAACGTTGCCACGGCTGAGGCCACCCGCGCGCTGATCGGCGCCGGGGCGGATGCGGTCAAGGTCGGTATCGGCCCCGGCTCGATCTGCACCACGCGCATCGTCGCCGGTGTGGGCGTGCCGCAGCTGACCGCGATCATGGATTCGGCCCGCGCGGCCGGTGATATCCCGGTGATCGCTGATGGCGGCATCAAATTCTCGGGCGATTTCGCCAAGGCCATCGCGGGCGGCGCCAGCTGCGCCATGGTCGGCTCGGCCATTGCCGGGACCGACGAATCCCCCGGCGAGGTGATCCTGTGGAACGGCCGCTCGTATAAGAGCTACCGCGGCATGGGCTCGATCGGTGCGATGGCCCGCGGCTCGGCGGACCGCTATTTCCAGAAGGAAGCCAGCTCGGACAAGCTGGTGCCCGAAGGCATTGAGGGTCAGGTGGCCTATAAGGGCCCGGTCGCCACCGTGCTGCATCAGATGGTCGGCGGTCTGCGCGCCGCGATGGGCTATACCGGCAATGCCACCGTGGCCGAGATGCGGCAGAACTGCCAGTTCGTCCGCATCACCGGCGCGGGCCTGAAGGAAAGCCATGTGCATGACGTGCAGATCACCCGCGAGAGCCCGAATTACCGGGTGGGGTGATATTGAAATCATTAAGAAAATTCTCGGGCCGGTTTTGGCCCGAGAATGCTTTTGGTCGAAACTTATAGCGAACAAAGCGCGAAGGTAGATACAGGTAGATACAGGCAGATACGGACGGCGGGGCTGGCAGATACAGCCCGCACTGCTTCGATAGCCCATCTGTCGCCTGGTCTGTCGTTCAAAACCTGAGGCAGTCGACAGCGGGGCCATCTGCGGCGCTCCTTCCTGAGCTACCTATTTCATTACATCTTCTGGCAGCCCAAAGTGCTCGGCCACCTCTGAGCGGTTGGCATGTGCTCACACCCGAATGGTTTTGGCTGCCCTGCCTTTGCGTAGGGCGGCCAAAACCATTTTGATGTCCTGAAAAAGAGCGGCCTTAAAGGCGCATCGTCACCATTACGAAAGCGTGAAACAAACCCGTTTCTCGCCACGGGCGACCATCCCCCTTTCCTCCACATGAATACGATCCTGCCCCGCGCGCTTCCTGAAGATTAGTCGGACAAGGCTGGCAAGCCTGCGTTACCTGCGAGAAGTTCCCTTCGTTCCGGGAAAGCCGGTGCGATACATTCAGGAATCCCTCTCGGAGTGGATTCGAGCGAATGAAGTGCGGTAATCCTCCCCATGGTTAAGGTGCTGCATAAGTAGGATTTTCTCGTGAGCCGTGAGCCGTGAGCCGTGAGCCGTGAGCCGTGAGCTGAGGAGATTCGAATGAGAAAGAGCCGTTTCACGGAACTGCGGATCATGGCTGTGCTTCGTCAGGCCGAAAGCGGTATTGGCGTGCCTGAGCTTTGCCGGCAGCATGGGATCAGCACAGCGAGCTTCTACCAGTGGCGCTCGAAATATGGTGGCATGGATGTCGGGCCACGCGAACGCCACCGGTTCGAGTGACCGATGGCCGCCAGTTCCGGCTGCTAAACGTGCCGGACGACTTCAGCCGCGAAGGCTTCGCATCGAGGTCGACTTCTCGCGCCCGGCCGAGCGGGTCGTCCGGGCGCTGAACCGGATCATCGAGTGGCGCGGTAAACCTCGGGCGATACGAGTGGATAATGGTCCTGAATACATCAGCTCTACGCTGATGATCCGGGCCGAAAAGCAGGGCATCGCCCTGAACAATATCCGGCCCGGAAAGTCCCAGCAGAACGCTTATGTCGAACGATACAACAGAACGGTCCGGCATGAATGGCTGGACCGCTACATCTTTGAAACCATCGAGGAGGCGCAGCGGATCGCAACCGACTGGCTATGGACTTACAACAATGAGCGCCCAAACATGGGTATCGGCGGCATCACACCCGCCCGGAAACTACAGATGACTGCCTGAAGTCTGCTTCTGCAACCCGTTAAAACGGGGAGGATTACCACGCCTCTTCCTCGTCTTCCTCATCCTCTTCGGGATCCGAGACCACCACGGCGGTGGTCCATCCGGCATAGGCGCCGCCGCAATCGCGGGCGATCAGGATCAGCGGCGTGGTGATATCATTGATGCCGCGCGGCTCATCCTCGCGTCCGGACAACACACGGCAGGGGAAATCCTCCGAGCCGCTGTCGGTAAATTCGGTGATCTCATGGCCCAGCTCGCCCAGCTGGCGGGCATATTCTCCGGCCAGATCACGGTCGGGGAAATCGGCGGCATGGGTGATCAGCCGCGGCTGGTCGCCACGATCCTCATGCTCTTCAAGCTGGGCGAGGATCTGTTCATTGCTGATATTCTGCCAGACGATATCATCGGGAAACAGCGTCTCCTGATAGAACTCCCAGTCCGGGTCCTGGAATTCCGCTTTCGTGACCTCGTAATCGGTCTCGTCAATCACCGGCTCAAGGTCTTTCATCACCGCATCAGGATCGGTGGTATAGAGGTAGAGCACCATTCTGCCGTCGCCATAGCTGCGCGCGACGAGATGGGCATAATCGGGCTGCAGCTCGCCCTCGAGGCTTTCGGCCAGCTCCTGCAAAGCCGGCAGCTCATCGCGTGAGACGATCTCGGCCTCGCCTTGCTGCTTCATCGTCACCTCGACGCAGAGCATGGTTTCGGCATTGCCATGCCCGAGCGCCTCAATCCAGGAGCTGTCGACCGTCAGCATGGCCGGCGCATCGGCCAGCAGGGTCATATAATTGACCCAGGCGGCCTCGGGGCGGTCGGGATAGGACATCGGATGTAACCTCTGGAAAGAAGAGCGGCGACCCTGGGGCCGCCGCTTTGTCACTTATTTCAGGATCGAGCGGCCGGCATATTCGGCGGTCGCGCCCAGCATCTCCTCAATGCGGATCAGCTGGTTATATTTCGCCAGACGGTCCGAGCGCGACAGCGAGCCGGTCTTGATCTGGCCGCAGTTGGTGGCCACTGCGAGATCGGCAATGGTGCTGTCTTCGGTCTCGCCCGAACGATGCGACATCACATTGGTGTAGCGGGCGCGATGCGCCATATCCACCGCCTGCAGCGTCTCGGTCAGGGTGCCGATCTGGTTCACTTTCACCAGCATCGAATTGGCGACGCCGGCTTTGATGCCATCGGCCAGACGGGCCGGGTTGGTGACGAACAGATCGTCGCCGACCAGCTGCACTTTATCGCCCAGCTTCTCGGTCAGGGTCTTCCAGCCGGCCCAGTCATCCTCGGCCATACCGTCCTCGATCGAGATGATCGGGTAATCGGCGACCAGTTTGGCCAGGTAATCGGCATTTTCTTCCGAAGAGAGCGAGAGGCCTTCGCCCTTCATCTCATATTTGCCGCCTTTGAAATATTCGGTCGAGGCGCAGTCGAGGGCGAGGAACATATCGTCACCCGGCTTGTAACCGGCTTTCTCAATGGCCTTCAGGATGAAGTCGAGTGCTGCGCGGCTCGAGGAGATATTCGGCGCGAAACCGCCCTCATCGCCGATCGAGGTATTGAAGCCCGCCGCCGAGAGTTCTTTTTTCAGGGTGTGGAACACTTCCGAACCCATGCGGATCGCGTCACGGATATTCTCCGCGCCGACCGGCATGATCATGAATTCCTGGATGTCGATCGGGTTATCGGCATGCTCGCCGCCATTGATGATATTCATCATCGGCACCGGCAGGATGCGCGCCGAGGTGCCGCCGACATAGCGGTAGAGCGGCTGGTTCGAGAATTCGGCGGCGGCTTTGGCCACGGCCAGCGAGACGCCGAGGATGGCATTGGCGCCAAGGCGCGATTTGTTCGGTGTGCCGTCCATCTCGATCATGGTGCGGTCGATGCCGGTCTGCTCGGTGGCATCATAGCCGACCAGCTCTTCGGCCAGCTCGCCGTTCACGGCCGCGACGGCTTCGAGCACGCCTTTGCCGAGGTAACGGGATTTATCGCCATCGCGACGCTCAACCGCCTCATGCGCGCCGGTCGAGGCGCCCGAGGGAACGGCTGCGCGGCCCATGGCGCCGCTTTCCAGCACCACATCCACCTCAACGGTGGGATTGCCGCGGCTGTCGAGAATCTCGCGGGCGTGAATGTCAATGATCGTGCTCATCGGGGGCTCCGGATGTTGACCTGAAAGGAACTGCCTCGGGCTGGGCCTTGCCCGACCAAGGGTTTAGCGGGGTAAAGCTTCCTCGGGAAGCCTTGCTTTGCGAATTCTTGCCCGGGCGAACATGTAAACCCCCGAAAGGATGACCACGGCCGAGCCGATGATCACATTCAGCGTCAGGCTTTCGCCGAGGAAAATCATCGCCAGGATCACCGCAAAGACGAGGCGCGAATAGCGGAAGGGGGCGACGGCTGAGACCTCACCGATCCGCATCGCCTCGATCACCATATAATAGCCGATCACCCCGAAACAGACCGCCGAGAGCAGCAGTGTCCAGCTCGCGCCATCGAGCCAGGCAAAAGAGGTGCCATGGGTCCACATCAGCGCGAAACCGGCGGGCACGCTGGCCAGCACGCCCCAGGCCGAGACCGACATCGTGCCGAGATCAGCGGGCAGGCGGCGGGTGACCAGATCGCGCAGGGCGAGGGCGGCGACCGAGAACAGCAAGGCGATGCTGGTCAGGCTGAAGCCAGAGCTCCAGGGGTCGAGAATGATCAGCACGCCGATGAAACCGGCAATGATCGCGCTCCAGCGCCGCCAGCCCACGGTTTCGCCCAGAAACAAAGCCGCGCCCGCCGTCACCACCAGCGGCGTGGCCTGCAACAGCGCCGCCACCAGGGCCAGCGGCACCACGGCCAGCGCATAGAGATAGGTATAGGCGGCAACGGCCTCGGCGAGGTTGCGCACCAGCGCTATGCCGCGCAGGGCGCGCAGTGAGAACACCGGCTCGCGGTTGCGGAAGGCAAGGGCGACGAAGGTAAAGCCGCCGATCAGCCCGTTCATCACCAGCACCTGGCCGGGCGGCATCGTGCCTGCCGCCTGTTTCAGGAACAGATCCTCAAAAGCAAAAGCGCCCATCGCGCCGATCATCATTATCGCAGCTTTGCGATTCTCATTCTGGGCGGGCGCGGTCATGATTTTATGCCTGTTCGGGTTTTATCCCGGACATAGCCCTTTCCTGGCGCAGGGGAAAGCGAGGTTTCCAGGCGGAAATCCGCCGATATTTGAGATAATTTGGCAACAGTGCCGAGGCGGTCTCTGCCGCGCCGCGCCGGGATTTTGTCCACAGCGGGGCATAAAATCCGGCGCATTGCGGGAAATGCTGCTTTTACCGGGACGCGCAGCCCCAGTCTGGGTGAGGAGGGGCTCCTTGCCGGGCGGGGCGAAAAAGCCCCCCAATTCATCCACAGGCTTCCCCACAGCCCGGGCCGCCCGGATGTGGCGAAATGGCGGTTTTTATCAGCAAAAGCAGGGAAAAAATCGACAGGCGGGATGTGGAAATCCGGTTGAAACCTTTTGCCCCGCGCCTTCAGAAGGGGGACCCGGGCGCGTTTCCCGGGGGGCAGATTTTGCGGGAAAAGACTGGCCGGCAGGGCCGCGACCCGCGTGGTGTGAGGGCACAGGCCGTGAAGCTGGATCGTATGTTCACCGAAGGGACCGCAATGCCGCTGGCCGGCATCAGTTTCGTGACCCGCCGTATCGCCCATTATGCGCCTTCGGGCCTTTGCAGTTTTGAGAGCGACTCGGTCGAGGTGCCCGACAGCTGGAGCCAGTCTGCCGCCGATATGCTGGCGCAGCGCTTCTTCTGCCGCAATGCGGTGCCGGTGGCACTGAAGCCGGTGCCTGAACCGGGCGTGCCCGACTTCCTCTGGCGCTCGGTCGCGGATGAGGCGGCGCTGGCGCAATTGCCCGCAGCGGCGCGCTATACCTGTGAAAGCACCGCCGCCCAGGTGTTTGACCGCCTCGCCGGGGCCTGGAGCTGGCAGGGCTGGCATCTGGGACTTTTCGCTGATGCGGCCGAGGCGCGCATCTTCCAGGATGAGATCCGCTATATGCTGGCGCGCCAGATGGCCGCGCCTGCCGCGCCGCAATGGGCGGCCACCGGGCTGTGGTGGGCCTATGGGATCGGCGCGGGCGAGGCGGCGGGCTTTGCCGCTGGTCCCTGCAGCGGCGAAAGCCGCCCGGCGGCTCCGGGCCAGCCCATGCTCTATCAGGCGATGATCCGCAGCAGCGCCGCGCCGGAGGGGCTGAGCCAGGCCACAGCCCTGGCGAGCGGCGTTGATATTTCCGCGCATAAAGATCCGATGGCAGTGCTGCGCCGGGTCGGGGCGGTGCTGCCGCGCGGCACCGACCGGCCGCGCCGGGCGATGCAGCTGGCCTGCGCCATCAGCCATGACTGGGCCGGGGCCCTGATCGGCTGGAAGCTGCGCGAAGAGCAGAAAGCGGCCAGCCTGATTGCTGGCTCAAAGGCGATCGAGGCGGGGCTGAATGCGATCCTTGCCGCAGTGGCGACGGCGACGACGACGGGGGCCGCGACGGGTGCGGGCGAGGCAGAGGAAGGCGGTGCTGCCGGGGCAGTTGCGGCCGCGGATCCGGCCCGCAACCCGGCTTTGCAGGCGGCTTTGCGCGCCGCTGAACGCGCCTATATCCCCGAGGCCTATATTGCCCGGGCGCTGGATTATGCCGCCCAGGGCTTTACCAGCCTCAGCTTCCCCGGCTGGGAGCAGGATTGGGATTCCGAGCTTTGGGATCAGGTGGCGGGGCGCGATGTCAGCCTGGCGCTGCGCCTTGATCCGGCCTTTCTCGCGGCCCGGGCCAAAGGCGGCGCGGCGGCTGAGCGCTGGCAGGAGATCGGCGAGGCCGTATGGTCCTGCGGCGATCAGAGCCTGCTCTTCCAGGGCCAGATCGATGCCTGGCATACCTGCCCCGAAAGCGGGGCGATTGGCGCGGCGACGCCGATGGGGGACCATCTCTTTCTTGCCGAGACCGGGGCTTTGCAGGCCGGGCTGAACCTTGCCGCTTTCCTGCGCGCCGGTCAGTTTGATGCGCCAGGCTTTGCCCATGCAGTGCGGCTCTGGACCCTGGTGCTGGAAATCTCGACCACGCTTTCGGCGGCGCCCTCGCCGGAAAGCGCGGCGCAGATCGCTGATTTCCGTCCGCTCGGCCTTGGCTTTACCAATCTCGGCGCGCTGCTGATGCGCATGGGGCTGGCCTACGATTCCGCGCAGGGGCGCTCTTTCTGTGCAGCGCTGACGGCGGTTCTGACCGGCCAGGCCTATCTGACCTCGGCGGAACTGGCGGCAAAACTGGGTGCTTTCCGTGGCTTTGACGCCAATCGCGCTTCCATGCTGGCGGTGATCGCTCGCCACCGCGCCGCCGCGTATGGCCTGGCGGGCGATGGCTCCCAGCCGCAGCCGCCGGTGCTTTCTGCGGCCGATTGCCCCGATCCCGGCCTTGCCGCCCTGGCGCGCAGCCTCTGGGACCAGGTGGTGGCGGCAGGGGCGGCGCATGGTTTTCGCAATGCCCAGGTCAGCGCGATCGGCCCCTCGGGCGCGATCAGCCTGCTGATGGATTGCGAAACCACCGGCATCGAGCCCGATTCTGCCCAGGTGAAATATTACGCCCGGGGCGGCGGCGGCGCCTTGCGCGGCCTGAACCCTTCGGTCAGCGCCGGGCTTGGGGCGCTTGGCTATTCCGGCGATGAGATTGCCGCGATCCGTGCCTATGCGCTTGGCAGCCAGACCCTGCGCGAAGCGCCTTACATCAATCACGCCAGCCTGTGCCGGCTCGGCTTTGGCCCTGATGAGCTGGCCCGGCTCGAGGCGGCTTTGCCGGGCTGCTATGATCTGCGCTTCATTTTCACCCCCTGGGTGCTGGGCGAGGCCTTCTGCCTTGACCATCTCGCTATGCCCTCCGCAGCGCTGCAGGATCCGGGATTTGACCTCCTGGCCCATCTTGGCTTCTCTGGCCCCGAGATCGCCGCCGCCAGCGCCCATATCTGCGGCCATCTGACCATCGCCGGGGCACCAGGGCTGCGCGACAGCGATCTGCAAGTGTTTGACTGCGCCATGAGCTGCGGCGCCAGCGGCCGCCCGGCTTTGAGTATCGAGAGCCAGCTGCGCATGATGGCGGCGGCCCAGCCCTTCCTGTCGGGCGGGATCGGCCGGATCATCACCCTGCCGCATCAGATCACCATCGCGGCTTTGCTCGCCGCCGTCGCTCTGGCGCATGATCTGGGGCTGAAGGGGATCAGCTTCTACCGCGAGGGCTCGAAACTCTCGCATCCGCTGGCGCGCGACCTGCTTGCCGGGCTGGATCCCCAGGACAGTGACCGGGTGGTATCCCTGCCCGAACGGGCGCGGGTGCTGGCCGGGCGGCTGAGTACTCTCGCCCCGCCACCGGGCCGTTCGGCGCGCGAAAGCCTGCCGTCGCGGCGCAAGGGCTATACCCGCAAGGCCCGGATCGGCGGCCATAAAGTCTGGCTGCGCAGCGGTGAATATGAAGATGGCCGCCCGGGTGAGCTTTTCATCACCATGGGGGCTGAAGGCGATGCTTTGCGCGCCATGATGAGCCATTTCGCCATCGCGGTCTCAACCGGGCTGCAATATGGCGTGCCGCTTGAGGAATTCGTCGATGCCTTCGTGCGTCCGGCCGGGCAGGGCGGGCCGGGCGGCTCGGATGCAGCCGGGGCCGGGGCGGTGCTTGATTTCATCTTCCGCGATCTTGCTGTCTCCTATCTAGACCGCGCCGATCTGGCACCGCGGCCCGCGCCCGGCGCGGCGGGGCAGGCCTCTGATGGTGCGGAGGGGGATGATGCCGGGGCCCCGGCAGAGGGCGCGCTGGATCTGTTGCGCGCCATTGCCGCCACCGGCACGCTGCGGCCAGGCTCATCGCGCGCCGGGTGGTAAAGCCCTGTGGTAAATCCGACACCGCATGTCGCAGCCCGGGCTTTGTCACCTGGCTGACATGGGCCATAGTTACCCTCGTGTCTTTATGGCCCGGTCGCCGGACCGGGTCTTTTGCCCGAGGGAGTGGGAATGATCCGCCAATCTGCTTTTTCAGCGCCCGGCCGTTTCTGGCGCGGCAATCTGCATACCCATTCCAACCGCTCGGATGGCGCGTTGGAGCCCGATGAGGTCTGCCGCCGCTACCGCGCCCAGGGCTATGATTTTCTTGCGATTACTGATCATTACGTCGGCCATTACGACTATCCGCTGATCGACAGCCGCGCCTGGCGCAGCGCGGATTTCACCACGCTTATCGGGGCCGAGCTGCATTCGGGCGCGATGGAGAATGGCGAGCTCTGGCATATCCTCGCCGTTGGCCTGCCCCTGGATTTTCCCCGGATCGGTGCCGCGGGTTTCCGCGCCGATGCAGAGCAGATGTCAGGCCCCGAAATCGCCCGTCTGGCGGCCGAGGCCGGGGCCTTTGTCGCCATTGCCCATCCGCAGTGGTCGGGCATGAGCCTGCAGGATGCACGTTCGATCACTGCCGCCCATGCCGTTGAAATTTATAACCATTCCTCCGCTGTCGGCGCAGATCGCGGTGATGGTGCGGCGATTGCGGATCTGCTGATCTCTGAGGGGCGCGATGTCTCGCTGATCGCCACGGATGATGCGCATCTGTTTGACCCCGATCATTTCGGCGGCTGGGTCATGGTGCGCGCGCGAGAGAACACGCCCGAGGCGCTGCTGGCGGCGCTGAAACGCGGTGACTTCTATTCCAGCCAGGGGCCGGAAATCCGTGATTTCTATTTTGATGGCGAGCAGCTGGTGGTGGAAAGCTCGGCGGTCGAGCGGGTGATTGCGCTTGGCTTCGGCTCCAGCTCGAACCAGGTTTATGGCCATGCCATGACCCGCACCGCAGTGCCGCTGAAATGGCAGGGCGAGACGCCCTGGCTGCGCGCGGTGGTGATCGATGCCGCCGGGCGCCGGGCCTGGACCAATCCGATCCGCCGCCCGGTGCTGTAACGGCCGGGGCAGGTCCGGGGGGCAGGGGCGTGATCAGCCGGCCTGGCCCTCGGCCCTGCCGGCCAGCTGGCGGCTGACGATCCGGCTGAGCTTGCGGTGCAGAGGCGTGATGCGGTGGCGGATATGCATGGCGGCAAAGACCGGCTGGCGCAGCACCGGCGCATCGCTGACCGCGCGCACCCGCCCGGCCTGGATCAGCTCCTGGGCGGTGACCTCCAGCACATAGCCCGCCCCGCCCATCGACAGCAGCAGCGAGGTGACCGAGCCGCTCTGCCCGACCGAAATCGGTGAGATGGCCAGCTGCGGCGTCAGCTGGCGGTGCATCTCCTCAAAGGCCGGCGAGAAATGCGAGAAGATAAAGCGCTCAGGCCGGATCTGCTCCAGCTGATCCGGTCCGGTTGAAATCATCCGGTAGACCGCATCACCCACGCTTTCAAAATGCAGATCCGGATGCGGTTTGGGCGAGAACATCACCGCGAAATCGAGCACGCCGGTCAGCAGATCAAGACACATCTGATTGGAATAATCGGGCTCGATATACAGCGCGATATCGGGGAACTGACGGCGGATCTCGGCCACCTGTTCGCCCAGATAGACCGCCGAGAGATCATTCTGAATGCCAAGGCGCAGCAGATGTCCGGCCCCGGCCGGGATCTGAATGCGCCGCCGCGCCTCATTCCATTCATGGCGCAGGCTGCGGGCATGGGGCTCAAAGCGCTTGCCCTCGGTGGTCAGCGTGGTGCCTGAGCGCGAGCGGTCAAACAGCCGCGCGCCGATCGCCGTCTCCAGCGCCTGCAGCCGCGCTGAGATGGTGGATTGCGTGACCCCCAGCCGCTCGGCCGAGCGGTGAAAACTGCGGGTCTCGGCAAGATCCAGAAAGGTTTCGATCAGTTCAGTTTGCATATCGGTCAAATCCAGCGGCCGGCCTGGCCCCGGCCCGGCAGAATCTTTGTGCCGAAAGGGAAATCCCTGATCGGCATTCCCGATCAATAGCCAGGGGCCGGCCGAATTGAAAGCCTCTCTGGCCTGGCCGATAGTATCAGCAATCAGGGAGAGAATTATGACGGAATTTGCCAGCGCAAGGGTTGCGATCATCGGCGGCGGCGTGGTCGGGGTCTCGGCCCTGTATCATCTGGCCAAAGCCGGCTGGAAAGATGTGATCCTGCTCGAGAAAAATGAGCTGACGGCAGGCTCGACCTGGCATGCTGCGGGCAATGTTCCGACCTTCTCGGCCTCCTGGTCACTGATGAATATGCAGCGCTATTCGGCGCAGCTCTATCGCGGCCTCGGCGAAGAGGTCGGCTATCCGATGAATTACCATGTCACCGGCTCACTGCGGATCGGCCATTCGCAGGAGCGGCTGCTCGAGTTCCAGAAAGTCGCCGGGATGGGCCGCTATCAGGGCATGGATATGGAGGTGCTGGGGCCGGATGAGATCAGAGGCCGTTATCCTTTCCTCGAAACCCATGATCTGACCGGCGCGCTTTATGACCCGAATGACGGCGATATCGATCCGGCGCAGCTGACCCAGGCCCTGGCGACGGGCGCCCGCCAGATGGGGGCGCGGATCGAGCGCTTCTGCCCGGTCACGGCGGCGCGCTGGACCGGCAAGGAATGGATCCTGTCGACGCCAAAGGGCGAGGTCCGTGCGGAATATGTCGTCAATGCCGCCGGTTACTATGCGGCCGAGGTCGGCAAGCTGTTCAACCGCCGTGTGCCGATGATGGTGATGAGCCATCAGTATCTGCTGTTTGACGCCATCCCCGAGCTCGAGGCCTGGAGCGCTGAGAGCGGCCATAAGCTGCCGCTTTTGCGCGATGTCGACAGCAGCTATTACCTGCGCCAGGAGAAGATGGGCTTTAACCTTGGCCCCTATGAAAACCCCTGCCAGGCGCATTGGGCCACGCCCGATGACCCGATGCCCGAGGATTTCAGCTTCCAGCTTTACCCGGATGCGCTCGAGCGGCTGGAATGGCATATTGCCGATGCTATGGCGCGGGTGCCGCTGCTCGAGAAAGCCGGGCTGCAGAAGGTGATCAACGGGCCGATCCCCTATACGCCCGATGGCAATCCGCTGATCGGGCCGATGCCGGGCGTGCCCAATGCCTTTGAGGCCTGCGTCTTTACCTTTGGCATCTGCCAGGGCGGCGGGGCCGGTAAGGTGCTGGCCGAATGGGTGACCGAGGGCGCGACCGAATGGGATATGTGGTCCTGCGACCCGCGCCGTTTCACCGGATTTGAGGATCACGATTACTGCATCGCCAAGGGCAAGGAAGTCTATGGCAATGAATATGCAATGCATTTCCCGCATCACGCCTGGAGCGAGGGGCGCGATAAAAAGCTCTCGCCGGTGCATGAGCGCACCAAAGCGCTGAGCGCGCAGTTCGGCCCCTTCAATGGCTGGGAGCGCCCGCTCTGGTATGCGCGCCCGGGCGATGACATTGCCGAGGCATCACAGCGCAGCTGGCGGCGCGAAGGCCCCTGGTTTGCCGCGGTAAAGGCAGAATGCGAGGCGGTGCGCGATGCCTGCGGCATCCTCGATCTGCCGGGCTTCTCGCGCTACTGGCTGTCGGGCCCGGGCACGGCGGACTGGCTGTCGCGCCAGATCACCGGCAAACTGCCCGCCACCGGCCGTCTGGGTCTGGCCTATTTCGCCGATGACAAGGGCCGGATCGTGACCGAAATGTCGGTGGCGCGGTTCGGCGAGGAGGAATTCCTGCTGATCACCGCCGCCACCGCCCAGTCGCATGACCGCGCCTGGCTGGAAAAACATCTTGAGGCCGGGATCACGCTGCAGGAGGTGACGGATCTCTGGTCCTGCCAGATCCTGACCGGGCCGAAGGCGCGGGAGGTTCTGCAGGCCGCCGGGGCAGAGGCCGATCTCTCGAAGGGCTGGCTTACCCATCAGTCCGGCACAATCGCCGGGCGCGAGGTCTGGTTCGCCCGGGTCTCCTTCGCCGGCGAACTGGGCTGGGAGCTGCATACGAAGACCGCGGATACCCTCGCGGTCTGGGATGCCGTCCTTGCCGCGGGCGCACCGCTGGGGCTGAAACCCTTTGGAATGTTTGCGCTGAATTCTTTGCGGATCGAAAAGGGCTACCGGGCCTGGAAAGGCGATCTTTCCACTGATTACAACATCCTGCAGGGTGGTCTTGAGAGATTTGTCGACTGGGCCAAACCCGAATTCCGCGGCAAGGCACGGCTTGAGGCACTGAAGGCCGAAGGGGTGAACCGCCGCTTTGCCACCCTGGTGATCGAGGCCGGGGCCTTTGATCCACCCTATATGGCGACGATCTGGAACGGCGATGAGGTGGTCGGGGAAGTGACCTCGGGCTATTTTGGACATCGTGTCGGAAAATGCATTGGTCTGTGCATGTTGCGATCGGATCTGAATGTGCCGGGCCAGGCGCTGGAGGTCGAGATCTTCGGCGAGCGCCGCCGCGCCGAGGTCCAGGCGGATGAGCCGCTCTGGGATCCGAAAAACCTGCGCATCCGCGCCTGATATCCGGGCACCGGGGGCTTTCTGCCGGTGCCAATGACTTTCATCTGACTGAAGTATAAGGGGTAACATCTTGGTTGATGTACCAAAAACGGCCCGTGCAGTTGTTATCGGTGGCGGGGTTTCCGGCTGCTCGGTGGCCTATCACCTCGCCAAAGCGGGCTGGACCGATATCGTTCTGCTCGAGCGCAGAAAGCTGACCTCGGGCACCACCTGGCATGCGGCCGGGCTGATCGGTCAGCTGCGCGCCAATCAGAATATGACCCGACTGGCGAAATATTCGGCCGATCTCTACCGCAGCCTCGAGGCCGAGACCGAGGTCTCGACCGGGCTGAAACAGGTGGGCTCGATGACCGTGGCGCTGACCGCCGACCGGATGCAGGAAATCCTGCGCCAGGCCACGGTGGCGCGGATTTTCGGTGTGGATGTCAATGAGATTTCCCCATCTGAAATCAAAGCGATGTATCCGCATCTTAATGTCGATGGCGTGATCGGTGGCGTGCATCTGCCGGGCGATGGTCAATGCGATCCGGCCAATATCGCTATGGCGCTTGCCAAAGGAGCGCGGATGCGCGGCGCGAAGGTGATCGAAGGGATTAAGGTCACGGCGGTGACCGAAACCCCGGCCCCGGGCGGCAAACGCCAGGTCTCGGGCGTCGATTATATCGGCCCGGATGGCCCGGGTCATATCGCCGCTGATGTGGTGATCAACTGCGGTGGCATGTGGGGCCGCGATCTGGCGGCACAATCGGGGGTGACCCTGCCGCTGCATGCCTGCGAGCATTTCTATCTGGTGACCGAGCCGGTGGCCGGGCTGACCGATATGCCGGTGCTGCGCGTGCCCGATGAATGCGCCTATTACAAAACCGATGCCGGTAAGATGATGGTCGGCGCGTTTGAGCCCAAGGCCAAGCCCTGGGGGATGAACGGCATCCGCGAGGATTTCGAATTCGACACCCTGCCGGAAGACTGGGATCATTTCGCCCCGATCCTCGAGGATGCGGCCAACCGCATGCCGATGTTCCAGACCGCCGGGATCCATACGTTCTTTAACGGTCCGGAAAGCTTTACCCCCGATGATCGCTATTACCTCGGCCCGGCGCCTGAACTGGGCGGCTACTGGGTTGCGGCGGGCTATAATTCGGTGGGCATCGTCTCTTCGGGCGGCGCGGGCATGGCTCTGGCCGAATGGATCACCACCGGCGACGCGCCCTTTGATCTCTGGGATGTCGATATCCGTCGCGCCCAGCCGTTCCAGAAGAACCGCCGCTATCTGCGCGAGCGGGTGACCGAGACGCTGGGCCTGCTCTATGCCGACCATTATCCCTATCGTCAGGTGGAAACCGCGCGGGGCGTGCGGCGCAGCGTGCTGCATGAGCATCTGAAGGCGAAAGGCGCGGTCTTTGGCGAGATCGCTGGCTGGGAGCGCGCCAACTGGTTCGCCAATGAGGGCCAGGAGCGCGAATACCGCTATTCCTGGAGCCGGGCGAACTGGTTTGACAATCAAAAGGCCGAACATATGGCTCTGCGCGAAAGCGTGGGCCTGATCGATATGACCTCCTTTGGCAAAATCCGGGTCGAGGGGCGTGATGCCATGGCCTTCCTGAACCGGGTCTGCTCGGCGCAGATGGATGTGGCCGAGGGGCGCATCGTCTATACGATGTTCCTCAACCGCAAGGGCGGGATCGAGGCCGATCTGACCGTCACCCGCCTGTCGGAAACCGCCTATCTGCTGGTGGTGCCCGGCGCGCTGCTGCAGCGCTGCCTGGCCTGGCTGCGCGGCAATCTGGGCGAGGAATTCGCGGTGGTGACTGATGTCAGCGCCGGGGAATCTGTGCTCTGCCTGATGGGGCCGAAATCGCGTGACCTGCTTGCATCGGTCTCGCCCAATGATTTCAGCAATGAGAGCCATCCCTTTGGCCGGGCGAAGGAAATCGAGATCGGCCTCGGCCTCGGCCGGGCGCATCGCGTGACCTATGTCGGCGAGCTTGGCTGGGAGCTTTACATCCCGAGTGACCAGACCGCACATGTCTTTGAGGTGCTTGCCGAGGCCGGAGAAGCGCATGGGCTGAAGCTTTGCGGCATCCATGCCATGGACAGCTGCCGCATCGAGAAGGCCTATCGTCACTGGGGTCATGACATCACCGATGAGGATCATGTGCTGGAGGCCGGGCTCGGCTTTACCGTATCGCGCAAAAAGCCCGATTTCCTCGGCCGCGATGCGGTGCTGGCGCGCGAGGATCAGGGGCTGGAGCGCCGCCTGGTACAGTTCCGCCTCGAGGATCCTGCGGTCTCGCTGTTCCATAATGAGGCTATTGTCCGCGACGGCAGGATCGTTGGTCCGGTAACCTCGGCCAATTATGGTCATGCGCTCGGCGGGGCGATCGGCCTCGGCTATGTGCCCTGCAAAGGCGAGAGCGAGGCGGAAATGCTGGCCTCGTCCTATGAGATCGAGGTGGCCGGGCAGCGCTTCAAAGCCCATGCCAGCCTTGAGCCGATGTATGATCCGAAATCGGCGCGGGTGCGCGGCTGAGGATGACAGACCGGGGGGCAGCCTGCCCCCCGGACCTGCGGGGGATATTTTCAGACAGATGAAAAGCCCCGGAGAACAGAAGAAACAGAAAACCGGACAGATTTATCGAAAAATCAGCTGAACCGGGGCCTCTGGCCCCATTGAACGGACAGGGAGACGGGAAATGGGCGCAGAGGATATCGGACTGGCAGAGGGCGCGCGCCGCAATGCGGGCCGGGCTGGCGGCAGGGCGGCGCGGGTCGCCGCGCGGGCCGCGCCGCTGGCTGAGGATCTGCGCCCGGTCCGCCCCGGGATGAAGGGCGGTCAGTACCGGCCGCTGAGCGATAGCGCGATGGAGCAGATCCACCACGCGGCGCTCGAGGCGCTGGAGGTGATCGGCCTGTCCAATGCACCGGCCAGCGGGGTGGAGATACTGACCGGGGCCGGGGCGATCCCGGGCGATGATGGCCGTATCCGTTTCCCGCGCGCGCTGGTCGAGGATATGCTGGCGGTGGCCGGGCGCAATATCACGCTCCATGGCCGCGATCCGAAACATGATCTGCATCTTTCCGGCAGTAATGTGCATTTCGGCACGGCGGGCGCGGCGGTGCATGTGGTCGATCCGGTGACGCTGAACTATCGCGATTCAACCGCCCAGGATCTTTATGATGCGGCGCGCCTCGTCGATAATCTCGACAATATCCATTTCTATCAGCGCACCATGGTCTGCCGTGATGTCATCGACAATAAAGAGATGGATCTGAACACGCTTTATGCCTGCCTCGCCGGGACCACAAAGCATGTCGGCACCTCGATTTTTGATCTCGACCATGTCGATGATGCTTTTGAGATCCTGCATATGGTGGCGGGCGGCGAGGCGGCCTGGCGGGCAAGACCCTTCGTCTCGAATTCGAATTGCTTCGTCGTGCCGCCGATGAAATTCGCCGAGGAAAGCTGCCGGGTGATGGAGGAATGCATCCGGCGCGGCATGCCGATGCTGCTGCTTTCGGCCGGCCAGGCCGGGGCCACGGCGCCGGCGCCGATTGCGCTGGCGATTGTTCAGGCGGTGGCCGAATGCCTGGCCGGCGTGGTCTATGTCAATGCCATCCGCCCCGGCGCGCCGGCGATTTTCGGCACCTGGCCCTTCGTCTCGGATCTGCGCACCGGGGCAATGTCGGGCGGCTCGGCCGAGCAGGCGCTGCTCACGGCGGGCTGCGCCCAGATGCACCGTTTCTATGATCTGCCAGGCGGCGCGGCCTCGGGGATTTCCGACGCCAAACTGCCCGATATGCAGGCGGGCTGGGAGAATGGCATCACCAATGCCCTCGCCGGTCTCTCGGGGCTGAATATGTGCTACGAATCGGTGGGGATGCATGCCTCGCTGCTGGGCTTCTGCCTTGAGAGCCTGGTGCTGGGCGATGATATTCTGGGCCAGGTGATGCGGCTGGTGCGCGGCATTGATGTCACGCCCGACAGCACCTCGATTGAGGCGATGAAAGAGGTCTGCCTGGGCGGACCAGGCCATTATCTCGGCTCGGATCAGACGCTTAAGCTGATGCAGACCGAATATGTCTATCCCAAAGTCGGCAATCGCATGTCGCCGAAAGAATGGATGGAGGCCGGAAAGCCGCAGCTGCTCGATAAGGCGATGGAGCGCAAGAATGCCATCCTTGCCAAAGCGGGCTGCGTGATTGATCCGCAGATCGATGCGGCGGTGCGGGCGCGGTTTAATATGTATTTCCGCTAGGGCCAAAACCGATCACGGCGCTTGCCAGAGCGGGCCGATCCGCGCCACTCTGGCGGGCGAAAAGGGACCAGGCAGCAGGCCTGGCCCGCAGCTTCTGACAGGAGAGAAACATGGCAATCTCGCAACATCTGGGCCAGTTCTATATCAACGGCGCCTGGGTCGATCCGCTACCGGGCGGCGAAACCATCGGTGTTGAAAACCCGGCCACGGAAGAGATTGTCGGCCAGCTGGCGCTGGGCAGCGAGGCCGATGCCGACCGCGCCATTCTCGCCGCCCGCGCCGCCTTTGACGCCTGGACCGTGGTGCCGGTGGCGGAGCGTATCGCCCTCGTGAAGAAGCTGCTTGAGGTCTATAACAGCCGCTATGAGGATTTCGCCCAGGCGATGTCGACCGAAATGGGCGCGCCGATTGAATGGGCGCGCGGCGCTCAGGCCTGGGCCGGTCAGGTGCATATTGAAAGCACCATCAAAGCCGCCGAAGAAATGACCTGGGAATATATGCGCGGCGAGACCCGGATCGTGATGGAGGGGATCGGCGTCTGCGCTCTGATCACCCCCTGGAACTGGCCGATGAACCAGATCGCCTGCAAAGTGGCTCCGGCGCTGATCGCGGGCTGCACCATGGTGCTGAAACCCTCGGAAATCGCGCCGCTTTCGGGGCTTTTATTCGCCGAGATCTGCCATGAGGCGGGGGTGCCGCCCGGGGTGTTCAACCTGGTCAATGGCGCAGGCCCGGTGGTGGGCGCGCGCATGTCCTCGCATCCCGAGGTGGATATGGTCTCCTTCACCGGCTCGACCCGGGCGGGGACGGCGATTGCCGCTGCCGCCGCGCCGACGGTGAAACGCGTCGCCCAGGAGCTGGGCGGCAAGAGCCCGAATATCATCCTGGCTTCGGCTGATATTCATGAGGCGGTCAAGGCAGGCGTTGCGGGCTGCTTTGGCAATACCGGGCAGAGCTGCGACGCGCCGACCCGGATGTTCGTGCCGCGCGACAAGGCCGAGGCTGCCTATGCTGCGGCGAAAGAGGCGGCGGCTGAGGTGGTGATCGGGCCCTCGAGCGACAGTGCCACCACCATGGGGCCGCTGATCTCGAAAGCACAATATGACAAGGTGCAGCGTCTGATCCAGGCCGGGATCGATGAGGGGGCAAAGCTGATCACCGGCGGCACCGGGCGTCCGCAGGGCGTCAATCGCGGCTGGTATGTGCAGCCGACGATCTTTGGCGAGGTCACCAATGAGATGACCATTTCGCGCGAAGAGATCTTTGGCCCGGTCTTGTCGATCCTGCCCTATGACAGCCTCGATGATGCGGTGCGCATGGCCAATGACACGCCCTATGGCCTCGCCGCCTATATTGCCGGGGACCGCGACGAGGCGCGGGTGCTGGCGCGGCGTCTGCGTGCCGGGACGGTGAACCTGAACTATCCGGACTGGGACACTTTCGCGCCCTTCGGGGGCTATAAGCAATCCGGCAATGGCCGCGAATATGCCGACTGGGGCATCCATGATTTCTGCGAAATCAAGGGTGTGGTCGGCTGGGGCGCCTGATCTGCCGGGAACTGAAACGGGGGGGCGGGTGATGCGCTATGGCTATATCGGTCTGGGTAATCTGGGCGGCAATCTGGCTTTGTCGCTGCTCCGCGCCGGATTTGACCTTACGGTCTATGATCAGAAACCGGAGCTGACCCGCCCCCTCGCGGAACATGGGGCGGTGGTGGCCGCCTCGCTGGAAGAGCTGGCGGGCCAGGTGGATCACATCTTCACCTGCCTGCCATCACCCGCCGCATCGGAAGCGGTTCTGGCGGGCCTTCTGGAACATCTGCCCGCCGGGGCGAGCTGGATTGAGAACTCGACCCTCGGGCGTGAGGATGTTCTGCGCCTTGCGGGCCTCGCGCGCAGCGCCGGGATCCGCATGTTTGAGGCCCCGGTCACCGGCGGGGTGCATCTGGCGGCGCGGGGCGAGATCACCGTGCTCGCCGCCGGGGATCAGGATCTTTACGATCTGCATTTCCCGGCTTTGGAGGCGATGGGCGGGCAGATTTTTTACATGGGCGGTCTCGGCTCGGCAGCGGTGATCAAGGTGATCACCAATATGCTGGCCTTCATCCATCTGGTGGCGGATGGCGAGGCGCTGATGCTGGCCAAACGCGGCGGGCTGGATCTGAAAACCGCCTGGGCGGCGATTGCTGCCTCCTCCGGCTCGTCTTTCGTGCATGAGACCGAGGGGCAGCTGGTGCTGAACGGCAGCTATGATGTGGGGTTTTCAATGGATCTGGCGCTGAAGGATCTGGGCTTTGCGCTGGGCTTTGGCCGCGAGTTCGGCGTGCCGCTGGATCTGGCCTCGCTGGTCAGTCAGACCTTTTTGCGCGGCCGTGCCGCCTATGGCGGCCAGGCGCAATCGACGCAGATCGTGAAACTGCTCGAGGATCTGCTTGGCACCGATCTGCGCGCCGAGGGCTTTCCGGCCAGGCTGGAATAGGGCTTATCACCCGCCATTCAGCCTGATCACCGGGCGCATCCCGGCCAGGGTCTCTGCGCTCAGATGGCATTTCAGCTGATGGCCCGGGGCAGGGCTCTGCATCCTGGGCAGGCTCGTTTCACAAAGATTGCCCGGCACTTCTGATTTCCGGTGACAGCGGGTCTGGAAGGGGCAGCCCCTCGGTGGGTTCAGGGCCGAGGGGATCTCGCCCTTCAGCACGATCCGCTCCTGGATCACATCGGGATCGGCCACCGGCACGGCCGAGAGCAAGGCCTCGGTATAGGGGTGATAGGGCGGGGCAAAGACCTGATCGGTCGTGCCCATCTCGACCACATGGCCGAGATACATCACCAGCACCCGGTCCGAGAGATAGCGCACGATCGACAGGTCATGGCTGATGAACAGAAGCGTGGTGCCGTTCTGATCCTGAATATCGCTGAGCAGTTCGGTCACCGCCGCCTGGACCGAGACATCGAGCGCCGAGACCGGCTCATCCGCCACCACCAGCTTCGCCCCGCCGGCAAAGGCCCGGGCAATGCCGACGCGCTGCTTCTGCCCGCCCGAGAGCTGGCGCGGGCGGCGGCTGGCAAAGGCGCGTGGCAGTTTCACCAGATCGAGCAGTTCCAGCATCCGTGCCTCGCGCGCGCGATCATCCTGGCCGATGCCGAAAACCTCGAGCGCGCGGATGATCTGGCGCCCCACGGTCATCGAGGGGTTGAGCGTGTCAAAGGGGTTCTGAAACACCATCTGCACCCGGGCGATGCTGGCCCGGTCACGGGCGCGGATCGGCACATCGCCGAGATCCTCGCCGAACAGGCGCATCCGCCCGGCGCTGGCGGTTTCCAGCCCCAGTAAAATTTTGGCGAGGGTGGATTTGCCGCAGCCGGATTCACCGACAATCGCCAGGGTCTCACCCGCCCGCGCCTCGAAACTGAGGCTTTCATTGGCTTTGACGATGCGCGAGCTGCCACCGCCAAAAGCGCCGCTGCTGCTCTGGTAATATTTGCGCAGATCCTCGGCCTGCAGCACCAGGGCTCCGGGCGGGCGCTTCTCACGGCTGGGCAGCGCTTCGGCAGGGGCATCCCAGTCAATCTCCGCCCAGCGCAGGCAACGCGTCAGATGCGGATCGTCATCGCCCGGCAGGCGCTGCATCGCTATCTCCTGCGCATCGCAGCGGCCTTTCTGAAAATACGCGCAGCGCGGGCCGAAATTGCAGCCGGGCGGGCGCTCATGTGGCAAGGGGAAATTGCCGGGGATCGCCAGCAGGGGCCTCGTATTGCGGTCGGTGCCGGGTAGGGGAATGGCGCGGAACAAAGCCTCGGTATAGGGGTGGCGCATGGCGCGGAACAATTCGGCAATATTGCCGGTCTCGACCGCTTCGCCGGAATACATCACGCAGATCCGGTTGCAGGCGCGCAGCACCAGGCCCAGATTATGGCTGATGAACAGCATGGTGGTGCCGGATCTGCGCGCCAGATCCTGCAGCAGATCCATGATCCCGGCCTCAACCGTCACATCCAGCGCCGTGGTCGGCTCATCGAGGATCAGCAGCGCCGGCTCGGCCATCAAAGCCATGGCAATGACAATGCGCTGCTGCTGCCCGCCCGAGAGCTGATGCGGAAAGGCATTCAGGATACGCTCGGGATCGGGCAGGCGCACATCCTCAACCATCTGCCGGGCGCGGGCCAGGGCGGCGCGTTTTGACACTCCCTGGTGGATCATCGGCACTTCGGCCAGCTGCGCGCCGATTTTCATCGCCGGGTTCAGCGAGGCCATCGGCTCCTGATAGATCATCGCGATTTCCGAGCCGCGGAGCTTTTGCAGCGCGCGCGCGGGCAGGGTGACCAGATCCTGGCCCTTAAACAGGATGCGCCCGCCGGTGATCTTACCATTGGCACCGAGATCGCGCATCAGCCCGAGCGCCACAGTGGATTTGCCGCAGCCGGATTCCCCGACCAGCCCCATCGCCTCACCCGCCATCACCTTGCAGGAGAAATCCATCACCGCCGGGATCTCTCCCATCCGGGTGAAGAAAGAGATTGAGAGGTTCTCAATCTCCAGCAGCGGCTTTGTCGGATCCCAGGCTTGCATCAGCTGCTCCTGTCGCGGGCATTCAGGGGGGAGGGATATCAGTCTTTCAGGCTTTCCTCGCGCAGACCATCGGCGAGCAGGTTCAGCCCGAGCACCAGGCTCATCAGCGCGATCGCCGGCACCAGCGCCATATGCGGCATGAAGCTGAGGATTTTCGATCCGGCATTGATGGTTGAGCCCCAGTCCGGGCTTTCGGGGCTGACGCCCAGGCCAAAGAAGCCGAGCGTTCCAAGCAGGATGGTTGTGTACCCGATCCTCAGGCAAAAATCGACGATCAGCGGCCCGCGCAGATTGGGCAGGATCTCCCAGAGCATGATATACCAGCGCCCCTCACCCCGGGTCTGGGCGGCGGCGACGTAATCGCGGGCGGAAATATCCATGGCGAGGCCACGGGTGATGCGAAACACCCCCGGAGCATTCACAAACACTACCGAGACGAAGACATTGAGCATATTCGGGCTTAAAGCGAAGATCCCCAGCGGGTCTTTGTTCAGCGCCAGGCCGGACCAGATCCAGAAGCCGGTCAGCAGGGTCAGCCCCAGCAGCAGATTGCGCCTGGCGGGCTGCATGTGAAAGCGGCTGTAAAACAGCAGGCAGAAGAACAGGATCGGGAACAGAAACAGCACGGCGGCAAAGCGTTGCGGGATGCCGGTCTGCACGATCTCAGGCGTGACCAGCAGGTAAAACAGCAAGATCACCGGAAAGGCGAGCACCAGATTGGCCAGGAAAGACAAAGCGGTATCGAGTCTGCCGCCGATATAGCCTGCGGGCAGGCCAAGGGTGATGCCGATAAGAAAGGCGAAAACCGTGGCGGCGGGGGCGATCTTGAGCACTTCACGCGCGCCCGCCACCATGCGCGAGAAGACATCGCGGGCAAGGCCATCGCCGCCAAGGATATACCAGGGAAAGGCGCCCGCGGCGGGGTTTTTCACCGGTGTGCCGGGCAGAGCATTTTTCATCCCCGAAAGCTGGGCCAGCGGGTCAAAGGTCACGATCAGATCGGCCAGCAGCGCCGTCCAGACCCAGAACATCACGAGGCTGAAGCCGATCACCCCGGCAGGGGAGGCAAAGAGCCTGCCGTAAAGCCCGAGATGGCGGCGAAAGCTGAGCGAAAGTGCGAAGGTCAGCAGCAGCGCCAGCCAGACCGGACCAAAGGCGAGGGCCATTTTCCACAGGATCAGCGGCCAGGAGAGGGGATCGGTCATCTGTGCCTCATGCCAGCCGGATCCGCGGGTTCAGCAGGACATAGCCAATGTCCGAAATCGCTTGCGTGATCAGCACGACAATCACCGCAATGATCGAACAGCCCAGCAGCAGCGAAATGTCATTATTCCCGGCCGCCTGCACCAGAGTCCAGCCAAAGCCCTTGTAATTGAACAGGGTTTCGACAATCACCACCCCGTTCAGCAGCCAGGGGAACTGCAGCATAATCACGGTGAAAGGCGCGATCAGCGCGTTTCGCAAAGCATGTTTCAACACGATATTGCGGAAACTGACGCCTTTCAGCCGCGCGGTGCGGATATATTGCTGGCTCATCACCTCGGCCATCGAGGCGCGGGTCATCCGGGCGATATAGCCAATGCCATAAAGCGCGATGGTCAGCACCGGCAGAGTGAAATTCTTAAAGCTCAGCTCCTCCATGGCGCTGGTGGCAGTGCCCTGAAACAGCGTCTTGCCCTCAATCCAGCCCGCCTCAGCCAGAAGCGGCGACAGGCCGGTGGTGGCCGAGGCGAACAAAGCCACAAGGATCACCCCCGAGACATATTCCGGCGTGGCGGTGGTGGCGATGGCAAAGCCCGAGAGCAGCCGGTCGCTGCGTGAGCCCTCGCGCATGCCTGAAAGCACCCCGATCAGCAGCGAGACCGGCACCATGACCAGCATCACCCAGAGCATCAGCCAGGAGGTATGGCCAAGCGCGCGGATCAGCACATCACTGACCGGCTGTTTAAAGACGCTGGACCAGCCCCATTCGCCCTGCAACAGCCCGCAGCGCTGCGGCGCGACAGCGGCGGGCCGCTCGCGGCTGATGCAGCGGCCGGTGGTCACCCCCTCGTCTTGGGAGAAGCGCCAGCCCGGCACCAGGCCCAGCCACTGGCCATAGCGGCTGAGAAGCGGCGCCTCATAGCCGTTCTTCAGCAGCCAGCTGGCCACTTCGGCATCGCTCATCCGTACTGAGGCCTCTGATTTGGCCAGCTTTTCCAGGCTGGGTTCCAGATTGGTCAGCCAGAATACGATGAAGGTCAGCACCAGCACCGTCAGCGCCATGATGCCGGTGCGGCGCAGGATAAAACTCAGCATCAAAGCTCCTCTTCCGGGGGGGAAGCCGGGCAGGGCCGCTCGCCCTTCTCAGCCGGGGGGCTCAGCGAGCGGGTCTGGCGGGAGGGAGTCTGCCCCTCCCGCAGCGGGCCGCGATCAGGCGGCAATCCACCAGTTGTAATGGTGGTGCTCAAAGGTGGCATGCTGGTCGCAACCGCGCACTTTCGGATCGGTATGGCGATAGAGCGAGCGCCAGTAGGGCTGGATCAGCACGCCCTGTTCCTGCAAGATCTCCTCAAGCCGCTTCACCACCTGTGACCGCGCTTTGGCATCGACGATGGACAGGGCCTTTTCGAGGTTCTCATCGAATTCGGCATTGCTGAAGGCGGATTCATTCCAGGCCTCGCCGGTGCGATAGGCACTGACGAGGATCTGCACGCCGAGCGGGCGCATATTCCACTCGGTGGCCGAGAAGGGGAATTTCGTCCAGTCATTCCAGAAGGTTGCGCCGGGCAAAGCGGTGCGTTTGATCTTCAGCCCGGCATCGCGGATCTGGGGTGCAATCGCATCACAGGTGGCGGCCTGCCAGGGTTCATCCAGCGAGATCAGCTCAAATTCGAAATCTGCTTTGCCGGCCTCTTCGACCAGAGCCTTGCCACCCGCAGGATCGGGCACCACCGGGGCGAGGGCGTAATATTCCGGATGGATCGGGCAGACATGGTGGTTTTCCGCCACCGTACCGAGGCCATTATAGCCCAGTTCCAGCACAATGGCATTATCGACGCATTTTGTCAGCCCGGTGCGGACCTTTACATCCTTATATTCCCCGGCTTCCTGGTTGAAACGCACCGCGAGGGTGGCTGCGGTTACCGCCTCGCTCTGGTCCCAGCCAAGGCCGTCGAACATTTCCACATATTCGCCGGTGGTCTGATAGGTGGCATCGAGCTCGCCGGATCCGGCGGCGGCCAGAACTGCCGAGGGATCGGTGCCAAGATCGATATATTCGATCCGGTCGAGCCAGGGGCCGCCGTAAACCGCGCTGCCCCACCAGGGCTGATCCGATTTCACCAGCGCGGCCCGCACGCCGGTCTCAAAGCTCTCAAACTTAAACGGGCCGGTGCCGGGCGTGGTGGTCGGATCGCCATTGTCATAGCTCTGATGCACCACATGGCCGGGATAATCGGCAAGCGCCGCGATCAGGGCAATATCGGGCGAGCTGAGGCTGAGTTTCACCGTAGCGCCATCAACCACTGTCACCGCACCCTCGCGCAGCTTTTTGGTGGCGGGATCAACCAGGCCTACGACGCGCCCGGCCATGGAATTGCCCTCAACCGTGCCATCGGCCCAGCGGGCAAAATTATGCGCCACATCTTCGGCGGTGAAATCATCGCCATTCGACCATTTCACCCCCTGACGCACCTTCAGCACATATTCGCTGGCATTGTCATTGGCCTCCCAGCTTTCGAGAAGCATGCCGCGGATCGAGCCGTCATTGTTATATTCGACCAGATATTCCAGCCAGCCGCGCAGGAAATTGGAGATCTGGCTCCAGTCAGAGGCGCGCGGATCCTTCAGCGCTTTCAGCTCCATATTCATCCGCAAAGTGCCGCCCGCCACCGGGCTTTCCTGGGCGCGGGCCGGGGCCTCAAGCCCGATCAGCCCGAAGGCCAGCGGCGCCGCCACCCCGAGCGCGGTGGTGCGGGTCAGAAATTCGCGCCGGCTCAGCAGGCCCTGGCGGTAATCCTCAGCGTAAATCGTCGCGGCGGGGTGAAGGGCAGCGGTTTGCGGTTGCGCAGTCTTGCTGGTCATATGTCTCTCCCTGACAGTCCTGGCCTGGTATCGCTTGTTCTGCGGTTCAGTTCAGTCCGGGCCTGCCATTGGGGCTGCGAGGGCTGTCGGGTCCGGGCCGGAACGCGGCCTTTCTGACAGCCAAAGCAAAGAAAGACTGCCGGTTCGTTGACCGGCGGGCAGGTCCCCTGGCTGCATTTGCACATGGTTTGGCTGCAGGCGTCAATCACTTCCGGGGCCGGGGGGCAGATTTCGCAGCCGGGCCCCGGGGGGCTGAAAAACGCCCGAAAGCCCCGGGGCGGTGCGCCGGGGTTTCGCGGTTTTGCCGGGGCCAGGGCTCAGGCGCTGCGGCGGAAGGCGGTCGGGGATTTGCCGGTCAGATGGTGGAAGGCGCGGGTGAAATAGGCGGGTGAGGCAAAGCCGAGGCTGGCGGCAATATGGCCGACCGGAATTCTGGTCTCGCTCAGCAGCCGCTGGGCCTCAAAGATGCGCCGGTCCTGCAGCAAGGCCGAGGCCGGGCGGCCACAGGCCGATTTGCAGCAGCGCGTCAGATGGGTGGGCGTCACCTCCAGCCTTGCGGCGAAATCGGCAATGCCAAGGCCCGAGCGGAATTCCTTTTCCAGCAGCGCCGCATAGCGTGCCACCAGGCGGCGGGTGGCATCGGGGCGGCTGGCCTCCGGCTCGGCGCGCAAAACCTGGCGCTCGAGCCAGACGCTGAGCAGCCCGAGATAATGCTGCGTGGCGCGTTCACGCGCCGCGATGTCCGAGGCCTGTTCGCGCTGGATCGCATCGAGCAGCAGGTTGATCTCCTGCTGGGCATGGACCTCGCGGATGCGCAGATGCTGCGGCTCTTTTGGCAAGGTCACATCGCAGTTGCGGCCAAAGAAAACCGCAATACCAAAGACCGCCGGTCCGGCATCAAAACCATGCATCACCCCGGGCGGGATAAAGACCGCATTATGCGCGGTATAGCCACGGGTCGAGCCCTGCAGCGTGATCCGGCCCTGGCCTTTGGTGAACCACAACAGGCAGGGTTCCGAGAGCGAGCGCATCGCCTCGGTGCGCCAGCGGCCAGCGGCAACCAGCCGCGGCACCGCGATGATGCGCAGCCTGGAAATCGCAGTAAAATCCTGCATCGGTGCTGGCTTCATCACATGCTCCCACCCGGGGCCCGATCCGGGCCACCATCGTGGCGAGCCTAGCCAGGCCCTGGCACCGGCCCAAAGCAAAAAATCTCTGCGCCTTGTGACTTATCCACAGGATACGGTGAAATCTGTGCATAAGCCTGTGGGCAAGCCCGGGCCCCGCAACTCTCGGGCCAGAACCGGGGCCGGGCGGGCCCCGAAGGCGGCGGCGCGGATCTCAGCCCGGTTCAATGCTGCGCCAGTCCTTCATGCGCGAGCGCATCCAGGTGCGCTGACGTTTGGCATATTGCCGGCTGGCCAGCTTTGCCGCTTCCACCGCCTCCTCCAGCCCGGTCTGGCCCTGGAGATGGGCGATCAGCTCCGGCGCGCCGATGGCCCGTGCCCAGGGGCGCTCAGCCTGCCAGAACGGCAGCTGGGCGCGCGCCTCCTCCAGCGCGCCTGCCGCCATCATCTGATCAAAACGGCGGTCGATCCTGGCATTCAGCCAGTCCGGCCCGGGCCGCAGCACCAGAGCCTCGGCGCGCGCAGGCGGTAACAGGGGCGCGCCGGTCCCGGCCTGCCAGGCGGCAAGGCCGCGTCCGGTGGTGCGCAACACCTCCCAGGCGCGCTGCACCCGGGCCGGGTTCTGCAGATCGGTCCTGGCGGCGGTTTCAGGGTCGAGACCGGCAATCATCGCCGCCAGATCATCCTGGCGCAGCAGATCGGCTTCGGCCCTGACCTCCGCCGGCACCGGCGGGATTTCGGCCAGCCCCTCGGTCAGGGCCATGAAGTAAAGCCCGGTGCCGCCGACAATCACCACCGGCCCGGCAAGCAAGGCGGCAAGCTCGCGCAGCCAGTGGCCGACCGAATAATCCGCATCACGGCCGATATGGCCATAGAGCAGATGCGGAGCGGCGGCCTCTTCTGCCTCTGAGGGCCGGGCGGAGAGCAGCCGCCAGGCGCTGTAGACCTGCAAAGCATCGGCATTGATCACCCGGCGCCCGTCGCGTGCCGCCAGCTCCAGCGCCAGCGCTGATTTGCCGCTTGCCGTCGGTCCGGCAATCAGCACGGGCAGCTCACGCGATACAGAATTCAGCAAAGACAAGTCCTGTTCCTCTTGCGGGAAATACATCATGGGGCCGGCTTTCCGGGAGGAATGCCGCTGCAGGCGGGCGCGGCGGCGCTTCCCCGGTTGAACCTCGACCCGATTTCGCCCATTTTGCGCGCAAATCACTATCCACAGCAAGATCAGGGGAATCCATGTCGGGTGAAAGCAAGAAGCCGGGATCGGAGCCGGGCGTGAAATATTCCCGCGTGATGCTCAAAATCTCGGGTGAAGCGCTGATGGGCGATCAGGGCTATGGCCTGAACCCGCGCACCGTGGCGCGGATCGCCAATGAGGTAAAGCTGGTCCAGGAGATGGGCGTAGAGGTCTGCATGGTGATCGGCGGCGGCAATATCTTCCGCGGTCTGGCAGGCTCGGCCCAGGGGATGGAGCGCACCACCGCCGACTATATGGGTATGCTTGCGACTGTGATGAATGCGCTGGCGATGCAATCGGCGCTGGAGCAGCTCGGGGTCTTCACCCGGGTGATCTCGGCGATTCCGATGGATCAGGTCTGCGAGCCCTATATCCGCCGCCGCGCCGTGCGCCACCTTGAGAAAAAGCGGGTCTGCATCTTTGCCGCCGGCACCGGCAACCCCTATTTCACCACCGATACCGCCGCCACTCTGCGCGCCAGCGAAATGGGCTGCGAAGCGGTGTTCAAGGGCACCAAGGTGGATGGGGTCTATGATAAAGACCCGAATAAATTCGACGATGCCAAGCGCTATGAGGCCGTGTCCTATGATGAGGCGCTTGAGAAACATCTCGGCGTGATGGATGCGACTGCCATTGCCCTGGCGCGGGACAATGATCTGCCGATCATCGTTTTCTCGCTGGATGAGCCGGGCGGGCTGCGCACCATTCTCGCCGGTGAAGGCACCTATACCACTGTGAATTCAAAAGGCTGAGGCCTGGCCCGGCACCTGGCCCGGCCAAAGCGCGGTCGGGACGCCGGACTATACCTCTGAGCCAATTCGTCTTATACGGACCAAAATCCCTGTCGGGCGCCCAAACGGGGCTGTCGGCAGGCCGAGTAGGGGAAAACCTGATGTCGACCGAAGAATTTATGCTCGACACCGATGATCTGACGCGCCGCATGGAAGGCGCGATTGCCAGCCTGCGCGTCGAATTCGCCAGCCTGCGCACCGGCCGTGCCTCGGGCGCGCTGATCGAGCCGATCCAGGTTGATGCCTATGGGCAGATGACGCCGATCAACCAGCTGGGCACCGTCAACGTGCCCGAGCCGCGCATGGTCACGATCAACGTCTGGGATAAAGCCATGGTCTCCAAGGTCGAGCGCGCGATCCGTGACAGCGGCATCGGCATCAATCCGCAGACCAATGGCACGATCATCATGCTGCCGATTCCGGAGCTGAACGAAGAGCGCCGCCGCGAGCTGACCAAGGTCGCCGGCAATTATGCCGAACATGCCAAGGTGGCGGTGCGCAACCTGCGCCGTGACGGTATGGACCAGATCAAAAAGGCCAAGACCAAAAACCTCATCTCGGAAGATGACCAGAAATTCTGGGAGGATGAGGTCCAGGAGCTGACCGATAAATATATCAAACAGGTCGATCAGACCCTTGAGGCGAAACAGGCGGAGATCATGCAGGTCTGAGGGGGCTCGCCTATGGCCGCTGACAAAGCCAGTGTCGCGCGACGCGCAGAGCATATTGCCATCATCATGGATGGCAACGGGCGCTGGGCAACCAATCGCGGCTGGCCGCGTCTGGTCGGGCATCGCAAGGGGGTCGAGCGGGTGCGCGAGATTGTGCGCGCCGCCCCCGACCTCGGCGTCACCCATCTGACGCTCTATGCTTTCTCAACCGAGAACTGGAAGCGCTCGACCGAGGAAGTCCTTGGTCTGATGGCGATTTTCGCCCGCTACATCCAGCGCGAGGCGGCTGAGCTGGGCCGTGAGGGGGTGCGGTTGCGCTTTATCGGCGACCGCACACGCCTGGCGCCAAAACTGCAGCGGCTGATGGCCGGGATCGAGGCCAAGACCGCGCATCTCGATCGGCTGAACCTGACGGTGGCGATCAATTACGGCGGGCGCGATGAGATCCTGCGCGCCGCCCGTGCCATTGCCACTGATGCGGCTGAGGGCCGGTTTAACCCCGAAGATCTGACCGAGGCCGCCTTCTCGGGCCGGCTCGACAGTTTTGATCTGCCCGATCCCGATCTGGTGATCCGCACCTCGGGTGAGACCCGGACCTCGAATTTCCTCGCCTGGCAGGCCGCCTATGCTGAATATGAATTTACCCCGACCCTCTGGCCGGATTTTACCCCGGTCGAGCTGGGCGAGATCCTTGAGCGCTTCGCAGGGCGGGATCGCCGCTTTGGCGGGGTGAAAAAATGAATAAAACTGTTTCTTCGGATCGCTGGGCCGATCTGTTCCCGCGTCTGGCCTCGGCGCTGGTCATGCTGCTGCTTGGCGGCGCTGCGATCCGGGCCGGGGGCGGCTGGTTTGCCGCGCTGGTGGTGCTGGCCTGCGCTCTGATGAGCTGGGAGCTGGCGCGGATGACGCGGGGCGAGGGCTTTGACGCTTCGGTCGTGATCGCGGTGCTGGCGGCGGCGGTGCTGGCGCTGAACCTCTGGGCGCCGGTGCCGTGGTTTCTGCCCTTCCTGCTTCTGCCCGCGCTGATCGGCACGCTGGCTCCGCGCCGCGATCTGCTGGCCTTTGCCCCCTATGCTTTGCTGATCATGCTCTGCGGCCTCGCGCTGGTCATGCTGCGCGAGATCCATGGCATGGGGGCGCTGGTCTGGCTGCTGGCGGTGGTGATCGCCTCGGATGTGCTGGGCTATTTTGCCGGGCGCAGCCTTGGCGGGCCGAAATTCTGGCCGGCGATCAGCCCGAAAAAGACCTGGTCGGGCACGCTGGCGGGCTGGATCGGCGCGCTCGCGATCGGGCTTTATTGCTGGGGCGTGGCGGGCTGGCCGCTGGCCGTGGTCTGGGCGGCACCGCTGATCGCCTTTGCCGGTCAGCTCGGCGATATTGCTGAAAGCGCGATCAAGCGCCGGGCCGGGGTGAAAGATGCCTCGAATCTGATCCCGGGGCATGGCGGGCTGATGGACCGCTTTGACGCGCTGCTCTTCGCCTCGATCATGGTGCTGCTGCTGAACCAGTTCGCGCCCTTCCTTCCTGTTGCTGTCAAAGGGTAAGGCCATGCGCCGTATCACGCTTCTGGGGGCGACCGGCTCGGTCGGCTCGCAAACCGCTGATCTTTTGCGCCGCGAGGGCGGGCGTCAGGCCTTCCGGATGGTGGCGGTGACCGGCGGCAGGAATATCCAGGGCCTGGCGGCGCTGGCGCGCGAATTCGGGGCAGAGATTGCGGTCACCGCCGATCCGGCGCTGCTCGGCGCGCTGCGCAGCGCGCTGAGCGGCAGCGGCATTGAGGCTGCCGCCGGGCCAGAGGCCCTGGCCGAGGCTGCCTCACGCCCCGCCGACTGGGTGCTGAGCGCGATCATTGGCGCCGCCGGGCTGGTGCCGGGGATGCGGGCGCTTGAACAGGGCGCGACCCTGGCGCTGGCCAATAAGGAAAGCCTCGTTGCGGCAGGCCCGCTGATGATGGCGACCGCACGGCAGCATAAAGCGCAGATCCTGCCGGTCGACAGCGAGCATTCGGCGATTTTTCAGTCGCTGGGCGGCGAGGATATTTCCCGGGTCGAGCGGCTGATCCTGACCGCCTCGGGCGGCGCTCTGCGCGACTGGCCGCTGGAGCGGCTGGCCGGGGCCAGCGTGGCCGAGGCCCTGGCCCATCCCAACTGGTCGATGGGGCAGCGCATCACCATCGACAGTGCCTCGATGTTCAATAAGGCGCTGGAAGTCATTGAAGCTCGTGAATTTTTCGGTGTTGCCCCCGAGCAGATCGAAGTGATCATTCACCGTGAAAGCATCATTCATTCCATGGTCGGCTTTAAGGATGGCGCGGTGATGGCGCATCTGGGCTGTGCCGATATGCGCCATCCGATCGGCTATGCTCTGCACTGGCCCGAGCGGCTGCCGCTGCCGGTCGAGCGGCTCGATCTGACGAAACTGGCCCGGCTGAGCTTTGAAGCCCCCGATGAGGCGCGCTTCCCGGCGCTGCGGCTGGCGCGCGAGGTGATGGCGGTGCGCGGCCAGGCGGGCGCGGCATTCAATGCCGCAAAAGAGATCGCGCTGGACTGGTTTCTCGCCGGTAAAATCGGCTTTATGGATATGGCGGCCGTGGTCGAGGCCAGCTTGTCGCGGCTGGGCTCGGATTGCAGTCTGCATCAGGAGGCCCGGAGCCTTGAGGAGGTGCTGGCCATGGACCAGTTGGCAAGGCGGCGCGCCGCTGAAAGCGCCGCCCGGCTGAGCCGGGCGGGCTGACAGAAAGCCCGGGGGCCGCAGGGCCAGAGATAAAGTGAAGCGAGAGGAAGCAGGCCGATGGATCTACTCACAGCATTGACCGGGACCGCCTGGTCAGCGGTGTTCTTCATCGTCGCTCTGTCGGTGATCGTCGCCATTCATGAATATGGCCATTACATCGTCGGCCGCTGGTCGGGCATTCATGCCGAAGTGTTCTCGGTCGGGTTTGGCCCGATCCTGTTCTCGCGCGTCGACAAGTGCGGCACGCGCTGGCAGATCGCCGCCATTCCCTTTGGCGGCTATGTGAAATTCCTCGGCGATGCCGACGCCTCTTCGGTGCAGAGCGCGGTTCCGGCCGGGCTCTCGGTGGAGGAACGGCGTCATACCATGGCAGGGGCACCGCTCTGGGCCCGGGCCTCGACGGTGATCGCCGGGCCGATGGCCAATTTCATCCTGACCTTTGCCATTCTGCTCGGGGCTTTGTTCTATACCGGCCTGCCGGTCGAGCGCCCGACCGTGGCCCGGCTGGCGCCGCTGCCGGTTGAGCAGCCTTTGCGCCCGGGCGATGTGATCCTTGAGATGAACGGCCAGGCCACCCCGGATCTGGCAGCGATGGGCGAGGTTTTGCGCGATCTGCCGCGTGCGGCGCAGATCGCGTTCCGGGTCGAGCGCGATGGCGAGGAGCTGAGCTTTATGGCACCGCATCCGCAACCGGCGCTGGTGGCTTCGGTCCAGGTGAAATCGGCGGCGATTGATGCCGGCCTGCGTCGTGGCGATGTGATCCTGTCGCTTGATGGCCAGCCGATCGAGGTGTTCAGCGATCTGCAGTCGGTGGTGGTCGGATCCGGCGGCCGCGCTTTGCCGATGACGGTCTGGCGCGATGGCACAACCTTCGAGGTCAGCCTCAGCCCGCGCAGCCGCGAAATCCCGCGCCCCGAAGCCGAAGGCGGTGGTTTTGAAACCCGCTGGATGATCGGTCTTGCCTCGGGCCTGACCTTTGAGCCGGTGACCCGGACCCCTGGCCTTTTTGAGGCGGTTTCCATCGCCGCTTCGGATATGTGGGCCATGGTCACCACCACCTTCTCGGGCCTGTGGCATATGATCGTTGGCCAGATCTCGACCTGCAATATGTCGGGGATGATCGGCATTGCCGAGACCATGGGCGATGCGGCGAAATCGGGCACGATGAGCTTTGTCACCATGCTGGCGGTGCTGTCGATGGGGGTGGGGATCCTGAACCTCTTGCCGATCCCGGTACTCGATGGCGGCCATCTGGTATTCCATGCCTTTGAGGCCGTGACCGGCAAGCCGCCCTCGGATGCGGCTTTGCGTCTGCTGATGACCGTGGGGCTGACGCTTCTGCTGTCGCTGATGGCTTTCGCTTTGTGGAATGATGTCACCTGCCTCTGAGCGGGCGGCGAGATAAAAATTTAATCCCGTCCCGGAGGTCCGGCGCGGGATTAATTTTTCCATCCGGGCAAAAATCAGGATCTTTGCCCGAACCTGCCTTAGTAATGCCTGATTTCGCGCCTATTTCTGCTCTGGCAAGGGGGTGTGTCATGCAGATAGTGGCCAGACAATTTCCGGGGCTTGCGCTTCTCGCGCGGCTGAATTCAGACTGGATTATTACCGTTGCTGCGGTGGTGCTTGGCCTCATGGCCGGGGCTCTCCTTGGCTCGGTTCTGATCGGCGAGCTGCCGCTGCAGTCATACCAGCCCTGAGCGGCGGCCAGGCCTGCGGGCTTTGCGGCTCACGCGCTTCCTACACCCCGTTCCGTTATGCGGCGCGGGGTTTTCTCTGCCCCGCATCCGGGCCCGCGCCCGGGCCTGGCCGCAAGCTCCGCTCAAAGCCCGGATCAGCGGGAAAAACCCTGTGGCCAGGGGGGCATACCATATATGCGCCGCATGCCGAAAATGACCGCATCCTTTTGACAAGAGCCCGCTGAGACGCTAGTCAGACGCAAGGGTTTTTAAAAGACGGGGCGCGGGCAGATACCATGGTGAGCAGCTTCAATCGGAAAGATCGCCGTGCCGCTGAGCGCAATAAACGGGCGGGCAGGGCGCTTGCCGCCGTGGTTTTCCTTGGCGCAGCAGGGACATCGCCGCTCTGGACCCCGGTTGCCTATGCGCAGAGCTATGCTTTTTCGACCGTCCGGGTTGAGGGTAATCAGCGGGTAGATGCCTCGACCGTGCTCAGCTTCGCGGGAATCGCCAAGGGCCAGCAGGTTTCGGCGGGAGGGCTGAATGATGCCTATCAGCGCATCAATGGCTCGGGCCTGTTTGAAACCGTTGAGGTGATCCCCCAGGGCAGCACCCTGGTGATCAAAGTGAAGGAATATCCTTTCATCAATATCATCAACTTTGAGGGCAATAAGCGCCTCAAGGATGAGGATCTGGTCAAGCTGATCAAATCGCAGTCGAGCCGGGTATTCTCGCCCTCGATGGCCGAGGCCGATGCGGCGGCGATTGCCGAAATGTACCGCGTCCGCGGCCGGATCGCTGCCACGGTTGAGCCGCGGGTGATCCGCCGCGCCGATAACCGCGTTGACCTGGTGTTCGAGGTGACCGAGGGCAAGGTGGTCGAGATCGAGCGGCTGTCCTTCGTCGGCAACCGCGACTTCTCGGACCGCCGTCTGCGTCAGGTGCTCGAGACCAAACAGGCGGGCTTCCTGCGTCAGCTGATCCAGCGCGACACCCTGGTGACCGAACGGCTCGAACTCGACAAGCAGGTGCTGACCGAATTCTACCGCTCGCGCGGCTATATCGACTTCCAGGTGCTTGATGTTTCGGCGGAAGTCTCGCGTGAGCGCGATGCCAGTTTCGTGACCTTCACCATCCGTGAAGGCCAGCAATATGACATCGGCACGATTTCAACTGTGTCGGAAGTCCAGGGCATTGATGCCGCTGAATTCGCAGCAGTGCAGAAGATCAAAACCGGCCAGACCTGGAACCCGGCGCTGATCGATAATAACATCGCCCGGATGGAAAACCTGGCCCTGAAAAAGGGTCTGAACTTTATCCGGGTTGAGCCGCGCATCACCCGTGATGACCGCAATCAGCGGGTGAACATTCAGTTCGCCGTGGTGCGGGGCGAGAAGATTTTCGTCGAACGCATTGATATTGAAGGCAATGCCACGACGCTCGACCAGGTGGTGCGCCGCCAGTTCCGCACCGTTGAAGGCGACCCCTTCAACCCGCGTGAAATCCGCCAGTCGGCCGAGCGTATCCGCGCGCTTGGCTTCTTCTCGGATGCCCGGGTCAATGCCGAGCCGGGCTCCTCGCCCGATCAGGTGGTGGTCAATGTCGATGTTGATGAAAAGCCCACCGGCAGCCTCGGCTTTGGTCTGAGCTATTCGGCCGATGGCGGTGCCGGGATCACGGTCAATTTCTCCGAGGCCAATTTCCTTGGCCGCGGCCAGTCGATCGGCTTCAACGTCGCCACCACCGAAGACAATCAGAACTCGTCCTTCACCTTTACCGAGCGCGGTTTCCTCGGGCGTGACCTGAGCCTGTCTTTCGGCATTTTCTACCGCACCTCGGATTACGACAACGCGCTTTATAACACCCGCAATGGCGGGCTGTCGTTGTCGCTGGGCTTCCCGCTGGGTGAGCAGTCGCGCCTGTCGCTGCGCTATAATTACAGCCGGAACAGCCTGTTCGATCTGCAGGATGACGTGGCGGCCGATCCGACCGCAACCCCGCCGGTTGCCGAGGATATCCGCTCGCCGATCATCCGCCGTGAAGCGAACCAGGGCTCGCTGGCCAGTTCGAGCATTGGCTATAGCTATGAATATGACAGCCGGATCACCGGGCTTGACCCGACCCGCGGCATGCTTTTGCGCTTTGGCCAGGATATCGGCGGTCTGGGCGGCGATACCAAATTCCTCACCACCAGCCTGTTCGCCATGGGCGAGCGCCGGGTCTGGAGCGAAGAGGTAACTTTGCGCGTCATCGCCGAGGCCGGTCATATTCATGATCTCGGCGATACCGGCACCCGCGTGACCGACCGCTTCTTCCTGCGCGGTAAAATGCGCGGCTTTGAGCCCAATGGCATTGGTCCGCGCGACGGGACCGGTCTTGAGGATGCGCTCGGCGGCAATGCCTTTGCCGTGGTGCGCTTCGAATCTGAATTCCCGCTCGGTCTGCCGGAAGAATATGGCATCATGGGCGGCGCCTTCCTCGATATCGGATCGGTCTGGAGCCTGTCGGACCGTGCCGGTCTGGCTGGCGAGATCGATGATGGCCTGAAGCCGCGGGTGGCGGTCGGTCTGTCGGTGCTCTGGGATACGCCGATTGGTCCTTTGCGCTTCAACTTTGCCAAAGCGCTGAAGAAAGAAGACTATGACCGCACCCAGAGCTTCGATCTGACCGTCAGCACCAAATTCTGATATGGCAGGCGCTGCAGTTTTGCCGCGCATCGCAGGGATCCTTGCCCTGTTGCTCGCCCCGGTCGGGGCGGGTTTGGCTCAGGTGCCCGCCGAGGATGCGGCGGATCTGCCGCCCGCGCCGCAGGTGCGCACCACGGTGCTGACGCTCGATCAGGACCGGATGTTTCGGGAATCGGCCTGGGGGCGCGCCGCGACCCTTTCGGCCGAGACCCGCGCCCAGGAGCTTACCGCCGAAAATCGTGGCATCGAACAGGCGCTTGAGGCCGAAGAGCTGGAACTGACCACGAAGCGAACCAGCATGAGCTCCGAGGATTTCGCACCGCTCGCTGCCGCTTTCGATCAGAAGGTCGAGGATTTCCGCGAAGGCCAGGATGGCAAATCCCGTGCCATCTCGCGCCAGCTGGATGAGGATCGCCAGCGCTTTTACGGCCTTGCCGTGCCGGTGCTGGTGGATCTGCTCGCCGAATATGAGGCGGCGCTGATCATTGCCGATGATGCGGTGATCCTGTCGCTCAGCGCGGTGGATGTGACCGAACAGGCGATCACGCTGATGGATCAGCGCCTGCCCGGGCCCGAGGCCTCGCGCGGTTCCGGCGAGGAAACCGGTGAGCCTGCCCCCGAAGGCGGAGCGGGGACTGCTCCGGCCGGGGATGCTGCGACAGAGGCACCGGCTCAAAGCCCCTGAGGCCTTGCAGGCCTGAAGGGCGCGGGGCGCGCCGGGCCGGGCAGCATAGCCAGAGCCCGCCGCAGAACCGGCTCATCTGCCGGCGGAACTTGCCCCGCCGGTCTCAAATTGCTAGCAGGAAACCAAAGATGCGCGAGATCCCCGAGCCCGGACCGCGCCAGACCATTCCAGGAGGACAGGCCCCGTGGACGCAACGCCCGTGACCAGTGCAGATCTCGATCTGATCCAGCGGATCATTCCGCATCGTTACCCGTTCTTGCTGATCGACAAGGTTAAAGATGTGGTGATCAACGAATCCTGCGTCGGCGTGAAATGTGTCACCTATAATGAGCCGCAGTTCACCGGCCATTTCCCGGGCATGCCGATCTTCCCCGGCGTGATGATCATCGAGGCGATGGCGCAGACCTCGGGCGTGCTGGTCGGCCTGTCGATGGATCTGGTCGATAAAAACGCCAAGGTCTTCTTCATGGGCGTTGACGGGGTGAAATTCCGCCGCAAGGTGGTGCCGGGTGATGTGCTGGAACTGCATGTCAAAGCCCTGCGCGGCGGCGGCAAAGTCTGGAAATTCGAGGGCAAAGCCACCGTTGATGGCGAGCTGGCCTGCGAAGCCCAGTTCACCGCCATGTTTGACCTGCCGAAAGCCTGATCCATGCCCATTCATCCCACGGCTTTCATCCACCCCTCCGCCTCGGTCGATGACGGGGCGGTGATCGGTGCCGATTGCACAATCGGCCCGTTCTCAGTGGTCGGAAATGAGGTGGTGCTGCAGCGCGGCGTCACGATTAAATCCCATGCCGTGGTGACGGGCTGGACCGAAATCGGCGAAGAGACGGTGATCTTTCCCTTCGCCACCGTGGGCGAGGTGCCGCAGGATCTGAAGTTCAAAGGCGAGCGCACCCGGCTTGAGGTCGGGGCGCGCTGCCGCATCCGCGAAGGCGCGACGCTGAACACCGGCACCGAAGGCGGCGGCGGGGTCACCAGAATAGGCGATGACTGCCTGCTGATGACCGGGGTCCATATCGGCCATGATGCGATTGTCGGCAACCGGGTGGTGATGGCCAATAATGTCGCCATCGCCGGCCATTGCCATATTGGCGATGATGTAGTGATCGGCGGGCTGTCGGGCATTCATCAGTTCGTCCGTATCGGTCAGGGCGCGATCATCGGCGCGGTGACCATGGTCACCAATGATGTGATCCCCTATGGCCTCGTTCAGGCCTCGCGCGGCGAGCTTGAGGGGCTGAACCTCGTCGGGCTGAAGCGGCGCGGCGTGCCGCGTCCCGAGATCACCCAGCTGCGCGCCGCCTATCAGATGCTGGCCCAGGGCGAGGGCAATTTCCATGACCGCGCCGCGCGTCTGGTCGAGGATTTCGACGGCCCGCATGTGCGTGAGATTTCCGAATTCATCCTCGCGGCCAGCGACCGCTCCTTCCTGACGCCGAAAGGCGCCAAATGACCACCGCGATCATCGCAGGCCGGGGGGCTTTGCCGGCGGCGCTGGTGAAAGCCGCGCCCGAGCGCCCGCTGGTGGCTGCGCTCTCGGACTTTGCGCCTGAGGGGCTGAACCCGGATATCGGGTTTCGCATCGAGCGGCTCTACCCGTTTTTCGCGGCTTTGCACGATGCCGGGGTCACTTCGGTCTGTTTTGCCGGGGCGGTGCAGCGGCCGCGCCTTGATCCGGCGCAGTTTGATCAGATCACTGCCGGGATCGTGCCGCGGCTGCTGGGCGCGCTGGCCCAGGGTGATGATGCGACTTTGCGCGAGGTGATCGCGCTGTTCGAGGAAGAGGGGCTGAAGATCATTGGCGCGCATGAGCTGGCGCCGGATCTCCTGCCCGGGCCTGGCCTTTATGCCGGTGAGCTGAGCGAGCGTGATCAGCTCGATGCGGCACGCGCCGCGCTGATCACCGAGGCGCTTGGCCGGGTCGATGTCGGCCAGGGCTGCGTGGTGCAGCAGGGGCTGTGCCTCGCCACCGAGACCCTTGCCGGCACCGATGCCATGCTGGCCATGGTCGCGGCTTTGCCGCCCGGGCTGCGCCCGGAGGCGGTGCGGGGAAGGGGGCTGATCTATAAGGCGCCAAAACCGCTGCAGGACCGCCGCATCGATCTGCCCGCGCTTGGGGTGACCACGGTCGAGAATGCGCGTGCCGCAGGCCTCGGCGGTATCAGCTGGGAGGCGGGCAGCGTGCTCTGCCTCGATCTGCCCGGGATGCAGGCCGCAGCGCGCGAGGCCGGGCTCTTCCTCTGGGCGCGCGCCCCGGGCGGCGGGGCGTGAATTTCTTCCTGATCGCCGGGGAACCCTCGGGCGACCGGCTTGGCGCGGCGCTGATGGCGGGGCTGCGTCAATTGCTGCCTGATGCGGGTTTCGCAGGCATCGGCGGCCCGGCGATGCAGGCCGGGGGGCTGCAGAGCCTGTTTGCGATGGAAGAACTCTCGGTCATGGGCATTGCCGAGATTGCGCCGAAATATTTCCACCTCAAACGCCGGATCCGCGAAAGCGCCGAAGCGGTGCTTGCCGCCGGCCCGGCGGCGCTGATCACCATTGACAGCCCGGATTTCTGCCTGCGGGTGGCAAAGCTGGTCAAGGCGGCGCGGCCCGACCTGCCGGTGGTGCATTATGTCGCGCCTTCGGTCTGGGCCTGGCGTCCGGGCCGGGCGCAAAAAATGGCGCGCGTGGTCGATCATGTGCTCGCGCTTTTGCCCTTCGAGCCGCCCTATATGCAGGCCGCCGGGATGAGCTGCGATTTTACCGGCCATCCGGTGGTCTCCGAGCCGGAAGCCTCGCCTGCGGCGGCCCAGGCTTTCCGCGCCCGGCATGGGATTGGCGCTGAGGCCCCCTTGCTGGCGGTGTTGCCCGGTTCGCGCCGGGGCGAGATCGCCCGGCTGCTGCCGCCCTTTGGCGAGACAATCGCGGCGCTGCAGGCCGATCTGCCGGATCTGCGCCTCGTGCTGCCGACGCCGGGATACCTTGAGGAAACCGTCCGCGCCGCGACGGCGGGCTGGGCGGTGGCGCCGCTGATCCTGGCCGCGCCGGATGTCGCGACCCGTACCGCCGCTTTTGCCGCCGCCGATGCGGCACTGGCAGCCTCCGGCACGGTCAGCCTCGAGCTGGCGGCGCAGAACTGCCCGATGGTGATTGCCTATGATATGGCGCCGCTGACGCTCTGGCTGATGCGGCGCATGGTGCAGATTGACACGGTGACGCTGGTCAATCTGGTCTCGCAAACCCGGGTTGTGCCCGAATTCATTGGCAAAGACTGCCGGGCCGGGCTGGTGGCCCCGGCTTTGCTGGCGCTGCTGACCAGTGGTGCTGCGGCGCAGCAGGCGGCAATGGCGCTGACCATGGAGCGGCTGGGCCGGGGCGGTGAGCCGCCGGGGCTGCGCGCCGCACGCTCGGTTCTGGGCTTTATCAGCCGGGGCCGGATCAGCGGCTGAGCACCATCCGCTCGCCGTCAATCCGGATCGAGAAGCGGCGCAGGTAATCCATGCCGAGCAAAGATCCCTCCATCTCGCCCTCATTGACATAGGCGGAGAGGCCCTGATCGCGGAACGGGCCAAAGCGGATCTCGGGCAGTTCGACCCGGGCGGTGCGCACCACGCCATTGGCGGTCGAGGCCTCATTGAGGAAGCGCAGATCCTGATCGCTGAAGCCCAGCCTTTCGGCATCGCGGCGCGACAGCACCATATTGGTGGCCCCGGTATCGGCCATGAAGAAGACCTCGGTGCCGCCAATGTCGAGCGCGGCATAGAAATGGCCGTCGGCGGCGCGCCTGAGCACCATCTCGCCGGCCTCATTTGCCATCTGACGTGGCCGGTGATCGGAACGGATATCGCCCCAGAGCCCGTATCCGGCGGCGACACCGACGAAAATCAGCCCCCAGGCGGCGGCGGCGCGCAGGGCCTGGCCCATGCGGTTGCGATATTCGACAAAAATCCAGCCGCCCACTGCCATCAGCAAGAGCACAAGATAGAGCAGGCGCGGCCAGTATTCAAAATCCATCGGATCTCTCCTTTGGATCAGATATGGGGCAGGGCGCGGCTTTGGGAAAGGGCAGATTGACCTGGTGCCAGCGGCCTCACCACAGTGTCAGAGCGGGATCAGCCCGGTGCTGCGGATGCCGTCAATGACAAACTGCACCGAAAGCGCGGCAAGCAGCATACCGAGCAGCCGGGTGATCACCAGCGTGCCGGTGCGGCCGAGCATTTTTTCCAGAGGCGTCGCCGCCAGCAGGAACAGCAAAGTCACCACCATGATCGCAACCAGCAGGCCCAGAACCGCGATTTTGCTGATCCAGTCCTCACCGGCCTCGCCCATCAGCAGGATCATCGTGGCAATCGCCCCTGGCCCGGCGATCAGCGGCGTGGCCAGCGGGAAGACCGAAGGATCGTGATCGGGCTCGGCCTGTTTGCCCTCGCGCCGCTCGGTCCGGCGCTCAAACAGCATATCCAGCGCGGTGAGAAACAGCAGGATGCCGCCCGCGATGCGGAAAGCGGGCATGGAAATGCCAATGAAATGCAGGATCGGCTCGCCAAACAGGCCAAAGACCAGCAGCAGGCAAAAGGCGATGAGACAGGCCCGGATGGCCAGAGCGCGGCGGCGCTGAAACCCCATGCCCGAGGTCAGGGCAATAAACAGCGTGACCAGACCCGGCGGGTCGATCACCACGAAAAGCGTGGCAAAGGCGGTGATGAAAGCAGCAGTATCCATGCGACACCCTGATGCCTTCGCGGCCCGGCGGTCAAGCGGCGCAAAATGCCGCAAGCGCGGAAACCGGCGAAAAAAGGGGAAGGGTCGTGCTGACCCTTCCCCTGCGCGGACAGTGATCCGGAGCCGCGGCTTATTTGCCTAGGGTCACGAAACGCTTGCTGTCATCGATGAAGTCTTTGGCGGCAAAACCGGCCTCATTCGAGCCGAAGGGCATCTGCGCCTGCAGTTTCCAGCTGGCGGGGATATTGAAGGCTTTGGCCAGGGCGGCATCGGCGATCGGCGAATAATGCTGCAGGCTGGCACCGATGCCTTTTTCGGCAAGGGCGGTCCAGACGGCGAGCTGCGCCATACCGGCCGAATGCTGCGAGAAGCCGGGGAAGGCTTCGGCATAAAGCGGGAAGTTTTCCTGCAGGCCTTTGACCGTATCCTGATCCTCATAGAACAGAACGGTGCCGGCGCCGGCGGCGAAGCTTTTCATTTTGGCTTCGGTCGGGGCGAAAGCCTCAGCCGGAACGATCTGGCGCAGTTCGGCCCCGATCAGCGACCAGACTTTCTCGCTTTCGGCGCCAAACAGGATGACGGCACGCGAGCTTTGCGAGTTAAAAGCCGAGGGCGAGAGGCGGATCGCCTCTTTGATCAGCGCTTCGGTTTCATCCGCAGAAAGCGTTACATTTTTGCCGAGCGCATATTGGGTGCGACGGGTGCGGAGCTGTTCAATAACATGTGACATAAGACAGAGCCTTCACTGATGCCGCGCTGCGGCGTTGTTCTCTGTCCTATCTCGACCTGCACTGATCTGTTTTCAAGAGGGTTAAGATGCGCGAAAATGCACAGTGCCTGTTCGCGGCCTGTTCGCGCGAAGTCTCGCTTTTCAGGGCAGAGATCCCTGGCCGGACCCCGCGCAAACCGGGCCCGGCGCGGGAACCGGCCCGAGGCCGGAACCGAGCCGGAACCGGCCTCAGACGGTGGCGGTTTCCAGTTTTTCCTGGGCGGTGAGCCAGAGCGCCTCGGCTTTGTCGAGCGCGCCCATCACCTCGGCATATTTATTGTTCCAGACCCCGAGATCGCCCTTGCGGTCATCCTCATAAAGCGCCGGATCGGCCAGTTTCACCGCCAGTTTGCTGCGCATATCCTCAAGCTTGGCGAGGCGATCCTCGCATTTGCGCAGCTCGGCCTTCAGCGCAAGGATCTCGTCGCGGCTGGCTTTCTTCGGCTTTTCAACGGCTTTGGCGTTCTGGGCCTTTGCCGGCTCATCCGAGGTCAGCAGCAGGCGCCGGTATTCCTCAAGGTCGCCGGTGAAGGGCTCAACCGCGCCGCCCTTGACCAGCCAGAGCCGGTCAGCCACCAGGCCCAGCAGATGCATATCATGGCTGACGAGGATCACCGCGCCGGAATAAGCCGTCAGCGCCTCGACCAGGGCCTCGCGGCTCTCAATATCAAGGTGGTTGGTCGGCTCATCAAGGATCAGCAGATGCGGCGCGTCGATGGTGGCGAGCAGCAGCGACAGCCGTGCTTTCTGGCCGCCCGACAGGCGCTTGACCGCAGTCTCGGCCTGATCGGCCCCAAGGCCAAAGCCCGCCAGACGGGCGCGCAGCCGCGGCTGATGCTCATTCGGGCGCAGCCGCTGCACATGCTGCAGCGGCGTTTCCTCGATCATCAGCTCATCGACCTGATGCTGGGCAAAATAGCCGATGCGCAGTTTCGAGGACTGGGTGAATTTGCCTTCCGCCGCCCTGAGCTTGCCCGCCAGCAGTTTCGACAGGGTGGATTTGCCCTGACCATTGCGGCCCAGCAGTGCGATCCGGTCATCCTGATCGATGCGCAAGGACAGGCGCTTGAGCACCGGCGGGCCATCATAGCCGACCGAAACCCCGTCAAGGGTCAGAATCGGCGGCGACAGCTCTTCGGGTTCGGGGAAGGTGAAAACCACTTTCGCCGCATCTTCCGGCGCGGTGATCGTGGTCATTTTTTCCAGCATTTTCACCCGGCTCTGCGCCTGGGTGGCCTTGGAGGCCTTGGCCTTGAAGCGGTCGACAAAGCTTTGCAGATGGGCGCGCCGCGCCTCCTGCTTTTTCGCCTCGGCGGCCTGAACCGCGCGACGCTCGGCCATCTGCCGGGCAAACTGGTCATAGCCACCCTGCCAGAGCGTCAGCTTCTTATTGTCGAGATGCAGAATGCCCTGGACGGCGCGGTTCAGCAGGCCCCGGTCATGGCTGATGATCAGCACGGTATGGGGGTATTTCTGCAGATAGCTTTCCAGCCAGAGCGCGCCCTCAAGATCGAGATAGTTGGTCGGCTCGTCGAGCAGCAGCAGATCGGGCTGGGCAAAGAGCACGCCCGCCAGCGCCACCCGCATCCGCCAGCCACCCGAGAAAGCCGAGCAGGGCATCAGCTGCTTTTCGGCCTCAAAGCCCAGACCCTTGAGGATCGCCGAGGCGCGGCCCTCAGCCGACCAGGCATCGATATCGGTCAGACGGGCCTGGATCTCGGCAATGCGCGAGGGATCGGTGGCGGTCTCGGATTCGGCCAGCAGTTCGGCGCGCTCGGTATCGGCGGCCAGAACCGTGTCGAGCAGCGAGGTCTCAGAAGAGGGAACCTCCTGGGCCACGCCGCCGATCCTCGAGCGGGCCGGCATCGAGATATCGCCGCCCTCCAGCGCCAGCTCGCGCCTGATCAGCCGGAACAAAGTGGTCTTGCCAGCGCCATTGCGACCGACAAGGCCAATCTTATGGCCGGTGGGAATCGTGGCAGAAGCGCCCTCAAACAGCGGGCGGCCTTCGACGGAATAGGTGATATCTGAGATCCGGAGCATGGCACCCGCCTTGCCAGTGTGTCTGGCCAAGGTCAACGGCGATAAGGGGCTGCGGGCGATTATATGCGGGCTCTGCGCAGCGGGATCGCAGCCCGGATCGCAGTTCGGGGATCAGGCTGGCGGATCAGGCGGCGGATCAGCCGGGGGATCTGGTCGGGGATCAGGCTTGCGCGCGGGGCAGCGGCCGCTGGCAGCGGCGTGCGGCCCAGGCGGGGATGGCGCCGGGCGGGTCCTGCTGAGCGGCGCCCTGCAGGGGATTTTCTGACAATGACGCTGATTTTCCTCCTGGCGCGGGTTGCACATTGAGGAGTGCGCGGGAATAGTCATGGGGTTATCCGGGGCCTTTTTCGGGGCCAGCCCGTCAGGGCGGGGCGGACATTTTGTCTTTTGGCCGAATTTGTCTTTTGGCCGGATCTGTGCCGCCAGCCCGTTGCGCCAGCAGCTGGAGTTACAGCGCCGCTGCCGCCCGGTTCCGGGAAAGTGTTTACTGCAGGGTGCCGACAGAGAGTATAGAACGCTATGACGGAAGGGCCAGGGGCAGAGGATCCGACTTTGCGGTGGAGCGGGCGCAGTGGCATTTGAGGCGATATGCGCGGGCCCTCAGCCAGCGGCTCTGCCGCTGACCTCGGTTCAGGCCGGGATGGTCTATGAGACCCTGGCGGCGGGTCGCCCTGGCGTCAATTGCGAGCAGATCATTCTGACCCTCACCGATCCGGCGCTGGCGGGCAATGCCGGGCTGTCGCTGGAAGCGGCGCTGCGCCAGGCCTGGGCGCGCGCCTTTGAACGCCATGCCGGTCTGCGTATGCGTTTCACGGCCGGAGGCGAAAGCGAGGCCGGGCAGCGGCCCGAACCCGCCGCCAGCGCTTTTGCCGAAACTGGCCTTACCCTCCTGGATTTTTCATCCGCGCCAGATTGTTCTTCCGGGTCAGATCCCGAGGCCCGCTTTACTGCCTGGGCTGTGGCCGAGCGCGCCCGCGGCGCCGATCCCGGCAGCTGGCCCGGGCAGCGGCTGCATCTGGCGCGGCTCGGGGCTGAGGTGCTGGCTCTGGTCTGGACCTTTCCCCATGCTTTGCTCGACGGGCGCAGTTTTACCCTGGTGCTGCGCGAGGTTCTGCAGGATCTGCAGGCGCTGCTGGCGGGGCAGGCGCTGCCCGAACGCGTCGCAGCCCCGGATCCGGCGCCGCATTATCTGGCCGCGCGTGCGGCTGCCGCTGATCCCGGGGCGCTGGCCTTCTTTGCCCGGCATCTGCAGGGCTGTGAGGCGGCGGCGGTCCTGCCCGGGCCTGGTCTGCTGCCCGCAGCCAGCGCCACGCCTTTGCCCGAAGCTCTGTCCAGCCGCAGCCTGATGGCGGCCCTGAGCGAGGCCGATACCCTGGCGCTCAGCACGCTGGCCAGTGGGATGGAGGCCACGCTTTTCACTCTGGTCAATGCCGCCTGGGGGCTGGTGCTGGCGCGCAGCAGCGGCAAAGCCGCCGCGGTATTTGGCACCACCCGCACCGGGCGGCATCTGACGCCGGAAAGCAGGGATCTGGTTGGCTGTCTGATCAATACCCTGCCGCTGGCGCTCAGGATCAGTCCCGGGGATACGCTTGGCGCGCTGATCGGCCGGTTGCGCGCCGATCAGCTGGCGATGCGCCGCTTTGAACATGCCACGCCGGCGGCGATCCGCCAGGCGCTGATTGCCGCCGGTGAGGTGGCACCGGGCGAGGCGGCGCAGCCGCTGTTTGAGACCATTGTCATGGCCGAGCGCCAAAGCCTTGAGGCCAGCCTGCAGGCGGGCAACAGCGCGCTGCTGCGCCGGGTGGAGCTGCGCGAGGAGGGGGCGCTGCCGCTGACGCTTGCGGTTTACGGCGGGCCCTCGCTGGAGCTGCAGCTGGAATATGACCCGCGCCGCTTCAGCGCCGCTGAGGCCGGGCAATGCCTGGCCTGGCTGCAAAACCTGCTCGAATCCTGCGCCAGCGCCAGGCCCGGCACGCCGCTGGCGCAGCTTTCGATGCTGAGCCGGGCCGAGCGCGACTGGCTGCAGCTCTGCGCTGTGCCGCCTGACGAGCTGACCGCAGCAGAGCCGCCGCCCGAGCAGCGGATTGCGGCCCGGGCGGCGGAGGATCCGGATCGCCCGGCGCTGCTTTGCGCCGGGGAGAGCAGCCTGGAGGGGCTGAGCCGTGGTGCGCTGGAGCTCCAGGCCGGCGTGCTGGCGCGGCAGCTGGTGGCACGCGGCATCGGCCCGGGCCAGGTGGTCGCGCTTTCGCTGCCGCGCGGGCCCGGCTATGTGGCCGCGCTGCTCGCGGTGTGGAAAGCCGGTGCCGCCTTCCTGCCGCTCGATCCCGGCTGGCCGGTGGAAAGGCTGGAGCATATGCTGACCGACAGCGGCGCGGCGCTTTTGCTCTGCGCGGCCGGGAGCAGCCTTGCGGCAGGGGCGGGCGCGGTCGCAACCCTTGATCCGGCAGAGCTGCTGGTCCCTGTGCCGGATGGGGCAGAGGCGGCGGCTGGTCCGGCTGCAGCTGTCACGGAAGCGGATGCAGAGGCGGCAACAACCGGGGCCGGGGTCGCAGCCGCAGCCGGGCCGGAGGATCCGGCCTATCTGCTCTATACTTCGGGTAGCACCGGCCTGCCCAAAGGGGTTGTGGTGCCGCGCCGAGCAATCGCCGCCCATTGCAGCGCTGCGATTGCGCTTTTCGGCCTTACCCCTGCCGACCGGGTGCTGCAGTTCACCAGCCTCAGCTTTGATGTCTCGCTCGAAGAGATCCTGCCAGCGCTGAGCTGCGGCGCGCTGCTCTGCCTGCGCTCAGAAGCGGCGGGCCAGGATCCGCGGCAGCTGCTGGCGCAGATTGAGGCCCAGGGCATCACGGTGCTGAACCTGCCGACCGGCTACTGGCAGGCCCTGCTCGAGGATCTCGCGCAGAGCGGCCGCTTGCTGCCTGCCTCGGTGCGGCTGGTGATCGCCGGGGGCGAAAGGGTGCCGGCGGCAGCGCTGCGCCGCTGGCGCGCTTTGCTGCCCGATCTGGCCTGGATCAATGGTTACGGCCCGACCGAGGCCACGATCACTTCTGCCGCCTTTCTTCTGGCCCCGGGTGCGGCTGTGCCTGCTGGCGACGTGCCGGTGGGCAGGCCGCTGGCGCATAGCCGGCTTTATGTCCTGGCGGCGGATGGCAGCCCGGCCCCGCCCGGCGCGCCGGGGCAGCTCTGGATCGGCGGTCAGGCGGTGGCCCAGGGCTATCTGCGCCAGCCCGAGCTGAGCGCGGCACGCTTCCGGCCCGATCCGCAGAACCCTGCGCCCGGGGCGCGGATCTATGACAGCGGCGATCTGGCGCGCTGGGGCGCGGACCGCCAGCTCGCGCTCGGTGGCCGGGCTGACCGGCAGATCAAGCTGCGCGGCTACCGGATCGAGCCGGGCGAGATTGAGCAGCTGATTGAGGCGGTCAGCGGGGTCACTCAGGCGCTGGTCGGGCTGGTTGATCCCGGCTTGCCCGAGGCGCGGCTGTTGGCCTGGCTGCGGGGCACGCCGGGGGCGGATGGCCGGATGGAGCTGCCCGAGGCAGCGATTCTGGCGGCGCTGCAGCACCTGCCCGCGCCGCTGCGGCCAGAGCTGGTGCCGGTCAGCGACTGGCCGCTGCGCCCGGGCGGCAAGACCGATATCGCGCGGCTGCCCCGGCCGCGCGCTCCGGCCGTGCCAGCCGCGCTTTCGCGCAGAACCGGGGCCGGTCATGCTCTGCCCGCCGATCCGCTGACCCGGCGCCTGGCCGGGCATTTCGGCGCGGTGCTGGCCCAGCCCGGCTTTGGCGCCGATCAGGATTTCTTCCGCCAGGGCGGGCATTCCCTGCTGCTGATCCGGCTGATGGCCCGGATCGAGGCCAGCGAGGCGCAGCGCATTTCGGTGGCGGATCTGCACCAGAATTCCACGCCGCGAAAACTGGCGGCACATCTGGCCTCGGGCGAGGGGAATCTGGCGTCGGAAAGTGATTTTCTGATGCCGATTCAGCCGCTTGGCACCCGGACCCCGATCTATGGCGTGCATGTTCTGGGGCTGAATGGCAGCTATTACCGCCCGCTTGCCGCGCAGATGGGGCCAGACCAGCCGATCTTTGGCCTGACGGTCGGCCTGTTGAATGAGGCCACCCCGGTCGGGGTTGAGGAGACGGCGGCGCTCTATCAGCGGGTGATCGAGGCGCATCAGCCCGAGGGCAGGCTGGCGCTGATGGCGGTCTCGCTAGGCAGCTATATCGCGCTGGAACTGGCGCGGCGGCTGATCGCCTCGGGGCGCGAGGTGCAGATGCTGGCGCTGATCGATGCCACCGGCCCGGGTGGGCGGCCCAGCATCGGCACCCTGGCCCGGCTGGCCCGGCATTTCAGCGCGCTGCGCCAGCAGGGCCTGGGCTATGCCAGCCGCAAACTGGCCGAGCGGCTCGATGGCCTGCGCCATCATCTGGCGAAACTGCGGCTCGCGGCGGGGCGCTGGCTGTCACGCCACCGGCTCAGCCAGAGGGGCGGCGCGGCGGCGGGTGATGGTGCGCGGCAATCGGCCAGTATTGCCGATTTCGTCGCGGCGAATGCGCTCGCCATCGAATCCTGGAGCCCGGCGGCCTATCCGGGCCGGCTGAGCGTGATCCGGGCAACCGGCAATATTTCGGACAGTGAGGCCGCGATCACAACCGGGCTGGGCTGGGCGCCGGTTGCGGCGGGCGGATTTGAGGTTTTTGAGGTCGAGGGCGATCACCTGACCATTCTGGCCCATCCCGGCGTGGCTGAGCTCGCGCAGGTGCTGTCGGCGATCCTGGAGGGCTCCGCCAGCACCGCCGCGCCGCAGCCTGCCAGGCCGGATATGCCGGGCTGAGGCCGCCGGTAAAGCCGGGGGGCTCTGGCCTCGCCTGGTTCAGGTGTTGAGCAGGATATAGGACAGGGCACTCGCAGCCACCAGAAGCGAACCGGCGCAGCAGGCAGCGTAAAAGCGAATGATGTTCATCGGTCATCTCCCCAGGCGTGTAAACGGGTCATGTTGTTGAAAGGACAATGCAAATACCTGGGTTGAGGTTCCGCAAACCCGGGAGATTTTCTGCGCCCGCCAGAGCTGCGCCCGCCAGAGCTGCGCATAGGGCGCAGCGTATGGAGCGCAGCGCAAGAGATGGCCCGGGCGCGGGGCTCTGGCGTGTGGCTCTGGCGGGCGCAGGCGATCTGCGGTGAAAAATAAGGGGTCAGCCTGAGACTGACCCCTTCGTTCATTCTGGCCGGGCTGAGCGTCGGTCGGGGGGCAACCCGGCCCGGCGCGGGCAGCCAGATCAGGGCCAGACCAGCGCCAGAACAGAACCTGTCCTGAAGCTGATGCCGGATCCGGCTCAGCGGTGCCGCATTAAGGGGCCGGTGCTTCCCAGGCCGGCAAAGCTTTCAGCTGATCCTTGCTCAGCGAGACATAGCCGCGCAGATCGCCATCGGCATTGCGGTAGAAGCTGACCTGCTCCGGGCTCAGCGAGATACGATGCTCACCCATGCCGAGAAAGCCGCCGACATCGGTGACAATGCCGGTGACCTTGCCCGCGCCGTCAATCAGCAGATCGGCCACTTCGGCCACCGAGGCATCGGTCACGTCATAGATATCGACGCCTTTCAGCTCCTCTGCGGTCACGCTGGTGAACTCCACGGCGCTATAGCCTTCCGGTGCGGCTATCGCCGGGGCGGTGATGGCTGCCGGAGCAGCGGTTGCGGCGGGGGCGGCCGGAACCGTCGTGGCCTCGGTTTCGGTCGGCGCAGCCTGCGGTGCGGGTTCGACAGCCCCTTCGGTTCCCTGGGCAAAAGCCATGGTGGCCGAAGAGAGCAGAGCGAGGGTCAGGGCCGTAGCTGTAATACGCATGATCGTCTCCGTTAGCTGTTACGACGGGATAACGGGCGCTGCCGGATCCGGTGCCCCGGTTTCGGGCCGCTCCGGTACGGCAGGCGGGATCTGGCCTTTTGGGCCTGCGCGGGCGGGCGGGTTCCCCCCCAGGGTGCGAAGCCAGGAGGCTGGCGGGCGGAATAATGCTGATCCCGCCCGTAGTGTCAGACCAGGCAGCCAGAGCGCGCTGTGCGACCGGGCTGCCAGAGGGTGCCGGGGGGCGGGAAAGGGCGAAAGGGCAGCGCAGGCACCGGGGGGGGAGGCCGGAGGTCAGAGCCGGGGGGGCAGGGCGGGGCCTCGGACAGCCTGCCGCCCCCGCTGGCCTCACCCCCCTGGCCGCAGGGCCGGACAAAATCGCTGCATCCGCAGCCCCGGGGCTGAGCAGGAGCACTTTTCTTTGTGATGTTCCCATGCTAGCAGCCGCCACACACGGGCCGGATTTCAGGCCCCACAGAATTGGAGAGCCCGATGGCTGTTGAACGTACCCTCTCGATCATCAAACCCGATGCCACCAAGCGTAACCTGACCGGCAAAATCATTGCGAAATTCGAAGAGGCCGGCCTGCGCGTCGTGGCTTCGAAGCGCGTTCAGCTGACCGCTGCTCAGGCTGGTGAATTCTATGGCGAGCATAAAGAGCGCCCCTTCTTCGGCGAACTGGTCGCTTTCATGATCTCGGAGCCGGTGGTTCTGCAGGTTCTGGAAGGCGAGAATGCCATCGCGAAAAACCGCGAAGTCATGGGCGCCACCGATCCGGCTCAGGCTGCTGAAGGCACCATCCGTAAAGAATTCGCTCTGTCCAAAGGCGAAAACTCGGCTCACGGTTCGGACAGCCCGGAAGCGGCTGCCCGCGAGATCGCTTTCTTCTTCTCGGGCCTCGAACTGGTCGGCTGATCGGTTCCGGTTGCGAAATAAGGAAAGGCGCGCCCCAGGGCGCGCCTTTTTTCATCGTTGAAGGGCGGCGGTTTTCAGGCGCAGCAGTCGGTTTTTATCCGGGTCAGCCCTGCAGGATCGGCCAGCCCCTGGAGAATAGGGCAGTCGGGACGCTGATCGCCGGCACAGGCGCCCACCAGCTGTTGCAGGGTCGCCTGCATCTCCTGCAACTCGCGGATCTTGGCGGCGATCTGGTCAAGATGTTTTCCCGCCAGCGCTTTCACATCAGAGGAGGCGCGGGACTGATCCTCATAGAGCGCCAGCAGCGCCCGGCATTCCTCGATTGAAAAGCCCAGCGAGCGGGCGCGGCCGAGGAAGGCCAGCTTATGCAGATCGCTGTCACGAAAGCTGCGATAGCCATTGGCGCCGCGCAGGGGCCGGATCAGCCCGATCTCCTCATAATAGCGGATGGTCTTGGCGGGCAGACCGGCCCGGGCGGCCACTTCTTTGATATTCATGACAGGGCTCCGGTATAGCGCAGGCGCAAAGCATTCATCAGCACAAAGACCGAGGACAAAGCCATGGCCCCGGCGGCCAGAACGGGTGAGAGCATCGGCCCGCTAAAGGGCACGAGAACCCCGGCGGCGACCGGGATCAGCGCCACATTATAGCCAAAGGCCCAGAACAGGTTCTGATGGATATTGCGCATCACCGCGCGCGACAGATGCACTGCCGAGGCCACCGCGAGCGGCTCGCCGCGCATCAGCACCACATCCCCGGCCTCGATCGCCACATCGGTGCCGGTGCCCATGGCAATGCCCACCTCTGCCGCCGCCAGCGCCGGGGCGTCATTGATGCCGTCACCGGTGAAAGCGCCGCCGAGTTCAGCCACCAGCGCCTGTTTGCCCTCGGGCAACACCCCGGCGTGAACCTCCTCGATGCCGAGACTGTTGGCAACTTTGCGCGCTGCGGCAGCGCTATCGCCGGAAATCATCGCCGTGGTCAGGCCAAGCTCTTTCAGCGCGGCAATCGCCCGGGCAGATCCGGGTTTGATCTGATCGGCAAAAGTGGCCAGGGCCTCGGCCTCACGGCCGCGGCCGATATAGATCAGGCTTTCGCCGCGGCTGGCGGCGGCGTCACCGGCCCGGGCCAGGGCTTCGGGCAGGGTGTCAAACATCCGTGCCGAGCCGACCCGGATCAGCGTCTCGCCGACTATGGCCTCGGCCCCAAGCCCGGGCAGGCTGCGAAAGCCTTCGGCCGGCGGGGCATCAGGCACCGCTTCCATCAGAGCGCGGGCGAGGGGATGCGGGCTGCCGCGCTCGGCTGCGGCGGCGAGCGGCAGCAGGCTTTCATCGCCTGCGGTGCTGATCAGCCGGGGCCTGCCCTCGGTCAGGGTGCCGGTCTTGTCAAAGCTGATGCGGCGGGTGGTCGCCAGGCGCTGCAAAGCCTCGCCGCGCCGGAACAACACCCCCATTTCCGCCGCCCGCCCGGTGCCGACCAGGATCGAAACCGGGGTGGCGAGGCCCATGGCACAGGGGCAGGCGATGATCATCACCGCCACCGCTGCCGCGAGAGCACGCGCCAGATCGCCGGTTATCACGAGCCAGAGCGCCAGCGTCAGCAAAGCCACCGCCAGAACGGCGGGCACGAACCACAGCGTGACCCGGTCGATCACCGCCTGGAGCGGCAGTTTCGAGCCCTGGGCCTCGCCCACCATGGCGGTGATCCGCGCCAGGACCGTATCGGCGCCGGTGGCGCGCACCTCAATCAGCAGCGAGCCATTGCCATTGACCGTGCCGCCGGTGACCTTTGCCCCGGCGGTTTTGGCCACGGGCAGCGGCTCTCCGGTCAGCATACTTTCATCGACCGCGCTTTCGCCCGAGAGCACCAGCCCGTCAACCGGCACCCGCTCACCGGCGGTCAGCCGGATGGCCTGGCCCGGGACCAGGCTGGAGACCGCAACCTCGCGGCCATCCTCAAGCCTTGCGGTTTTGGGCTGCAGCCCGATCAGCCGGGCAATGGCCCGCCCGGCCTGGCCGCGCGCCCGCGCCTCCATCGCCCGCCCGGCAAGGATCAGCACGATGATCACCGCTGCGGCCTCAAAATAGACGGCGCGGCTGGCTTCGGGGATCAGGCCGGAGGCAAAGAGCACGAGGCTCGACCAGCCCCAGGCCGAAAGCGTGCCCAAAGCTACAAGGCTGTTCATATCGGGGGTGCGGCGGGCGAGGGCGGGCAGGCCTTTCTGGAAAAACCGCCGTCCCGGGATCGAGAGCACAAGCGTGGTCAGCACGAACTGCATCAGCCAGAGGCTTTGCTGGCTGGCGAGCGAGAGCAGCCAGTGGTGCAGCGCCCCGGACATATGCCCGCCCATTTCGCTCAGAAACACCGGCAAAGCCAGGGCAGCGGCAATCGCGGCATCGCGCCAGAGGATCTGTTCCTCGGACCGGCCGGTTTCCCCGGCGGTTGCGGCAGGCTCTGCGGCCAGCGGGGTGGCGGCAAAACCGGCCTGGCTGACCAGAGCGGCGAGGCCAGCGGCATCACCGGGGCGGTCCATCTCGATCCGGGCCCGGCGCAGTGCCAGATTGGCCGTGGCCGAGATCACCCCGGGCTGGGCGTTCAGCAGGCGCTCGACCCGTCCGGTACAGGAAGCACAGCTCATCCCCTCGACCGAGAGATCGACGACATGCTGCGCCGGGCGGGCGGGCTGCGGGGGGGGAGCGGCAGAGCCTGGCGAAGGGGAAACTGATGGTGAGACTGACGGGGAAACTGACGAGGGAACTGACATGGCGATATCCTTTCGCCATCCCATATGGGGCTTCCAGTCACTGGAAGGTCAAGACCTGTTTCAGCCCTGGCCCTGTGCCCGGCACATAGCAGGGCTGCGCTGTGGTTTCGGCGCTTGACCTTTCCGCACGGCGGTCGGCTATACCGGCGGAAGTTTAAAGGCGGAGAGAGCCATGCCGGTTTATTCGGTTCCTGATATGTCCTGCGGCCATTGCAGGGCCAGCATCGAGAAGACACTGCTGCCGCTGAGCAGCCGGGTTGAGGTGTCGCTGGAGCGGCGCGAAGTGCTGGCCGAAGGGCCTTCGGCGCAGGAGGTGATCGCGGCGCTCGCGGCGATTGGTTTTGTCGCCACAGAGCTTCCCCAGGGCTGAGCCTGACTTCCCGAGGCTGAGCCTGGATCAGGCGCTGCGCCAGTTCTGGCCCCGAAAACACAGAGAAAATCCCGGGCGCGGGGTTTTCCGTGGCTTTGGCCTGCCGGACTGTGACTATTGTCGCACATGTGATCAATCATGCCACAGAGGTGACGGTCCCCCTCCTTGTTCTTGCCATAAGGAAGGAGCAGATGAGGCGGAGTTGGATTTAACTCGTTGGAGCAGAAAAATGACGAGCCGGCAAGCACAGCAACAGGGCGGCAGCACCACGCCGCAACAACAGCCTGTGCAACAGGGCAGCACCCCGCAGCAACAGCAGCAGGGCGGCAGCACCCCGAGGCCAATCTATAACGACTGGGCCTCAATCTGAGGGCTGGTCTGCCGCATCGGGCATGCGCAGCAAAAGGCCCCGGCCTGATCGCCGGTCCCTTGTAAACTGCGCCCGGGCGCTGAAAGAACAGGGTCAGCCGCAGGGCTGGCCTTTTTGGTTTGACAAAGCACATGACGCGGCTCACTGGCACTGGCACTGGCCCGCTGCGGCGCGCGGCCTGACCGGGCCTTCCTGCCGCAAAAAGCTGTCGCAGCCCGGCCCGGTTGCGCTATATTCTGAATGCATCGCCCGGCCGCCGGACCCGCTGACCCTGAGGCTGCGCCGATCAATTCCGCCCGGGCCTTGCGTACGGGGTCCGTCACCATGTCCCAGACCCCAGCCCCGAGGACAACAGGATGTCTGCCGCCCCTGATAGCCTCCCCGAGACCGATGACGCGCCGGTCTCCTCGATCCGCAATCTTGGTCCGGCGAGCGAGGCGGGTTTTTTGCGGGCCGGGATAACCAGTGCCGGGGCTTTGCGGGCCATCGGTGCCGAGGAGGGCTACCGGCGCCTGCTGCTCGCGGGCAGCAGGCCGCATTTCATCGGGTTTTATGTGCTGGTGATGGCGCTGCAGGGCAGGCCCTGGAATGATTGCAAGGGCGAAGAGAAAAAAGCCCTGCGGCGCCGGTTTGATCAGATCTGCCGTGAGGTGAAATCCTCAGGTGGCGGTAGAAATTATGAATTTGAAGCTAAAATAAGTCAGTTTGGTGTGGTGCGGCGGCCTGGCTGAATGCGACGGCAGCAGCGGGGCCGGAACCGGCCGGATTGAGCTGTCAGCAGGCGATCGGCAGCTGCAGACGCTCTTCCAGCGCCAGATTGCCGCCGACCAGATCAGAGATCATGCTGCGATCCAGGGTCTCATAGAACTGCTCCAGTGCGCTGGACAGTACACAGGTCAGCCGGCAGGCCCCGGCCAGCGGGCATTTGGGATTTTCATGCCCGATGCAGTCCGAGAACGGCAGGACTTTCTCGAACTGGCGAAAGACCTCGCCGACCGAGATGGTTTCTGGCGCGCGGGCCAGGGTCAACCCGCCGGCGCGGCCGCGGATGGTGTGCAAAAAGCCATGCTGCGCCAGCAGGTAAATCACCTGGGCCAGATGGTTTTCCGAAGCACCGCAGGCCTCGGCAATCTCGGCGCGGCGCACGATCCGACCGGGATTGGCGGCGCAGAACATCAGCGTGCGCATGGCCAGGCTGGTGCGAATGGTCAGATGCATGAAAAACTCCTTGGTAATGAAAATACTGCCCCTAGCAGAAAGGTTTTTGCCGCTCTGCGCATTGACATAGATCAGATGCAGCTTTCTGCCCGCCCGAATGGGCAGGTCTGACGCTCATTGCCGGGCTGGTTCGGATCGGTCCCGGCGCTCCCGGAGGCAGGCCGGATCGGCCCGATCCCGGCCTCTCAGCTGCTGCGCTGCAACTGGTGCTTGACACCACCCGCCCGCAACTGACAGCAGAGAGGCCGCCAGGCATTGCCGCAAAGCATCGGGTTCTGCAGCGCAGACCCGCCGCCTTTTGCCGCTGATCCCTGGTTTTTACAGGAGCGTTTCTATGGTCACCACCGTCGCCACTGCCCCGATTGCCGGTCAGAAGCCCGGCACCAGCGGGCTGCGCAAAAAAACCCGTGTGTTCATGGGGGCGCATTATCTGGAGAATTTCATCCAGGCTTTGTTCGATACGGTCGGTGCCGCAGGCAAAACCTTCGTGCTCGGCGGTGACGGGCGCTATTTCAACGACCGGGCCGCTCAGGTGATCCTGCGCATGGCTGCGGCCAATGGCGCGGCAAAGGTGATCATCGGCCAGGGCGCGCTGCTCTCGACCCCGGCGGCCAGCCATCTGATCCGGCTGAACCAGACCGATGGCGGCATCATTATGTCGGCCAGCCATAATCCCGGCGGCCCGGATGCGGATTTCGGGGTTAAGTTCAATATGCCAAACGGCGGTCCGGCCCCGGAAGCGGTGACTGAGGCGATCTATGCCCGTTCGGCTGAGATCAGCAGCTATAAAATCCTTGAGGCGGCGGATGTCGATCTGGGAAGGATCGGCGAGACCCGGCTGGGCGCGATGATGGTCGAGGTGGTCGATCCGGTCGCCGATTATGCCGATCTGATGCAAAGCCTGTTTGATTTCGACGCGATCCGGGCGCTGTTTGCCAGTGGCTTTGCCATGCGTATGGATTCGATGTGCGCCATCACCGGCCCCTATGCCCGTGAAATTCTGGAAAACCGGCTGGGCGCGGCCCCGGGCACCGTCACCCATGCCGAGCCGCTGCCCGATTTCGGCGGTATGCATCCCGACCCGAACCCGACCTGGGCGCATGAGCTGATGGCCGAGATGATGGGGGAGAATGCCCCAGATTTCGGTGCCGCTTCGGATGGCGATGGCGACCGCAATATGGTGGTCGGGCGCGGCATCTATGTCTCGCCCTCGGACAGTCTCGCCGTGCTGGCGGCCAATGCCCATCTGGCACCGGGTTATGCGGCGGGGCTGAAGGGCGTGGCGCGTTCGATGCCGACCTCGGCGGCAGTGGATCTGGTAGCAAAGTCGCTGGGGCTTCAGGCCTATGAGACCCCGACCGGCTGGAAATTCTTCGGCAATCTGCTCGATGCCGGGCGGGTGACGATCTGCGGCGAGGAAAGCTTTGGCACCGGATCGGATCATGTGCGCGAGAAAGACGGGCTCTGGGCGGTGCTGCTCTGGCTGAATATCCTCGCGCTGCGGCGCGAGAGCGTGGCGGAGATCCTCAGCGCGCATTGGGCGAAATTCGGCCGCAATTACTATAGCCGCCATGATTTTGAGGCGATTGACAGCGCAAAGGCCGATGCGATGTTCGCCAGCCTGCGCGAAGCGCTGCCGGGCCTTGCGGGCCGCGAGGTCGCCGGGCTGAAGATCACCACCGCTGATGATTTCGGCTATGAGGATCCGGTCGATGGCTCGGTGTCGCGCCAGCAGGGGCTGCGACTGCTGTTTGAGGGCGGCAGCCGCGCCGTCTTCCGCCTGTCGGGCACCGGCACCGAAGGCGCGACTTTGCGGCTTTATGTCGAGCGCTATGTCGCCGGGCCGGAGGGGCTGGACGAGGATCCCCAGGCGGCGCTTGCGCCGGTGATTGCCGCGGCGCATGCGCTTGGCGCGATTGAGCATTTTACCGGCCGCGTCACCCCGGATGTGGTGACCTGATCCGCGCCCGGGCCGCGGGCGCTGCCCCCGGCTGCCTGGCCCCCGACTGGTCCCGCCCCCGACTGGCCGGGCCGGGCAGTCTCCCCCGGGATATTTTCAGACAAATGAAACAGGCGGGGCGGGGAAGATTCGCGCCGCCTGTTTAACTATCCCCGCCGGAGGCATCCCCGGCCCGAGAGAGGCGCCGCCTCAGGATTTCAGCCCGGTCTCGCGCAAAAGGCCCCGGCGTTTGGCCTCGTAATAATAGCCATTGGCATACCATTTCACCGCCCGGTCCTGGCTGCCATCCGAGACCATCCAGGCGCCGCGCAGATATTTGCCGGCATAGTGCAGATTGGTCTCGGCATCGAGCAGCCCCTCGGGCGGGCCCTTATAGCCCATGGTTCTGGCCGTCTGCGGATGGATCTGCATCAGCCCGTAATAGGGGCCATTGCGCGCGCCGGGATTATATCTGCTCTCGCGCTGGATCACCCGGTGCAGCAGGCTTTCGGGGATCTGATGCTGCGCCGCATAGCGGCGGATCAGGGCGCGCATTTCCGGCGTCTCGCCGCCATTCAGCCCGTGAGAGGCGGCCGTATCGCTCGGCCTGCCGCAGGCACTCAGCATCAGCGGGGCGAGGGGCAGAAAAGTCAGCAGAGCGCGGCGGGACAGGGGCATAATATAACCTTGGCTGAGAATAACTTTGCATAAAAGCCAGCGCGGCTGCAGGCAAGTCCGGCCTGCGGCTGGCTCAGGGCGCAGGCACAGCTTCGCGCATGGCCCGGGCCAGGCTCTGTCATATCCCTGTCAGCGAAATCCGCCAGACTGCCCGGGCAGAAACACTCTGCCGCCGCAAGGGGCGGCGCCTTAGCCTGGGGCTTGCGTGAGAGATTTGCCTGGATATAGTCGGCGCGTTGCAGGCCAGGTCGAAGACCCCGGCCAGAAAGCCGATCCGAGCGCGTCCAGGCTGACAGAAGGCAGGAGCCCGATGGAAGTAAATGGCAGACCCTCCGGCGTGATCCCTGGCGTGCAGTTCTGCGCGCAGCTTCCTCTGGCGCGCCAGGGGCTGAACCACCGGATCCATCTGCTCTGGCCGCTCCGGCCTGTCAGTCCTGCTCTGTCCCGATCGGGATCCGACCTCCGGCGCGTGTGCCTCACGCGCCTTTTTTATTGCTTTGTAAGACCGGGTTGGGTGGCGCGCGGGCCGGGCGTGCCGCGATCCGGGCTGGTTTGTGGAAAGGAGGCCCGCCGATGAGCGGTGCATTATCGGGTTTACGGACCCTGGTTCTGAATGCGGATATGCAGCCCCTGAGCTGGGCCCCGCTCTCGGTCTGGTCCTGGGAGGATGCTTTCGTGGCCGTGCATCAGGAGCGGGTGGTGCAGGTGAAAACCTATGAGGGGGTGATGGTGCGCTCGGCCACGCGCGAATATGAGGTGCCGGCGGTGGTGGCGCTGAAAAACTACCGCAAGCGTCGCAAAGTGGCTTTCACCCGCTATCATCTGTTCCTGCGCGATGAATTTACCTGCCAGTATTGCGGCCGGCGTTTTGCCGCAAAAGAGCTGACCTTTGATCATGTGATCCCGAAAAGTCGTTCGGGCGGCTCGCGCTGGGAGAATATCGTCACCGCCTGTGGCCCGGACAATCACCGCAAGGGCAATAAGACCCCTGCCGAGGCCGGTATGCGGCTGCTGCGCCAGCCTTTCGAGCCAACGCCGCGCCAGCTCGATGCCGCGGCCCGGCGCCTGCCGGCGGTGCGTGGCGAGCTGCAGCGGACCTGGATGGATTTTCTCTACTGGGAGAGCGAGCTGATCAGCACCGAAGACTGTGCCTGAGGCGCAGCGGCTGCCCAGGACCGGCTCGGGGCCGGGGGCAAGGGCTGGGCAGGGGTCTGGCTCGGGGCTGCACTGATCGGGAATACGGCGCCCCGGCGCCACAGATTTGTAACTGGTGATTTTTTATTTTCTGCCGCTCAGGGCAGGACAGGTTTTTTAAAGCACGATCCACAGATCTGAACATGGATTTTGGATGATGAATTTTATAAAATTTTTTAGCCGCCGCGCGCCAGATGGCGAGACAGGCTCGCAACCGATCGCTGAACTGCGAAAGGCCTGGCCGACAGCGGTCAATGCCTATTGCCAGGGACAGATGCCAGAGGCAGAGCTGCTGCAGGCGGGTTTTGCCTATACTCTGCGCCGCAGCGGCAGGCGGCGCCTCGTGGTGATGTTGTCGGCCACCATGGCGCATACGCTGCAGAAATATCCGTTTGACGCCGATGTGCTGTTCCTCGTCGATATCAGCAATACCTATTTCTGTGTGCCCTGCGACGGGATTGCGGCGATGATCAGCGCGCTGGTGAGGAAAAATGGCTATAAAGCGGTTGATTTCATCGGCTGTTCCAAGGCCGGGACCGGGGCGCTGAATATTGGCGCAAGGACCAGCCATCTGGTGCCTGGCACCGCCTGTAGCGTCTATGCCTTCTCGCCGCAGACCCAGATCTATCCGCATCACCCCAATGCCGATTTCTTCCCCAGCTATAAAGCGCTGAAGCCAAGACTGGAGGCGCTGCCCGGGCTGATCCCGCTGCTGGCGCGCAACAGCGATCTGGCCCGGCTCGATTACAGCCGGCTGAAACGCTGCCTGGTGATTTTCGGCACGAAAATGAAAATCGACGCTTTTGAGGCCAACCGGCTGGCCGCGAGCAAAGGCGTCACGCTCAGCCCGATTGTCACCGGCCAGCATTATACCCTCGGCTTCTATACCATCCCCGCCAATGTCGACCGCGATAAGGCGCGCCAGAAATTTGCCGAAGCCGATGATCCCGATATCGTCGCGGTCCGCACCGATGAATCCATCGACGAATATATCAAAGTTTCGGCGGATATGGGCTATTCGCTGGCAGGGCTGATGCGCTGATCCGGGGCCGCCGGGACTGCGCTGCTCGGCGCCGCTCGACGCTGAGCGGCGACTTTCGCCTGCCTTTGCTGGCATGGCGGGCCAGGATGGCTTAGGGGAGGGCAAAATGGCCTGCCGCCCCCCTGGTGCAGGCTTTGCGCGCCCCGGACCCCGCAAGCAAAGGAGCCTCAGCCATGGCGAAAATCCCGACCTCCCGCGTTGACAGGCTTTTGTCCTCGATGGGCTATGGCTCGCGCAAGGAAATGGCGCGTATGGCGCAGGCGGGGGGCATTCTGCTCGATGGTGCCGATCTGACCGATCTGTCGCAGCGCCTCGCGGTGACGCCCGATCTGCCGGGACGGCTGGAGATTGACGGCGCGCCGCTTGATCCGGTGCCGGGGCTGGTGGTGATGCTGAACAAGCCGCTGGGCATGACCTGTTCGCATAAGGAAGAGGGCGCGCTGGTCTATGATGTGCTGCCTTTGCGCTGGCAGCGCCGCGATCCGCAGATCTCGACCATTGGCAGGCTTGATAAAGCGACTTCGGGTCTGTTGCTGATGACCGATGACGGCGAGCTGCTGCACCGGGTGATCAGCCCGAAACGCCATGTGCGCAAAACCTATCGCGCCAGCCTCGCCCGGCCGCTGAGCGGCAAAGAGGCGGCGCTGTTCGGCTCGGGCCAGCTGATGCTGGAGGGCGAGACCAAAGCGCTTGCCCCGGCCAGGCTGGAGGTGCTGTCGCCGACCGAGGCGAGGCTCAGCGTCACCGAGGGGCGCTATCACCAGGTGCGGCGCATGTTCGCCGCCGCAGGTAACCATGTCGAGGCTTTGCACCGCGAAAGCATGGGCGAGCTTTGCCTGCCCGAAGATCTGGCCCCCGGGCAGTGGAAGCTGCTGGATCAGGAAGAGATTGCGCGGATTTTCCGCTAGGCTGCTATCGCGAGGGGTTTCCGGCAGCTTACAGCTTGCGCAGATAGCCGAATGAGACCCAGCCCCGCAGCCCGCGCGCCAGTTTCAGCGACACTTTGCACCAGCGCGTGCCGCCCGATTGTTCGCAGTTCAGCACCCGGACCTCGGTGCCATTGGGCAGGCCGACCAGCACCCGGTAGCCGGTGCCAGGCCCTGAGCGCATTTTCAGCATGTCATCGGCCGCGACCCCCATCACCTCATAATCGCCACCGGCGGCGGCAGCGGGGCCAGAGAGCAGGGGCGCCGCCATCAGCACAGCGAGCGCGAGGGAAACGGAGAGAGAAAACCTGGTGCGCATATCCTGCCTGTCCTTCTGCATTGCTGCCCCCCGGTTTTAGGGGGCGGGCAGGGCCGGGCGCAAGGGTGGCGTGGCAGGGCAGCCACAGCGGGCACGCGCGGGCGCGCGCGCGTCCGGCCTGTTCGCGGCAATCTCCGCCCACAGGGCGCTGTTTCTCGCCCAGGGAGCGGGCAGCGGGGCAATTCTGCGCCTCTTGGTGCTGGACCTTTGTCGCTGCCTCGGTCATATCGGGGGGAAGAAAAGGCCCTCCGGAGACCTGCGGATGAAAAAGTTCCTGCTCAGCTTTCTGACCTGGTGGAACAGCGAGACGCTGAACACCCGCTATTTCACCTGGCGCAAAGGGGTGAAAATCGGCGAGGATGATCAGGGCAACCGCTATTACCAGTCGCGCAATGGCGAAAAGCGCTGGGTCATTTTCAATGGCGATATGGAAGCCAGCCGGGTGCCGCCGGACTGGCATGGCTGGCTGCACCGCATGTGGGATGAGCCGCCGACCGAAAAGCCGCTGATCCGCAAATCCTGGGAGAAGCCGCATCACGAGAATCTCTCGGGCTCGGATATGGCCTATGTGCCGCCCGGCTCGATCCGCCGCGCTGCACCGGTGGTGCGTCAGGATTACGAAGCCTGGCAGCCTGAATGAGCCGTTTCGGAGCAGAAGTGCTGACCGGGGCAGTGGTTCTGGTCGTGGCGGCGGGATTTGCCGTCTACGCTGCCAGCGGCGCGGGTCTCGGGCTTGGCGGCGAGAAAACCTATCCGCTCAGCGCTTCGTTCCGCGCGGTTGACGGCATCCGGGCCGGATCCGAGGTTCGCCTTGCCGGGCTGAAGGTCGGCACGATCACCGAGCTGAAGCTGAACCCGCAGACCTTCTTCGCCGATGCCACGATCCAGATGCGCGAGGGCATCGAACTGCCGGTGGATTCCGCCATCCTGATCTCGCAGGACGGGCTGCTTGGCGGCAGCTATGTCGAGATCCGCCCCGGTGGGATGCTGGAAAATCTCGGCCCCGGCGATGAGATTGAGGATACCCAGGGCTCGGTCTCGCTGATCTCGCTGTTTATGAAATTTGTGGGTGGCTCGGGCGGCGATAAATCCGCTGAAACCAGTGTTGACGGAGCGAGTGAGGGATGAAAAAGGCCCTGGTGCTGCTCGGCGCAATGGCATTTGCCGGCACAGCCGCCACCCAGGCGGCGGCGCAGAGCTTTTCCGAAGCCGAGGGCGCGGTGCTGCGCTGGCTCGATACGCTGACCGGGCGCACCGGTGATCTGGAACTGTCGCGCGGCCAGGCGGCCAATAATGGCCGGCTGACCATTCAGCTCGATTCCTGCCGCTATATGGCCGATAACCCGGCGGCTGAGGCTGAGGCGCATCTGACCATTCTCGACAGCAGCCGCGAACAGCCGGTTTTCTCGGGCTGGATGCTGGCTTCGGCCCCGGCGCTCTCGGCGATGGAACATCCGCGCTATGATGTCTGGGTGCTGCGCTGCATCGTTCCGGGCTATAAGCCGCCGGAAGTGACGGATGTGCCGGAAGAAAACGACGAGGCCACCGATGAGGGCGCGGGCGAATAACCCTCTGGGGTGAAATCGCCCCAGGCCTGGAGCGCCCGTTTCAGCAGCTGGTGATAATGCGACCGGCTGATCTCGATGCCGCCAAGACTGGCGAGATGCGGGGTCAGGAACTGGGTGTCGAGCAGCATAAACCCCCCCGCACGCAGCCGGTGTACCAGCCAGGCCAGAGCCAGTTTTGAGGCATCGCTGCGGCGCGAGAACATGCTCTCACCAAAAAATGCCGCGCCAAGGCTGACGCCATAAAGCCCGCCGATCAGCTCGCCCCCTTCGCGCACTTCCAGGCTATGGGCAAAGCCCATATCGTGAAGAGACTGATAAAGCTCAAAAATGTCTTCATTGATCCAGGTTTCCTCACGTTCGGCACAGGCGCGAACGGTGGCGGCGAAATCCTGGTTGATCGTGACCTGCCAGGGGGAGCGGCGGATCACCTTGGCAAGGCTGCGCGAGATATGCAGCCCGTCGAGCGGCAGCACGCCGCGCCGTTGCGGATCGACCCAGTGCATTTCGGGATCGTCACGCGATTCGGCCATAGGAAAAACTCCTGCCGCATAGGCATGCAGCAGGAGTTCCGGGGTCACTTGCAGTCGCTGAGCCCCGCCCACGGCGGGCTCAGCCGCGCGAGAACTGCGCTTCGAGCCATTTTTCCAGCCAGTGGATATTATAATCCCCAGCCTGGATTGCCGGCTCGTTCAGCAGTGCCTCAAACAGGGGGGCCGAGGTCTCGATCCCGTCGACCACCAGTTCCGACAGCGCCCGGCGCAGACGGGCGAGCGCCTCCGGCCGGTCGCGGCCATGCACGATCAGTTTGCCGATCAGGCTGTCGTAATAGGGCGGGATCGAATAGCCGCCATAAAGCGCCGAATCCATCCGCACCCCCAGACCGCCGGGCGCGTGGAAGGTTTTCACCTTGCCCGGGCTCGGGGTGAAGTTCGGCAGTTTCTCGGCATTGATCCGCACTTCGATCGAATGGCCGTTCACTTCCAGATCGTCCTGGGTGAAGGACATCGGCAGGCCAGAGGCCACCCGGATCTGCTCGCGCACCAGGTCAACGCCGAAGATGAATTCAGTGACCGGATGTTCCACCTGCAGACGGGTGTTCATCTCGATGAAATAGAACTTACCGTCCTCATAGAGGAATTCGATGGTGCCGGCGCCGATATAGCCGATCTTAGCCACGGCATCGGCGCAGATCTTACCGATCTCGGCGCGCAGGGCCGGGGTGATGCAGGGGCCGGGGGCCTCTTCAAACACTTTCTGGTGGCGCCGCTGCAGCGAGCAGTCGCGCTCGCCGAGATGGACCGCATTGCCTTTGCCATCACCAAAGACCTGGATCTCGATATGGCGCGGCTTTTGCAGGTATTTCTCGATATAGACCTCTTCATTGCCGAAGGCGGCCTTGGCTTCCGAGCGCGCGGTGCGGAAGGCGATTTCCATCTCTTCCGGATTGGTCGCCACTTTCATGCCGCGGCCACCGCCACCAGCGGTCGCCTTGATGATGACCGGATAGCCGATCTCCAGCCCGACGCGCAAAGCCGTGTCCAGATCCGGCACCCCGCCATCCGAGCCCGGAACCACCGGGATACCCAGTTCTTTCGCGGTCTCTTTGGCGGTGATCTTGTCACCCATGATGCGGATATGTTCGGCTTTGGGGCCGATGAAGGTGATGCCGTGATCCTCCAGCGCCTGGCCGAAAGCCGCATTTTCCGACAGGAAACCATAGCCCGGATGTACCGCTTCGGCGCCGGTGATCTCACAGGCCGAGATGATCGCGGCTTTGTTGAGATAGCTGGCCGAAGAGGGGGCCGGCCCGATGCAGACCGATTCATCGGCGAGACGCACATGCATGGCATCGACATCGGCGGTCGAATGGACCGCGACCGATTTGATGCCCATCTCCTGGCAGGCGCGGATCACGCGAAGCGCGATCTCGCCGCGATTGGCAATCAGGATTTTCTTGAACATCCCGATGTCCTTATTCGATGATCATCAGCGGCGCGCCGTATTCAACCGGGCTGCCATCTTCCACCAGAATACGCTTCACGGTGCCCGATTTCGGTGCCGGAATGTGGTTCATGGTCTTCATCGCCTCGACGATGAGCAGGGTCTGACCTTCCGAGACCTGTGCCCCCACTGCGACGAAGGGCGCGGCACCCGGCTCGGCGGCCAGATAGATCGTGCCCACCATCGGCGAGGTGACGGCGCCCGGATGCTGGCTCGGATCCTCATTCAGCGCAGCCGCTGCCGGGGCGGCAGCAGCCGGAGCAGCCGCCAGCGGGGCCGCGGCATAGGCCGGGGCAGGCGCTGCCACCGCGGTGGTGACGATATTGGCCTGTTTGACCACCTTGACCTCAAGGCTGTCATCTTCGCCATATTCGCGCTTCACGGCGATTTCGGTCAGTTCGTTCCTGTTCAGAAGCTCGGCCAGGGCCGAAATAAAAGCGACGTCTGCTTCGGAAGAATGTTTGCTCATGCCGTCCTCTGATGGCTTCTTTGCCTGATATTACGCGCCGGCTGACTGATGCACGGCGGCGGCGGACCAGGGCCCGCCGGTTTGTTTGATACCTGCTTATAGGGCAGCAAAGCCCCGGAGAAAAGACCAGGAGCAATTGCCGGAGCCGATGGCGCCGGGGTGGGGTGTCAGGCCTGGGGCGCAGGCCTGGACCCGGGTCAGATTATCCTTGGGGAAATGCGATCCCCTGTGCAAGGCTGGGTTATGGCCCGGTGCTCAGGGCCGCAAAAAACGGGGAGGTCCGAAGACTGATGCCCAATAGCCCGCTGACGCCCGGAATTGTCCCGGGTCGCCTGCCAGCCGCTGAGTATGACCGGAATTTTACCGATCTTATCGCTCCGCTTGACCGCCATGAGGCGAGGGTTGCCGCAGATCGCTGCTATTTCTGCTATGATGCGCCCTGTATCACCGCCTGTCCCACCGCCATTGATATCCCGCTGTTCATCCGCCAGATCGCCACCGGCACGCCAGAGGCGGCGGCAAAGACCATCTGGTCGCAAAATATCCTTGGCGGCATCTGCGCCCGGGTCTGTCCGACCGAGACTTTATGCGAACAGGCCTGTGTGCGCGAGGCCGCCGAAGGCCACCCGGTCAGGATCGGGGCACTGCAGCGCTATGCCACTGATCTGGTGATGGCAAAGGGCGAACATCCTTTCAGCCGCGCCCCCGCCACCGGCAGGCGGATTGCCGTGGTCGGCTCTGGCCCGGCCGGGCTGGCCTGTGCGCATCGCCTGGCCCTGCATGGCCATCAGGTGGTGATTTTTGAGCGCCGCTCCCGGCCCGGCGGGCTGAATGAATATGGTCTCGCCAGCTATAAAACCGCCGGTGACTTTGCCGGGCGCGAGATTGACTGGCTGCTGCAGATCGGCGGAATTGAGATCCGCTGCGGAGTTGAGATCGGGACCGATCTCAGCCTCGATGCGCTGCGCGCCGGATTTGATGCGGTGTATCTTGGCATCGGCCTGCAGGGGGTGAATGATCCCGGCCTCGGGCGGCCGGGCCTCACGGGGGTGCGCGATGCGGTGGATTTCATCGCAGAGCTGCGTCAGGCCGCGGATCCGGCCAGCCTGCCGGTCGGCCGCGATGTGCTGGTGCTGGGCGGCGGCATGACGGCGATTGATGCCGCGGTTCAGGCGCGCCGGCTGGGGGCGGCGCGGGTGACGCTGCTCTACCGGCGCAGCCGGGCCGAGATGGGGGCATCGGAGTATGAACAGGAGTTGGCGCTGCTAAACGGTGTGCAGATCCTCGACCAGGTGCTGCCGGTGCGGCTGATCGGTGAGACCCGGCTTGAGGCGGTGGAATGCGCCCATACCAGACCGGGCGCGGCGGGGCCGGAGCTGAGCGATGCGCGGTTCACCCTTGCCGCCGATCAGCTTCTGATCGCGGTCGGCCAGCGGCTGGCTGGCCTGCCCGGCGGGCTGTCGGCGGAAAACGGGCGGCTCGGCAGCCTGCCGCCAGGCGTATGGGCCGGGGGCGATTGCACGGCAGAGGGGAAAGATCTGACAGTCTCGGCAGTTGCCGCCGGGCGCGATGCCGCCGAGGCGATCTCGCTGGCGCTGCGCGGGGACTGAGCGATGGTTTTATGGGTTTTCCCTTGCTCCGTCGCGGCTTCTCGGCCAAACCCTGGCTGGCATAAAAAACGCCGGGTGAGGGGCAGGAATGACGGATCTGATCGAACAGGTGATCGCCTTTGTCGAGCGGCATCATCTGCTGGCCCCCTGGCTGATGCTGATTTTTGCCGCCGCAGAGACCACCGCCTTTCTGTCGATCCTCGTGCCCTCGACCGCCATCATGGTCGGCGTCGGGGCTTTTGCCGCCAATGGGGTGCTGAACTTCACCACTTTATGGCTGGGGGCCTCGGCCGGAGCGCTGGCCGGATCGACCTTTTCATTCTGGCTGGGCCGGCGCTACGGCGATGCGATCCTGAAATGCCGGCCGCTGTCAGATCATCCCGACTGGGTGGTCAAAGCCGATGCCGCCTTCACCCGCTGGGGGCCCTTGACGGTGCTGCTGGGCCATTTCACCACCTTCCTGCGGCCGGTGGTGTTTCTGATGGCCGGGATGAGCGGGATGAATTTCCTGCGCTTTGCCTTCTGGAACGGCATCGGCTGTCTGTCCTGGGCCTTTGTGGTGCTGAAATTCGGCGAGGTCGGCGGCATTGTGATCAGCTGGATCTGGGCGCATCTGTTCGGCTGAGCGCGAACAGACCATCGGATCAGGGGCCCGGGACGCAAAGCGGCGTCACCGGGCCTTTTTCATTTCCGGCGCAGCACAGATCTGCGCCCCAGAGCTTTCAGGGAGGCTTTCATGGCTGATCTCTCGACGCAGTTTCTCGGCATCCGTTCGCCCAATCCGTTCTGGCTGGCCTCAGCGCCGCCGACCGATAAGGAATATAATGTCACCCGCGCCTTTGAGGCGGGCTGGGGCGGGGTGGTCTGGAAGACCCTCGGCTCGGAGGGGCCGCCGGTGGTCAATGTCAACGGCCCGCGCTATGGCGCGGTCTGGGGCGCGGACCGGCGGCTGCTGGGGATGAATAATATCGAGCTGATCACCGACCGGCCTTTGCAGCAAAATCTCGAGGAAATCCGCCGGGTGAAGAAAGCCTGGCCGGACCGGGCGGTGATCCTGTCGCTGATGGTGCCCTGCGATGAGGCGAGCTGGAAAGATATATTGCTGCGGATCGAGGATAGCGGCGCTGATGGGGTCGAGCTGAATTTTGGCTGTCCGCATGGCATGGCTGAACGCGGAATGGGCTCGGCCGTGGGGCAGGTGCCCGAATATATTCAGATGGTTACCGCCTGGGTGAAACAATATTCGCGCCTGCCCTGTATCGTAAAGCTGACGCCGAATATCACCGATATCCGGGTGCCTGCGGCGGCGGCGATGCGCGGCGGCGCCGATGCGGTCAGCCTGATCAATACGGTGAATTCGATCACCTCGGTCAATCTCGACAGCTTTTCGCCCGAGCCGATGATTGATGGTAAGGGCAGCCATGGCGGCTATTGCGGCCCGGCGGTCAAGCCGATCGCGCTGAATATGGTGGCGGAAATTGCCCGCTCGCCCGAGCTGAGCGGCCTGCCGGTCTCGGGCATTGGCGGCATCACCACCTGGCGCGATGCGGCCGAGTTTATCGCTCTGGGCTGTGGCACGGTCCAGGTCTGCACCGCCGCCATGACCTATGGCTTTAAAGTGGTCGAAGAGATGATCTCGGGGCTCAGCCAGTATCTCGATGACAAGGGGATGACGCTGGAGGAGCTGCGCGGCCGCGCCGTGCCCAATGTCACCGACTGGCAGTATCTGAACCTGAATTATGTCGCCAAGGCCCATATCAGCCAGCAGGACTGCATCCGCTGCGGGCGCTGCTATGCCGCCTGTGAGGATACCAGCCATCAGGCGATTGCAATCTCAGCCGACCGGCAGTTTTCGGTGAAGGAGGAGGAATGCGTCGCCTGCAACCTCTGCGTGAATGTCTGCCCGGTTGAAAACTGCATCACCATGCAGCCGATGGCGCAGGGCGCGCTGGACCCCAGGACCGGGCAGCGCGTCGGCGGTTATGCCAACTGGACCAGCCATCCCAATAATCCCGGCGCGGTGAAAGCCGCGCAATAGCAGGGTCTCAGAGCGGTGGTGTCAGCCGGCTGGTCATCGGGCTGACACCGGCGGCGCGCAAAGTCATCATATAGACGCGCTGGGCCGCTGCGATCCGGGCCTCGGCGGCGGCACCGGGAAAATCCACGGTTAGGGCTGCAGCCCGTGCTGCAGCCCCTTCGCCGCCGCCGCCGGCTGCACTGGCCACCGCGCCCCCGGCGGGAGTGACCGGGCGCGCGGTTTGCGGGGCGGTTGCCGGTCTGATCCGGCTGCCACTTTGTGAGGCCGGCGCTGGGCCGCTGCTGATGCCGGGCCCCGGTTGTGACGAAGCCCCTGTCAGCGGCAGCCCGGGCCGGACGGCTGCGTCAAAAGCCATGTCCCTTGCCCTTCATCGGTTGTATCCCGGGATCACAATAGGCGCAGGCCCCGAAGATCTCCAAACGATTAACAGGTTAAAATTAAACCGCATTTTAACGATCAGCCGGGCTGGCTACCATTGCGGCCTCGGCCGCAGCATCCGGCGCAGCACCTGCTCCAGAAACACCTCAGCCTCCTGATGCGGATCGTAATGTTCGCCAAGCACCACCCGGAAAGGCAGGCCGCATTCTGCATATTGCTGGGTCAGGGTCCAGATCGCAAAAATCAGATGCACCGGGTCACAGCGTGCGATCAGGCCACGATCCATCCAGTCGCGCAGCACGATCGCCTTTTCCAGCACCAGCCGGCGCACCTCCTCTTCCAGCGCCGGGTGGCTGTGCGGCGCCCCGAGCAGGATCAGAGAGGCAAAGATCCGGCTTTCACGTGGGGCGATGCGCACCAGCTCCAGCTTGCGGCGCATATAGCTCAGAATTTCCTGCAGCGGTTCGCCTTTGGCCGAAATGGAGTTCAGCGGCAAAAGCCACTGATCGAGCAGGCTGTTCAGCAGGGCGCGGTGAATCTCTTCCTTTGAGGGGAAATAATACAGCAGATTGGGTTTGGACAGCCCGGCCTGCGCCGCGATCTGATCAAGTGTCGCCCCCTTAAAGCCATGTTGTGAAAACATATCCAGCGCGGCCGACAGGATCGCCTCGCGGTTCTTACGTTGGATGCGGCTCATCTGAGGCTGTGGCGAGGTGGTCTCTCCTGATAAAGGTGAAAGTGTACTGCAGGGTTTAGTTTTCTATTTTGCACTCAGGCGCGCGCAAATCAACCCTGGATTGCACCTCTTGCCCGGCGGAGGGGAAAGCGATTGACCCCCGGCCCGGGCTGTGCTCGCCTGCGGCTGGCGGTCAGGCAGTCTGGGCAGGCCGGGCCCGGCGGTCAGAACTGCAAAATAAACAGATGCCCGGGCAGTGTCTTTGCTGCTGTCTGCAGGGCGGGAATGCTTGCGAGGAGCCTGACATGGCCGCATCCGGAGAAAATCTCCGCATCAATCCGGAACGCCTCTGGGAGAGCCTGGAGGAAATGGCGAAAATTGGCCCCGGGATTGCCGGGGGTAACAACCGCCAGACCTTGACCGATGCCGATGGCGAGGGGCGTCATCTTCTCAAGCGCTGGGCCGGGGCGGCGGGTCTGAGCATGGGGCTCGACCGGATGGGCAATATGTTCTTCACCCGCGCCGGAACGGATCCCGGGGCTTTGCCGGTCAGCATGGGCAGCCATCTCGACACCCAGCCGACGGGCGGCAAATATGATGGTGTTCTGGGGGTGCTGGGCGCGCTTGAGGTTTTGCGCACGATGAATGATCTGGGCATTCAGACCCGCCGCCCGATCACTTTGATCAACTGGACCAATGAGGAGGGGGCGCGTTTTGCCCCGGCCATGCTGGCTTCAGGCGTCTTCGCCGGGGTGATTTCTGAGGATTACGCTTTGTCGCGTCAGGATCCCGAGGGCAAACGCTTTGGCGAGGAGCTGGCGCGGATCGGCTGGGCAGGCGAGGAAGCACCCGGCGCGCGCAAATTCCATTCCTATTTTGAGCTGCATATCGAACAGGGCCCGATCCTCGAGGCCGAAGGCACCGATATCGGCATTGTCACCCATGGCCAGGGCCTCTGGTGGCTCGAGTTCACGCTGACCGGCAAGGATGCTCATACCGGCTCGACCCCGATGCATCTGCGCCGCAATGCGGGCCTTGCCATGGCGCGGATTTTTGAGCTGGTGCAGGAGGTGGCCATGGCCGGGCAGCCCAATGCCGTCGGCGGCATCGGCCAGGTGTTCTTCGCGCCGAATTCGCGCAATGTGATCCCGGGCTCGGTGACTTTTACCGTCGATATCCGCTCGCCCGATCTGGGCAAACTGAGCCGGATGCGGGCAGCGATTGAGAGCGGCGCGGCTGAGATCTGTGCCGCTTTGCAGGTCGGCTGCGCCGTTGAGCCGGTGGGCCATTTCGACCCGGTGCCTTTCGCGCCCGAGCTGGTGGCGCGGGTGCGCGCGGCGGCGGATCATCTGGGCTACAGCCACCGCGATATCGTCTCGGGCGCCGGGCATGATGCCTGCTGGCTGGCGAAGGTCACGCCGAGCACGATGATCTTCTGCCCCTGCGAGGGCGGGCTGTCGCATAATGAGGCCGAGGCGATCACCCCCGCCTGGGCGGCGGCGGGCACCGATGTGCTGCTGCATGCGGTGCTGGAAACCGCTGAGATCATTCGCTGAACATACGGGCGCGGGGGAAAACCCCGCGCCCGTTTTCGTTAAAGCCAGTCGCGGCAGGCGGCGGCACAACAGGGAAGGGAGGCGCCGGAATGAGCGCAGTTATCAAAGGTGGCACGATTGTCACCGCAGATCTGACCTATGGTGCGGATGTGCTGGTCGAGGGCGGGAAGATCACCGCCATCGGCCCGGATCTGCAGGGCGATAAAGTGATTGACGCCACCGGCTGCTTTGTCATGCCCGGCGGCATTGATCCGCATACCCATCTCGATATGCCCTTCATGGGCACCTCAACTGCGGATGATTTCGGCTCGGGCACCCGCGCGGCGCTGGCGGGGGGCACCACCATGGTGGTGGATTTCGCTTTGCCCGCCCCGGGGCAGAGCCTGCTCGATGCGCTGAAGCTCTGGGATAATAAATCCGCCCTGGCGCATTGCGATTATTCCTTCCATATGGCGGTGACCTGGTGGGATGAGCAGGTCTTTGACGAGATGAGGGCGGTCACTGAGCGCGGCATCAATTCCTTCAAGCATTTCATGGCCTATAAAGGCGCCTTGATGGTGAATGATGATGAGATGTTCGCCTCATTCTCGCGCTGTGCCGAACTGGGGGCCATTCCCTTTGTTCATGCCGAAAACGGCGATCTGATTGCCGAGATTTCGGCGAAACTGCTGGCGCGGGGCATTACCGGGCCCGAGGGCCATGCCTATTCGCGCCCGACCGCGGTCGAGGGCGAGGCGACGAACCGCGCCATTATGATCGCCGATATGGCGGGCGTGCCGCTCTATATCGTCCATGTCAGCTGTGAGGAGGCGCATGAGGCGATCCGGCGCGCCAAAATGCGCGGCCAGCGGGTCTGGGGCGAGCCGCTGGTGCAGCATCTCTTGCTTGATGAAAGCGAATATTTCCATCCCGATCAGGATCACGCGGCGCGGCGCGTGATGTCGCCGCCGTTTCGCAACAAACAACATCAGGAGGGGCTCTGGGCAGGCCTTTCTTCGGGTACGCTCTCGGTGGTGGCCACCGATCACTGCGCTTTCACCACCGCGCAAAAGCGCATGGGGCTGCAGGATTTCACCAAAATCCCCAATGGCACCGGCGGGCTTGAGGACCGGCTGTCGCTGCTCTGGAGCTATGGCGTCACGCCGGGCCGGATCACGATGAATGAATTTGTCGCCCTGACCTCGACCAATATCGCCAAGATCCTGAACTGCTATCCGCAGAAAGGCGCGGTGCTGGTCGGTGCGGATGCCGATCTCATCGTCTGGGATCCGCAGAAGAGCCGCACCATCACTGCCGAAAAGCAGGTCTCGGCGATTGATTACAATGTTTTTGAGGGCTGGGAGGTGAAGGGCCTGCCGCGCTATGTGCTGTCGCGCGGCACCATCATGGCCGAGGACGGGGTGCTGAACAGCCGCGAGGGCCATGGCGAATTTGTCGCCCGTGCACCCAATGGCGCGGTCAACCGCGCCCTTTCCACCTGGAAAGACCTGACCAGCCCGCGCGCGGTCCCGCGGGGCGGAATTCCCGCCACCGGGGTCTGATTGTAAAGTTTACATCATATTGTAAACTCTGCCGCAGCCATGTGAGGCGGCCCCTGAAGAAAGGGGCCGCCTTATAAAGTTCAGGGGGGCAGGGTGATGGCGATTTCAGCGCTGATCGGCAGCAGATTGCGCGAATATCGCCTGGCCTCGGGGCTGCGCCAGGGCGAGCTGGCGGCGAAAGCGGCGATCTCGCCCGCCTATCTCAATCTGATCGAACACAACCGCCGCAAGCTGACCCCCGAGGTGCTGGAGCGGCTGGTCGCGGCGCTGGGTGCAGAGCTGGCGGAATTTGATGACAGCGGCCCGGATGCGCTGATCGCCGATCTGCGCGAGGCGGCGGCTCTGATGCCGGAATTGCGCGCCGAAGCGGAGCGCGCCGGTGAATTTGCCGGGCGTTTTCCCGGCTGGGCCCGGCTGCTGGCGGCGGGGTCGGCGCATAATACCGCTTTGCGTCAGGCGCTGGCGGCGCTCAATGACCGGCTGGCGCATGATCCGGGCCTGTCCTCGGCTCTGCATGAGCTGCTGTCGGCCCTGTCCGGCGTGCGCGCCACGGCGCAGATCCTCGCCGGGACCGAGGATCTCAGCCCGGACTGGCAGCGAAAATTTCAGCAAAACCTCTTTCAGGACAGCGAGCGCCTGGTGGAGGGGGCGCAGACCCTGATCACCTGGCTCGACGCCGGCACCACCGAGGCCGAGAGCATCGCCAGCTCGCCCCGCGATGAGCTGGAGGCCTGGCTGGTGGCGCGCAACTGGAGCCTTGGCGACAGTGCCGATGATCTCGGGGCCGCCCGGCAGGAAGTGGCGCGGCTTGCCACGGCGGCGGGGCGGCAGCTGGCGCGCGACTGGCTCGGGGCCCGGGCGCGCGAGATGGCGCAGATGCCGGGCGAGGCATTCGCCAGGGCCCTGGCGGAGACCGGGCCCGATCCGGCGCTGCTGGCGGCGCGGTTTCACACCAGCGTCATTGCCGCCATGCACCGGATTGCGCTCTGGCCCGGGGCAGAGGCGGGGCTGGTGCTCTGCGATGGCTCGGGCAGCCTGCTGTTTCGCAAACCCGTGCGCGGTTTCGCCGTGCCAAGGCTCGGCGCGGCCTGTCCGCTCTGGCCTTTGTTTCAGGCCCTGGTCCGGCCCGGCCAGCCGCTGGCCCAGGAGGTGGAAATGCCCCTGCCGGGCGCGCATCGCTTCCGCTGCCTCGGCTTTTGCGAGACCAGCCAGCCCTGGGGCTTTGCCGGGCCGGAGCTGCGGCTTTCGGCCATGCTGATCCTGGCCACAGATCCCGGATCCGGATCCGGCGCCGGGCAGGGTCTGGCCCTGCCGCTCGGCCCGACCTGCCGGCTCTGCCCGCGTGAGGCCTGTCCGGCCCGGCGCGAGCCATCGGTGCTGCGCCAGAGCTGAAATCTGCCGCGAGAAATCTGTCCGTAAGCCGATCTGCCTTTTGACAGGGCGGCGCTTATCGGAAAAAGTGCAAGGGACCGGGCGAAGCGCGGCGCGGTTGCGCCCCTTCGCATGGCCCCCTGGGGAGGAGGGACCATATGTGATGACAACAGCGACCGGAGAAACCGGGCGACCGCTGCTGCTGATTGAGGATGAGCCGAATATCGCCGAGGCGATCTGCTTCATTCTGGGCCGCGCCGGCTGGCAGGTGACGCATCTGAGCAGCGGTGACGGGGCGGTGGCGGCGGCGCGCCGGCTCGGACCTGAGCTGGTGATCCTTGATCATATGCTGCCGGGCCTCTCGGGGCTTGACGTGCTGGCCAGCCTGCGCGCCGATCCGCATCTTGGCGATGTGCCGGTGCTGATGCTGACCGCCAAGGGCCAGCCGCGCGACCGTGAGGCGGCGGAAAAAGCCGGGGCGACGCGATTCATGACCAAGCCCTTTTCAAATGCCGAGATTGTCGAGCTGGTGCGGACCCTTGCCCGGGCTGGCGCGGCGGCGGATGCCGGCGGGCCGACCGCGGCATGAAGCCGCTCCGGCGGCCGGTGTTCCTGGCCCATAATCCCTATCGCCGCCGCCGTCTGCGCGATGCCGCCCGGCTTTTGCCGGTGGTCGGGGCCTTTCTGATGATTCTGCCAATGCTCTGGAGCCCGGCGGGCAGCGGCTCGAGACTGCTCTCGGGCGATGTGATCTGGTTTTTCCTGATCTGGGCTTTGCTGATCCTCGCAGCGGCCGCTCTGGCGCCGGGGCTGGCGCGCTCGGTAGAGGAGGAGGGCGAGGCCGGGCCGGAGCGCAGCCTGCTGGCTGAGCCTCGGGTGAAGGGCAGGGATGATGTCCTTTAACCTTCTGGTCGCCTCCTGCCTTGCCTATGTGATTTTTCTCTTTGTCGTGGCCTTCCTGGTCGAGCGCCGGGCCTGGATCGGCGCGGCCTCCTGGCTGCGTTCGCCTCTGGTCTATACCCTGGCTTTGTCGATCTACTGCACTGCCTGGACCTTTTACGGCGCGGTCGGCTATGCGGCGCGCTCGGGTCTGGAATTTATGACCATCTATCTCGGGCCGACCCTGGTCTTCATCGGCTGGTGGTGGATCCTGCGAAAGCTGGTCTATATCGGCCGCCAGCAGCGCGTGACCTCGATCGCCGATCTGATCTCGTCGCGCTATGGCAAGTCAAACAGCCTCGGGGTGATCGTCACCCTGGTGGCGATCGTGGTGGTCACGCCCTATATCGCTTTGCAGCTGCAATCGGTGGTGCTGGCCTTTGACGTTTTCGCCAGCGCCGCCTCGGAAACCGGGATCCGGCCCGGCGGCGGGCAGATTGCGATCTGGGTCGCCGCCGGTCTGGCTTTGTTCACTATTCTGTTCGGCACCCGCAATCTCGATGCCAAAGAACAGCATACCGGCATTGTCGCCGCGATTGCGGTCGAGGCGGTGGTCAAGCTGCTGGCCTTGATTGCGGTCGGGGTGTTTGTCGTCTGGGGGCTGAGTGGCGGCATTTCCGGGGTGATGACAAAGATCGATGCCTCGCTGCTGCATGACTGGCAATTGCAGCCCGGGCGCTGGACGGCGCTGATCTTTCTGTCCGGGGTGGCGGTGATCTGCCTGCCGCGCATGTTCCATGTGCTGGTGGTCGAGAATAATGATGAGGCGCAGCTCGCCCGCGCCTCCTGGGCCTTTCCGGCCTATATGCTGGCGATGAGCCTGTTCATCGTGCCGATTGCCGTGCTGGGGCTGGAGCGGGTGCCCGAGGGGGCTAATCCCGATATGTTCGTCCTTACCCTGCCTTTGGCCGAAGGCCAGGGCGGGCTGGCGATGCTGGCTTTCCTCGGCGGCTTTTCCTCGGCCACATCGATGGTCATTGTCGAGGCAATTGCCCTCGCGACCATGGTCTCGAACCATATCGTTATTCCGACCTGGCTGCGGCTGCGCCGTTCGGGCGCGATTTCCGAGGATGTGCGCTCGCTGGTGCTGCATGCGCGCCGGCTGTCGATCGGCCTCGTTCTGGCTCTGGGCTATGGCTATTATCGCATTTCGGGCGGCTCGGGCGCGCTGGCCGAGATCGGGCTGATCTCTTTCGTCGGTGTGGCGCAGTTCCTGCCGGCGATGATGGGCGGGATTTTCTGGCGCGGCGCCACCCGCACCGGGGCGCTGCTCGGGCTGCTGACAGGCTTTACCCTCTGGGCCTATTGCCTGTTCCTGCCCTCTTTCGGTGATGCGCTGCTGCCTGCCGCGGTGCTGGAACAGGGGCTCTGGGGCCTTTCCTGGCTGCGGCCACGGGCTTTGTTCGGCACCGAGCTTATGGATCCGCTGGTTCATGCTTTGTTCTGGTCACTGCTGCTCAACAGCACGATCTACTGCCTCGCCTCGATGCTCAGCTTTCCCGGCGCGGTGGAGCGGCTGCAGAGCGCGGCTTTCGTCAATGTCTTTGAGGGCCAGGTTGGCCCCGAGCGCTGGACCCGTGCGGCGGCGGAGCCTGAGGCTTTGCTGGAGATGAGCCAGCGCATTATGGGCGAGGAAGAGGCGCAGAGCCTGTTTGAGCGCGCGGCCCGGGCACAGGGCAAAAGCGAAAGCCTGCTGCCCGATCCGACGCCGGCCTTCCTTGCGGCGCTGGAGCAGAGCCTTGCCGGGCTGATCGGCGCCGCCACCGCCCATGCGGTGATCTCGAAACTGGTCGGGCTTGAGACGGTAACGGTCGAGGATCTGATGGTGGTGGCGCGCGAATCCGCCCAGCTGATGGAACATTCGGCCCAGCTCGAGGAACAAAGGGGCGAGCTGTCACGCACCGCCACCGCTTTGCGTGAGGCAAATGAGAAGCTGACCGCGCTCTCGGTGCAGAAGGATGCTTTCCTGACCCAGATCAGCCATGAGTTGCGCACGCCGATGACCTCGATCCGGGCTTTCTCGGAAATCCTGGCCGAGGGGGATCTGCCGCCGGGTATCGTTGCCCGGCAGGGCGGGATCATCCGCGATGAGGCGGTGCGGCTGACCCGGCTGCTCGACGATCTGCTTGATCTCTCGGTGCTGGAAAGCGGCAGGGTGCAGCTCTCGCTTTCGCTGGCCAGCCTTGAGGAGATGTTCAACCGCGCCATTCTGGCCACCGGCAATATCCGTCCCGGCCATGAGATTGAGTTTATCCGCGATCCGCTGAGTGAAATGGTCTGGCTGCAGACCGATGCCGACCGCCTGACCCAGGTGCTGATCAATCTGATCTCCAATGCCCGGAAATATTGCGATGCGGGGCTGCCAAGGATCCGGATTGCGGTGAGGATCCGTGCCGGACGGGTGCGCATTGATATTGCCGATAATGGCAAAGGCATTCCCAAGGCGGCGCGCGCGGTGATGTTTGAAAAATTCTGGCGGCTGCCGGGCGAGACCCGGGCCAGCGGTGCCGGGCTCGGTCTGGCGATCTGCCGCGAGATCATCACCAATCTGCATGGCACGATTGCCTATCTGCCCGGACAGGGAGGGGCGGCTTTTCGCATCATCCTGCCTTTGCGCATCAGCCCGGCCAGTGAAAGCTGAGATGTTAATCAAAGCGTAACCCCGATCCGGCATGCTTGGCACAACAGGGAGGGGCCCTGGCCGGAGGCAGGCTGCCGATGAATGAGATCCTGCGGCGCAAGCTGAAACCCCCGGTGCCCGTTCAGGCGCAGAACGATCCCTGTGATCAGGCCTGGCAGCTGGCGCTGATCCGCGCCTTTCGTGAGGGGGCGGGGCTGGCCTGCGAGCCGGTGGCGCTGGGCCATAGCCGGCGCGATCTTGCCGAATTGCCCGAAATCCTGCCCGAACGCGGGCTGATCGCTTTGCTCGATGGCCCGGGTGAGGCGCTGGCGATGCTCGCGCTGTCTTTCGATCTGATGGCGGCACTGATCGAGATGCAGACCACCCGGCGCATTGGCGCGCAACCGGCCCGGCCGCGTCGTCCGACCCAGACCGATGCGGCGATGGTGGCCGGGCTGCTCGATCAGGCGCTTGCAGGCTTTGATCAGCTGCTGCGCGAGCGTGAGGGCCGTGCCGCGCCGGGCTTTCGCTATGCTTCTGGCCTCGAAGACAGCCGCGCGCTGGGCCTTTTGCTCGAGGATCAGCCCTGGTGGTTCTGTCAGGTCGGTCTCAGCACGGCTGAAGGGGCGCGCCACGGCCAGGTGATGCTGGCTTTGCCGGCAGATCTGCCGGGGCTGCAACCGGCTGTGGCAGATCCGGTGACCGCGCCGGGCGAGGCGGCACAGATGGCGGCGGCGCTGGCCGGGGCGGAATGCCGGATGCAGGCGGTGCTGACGCGGATCCGGCTGCCGCTGTCACAGGGGATGGCGCTCAGGCCGGGGCAGCTGCTGGAGCTGCCAGAGGGCAGTCTGGCCCGGATCCGGCTCGAAAGCCCGGATGGGCGGCTGCTGGCCCGGGCGAAACTGGGGCAGAGCCGGGGCGCAAGGGCCTTGCGGCTGACCAGCCTGCCCGGGGAAGAGGAGACGGCGGAAGCAGAGCCCTGGCCGGCGGGAGAGACGGGCAGGGCCTGGCCGGCTGCAGCCGGGCTGGCTGAGGGTCCGGCGGTTTTGCCCGCCGCCGGGCCAGTCGCCGCCTTTGAACTGCAGGGCGATGATCCCGGGCCCGAGCCTTTCATGAGCAGCGCTGCTACGGGCTTTGCCCCCGGAGCAGAGATCCTCGGGGCAGAGCCCCCCGGGGCGGAGGGCTGGCCAGGTAACAGCAGCTGGCCGTCAGAAGATCAGACAGGCACGAGGTGATCTGGGCACGAGGTGATTTGGGCCGGGGGTGAGTGAGGCAGGGGGTGAGTTGGGCGCGGCCTGTGCGGGGGAAGCCGGACAGGATGGTGACCGGGCGGGGGTCAGTCTGACGGGCGCGCGGCCACCGCGCGCCTGAGGCCCCTTTGCCTGGCCCTGGCTCCCGGCCTGCCTCTGGCCGCTCAGCCCCGGGCTTTCTGTGCCGCCAGCGCCTCGATCTGCGGCTGCAGATGCGCCAGCTGATAGCCATGCTCTGCGGCGCGGCTGATCATCTCTTCGGCGGGCATCTGCCCGGCCTGGGACAAGGCCCAGACGATAGAGGAGCGGTTGCCGCTGGCGCAATAGGCGAAGACCGGGCCGGGGGCTGCGGCAATCGCGGCGGCCTGGGCCTCAACATTTTCCATGGTCAGCGCGCCGCCGATCACCGGATTGGCAACAAAGCTCAGGCCCAGCGCCTCGGCTGCGCTGCGCATCTCTGCGCTCTGCAACTCGCCGGGGATTTCGGCATCGGGGCGGTTGTCGATCACCGTGGTATAGCCAGCGGCTCTGATCGCCGCGAGATCCTCGGGCGCGATCTGCGGCGAGACGGCATAGCTTTCGCTGAGCGGGCGGATAATCATGGCGGTATCCTCAAGATCCAAGATCCGCAGAGAGTAATCCGCGGGAGGGCGCGGCGAAAGCCCGGAAGTTCTGCCCAAAAACTCTGCCCGGCCACAGGCTGACCTCTGCCCGCCTGGTCCCGTCTGGTCCGACCCGGCCCCCGCTGGCCAGGCCAGGCCTGACCCGGTCCGGCCCGACCCGACCCGACCCGGTCCGTCCCTGCTTTGCCCCCTTCGGGGCCGCAGACTGCCCCCGGGCGGCAGGGCTGCGGCCCTGGGTCGCAGAATGGTCGGATTCCTGTGCTCTGGCCTGTGGTTAGCGCGGTTTCTGCCCGGATTGACTTGTTACATCCGCCCCTCCTTCTGCTATGGTGGCGCGGTGGGGCTGACGCGGGTGGTAAGATGTTGGGTGCAATGGCACAGGCTGAGGGTGAGGCGCTGATCCGGTGCAGCGATGCCGGGCCGGGGGGCGAGGTTTTGCTGCTGCAGCTCGATGCCGCGCCGCTGAATGCGCTGACCCATCCGATGCGCCTTGCTTTGTCCAGGGCGCTGAGCGCCGCCGCAGCCGCGAAACGGCCGGTGGTGCTGAGCGGCGGGGCGCGGTTGTTCTCGGCGGCGACGCTGATCGATCACGGCGCCCAGCTGAGCGAGGGCAGCCCCTCGCTCGCCGATCTCTGCCTGCAGATCGAGACCCATCCCGCCCCGGTGGTGGCTGCTCTGGCCGGGCGGGCGCTCGGGCCGGGGGCCGAGCTGGCCCTGGCAGCCCATGCCCGCATTCTCGGGCCGCGCGCCAGATTCGCTTTCCCCGAGGCCGGACTGGGCCTGCCGCCGATGGCCGGTGCCAGCCAGCGCCTGCCGCGTCTGGTCGGGGCCGGGGCGGCGCTGGATATGCTGATCAGCGCCCATGTGGTCAGCGCCCGCGAAGCTCTGGCCATCGGCCTTGCCGATCAGCTGAGCGAAAATGATCTGCATGAGGATGCCCTGGCCTTTGCCCTTGCCATGGCCGGTCCGAGGCCGGTCGCGGCGCGTCGCGACGGCTTTGCTGATGGCCGGGCCTATGTCGCGGCTCTGGCCGCCGCGCGGTCAGCCCAGACGCAGTCGCCGCTCCTTGCACCGCGCCGCATCATCGAATGTCTTGAGGCCGCTTTGCTTTTGCCGCCTGAAAATGGCTATGCGATGGAGCGCAGCGCCTGGGAGGATCTGGCCGCCGGGGCCGAGAGCCGTGCCCTGCTGGCGGCGGCCCGGGCTGAGCGGGCGGCGGCGCAGCTGCCTGCGGAGCTGCTGGTGGCCGAGCCGCAGGAGGTGGCGGTGCTGGGGCTTTATGGCACCAGCCCGCAGCTGGCGGCGCTGGCGCTGCTGGCGCTTGGCCGCGGGATGAGCGTGGTCTGGTCCGATCCCGATCCCCAAGCCCAGGGCAGCTCGCTCGCCTGGCTGCGTGAGCGTATCGCCGAGGGCCATGATGCCGGTGGCCTCGGGCCGCAGGAACGGGCCGAGGATCTGCTGCGCCTGCAGGCCCCCGCCGCGCCGGAGGCGCTGACAGCGGCAGAAATCGTGGTCCATGCCCGGCCCGGGCCGATGAGCACCACGCTCTCGCGCGCTGATCCCGATCAGCTGCAGCTGGTGATTGGCGGGGCAGGCGCGGCGCATCCGGGCCTTGTGCTCGCGCCTTCGGGCCGTCTGGCCGAAATGGGGCCGATCCGCGCCGCGCGCCAGCAGCAGATCGTCACTGCCGCCCGGATGCTCGGCCGCTTTGGCCTCGCGCCGGTGCTGACCGGCGGGGCGGTGGGGCTGGGGCGGCGGGTCTGGAGCCAGGGCCATCAGGCGCTGATCGCTCTGGTCACGCTCGGCGTCGCGCCCGAGGCGATCACGGCTGCGCTGAGCCGCTATGGCGCGCCGGCGCCCGACCTGCCGCAGCTGGTGCTGGAGGGCGCCGCGCCGCGCGCTATGGCGGAAAGCGAAATTCTGGCGCGCTGGCTCGGGGCGATGGCCAATGAGGGCTATGCGCTGGCCGATAGCGGCGCAGCTTTACGGCCCTCAGATATCGATGCGATTCTGATCCAGGGCTATGGATTCCCGCGCGCGCAGGGCGGGCCGATGCATCAGGCACTCGAGCGTGGCGCGCTGGTTCTGCGCGCCGATCTGACGCGCTGGCAGCACGAAGACCGGATCTGGGCGCCGCATCCGATCCTTGACCATCTGGTCTCAGAGGGGCGCAGCGCCTTCTGAGATCAGCTGAGGCTGATGCCCATGATCACCACCATCAGCCCGATCACCGACAAAGCCAGCGAGGCGAAATTGATCACGAACAGGCGCTGCAGCGCCTGTTTTGCTTCCGGGGCATTGGCATCCATTCTGCGCACCTTCAGGCCGCGGATGATGCAAAGGCCAAGGCCGGCGACGCCGAGACAGGAGAGGGCGGCTCCGATCCAGATCAGGAATTCCATGGGGCTGCTCCTTAAGATCACCAGGTCAGGGTTTGCGCCTCCGCTAGCGCCTGTGGCGGTTTTACGCAAGACCAGCCGCCGGTCCCGCCTGCTGGCGCTTGAATTTCACCGCCGGGAGGGGCTATCTGGCGGCAAGGTGCCAGCGGAGAACAGATAATGAACGATGCCTTCAATGTGACCGCCGATGAGCTGCGTCAGTTCATCGAGCGGATCGAGCAGATGGAAGCCGAGAAGAAAGACGTCGCGGATCAGATCAAAGAGATTTATGCCGAGATCAAGGGCCGCGGCTTTGACAGCAAGGCGATCCGCAAGATCGTGTCGCTGCGCAAGAAAGATGCCGATGCCCGCCAGGAGGAAGAGGCCATTCTCGAAGTCTATATGAATGCGCTTGGCATGGAATGAGCAAAGCCGCAGGCCCTTGCCCCTGCGCGGGCGGGCTGCCGGATTTTGGAGTGTGAGGGGCCGGTTATCCGGCCCCTTTTGCTTTTGCGGACAGGTCGGTTTTTATGAATTGCGATGTCGGTTTCTGCCTTAAAGCGACGCAAACCCCAGGCGGTCCCCTCCGGCCCGGGAGTATGTGAGATGAAAGCCGTTCAGGAGGGTGACGATGTCGGAAGTGATCGAGGGACGCCGGGCGCGGGGCGGTGGGGCAGCACGGCGGGCCGAGCGCACCGCTGTCAGCTTTGAGACCGCGAAATTCATCACCCGCAATATCCCGAATTTTGAGGTGCTGAACGAAGAAGCACTGCAGATCATCGAATATAATGCGGAAACTATTCTGGAAGAGATCGGCGTCAATTTCGTCGAGAATCCAGCAGCTCTGCAGCGCTGGCGCGAGGCCGGGGCCGATGTGCGCGGCGAGCGGGTGCATATTCCGCGCGGCCTGGCGCGCAAGCTCTGCTCGACCGCGCCCTCGCAGTTTACCCAGCATGCCCGCAACCCCGGGCGTAATGTTGAGATCGGAGGCAAGAGCCTGGTGCTGGCCCCGGTCTATGGCCCGCCCTTCGTGCGCGATCTCGAAGGCGGCCGCCGCTATGCCACGATCGAGGATTTCCGCAATTTCGTGAAGCTCGGCTATATGTCTAAATGGCTGCACCATTCCGGCGGCACGGTCTGCGAGCCGACCGATATTCCGGTCAATAAGCGCCATTTCGATATGCTGCTGGCGCATATGACTTTGTCGGACAAGCCCTATATGGGCTCGGTGACCGAGCCCTCGCGGGCCCAGGACAGCGTCGATATGTCGAAAATCCTGTTCGGCGATGATTTCGTTGATCAGAATACGGTGATGACCTCGCTGATCAATATCAACTCGCCGATGACCTTTGATGGCATCATGATGGGCGCGCTTGAGGTCTATGCCGCCAATAACCAGGCTTCGATCGTCTCGCCCTTCATCGTTGGTGGCGCCATGGCGCCGGTCACGGTAGCGGGCACGCTGACCCAGGTGCTGGCCGAAGTGCTGGCGGGCGTGGCCTATAGCCAGCTGGTGCGGGCCGGTGCGCCGGTGATCGCCGGGGCCTTTGTCACCTCGATTGATATGAATTCGGGTGCGCCGACCTTTGGCACGCCCGAGGCCGCACATATCACCTGGGGCACCGGCCAGCTGGTGCGCCGCCTCGGGCTGCCCTACCGCTCGGCGGGCGCCTTCTGCGGCTCGAAACTGCCCGATGCCCAGGCGGCCTATGAATCGGCAAACAGCCTGAATATGGGTCTGAGCGCCGGGGTGAATTTCATGCTCCATGCCTGTGGCTGGCTCGAGGGCGGCCTCGTTTCCTCCTATGAGAAATTCGTCATGGATGCCGATCAGCTCGGCGCGCTGCATGGTCTCGCCAAAGGCGTGGCGGTGGATGACAATGCCCAGGCGCTGGATGCGATCCGCGAGGTGGGTCCGGGCGGCCATTACCTCGGCTGTGCTCATACCCAGGCCAATTTCAAAACCGCTTTCTGGCGCTCGGATGTGCTGGATTACAAACCCTTTGAGACATGGGAGGAGGAGGGCGCGCGCGACACTTCGCAGCTCGCCTCGGCCAAGGTGAAGAAAATGCTGGCTGATTACGTGCCGCCCGCCCTGGATGAGGGCAAGCGCGAGGCGCTTGAGGCCTATGTCGCGCGCCGCAAGGAATCGATGCCCGACGCCTTCCTCTGATCGCTTCGGCCCCGCGCCAGACCCGAGCTCCCAGCCCCGTCCGGTGATCCCGGGCGGGGCTTTTCGTTTTGCCCTCAGCGCGGCAGCTCTGGCCCGGGCTGGCACCGGGCTTCGGCGATCAGCCGCACCAGCGCCTCGATATGGGCGGCGACCGAATAGGTGACATCGCCTTTGCGGCGGATCTCTTCCAGCCGGGCTTCGCGGGCGAACAGTTCGGGCAGCCGCGCGGTCGCAGTGGCAGGCAGTGGCGGGCGCTGTTGCAGCCGGCGCTGATAGAGCGGCAGGGCAATTGCCACCGCCTGCATCAGCAGACCAGGCCGGCGCAGCGTTGCGAGTTTCGGCAAGGGTTCAGCCATAGTGACACCTCTGTTCGGCAGGCTGACCAGCCTAAGCCCCTCGCAGGGGGCGTTGCCGCAGGAGGTCATGCGCCGCACGCCCGCTTCGGCAGCGTTTAGACTTTGGTTACGATTATTGATCAAAGATGAAGGATTACCGCGTGATGCTGCCCCATTCTTTGCAAAATCCCGATTTTGAGCGTGAAGGGCCAGGATATGGACCCGCATTTCCTCTCGCCGGGCCAGGTGCTGCCGGACTGGTTGCCGGACCGCTTTCGCCTGTATTTCGCGCATATTCTCGATGGCCGGTCGCTGCGCGCCCTGGCGCGGGACCGTGGCCTGCATGCCTCGACCGTGCTGCGTCAGGTGCGGCGCTGCGAAATGAGCCGCGATGATCCTTTGCTCGACCGGGCACTGGCCCGGCTGACCGAAAGCTGCCAGAGCGCGCCGCCCGCAGCCGCTTCAGCTGACAGGAGGACTTTACCGATGACACCCGCCTCTGGCCGGTTGCAGATCACCCCGGCGCCGGGGCCTTTGGCTCTGGCTGCGGGCGAGAGCGCCGAGACCCTGCGCCGCCTGGCCGAGCCGGGGGCGCTGCTGGCCTTTGCCGCTGATATGGAAAAGGCGGCGATCTTACGTGATGCGGGCGGCGGGCGCAGCACCCGCACCGCTGTCCTCGCCCGGGAACTGGCGGAAAGCCTCTGCCTGCGCGACTGGATCGCCTGCCGCAAGGCCGGGCGGATCTCGACCTATAGGATCACCCCGGCCGGGCGGGCGGCACTGCGCCGGCTGTGCGCTGCGGGACCGGGGACGGCGCGGTCGGGGGCGGGGCATTCTGGTATGGCGGGGCAGGGCTTTGCTGAAGCTGCGGCCGGGTTCAGCACCCCGGTGATGGCCGGGTTCAGCGCCGGGCCGGGAGCCCGGGCTCTGCCCGGCGAGACCCCGGTGGCGGTTCTGGGGCGGCGGCGCGAGAAAAACGGCAGTTATTTCCTGACTGCCGAGCTGGTCTCAGCCGCCGAGCGGCTGCGCGAGGATTTTGAGCTGGCGCAGATCGGCGCGGCAGCAGCTCAGGACTGGCAGGGTTTTCTGGCCGGGGCGGCGTCAGGTCTGACCACAGATCCGGCCCCCTCTGGTGCAGGCTGCCCAGGGGCAGGACCGGCTGAGGCACCCGAGCGGGCGCGGGCACGGCTGGCCGGGGCCCTGCGTGAGCTGGGGCCGGGGCTGGGTGATATCGCATTGCGGGTCTGCTGCTGGCTCGAGGGGGTGGAAAGCGCCGAGCAGAGCATGGGCTGGGCCGCGCGTTCGGGCAAGATTGTGCTGCGCATCGCGCTGATCCGGCTGCGCCGCCATTATGATACGACCTGCGGACGCGGCGGGCCGATGATCGGCTGAATCCCGTTATGGCAAAGGGCCACCCCTGGGGGGCGGCCCTCATGCTTGTTTCCTGGCTGTTCAGCCCGGGATTATTCGGCGCGGGTGATCCCTGCGGCATGCAAAATCCCGGCCAGCGCCCCCCCGGCCAGAGGCGCGAGGATAAACACCCAGAGCTGGCTCAGCGCTGCGCCTCCGGCAAAGAGCGCGGGTCCGAAAGAGCGGGCCGGATTCACCGAAACACCGGTTACCTTAATCCCGACCAGATGGATCCCCGCGAGGGTCAGGCCAATGGCCAGCCCGGCAAACCCGACCGGTGCGCCGGACTGGGTAACGCCGAGAATCACCGTGACGAAGAGAAAGGTCATCACAAATTCAAACACCAGCGCCGAGGTAAGATTATAACCCCCGAGATAGGCCGGGCCATAGCCATTGGCGCCAAGCGCATAGGCGCCGAGCCCGCTATAGCCCTGCTGGCCCGAGAGGATCAGCCAGAGCACGAGGCAGGCCAGCACTGCTCCGGTCAGCTGAGCGATGACATAAGCAGCAAATTCACCCGCCGGCAGACGCCCGGCGAGCAATGCCCCCAGACTGACCGCAGGGTTAAGATGCGCCCCGGAGATTGCGCCAATGCCATAGGCGGCAGCAATGATGGAAAGGCCAAAGGCGAAAGAAATACCGGTCAGCCCGATGCCGGTGGTGCCATCTGCACCCGCGATCACCGCTGCACCGCAGCCAAAGAAGACAAGAATGAATGTGCCGATGACCTCGGCCATGCATTTTTTGGACATCGTCCCTCCTGAAACATGCAGAGTCACTTGCCTGATGACCTGCCGGAATACGTTTACTGCACAAAGTTGCCTTGGAGGCAGGAAAGCACTATGTCATAGAAACCCCTGTCCTGTCAGTGGGAATTTACGAGGCGAGGCTCATGCGCGATCTGAAGATCCCCGATCAGAGGCACCCGGAAAAGGCGCATCGCCCCGATCAGGAGCAGCCGAAAAAACCCTCCTGGATCCGGGTGAAGGCCCCGACCTCGGAAGGCTATCGCCGCACCCGCGATATTATGAAGGAAAACCGCCTCGTCACGGTCTGTGAGGAAGCCGGTTGCCCCAATGTCGGCGAATGCTGGTCGCAGGGCCATGCCACGATGATGATCATGGGCGAGATCTGCACCCGTGGCTGCACCTTCTGCAATGTCGCCACAGGCAAGCCGCAAAATCTCGACGCTTTTGAGCCGGGCCGGGTGGCCCATGCCGTGCAGAAGCTCGGGCTGAACCATGTGGTGGTCACCAGTGTCGACCGCGACGATCTGGAAGATGGCGGGGCTGAGCATTTCGCCCAGACCATCCGCGCCATCCGCCACCGCTCGCCCGGCACGACGATTGAGATCCTGACCCCCGATTTCCTGAAATGCCCGCCTTCGGCGCTGGAAAAGGTGGTTGAGGCACGGCCCGATGTGTTCAATCACAATCTTGAAACCGTGCCTGGCCTCTATCATGAGGTGCGCCCCGGTGCGCGCTATTTCCACTCGCTGCGTCTGTTGCAGCGGGTGAAAGAGCTGGATCCGGCGATGTTCACCAAATCGGGAATCATGGTTGGTCTTGGCGAAGAGCGGCATCTGGTGCTGCAGGTCATGGATGACATGCGCTCGGCCGATATCGATTTTCTCACCGTCGGTCAGTATCTGCAGCCGACGCCGAAACATCACCGCGTGGCAAAATTCGTCACGCCGGAAGAATTCGCCTCCTATGAAAAAGCCGCCTGGAACAAAGGCTTCCTGATGGTTTCGGCCACGCCGCTGACCCGTTCCTCCTATCACGCCGGAGATGATTTCGCCCGTCTGCGCGAGGCGCGGCTGGCGCGGCTCGGCCAGAACTGAGCCAGGTCTGATTCAGGTCTGAGCCAGCCCTCAGCGACAGGATTGCAAAAGGGCGCCCGCGGGCGCCCTTTCCTGTTTGTCCGGTTTCAGAAGCGGTAGCCGATGGTCAGGCTGGTGCGCTTGTCATCGAGCCATTTTCCGGTGCCCGCTTCGAAATAGACGCCATTGTCCAGGCTGTAGACCGCGCCCAGCGACCAGATGTCCTGATCGCCATAGCCGCTGCTGTCCTCAAAGCGCATGAAATCGCCGCGCAGGCCAAGACCGAAGCCAAACTCATAGCCGGCATGCAGGCGGGTGAATTCAACTTCTTCTGCGCCGGTATCGACATCGCCCCGGGTCAGACCCAGAACCAGGCCATCTGCCGCATAGCGCAGCCCGAGCACGGTCGAGAGGCCCGAGGTCTCATAGGAAAAACCGGCCTCATTGCCATCGGTCTCGAGCTGCACGAACTGCGCGCTCAGGGTGAAATTGCCGATGCTGTACTGGCCTACGGCCTCGAGACTATAGGCCGATTCCTTGCCATCATAGACATAGCGGCCCGCATCATGCAGCGACAGGCCCCAGGCAAAGGGCGAGTCACCACTGCTTTGCAGCGAGAGCCCGGCGCGGGCCTGATCGGCACGACCGGCCCGATAGACCACGGTCGAACGCTCATATTGATTGAGATTTTTGCCATCATGGCGATACATGCCGAAGTCGGGCAGCAGGGCCATGGTGTCGCTGACCGGACGCGGCGCGCCGAGGCGCAGATCAAAGCCGTCAAAGCCCACAACCGCCGCCAGCCAGAGGCTGTGATCGCCCCAGTCCTAGCTCAGCGCGACGAAGGATTCGATGCCGCCCTCAAGACCGAAGCTGAGTGCGGTATCGGTGGCGGGACGCCAGGAGAAGCGCAGATCTGCGGTGAAATCGGTGATTTTTTCCCAGCTGTCATCGGTATGCTGCAGCGCGAGGTCGCCCGTCAGGGTCAGATCCGGGCCTAGGGCGATCCCTTCGGCTGCTGCGGCCAGCGGGGCCAGGGTTGCAAGGGTCAGAACAGGCAGAAGTTTCATCATAGTCTCAGTCACTTGTATTATTTGCAACAAATCTCAGAAACCTGAAATGTGTTCAATTTGGGGTAATAATACGCGTTGAATCAGCCACAGGATGAGTGTTGCTATGGTGCCACGGGCCGGCTCTGCCACCGGCCTGTCAGGCCCCGGAGGCGAGGCCGGACCTCAGCCGGCATCACAGCCCCGGGGCGGTGCTGCCAGCGGTTTGCTGTGGTGCGGTGGCCGCCGGTCAGATCCGGGAACTCAGCCAGATCATCGCGATCAGGCCCCGGCCTCATCGGTAAAGCGCACCTTGCCAATATAGGGCAGGTTGCGGTTGCGCTGCGCGTAATCGATGCCATAGCCGACGACAAATTCATCGGGGATCTCAAAGCCGGTCAGATCGGCCTTCATCTCGACCTCGCGGCGCGAGGGCTTATCGAGCAAAGCGCAGATCTTCATCCGCGCCGGGCCTCGCGACAGCAGCAGGTTTTTCACATGGCTGAGGGTGAAGCCGGTATCAATAATATCCTCGACCACCAGCACATCGCGCCCGGCAATCTCGCCGCGCAGATCTTTCAGGATCCGCACCTCACGCGAGGAATTCATCTCATTGCCGTATGAGGAGGCTTCGAGGAAATCGACCTCAACCGGCAGGTCAATCTCGCGCACCAGATCGGCGATAAACACGAAAGAGCCGCGCAGCAGCCCGACCACCACCAGCTTGTCGGTGCCCTGGAATTCCCGGGTGATCTCGGCGGCAAGGGCCTCGATCCGGGCGGCAATCCGTTTGGCGCTGATCATCTGATCAATGACATAGGGTCTTTGGGTCATAACGGGCTTGCTCTCGCCGGCTTGAGGGGATCAGGCGCCTGTTCTGGACCGCCTTGGCCCGATTGCAAAGCGGAAACTGCAGCGCATAGCTGCGGCGAAGCGGCGCTGGCGGCTGCGCAAGGGGTTGAATTTATGCGCTGCCCGCGCGACATGAGGAAAGCCCTATAGCCAGCAGATCATGCCAAAACATCAAGAAACACGCCGCCTGCCTTACTCTGCCAAAGAGATCTATGATCTGGTGGCCGATGTCGAAAGCTATCCGAAATTCCTGCCCTGGAATGCGGCTGCACGGATCCGCTCGCGCAGGCCGGTGGAAAATGGCGGCCCCGGTGATGAGGTGATGGAGGCGGATCTGGTGATTTCCTTCAAAGTGTTCCGCGAGCGCTTTGGCAGCCGGGTCACGCTTTTGCCAGGCGAGGGCAAGATCCTGACCGAATATCTCGACGGGCCGTTTCGCTATATGCGCTCGACCTGGGCGTTTCGTGATCATTCCGAGGGGGGCAGCGAGATCGAGTTCTTTGTCGATTTTGAGTTTCGCAATGCCATTTTGCAAGGCGTGATCGGCCTGGTGTTCAATGAGGCGATGCAGCGCATCGTGCGCGCTTTTGAGCGCCGCGCCGCCGATCTTTACGGCCCGCGCTGAGGGCCTGCTGCGCGGTGGCAGGGCCGGGGCCGGGGCTTACCCTCCGGCGGCGCGCAACAGCAGGCTCAGCGCGTGATTGCGCGCCCTTATCCGCACCTCATCGCGGCCCGGTGCGCCGAAATCCATGGTCTCGGTCCGGGTGCTCTGACCCTGGCGGGCCAGCGCAAAACAGACCCGGCCCTCAGGTTTGAATTCGGATCCGCCCGGCCCGGCAATGCCGGTGGTCGAGACCGCCAGCGCGGCGCGCGAATGCGCCAGTGCGCCTTCGGCCATTTCGCGTGCGACCTGCTCACTCACCGCGCCATAGCTGGCCAAAGTGGCCTCCTGCACGCCCAGCATGCTTTGCTTGGCCGCGTTGGAATAGGTGACGAAACCGCAATCAACCACATCGGATGAGCCCGGCACATCGGTCAGCGCGGCGGCGATCATGCCGCCGGTGCAGCTTTCGGCGGTGGTGATCATCAGCCCCGCCTCGCGGGCGGCGCGCAAAACCGCAGTGGCAAGCGTCAGCTCAGCCATGGTTGCAGCACTCCGTGATAAAGACCGGCCAGCACCATTGCGGTCAGCCCGGCAAAGATCCCGGCGATAATGTCATCAAGCATCACCCCGACCGGATCATGACGGCGGTCAGCCCATCCGACAAGCCCGGGTTTGGTAATATCGTAAAGCCGGAACAGCAGAAAAGGCGCGACCCAGCCCGGCCAGGCGCCCGAGATCAGCCCCATCTCAAGGCCGTGGTTCCACAGCGGAATGGCGGTGAAGCTCATCGCGATCCATTGCCCCGCCACCTCATCGATCACCACTTCCGAGGGATCGGCGCTGCGGTCGGCGCCAAGGTAAAGCGGCACGGCCCAGAAGCCGGTCAGCGTGGCGAGCAGCGCCATCACCGGGATCAGCCAGCCATGGCCGGTCTGAAACACCGCAAGGCCGATCAGCACCGCCGCCAGCGAGGCCCAGGTGCCCGAAGCCGGGCGCAGATGGCCGATATAGCCGAAAGTCGCGATCAGGCGCGCGATCATTTCTGCACCAGCACCACGGTGGCGATCGAGGCGATGCCCTCTTCGCGGCCGGTAAAGCCGAGCCGTTCCGAAGTGGTGGCCTTCACGCTGACCCGGCCCGGCTCGCAGCCGATGATTTCGGCCAGGCGCGCCTGCATCGCCGCCGCATGGGGGCCGATTTTCGGCCGCTCGCAGACCAGGGTCACATCGCAATTGCCAATCGTATAGCCGCGCGAGGCCGCGAGCTTTACCGCATGATCAAGGAAAATATCGCTGGCCGCGCCCTTCCATTGCGGATCTGACGGCGGGAAATGCCGGCCGATATCGCCCTCGGCCAGCGCGCCATAGATCGCATCGGTCAGAGCATGCATGCCGACATCGGCGTCAGAATGGCCAAGCAGGCCCTTGTCATGCGGCACAGAGATGCCACAGAGCCAGAGCTGATTGCCTTCGGTGAAAGCGTGAACGTCATAGCCATTGCCCATGCGGATATCCATGGCTTCAGCTCCTTTACGGCGTGCAAGAATGGCCTCGGCCCGGGCGAAATCGCCAGGCCAGGTCAGTTTGAGATTATCTTCCTCACCCTCGGTGATTGTGACCGCGAGGCCGGCGGCACGGGCAAGCGCGACATCATCGGCCGCCTCGCCCGAAGGATCGGCGCGATGGGCGGCAAGGATGGCATCGAAAAGAAAGGCCTGGGGCGTCTGGGCGCGGTAGAGCCCCTCACGCGGGGCCAGCCCGGCGACCTGATCTGCCTCACCGCGCCAGAGTGCATCGGTGACCGCAAGGCCCGGGGCGGCGGCGGGGCCATGATCCAGTGCTTCGATCAGCCGCGCAATCAGAGCGGGCGAAACCAGCGGGCGCGCCCCGTCGTGGATGAGCACCCGGTCATAGCCCTGGTCTTGCATGGCCTCGAGCGCATTTCGCACCGATTCGGCGCGGGTGCCGCCGCCCTCGATCAGCGTCACGCCCGGCAGGCAGGCCTCGGCCCGGGCGCGGTCCTCGGGATGGATGGTCACCACCAGCGGCAGACCGGCAAAGGCTGCGACACTATGGGCCAGCACCGGTTTTCCGGCCAGCATCCGCCATTGCTTGGGCAGGCCCTCGCCGGCGCGGCTGCCCCGTCCGGCAGCGGTGATCAGCACGAGGGTCCGCGCAGAAGGGGGCATGGTCTGGGGCAAAAGCATCGGTCCGGTGTGGCATCGGGGCAGGGTTACTGTCTGTCTAGGCCAGAGCGGGCAGGCTGACAATCGACCTGCTGCCGCAGGCTGTGGCAGCGACTGTGGCAGAGTCCGTGACAGCGGCTGTGGCAGCGGCTGTGGCGCGCCATCAGTTTTCCGGCGCATTTCCGGGCAAATCAGCCTAAATATTGTGCATTGCCTGTTTTCAGGGCAGAGAGACCGGCATCCATCGCCGCCTGGTGCTTTTGAACGGGCAGGAGGCGGGGCTATCTTTCGTTCAAAGTGCAAGGATCAGGCCATTGTCGCTGCCACTCGGACCGCTCTCGCTTACCCCTCCGGTGCTGCTGGCACCGCTGGCGGGGATCACGGATCTGCCGAACCGCCGGCTGGTCGGATCCTTTGGCGCCGGGCTGGTGGTCTCGGAGATGATCGCCTCTGAGGAAGTGCTGGCCAATCGCCCCGAAGCCCGTGCCCGGGCCGAGCTTGGCTTTAACGAGACCGCCACTTCGGTGCAGCTGGCGGGGCGCGAGCCCGGGCCGATGGCCGAGGCTGCGAAATGGTGCGAGGGGCAGGGGGCCCGGATCATCGATATCAATATGGGCTGCCCCTCGAAACGGGTGACCACCGGGCTTTGCGGCTCGGCCTTGCTGAAAGATCTCGATCTGGCGCTGGGGCTGATCGAGGCGGTGGTCCGGGCGGTCTCGGTGCCGGTCACGCTGAAAACCCGGCTCGGCTGGGATGATAAACTGCTGAACGCGCCCGAACTGGCGCGCCGGGCCGAGGGCGCAGGCGTGCAGATGCTGGTGATCCATGGCCGCACCCGCTGTCAGTTCTATAAAGGCAATGCCGACTGGGGCGCGATCCGGACGGTGAAAGAGGCGGTTAAAATCCCGGTGATTGCCAATGGCGATATTATTGATGCCGCCTCGGCCCGCCAGGCGCTGGCTGAAAGCGGTGCCGATGGGGTGATGATCGGGCGCGGCGCGCAGGGCCGCCCCTGGCGTCTGGCCGAGATTGCGCATGAACTTTACGGCACGCCCGCGCCCCGGATCCCCGAGGGCCAGGCCCGCGCGGAGATGATCATCGGCCATTATGAGGAGATGCTCTCTTTCTATGGCCGCGAGCTGGGGCTGCGCTGCGCGCGCAAGCATCTGGGCTGGTATCTCGATGAGGCAGGTCTGAGCAAAGCGCGCGAGCGGATCCTGACCAGCCCGGATCCGGCCGAGGTGATCCGCTTGCTGCCCGAGGCCTTTGACGCCGCCGGAGAGGCCGCATGAGCCTTTTGCCCTCTCCCTGGCCGGTGCCCGGGGTGATCTGGGCCTCGCTGCCCATGCCGGCGCTGCTGATTGCGCCCGAGGGGCTGATCCTTGAGGTCAATCCGGCCGCTGAAACCTTTCTCAATGCCTCGCGCCGCGCTCTGACCGGCCAGCCGCTGCTCGGGCGGATCTCGATTAAGGCGCCGATGGAAGAGGCCTTCCGCCGCGCCCGGGCCAATCAGGCGCCGATGAAGATCAATGAGGCTGAGGTGAGCAGCGGCGAGCGCCCGCCGGTGCAATGCGCGGTGCATCTGGCGCCGCTGCATGACCGGCCGGATGTGATCCTGCTGATCTTCAGCCCGCGCGAGATTGCCGACCGGCTGGGCCGGGCCGGGGTGTCAAAAAACGCCGCCAGATCGGCGATTGGCATGGCCGAGATGCTGGCGCATGAGATTAAGAACCCGCTCGCCGGGATTTCGGGAGCGGCGCAGCTTTTGTCGATGTCGCTGAGCCCGGAAGACCGCGAGCTGACCGATCTGATCGTCGAGGAAACCCGGCGTATTGTGAAACTGCTCGGTCAGGTCGAGCAGTTCGGCAATCTGCGCCCGCCCGAGCGGCGCGCGGTGAATATTCATGATGCGCTCGACCGGGCGCGGCGCTCGGCCCTGGTGGGCTTTGCCGCGCAGATGAGGATCATCGAGGATTTCGACCCCTCGCTGCCGCCGACCCTCGCCGATCCCGATCAGCTGATGCAGGTCTTTCTCAATCTGATCCGCAATGCCGCCGAGGCGGCGGGCCCGCGCGGCGGCACGATCCGCTTGCGCAGTTTTTACGATCTCAGCCTGCGCATCCGGCGCAAGGATGGCAGCCAGGCCGCTTTGCCGCTGAATATTGAGGTGATCGATGATGGCCCTGGCCTGCCGCCCGATATTGCCGCCGAGGTCTTCGACCCCTTTGTCTCGGGCCGCGAAAACGGCACCGGCCTTGGCCTGGCGCTGGTGTCAAAAATCATTGCCGATCATGAGGGCTGGATCACCGTCGAATCCGCCCCCGGTCGCACGGTGTTCCGGCTTTCGCTGCCGGTGGCGCCGAAACCAGCTGAAAAGGGGATGTGAGGGATGGATGGAACTGTTCTGGTTGCCGATGACGACCGTACGATCCGCACGGTGCTGACCCAGGCGCTGACCCGGGCGGGCTGTAAGGTGCATGCCACCTCCTCGCTGATGACGCTGATGCGCTGGGTCGAGGAGGGCAAGGGCGATCTGGTGATCTCGGATGTGATCATGCCCGATGGCAATGGTCTGGATGCGCTGCCACGGATTTCGCGCCTGCGCCCGGGCCTGCCGGTGATCGTGATCTCGGCGCAGAATACCATCATGACCGCGATCCAGGCCGCCGAGGCCGAGGCCTGGGATTACCTGCCCAAACCCTTTGATCTGCCCGATCTGATGAAACGCTCGGCCCGGGCGCTGGAGCAAAAACGCCGCGCGCCCGCCCAGCCCGCGCCGGTGCCCGAGGCCACCGAAGAGCTGCCGCTGGTGGGCCGTACCCCGGCGATGCAGGCGCTCTACCGCCTGGTGGCGCGGGTGATGAATACCGATATTCCTTTGCTGATCTCGGGTGAATCCGGCACCGGAAAAAGCCTGCTGGCACGCGCGATCCATGATTTCTCCGACCGCCGCAGCCTGCCCTGTGTTGTGGCCCAGCCCGCTGATCTGCAGGGCGTTGAGGGGCCGGCGGCGCTGCTGAGCCGGGCGCGCGGCGGATCGGTGATCTTTGATGAGATCGGCGATTACGACGACGAGGCCCAGGCCCGGGTGGTGCGGCTGCTCGATATGCTGGCCGAGGATGTCATGGCCGGCAAAGCGCCGCGTATCATCGCCACCAGCCAGGTGGATCTGACCGCGCGGATGGAGCATGGCAGTTTCCGCCAGGATCTCTATTACCGGCTGGGCGGGGTGACGCTGCAGGTGCCGGCGCTGCGCGAGCGGGTCGAGGATATCGCGCTGCTGGCCGAGCATTTCCTGAGCCGGGGTGAGCGCGATTTCGGCCAGCAGCGCCGCCTCTCGGCCGAGGCGCGCGAGCTGATCCGCAACCATGCCTGGCCGGGCAATGTGCGCCAGCTGGAAAATACCATCCGCCGCCTGCTGGTCACCGCCCAGGATGCCGAGATCAGCCGCGGTGAGGTGGCCGCCGTGCTGGGGCAGCTGCCCGCGGCCGAGCCTTTGCGCAATGTGATGGAGGGCGAAAAGCTCTCGGCGACGGTAATGCGGCATCTGAAACGCTATTTCGATCTGCATGGCGGCCAGCTGCCGCCTGCCGGGGTCTGGCAGCGCATTCTGCGCGAGGTCGAGATGCCGCTGATCGAGATTGCCCTTGATGCCACCGGCGGCAATCAGGCGCGCTGCGCCGACCTGCTCGGCATCAATCGCAATACTTTGCGCAAGAAGATCACCGATCTGGATATTCGCGTGACACGGCGTCGCAAGCTGATGTAAAACCGCAACATCAAGCGTGGCGATCCGGCCTCATTGCGGATCGCCCCCAGGATGTTGCGGGGATATGTCACAAGCGGGGCGAGCAATCAGCCGGGATGTCTGGGCCAGAATGTCCCGTTTGCGGCGGCGAAAGCGGCTGCAAACGGCGCTGACGCTTGGCCTGGTGTTTCTGGGGCCGGTGCTGGTGGTGGCAAGCTTCCTGCTGCTCGGGCCGCTGAATCAGAATTCCAATTCTCCGGCTTTGCGGCTGATCCTGCTGGCCGATCTGGTCTATGTACTGCTGATCGCTGCGCTGGTGCTGAACCGGATCCTGCGTATGGTCAGCGAGCGCCGCCGCCGCTCGGCCGGCTCGGCGCTGCATCTGCGGCTGACCGGGGTTTTTGCCGGCATGGCGCTGGTCCCGACCATCCTGGTGGCGGTTTTTGCCGTGCTTTCGGTCAATCTTGGTCTGGAAAGCTGGTTCTCAGAGCGGGTGCGCTCGGTGGTCGGCTCTTCGCTGGCGGCGGCGCAGACCTATGAGGGCGAGCAGCGCAAGAGCCTGGTGCAGGACACGCTGGCTCTGGCGGGGTTTTTGAATAATGCGCGTGAACAAAGTGTTATGCTGCGCGATGATCAGCTGCGCCCGCTTCTGGCCCAGGGCCAGGACCAGATCCAGCGCGGGCTGAAAGAGGCCTATCTGATCGATGGCAGCGGCAAGCTGCGCACCCGGGGCGAGCGCTCTTATCTGTTTGATTTTGAAGAGGTGAGCCCGGGCGATCTGCGCAAGGCGCTGGCGGGCGAGCTGGTGCTGATCCCCGACTGGGCCAATAATGAGTTTCGTGCCCTGGTCCGTCTGCCGGCCTATGCTGACCGCTATCTTTATGTCAGCCGGCAGATCGACGGCCGGTTGCTGTCGCTGCTGGATGAAACCACCGAGACGGTGGCGGTCTATAATCAGCTCGAGGCCGAGCGTGGCAAGCTTTTGCTGAATTTTGGCCTGATTTACCTTGGCTTCGCGCTTATTCTTATCCTGGCCGCGATCTGGCTGGGCCTGTGGTTCGCCGAGCGTCTGGCCCGGCCGGTAGGGCGGCTGGCCAGCGCGGCGGAGCGGGTTGGCGAGGGGGATCTGGCGGTCCGGGTCGAGGAAGAGCCCGGCGATGATGAGATCGCGCTGCTGGGCCGGACCTTTAACCATATGATCCGCCAGCTGAAGGGTCAGCGCCTCGAGCTGGAAGAGAGCCATGCCGAGACCGAGGCGCGGCGGCGGCTGTTTGACTCGGTTCTGTCCAATGTCACCGCCGGGGTGATCGGCCTCGATCCCGATGGCGATATCGATTTCATGAATCGTGCCGCGATGCGGGCGCTGGATCTGATCAGCAGCAGTGTCGATCAGCCCCTGGCTGAGGTGGTTCCGGAATTTTTCGGGCTTTTCGAGCGTTTACGCGAAGATTCTGCCAGCATGGCCCAGGAAGAGATCCGCCTGACCCGGCGTGGCCAGATCGAAAGCCTGCTGGTGCGGCTCTCCGAGCGGCGCTCGGGTGATGGCGGGCTTGAGGGCTATGTGCTGGCCTTTGACGATGTGACCGATCTGGTCTCGGCGCAGCGCATGGCGGCCTGGGGCGATGTTGCGCGGCGGATCGCCCATGAGATCAAAAACCCCCTGACACCGATTGCGCTTTCGGCCGAACGGGTCAAACGTAAATTCCGCAAACAGGTTCAGGATGTGGAAGATCTGGAAAATCTTACTGATGTTATTGTGCGCCAGACCAATGACTTGCGGCGCATTGTTGACGAGTTCTCCAAATTTGCCCGCATGCCGGAACCCGATCGCCGTGAGACCGATCTGACCGTACTTTTGCGCGACGCCCTGGTGCTACAGCGCGCCGGGCAGCCCGATGTGCAGTTCACCGCTGAGATTTCCGACGAGCCTTTGCTGATGGATCTGGACGGCACGATGATTGGTCAGGCGTTGACAAACCTGATTAAGAACGCCGGGGAATCCACGGAATCCCTTATCGAAAATGGTGCACCCCCCGAATATCAGCCACAGATCCGCATCACGCTTGAGCGCGATGAGGCCGAGGCGGTGATCCGGATCATGGATAATGGCATCGGCCTGCCCGAGGATCGTGCCCGGCTGTTCGAACCCTATGTGACCACCCGCGCCAAAGGCACCGGCCTCGGCCTGCCGATTGTGCGCAAGATCATCGAGGAGCATGGCGGCACGCTCACCCTGTCGGATGCGCCGGTTTTCGCGGGCAATAACCATTTCGGCGCGCTGGCCGAAGTGCGGCTGCCGCGTCTGAACCGCCGCCGCATGGGGCGTAATATGGGCCCTTCGGGCCAGAGCAACGGGGCGGCAGCCGCATCGCCCCGCGTGACTTCGCCCCGGAGCCCGGGGCAACAGGCTGCCCCGCTTGGGCAAGGAGGCTGAGATGAGCATTCTGATCGTCGACGACGAAAAAGACATCCGCGAACTGATCGGCGATATCCTCGGGGATGAGGGCTATACCACGCGGCTCGCTGGCAATTCCGATGAATGTATGAATGAAATCAACGCGGATCCGCCCGCGCTGATGATCCTGGATATCTGGCTGAAAGACAGCCGGATGGATGGGATCGACATTCTTAAAACCGTCAAACGCGATAATCCCGATATTCCGGTGATCATCATCTCGGGCCATGGCAATATCGAGATCGCGGTGGCGGCGATCAAGCAGGGCGCCTATGATTTTATCGAAAAACCTTTTAATATCGACCAGTTGACGCTGGTTGTTGCCAGGGCGATGGAAACCGCCCGGCTGCGGCGTGAAAACCATGAGCTGCGTCGCCGTGATGTCAGCTCGAGCGATATGATCGGCTCAAGCCCGGCCTATCGCACGCTGAAGGCCCAGCTCGACAAGGTGACCAAATCCAATGGCCGGGTGATGCTGACCGGCCAGCCCGGTTCGGGCAAGGAAATGGCGGCGCGCTATATTCATGCCCATTCCAGCCGTGCCCCGGCCCCCTTCGTCACCGTCTCTTCGGCGACGATTGAGCCCGAAAGGATGGAAGAGGTGCTGTTTGGCCGCGAAACCGCTGAACGCGGCGTCGAGACCGGGCTGCTGGAACAGGCCCATGGCGGTGTCGTTTATTTTGACGAGGTCGGCGATATGCCGGGCGGCACCCAGTCGAAAATCCTGCGCGTGCTGACCGAACAGCAGTTCTCGCGCCTCGGCGGCACCGATAAAGTCAGGGTAGATCTGAGGGTTATCTCGTCAACCTCACGCGATCTGCCCGCCGAGATCCGCGCCGGGCGCTTCCGCCAGGAGCTGTTCGACCGGCTGAATGTGGTGCCGATCCCGGTGCCCTCGCTGGCCGATCGCCGCGATGACATTCCGGAACTGGCGCGGCATTTCGTCAGCTATTTCCACCGCAGCCAGGGCCTGCCGGCCCGCGATCTGACCACTGATGCCGAGGCGATGCTGCAGACCATGCAATGGCCGGGCAATGTGCGGCAGCTGCGCAATATGATCGAACGGGTGCTGATCCTCGGCGAGGGCAGCGGCGCGATTGATGCGCGCGAACTGCCGGGGGCCGAGGGGCCGGGCGCGGGCGGCGAGACCATGGTTCTGGGCGGGGCGGTGGCGACCTTGCCGCTGCGCGAGGCGCGCGAGCTGTTCGAACGCGAATATCTGCTGACCCAGATCAACCGTTTCGGCGGCAATATCAGCCGCACCGCCAGTTTCGTCGGCATGGAACGCTCGGCGCTGCACCGCAAGCTCAAGAGCCTCGGCGTGGTGACCACCTCAAAATCCGGCGCGCGTTCGGCGCATTTTGAGGATCTGGAGGGCAGCGAGGAGGCTGAGGAGGCCTGAGCCTGCGACAGGCTGGCCCGGGCGCTGGCTTGACGCCCAGGCCAGGCTCTGTCAGGCAGAAGGCTGTTTTGAGGACCGCAGGACGGGTTAAACCATGAAAATCATTGTCTGCGGTGCGGGCCAGGTCGGCTGGCAGATTGCCCGGCAGCTCTCGGGCGAACAAAATGATGTGACGGTGGTCGATACCAATGCCGAGCTGGTGCGGCGCGTCACCGAAACCCTTGATGTTCAGGGGGTTGTCGGCTTTGCCAGCCATCCCGATGTGCTGGAAAAGGCGGGGGCGCGCGATGCCGATATGGTGATTGCGGCCACTCATTCGGATGAGGTGAATATGGTCACCTGTCAGATTGCCGCCTCGGCCTTTAACGTCACCCGCCGCATTGCCCGGATCCGGGCGCAGAACTATCTCGCGACCGGCTATTCCGATCTGTATAATTCGCAGCGCCTCGCCATTGATGTGATCATCAGCCCCGAGCGCGAGGTGGCCGAGGCGGCGCTGCAGCGCCTTGCCGCGCCCCAGACCTTTGATACCGAAGTATTCATGCAGGGCCGGGCCCAGCTGCTGGGGCTGCAGCTCTCGGCGGAATGCCCGGTGCTGAACACGCCCTTGCGCCAGCTGAGTGATCTCTTCCCCTCCTTGCGCGCCATTGTCGTCGGCATCCGGCGCGAGGGGCGGCTCTTTGCCCCCGATCCCCAGGATCAGCTGCTGGAAGAGGATCAGATCTATCTGTTCGCCCATGCCGAGGATGTGCCGCGCAGCCTCGATATCTTTGGCAAGAAAACCCATAAGCAGGAGCGGGTGGTCATTATCGGCGGCGGCAATGTCGGGCTGACCGTGGCCTCGGTGCTTGAGGCGCGCTCGGACCGGGTCCGGGTGCGGATGATCGAGAAGAACCACGAGATTGCCGAAGCCGCGGCCGATATGCTCTCGCGCACCATCGTGCTGAACGGCGATGGAATGGACAGCGCTTTGCTGGCCGAGGCGGCGGTTGACCGCGCCGATGCAGTGCTGGCGGTGACCGATGATGACAAGACCAATCTGCTGGTCTCGGTGCGCGCCAAACAGGCGGGATGCCCGCTGGTGATTGCGCTGGTCAATGATCCGACCCTGGCGCCGCTGATGGCGCCGCTGGAGATCGACGCCTATATCAACCCGCGTGCCACCACCGTCTCCTCGATCCTGCGCCATATCCGCCACGGCCGGGTGCGCGCGGTCTATGCGATCGGCGATGGCGAGGCCGAGCTGATTGAGGCCCAGGTGATGTCGACCTCGCCGATCTCGGGCAGGCTGATCCGCGATATTGATTTCCCCGAAGGGGTGCTGGTTGGCGGGGTGATGAAGGGCGAGCGGATGTTAAAGCCCGAGCCTGGCATGCGTATTGAACCCGGCGATGTGGTGGCGGTCTTTGCCCTGAGCGGCGATGTTGCGGAGGTCGAGCGCCTGTTCCAGGTCTCGATCGATTTCTTCTGATGCCGGCGCAACCGGGAGGGATGACGGCGGCCTGGCGCGAGGTGCCGCTGCTGGTCCAGGGCCTCGGGGTTGTGGCGGTGATGTGCCAGATCCCGGCGCTGCATGCGCTGGCCAACCGCGATCACCATACCGCCCAGGGCTTTTTCTATGCCGGGATTATGCTGCTGGTGCTGACGGTGATGCTGGCCATTGCCACCCGCCGCAGCACGCGGCGCCATACGGTGCAGGGCCAGCTCGCGGCTCTGGCCGGGGCCTATCTGCTGCTGCCGCTGGCCTTTGCCTTTCCGCTCGGCGCGATCATCCGCGACAGCAGCTGGGTCAATCTCTGGTTTGAGATGCTGTCCTGTTTCAGCACCACCGGGGCCTCGGTCTATGCGCCCGAGCGCCTCGCGCCTTCGGTGCATCTCTGGCGCGGCCTCGTGGGCTGGCTCGGCGGTTTTTATGTTCTGGTCGGGGCCTGGGCGGTGCTGGTGCCGCTGAACCTCGGTGGGGCCGAGGTGATTTCCGGCTCGATCCCGGGCCATAGCCTGACCGGCGGGCGTGGCAGATCGGGTGATCCGCGCGAGCGGCTGACCCGCGGCGCCGAGGCGATCCTGCCGGTCTATGCCGGGCTGACGCTGCTGCTGTGGCTGCTCTTGCTGATGGCCGGCGAGAATGGCCTCGTCGCGCTGATCCATGCCATGGGCACGCTTTCGACCAGCGGCGTGGCGATCACCGGCGGTACAGCAGTCCAGGGCTCGGGTCTCGGCGGCGAGATGCTGATGTTTCTCTTCCTGCTCTTCGCACTCAGCCGGCATATGATGCCTTTTGCCCTGCCGGGCCATCGCCCTGGCAATCTGCTGCGCGATTCCGAGCTGCGGCTGGGGCTGTTCCTGATTTTCCTGACCACGGCGATCCTGCTGCTGCGCCATATGATCGCCGATGCGGCAGCGGGCGAGACCGAGACCTGGCGGGTCTTGCTGCGCGCCTTCTGGGGCGCGATGTTCACCGCCGCCTCTTTCCTGACCACCACCGGCTATGAGAGCCTGTGGTGGGATGCGGCACGCAACTGGGCCGGGCTGGGCTCGCCGGGACTGATGCTGATGGGGCTGGCCATTGTCGGCGGCGGTGTCGCCACCACGGCCGGGGGCGTGACGCTGCTGCGCACCCAGGCGCTCTGGCTGCAGGGCAAGCGCGAGCTGGAGCGGATCATCCATCCCCATTCCATCGGCTCGGGCCGCTTTGCCCGGCGGCTGGCCCAGGAGGGGGCGCGGATGGCCTGGATCTTCTTCATGCTGTTCGCGCTTTCGGTTGCCCTGATCATGTCGGCCCTGACCCTGGCCGGGCTTGAATTTGAACCGGCGCTGATTCTCTCGATTGCCGCGCTGACCACCACCGGGCCGCTGGCGGCCACGGCCGGGGCCGATCCCATTGCCTGGGCGCCGCTTTCGCCGCTGGTCAAGGCCATTCTCGGGCTGTCGATGGTGCTGGGCCGGCTCGAGGCCCTGGCGCTGCTGGCGATTATCGCGCCTGCGAACTGGGGCTTGCGCTGGCGGCGCTGAAGGGTATTTAGGCAACAGTCAGATCAGCGGCGGGCGTCAGCGAACGAAACTTCGCTATTCGCCTCTGGAAACAATCTGCGACAGTCCTATTATCAGCTCTGTCCGGCGCGGTTCTGCCCGTTCCGGGCCAGTGCGGGCAGTCTGTGCCCGGCTGTTTTTCTCAAAGACCGCGACCAAGCGGCAAGCGCAAGGCAAAACAAACAATGGCTGGCGACAAACAGAACCTCCAGGATGCTTTCCTGAACCATGTCCGCAAAGCAAAGGTTCCGGTCACGATCTTCCTGATCAACGGGGTCAAACTTCAGGGTGTTATCACCTGGTTCGATAATTTCTGCGTGCTGCTGCGCCGTGATGGCCAGTCTCAGCTGGTCTATAAACACGCGATCTCGACGATCATGCCCGGCGCGCCGATAAATCTTTATGAAGGCGAAGACTGATTAACGATCCCATCGATCCTTTCGGGGATGAAGACGAGCTCTTCCCGCTGCCAGCCGAGCGCAAGGCTGGCAGTGCAAAATGGCAGCTGACGACCGGCCAGAAAACCCGCGCCGTGGTGCTGCATCCCGATATCCGTAAACGTGCCGCGCGGCGGCTGCCCGAACATGGCCTGGCCGAGGCGGTCAGCCTGGCGGCAGCCCTGCCTGGCATTGAGGTGATCTGGTCCGAAGTGGTCCGGGTCAGCCGCACCCTCGCCGGAAGCCTGTTTGGCACCGGAAGGGTGGCCGAGCTGGGCGAGAGATTTCGCGCCGATAAAATCGGCCTGGTGCTGATCGACGGCCCGCTGACCCCGGTGCAGCAGCGCAATCTTGAAAAGGAATGGAAGGTCAAGATCCTTGACCGGACCAGCCTGATCCTCGAGATTTTCGCCGACCGCGCCCGGACCCGTGAGGGGGTTTTGCAGGTCGAGCTGGCGGCGCTGAATTACCAGCGCACCCGGCTGGTGCGGGCCTGGACCCATCTTGAGCGTCAGCGCGGTGGTTTCGGTTTCGTCGGTGGCCCTGGCGAGACCCAGAAAGAAAACGACCGCCGCGCCATTGATGAACAGGCGATAAGGCTGCGCCGCCAGCTGGAAAAAGTGGTTAAAACCCGCGAGCTGCACCGGGCGGCACGCGCCAAAGTGCCTTTCCCGATCGTCGCCCTGGTTGGCTATACCAATGCCGGAAAATCGACTTTGTTCAACCGGGTGACCGGGGCTGAAGTGCTGGCCGAGGATATGCTTTTCGCCACGCTCGACCCGACGATGCGCTCGCTGAACCTGCCCTCACAGACCGGGCCGGGCCGTAAGGTGATCCTCTCGGATACGGTGGGATTTATCTCGGATCTGCCGACCCAGCTGGTGGCCTCGTTCCGCGCCACGCTCGAAGAGGTGCTGGCCGCCGATCTGATCCTGCATGTGCGCGATATTTCCCATCCGGAAACCGCCGAACAGGCCCAGGATGTCGAGGATATTCTGCAATCGGTCGGTGTACCGGCCTCGACGCCGAAATTTGAGCTGTGGAACAAGCTTGACCTCGTGGAACCCTCGGCGCGTGAGGCTTTGCTGGCCCAGGCCGCGCAGCGGGCCGGGGTGTTTGCGGTTTCGGCCCTGACCGGCGAGGGGGTTGCTGAGCTGCTCAGCGCGGTCTCGGCAGCTTTCGAGGCCGAGAAGACCGAAGAGCTGCTGGACCTCGGCTTTGACCAGGGCCGCCGCCATGCCTGGCTGCATCAGCAGGGCGTGGTGCTCTCGGAAGTTCTGGGCGAGAGCGGCTGGCAGCTGCAGCTCTGCTGGTCCCAGCGCCAGCGCGAGGACTATTTCCGGCTGTAACCCAGAACCCTTGGGGAACCCCTGGGGGCAAACCCTGAAAAACAAAAAAAAGGGGCGGTTTTCCGCCCCTTTTTTATGGCTGTTCCGGCTCAGCCGGGGTCAGCATCATGATCCCGGCGGGTCCGGCATGGGCCAGCTCAGGGTCAAGGCTCATCGGAATATATTCGCCCCGCCGCCACAGCTCGCCCAGATCGTCATAATGGCGCGACAGAGGATGGCCGGACTGGCCGGTGGCGGTGATGAAGACCGAACTGTCAGGATCTGCAAAATCATAGACGCCGCGATAGCCCGCGCCATGGACATTGAGGAAGGGGTTCGGCCCGCTGCCTTTGGTGCGGCCGCGCATCAGCGTATCATCGCCGCCCGAGGTCGACTGGCGGATATTGACGAACCATTTCAGCAAGGGCACCTCGCCCAGCACCGGATGGTCATGCGTCGCCTGATGCGCATCGCCCCAGCGCCAGGATTCGATATTCGGCCCGCGGCTTTCCGCCAGCCGGATCAGCGCCTCATCCAGGGCCATGCGCGCAATATCGGTGCAGGTCTCGACCGGGGCCGATTGCACGATATCGCACCATTTCGAGGCGCCGTTCACATCGCGGTAGACCCGTTCGATAAACACCGGATCGGGACGGCTGAAGTGATCGGCCAGCGGCCCCAGCTCATCGCGGATCAGCCGGTCCATCAGCTCGCGCAGCCAGGCCTCGGCAATCAGCGGCTCGGGCATATGCTCGTTCATCTCGCCATTCCAGGCGGCGAGCAGCGCCAGGGCGCGCTGCCGGAAATGTTCGGGCGTGCCCTCGGCCGCCGCCTCGCCGGTGAACCACAGGTCGGCCCCGATCAGCGGCAGCAAGAGCCGCGCCGTCGGGTTCATCGTATCAAGCTGCGCCTCCATAAAGCTTTCGCGGGTATGGACCTCGCGGCTTTCGATCAGCGCCAGCCAGGCCTTGATGCGCTGGGTATCGCCCCAGGTGAAGCTGACATGATGCGGGAAGGGGCGGTCGGTGGTCTTGTTATTGGTATTGCCCAGCAGGCCTTCTTCCGGATTGAGGAAGCGCGGGTTCTCCTCATAGGGAAACATGCCGCGAAAGCCGGTGGCCAGGTTCCAGCCGGGCGAGGGCAGGCGTCCCTGCGAGGGATGGGCCGGATCGCGGGCCGGCATGGCGCCGATCAGCTGCATGGCAATGCCATCGGGGCCGGCCAGCATCAGATTTTGCGCCGGGGCCATATAGCCGCGCCCGGCCTCGATGCCCTCGGCCACGCTTGAGGCCTGCATCAGCTTCATCGCCGCCGAGATCGAGGTGTCAGCCGGCGAGAGCGCGGTCCAGGACAAAGCCGCAACATGGCCGGAGGGGGTGACGGTTTCGAGATCATATTGCTTGCCCGAGAGCACCGGCCCGTTGCGCGACCAGCGCAAAGTCAGGGTCAGCGGTTGCTGATCCTTAACCCGTACCACGGTCTGGCGGGTCTGGAACCGGGCATAGCTGCCATCGGGCAGCAGATATTCCTCATGGTTTTTCGGGTTCAGCTTCTCGATCACCAGATCCTGATCATCGAGATAGGCGGTGGTCAGGCCCCAGCCCAGCTGATCACTGCGCCCGATCAGCACCGCAGGCACGCCCGGAATGGTGGCACCGATCACCCCGCCCGAGCGCAGCTCGACCCGCGCCAGATACCATAAAGTCGGCGCGCTAAAGCCCAGATGCGGATCATTGGCCAGCAGCGCGCCGCCCGCGGCCGAGCGCTCGGCCATCGCCGCCCAGGCATTGGAGGCCCCCGCGAGGGCAGGCTCCTGCAAAGGCGACAAGGGGCCGAGGGCAAAATTCAGCGGCCGGTTGCCCGGATCTGCGCCCGGCACCAGTGCTGCATATTCGGGTGAGGTAATGGCTTTTGAGCTGTCCTCCGGCAGGATATCACCCAGACGCCCGGGCGGCAAAGCCAGCGACAGCCGGGCGCGCAGAACCTCATTCTGCGCCTGGCCCGACAGCTGCAGCGCCATCAGTTTCAGAATGGCAATGCTGTCGGCCGGGGCCCAGGTGGCGATCTCGGGCTCAAACAGCCAGAATTCCGGCGCGCCGCGGCCGCGCGCACCATTATTCACCTCATGGATCCAGGCATTCACCCCGGCGGAATAGGCCTCGAGCGCGCTGCGGGTGCTGTCATCCTGCGCCTTCACCGATTCCAGCGCCAGGTTATAAAGATCAAGGCGGCGCGCCAGCTCATCGACGGCGAGGGTGCGCGGGCCGAAAATCTCAGAGAGCCGCCCCTGGGCGGTGCGGCGCAGCATGGTCATCTGCCAGAGCCGGTCCTGGGCATGGACAAATCCCAGCGCGAACCAGCTGTCAGTATCGGTGCTGCCGAAAATATGCGGCACCGAGTCACTGTTGCGCACCACCTCGACCGGGGCGGAGATGCCGTTCAGGGTGAAATCTTCGTCATAATCGACCAGCGAACGCGACAGGAACCAGTAGCTGATGGTGAGCAGCAGCAGCGCTATGGCGAGGCACAGCAGAGTGATCCGCAACATCCAGCGAAAAAGCGTTAGCATTCGGGCCTGTCCTTGACGTCCGCAATGGTTCTGGTTCCTAGTCCATCCGGTATTGAAGGGCAATTCACGCCGGTAAGAGCGAAGGGATCAGCAGATGGCCAGAGTGGCATTTCTTGGGCTTGGGGTCATGGGTTTTCCGATGGCCGGGCATCTGGCCGCCAGGGGGCATGAGGTCACGGTCTGGAACCGCAGCCCGGCCCGGGCTGAGGCCTGGGCGAAAAAATTCACCGGCCGCATCGCCGCCAGCGCGCGTGAGGCGGCGGCGGGCCAGGAATTCGTCATGGCCTGCGTTGGCAATGATGAGGATCTGCGCGAGGTCTGCCTTGGCGAGCAGGGCGCTTTTGCCGGGCTCGGGCAGGGCGCGCTCTTTGTCGATCACACCACGGTTTCGGCGAAAGTGACGCGCGAGCTGGCGGACATTCTGAAAAACTCGGGCCGGGGCTTTGTCGATGCGCCGGTTTCGGGCGGCCAGGCCGGGGCCGAGAATGGCATTCTCTCGGTGATGTGCGGCGGGGATGCGGCGGATTACGCCCGGGCCGAGCCGGTGATTGAGGCCTATGCGCGGATCTGCCGCCGCATTGGCGACAGCGGAGCGGGTCAGCTGGCCAAGATGATGAACCAGATCTGTATCGCGGGCCTGGTTCAGGGCCTGTCCGAGGCTCTGGCCTTTGGCGAGCAGGCAGGCCTCGATGGCGAGGCGGTGGTCGAGGTGATTTCCCAGGGGGCGGCGGGCTCCTGGCAGATGGTGAACCGCCATAAAACCATGCTGGAAGGCCGGTTCGATTATGGTTTTGCCGTCGACTGGATGCGCAAGGATCTGAAAATCTGTCTGGAAACCGCCGATGAGATCGGGGCCAGCCTGCCGGTCACCGCGCTGGTCGATCAGTTCTATAAAGATGTCCAGGGCATGGGTGGCGGGCGGCATGACACCTCCTCGCTGATCCGCCGCCTGGCGCGGCCGAAAAGCTGATCCTCAGCGCCGGTGCAGCAGGTGGTGGCACAGCCGGGCGAGGATCAGCCCGGCCAGCGCGACCACCAGCAGCAACCCGAGGAAATGCACCTCGTGCAGGCGGCCTAAGCCCGCTTCGGCCGCCTGACCGAAATGATAGCCCAGCCCGGTAAAAAGCACCGCCCAGACCAGACAGGACAGGCTGTTCCACAAACTATAGCCGGGCCAGGACATCGAGCTGCGCCCCAGCGCCAGCGGGCCAAGGATCCGGGTGCCGGGGATGAAGCGAAAGGCCAGGGTCAGAGCGATATGGTTCTGCTCCAGCCGGCGAAACAGCGCACTGCCGGTGCCGGACTGGCTGCGCGCCTTCAGCCAGCGTCCGGCCCGGCTTTCGGCGGGCAGCGCACGGGCCAGCAAAAACCACAGCTGATCGGCCAGCAGTGCGCCAAGAAAAGCCGCGAGCGCCGTTTCACCCCAGCCGGTCAGGCCGCGATGCGCGATCACGCCGCCGAGGATGGCGGCGGTTTCGCCCTCAAAAAAACAGCCGAGAAACACCGCGGCGATGCCCCATTGCGCGATAAAAGCGCTGAGCGACATCACCGCCGCCGCATCAGGGAATGATGCGGGTATATTTGACGCCCGAAAGCGTCGCCCCGGCGATCAGACCCTGCTGCCCAAAGACCAGAGCAATCACCGGATCCATCTCGGTGGTGGCCTTGCCGATGGTCGCGCCTTCCTCCGGCGTCGCATAGCGCAGATCGGCGGCGGCGGCCCAGCCGGTGGCGCGGCGGAATTCCTCCAGCGCGGTCGGGGTCATATAGAAGAGAGCATGGGCATATTGCTGGGCGCCGACCTGCAGGCCGATGCTGGCCTTGGTCGCGGAGTAATAATCGACGGTCACGCCCTGGATGCGCAAAGCGCCCCGGCCGAAAGCGCCGCCCCAGATCAGCCCGGCCTCGGTCATCAGCGGCATATAGAGCACGCCGCTGGCCCGCGAGGCCAGATCCCGGGTGCCGGGATAGCGGTTGAACAGATAGTTCTGGGTGGCATCGACGCGAATATCGATCTGATGTGCGCCGTTCGAGCCAACCCCATTGCCACAGGCTGCGGTCAGCAAAGCTGCCGATCCTGCGCCCGCGAGCATGGTGCGTCGGGAAATTTTGTCCATCTGACTGCCCTTTTGCCTGCAAACAGGGTTCTGAAGACCCTTTTCACCTCAGTTTTAGCGCGCGGGACGGGTTTTGTCATCCGCCTCGCGCAGCGAAGCGCCCGGGGTAGCGAAGATCCGCAACCGCTCCTCGCGCCCACGCCCCAGGCCTGCTCCCCCTGGGCCCGGTCAGCTGCCGCCCTCAGCGCTGCAGCAGCTTTGCCGCCTCGGGGGCGAAATAGGTCAGAATGCCATCACAACCGGCGCGCTTGAAGGCCATCAGGCTTTCCATCATTGATTTCTCGGCATCGAGCCAGCCATTCAGCGCCGCCGCGCGCAGCATCGCATATTCGCCCGAGACCTGGTAGGCAAAGGTCGGCACACCGAATTCATCCTTCACCCGGCGGCAGATATCGAGATAGGGCATGCCCGGCTTGACCATGACCATATCCGCGCCCTCCGAGAGATCGCGTGCGACAAGGCGCAAAGCCTCATCGGAATTGGCCGGGTTCATCTGATAGGTCTTTTTATCGCCCACCAGCCGGCCCGAAGCGCCGACGGCATCGCGGAACGGGCCGTAGAAAGCCGAGGCATATTTGGCGGCATAGGACATGATCGTCACATCGCCATAGCCTGCCGCTTCCAGCGCGCTGCGGATCGCGCCGATCCGGCCATCCATCATATCCGAGGGGCCAAGGATATCGGCTCCGGCCTCGGCCTGGGCGAGGGCCATTTTCACCAGCGCCGGAATGGTCGCATCATTGAGGATCACCCCGTTCTCGACGAAACCGTCATGGCCATTGGCATTATAGGGATCGAGCGCGATGTCGGTCATCACCGCCAGCTCGGGGAAGGCCGCTTTCAGCGCCCGGATCGCCCGGTTGGTCAGATTTTCCGGATTCCACGCTTCGGCACAGTCTTCGGTGCGCAGCGACTGATCGGTATAGGGAAAGAGGCAGATCGCCGGAATGCCAAGCGCCACGGCCTCGCCCGCGCGCACCAGCAGCCGGTCGAGTGAAAGGCGGTTCACCCCGGGCAGCGAGGCGACCGGCTCCTCAATGCCCTCGCCCTCGCGGATGAACACCGGCCAGATCAGATCGCTGACGCTGAGACTGTTCTCCTGGGTCAGCGCCCGCAGAGCGGCAGTGCGGCGGTTGCGGCGCAGGCGGGTGGCGGGGAAGGCGGCCTGAATCGGTTGCATCGGAATTCCTGTGGCTAGGTGCAAAGCGCGACATTCCTGCTTCACACACGGCTTGGCATGGGCGGAGACTCGACAGGGCTTGCAGCCCTGCGCTCTGCCTGCCATGGAAAGAGCCGCGCCTCAAGCGCGGACGACCGTGACATACAGACGCCAGGCCATTGCCGCGATGAAACGCGCAGCCTGCCAGGGAAAGGGCTTTGCCGGGTGGAGCTGTATAAAATCCTCACTGAGGTGATCGATCTGCGGTCTTTCTCAAATCTGTGGTACTGGATCATGCTGGCGGTGATCTGGTCCTGCTCCAGCCATTGGGTGCTGGGCATCCCCTTTGATATGATCATGCGCGCAAAGCGTGAGGGCGGGGTGGCGCTTGCGGATCTGGGGCAGGTGGCAGAGATAAACAGCCGCCGCTTTCTGCAGATCAGCCGCACCGCTGCTGTGCCGATGTTCTTCTTCCTGAGCTTCTTCTTCACCGGCCTTGCCGTGCTCAGCTTTTACTATTGGGTCGAATTCGCCCAGGCGCTGTTTTTGCTGACCATCTGGTTCCTGCCGGTGGGCTGGCTGACGCTGCGGCTGGCTCTGGTGATCGAGGCGGAGCGGGGCGGATCGCAGGAGCAAGGTCCGCTTTGCGATACACGGCTCTGCAACGGCCTGCTCTGGCTGCGGCGCAAGGTTCAGGTTATCGGTATGTTCGCAATCCTGGTGACGGCCATGTTTGGCATGTGGCGCAACCTCAGCCACTCAATCCTGTATTAAGTGCATGACAGAACAGAAAAAAATTATTCTTGGCGGCGCGCCTGAGGGCTATGACGGTCAGCTGATCGCGCGTGAGCTGAAACGCGCTTCCCGGCCGGTGATCCATGTCGCGCGTGATGACAAGCGGGCCGAGAATATGCGCGCGGCGCTGGCGGCCTTTGCCCCCGATGTGCCGGTGCTGCAGCTGCCGGCCTGGGATTGTCTGCCCTATGACCGCAGCTCGCCCAATCCCGAGACCGCGGCGCGGCGGATGGCTACCCTCGCCGCCCTGGCTGAGGGTCTGAAGGGGAATTTTGTCCTTTCAACCACGCTGAATGCCGCCAGCCAGCTGCTGCCTGCCAAATCCCTGGTGCGTGCCTCCAGCTTCCGCGCGGCGGTCGGCGATTTCGTCGATGAAAAACATCTGCGCGACTTTCTGGTGCGCATGGGCTTTACCCCGGCCTCAACCGTGGCCGAGCCGGGCGATTACGCCATTCGCGGCGGCATTGTCGATATCTGGCCGCCGGGGCCGGGCGGGCCGATCCGGCTGGATTTCTTTGGCGATCAGCTCGATGGCGCGCGCCGCTTTGACGCCCAGAGCCAGCGCACCATTGAAAAGCTGAAAGCGGTGGAATTCGCCCCGGTCTCGGAGGTAATCCTTGATGAGGCCTCGATCGCCCGGTTCCGGCAGAATTACCGTGTCGCTTTTGGCGCGGGCGGCGCCGACGATCCGCTTTATGAGGCGGTGAGCGCGGGGCGCAAACATCAGGGGATGGAGCACTGGCTGCCCTTCTTCCATGAGCGGCTGGAGACGATCTTCGACTATCTGCCCGAGGCGAGCGTGATGCTCGACGACCAGGTGCCGGTGATGCAGATCGCCCGCTGGGAAGCGGTCGAGGATGCCTATGATGCCCGCAATGATGCCAATGCGGCGCGGGCCAAAATGGATACGGTCTATAAGCCAGTCGATCCGCATGGGCTTTACCTCGATGAAAAGGCCTGGAATGCGGCGCTGGAGGGGCGGCGTCAGATCCGTCTTTCGCCACTGGCGCAGAGCCCGGGGCCGGGGGTGCTCGATGCCGGCGGGCGGCGCGGCCGCTCTTTCGCGCCCGAGCGCCAGCAGGAAGAGGTCAATCTTTTTGAGGCCCTGGCCGATCACATCCGCAGCCTGCGCAAGCATCACAATGTGGTCCTCGCCTCCTGGTCGGAAGGGGCGCAGGAGCGGCTGAAGGGGCTGCTCCAGGATCAGGGCCTCGCCACTGCGACGCTGAATGATCTGCGCGATCTGCCCGAGGCGCCGCCGCAAGGCGAGGGCGCGCTTTATCAGATGGTCTGGGCGCTGGAAGAGGGCTTTACCGCCAAAGGCCTCGCCGTGATCTCGGAGCAGGATGTGCTGGGCGAGCGGCTGATCGGTAAGCCACGCCGCCGCAAGAAGGCTGATAATTTCCTGCGCGAGGTCGACAGCCTGTCGCCGGGCGATCTGGTGGTGCATGTCGAACATGGCATCGGGCGCTATCTGGGGATTGAGACCATCACCGCGCTCAGCGCGCCACATGCCTGTGTGATGATCGAATATGCCGACCAGGCCAAACTTTACCTGCCGGTCGAGAATATCGAACTTTTGTCGCGCTATGGCCATGAAGAGGGGCTGCTCGACCGTCTCGGCGGCGGGGCCTGGCAGGCCAAGAAGGCCAAGCTGAAAGAACGGATCCGCGAGATCGCCGATAAGCTGATGCGGGTGGCGGCAGAGCGCGCTTTGCGCTCGGCGCCGATCCTCGAGGCGCAGCATTCGGCATGGGAGGCCTTTGCCGCCCGTTTCCCCTGGCCCGAAACCGAGGATCAGCTGGCGGCGATTGCCGATGTGGTGGCCGATCTGGAAAAAGGCTCGCCGATGGACCGGCTGGTCGTCGGCGATGTCGGCTTTGGCAAGACCGAGGTGGCGATGCGCGCCGCCTTTGTCGCCGCCATGGCCGGGATGCAGGTGGTGGTGATCTGCCCGACCACTTTGCTGGCGCGTCAGCATTACCGCAGCTTTGCCGAGCGTTTCCGCGGCTTCCCGCTGCATGTCCGGCCCTTGTCACGCTTTGTCAGCGCGAAAGAAGCGGCTGAGACCCGCAAGGGCCTGACCGACGGCACGGTGGATATCGTGGTCGGCACCCATGCGCTGCTGGCCAAGGGGATCAGCTTTAAAAACCTTGGCCTTCTGATCATCGATGAGGAGCAGCATTTCGGCGTTTCGCATAAAGAGCGGCTGAAGGCGATGCGCTCGGAAGTCCATGTGCTGACCCTGACCGCGACCCCGATCCCGCGCACTTTGCAGCTTTCGCTGACCGGGGTGCGCGATCTGTCGATCATTGCCACCCCGCCGGTCGACCGGCTGGCGATCCGGACCTATGTCAGCGAATTTGACACAGTGACGATCCGAGAGGCTTTGCTGCGCGAGCGCTACCGGGGCGGCCAGTCGTTCTTTGTCGTGCCGCGGGTCTCGGATCTGCCCGATATCGAGGAATTCCTCAAAACCCATTGCCCCGAGATTTCCTATGTCATCGCCCATGGCCAGCTGGCGGCGGGCGATCTCGATGAGCGGATGAACCAGTTCTACGACGGGCGCTTTGACGTGCTGGTCGCCACCACCATCGTTGAAAGCGGGCTGGATATTCCGACCGCCAATACGATGATCGTGCACCGTGCCGATATGTTCGGCCTCTCGCAGCTCTATCAGATCCGCGGCCGGGTCGGGCGTTCCAAGACCCGGGCCTATTGCTATCTGACCACGAAGCCGCGGGTGCCGCTGACGCCCCAGGCGCAGAAACGTCTGAAACTGCTCGCCTCTTTCGACAGTCTTGGTGCGGGCTTCAATCTTGCCAGCCATGACCTCGATCTGCGTGGTGCCGGCAATCTGCTGGGCGAGGAACAATCCGGCCATATCCGTGAAGTGGGCTATGAGCTTTACCAGCATATGCTGGAAGAGACGATTGCCAGGATCAAATCGGGCGAGATTGACGGGCTCTCGACGATCTCGGATGACTGGTCGCCGCAGCTCAATCTTGGCGTGCCGGTGATGATCCCCGAGGAATATATCCCCGATCTCGATCTGCGCCTTGGCCTCTATCGCCGTCTCTCAGGCCTGAGCACCAAGGTCGAGCTTGAGGGCTTTGCCGCCGAGATGATCGACCGCTTCGGCCCGCTGCCGAAAGAGGTCAATACTCTGATGCTGATCGTGCGGATCAAGGCCATGGCAAAACGTGCCGGGATCAACCGCCTTGATGCCGGGCCGAAAGGCGCGACCCTCACCTTCCATAACGATAAATTCGCCAATCCGGCGGGTCTGGTCGAATTCCTGAAAGCTCAGGGCCCGGCGGCGAAAGTGCAGGGCAATAAGATCGTGCTGCTGGGTGAGATGAAGACCGAGGCCGAGCGGATCCGCGGTGCCTTTGCCATTGCCCGCGATCTGGCGGCCCAGGTGAAGGCAAAATAAAGCCCGGTCAGACCTGTTAAAATGGCGGCTGATAAAAAAGACCGGCCGGGCCTCAGGCCCGGCCGGTCTTTACCTGTCTGTTATGTGGCTTACTTGGCCAGCGCCCGGCTCAGCAGCAGCGCCACCCCGGTGCAGAGCGTGGCACCAAAGATCAGCGGCACCGGCGTGCCGTTAAAGGCCTGGCCAATCGGCATGGCAATCAGCACCGAGAGCACGGTCGAGCTGGCCGAGATCACCGAAGAGGCAAAGCCCGCGATCCGGCCCAGCGGCTCCATCGCCAGCGCGTTGAGATTGCCCATGGTCAGCCCCATCATGCCAAAGATCGTCACCTGCCAGATCAGATAGACCGCGAATTCGGCGGTGCCGGTAAAGACCTGGCCCCATTGCAGCGCCAGATGCAGCAGCGACAGGGTGAAGACCACCGAAAGCGTGGTGACAATCATCCGCCGCATCCCCAGCCGCATCACCAGCCGCGCATTGAGCACCGAGCCGGAACCGGCGACCACCGCAATGCCGCAGAACCAGAAGGGGAAACTGTCGCCAAAGCCGAAATGCTGCTCAAAAATCTGCTGGATCGACAGGATGGTCGAGAACAAAGCCGAGATGATCAGCGATTGCAGCAGGATCGACAGCCAGGAGATGCGGTGCTTTGCCATTTCGCGCCCGGCGGCAACGAGGCTGGCGATGCTCAGCGGCTTGCGGTTTCCGGCCGGATTGGTCTCTGGCTGACGCAGCCCCAGCCAGAGGATCGAGGTCAGACCGAACAGCACATAGATCAGGAAGATCACATGCCAGTCGGTGACGCTCATCACCGCCATGCCGAGCATCGGTGCCATGGCGGGCACCATGGTAAAGATCATCATCGCATAGGACATGATCTGCGCCATTTCGCGGCCGCGATACTGATCGCGCACCAGGGCAATCGCTACGGTGCGCGGCGCGGCGGCGCCAAGGCCCTGGAACAGCCGGGCCAGCAGCATCAGCTCAAGGCTGTTGGCAAAGAAACAGGCCAGCGAGGCGAGGCAATAGATCACCGCGCCGCCGATGATCACCGGCTTGCGGCCCCAGGCATCAGACAGCGGCCCGGTGAATAAAGTGCCGATCCCCATGCCAAGGATGAAAATGCCGATGATCAGCTGGGCGCGGTTCGGCGCCTCGGGCGAGAGCTGCTCGGCAATCAGCGGCATGGCGGGCAGCATGGCATCAACCGACAGAGCGATCGAGGCAAAGAGCATGGCGATCAGGGCGATGAATTCAGCGCGGCGCAGCGGGGCGAGGGGTCTGGCGGATGGTGTCATCACAGGCCTGCCAGTTCCGTGATCACCTGGCCCCAGAATTCCGGGGGCTGGGCGCCGGTGACAATATATTGCTGCGCCACCATGAAGGTCGGCACCGAGGTCACGCCTTTCTGCCGGGCATCCTGGTCGCGGGCCAGAAGATCATCGCGGTCCGCATCCGAAGCCAGCAGCCGCAGCACCGTGGCGCGGTCCATACCATTCTCGGCGGCAATATCGGCGAGGACATGTTCTTCGCCAATATCGCGGCCCTCATCCCAATAGGCGCGGTAGAGCGCGCCCACCACCTCATCCTGGCGGCCCTCGACCGCGGCCCAGTGGCTCAGCCGATGGGCATCGAGCGTGTTCGGCAGGCGTTTGGGACGGTCTGGATCGAGCTCAACCCCGGCCTTGCGCGCTACTTCGCGCAGCTGTTCATGCATCGCATCAACCCGCTCTTTGCCGCCAAATCTGGTTTCGAGCCAGGCGCGTTTGGGCAGGCCTTCTTTCGGCATCTCCGGATTGAGCATGAAAGGATGCCAGAGCCGGGTGAAAGGATGGCCGGGATGATCGGCGAGGGCGCGGGTCAGATTGGCCCTTCCGACATGGCACCAGGGGCAGACCGGATCGGCAAAAATATCGAGACGAACGGCGGGCAGAGCAGAGGGATTAGGACGGGTCATTCACAGGCTTTCGCAAGCATCTCCTGATACAGGGCCTGCAGCCGGCTGCGGAGGAGTTTGCCGGTGGGCCCGCGCGGAATCCCGGAAACCGGGATCCAGACGCGCGGTGTCTTGTAACGCGCCAGGCGCTCCGCCGCAAAGTCATTCGCCAGGCTTTCGGGCACAGTCTCCCCTGCATAAAAGCAGGCAATGATGCGCAGCCCCGGCGCGGGGGACACCTCGGTCACCGCCAGATCGGTGACGCCGGGCAGATCGCTGAGCGCCATCTCGACCTCGCGCGGGCTGACGCGGATGCCGCCCGGGTTCATCATTTCATCATTGCGGCCATGGTAATGCACCGCGCCGCGATGGTCCTGATGCACCAGATCGCCGGTGGCAAACCATTTGCCGCCGGGCGCGGCCTCGCCGTCATAAGACAGCATAAGCCCCGGATCATCGGTGGAAATCGCCAGTATCCCCTGTTCGCCAGGCGGCAGCAGCTGCCCGGCCTCGCCCAGAATGGCGATGCGCCGGCCAGGCTGAGGAAAGCCGCTGGTGCCCTCGGGCGCCGGACGCGCCGGGCTGCCCGAGATAAAGGTCGAGATCTCGCTCATGCCGAAAGCCTCATGCACATCCGTGCCGGTGCGTTCCTGCCATTCACGGCGCAGCGCGGGCGGCAGGGCCTCTCCGGCGCAAAGCGCATGGCGCAGGCGCGGCAAAGCGGGCAGCGGGCCGCGCAGCAAGCGTCGCAGCACGGTGGGAACGGTGGCGAGGATGGTCGCATCATGGCGTCTGAGCACCAGGCCCAGATGCTCATGCGAGACCGAAGCTGCGGGGATCAGCGCTGTGGCCCCGACACTCCAGGGATCCATCAGCCCGGTACCAAGCGTATAGGTCCAGTTGAAGGCGCCGGAATGCAGCAGCCGGTCGGAGGCGCTGATCCCCTCCCAGGCCTCATGCATCATGGCGCGGGCCAGAATGGCACGATGGGCATGGCGCACCGCCAGCGGCCGGCCGGTGGTGCCCGAGGTGAAGACCAGATAGGCCTCGCGTCCGGCATCGCCAAAGGCGAAGTCGCAGGGCAGCGAGCGCTCCCAGGCGGCAAGATCGGCCATGAGCGGCTCGGCGCCTTCGGGCACCGCAATGCCGGGATCGGCCACCACCACCCGCGCCCCGATCTGCCGCGCCATTGCGGTGATCTCGGTGCTGCCAAGCAGCGGCGAGCTCGAGACCGGCACAATGCCGGCGGCAATCGCGCCGAGGTAGAGCACCGGCCAGGCGGGGCTGTTGCCAAGCCGGATCAGCAGCCGCTCACCGGGGGAAATGCCCTGATCCAGCAGCCAGCTGCCGCAGCCGCGCACCGCCTGGATCAGCCGGCCATAGCTCCAGCGTTCGGCCCCGGTCAGGGTCAGGATGGCGAGGGCCACCTTATCCGGCGTCGCCGCGCCCGCATGCAGCACATAAGCGGCAAGGTTAAAACGGGCGGGATCGGTCGCGGGCATGAAGAGAGGCACCTTTGCGCAGGGTCGGATCGCAACCGGCATAAAAGCCGGGCCTTGCCCGGGCAAGCCAAAGGCCGCGCAACCCCGGGCTGCGCGGCCTGTCAGCGGGATAAAACCCGCAGATGTGGTAAATTTTCCTCAGCCGCCGGCCCGGGAAGGGCCGTTCAGACTGAGGCCAGGCAAAGCCAGGGCTCAGCCCAGCCAGCCCTGCACGCTGCGCGCGCCACCCGAGACATCATCCCCAACCCCGGCCACGGTATTGCAGCCCGCCAGCCCTGCAAGCAGAGCGCTGATCAGAATAAGTTTTTTCATTTTGCCTGTCCTTCGTTTCGCAAGCTGCCTTCCGGCCCGCCCCGGTTTCCTTACTCTTCCTGATACCACCAGGTATCGGGCTGAAATCCGAGCCAGTCGCCGTAAAGTGGGATTTTTGCAGGGAATTTCAACTGTTTTTTATGAGCCAGCCGCGCACGGTCAGAATACCAGATCGGCAGCACATAGCGCCCGGCGGTCAGCACCCGGTCAAGCGCGCGGACGGCGGCATTAAACCGCGCCGGATCGGCCGCAGACAGCAGCTCGGCGATCATCGCATCGGCGGCGGGCTGATCTATGCCCATCCAGTTGCCACTGCCCGGGATATTCACGCCCGAAGAATGCCAGTAGAGCTTCTGCTCGGTCCCGGGTGAGAGGGAAAGCCCGCGAATGTAATGGGTTACGTCAAAGTCATAGGCTTTGGTGCGCTCGCGCATCTGCGCAGCATCGATCACCATCACCTCGGCCTGCACCCCCAGCGCCTTCAGCGCCTCGACCCAGATCGCGGCAATCGCGCCCAGCTCATCCTGGCCGGTGGTCAGCAGGATCTCAAAGCGGAAGGGCGCGCCCTGTGCATTGCGCAGAACGCCCTGGTCATCGACCAGCCAGCCAGCCTGCTCCAGCAGCTTTGCCGCCTGGCGCAGATTGCGCTGCCAGGCGCGGCCATCTTTTGCGACGGGCAGGGCATAGCCCTCAAGCGTGCCGGGGATCAGGTCGTCGGCAAAGGGGGCAAGCAAGGTGCGCTCCAGCCCGCTGGCCGGGGTGCCGGGCGCCATGCCCAGCGGCGAGTTGGAAAAATAGCTGGCAATGCGCGGCTGCACGCCGCCATTCATCACCTGACTGATAAATTCGAAATGGAAGCTGGCGATCAGTGCCTCGCGCACCCGCCAGTCGGCAAACAGGGGATTGCGGGTGTTGAAGACAAAACCCTCGATCCCCGAGGGGCGGTGATGCACGATCTCGCTCAGCACCACATCGCCCCGGCTGACGGCGGGGAAGTCGTAATTTGTCGCCCATTTTACCGGGTTCAGCTCGCGGTAGCTTGAGATATGCCCGGCTTTGAAAGCCTCAAAAATCGCCTGGGGATTGGCGAAATAATCATAGCGGATCTCATCAAAATTCCACTGGCCGCGGTTAAAGGCCAGGTCCTTGCCCCACCAGTCGGGATTGCGCCGGTAGCTGATCTGCGTGCCGGGCTCGACCCGCTCGATCACATAGGGGCCAGAGCCGGTCAGCGGTTCAAAGCCCGAGGCCTCAAAATCGCGGCCCTGCCATTGGGCCTTTTTCAGCACCGGCCTGAGCCCGAGGATCAGCGGCAGTTCGCGGTCGGGGGCGGTGAAGATAAAGCGCAGCGAACGCGGGCCCGTCACTTCGGTTCTGGCGACCTTTTTCCAGGCGGCGTGATAGCGTGGATTGCCACTGGTGCCGAGCAGTTCAAAGGACCAGATCACATCCTCAACCGTCACCGGGCTGCCGTCCGAGAAGCGCGCCTGCTCACGCAAGGTAAATTCTGCGTAGCTGCGCGCCGCATCGGTTTCGACTGATTCGGCCAGCAGACCATAAAGCGAAAACGGCTCGTCGTAATTGCGCCCCATCAGCGTTTCAACCACAAGTGGCGTCACACCCTGCACCGGCTGACCAGAGGTCATAAAGGGATTGAGCGTGTCAAAACTGCCCGGCATCGCCAGCCGGATCTCGCCGCCTTTCGGCGCATCCGGGTTCACCTGGGGCAGGGACACAAAATCCGGGGGGAGTGCGGGGCTGCCATACATAGCTATGCCATGTGCTGCCTGTGCATGGAGCGCAGCGGCAGGCCAGAGGAAAGTGGCCCCGAGGCTGAGAGACAGCAGGGCCACGGTTAATGTGTCGCGCATTCCGGAAACGATCCCAGTACAGAAAAAGAAGAACCCGGCGCGACCCTAAGCCTGTCAACAAGGCTTTTCAAACTTTTAGCTTGGCCAACGGCAAAGACAGGACTATATAGATCTTACTGCTCGATAGGTTTCTTGCCTGTATGAAACCTGCCTCAACGACTTAACGCCGGCCTCGCGCCGGCGTTTTTTTCTTTTTTCTTCCCTGGATATCCCCTGGTTCGCGCTGGCGTTTCTGCACCGGCACGCTAGTCTTTTGGCAGTTGCAGCATGGGGAGCGGATCATGGATCTTCAGGGGAAACGTGCAATTGTGACCGGATCCACCTCCGGGATCGGGCTGGGAATTGCCGAGGCTCTGGCCGGGGCCGGGGCGAGGCTGGTGCTCAATAGTTTTACCGATCGCGCCGAGGATCACGATCTCGCGAGTGACATGGCAAAGCGATTCGGAATCGAGGCGCGCTATATCAGCGCAGATCTGTCAATCGGCGAAGAGGCGCGCAATCTGGTGCATCAGGCCGGGGGCTGCGACATCCTTGTCAATAATGCCGGCATCCAGCATGTCGCCCCGATTGAAAGCTTTCCGCCAGCGGCCTGGGACCGGATCATCGCCATCAATCTCAGCTCGGCCTTCCATACCACGGCAGCGGCGCTGCCGGGGATGCGGGCCAGCGGCTGGGGCAGGGTGGTCAATATCGCCTCGGCGCACGGGCTGACCGCCAGCCCCTATAAATCGGCCTATGTCGCGGCCAAACATGGCGTGGTCGGGCTGACCAAGACCACCGGGCTCGAGACGGCGGGCCAGGGTATCACCTGCAATGCGATCTGCCCGGGCTATGTGCTGACGCCGCTGGTCGAGGCGCAGATCCCCGATCAGATGCAGGTGCATCATATGGATCGCGAGACCGTGATCCGCGAAGTGCTGCTTGAACGCCAGCCCTCGAAACAATTTGCCACCACCGAACAGCTCGGCGGCACCCTGCTCTGGCTCTGCTCGGATTACGCCGCCCAGGTGACGGGCACCACGATCTCGGTCGATGGCGGCTGGACCGCCCTGTGAGCGCGCGGGCGCGGCGGCAGGTCTCGCTGGCGCTGCAGGGCGGCGGCGCGCATGGCGCTTTCACCTGGGGGGTGCTCGACCGTCTGCTGGCCGAGACCGATATCGAAATCGCCGCGATCAGCGGCACTTCGGCCGGGGCGCTTAACGGCGCGGCGCTGAAAGCGGGCCTCGTCAGCGGCGGGCATGAGGCCGCACGGGCGCGGCTGGCGGTGCTCTGGCAAAAAATCGGCGAGATCGGGGATCTGCAGGGCATTGCGCCCTGGTTTCAGCCCTTTGTGCCGATGCTGCGGCTGATGCAGCAGAATACGGCGGCGATGCTGCCGGTCAGCCCGGCGCAGCTCGCCTCGCAGCTCTACTCGCCCTATGCCTGGGGCCAGCTCTGGCAAAATCCGCTCGGGCCGGTGGTGCGGGAGTTTGATTTTTCAGAGGTCTGCGCCGCGGCCGGCCCGCAGCTTTTTGTCGGCGCCACCAATGTGCGCAGCGGCAAGGCGCGGATTTTTCGCGAGGCGGAGATCACGCCCGAGGCGCTGATGGCCTCGGCCTGCCTGCCCAGTGTGTTCCAGGCGGTCGAAATCGGCGGCGAGGCCTATTGGGATGGCGGTTTCACCGGCAATCCGCCGCTCTGGCCGCTCTACAGCGCCGGTCTGCCCGATGATCTTGTGATCGTGCATGTAAACCCGTTGCACCGCGACTGCCTGCCGCAGAGCCCGGTCGAGATCCAGGAAAGGATGAGCGAGATCAGTTTCAACGCCTCACTGCTCTCAGAACTGCGCTCGATTGCCTTTGTAAAGCGGCTGCGCGCCGCCGGGCAGATCGCGCCGGGCCAGATGAAGGATGTAAGGGTGCATCTGATCCATGACGATCCGCTGATGAACAGCCTGTCCGGCGCGAGTAAGCTGCAGCCGGGCAAGGCGCTGATTGAGCGGCTGTTCAGCGCTGGTCAGGCGGCGGGCGAGGCCTTTTTCGCCCGCCATGGCGCGAAGATCGGCCATGAGCCTTCGGTCAATCTGGGCGAATTGTTCCTGTAACCGGGGGGCTGCGCCTCAGCGCAGCTCCTTGGGGATCGGATAGACCAGACCGCCCGAGACGATCAGCTTGGCCGCATCATCCACCCCGGTCTCTTCCAGGATCACCAGATCTTTGGTCGGCACAAACAGCAGCATACCGCTGGTGAAAGGCGTCAGCCCGACGAAGACCGCCGACATTTCACTGCCCATCGCTTCGAGCCTGGTCGCCAGCTCGCCCTTGGGCCGGGTCGAGATAAAGCCAAGCGCCCAGGAGCCCTGGCGCGGAAACTCAACGAGGCAGGCCTTGTCGAAACTGGTTTCCTTCTTGTTGAAGAAGGTCTCGGCCACCTGTTTGATCGCGCCATAGATCGAGCGCACCACCGGCATGCGGTCAACGAAAGTCTCTCCGGTGCGGATCACCGAACGGCCGATAATGCCCTTGGCGACCGAGCCGATCAGAATGGTGAAGATGAGGAACACCAGCACGCCGACGCCGCGCACCGGGAATTCATATTCCGGGCCAAGATAATAGCCCAGCAAAGCATCGGGCTGATAGCTGGCGGGGATCAGCGGCAGGATCCAGCCGTCAATCCAGCCGATGGCGGCCCAGACCACATAGAGGGTCAGACCGATCGGCAGGACGACCACCAGGCCGGTCAGGAAGCTGGCGCGGAGCGAGGCCAAGAGGCTGCGGCGAGGCAAGGTCGGATCAGTCATTATGTCTCCATCATCATCTGCCATTTTGGGGGGGCGGGCCGCGGCTTGCAATGACCGGAAGGCAAAGTTCTGCGCTTTTCACGATATCATCACGAAGGGGTTACCGCCCGGTTTGCCCTTGTGCTCCGCCCAGGCGCGAAACCGGGCATACCGCACCGACCCGCCCCGGGCGGCTGAGCCGGCCGCGCCATCGGCGTGAAATCCGCCTTCCTGGCAGAAGTTCGCAATTTGTTCACCAATTCTGCTTGGAAATTGCCGGATTTCCCCCTATCTCTGCGAAGCGGATCCGGGAGGGCTGATCCGGCGGATAAATCTCGGGGCTGGTATTATGGCGGAACAGAAGTTTATCGAGGTGCGTGGCGCGCGCGAGCACAACCTCAAAGGTGTCGATGTCAGCATTCCGCGCGACCAGTTCGTGGTGATCACCGGCCTGTCGGGCTCGGGCAAAAGCTCGCTGGCCTTTGACACGATCTATGCCGAGGGTCAGCGCCGCTATGTCGAAAGCCTGTCGGCCTATGCACGGCAATTCCTTGATATGGCGGGCAAACCGGATGTTGACCATATTTCCGGTCTCAGCCCCGCGATTTCGATTGAGCAAAAAACCACCTCGAAAAACCCGCGCTCGACCGTCGGCACGGTGACCGAGATCTATGATTATCTGCGCCTGCTCTATGCCCGGGTCGGCACACCCTACAGCCCGGCCACCGGCCTGCCGATCACCGCGATGCAGGTTCAGGATATGGTCGATGCGGTGATGGCAATGCCCGAGGGCACGCGGGCCTATCTCATGGCGCCGGTCATCCGCGACCGTAAGGGCGAGTATAAGAAAGAATTCCTCGAGCTGCGCAAACAGGGTTTCCAGCGCGTTAAGGTAAACGGCGCCTTTTATGAGCTGGAAGAGCCGCCCGTGCTGGATAAGAAATTCCGCCATAATATCGATGTGGTGGTTGACCGGATCGTGGTGCGCGAAGGCCTCGAGACCCGGCTGGCCGATAGTTTCCGCACCGCGCTGAACCTTGCCGATGGCATTGCCATTATTGAGATGGCCGATGAGACCGGCGAGCGCAAAACCTATTCCGAGAAATTCGCCTGCCCGGTCTCGGGCTTTACCATTGCCGAGATCGAGCCGCGTCTGTTCTCGTTCAATGCGCCGTTCGGGGCCTGCCCCTCCTGCGACGGGCTGGGGGCCGAATTGTTCTTTGACGAGCGACTGGTGGTGCCCGATCATGGCCTCTCGATCCCCCAGGGCGCGATTGCCCCCTGGGCCAAAACCAAATCGGCCTATTTCACCCAGACCGTCGACTGCCTCGCTAAACATTATGGCTTTGATAAAAAGACCAAATGGCGCGATCTGCCCGAGAGCGTGCGCCAGCTGTTCCTCAATGGCTCCAAGGGCGAAGAAATCGACTTCAGCTATGATGAGGCGGGCCGGGTTTATAAAGTGCGGCGGTTGTTTGAGGGCATTATGCCCAATCTCGAACGGCGTTACCGCGAGACCGACAGCTCCTGGTCGCGCGAGGAAATGGAGCGCTATCAGAACAACCGGCCCTGTTCGGCCTGTAACGGCTACCGGCTGAAGCCCGAGGCTCTGGCGGTGAAAATCGGCGGGCTGCATATCGGTCAGGTGGTGCAGAAATCGATCCAGGAAAGCCATGACTGGATCGGCACCGTGCCCGATAGCCTGAGCGGGCAGCAAAATGAGATCGCCCGCGCCATTCTGAAGGAAATCCGCGAACGCCTTGGTTTTCTTGTGAATGTCGGGCTGAACTATCTGACCATGGCCCGCAATGCCGGCACGCTTTCGGGCGGCGAAAGCCAGCGGATCCGGCTGGCCTCGCAGATCGGATCCGGGCTGACCGGCGTGCTTTACGTGCTGGATGAACCCTCAATCGGGCTGCATCAACGCGATAATGACCGGCTGCTGACGACGCTGAAAGGCCTGCGCGATCAAGGCAATACCGTGCTGGTGGTTGAGCATGATGAGGATGCGATCCGCGAGGCCGATTATGTCTATGACATCGGCCCGGGCGCCGGCGTGCATGGCGGCCAGGTGGTGGCGCATGGCACACCCGCCGAGGTGGCGGCCAATCCTGACAGTATCACCGGCCAGTATCTCTCGGGCAAACGCGAGATTGCCGTGCCGAAGGAACGGCGCAGGGGATCGGGGAAAAAGCTCACCGTTGTAAAGGCTTCTGGCAATAACCTCAAAGATCTGACGGTTGATTTCCCGCTGGGCAAATTCACCTGCGTCACCGGGGTTTCGGGCGGCGGTAAATCGACCCTGACCATTGAGACCCTGTTCAAAACCGCCGCCAGCAAGCTTAATGGCGCGCATGAGACGCCTGCGCCCTGCGAGACCATCAAGGGGTTTGAGCATCTTGATAAGGTGATCGATATCGATCAGCGCGCCATCGGCCGCACACCGCGCTCAAATCCGGCGACCTATACCGGGGCCTTTACCCATATCCGCGACTGGTTCTCGGGCCTGCCGGAAAGCAAGGCGCGCGGCTATGGGCCGGGCCGGTTCTCGTTCAACGTCAAGGGCGGGCGCTGCGAGGCCTGCCAGGGCGATGGCGTGATCAAGATCGAGATGCATTTCCTGCCCGATGTCTATGTCACCTGCGAGACCTGCCGCGGCCAGCGCTATAATCGTGAGACGCTGGAAGTTAAGTTCAAAAACAAGAGCATCGCCGATGTTCTTGATATGACCTGTGAAGATGCGCTCGCGTTTTTCCAGGCGGTGCCCTCGATCCGCGACAAGATGGCGGCGCTGTGCGAAGTGGGTCTTGGCTATATCAAGGTGGGCCAGCAGGCGACGACCTTGTCGGGCGGCGAGGCCCAGAGGGTGAAGCTGTCGAAAGAGCTGAGCCGCCGTGCCACCGGCCGCACGCTCTATATCCTCGATGAGCCGACCACGGGTCTGCATTTTGAGGATGTGCGCAAGCTGCTCGAAGTGCTGCATTCGCTGGTCGATCAGGGCAATACCGTGGTGGTAATCGAGCATAATCTCGATGTGGTGAAAACCGCCGACTGGGTGATCGATATCGGGCCGGAGGGCGGGGATGGCGGCGGCACTCTGGTCGCCGAGGGCACGCCCGAGAAGCTGGCTAAAGTTGCGGCCAGCCATACCGGGCGCTATCTGGCGCCGATGCTGAAGAGCAGACGCGTCGCCGCTGAATAGGCCGCACCTGGCAGCCAGGTCAGTATCACGCCCCTCAGCCCCCCGTTTCGGGGGGCTTTTGCTTTCATCTGTCTGAAAATATCCCCCAGAGATCCGGGGGTCAGAGGTCAGAGGTTCGGGGGTTGGGGTCCGGGGTCGGGATTCGGGGGGGCTGCCAGCCCCCCAGCGCTTTTCCGGCACCGTCCTGCAAAAGCAAACGGCGCCCACAAGGGCGCCGTTTTATCTCTCGCAGCAGTCAGATCTGACCGGATTATTCCGAGCGGCTCTGACGCTTGCGCTCATGCGGGTCGAGATAGCGCTTACGGATACGCACGATCTTCGGCGTCACCTCAACCAGCTCATCATCCTGAATATAGGCAATCGCCTCTTCCAGGCTGTAGCGGACCGGCGTCGTCAGGCGCACCGCCTCATCCGTGCCCGAGGCGCGGACGTTGGTCAGCTTCTTGCCCTTCAGCGGGTTCACCTCAAGGTCATTGTCGCGGCTGTGCTCGCCGATGACCATGCCCTCATAGACTGCTTCCTGAGCGCCGATGAACAGCTTGCCACGCTCTTCCAGGTTCCAGAGCGCATAGGCCACCGAAACGCCGTTCTCCATCGAGATCAGCACGCCCTGACGACGGCCCTGGATCGGGCCCTTATGCGGGGTCCAGCCGTGGAACAGACGGTTCATCACGCCCGAGCCACGGGTATCGGTGAGGAACTGGCCATGATAGCCGATCAGCCCGCGCGAAGGCACATGGGCGATGATACGGGTCTTGCCCACACCGGCCGGTTTCATCTCGACCAGATCGCCCTTGCGCTCGCCGGTCAGCTTTTCGATCACAGCGCCCGAATATTCATCATCGACATCGATGACGACCTCTTCGACCGGCTCCATGCGAACGCCGTTCTCTTCCTGGAAGATCACACGCGGGCGCGAGATCGACAGCTCAAAGCCTTCGCGGCGCATATTCTCGATCAGAACGCCCATCTGCAATTCGCCACGGCCCGAAACCTCAAAGGCCTCGCCGCCGGGGGTGTCGGCGATTTTGATCGCGACATTCTGCTCGGCTTCTTTCATCAGGCGGTCACGGATCACCCGCGACTGCACCTTATTGCCATCCTTGCCCGCCAGTGGCGAATCATTGATGCCGAAGGTGACGGTGATGGTCGGCGGATCGATCGGCTGGGCCGGGATCGCGGTCTCGACCGACAGATCGCAGAGCGTATCGGCCACGGTCGCCTTGGTCATGCCGGCGAGGGTGACGATATCGCCGGCCACGGCCTCATCAATCACGGTCTGGGTGGTGCCGCGGTAAGCGAGGATCTTGGTGACACGGAACTGCTCGATCCGCTCGCCATCGCGCGAGAGCGCTTTCAGCGAGGCACCGGCCTGGATGGTGCCGCTTTCGACGCGACCCGACAGCAGGCGGCCGAGGAAGGGGTCAGCGCCCAGAGTGGTCGCCAGCATCGAGAAGGGTTCATCCTTCTTCACCGCCTGGCGCGGCGAGGGCACATGCTTCACGATCAGATTGTAAAGCGCCTTCAGATCCTTGCGCGGACCATCGAGCGATTCATCGGCCCAGCCGGACCGGCCCGAAGCATAAAGATGCGGGAAATCAAGCTGTTCGTCGCTGGCACCGAGATTGGCGAAGAGGTCAAACACTTCGTTCAGCGCCCGCTCGGGCTCGGCATCGGGCTTGTCGACCTTGTTGAGCACCACGATCGGGCGCAGGCCGAGCGCAAGGGCTTTCGAGGTCACGAATTTGGTCTGGGGCATCGGGCCCTCAGCGGCATCGACCAGAAGCACGACGCCGTCGACCATATTCAGGATCCGCTCAACCTCGCCGCCGAAATCAGCGTGGCCGGGGGTGTCGACGATATTGATGCGAAGGCCCTCGTAATCAACCGAGGTTGCCTTGGCGAGAATGGTAATGCCGCGCTCGCGTTCGATGTCATTGCTGTCCATCACGCGTTCAGTCGTGGCCTGGCCCTCACGATAGGTGCCAGCTTGTTTCAGAAGCCCGTCGACCAGGGTGGTCTTGCCGTGGTCAACGTGCGCGATGATCGCAATATTGCGAAGGTCCATAAGGCTGTCCTGTTTGCTGCGCTGCCGCGAATACAGCAAGTTGCGGCATTTGGCTAGTTCAGCTCACCACATACCAGTCCCGGCGGTGATTGAAAGCCACGACAAGGTTCAGAATGACCGTCCCGAGCAGCGACCACAGCACCATTGTCGCCGGAAACAGGAAAGCCGCGATCAGAAACAGCACCGCATCATGGGCGAGCTGGGTCCAGCCGGCCTTAATGCCAAAGCGGTCCTGCAGGATCAGCGCCACAATCGAAGCGCCGCCGAGCGAGCTGGCATGGCGGAACAGGCCGAGCAGACCGACCCCGGCGCTGATGCCAAAGATCAGCGCGGCGAGGCCGGGGTGAATGCTGTCGATCAGGAGATAGGGTTTCATCGCTTCGGTCATCAGCGAGACGGCGGTAACGGTGGCGATGTTTTTGCAAAAGAAAACCGGGCCGCGCGCCAGCCAGGCGAAGGCAAAGAACGGCAGGTTCAGCGCGAAAAAGGTCAGCGAGAAATTCCAGCCCATCAGATAGGACAGCACCAGCGCCGTGCCTGCTGTGCCACCGGTGACCAGTCCCGCCGCGCGCAGCAGGAAAATCCCCAGCGCCGCCTGGGCCGAGGCGATGATAATGCCCTGCAGATCCTCAAAGCGGCTGTAGCGGCGGGGGGAATAAAGGTCAGCACTCATGACCCGGTTTTAGCAGCTGCCTCGGCGCGCGACCAATGCCTTCACTGCATGACAGATCTGCGCAGAATGCGCGGCTGCGGCGGGTGTCAGAGCGCGATATAGCGGTCGCGGCGGTGGTTGATCGCCAGCACAAGGTTCAGGATCACCACGCCGGGCAGGGACCAGAGCACCCGCTCCCAGGGCAGCCAGATCAGCGCCAGCGCGAACAGGGCGAGGTCAAACAGCATCTGCACCCAGCCGGCGCGAAATCCGCTTCGGTCCTGGATCATCAGCGCGACAATGCCGATGCCGCCGAGGCTTGAGCCATGCCGGAACAAAGCCAGCAGCCCCGCGCCGGTGACAAAGCCGAACAGCAGCGCCGCCAGCAGCGGCCCGAGCTTGGCAAAGCCGAGATATTGCGGCAGCAGGGCCGAGATCAGCGACAGCAGGCTGACCGCAATCAGGCTTTTGACGGTGAAGGCAAGGCCGATGCGGCGATAGCCCAGCCAGTAGAAGGGCAGGTTCACCAGAAAGAAGATCAGGCCGAAGCTCTGGCCGCTGGCATAAGAGATCAGCAAGGCCAGCCCGGCGGTCTGGCCGGTGATCAGCCCGGCATGGGTCAGAAACTGCAGCCCGAGGCCACACATCAGCGTGCCAAAAATCAGCCCCTGGGCATCATCGAGAGCAGAATGTTTTGCGGTCTGTGACATCGGGCCTCACTGCCCCCCTGGCGGTGAAAAGGCAACCGGGCTTTTGCACAGCGGCCTGCACTGGCCAGTCGATGGCGGAGCAGGCGGGCAGGGCGCAGGCGGGTACAGGGCGCGGCGCGGCGGGACTGGTCCTGCTATGCCCCGCTTTTGCAGCCGCCCACGCGTCGTGCAGATCAGTCCTGATGCGGAAACCAGGGCCGGGCCTTTTCGCGCACCCAGTCCCAGAGTTCGGGCGCGCCGCGGGCGATTTTGACGCCGACCCGTTCTTTCAGCTGCGGCCAGGTGACGCTGTATTCGAGCCAGGAGCCGCCGCCGCCGGCAATATTCTGCATCACCGGCTGCAGCCGGTCGAGCGATCTGGCAAAGACCGCATCCGGGCTTTCACCCGCCTCAAACTCAAGCCAGAGCGCGCGGAAGCTGGCGGCCTGATCTTCGGGCAGCAGGCCGAAGATCCGCTCGGCGGCGCGGGCCTCGGCCGCCATGGTCGCGGCGCTGTGATGCACGCTGCCATTCTTGGAATGGATCGGCACATCGCCGGTATCGATCTCGACCAGGTCATGCAGGATCAGCATCCGCATGACGCGGGTAATATCAACCCCCTCGGGCGCATGATCGGCCAGGGTCATGGCATAAAGTGCCAGATGCCAGGAATGCTCGCCCGAATTCTCGCGCCGCGAGCCATCGGCCAGCTTTGAGGCGCGCAGCACCGATTTCAGCCGGTCGGCCTCGGTCAGAAATGCCATCTGCGCGGCGATGCGCACAGAGGGCCCGTCTGGCGTCAGATCAGCCATGTCACAGGCTCACATCCCGGGGCGCGGGCGGGGCCTCGCCACCCTCGCGCTTTGCTTTCAGGCTGCGTTCCAGAAAGGCGCGGCCGCGCGCCTCGGCGAGGCGGATGCGGATCGAGGTCATGAAGCTTTCCTGCAGCGTGGGCGAGGCGGCCATGAGTACACGGCCGACCTGCTCATAGAAGCGGTCATCCTGAAGCTCGCCCTGGGCGGCCAGCACGTCGCGCGCCAGCGCATCAGCAAGCTCCTGGATGTAGGACGACATCAGCGTGTGGTCTCGGTCATCCGGCGGGCGACATAGCCCGAAACGGTGTCGATCATCGGCTTCATATGCGCTTCCTCATCTTTGAAGAAGTGATCGGCGCCTTCCACCTCGGTATGGGTGATGGTGATGCCCTTCTGCTCATGCAGCTTGCCCACCAGGGTACGGGTGTCTTTCGGCGGCGCCACTTTATCATTGGTGCCATTGATGATCAGACCCGAGGAGGGGCAGGGCGCGAGGAAGGTGAAATCATACATATTGGCCGGCGGTGCCACCGAGATGAAGCCGGTGATCTCGGGACGGCGCATCAGCAGCTGCATGCCGATCCAGGCGCCGAAAGAGAAACCCGCCACCCAGCAGGCTTTGGCATTCTGGTTCATCGCCTGCAGATAATCGAGCGCGGAAGCCGCATCCGACAGCTCGCCAATACCCTGATCATATTCGCCCTGCGACCGGCCCACACCGCGGAAATTGAACCGCAGCACGTTAAAGCCCAGATTGTGGAAGGCGTAATGCAGGTTATAGACCACCTTGTTATTCATCGTGCCGCCATAGGCGGGATGCGGGTGGAGAATGATAGCGATCGGCGCGTCCCGCTCTTTTTGCGAATGGTAACGGCCTTCGAGGCGGCCATCAGGGCCGGCAAAAATAACTTCGGGCATAGGTCTCGCCTGATTTGTCCGGCCAGAAAACTTGACGAATTTCCCCGGATATTTTAGAACAGTTCTAAAGGCCGTGCCAGGCAGGCCTTAGGGTTCGCTCCTGAGGTAATGGCCCCAGGTTGCGGCGTCAATGGAATTGCTTCAGAGGGGCGCCTGCCGGCAGCTCTGCCGGGGCGTGATCCGCTGCCTCTCAGGGGGAGGCAGCGGTCAGGAGGGTGGAATGAAACTGTCGACCAAGGGGCGCTATGCCATGGTTGCGCTCGCGGATCTGGCGCTGATGGAGGGCGAGGCGGCGAAAAAGGCGGCGAAAGTGGTGGCGGCGGGCCAGCCGGCCCCGGCCGATGAGCTGGTCTCACTGGCCGAAATCTCGCGCCGTCAGGATATTTCGCTGCCCTATCTCGAGCAGCTTTTCGTCAAGCTGCGCCGTGCCGGCCTGGTTGAGGCGGTGCGGGGTCCGGGCGGCGGCTATCGCCTGGCGCGTTCGGCCGATGCCATCCGCGTCAGCGAAGTGCTGGAGGCGGTCGAGGAGACGGTGGATGCGATGCATACCGGGGCCGGGGCCACGGGCGGCATTTCCGGCACCCGGGCCCAGTCGCTGACCAACCGTCTGTGGGAGAGCCTTTCGGCCAATGTCTATGTCTTCCTGCACCAGGTGCGGCTCTCAGACATTGTGAAAAACGACCTCACCCCCTGTCCGGCAGTGCCGGGCCTGTTCCGGGTGGTCGATGAAGAGTGAGCCTGCGCCGCCGCGCGTCAGGCAAGTGTAACCGGGGCTTTGCCCCGCAGCGCCGGGAAGAGCCCGGCAGGGAATGTTAGGACGGTTTATGGCCGAGCGCCTGTATCTTGACTGGAATGCAACCGCGCCGCTGCGGCCTGAGGCCCGGGCGGCGATGATTGCAGCCATGGATGTGTCGGGCAATCCCTCCTCGGTGCATGGTGAGGGGCGGGCGGCAAAGGCGCTGCTGGAAGATTGCCGCGCGAAAATCTCGGCGGCCTTTGGCGCCGATGGCGCGGATCTGGTCTTCACCTCCGGCACCACCGAAGCCTCGGCTCTGGCCCTGGCCGGGCGCGGCCTGGCCTGTGCCGGGATCGAACATTCGGCGGTTTCGGCCTGGTGTGAGGACCGCCTCGCGGTGGGGCGCGATGGCAGGGTTGAGGTTCCCGATCCCGCCGCCAGCACCCTGCAGCTGGCCAATCCCGAGACCGGCATCGTCCAGAGCCTGCCCGAGGGGCTTGCGGTTTCAGACCTGACCCAGGCCATGGGCAAGCTGCCGCTCGCCTGGAACTGGCTGGGCTGCGATATGGGGCTGGTCTCGGCGCATAAATTCGGCGGGCCGCGTGGCATCGGCGCTTTGCTGTTAAAGCGCGGCCTTGATGTCGAGGCAAAACTCAGGGGCGGCGGTCAGGAGATGGGGCGCCGTTCGGGCACCGAAAATCTGATCGGCATCGCCGGCATGGCGGCCGCAGCCGAAGCGGCGGCACGCGACCTGGCCAATGGGGTCTGGGAAGAGGTTGCCGCAATTCGCGATATTCTGGAATCAGCATTGTTTGCCGGGGCCAGTGACATTATCTCGGTCAGCAAAGGGGCAGAGCGTCTGCCCAATACGCTTTGCCTCATCGCGCCAGGCTGGCGCGGCGAAACCCAGGTGATGGCGCTCGACCTCGCGGGCTTTGCCATTTCTGCCGGATCGGCCTGCTCCTCGGGCAAGGTGCGCGGCTCAAAAGTGCTTGGCGCCATGGGCTATGGCGACCAGGCCGGACAAATGGTCAGGATCTCAATCGGTCCTGGCGTCACTGAAGAAAACGTCCTGCGGTTCTCTGAAACCTGGACCCGGGCTTATGCGAAGGCTCGTGCGCGAGCCGCATGAGGATTGGAGTGAAACGATGAATACCCATGTGGCCAGTGACCAGCTGCGCGAAGAGCGCGACGATATCCGCGAAGGCGTGGATCGCGAGACGGTCGAAGCCGTCGAGGCGATGGCCGGCAAATATAAGCACGGCTGGGAAACCGAAATTGCGACCGAATATGCGCCGAAAGGGCTGAATGAGGATATCGTTCGCCTGATCAGCGAGAAAAACGGCGAGCCGCAATGGATGCTCGACTGGCGTCTGGCCGCTTTTGCCCGCTGGCAGAAGATGGAAGAGCCGGACTGGGCGATGCTCAGCTATCCGAAGATCGACTATCAGGATCAGTATTATTACGCCCGCCCGGTGAGCATGGCCGAAAAGCCCAAATCGCTCGACGAGGTCGATCCCAAACTGCTGGCCACCTATGCAAAGCTTGGTATCCCGCTGAAAGAGCAGGCTATTCTGGCAGGTGTCGAAGTGCCGGAAGAAGAGCGTAAGGTCGCGGTGGATGCGGTCTTTGACTCGGTTTCGGTCGGCACGACCTTCAAGGAAGAGCTGAAAAAAGCCGGTGTGATCTTCTGCTCCATCTCAGAAGCGGTGCGCGAATACCCCGAGCTGGTGCAGAAATATCTCGGCACCGTGGTGCCGCAGTCGGATAACTTCTTTGCCACGCTGAATTCGGCGGTCTTCTCGGACGGCTCCTTCGTCTATATCCCGGAAGGCACCCGCTGCCCGATGGAGCTTTCGACCTATTTCCGTATCAATGCCGAAAACACCGGACAGTTTGAGCGCACGCTGATCATCGCGGAAAAGGGCTCTTACGTCTCATATCTTGAGGGCTGCACCGCGCCGCAGCGCGACACCAACCAGCTGCATGCGGCGGTGGTGGAGCTGGTGATCCTGGAAGATGCCGAGATCAAATATTCGACGGTGCAGAACTGGTTCCCCGGCGATGAGGAAGGCAAGGGCGGCATCTATAACTTCGTGACCAAACGCGCCGATTGCCGCGGCGACCGCGCCAAGGTCATGTGGACCCAGGTTGAGACCGGCTCGGCCATCACCTGGAAATACCCCTCCTGCATCCTGCGCGGCAATGAGAGCCAGGGCGAATTCTACTCGATCGCCATCGCCAATAATATGCAGCAGGCCGATACCGGCACCAAGATGATCCATCTTGGCAAGAACACCAAATCGCGCATCGTCTCGAAAGGCATTTCGGCCGGTAAGGCGCAGAATACCTATCGCGGTCTGGTCTCGGTACATCCCAAGGCCACCGGCTCGCGCAATTATACCCAGTGCGACAGCCTGCTGATCGGCGATCAGTGCGGCGCCCATACCGTGCCCTATATCGAAGTGCGCAATAATTCCTCGCGCTGCGAACATGAGGCGACCACCTCAAAGGTTGATGATGATCAGCTGTTCTACTGCCGCTCGCGCGGTATGGATGAGGAAGAGGCCGTGGCGCTGGTGGTGAATGGCTTCTGCAAGGAGGTGCTGCAGGCGCTGCCGATGGAGTTTGCGATGGAAGCCCAGAGCCTGGTTGCGATCAGCCTCGAAGGCTCGGTCGGCTGAGCCTGGGGGCGGGCCGTGAGCGGAACCCTTCAGCGCCCCCGGCTGACCATGCCCGAGGCGGAAGCCAGGGCCTGGAAAGCCGCCTGTGCCGAGGCTCAGGTGGTGCTGGAATATGGCTCCGGCGGCTCGACCCTTGTCGCGGCTGAGGCTGGCTGTGCGGTCTGGTCGGTGGAATCCGACCGGGCCTGGGCCGAAGGGATGCGCGACTGGTTTGCCGCCCATCCGTCCCAGGCTCCGGTCACCATCCACCATGCCGATATTGGCCCGACCCGAGACTGGGGCCATCCGGCGGATGAGAGCGCATTTCGGCACTGGCCGGATTACGCTTTGAAAGTCTGGGAGTTACCGGGCTTTCTTCATCCGGATCTGGTGCTGATCGACGGCAGGTTTCGCCTTGGCTGCTTTCTGACCATTGCCTATCGGATCACCCGCCCGGTGACCCTGCTGTTTGACGACTACCTGCCGCGCAGGGCCTATCATCAGGCCGAAGAGATCGCGGCACCGATAGAGATGATCGGGCGTATGGCCCGGTTTGAAATTGAACCTGTGACACTGACGCCGGACCGGCTGCGGGCTTACGCCAAAGCGCTGCTGCAACCGGTCTGAGGAGAGAAAAATGCTTGAGATCAAGAACCTGCATGTGAAACTTGAAGAAGAGGATAAAGTGATCCTCCGCGGCGTCGATCTGAAGATCAATGCCGGTGAAGTGCATGCGATCATGGGGCCGAACGGCGCGGGCAAATCGACTTTGTCCTATGTGCTCTCGGGGCGTGACGGCTATGAAGTGACCGAAGGCTCGGCCGCGCTGGAAGGCGAAGAGCTGCTGGAGATGGAGCCGGAAGAGCGCGCCGCCGCTGGCCTGTTCCTTGCTTTCCAATATCCGGTCGAAATCCCGGGCGTTGGCAATATGACCTTCCTGCGCACCGCCGCCAATGCACAGCGCAAGGCGCGCGGCGAGGAAGAGCTTTCGGCCGGCGACTTCCTGAAACTGGTGCGTGAGAAGGCGAAAACCCTGAAGATCGACGCCGAGATGCTGAAGCGTCCGGTCAATGTCGGCTTCTCGGGCGGTGAGAAAAAGCGTAACGAAATCCTGCAGATGGCCATGCTTGAGCCGAAACTCTGCGTGATGGATGAAACCGATTCCGGTCTCGATGTTGACGCGATGAAACTGGTGGCCGAAGGCGTGAATGCCCTGCGTTCGGAAGGCCGCTCCTTCCTCGTCATCACCCATTACCAGCGCCTGCTCGACCATATCAAACCGGATTTCGTCCATATCATGGCCAATGGCCGGATCGTGAAATCGGGCGGCCCGGAGCTGGCTCTCGAAGTTGAGAATAATGGCTATGCCGACATTCTTGCCGAGGTGCAGTAATGGCGATTCAGCAGGTGAAAGCGGAGGCTCTGGCGGCGCGGATCGCCGGACTTTCGTTTGAAAACAAAGGCTGGGCCGGCAAGGCCCGTGCAGAGGCCAGGGTGCGTCTGAGCGCATTGGGCCTGCCGGTGAAGCGCGAGGAATACTGGCGTTATACCGATCCGACCAGCCTGACTTCGGTCGAACCGGTGAAGGCTGCCCCGGTGGCGGCTGAAGCCGCTTTCGCGGCGATTGACCAGCTGCAGATCGTTTTCACCGATGGCCTGTTCAACGCTGCCGCCTCCGGTGATCTGGCTTCGGCCGGGGTCTCGGTCGAACGTCTTGCAGAGGTGGGTGCCTCGGATAGCCACTGGGCCTCCGGGCTCTATGGCGTGCTGGAAGCGCGTGGTCAGACGCCGGTGGCGCGTCCGCTGGCAGCGCTGAACAGCGCCTATGCGACCGACGGTCTGGTGATCCGGGTCTCGGGCGCGGCCACCAGGCCGATCGCTCTGGTTTATGAAAATAAATCAGAGGCTTCCGACGTGATCCTGCATCACATTGTGAAGCTGGAACAAGGCGCCGCGCTGACGGTTCTGGAAAGCGGCACCGCTGGTGCACGTTTCAACACCGTCATGGAAGTTGAGCTGGCCGATGGCGCCCGCTTCAACCATGTCCGCAGCCAGGGCCGTGAGGAAACAGAGCGTCGCGGCGTGACCCATCTCTTCACCCGTCTCGGCTCGGAAGCGCAGTTCAAAAGCTTTACCGTCACCGCCAATGGCAGGCTGACCCGCAACGAGGCGGTGATCGAGCTGATCGGCGATGATGCCATCGCCCATGTCGCCGGTGCCGCAATGGGCGATGGCCGCGATTTCCTGCAAGATGACACGGTCTTCATCACCCATCAGGGCCAGCGCTGCGAAAGCCGTCAGGTCTATAAAAAGGTGCTGCGCAACGGTGCAACCGGGGTGTTCCAGGGTAAAATCCTGGTGAAACAGACCGCGCAGAAAACCGATGGCTATCAGATCAGCCAGTCGCTGCTGCTTGATGAGGACAGCAACTTCCTCGCCAAGCCCGAGCTTGAGATCTATGCTGATGATGTGAAATGTTCGCATGGCTCGACCTCGGGCGCGATTGACGAGACGGCTCTGTTCTATCTGCAGTCGCGTGGCGTGCCGCGGGCTCAGGCGCAATCTCTGCTGGTTCTGGCTTTCCTCGCCGAAGCCATTGATGAGATTGAGGATGAGGCGATTGCAGAAGATGTGCGTGCACGTCTGGAGATCTGGCTGCACGGCCGGTAAGACTGACGCATCAAAGACCTGAAGGACCGGGAAATGTCTGCCACTACCGAGATTTTCGAGACCTGGCGACGCCCGGCTCAGGTGATGCGGCGTAAACTCGATCGGGGCGTGGGGGAAGAACACGCCCTGATCCTGCTGTTTGCCGCCTGTTTTCTGTTTTATGTCGCGCAATGGCCAAGGCTTTCGCGTGAGGCGCATCTGGGCCTGGCCTATGCGCAGGAGACAGGCCTGCCGCTTGAGGAGGTGCCCGGTATTCAGGCATTGCTCGGCATTAACCTCTTTGCTTTCCTTTTTATGGTACCGCTGATTTTCTATGCGGTTGCAGCGCTTTCGCGGCTGATCCTCAGGCTGTTTCGCGCAAAAATTGACCCGCTGGCGGCCCGGATCGCTCTGTTTCAGGCCCTGCTCTGCACCGCGCCGCTGATGCTGTTTCAGGGCCTGCTGGCCGGGTTCAGCGGCCCTGGTCTTTCGGTGACCGCGGTCGGGGTGGTGATCGCGCTCGCCTTCCTCTGGCTCTGGTCGCAGCTGCTGCGTGAGGCGATGCGCTGAAGATGGATATGCTGAAAGCTCTGTTCCGCCTCAGCCTGACCCAGCCGCGTGCCGGCATGCGGCTTTTGCTGAACCTGACGCCTTCGCCGGGCACGGCTATGGCCGCCCTGGCCTTTGTTGCCGTTGCTTCGGCGCTGCTGATCCATTTCAGCCTGCTGGCGCTGAGCGCCGAGGGGCGTGATTTTGCCCGGCAGATTTTTGGCAGCCCGTTCTATACTGCGGCGATCCAGGCCCTGGCCTTGCTGGTCGCGGCGCTGCTGATCTGGCAGGTCGGGCGCTGGCGCCAGGGGCAGGGCGATTTCACCGGCTCGGTGCTGGTGATGGCCTGGCTGCAGGCGATCATGCTGGTGCTGCAGCTGGGGCAGATCCTGCTGACCCTCGCGCTGCCGCCGCTGGCGAACCTGTTCGGCTATCTGGCTTTCGCCTATTTCTTCTGGCTGGTCTCGCATTTCATCGCCGAGCTGCACCGCTTTGATTCGGTTGGAAAAACTTTCCTCGGGATCGTGCTGACCCTGGTGGTCGCGGTGCTAATCCTGTCGTTTCTCCTCTCTCTCTTCCTGTCACCGGAGGCTTTGAGCCATGGGTTATGATGTCGAAAAAATTCGCGCGGATTTCCCGATCCTCAGCCGCCAGGTGAACAACCGGCCGCTGGTCTATCTCGATAACGGCGCCTCGGCACAAAAGCCAAAACCGGTGATTGATGCGATCACCGCGGCCTATTCGATGGAATATGCCAATGTTCACCGTGGCCTGCATTACCTGTCAAATCAGGCGACCGAGAAATATGAAAGCGTGCGCGGCAAGATCGCGCGTTTCCTTGGCGCTGCCGATGAGGAGGAGATCGTCTTCACCTCGGGGGCGACCGAGGGGATCAATCTGATCTCTTACGCCTGGGGCGCCGAAAACCTGCAGCCTGGCGATGAGATCCTGCTCTCGGTCATGGAGCATCACGCCAATATCGTGCCCTGGCATTTCCTGCGCGAGCGTCAGGGCGTGGTGCTGAAATGGGTCGAATGCGATGCCGAGGGCGCGCTTGATCCCCAGGCGGTGATCGATGCGATCGGGCCGCGCACGAAGCTGATCGCCATTACCCATATGTCGAATGTCACCGGCACTGTGGTCGATGTCGCCGCGATCTGCCGGGCGGCACGGCAGCAGGGCGTGGCGGTGCTGGTCGATGGCAGCCAGGGCGCGGTGCATCTGCCGGTCAATGTGGATGCGCTCGGCTGTGATTTCTATGCGATTACCGGACATAAGCTCTACGGACCAAGTGGTTCCGGCGCGATCTTCATCCGCCGCGAACGTATGGAACAGATGCGGCCCTTCCTTGGCGGCGGTGATATGATCCGTGAAGTGCATCGTGACCATATCAGCTGGGCGGCGCCACCGATGCGTTTCGAGGCCGGGACACCGGGGATTGTGAACCAGATCGGCCTCGGCGTGGCGCTGGATTATCTGGCCGGCATCGGTATGGAAAACATCGCGGCGCATGAGGCAGGGCTGCGCGATTATGCCCGCCAGAGGCTGCAGGGGCTGAACTGGCTGAACATTCAGGGCGATGCCCCGGGCAAGGGGGCGATCTTCAGCTTTACCCTGCAGGGCGCGGCCCATGCGCATGACATTTCGACCGTGCTCGATAAGAAAGGCGTCGCGGTGCGCGCCGGCACGCATTGCGCCATGCCGCTGATGCAGCATTTTGGCGTCACCGCCAGCTGCCGCGCCTCTTTCGCCATGTATAACACCATGGCAGAAGTCGATGCTCTCGTGGAAGCTCTTGAATTCTGTCACGAACTCTTCGCATGAGGCGCGGTTCAGCTCTTGCAGCCCGGCTTTCGAGCAGGTAAGGAGAGGGCACAGCGCACCCGTAGCTCAGCTGGATAGAGTACTGCCCTCCGAAGGCAGGGGTCACAGGTTCGAATCCTGTCGGGTGCGCCATTAAATCAATGACTTAGCGACCACACGGTTATTGAGAAACTGTTACATGTAACAGTTAAGCCCTATTTTCGAGGGTTTTCCATAGCTCTGCGGGCTGATTCCATGAAGCCCGGAGAGTGGTGACCGTATACCTTTTCAATGGTCTCCTGGCTGGTCGCAAAGTAGCCTGCAGCTTCCCATGTCGTCACTCCATTCTGCATAGCCCATGTGATTGCGGTGTGCTTCAAAGTATGAGGCGTGACTGATGCAAGGCCTGCCTCGGCGACAGCCTTGATAAAGGCGCGCTTCACATCACCAGCAGGTCTCCCGCCATACTCTACAGCCCAGACAGCGCCCTTAGCGCGCCAGCGGCGAAGGTGTGCCAAGAGTTGACGTGGAATCGGGGCGGGTGTCCTCCGTTTCTTCGTGGTGCGCTCATCCTCTGACTTTCTGTACATGATACCGCGATCAAGATCGAACCAACCTCCATGCGTGTTGGCTGTGAAGCCCATCCGCGTGATCGCGTCCTTGCGAGTACCTGTGTACAGGCCGATCAGGATGAACCGGGCGAGGTGCCCCGCCTTGTGGCCTCGATAGGCCGCCCAGAGAAGGCGCGCCGCCTCAGATCTTGTCAGCCAGCGATCTTTCGGTTCTGACTTTTCCGGAAGAGTAACGACAGGCGCGCTGGTCAGGTAGCCCTCTCTATGAGCATAATTGATCGCGGCTTGCATGGCTCCCAGTTCACGTCTGATCGTGGCAGGGGAGACAGGTGCATATTCGACAGGCTCGCGGGTTTCTGGATCGCGTCGCACCACTTTTTTCCGTGAACTGGCATATCGTCGACAGGTTTCCCCCTTCACATGAGAAACCTTGAGTGCCGACCAGAATGGAAGCAAAGCATCCAGGGCATATCCGATACGGGCCGGGTCAGCGACGGTTGGGGCATATTCCTCTGCATATATCGGGACTGTCCTGAAGTCTGTGTATCTGGGCCGGTCCATGCGGTTTCAGATACTCAAGCGGCGAAGCGCTCGCCGAACATTATGGCGAACTGGTTGCGGGCGGCAAACCATTCCCGGACGTTGCGACC
>NZ_JACDXX010000004.1 GCF_020539525.1 Pseudogemmobacter faecipullorum | reverse complement strand
CGATTACATCGAGATGTTCTACAATCCGAAGCGCAAGCATGTGAGGAACGGAATGCTGTCGCCTGCCGAGTTCGAGCGGAAGCAGATGATGAGACGCGAAGGTGTCTAAGAAACTCGGGGCTATTCAGTCCCATAGAAATCTCCCATCAAAAAAACGGAAGCGTCCTATTTGGCGCGACGAACTGTCAAGGAGCGTTTCGGATCGCGCTGTTCCCCCAGCCGCCCCCAAAAGCAAAAGCCCCGCCGTGAGGCATGGCTTTTTGCGACCTAAGTCTTTTTTAATTGGTGGAGCCAAGGAGGATCGAACTCCTGACCTCTTGAATGCCATTCAAGCGCTCTCCCAGCTGAGCTATGGCCCCACCGTCTGGTTCCCGCATCCTCATCTCTTCGTCTGCGGTGAGCCGGTATTTAGTCGGGGTATCGGGGGGGCGCAAGAGGAAAAATGCATCCCCCCAAATGTTTATCGGTTGCCCGGGGACAACCGGCTGAAAATCAGCTGTCGTCCTCGGTGCCGGCAACATCTGCCAGCTCGTCCAGCGAGACGTTATCGTCGCTGTCATCTTCCAGCAGATCATCATCCATCTCGTCATCGCCGGTTTCGGCGGTTTCGAGCAGATCATCATCGGCTTCGAGGTCTTCGACCAGCGAATCTTCTTTATTGGGCGACACGCGCGAGATTACGGCGGCGGCCAGCTTGCGGCGCGCCGATTCGATATCCACGACCTCACCGGTATAGGGGCTGACAACGGGGCTGCGGTTCATGTCGTAGAACCGTTTGCCGGTCGTCGGGCAGAGGCGCTTCGTGCCCCAATCTTCCTTGGGCATGGGTAATCCCTTCACTTTCGATATGATGACGGGCTTGTCGGAACGTCGCCCCTTGCCATAGGCAGGAGCGGCTGTCAAAGCCTTTTAGATAAGCTCCGAAATGCCGCCCGTCTGCGCTGAATTCAAGAGCGCGCGGCGGCATGAATGCCCTGGCAATGAGGAAAAGATGCCGCTTCTGCCCGGACCGCCCCCTGTCGAGGTTCAGCTGCGCCGTTCTGCCCGTGCCAGACGGTTTTCCCTGCGGGTGTCCCGGCTGGACGGCCAGGTCACGCTGACCCTGCCGCCCCGGGCAAAAGAGCGGGAAGCTCTGTCTTTCCTGCAGGACCAGGAGGGATGGCTGCGCGATGTTCTTGCCCGGATGCCCGATTCGCTTCCGTTGATGCTGCAGGCCGGGGCCGAGGTGCCGGTGCTGGGCCAGATGCTGCGGATCACGCCCGCTCAGCTGCGTGGCATCCGGGTTGAGGGCACAGATCTGCTGGTCGGGGGTGACCCCGGGCGGCTTGCCACCCGGATCGGGGCCTGGCTGAAGATCCTGGCGCGTGACCGCCTCGCCGATGCCTCAACCCGCTATGCCGATATGATTGGCCGCAATTATATCAAACTGGTGCTGCGCGACACGCGGTCGCGCTGGGGATCTTGCAGCCATGACGGCGTGCTGATGTATTCCTGGCGCCTCGCCATGGCCCCGATCGGGGTGCTGGAATATGTCGCTGCCCATGAGGTGGCGCATCTGGCACAGATGAACCATTCGCCCGCCTTCTGGGCCGTCGTCAGCCAGATCCGCCCCGGCTGGCAGGCCGAACGCGACTGGCTGAAACGCCAGGGCCAGCAATTGCACCGTTACCGCTTTGGCGACTGACCCCTCGCCAGGCCCATTGATCCGGTACCGCCATGACGCTTCCGCTCCCCCCCGCTCCCTCCTCCCCGCCGGCCGGCAGCCTGCGCCTGCCCGATGCCAATGCCGCGGCGCATGAGCGCCTCTACCGCACCCTGCGCCAACAGGTGATGCATGGCGAGCTTGCCCCCGGCCAGCCGCTGACCCTGCGCGGCCTTGGCAAGAAATTCGGCGTCTCAATGACCCCGGCGCGGGAGGCCGTGCGCCGCCTTGTCGCAGAAGGGGCGCTGAGCCTTTCCTCCTCGGGCCGGGTCGCCACGCCGGAACTTACCCCCGAACGAATCGAGGAGCTGGCCGCGATTCGCGCCATGCTTGAGCCGGAACTGGCCTCGCGCGCCCTGCCACGGGCGCATTTCGCGCTGATCGAACGGCTGGCGGCAATCAATGCCGCCAATGCCGATGCGGTGGCGCGTCAGGATGCCGTGGCCTATGTGCGGACCAATCTCGAATTTCACCGCACTCTCTATCTGCGCGCCCAGGCCCCGGCGATGCTGGCCATGTGCGAGACGGTCTGGCTGCAGCTTGGTCCCACCATGCGCGCGCTCTATGCCCGCCTGCGCCGCCGCGAGGCCCCGCCCTATCACCGGATGATCCTCGCCGCGCTGAAAGCCGGGGATGAGCCGGGGTTACGCCTGGCCGTGCGCACCGATGTCACCCAGGGGCTGCGCCATCTGGCCGGCTGAGATCAGCGCCCCTTCCGGACCGGGGTGCTGCCGGGGGGGGGGGGGGGGCGCCTGACCGTCCCCCGCAAAGCTGCGGGCCTGTCCACTGAACCTGCCTGAGAAAGGTCGGGGAGAGAGCAATCTGGCCCAAAGCTCTCCCCCCGCGATCACCGCGCCCCTCTGAGAGCTTGCCGGACGCAGGACTGCCGCAGATTAACCGATGTTAGCGATAACACAAGCCGGGCATTTAGCCTGTTCAAGCGAGGCCTTAGGCGCTAACAATCGGGAAAGCTGCCCTGCAACAGGTATCCCCGTGACCAGACCGCCCAGCACAGAACCCCACAGAGCCCTGACCCTGCGAGATGTCTCGGAAGTGTCAGGCGTCAGCGAGATGACGGTCAGCCGGGTTCTGCGCAACCGCGGCGATGTTTCTGAAGCCACCCGCACCCGCGTGCTGGAGGCCGCGAGACGCCTTGGCTACGTTCCGAATAAGATCGCCGGAGCCCTTGCAAGTCAAAGGGTTAACCTTGTCGGTGTGATTATCCCCTCGCTGTCGAATATGGTGTTTCCTGAGGTGCTGTCCGGCATTTCCGAGACCCTGGAAGACACCGGGTTGCAACCGGTGGTCGGGGTCTCAAACTACCAGGGCGACCGTGAGGAACAGGTCATCTATGAGATGCTGTCCTGGCGCCCCTCGGGTCTGATCATCGCCGGACTGGAACATTCCGAAGCCTCGCGCGCCATGCTGGCCCAGGCCGGGGTGCCGGTTGTCGAGATTATGGATATCGACGGCGAGCCGGTCGACAGCGCCGTGGGCATTTCGCACCGCCGGGCCGGGCGCAAAATGGCCGAGGCAATCGTCGCCGCAGGCTATCGCCGCATCGCCTTCCTCGGCACGCATATGCCGACCAATGACCACCGGGCCCGTAAGCGGCTCGAAGGGTTTGAGGAGGCCCTGGCGGGCTTTGGCCTTTCGGTGGTCGACCGCGAATTCTATTCCGGTGGCTCGGCCCTCGCCAAGGGCCGCGAGATGACTGAGACCATTCTGAAGCGCACGCCGGATATTGATTTTCTCTATTATTCCAACGACATGATCGGTGCAGGCGGATTGCTCTACTGCCTTGAGCAGGGGCTGGATGTCCCGGGCAAGATCGGGCTTGCAGGTTTCAACGGGGTTGAGCTGCTCGATGGCCTGCCGCGTCGCCTGGCAACGATGGATGCCTGCCGCCTGGAAACGGGGCGCGCCGCCGCCGAGATTATCGCCGGCAAGCGCGCAACCGGGGTGGTCGGGGGCGAAGTGGTTGAGTTTGAACCCAAACTGCAGCCCGGAGACACGATCCGCAAAGCCTGACCGGGGTCTGGAAACACAGCGAGGGGGCGCTGCCCCCCCCCGGACCCCCGGGATAGTTTCAGACAGATGAAAAGCGGCTCTCGCCTTCATCTTTTCCGCCGGCGGCAGTCACACCGGGTGCCGCCCGCGCGCCCCAGTCAGAACGGCAGAGCCGTCAGCTTGCCATCGCGCTGACCGGTGATCCGGGAGCGGATAATCTGCCCCTCGGGCTGATCGCTGTCGAAGACCACTTCGGTAAACTGCCCGGTCCGGCCATGACGTGGCCCTTCGGTCAGCACCTGATGTTCCGCCCCGAGCTGCGAGCCCAGATGCCGGGCCAGTGCCTGATCACCGATGCTGCGCAGCTGCGCCGCGCGTTCGCGGATCAGCGGGCCTTTCAGCTGCGGCATCCGCGCAGCAGGCGTGCCCTTGCGCGGGCTGAAGGGGAAGACATGCAGGAAGGTCAGACCGCAATCCTCGACCAGCTTCAGGCTGTTTTCGAACATCTCATCGGTCTCGGTCGGGAAACCGGCAATGATATCTGCCCCAAAAACGATATCCGGGCGCAGTTTGCGCGCCTCTTCGCAAAAGCGGATCGCGTCGTCGCGCAGATGGCGGCGCTTCATCCGCTTGAGGATCATATTATCCCCCGCCTGCAGCGACAGATGCAGATGCGGCATCAGACGCGGCTCGGAGGCAATAGCCAGCATCAGATTGTCATCGGCCTCAATCGAATCGATTGACGAGATCCGCAGGCGTGGCAAATCCGGCACCAGGCGCAGGATGCGCATCACCAGATCACCCAGACGTGGCTCGCCCGGCAGATCAGCCCCCCAGGAGGTCAGATCAACCCCGGTCAGCACCACCTCCAGAAACCCCTTATCGACCAGACGCCTGATCTGCTCGATCACCACCCCCGCCGGGACCGAGCGCGAATTGCCCCGGCCATAGGGGATAATGCAGAAGGTGCAGCGGTGATCGCAGCCATTCTGCACCTGAACATAGGCGCGGTGGCGGCCGAAACCGTCGATCAGATGACCGGCGGTCTCTTTCACCGACATGATGTCATTGACCTGGGTCTTCTCGGTCACGCCGATCAGATCGGGCGCGCGCAGGCTGTTCCAGGTCTCGGCCTGCATTTTTTCATGATTGCCGATGACCTTCGTGACCTCGGCCATGGCAGCAAAGGTCTCAGGCTCGGTCTGGGCCGCGCAGCCGGTCACGATCACCGGGGCGCCGGGATTTTCCCGCGCCAGCCGGCGGATCTCCTGCTTGGCCTTGCGCACCGCCTCGGCGGTCACTGCACAGGTATTGACCACCACCGCGCCCTCAACCCCGGCGGCCGCGGCAAGTTCTTTCATCGCCTCGGTTTCATAGGCATTGAGCCTGCAGCCCAGCGTAGCAAAGACCGGCGGCGCGCTCATGACAAAGCCCCGGTGAAAGCAGGTGACAGCAGGCCCTCAAACACATAGGCCACCGGACCCGCCATCCAGACCCCATCCTCGCGCCAGTCGATATCGAGCTGGCCACCATCAAGCTCGAGCCGGACCTGCCGCCCGGTCAGCCCGCGCAGATGCGCTGCCACCGCCGTGGCACAGGCGCCCGAGCCGCAGGCCAGGGTGATGCCGGTGCCGCGTTCCCAGACCCGCATCCGCAGATGGTCCGGGCCGATCACGCTGGCAAATTCCACATTGGTGCGCTGGGGGAACAAAGGATCATGTTCGATGCCCGGACCTCGGCCCGCAATATCCTCAGCCCCGGCATCGGCGACAAAGAACACGCAATGCGGATTGCCCATGCCCACCGCGACCGGATCGCCCGGCAAAGGCAGATGCTGCACATCCATTTCGCGCGCCAGCGGTACCGATTGCCAGTCCAGCTGCGGCGGCCCCATATTCACATTGACCCGGTCATCCTCCAGCCGCTCGGCCGCAAGCCGGCCACGCGCGGTCAGCAGCGTGACCGAGGTTTTGCCCAGATCACGCATCACATAATCCGAGACACAGCGGGTGGCATTGCCACAGGCCCCGGCGCGGGAGCCGTCAGAATTCCAGAAATCGAGAGTAAAGTCGGCCGCCTCAGCCGGACGGATCTCGGCCAGCTGATCGAAGCCGACACCACGATTGCGATCGCCGAGCGCCTTTGCCAGCGCAGGTGTTACTACCGCCGATCCGCGCTGCCGCGAGTCGATCACCACGAAATCATTGCCCGCGCCATGCATTTTCAGAAAGCGCAGACCCTCGGCAGCCAGATCTTTTTCCATAAAGCGCATATACGCCCGAAGACCTGCGCATTCCAGAGTGGATCACTGCAAGGCCGCCCTGCAGAACTGCGGCTTTTTCTTCCGCCAATGACCGGGTTGCTGATAGGGATTGCGGCAAAATGAGAAAGACCGGGAGTGATTATGGACCTGACCGCTGAAAGCGCGCTGAGCCTGAGCCGCAGGATTGCCGCGAAAGAGCTTAAGCCCTCGGAAGTGACCGCTGCCTTCCTCGACCGTATCGGACGGGTGAACGGGGAGGTGAATGCCATTGTCTCGCTGCGCGAACCCGATCAGATCATGGAGGAGGCCCGCGCGCTTGATGATCAGCCGGCCTCAGGCCCGCTGCATGGCCTGCCGCTGGCGGTGAAGGATCTGCTGCAGACCAGAGGCCTGCGCACCACCTTCGGCTCGCCGCTGTATAAGGATCACATCCCGGCGGCGGATGATTTCGTCGTGGCGCGGATGCGCGCCGCCGGAGCGCTGATCATCGGCAAGACCAACAGCCCCGAATGGGGTCATGGCAGCCATACTTTCAACCCGGTCTTCGGTGCGACACGAAACCCCTATGATCCCGGGCGCAGCGCAGGCGGATCCTCGGGCGGAGCGGCGGCGGCGCTGGCGGCGCGAATGGTGCCACTGGCCGATGGCTCGGATATGATGGGCAGCCTGCGCAACCCGGCTGCTTTTTGCAATGTTTACGGCCTGCGCCCCTCCTGGGGGCTGGTGCCAACCGATGTCGGCGAGGAGGTCTTCGTCAATACCATGGCGACCGAGGGGCCAATGGCGCGCAGCCCCGCAGATCTGGCGCTGCTCTTGCAGGTGATGGCCGGGCCCAATCCCGGCACGCCCTTTGGCCTGACGCCTGCGGATTACCAGGGCGCGGTCGCCGCAGCCCGCCCCGATCTGAAGGGCCGCCGCTTTGCCTGGGCGGGCGATCTGGCCGGGCATCTGGCGATGGAGCCGGGCATTCTCGACCTTTGCGAAGCCGGTCTGAAACAGCTCGGGGCCCTTGGCGCGGAAATCGTTCCCGTCACCCTGCCGGTCGCCCCCGACCGGATCTGGCAGGCCTGGATCACTTTGCGCAGCTGGCTGAACTATGGCGGCAAGGGCGCGGAAATGCGCAATCCGGCGCGCTGGCAGCAGCTGAAACCCGAAACCCGCTGGGAGATTGAGAGCGGCGCGAAGATCACCGGCGAGGAGATTTTTGCCGCCTCCAGACTGCGCTCGCTCTGGTATGCGCGGGCGCATGAGATGCTGGCCGAATTTGACGGCATCATCCTGCCCTCGGCCCAGGTCTGGCCTTTCCCGGTGGAAATGCGCCACCCGACTGAGATCGCCGGACGGCAGATGGATAGCTATCACCGCTGGATGGAGGTGGTGGTGCCCTTCTCGCTGATCGGTCTGCCCGCGCTGAACCTGCCGCTGGGCTTTGGCGCCAATGGTCTGCCGATGGGAATGCAGATTGCCACGCGGCACGGCAATGATGCCGATCTGCTGGCCATGGGCGAAGCCTGGCATCAGGCAACGCTCTGGCCACAGAAAAGCCCGCCCCCGCTCTGACACGCGGGCGCGGGCTCTCGGCCCCTGTGCATGGCAAATGCTGCGCAGGGGCCCCGGGGAGCAGGAAGGGAGCCGGGAGCGGACGCCGCCCCCCGGGGGAAGCTCAGATCAGAAGAAGCCGAGTTTCTTCGGATTATAGGAGACCAGCAGGTTCTTGGTTTCCTGATAATGCGCCAGCATCATCTTGTGGTTTTCCCGGCCGATGCCCGACTGCTTATAGCCGCCAAAGGCCGCGCCGGCCGGATAGAGATGGTAGCAGTTGGTCCAGACCCGGCCCGCCTCAATCGCACGCCCGGCGCGGTAAGCGGTATTGCCATTGCGCGACCAGACACCTGCCCCGAGGCCGAAGACCGTGTCATTGGCGATCTCGATGGCTTCATCCGGGGTTTTGAACGTGGTCACCGAAAGCACCGGCCCGAAGATCTCTTCCTGGAAGATCCGCATCTTATTGGTGCCTTCAAAGACGGTCGGCTGGATGTAGAAGCCTTTCGAAATATCACCGTCAAAGTGATTGGCCTTACCGCCGGTCAGCACTTTGGCGCCTTCTTTCGGGCCAAGCTCGAGATAAGACGAGATCTTGTCGAACTGCGCTTTCGAGGCCTGGGCGCCGATCATGGTATTGGCCTGACGCGGATCGCCGGCGACAATCGCCTCAACCCGCTTCAGGGCGCGTTCCATGAAGCGGTCATAGATCGATTCCTGGATCAGCGCCCGCGAGGGGCAGGTGCAGACCTCACCCTGGTTCAGCGCAAAAAGCGTAAAACCTTCCAGCGCCTTGTCGAAATAATCATCATCCTCATCCATCACATCGGCAAAGAAGATGTTCGGGCTTTTGCCGCCCAGTTCGAGGGTGATATTGGTCAGATTATCTGCCGCAGCGCGCATGATCGATTTGCCGACCGGGGTCGAGCCGGTAAAGGCGATCTTGGCGATGCGCGGGCTGGAGGCAAGCGCGGCACCGGCTTCGGCACCAAGGCCATTAACGATGTTCAGCACGCCCGGCGGCAGCAGGTCCTCGATGAAGGAGAGCAGGAACAGGATCGAGGCCGGGGTCTGCTCAGCCGGTTTCAGCACCACGCAATTGCCCGCGGCCAGCGCCGGAGCCAGTTTCCAGGCCGCCATCAGGATCGGGAAGTTCCAGGGAATGATCTGGCCGACCACGCCCAGGGGCTCATGGAAGTGATAGGCGACGGTATCATCATCGATCTGGCCGATCGAGCCTTCCTGAGCCCGGATCGCCCCGGCGAAATAGCGGAAATGGTCGATGCAGAGCGGGATATCTGCGGCCATGGTTTCGCGCAGCGGCTTGCCATTATCCCAGGTCTCGGCAATCGCGATGGCTTCGAGATTTTGCTCAATGCGATCGGCAATCCGGTTCAGGATGTTCGCGCGCTCGGCCGCCGAGGTCGCGCCCCATTTGCGCCGTGCAGCGTGAGCGGCGTCCAGCGCCAGCTCGATATCGGCGGCATCCGAACGCGGCACCTCGCAGATCACCGTTCCGGTAACCGGCGAGACATTCTCCATATACCGCCCCGATTTCGGCGCGACCCACTGGCCACCGATGAAATTGTCATAGCGCGTTTTGAACGGCGCGGCCTTCAGGCCAAATTCTTCATGCTTGGTCATGCTGTCCTCCACTGGCCACCCTCCCCGGCGGCAATGGCAACAGCCTGTCGGTGAAAAGGCTGCCGGTCATTCCCCTGGAGGCGGCCCGGCAGCGGGATCTGTCGCAGAACTGCGACAGGCCGGGCAAAAGATAGCGGGCCGGAGCCGCCCGCCCCCCGGATCAGGCCCCGGATCAGGCCCCCGGGGTCAGCTCTGGCGGCCGAGCTTGCGGTGCAAAGTGGCGCGGCTGATCCCCAGTGCCCGCGCCGCAGCCGAGACATTGCCGCCCGAGCGTGCCAGCGCCCGGGCCATCACCGCCCGCTCGCCATCCTCAACCCGCGAGTGGCTTGAAACGCCCAGCAGATCGGCGGCCGGCACCGGATTGGAGCCAAGATCCCCGCTCAGCCCCAGATGCAGACGCGCGCCCCGCGTGGCACCGATCACCAGCTCATCCGCATCGACCGCGAGAATCGCCCCCAGCCCCCGATCGAGGCCCGGCACCAGCACCATCCGGGCCTGGGGGTGGCAGGCGAAGAACAGATCCGCCTCAATCCGCCGCGCCGCCTCCTGTACCGAATGGCTCAGAAGCGCGGCAAAACCCTCGCCGATATCGCGGCGCACGGTTGAGACATCGAGCACCGCAATCATCTCGCCCCCCGCATCATAGACCGGGGCCGAGGCACAGGTCAGGGCGGTATTGGCGGTCAGGAAATGCTGCTCGCGGTGAATAAGCACCGCCCGCCCCTCGGCCAGGGCAGTACCGATGCCATTGGTGCCGACCGCCGCCTCGCTCCAGTCGCTGCCATCACTCAGCCCGGCGGCGGCGAAATCGCGATCCTCGGCGCTGTTGACCAGACGTTCGAACGGAATGCCCTCTTCACTGGCGAGGATCACACTCGCGCCGAAACCGCCCACGGCATGGAACAGTCGCTCCAGCGTCGGGCGGGCGGCGCGGCTGACCGGCTCAAGGCGTTCGCGCAGCTGCGAGACCTCGCTGCCCGAGAGCCGGCGCTCAAGCGGCGCGCGCGAGGGGGCCAGGCCATGCCGGGCCGAGCGCGCCCAGGAGGCGACGACCGAAGAGCGCGCCGCCTGCCCGCGTTCCAGCGCCCGAATGACCGAGGCCTCATGATCGCGCCCCCCACTGCTGTTCCCCGTAACTCGCATGGAATGACCCTCCCCGGACAATCCTCGCATGACCCTGCGGCAATTTCAGATTATGCGACCAAAACGCACAGCCCAAACGGCCGATATCGCTGTTTGTCAGACTATGGCCCAAATCCGCTGATTGTCTGCAGATGCTCAGGCAGGTCTCAGCCAAACTGCTGTATTGAAGTTACGCAGGTCCAGGTCTACCCGGCAAGGACAGACATCGTGCTTCGGGCGCAATCAGGCAGCCCCTGGCACCAAAGCCCGCTGAGCAAGGCCCGCAAAAGATGATTATCCGAGACCGCCCCGACACCTGGCAAATTCTGACCGCCGTGCGGGGCTCGGTGTTACCGCAGGTCACCCCCTCGATCCTGATTTTCACCCTGATCGCCTGCAGTGTTGTCGCCCTCGACCGGCTGACGCCGCTGGTGCCGCATCTCAACAGCGGCGCCTATACGGTGTTCGGGATCGGCCTGTCGCTCTTTCTCGGTTTCCGCAACAACGCGGCCTATGACCGCTGGTGGGAGGCGCGCAAGAACTGGGGCGGTCTGCTGGCCGATCTGCGCTCTTTCGCCCGTGAGGTGGAAGTTTTCGTCGATGACGAGGCACGGCGTAGGGAAATGCTCTCGCTCAGCCTCGACTTCCTGCATGCCCACCGCATGGCCCTGCGCAGGCTCCCCTTCCCGGACACCGGCTATGGCGCGGCCTTTGGCAGCTCAGCTGCCCCGGCCTGCGCGGCGCTGAATGCGGTTTCAGATGCTCTGGGCCGGGCGCGGCACGAAGCGAGCGTCGATGGTTTTGGCGCGATGCGGCTGGCCGAGCGGCTGGCCAGTATGAACCTGCATCAGGCGAATTGTGAGCGGATCGCCAACAGCCCGCTGCCTTTCGTCTATTCGCTGCTGGTCTACCGCACCAGCTGGCTTTACTGCCTGCTGCTGCCTTTGGCCCTGGTCCAGGATACCGGCTGGCTGACCCCGATTTTCAGCGCGGTGGTGGCCTATATGTTCCTCGGCCTCGCCGAGGTCACGGAAGAGCTGTCGCATCCTTTCGGCCGCAGCAAAAACGCGCTGCCGCTCGATTCGATCTGCCGCGCCGCCGAGATCAGCCTGGCGCCGCATATGAACATCCCCGCCCCCGAACCGCTGGCACCAAAAGGCCACTACCTCAGCTGAGGCAACAGGCCCCCCCTTGCCCGCAGCCCCATGGCGCAGGAGACTGCAGAGATGAAACGCTTTTTTCTGCGCCTTTATTTCGATGATGCCATGCTTGGCCCCGGCAAGGCAGAGCTGATGGAACATATCCGCGCGACCGGCTCTATCTCAGCCGCCGGGCGCGCGATGGGTATGAGCTATAAGCGCGCCTGGCTGCTGGTCGAAGAGCTGAACGCCGCCTTTACCGGCCCGCTGATCAGCTCGGCCCGGGGCGGAGCGGGCGGCGGTGGGACGGGGCTTACGCCTCTGGGCGAGGAAGTGCTGAGCCTGTTTCGCAGCATCGAGGCCGAGGCCCAGGCGGCGGCCACTGCCGGAATTGACCGGCTCGAGGCCCTGCTGCGCCCGGTGGCACCCGCAGCCTCAGAACCGCCAGACGATATGTCACACGGAAAATAACGCTTGCTGAGAGCTGTGCTTTCACCGTTATATCCATCAGAACATATCAGAAGGGATCCCCCCATGGCCGTGTCAGCCCGCCCGTTCGTTCTTGCCAGCCTGTTTGCGCTGGCGCTGCCGCTGGCGGCCCAGGCCGAAGAGGTCGTGGTTTTCGCCGCCGCTTCGCTGAAAACCGCCCTCGATCAGGTTGCCTCCGGATTTGAGGCTGAAACCGGCCATACGGTCACCCTCGCCTATGCCGGCTCCAATGCTCTGGCCAAACAGATCATCGAGGGCGCTCCGGCGGATATCTTCCTCTCCGCCGCGGTGAACTGGATGGATGAGGTTGAGAAGGCCGATGCTATGGTGCCGGAAACCCGCCTTGATCTGCTCGGCAACAGTCTCGTGCTGATCGCACATGGCAAAGCAGCCGCCCCGGTCGAAATCACCGCAGATTTTGACCTGCCAGCGCTGCTGGCGGGCGGCAAACTGGCCATGGCGCTGGTCGATTCGGTCCCGGCCGGCCAATATGGCAAAGCCGCGCTGGAGCATCTCGGTCTCTGGCAGGCAACCGAGCCTTCGGTGGCCCAGGCCGATAACGTCCGCGCCGCCCTGTCGCTGGTGGCGCTTGGCGAGGCGCCTTATGGCATCGTCTATGCCACCGATGCCGTGGCCGAGGATAATGTCACGGTGGTCGGCACTTTCCCCGCCGACAGCCATAGGCCGATCACCTATCCCGCCGCTTTACTGACCGGCGCCGCCGATCCTGCCGATAAAGCATTTTTTGAGGCGCTTTCCGGCGAGGCTGCCGGTAAGATCTTCGCAGCTGAGGGCTTTACCCTGCTCAACTGAGCCGGGAAAGGCGGCAAGAAAGGCCCGGGACAGGTGACAGACTGGCTTTCCGCCGATGAATGGGCAGCGGTGTTTCTGTCGCTGAAAGTCTCGCTCTGGGCGGTGCTGGTGAGCCTGCCCTTCGGCCTGCTCACCGCCCATGCCCTGGCACGCTGGCGCTTTCCGGGGCGCCAGCTGCTGAACGGGCTGGTGCATCTGCCACTGATCCTGCCGCCGGTGGTCACCGGCTATCTGCTGCTGCTGAGCTTCGGACGCAAAGGCATGATCGGTCAGCTGCTGGACCAGTGGTTCGGCATCGTGCTGGCCTTTCGCTGGACCGGGGCAGTGCTGGCGGCAGCGATCATGGCCTTCCCGCTGATGGTGCGCGCCATGCGCCTCGCGATTGAGGCGGTGGACCCGAAGCTCGAACAGGCCAGTGCCACGCTTGGGGCCTCGCGCTTCTGGGTCTGGCTGACCGTAACCCTGCCGCTGATCCTGCCCGGTGTGATCGCCGGGGCCATTCTCGCCTTTGCCAAGGCAATGGGAGAATTCGGCGCGACGATCACCTTCGTCTCAAACATCCCGGGTCAGACCCGCACCCTGCCCTCGGCCATATATTCCTTCCTGCAGGTGCCAAGCGGCGAGACCGGCGCGGCCCGGCTGGTCTGGGTGGCGATCATCATCGCCATGCTGGCGCTGTTGCTGTCGGAATGGGTCTCGCGCCGGGTGGCGGCAAGGATTTCCGGCCAATGACCCTCGATGTCCAGCTGCGTCACCGCTTTGGCGCCTTCAGCCTCGATCTTGCTTTCACCGCCCCACCCGGGGTGACTGCCCTGTTCGGGCGGTCGGGGGCAGGAAAAACCACGGTGGTGAATGCAGTGGCCGGGCTGATGCGGCCCGACGAGGGGCAGATCAGCCTCAATGGCCAGATGCTGTTAAACACCCGCGCCGGGCAGTTTACCCCGCCCCATCGCCGCCGCATCGGCTATGTGTTTCAGGAGCCAAGGCTTTTCCCGCATCTGAGCGTGAAGCAAAATCTGCTTTACGGCCGCTGGTTCGCACGGCGCCGCAGCCCTGCCCCTGCCGCCGATTTCGGCCGGGTGGTCGAACTGCTGGGGATTGCCGCGCTGCTGGAGCGTCGCCCCATGGCGCTTTCGGGGGGCGAAAAAAGCCGGGTGGCGCTTGGCCGGGCCATCCTCTCCGCACCGCAGATGCTGTTGATGGATGAGCCGCTCGCCGCCCTGGATGAAGAGCGCAAGGCCGGGATCCTGCCCTATCTGGCACGGCTGCGGGATGAATTCAGCCTGCCCATTCTTTACGTCAGCCATTCCGCCACCGAACTGGCCCAGCTTGCCACCACGGTGGTGCTGATCGGGGCCGGACGGGTGATTGCCTCCGGCCCGACCGCCGAAGTGCTGACCGCCCCGGCCACTGCCACCGGCTTTGGCCTTTCTGAAACCGCCGCGCTGATCGGGGTAACGGTCGAGGCCAGGGAAGCGGACGGGCTGACCCGCCTGCGCTCGGCGGCAGGGCCGCTCTGGCTGCCAGGGGTTGAGGCCGGCCCGGGCAGCGTGCTGCAGCTGCGCATTCTGGCCCGCGATGTGATGCTGGCGCGCAGCAGGCCCGAGGGGATTTCTGCCCTCAATATCCTGCCGGTCACGGTGATCGATCTGACCGGGGCAGGGGATGAGGTGCTGGTGCGAATGCGCCTTGGGGGCGAGGTGCTGCTGGCGCGCATCACCCCGCGCTCGGCCCGGGCGCTGCAGCTCTCTCCCGGCGCGCCGCTTTATGCGGTGGTGAAGGCCGTTTCGCTCGCTCCTTAGAAAGCCGGGGCCGAGACCGCATCCAGCAAGCCGCGCCCGCCATCCACCACGATGACCTGGCCGGTGACAAAGCGCGAAGCCTCCGAGGCCAGATACTGGATCGTTTCGGCCAGCTCATCCGGCGCCGCAATCCGGCCGAGGGGCGTGCCGTTTTCAATCCGGCGCCGCAGGTCGGGCTGATCTTTCAGCGCATTTTGCAGGCTCGCACTCATCACCGAGCCGATCGAGACCGCATTCACCCGGATCCCTTTCGAGGCGAGCGTCACCGCCAGCGTGCGCGTCATCTGCTCAACCGCGGCCGAAGCCATGGAATAGGCCAGCAATTCGGGCTGCACCCGCACCGCCGCCACCGATGAGAAATTGATGATCGAGCCGATACAGGCCTCGGGTCCGGCCCCATGCGCGGCCGTGTCGCGCGGTTCGGCCCCGGCGGCGCGCTGGATCATCCGTTTTGCCACCAGCTGGCTGAGGCGCAGCGTCGAGAGCACATTCTGCTGCCAGAGCGCCTCGACCTGATCGCTTTCGGGATCAAGCGCATCCGAGATCAGGCAGCGTCGGTTGGCATTGACCAGAATATCAATCTGATCAAAGGCGTCGACAGTGGCTGAGACCAGATTCACCAGGCTCAGCTTCTTATTCAGATCCCCGGCAAAGAGCCGCGCCGGCCCTTCGGACCAGGCCCCTTCCCCCATTTCGGCCTCAAGACGGGCCTCATCGCTGTCAGCCAGCATGACATTCGCGCCCTTGTCGAGCAGATGCCGGGCCACAGCCAGGCCGAGGCCACTGGAGGCCCCGGTGACAATCGCGGTTTTACCTGTAACGGAAAAGCTCATCCTGATCCCGGCTGTGCTCTAGCGGCCCTTAGCGGGCACGCGGCGTGGCTTGATAGCGCGTATCACACGGAACGCACTGGTCTGGGTAACGGTTTCATAGCTCTGGAAAGCCTCCGTCAGCGCCTCATCATAGGGCAGATGACGGTTGGCAACCATCCAGAGCACCCCGTCCGGGGCCATGATTTTGCGCGCCGCCCGGATGAAACCGATGCCAAGCGCCGGATCCGCCGAACGCCCGGTGTGGAAAGGCGGGTTCATCACCACAGTCTCGACAAGGCTCTCAGGCCTGAAGCTCAGCGCATCCGCATGATGAAAGCGCAGCCGCTCATCGCTGAGATTGGCACGGGCACAGTCCAGCGCCAGCGCCTCGGCCTCGACCAGATCGAGCCGTTTCACCCCCTCACGCTGCAGGACAGCGCGCGAAAGATAACCCCAGCCTGCGCCGAGATCGGCCACTTTCGGGCCGAGCTTTTCCGGCAGCACGCTGAGCAGAAGCTCCGAGCCCGGATCCGGCCCATCGGCCGAGAACACGCCCGGGCAGGTCACAAAACCATCGCCGACCGGGCGCTGTTTCAGGCTCCAGCCTGCCGGAAGGGCATCGGGACGGGCCGCGAAAGCAAAGATCTTGCCATGCGCTTTCGACAGAATCTCTGAGAGTGTCCCCAGCGGACGCAGCTCTTTGATCAGCGATTCGACGCCATCGGTCTTGGCGCCGTCGATCAGCAGCGCCCCTTGCGGCACCAGTGCAATCGCCTCAGCGATCAGCGCCCGGGCATGATCACGGCCACGCGGCAGGCAGATCAGCGCCCCGGCATAGCCTGGCTCGGGCGTCACCGCATAGCCGCGTGCGGCGAAATGCTCGATATCCGGGCGAAAGCCGGTCAGCACCACCACCCGCTCACGCGGCAGTGCAGAAAGATCATCCCCGGCGACAGGGCGGAAGACGGCAATCTTTCCCTCTGCAGAAAGCGGCCAGATCCCCGAATCGAGGGCGAGTTCAAGTCTTGCGGAACGCATTATCAGCCTTTTTGACGGAACCGGACCAGAGGCCCTATTCCTTTTCCATCGTGCATTGCAGCGGGTGCTGATGCCGCCGCGCGAAATCCATCACCTGCGCGACCTTGGTCTCGGCCACCTCGGCCGAGAACACCCCGACCACGGCAAGGCCCTTTTTATGCACAGCGAGCATAATATCGAAAGCCTGGGCGTGATTCATGCCGAAGAAGCGCTCAAGAATGTGCACGACGAATTCCATCGGCGTGTAGTCATCATTCAGCAGCATCACCTTATACATCGGCGGACGCTGGGTTTTGGGCTTAGGCTTGGTCAGCAGCGACGTCTCATCCGCCGGCCCGCCACCGGGAGTATCCCCCTGGTCAGACAGAATATGCGGAAAATACGTCACGCCAGCTCTCCGGTGTCGTCAGGACTGGGGCAGAAGGATTCGCTCCGCCCCGCAGATAGGATGAATATAATAGATTTTCTCTTAACGAAAAGAGGTCTGCATTGCCCCGGCCGTCACAACAGGGCATCAGCCCCGCTGCAGGAGGCTGTGATGATCACCACGCTTGGTTTTGATGCCGATGATACGCTCTGGCAAAATGAGGCTTTCTTTCGCCTGACCCAGGAGCATTTCACCGCCCTGCTGCGCGACTACAGCGCCCCCGAGGCGCTTGGCGCGCGCCTGCTGGCCGCCGAGCGGCGCAATATCGGGGCCTATGGTTTCGGGGTGAAGGGCTTTACCCTGTCGATGATCGAAACCGCGATCGAGGTGACCGGGGGCCGCGTCCCGGCCAGTGTCATCTCTGAGATCCTCGGCGCAGGGCGCGCCATGCTCGATCACCCGGTCGATCTTCTGCCCCATGCCCGCGCGGTGGTTGAGAGCCTGTCGCGCGACTACCGGCTGATCCTGATCACCAAAGGCGATCTGCTGCATCAGGAGCGCAAACTGGCGCAGTCAGGCCTCGGGGACTGGTTTGATGCCGTGGAAATCGTCTCCGAGAAGACACCCCAGGTCTATGAGCGGATTTTCGCCCGGCATGGCGACGGGGCCGGGCGCGCGCTGATGACCGGAAACTCTATGAAATCCGATGTTATCGCGCCTCTGGCCGCCGGTGCCCGGGCTGTCCATATCCCGCAGGGGCCCGAATGGGAGCTGGAATCCGCCGAGGCACCACAAGGGAATCCGCGCTATCACAGCCTTACCGACCTTTCCGCTCTGCCAGGGCTGCTGGAAAGGCTGCGCTGAGCGCCCCTGGAAATAGCGCAAAACCCTTGATTCCGCCCTGGATATGGCATGGCAATCCTCTTGTGCTGCATGCCTGCCACAAGGCGAAGAATGGTGAAAAACCCTTTGAAACTTCCGGGTTTTCTGCTGCAATGCACTGTGCTAGCGTGATTATCAGGCAGAAATGAGACCCGCAAAAATTCTGGGTCCGAACAGGCAAAAGGAACGGCGACGTGGCTTCGCTTGTTGGGCGGTTCATCCGCAGTATTCTAGTATGCACAGCGCTTTTTGCGCTGGTTTCCCCGTCGCCCTCGGAGGCAGCCCCCTATGCTGCCATCGTGATGGATGCCCGAACCGGCGAGGAGCTCTGGTCCCAGAATGCTGATGCGCGGCTGCATCCGGCCTCGCTCACCAAAATGATGACGCTCTACATCACCTTTCAGGAGCTGCAATCGGGGCGGATGACGCTGGATACCGAGGTGGTGGTCAGCAAAAACGCCGCGGCCCAGCCGCCCTCGCGCCTCGGGCTGAAACCCGGCCAGCGCATCAAGGTGCGCTATCTGATCCGCGCCGCCGCGATTAAATCCGCCAATGATGCCGCTTCTGCCCTCGGCGATCATATCGGTGGCTCGGAAGCCGCTTTTGCCGAACGCATGACCCGGACCGCCCGCGCCCTCGGCATGCGCAATACCACCTTTAAGAATGCCAACGGCCTGACCGCTGCCGGGCACCTGTCCTCGGCCCGCGATATGAACCTGCTGGGCCGGCATCTGTTCTACGATTTCCCGCAATTCTATAACATTTTCTCGCGCCGCACCGCTGATGCAGGCATGGCCAAGGTCACCAATACCAACAGCCGTTTCCTTGATGGCTATGAAGGCGCAGATGGTATCAAAACCGGCTATACCGTCGCGGCCGGTTTTAACCTTACCGCCTCGGCCAGGCGCGGCGATAAACGCCTGATCGCCACGGTTTTCGGCGGCACGTCGACCGCGCAGCGCAATGGCAAGATGGTTGAGGTGATGAACAAAGGCTTTGGCCTGGCCCGCGAGCGGGTGCGTGAAAAGCCGCCTGCCGCCGCGCCGATCCCCGAAAAATCCGCACCGATCCCGCGCTCGGATATTGAGGCGCTGGTGGCCGAAGCCGCCGCGACCGAAATCCCGGCTGCCGCAAAAACCATCCGGGTCTCGGGTGAGGTGACCAGCTCGCCGCGGCCGCGCTCGCGTCCGGCCGCCGCCCCGGCAGAGGCGGTGATGCTCGCCGAGGCCGTGCCTGTGGTGCCCGATGCCCTCTCGGCTGCGATTGCCGAGGGCGTCGAATCCGCTCTGGCAGAAGCCGTGGCCGAGCCGCCGCCCGCGAATAGCTTTGAGGCTCAGGCCCTGGCGCTGAGCGCCCCCCCGGCTGCGCCGCGTGACGAGCCGGCAGCGCCCGAAGCCGCGCCGGAAGCGGTGACCGAAGCCATGCTGGCAGAGGCCCCGCCCGCCGACAGTCTTGAAGCCCAGGCCCAGGCTCTGGCTGGCGCATCAGGCGACAGCGCGCCGCCTCCCGCCCCGGGCAGCCTTGAGGCGCAGGCCCTCGCTCTGGCCTCAGGCGAAAGCACCGGGGCGGAAGCACGCCCCAGCGCGGATGCCTCGCTTGCCACGCTGCGCCCGCGCGCCCGCCCTGACCTGCCAGCAATCGCCGAAACGCCGGCGCCAGTGCAGGAAGAGGTACAGCTGGCCGCTGTTGATCCCGAGCCGGTTCTGGAAATGGTTGCAGCTGCCAGCGCTGAGCCGGTGGCCCCGGCCGGACTTGCCCTTGCCCCGGTGCCTGCCGCCGCAGAAACCCTGACCGCAGCTGCAAGCGAAGCCCCGGTCGAAAGGGTCGCCGCGGCCACGATTGCGCCGGAACTGGCCGAGCCGGTGGCTCCCGCCCGCAAAGCCCCGATCTTTGATTCGGTTGAGCTGGCCTCGGCCAGTGAGCCAGCCGGGGAAGAGCTGGTTGTCGTCTCAAAATCCACCGCCGGGGGCCGCGCCTGGGGGGTTTCGGTCGGCGCCTATTCCTCGCATTACGAGGCCGAGCGTGCCCTGCTGAAGACCGGTCTGGCCGAAAGCGCCACCCTTGATCAGGGCCTGCGCAAAGTCACCCAAAGCAAGGGCAAGTACCGGGCTTCCTTCCTTGGCCTGACCGAAGAACAGGCCGGGCTGGCCTGCCGCCGCCTGCGGGCGCGGGGCATGGCCTGCGAAGCCAACGGCCCGGCATAATCCCTTGAGAAACAAACAAACGGCCTGCAGATCAGCTCTGCAGGCCGTTTTTCTTTGTGTCACAGGCTCTCAGTCCTGACGCGGCCGGTCATCCCATTCGCGGGTCAGGATACGGCTGGCATCGCCCTCCGGATCCTCATATTGCCGCGATTTCATGGTCCAGAGGAATGCCACAAGCCCAATCCCGCCCATGAAAAGCGACACCGGTATCAATATGCCAAGGATCGCCATCGCACCCCCTCCCCTATTTCAGCCGCAGCGCATTCAGCGAGACGGTCACTGAAGACAAAGACATCGCCAGGGCCGCCGCCAGCGGCGTTGCCAGTCCGAACAGCGCCAGCGGCACGGCAATGATATTATAGAGCGCCGAGATGCGGAAGTTCTCGACAATCCGGCGCGAGGACTGGCGCGAGATCCGCAAAGCATCGGCAACCGGCGACAGATCCTGGCCGAGCAGCACAATATCTGAGGCGCTGCGCGCCGCATCCAGCGCCGAGGCGGGCGAGATCGAGACCTGCGCCGCTGCCAGGGCCGCCGTGTCATTCAGCCCGTCACCCACCATCAGCACCTGCGCGCCTGCCGCTTTCAGCGCCTCGATCCGCGCCGATTTTTCAGCCGGCAGCACCGCCGCAGCCCAGTCGGTAATCTGCAGCCTGGCAGCCAGCGCCTCGACCGCAACCGGCGTATCACCAGACAGAAGCACAACCTGCCTGCCATCGGCTTTCAGCGCCGCAACCAGCGCCTCGGCACCGGGGCGCAGCGCATCTGCGAAGGTAAAGCAGAACGGCGCCGCCTCGCCGATCGCCAGCCAGGTCGCGGTCTGCGCCCCCGGCTCGGCGCCACACCAGGCGGCACGGCCAAGCCGCAGCCGCTGGCCCTGCCACATGCCCTCGATGCCATAGCCCGGCACCTCGCGAACATGGCTGAGCGGCGCCGGGCTGAGCCCGCGCGCCCGGGCCTGCTGCGCCAGGGCCATGGCCAGCGGATGCGATGAGCCGCTGGCCAGGGCGAAGGCAATTTCCTGGGCCTGCAGGGGCTGGCTGTCGAAATCCAGGGCTTCGGGTCGGCCCATGGTCAGGGTGCCGGTTTTGTCGAAAACCACGGTATCGACCGTCGCCAGCCGCTCAAGCGCGGTACCGTCCTTGATCAGCAGGCCCTTACGAAACAGCCTGCCGCTGGCCGAGGTCAGCACCGCCGGCACCGCAAGGCCAAGCGCGCAGGGGCAGGTGATGATCAGCACCGCCGCCATGATATTGACCGAGAGCCGCAGATCGCCGCCGCTCCAGATCAGCCAGCCGGTAAAGGCGGCCGCTGCCAGCACATGAACGATTGAGCTATAGGCATGGGCCGCGCGTTCGGCGAGCGAGGTGTAGCGCGTCTTCGCCGCCTCGGCCACGGCGACCAGATCGGCCATACGGTGCAGGCTTGAATCCTTCCCCGCAGCGGTGACGCGCAGCGTCAGCGGCCCGGTCAGATTGACCTCTCCCGCCGAGACCATAGCGCCGGGCGCAACCGCAACCGGCAGGGTTTCCCCGGTCAGCAGACTGCGGTCCAGCTCCGAGGCGCCGGAGATCACCAGCCCGTCGACCGGCATCCGCCCGCCCGGCCGGACCAGCACCAGATCACCGGACTGAACCTCGGCAATCGGCCTGAGATGCTCGCCGCCCTGTTCCAGCACAATTGCCCGCGGCACTTCCAGCGCCGCCAGCTCCTGCGCTGCCGAACGCGCCAGAGCACGCGAGCGGTGATCGAGATAGCGCCCCACCAGCAGGAAAAAGGTCAACATCACGGCCGCGTCGAAATAGGCATGCGGGCCGGATTGCAGGGTCTCAAAGATCGAGATCGCACAGGCCAGGAGGATGGCGAGGCTGATCGGGAAATCCATCCCCAGCCGCCCCGCCTTCAGCGCGGCCCAGGCAGATATAAAAAACGGCTGGCTGGCAAATGCCACCGTGGGCAGCGCAATCGCCCCCGAGACCCAGTGAAACAGATCGCGGGTCGCGCCCTCGGCCCCGGACCAGACCGCGACCGAAAGCAGCATCACATTCATCATCGAGAAAAAGGCCACGCCCATCCGCATCAAGAGATCGCGGCCCTGACGGTCGGTCTCGGTGGCCGAGAGCAGGCCGGGATCCAGCTCATGCGCCTCATAGCCCGCGGTCTTCAGCACTGCGATCAGCGCCTCGGGCCGGATCTCTGGCCCGGCCTCAACCGAAACCCGCTTCAGCGTCAGATTGAGCCGCGCCGAGATCACCCCTTCCACCCGCTCCAGCGCCTTTTCGACGGTGCGGATACATTCAGCGCAATGGGCGGCGGGCAGAGACAGCATGATCCGCGCCTTTGGCGCCACCCGGGCCAGATCAGCCGCCGCCGGAGCGATCACACAGGCCGGGCAGGCCGAAACCGCTGGTGTCATTACGCTGCCGGCGAGGCTCATCTCTCACTCCTCCAGAATAAAGTCTTCGCGGCGCTCAAACAGGGTGCCGTCACTGGCTTCGGCCTGGATTTTCATCATCCATTCGCCCGGCGCGAGACTGAGGGCGGCCTCATAACCCGTGCCGTTCCAGATGAATTCGGGCTGCTGATCGGCGGTCGCAACCGTGGTGCGGCCGATCAGCACCGACAGGGCCGAGACCATGACCGGCGCGCCCCCGGAATCGGTAAAGGCGAGGCTGAAGCGGCCCGGAACATAATGCTGATCCACCGTCCAGCCGAGCGCCTCCTGGGCGGCGCGGCGCTGATCAAAATTCTGACTGGCAACATAGGAATTCTGCACATCAAGCCCCGGGAAAGTCGAAACCGCTTTCCAGGCCAGGGTCAGATTGACTGCGATGATCACCGCAAAGGCCGAGCCGACAATCGCCAGAACATGAATGCCCTTCAGCTCTCGTGTTTTTTGCGCCTCCGTCATTTCAGCCGCCTTTTCCGTTGAAGACCGTGTCTTTCGAAACCCGGCTGCCGCCCGCCGGGCCTGCTGTGGTGGCAGCACCCTCGATCCACAGCGTCAGATCCGAACGCGTGGCCCTGGCCAGAGCACTGCCCGCCGCCGCCGAAAGATAGAGCCGGATATGCGCGGTCTCATTGGCGGGCACCTCAACCTCAGGCAGATCCGCGCCCTCAATCGCCAGGCCATAGCCCGGCTCACCGACCGAGAAGGTAAAGCGACGCGGCTCGCCCTCCATATTGCGCAGACGGATGTCATAGGTGTTGCGGATCGTGCCATCCGAAAGCGTCACATAGGTCGGGTTGCGCACCGGGGTCACGCTGACATCAATATCCGAGCGCAGGAACAAAGCCACCACCAGCGCAATACCAACCCCGGCCCAAAGCGCCGTGTAAAGCAGCGTGCGCGGCCGCAGCACATGCCGCCAGGCCGGGATCGGCGCCTTACCCTCGCGCTCGCGGGTCTCGTCGGTGAGGGCCAGATAATCGATCAACCCGCGCGGCTTGCCGATTTTGCCCATAATATCATCGCAGGCATCAATACACAGGCCGCAGGTGATACAGGCCAGCTGCTGGCCGTCACGAATATCGATCCCCATCGGGCAGACATTGACGCAGGCCTTGCAATCGATGCAGTCGCCGGTGCCCTCTGCCCCGGCCTTGCCACGCGGCTCGCCCCGCCAGTCGCGATAGGCGATGGTGATGGTTTCCTCATCCATCATCGCCGCCTGAATGCGCGGCCAGGGGCAGGCGTAAATACAGATCTGCTCGCGCATGAAACCACCGAAGACGAAGGTGGTCAGCGTCAGGATCAGCATGGTGACCCAGGCCACCGGATGGGCCTCAAGCGCGAAGAGATCGCGCAGCAGGCCCGGAGCATCGGTGAAATAGAATATCCAGGCCCCGCCGGTTGCGAGGCCAATGCCGAGCCAGACCGTCCATTTGAGCGCGCGTTTGCGGATCTTTTCGCCGGTCCACCTGCTGCGCTGCAGCCGGATGCGCGCGTTGCGGTCGCCCTCAATCCAGCGCTCAACCAGGATGAAAAGATCGGTCCAGACCGTCTGCGGGCAGGCATAGCCGCACCAGACCCGGCCCATGGCCGAGGTGAACAGAAACAGCCCCAGCCCCGCCATGATCAGCAGGCCCGCCACGAAATAGAATTCATGCGGCCAGATCTCGATCATGAAGAAGAAGAAGCGACGACCGGCGATATCCACCAGCACCGCCTGATCGGGCAAAGCCGGGCCGCGATCCCAGCGGATCCAGGGGGTGATGTAATAGATCCCCAGTGTCAGGACCATGATCCACCATTTGGCGGTGCGGAACGGGCCCGAGACCTTTTTGGGGAAGACAGGCTCACGCGCCGCGTAAAGACCCGGCTGGCTGGCATCTGGAAGTGACACGTTCAGTCTCCGCAGGAAGCACTCTTGCACCGCTTTCGCAGAAAGGCCCGGCCCCGACTTTGACCCAGGTCAATTCTGATCTTACGGATATAGCTTTAGCCTGAGGCAGGCTGTCGCAGAGCAGCACATTCGCGCGCGCGCAGGCTTTCCGGTACGAATCAAACCCGGGCCGGGCAGAGCCCGTTTCCGCCATTTCCCGGGCTGGAAACCTGGGGCGAAGCAGGTTTTTTATCGCCGGAACGGCCATGCAAAGCCCTGATATCCTGCATTGACTCACGGCCGGAAAGATTTCTGAAGCAATTTAAACAGAAAGTGTTTTCGCGGGGTTGACCCTCCCCGCCGCGCGCCGTAAACGCTGCCTCACAGAAAGCGTGGGCCCGTAGCTCAGTTGGTAGAGCAACTGACTTTTAATCAGTGGGTCACAGGTTCGAATCCTGTCGGGCTCACCACTGTACTCCTTACTGAGAGATGGACAGTCTGATCACAGAGGCAATTGCAGCTGATGATTATCTTGTCCTGATCCAGACTATAGCGTGGGCCCGTAGCTCAGTTGGTAGAGCAACTGACTTTTAATCAGTGGGTCACAGGTTCGAATCCTGTCGGGCTCACCACTGTATTTCCTTCAGAAAATCGCCTGAATGAGCAGCCTTTGCGCTGAGCACAATCTGCCGCCCGCTGCCCCGGCTGTCATGCGACGCTTACGCCCGCCCAGCAATCTCTGCCTGCGAGCCTGAAAAAGCACGGCACCCGACGGGCTCCCTGTCCGCTAGCTGACGCAGCTGCGGATCAGCCGGCGGGCTGCTCAGCCGCGCAGCGGATGCAGGCAGGCGGCAGCATCCTGGGCCTGGAGAGCCGCCGCAGTAGCAATTCCGGCCAACGGCTGCAGAGCCCGGTCACGAAATGACATATCGCCGCGCAGGATATTCAGCAGCTGCGGCAGGCGATTGAGGCCGGTACGCAGCATGAATGCACCCACCCGGGTCACGCGCAGATCGGTGAGAGACGTTTCGCCAGCGCAATCAGCGCGGAAGACACGCGCACGCGCATCAACATAGACGCTGCGGAAACGGTAGCCCTGGAAGACACGTCCATCCTGGCCAATACAGGCAAGCCGCAGGATAACCGGACCAGGGCTGCCAAGCCGGATTGCCAGCCACAGCACCACAAAGGCCGGCAGAGCAATAGGCAGGATAAGAAGGGCCAGCCCGACATCAGAAATACGATAAACAGTCTTTTTAATAGTGCTCACAACACAGATACTTCCAATGTCACCAGTTCGAAAACCGAACGGCGTAACCATCTCTCAAAGACACACCAGCTTATGCTTGCTGTGCGACTGAATTCAGCCTTTTAATTTGTATATTATATCCCACTTTTAACCTTTACGCTAGTGCCAGGTCCTGCTGGCTGCACCACTTTGACGTGATTCAGTGAGGTTCAGGCGCTCCTTGTGATGCGCATTCTGTTCCGGCTGAGTGAGGCACAGATGGCCCGGCCTGAGCCCGGCCCCCCCGGAGCCATGGCCCCTCCAGCGTCGCTGGTCACCCGGTGCTGAGTGGCATATCTTCATCAATCGCTATGGGTTTCGCTGGTGCGATGCGCCCTGTGAATACCGCCCGCCGGGGATGCTCTTTAACCGGTGGAGGCGTTGGAGCCGGGGAGGGGCGTTCATCCGGATGATAAAAGGCCTCGCCTCTGAAGCCAGCGGCGAGCGGAGGATCATGATCGATGCAGCTGTCTGAAAGCGCGTCGAAATCATGTTCGGAAGGCTCAGGAACCGGCGCAGCGTGACAGCCCGCTACAGCAGGTACCCCTTTCTTCCCCTCAGCCATCACCTTCGCCGCGACCGTTTTCTGCTGGCTTTGTCGATGAGGAAACTGAAGCCGAAGGTTTCCGCCAATGCGGCGATAATAGTTTACGTTTTCTGTAAAGGGACTCAGCAAAAAGAACACAGTGCGGCCCGCCAGGAGTATCACTTCCCAGATCAGCACAATGTCCACTTTCAGAAGCGTTAAGGGAGAGGGTCCTGCCCTCTCCCTTGGGCGAAATCGGCCGCAGTGCTTCGCGATCAGACTGAACCCGCCTTTGCCGCAGGCTTGCCGCCCCCCTTCCCCGTCAGCTGCATCACCAGAACATAAAGCGCGGGCACCATGAAAAGCGCGATCACGGTCGAGGCCACCATGCCGCCCAGCACACCAATACCAATGGCATGCTGTGCCAGCGCCCCGGCGCCGGAGGCGAGCGCCAGCGGCAGAACCCCCAGCGCGAAGGCAAAGGAGGTCATCAGGATCGGCCGCAGGCGCATCTCGGCCGCCGCCTGCGTCGCCTCAATCAGCGCAATGCCCTGTTTGCGCCGCGCCTCGGCGAATTCGACGATCAGAATCGCATTGCGCGCCGCCAGACCGATGGTCGTCAGCAGGCCAACCTTGAAATAGACGTCATTCGACTGGCCAAAGCTCCAGGCCGCCAGCAGCGCGCCCAGGATCCCGACCGGCACTGCCAGCATCACCGAAAGCGGCACCGACCAGCTTTCATAAAGCGCGGCCAGGGCGAGGAAGACCACCAGCGCCGACATGGCAAAGAGCAAAGGCGCCTGATTGCCCGCCTGTTTCTCCTGATAGGACAGCCCGGTCCAGGCCAGGCCATAGCTGCCCGGCAATTCGCTGACCAGAGCTTCAATTGCCGTCATCGCTTCGCCGGTAGAGATGGATTCTCTGGGGTTGGCCGAGATCGAAATCGCCCGGGTGCCGCCATAACGGTTCAGCGAAGGCGAATTTTCCGACCAGGTCTGGGTCATAAAGGCCGAGAAAGGCACCATCTCGCCATTGCGGTTGCGTGCATGCCAGATCTCGACATCTTCGGGCTGCATCCGCCATTCCGCGCGGCCCTGAACGATCACCGGGCGCAGTTCGGCCCCCAGTTCGAAATCATTCACCTCGCGGCCCGAGAAGATCACCGACAGCATGGAATTTACCTCGGAGACGGTCAGCCCCATGGCGCGCGCCTTGCTCTGATCGATATCGAGACGCAGCGCCGGACGGCGGGTCGGCTCATGGCCACGGAACGCCCCGGCAATACCACGCTCCTCAGCAAGCACGGCAAGGCGCATCGCGGTTTCCTCCAGCGCCGCCTGACCATTCCCGGCCTGGTCGATCAGATAGAATGAGATCCCGGCCGAAGAGCCGACACCCTGGATCGCCGGTGGCTGGCTGAAGGTAATACTGCCGGCCCGGTGACCGCGGAATTTCGCCGTCGCCTCGGCCTGCAGCATCAGCGCGCTGCGGCCCGGGCGATCAGCAAAGGGTTTCAGCTTCACATAGAGCATGGCGGTATTCTGCCCGCCGCCGCCCATGGCAAAACCAAGCGCAGTCATCGCCGAGGCGACCGTATCGCCCTGCTCCTCGACCAGCCAGGCATAGACCTCTTCGGCCACCGCCTGGGTCTGGGCCGTGGTCGAGCCTTCCGCCAGCCGCAGATTGACCATCATCACCCCCTGGTCCTCCTGGGGTACGAAAGACGAGGGCAAGGCCCGGAACAGCTGGAAGGCGCCAAAGCTGATGCCCAGCAGCAAGAGCAGAACCATCAGCGGATGCCGCATGGCAAGGCCCGAGATCCGGCCGTAGCCGCGCGTGACCTTTTCCATGCCGCGGTTAAAGCCGCGCGCGAAAGCATTGCCGCCGCCATGGGCGCGCGGTTTCAGCAAGGCCGCGCACATGGCCGGCGACAGGATCAGCGCCACTGCCAGTGACAGCACCATGGCCGAGATGATGGTGATCGAAAACTGCCGGTAGATCACCCCGGTCGAGCCGGTCATGAAGGCCATGGGCAGAAAGACCGAAGACAGCACCAGCACGATGCCGACCAAAGCCGATGAAATCTGCATCATCGAGCGTCGCGTCGCGGTGACCGCATCCAGGCCCGGCTCTTCCTCCATCTCGCGCTCGACATTCTCGACCACCACAATGGCGTCATCGACCAGCAGGCCAATCGCCAGCACCATGGCAAACATCGTCAGAGTATTGATCGAATAGCCAAGCCCGGAGAGCACGCCGAACGTGCCCAGCAGCACCACCGGAATAGCGATCACCGGGATCACCGTGGCGCGCCAGCTTTGCAGGAAAACCAGGATCACGATGAAGACCAGCGCCACCGCTTCGGCGAGGGTTTTATAAACAGTGCCGATCGATTCCTCGATGAAGGGCGATGTGTCGAAAGGATAGGCAACCTCGACCCCGGGCGGCAGCGCTGTGCTGAGGCGTTCCAGCGTGTCACGCACCCGCTGGGCGGTCTCAACCGCATTGGCGCCCGAGGCCAGCGTCACCGAAAAACCCGCAGCATTGGCACCGTCAAACAGCGCCGAGCGGCCATAACTGACCTGACCAATCTCAATTTCGGCAATATCGCCAAGGGTCACACCGCCGCCATCCTCCTCAACCCGAAGCCGGATCGCCGCGAACTGATCGACCGAGGAAAGCTGGGTCTGCGAGGACAAAGCCACGCTGAGCTGCTGGCCCGGCACCACCGGATCAGCGCCAAGCGAGCCAACCGATACCGTGGAATTCTGATCGGCAATGGCCGCAGTGACATCGGCAGGGGTGATCTGGAATTCCGCCATTCTGAGCGGATCGAGCCAGACCCGCATCGCAAAGCCCGAGGAGAAGCTGTCAATCGCGCCCACCCCCTCGATGCGCAATACCGCATCCTCAATCAGTTCGGTGGTCAGATCGCCGAGCTGCAGCGTGGAATAGGAATTGTCGCGCGAGACCAGAGCCCCCACCATCAGCGAACTTTCCCCGGCGCGCTCGACACTGGTACCACGCTGACGCACGATCTCCGGCAGGCCGGCTTCAGCCAGAGCCACCTTATTCTGCACCTGAATCTGGGCATTTTCGGGGGTAACACTGTCATCAAAGGTCAGCTCGACCCGGGCGCGCCCGGTTGCGGTAGAGATCGAGGTCATGAACAGCAGGCCATCGAGCCCGGTCATCGCATCCTCAATGGCCGAGGTCACCGAATTCTCGGTCGCCTCAGCCGAGGCCCCCGGATATTCCGCAGAGACACTGATCCGGGTCGGCGCGATATCGGGATATTGCTCGATAGGCAGGCTGACCAGCGACCAGCCGCCGAACAGCATTGCAATGATCGCCAGAACCCAGGCGAAGACCGGACGGGAGATAAAGAACTGTGCCATCGGATCAGTTGACCGCGCCGGAAACCGCCGGGGCTGCTTCGGCGACACTGGCGTCGCGCACCACGCCCGCCGCATCAATCAGCACCGGCACCGGATTCACCTCCTGGCCTTCGCGGATGGTACTGGTTCCATCCATCAGCAGCTGATCGCCATCGCTCAGCCCGCCAAGCACCACCCAGGAAGAATCCGAGGTGCCCGCTTCGCTCAGAAAGCGCTTTTCAGCTTTTCCCCCCACCGCAACCCAGGCCGAGAGTCGGCCATCGCGCTCGCGCATGGTGGCACGCTGCGGCACCAGGATGGCACGCTGCACCCCAAGCGTCAGCTCGGCCTGCAAAAACATGCCCGGTGCGATCAGCCCGCCGGGATTCGCCGCCTCAAAGCGCAGGATCCTGGTCCCGGTTGTGGCCGAAACCGTGGCCCCGCTCGAGATCAGCCTGGCCCCGCTTTCAACCCGGTGCCCCCCCTCCAGCACCAGGGTCAGCTCCGGGTCCAGCAACGTGACCTCACCGCGGGCCACCCGGCCCTCAATGCGCAGCCGGGCCGGATAGGGTTCAGAAAGATCGATATGGATCGGATCGATCTGCACAATTTCCGCCAGGGCCTGAGCCTGACCCTGGGTCAGCAGATCGCCCAGCGACACCAGCGGCACCCCGACGATGCCGGCGACCGGCGCCCGCACCGTGGTCCAGTCCAGCTGGGCCCGGGCCAGTTCGGCCTGCGCCCCGGCCTCGGCCGCCGTCGCCTTTGCCTTCAGCAGCTGGGTTTCGGCCTCATCCAGCGCGGCCTGGCTGGTGGCCGAGCCCCGCAGCGCACTGATGCGGTTAAAATTCACCTCTGCCGCCTGCAGATCTGCCGCTGCCCGGGCCATGCTGGCCTCGGCTGCCGCCAAAGCAGTGCGATAGGTCAGCGGATCGATCGAGAACAGCGGCGTTCCCGCCTCTACCCGCGTTCCCGGCGTATAGAGGATCGCCGTCAGCTCACCACTCACCCGCGGGCGCAGCTGCGTCGCAGTCGGCGCAACCGCGCGGCCCGTCAGCACCTGCATGACCGGCACATCCGCAGTCGCCATCTCCATATATCCCACCGTAGCAGGCGCGCCGGGCAGGGCCTGAGCGGGCCCTTGCTGCGCCATTGCCCCGGCCGGGAGGCAAGAGATCAGGATCAGGGGCAAACTGCGCAGAAAACTGTGAAACATTGGCATCCGGCCCCGTTCTTTTCTTTCTCCGAACCGGCAAAGGCCAGTCAGCACTATTCTATTCTAAGTCAGATCACATAACGTGGCTATTACGCGCGCCCATGCGCTTTCCGTCGCAAAACGCCTCACATTCGCGTGGGATGCAAGCTCAGCCCCCGACGCGCGCCAGAGACAAGGCGGCAGCCAGGCTGCGAAAACCGCGACAAAACCGCATCCCTGCCAGTCAATCCCGCGTGAGCCCGCGGGCGGGTCGCTGGACAGCGACCCTCTGATTTCCGATAAGCATGCGATGCTTTCCCGAAATGCTCTCGCCTTAATTCTGACGCTGGTGATCGCGCTGGCAACGGCCCTGGCCACGCTCAGCCCGCCCGCCGCGATGATTCAGGTCGGCGGCTCAGACAAGCTTTACCATTTCCTGGCTTTCGCCGCGCTGGCTTTGCCGGTGGCAGCCCTGATCCCGCGCCGGATCCCGGTGACTGCCCTCATGCTCTCGGCCTATGGCTGGCTGATCGAGGTGGTGCAGCCCTATTTTGACCGCAGCCGCGATATCGGGGATCAGATCGCCAATATGAGCGGCATTCTTGGCGGCAGCCTGCTGGGACTGGGGCTGTGGCTGCTGTTTCTGCGCCCGCGCCACGGCGGGGACTGCAAAGATGAGGCGGGTTCCGCGCCGCGCAAAGGCCTTGGCCAGAGCAGCTGAGAGACCCCTCCTGCCAGCCCGCAGATTTCTCTTTGAAACCCGCGCGCCTTCCGGATATGTCGGGCGCAGGTCAGGGCTGTTTCAGCCCCTGCCAGTGCGGTCCCGTAGCTCAGCTGGATAGAGCAGCTGCCTTCTAAGCAGCGGGTCGGGGGTTCGAGTCCTCCCGGGATCGCCATTTTTCTGCAGATGTTTGTGGTCGACAGCGAAACAGCCGTTTTTTTCGATAAAAGCTGCGCTTTCGGCCTGCAGCGCTGCAGGCCTCTGGCACTCAGAAAAGATCACCATCATCGCCCGCGCTGCGCCCGCCTCTGCCGGAAAAGACAAAATCGGGCGCAGCGGCGGGACATGTCAGCCCTGGCGGATGGTCTCGATCATCAGCGCCACATTTTCCGGATCGGCATCCGGGGTGATGCCATGGCCGAGGTTAAAAATATGCGGCCCGTTCTTAAAGGCATCAACCACGCGACGGGTTTCGCGCACCAGCGCCTCGCCGCCCGTGACCATATGCGAGGAGGCAAGATTGCCCTGGACGCAGCCGTCCTTCTGCACATGCTCGGCCGCCCATTCCGGCGTAACCGAATTATCGACCGCGACACAATCCGCGCCGGTCTTGCCCGCGAAACCAATGTAGCCCTCACCCGCCTCACGCGGGAAAGCGATCACCGGCAGGCCGGGATGGCGGGCTTTCAGCTCGGAAATGATCCGCTCGGCCGGCTTCACCGCATAATCCTCGAAATCCTGACCTTTGAGGCTGCCGGCCCAGCTGTCGAACAGCTTGACCACCTCGGCCCCGGCCTCGACCTGGGCCGAGAGATATTCAATCGTGCCCTCGGTCAGCAGATCAAGCAGGCCCTCGAAAGTCGCGCGATCCTCGGCCTTCAGGCGATGCGCGCCGGCCTGTTCTTCCTTGCCGCGACCGGCGATCATATAGGTGGCAACGGTCCAGGGCATGCCGGCAAAACCGATCAGCGTGGTCTCGGCGGGCAATTCGCGCTTCAGAATGCGCAAAGTCTCATAGACCGGGTTCAGCGTCTCATGAATGGCCGGGACCGGCTTCAGCGCCGCCAGTTCGGCGGGGGTGGTGGTGGTTTCCATCCGCGGGCCTTCGCCGGTCTCAAACCACAGTTTCGCCCCGAAGGCCTGAGGCAGCAGAAGAATATCTGCGAAAAGGATTGCCGCATCAAAACCAAAGCGGCGGATCGGCTGTAAAGTCACCTCTGCCGCCAGTTCCGAATTATAGCAAAGCGACAGGAAATCCCCGGCCTCGGCCCGGGTCGCGCGGTATTCCGGCAGGTAGCGGCCCGCCTGACGCATCATCCAGACCGGCGGCACAGCCTGGGTTTCGCCCCTCAGCGCGCGCAGGATTTTCTTCTGCTCAGCCATGCCTCACTCCTCAGCTCTGCCGGATTCCAACACTGGCCCGTGCCCCGCCTCCCCTGCGAAGTCAAGCTCCGGACCGGTGCGAATCCGCAACCCGGGCCTTATGCCACAGCCCTCCCGCTCAGGCGAGGCGTTGCTTCGCGGCGGCAGCGGGGGTATCGCTGCGGACATGACCCAGGATCTGCCCACCCCCGCCCGCCCCCTGAAGATCGGCACCCGTGGCTCGCCGCTGGCTTTGTGGCAGGCCCATGAGGTCCGCCGCAGCCTGATGCTGGCCTTCACCCTGCCCGAAGCGGCGTTTGAGATTGTGGTGATCAAGGTCACCGGCGATCAGATCCAGGATAAATCGCTGCGCGAGGCGGGCGGCAAGGGGCTGTTCACCCGCGAGATCGAAGAGGCACTTCTGGCGGGCGGCATCGATATTGCGGTGCATTCGATGAAAGATATGCCGGTTTTACAGCCAGAGGGGCTGATCCTCGACTGCTATCTGCCGCGCGAGGATGTGCGCGATGCTTTTGTCAGCCACCGCTACGCCTCGATCCGCGATCTGCCGCAGGGCGCGGTGGTCGGCTCATCCTCGCTGCGCCGCCGGGCGCAGCTGGCCCATGTCCGCCCGGATCTGCAGCTGGTTGAGTTTCGCGGCAATGTGCAGACCCGGATGAAAAAGCTGGAAGAGGGCGTGGCCGATGCCACTTTCCTCGCTATGGCGGGGCTGAACCGCCTCGGGATGAGCGCACTGGCCAGAGGCGCGATCGAAACCGAAGAGATGCTGCCGGCGGTCGCGCAGGGCGCGATCGGGGTTGAGCGCCGCCTTGAGGATACCGCCACCGCCGCGCTGCTGGCGGCGATCCATGACCGCGATACCGGCCTGCGCCTGAGCGCTGAGCGGGCCTTCCTTGCCCGGCTCGACGGCTCCTGCCAGACGCCGATCGCTGGCCTTGCCCTGCTTGAGGGGGATAGACTGACCCTTCGCGGCGAAATTCTGCGCCCGGATGGATCAGAAGTGATCCGCGATCAGATCTCAGGCCCGGCTATCGCGGGCGAAGCGCTTGGTCAGAAACTGGCCGGGATGCTGCTTTCGCGCGCAGCGGCAGACTTTTTCGCGCAACATTAAAACCCCCGGCGCTGCTGAGCTGCGCCGGTCCCGGCGCATTCATCGGCAGAGCTATGTCTGAGCAGATATCATCCGTAAACCCCGGGCCCAGCCCCCCGGACCCGAGCGTCGACACCCTGCTCGATGCGGCCCTGCGCGAGGGGTTCGAGCGCGTGAAGCCATTGCAGCTGCCAAATGGCCGGCGATTCTGGCTGAAACGCGTAGAGCGGCTTTCGGCCCGCATGCGGTTGCAGAAGGGCAATCCCGACCGCGCCTTTGCCGCCGAGCGGCAGGGGCTGCACTATCTCGCGGATCACGGCCTGCCCGTGCCGGAAATCCTGCGCGAGGGCGATGATTATTTTCTGCTGCCCGATGCCGGGCCGACGCTTACCCAGCTGGTGGCCTCGAAAGCTGAGACATCCCCCGACCAGGTGCAGGTGGCCTTTGCCGCTGCGGGCAAGTCGCTGGCAAGGCTGCATCACGCTGGCCTGTCCCATGGCCGCCCGGCCCCGCGCGACATCTGCTGGGATGGCAGGCTGGCCAGGTTCATCGACCTTGAGCGGTTTTCTCCGGCGCGGCGCAGCGGCTTCTGGCAGGCCCTGGATATCATTATCCTGACCCAGAGCTGCTTTACCCTCTGGCCTGCCGAACCCGACTGGCTGCAGGCCGCGCTGCAGAGTTACGCGCTGAACGCACCGGAAAGCGCCATGGAGCGGGCAGGCCGGCTGGCGGGCCAGCTGGCCTGGCTTACCCCGCTGACCCGGGCCTTGCTGCGCTTCAGGCCGCACAGCCGGGAATTGAACGCTGTGCGGTTGACTTTGGCGCATCTGAGGCGCTGAACTGTCGCCAATCGCCGCAATTCCCGTGTTGCTAGCGCTAACATTATGCGCCATAAGACCGCAGCCGGGACCCTATTCAAGTTTGTCGAGGAGGATGGCATGCGCCGTCACCGTAATGTGAAAATTGTGGCCACGCTCGGGCCGGCATCCAGCACATATGATATGATCTGCCAGCTTTTCACGGCCGGAGCCGATGTGTTCCGCCTGAATATGAGCCATGGCACCCATGACGATATCCGCGAGCGCCATACGATTATCCGCCAGGTCGAAAAAGATCTGGGCCGCCCGATCGGCATTCTGGCCGACCTGCAGGGCCCGAAGCTGCGCGTCGGGGCTTTTGCCGCTGATGGCGGCCATGATCTGGCCGATGGCGCGAAATTCCGCCTCGATCTCGACAAGGCTCCGGGCGATGCAAACCGCGTAGAGCTGCCGCATCCCGAGATTTTTGCCGCGCTGCAGCCCGGCGCCTCGCTGCTGGTCAATGACGGCAAGATCCGCCTTCGGGTTGAAAGCTGTGGCAAGGATTTTGCCAATTGCATCGTCGAGGTCGGCGGTGTGATTTCGAACCGCAAGGGCGTGAACGTGCCCGATGTGGTGCTGCCGCTGGCCGCCCTGTCCGAGAAAGACCGCCGCGACCTGGAATTCGTCTGCGATCTGGGCGTGGACTGGCTGGCTCTGTCCTTCGTGCAGCGCCCCGAAGATGTGCATGAGGCCCGCGCCCTGGCCCGTGGCCGGGCCGCGATCTTGTCAAAAATCGAAAAACCCGCCGCTGTTCAGGCCTATGAAGCGATCCTCGCGGTCTCGGACGGCATCATGGTGGCCCGGGGCGATCTGGGCGTCGAACTGCCGGTCCATTCGGTGCCGCCGATCCAGAAACGCCTGATCCGCAAGGCACGCGCTGCCGCCAAGCCAGTGATCGTCGCCACCCAGATGCTGGAATCGATGATCGAAAACCCGATGCCGACCCGGGCCGAAGTCTCGGATGTGGCAACCGCGATCTATGAAGGCGCAGATGCGGTGATGCTCTCGGCAGAATCGGCCGCCGGCCGCTTCCCGGTCGAGGCTGTCACCACCATGGATAATGTCGCCCGTTCGGTTGAGGCTGATCCGACCTATCTTCAGGTTATCGATGCCAGCCGTGTGGTGCGCCGCGAAACCGTGGCCGATGGCATTGTTGCCGCCGCCCGCGAGATTGCCGAAGCCACCGATATCAAAGCCATCGCCTGCTTCAGCCAGTCGGGCCAGACCGTCAGCCTCGTCGCCCGCGAGCGCCCGCATGTGCCGATCATCGCCCTGACCCCGCTGGTCGAGACGGCGCGGCGTCTTGCCCTGACCTGGGGCGCGCATTGCGTCATCGTCCCCGAGCAGGAGCGCTTTAAAGGCGCGGTGCTCTCGGCGATCCGCGCTGCCCGCTCGGCCGCTTTCGCCCAGGAGAGCGATCAGATCGTGGTCACCGCCGGCGTGCCGTTCAATGTGCCCGGATCGACCAATATCCTGCGCATTGCCCCCTGTGATGAAAGATTGATTTCGCGCGTCGACCCCGGCTAACCTTAGCTGACAGCTCAGCCGGGCAGCCGTCAGCGGGGATGAAATGGACAGCGATCTTTTTCTGACCATCGGCATCATCCTCGCGATTCTGACGCTGCCCGTGCTGCTCTCGGCCTGGGTCGAGGGTCGGGTGCCCCGGCTTGGGGCCATCCTGATCATCGCCGCCGGAGGACTGTTCGTAACCGCCATGACACAGCACAGCGGCGGCTATAAGCTTCAGAAAATTCCTGATGTTATGCTTAGGGTTATCGGGCGTTACCTCTCCTGATATCCGCCCCGCCGCGCGGCCGCAGCCCAGAAGGTTTCACCGCCTTTGCAGCCGGTTTTCCCCTTGTCACTTTCTCTGCTCCGGCCTATAGGAGCGAATTCGGAAGAACCACGCAGCCGGCGAATGTGGCATGCCGCGCCGCGTGCGAAAACACTGGAGTGTAAAATGCCCAAGATGAAAACGAAGTCCGCTGCGAAAAAGCGGTTCACCTTCACCGCTTCCGGGCGCGTGAAGGCCGGTGTGGCCGGTAAGCGCCACGGCATGATCAAACGTTCGACGACCTTCATCCGTCAGGCGACCGGGACGATGCTCCTGTGCGACTCGGATGCGAAGATCGTCAAAAAATACATGCCCTATAACCGGTAAGGAGAGCGAAACATGTCCCGCGTTAAATCCGGCGTCGTTACGCACGCTCGTCACCGCAAGGTCATCAAAGCAGCGAAAGGCTATTATGCCGCCCGCTCGACCAACTTCCGCACCGCTACTCAGGCTGTTGATAAAGCCCAGCAGTATGCGACCCGCGACCGGAAGAACAAAAAGCGTCAGTTCCGCGCTCTGTGGATCCAGCGTATCAACGCTGCTGTCCGCCTGTTCGACCCGGCCTTCACCTATTCGCGTCTGATCGACGGTCTGGCCAAAGCCGGTATCGAAGTTGACCGTAAGGTTCTGGCTGATCTGGCAGTGCACGAGCCGGAAGCATTCAACGCAATCGCTGGCAAAGCCCGCGACGCGCTGGCTGCCTGATCTTCTGATCGGTGATAAGTCTTTGAAAACCCGCGCTCCTGGCGCGGGTTTTTCTTTTTGCTCCGGCCTCTGTCGGAAATGTCAGCGCCTGGGAATTGCAGTCAGGCAAAGTTCAGGCGAACCTGCAGTGGTTGTTAACCCGGAGCCTGTTCATGCGTTGCCTCTCCTCCTGTCTCATCGCCGCCCCGCTGCTGCTCGGCAGCACTCTGACTGCCCTCGCCGAGCCGGATCCGAACCCGCTGCCGCTGCTGACCGGCTATTATGTCGCTGAAGGCTCGGACTGCGAGACCGGCAATGACAGCAGCCTCGCCCTGGTGCATGTGGCGGGCATCAATCCCCCGGGCCAGCTCTGCACTTTCGACACCCTTGAGGCCGGGGCAGAAGGCGCCTGGTCCTTCACCTCGCTCTGCGCCGATCCCGAGGGCGGTGAGGATCGCAGCCTCAGTGGCCGCATCACCATCCCCTCCCCGGGGGTCTTCCTCGTTGAGGAGGCGGCAGGACAGGCGATTTATTCCTATTGCCTGCCCAGCAGACTGCCCCCGCCCTATAACGGCTGAGCCAGGCCCCGCCCCCCTCTCCCCTTGTAATCCGGCCCCGGCAAGGCTAGTCGGAAACCGAATTTCTTCTTCCGGGGGCTCCGATGGATCTGACCGAAATCCGTGGCAAATATATCGGGGCCGTTGCCGGTGCCGCTGACGAAGCCGCCCTCGAAGAGGTGCGCCTTGCCGCCCTGGGCAAGAAGGGCGAAATTTCCGCGATGATGGCGGGCCTTGGCAAGATGGACCCGGAGGAGCGCAAAGCCGCCGGGGCCCATCTCAATGAGCTGAAATCTGAGATCGATACGGCCTTGCGGGCCCGCAAGGTCTCGCTGGCCGATGCGGCGCTGGATGCGCGGCTGAAATCGGAATGGCTCGATGTCACCCTGCCGGGGCGGCCCCGCCCCCAGGGCACGATCCATCCGATCAGCCAGGTCCAGGCCGAGCTGACTGCGATTTTCGCCGATATGGGCTTTGCCGTGGCCGAAGGGCCGCAGGTTGAAAGCGACTGGTATAATTTCGACGCGCTGAACATTCCGCCCGAACATCCGGCCCGCCAGGAGCATGATACTTTCTTCATGCATCGTGCCGAGGGCGATGCCCGCCCGCCGCATGTGCTGCGCACCCATACCTCGCCGGTGCAGATCCGCGCCATGCTCGACCAGGGCGCGCCGATCCGCGTCATCGCCCCGGGCCGGGTCTACCGCATGGATATGGACCAGACCCATACGCCGATGTTCCACCAGGTCGAAGGCATGGCCATCGACAAAAACATCTCGATGGCCAATCTGAAATGGGTGCTCGAGGAATTCTGCCGCTCGTTCTTTGAGGTGGATAAGGTCGAGCTGCGCTTCCGCGCCAGCCATTTCCCCTTCACCGAGCCTTCGGCTGAGGTCGATATCCGCTATTCCAACCTGGGTGGCCAGCTGAAGATCGGTGAAGGCGATAAATGGATGGAGATCCTCGGCTCGGGCATGATGCAGCCGAAGGTTCTGGCCGCAGGCGGCATTGATCCCGAGATCTATCAGGGCTTTGCCTTCGGCATGGGGATCGACCGGATTGCGATGCTGAAATACGGCATCCCCGATCTGCGCGCCTTCTTTGAGAGCGATCTGCGCTGGCTGCGCCATTACGGATTTGCCGCGCTCGATATGCCCGATCTGCCGGGCGGCCTGTCGCGCTGAACATCAGCCCGCCCCCTCAACCGGGCGGGCTTTTTCTTAGCCCTGTTCATCTGTCCGGAAAATATCCTGCGGGGGTACAAAACCCCCGCCGCAGCCTCCCCCGCCGCAGCCTCAGCCCAGCCGCGCTGCCGCTGCCCGGCCTGCGACAAGCCCGGTGGCGAAACAGCCGGTCAGCAGATAGCCCCCGGTCGGCGCCTCCCAGTCGAGCATCTCGCCACAGGCAAAAACCCCGGGCAAGGCTTTCAGCTCAAAGCGATCGCTCAGGCTCTCGCGGCTGATCCCGCCCGCCACCGAGATTGCCTCATCGAGCGGGCGCGGCCCGTGATGCTGCACCTGCAGCGCTTTCAGCGCCCTGAAAGGATCCGCCCGGCCCCATTCCATCACCAGCGCAATCGCCGCCGGTGACAGGCCCAGCTTGCGCAGCCGGTTGGCGGTGCTTTCACCGGGTTTCATCCTGGAAAGGCGGGCGGCAATCTCTGCCGCGCTCAGATCGGGCAACAGATCAAGCCAGAGCTCAGCCCCCTCGCGCATCGCCCGGCTGACGGCATAAATGCCGCCGCCCTCAATTCCGCGCGCCGAGATCACGAATTCCCCGCGCTCGCGGCTGTCACCTGCCTGCAAAGCCACGCCCTTCACCGGCTGGCCGAAATGCTTTGCCATATGGGCCGACCAGGCCACCTCAAAGCCCATATTCGCCGGTTTCCAGGGCGCAATCTCCACGCCTTTCTCTGCCAGCCATGGCCGCCATACCCCCTCCGAGCCGAGCCGCGACCAGCTCGCGCCCCCCAAAGCCAGCACCACCACCCGCGGCGTGATCAGCCGCTCGCCCCCGGGCGTGTCAAAGCGAAAGGCCTCGCCCGCGAAACCCTGCCAGCGCCAGCGGTTGCGCAATTCCACCCCCGAGGCCGCCAGACGGGCCAGCCAGGCCCGCAGCAGCGGAGAGCCCTTCATCGCTTTCGGAAACACCCGGCCCGATGAGCCGGTGAACACCTCCTGGCCAAGCGCTTCCGCCCAGGCCTTCACCGCCTCCGGCCCGAAATCAGCCAGCGCCGGGGCAAGCCAGGCGCTGTCATAGCGGCTGGCAAAGAGCGCTGGCGGCTCATCTTTGGTCAGGTTCAGCCCCGACTTTCCCGCCATCAGAAACTTGCGCGCCGGGCTGGGCTTGGCCTCACAGACCATGACCGGGTGCCCGGCCTCGGCCAGCGCCTCGGCGGCCATCAGCCCGGCAGGACCGGCACCGATCACCAGGGCCTCCATCTGTTCCATAGTGAAACCCTCTCAGAGCGCGTCTTTCAGGCCCCGGGGCTACCACCCCGCTGCGGCTGCGAAAAGCCCCGGCGCCCCGGATCAGTCCGCCGCCCTTGTCCGCAGCTCGACCTGTAAGATCCCCGGCCCCGGCCCGCCGCCTGTAGTGTCTTCCTCGCTGCTCAGGGCAATCGCGCCACGGGTTTCCCCGCCGAACCCGGCCTCAAACAGCGCTGCGTTCAGCGAAGTAAGGCCAGCAGTGCCAAGGCTGCGCACCGCCTCCTGGGCGAGATAGCTCAGATCCTCGACCTGGCTGTGCGGGCTGGCCGGATTCATCACCACCAGCATCCGCTCGGCCCCCATGGTCTCGCCCCCGATGGCGAAAAGGCCCTTTTTCAGCTCCTCGCCCGGGTGCAGACGGCCCGAATAGAAATGCCCGATCGAGTAATCCGCGCCGATATAGAGCACGTTCACATCCACCGGGATCTGCATATGATTGCGGGCCAGCACATGAACCTCATCGGCGGTGACAAGGGTCGGCACCGGCGTCAGCTCAAGGCCGCGCAGCTCGGGCGCCCCGGCATTGCGGGTGCGCAGCGTCACATCGACATCCAGCGCAACTGGGCCAAGGGCGGCGCCGAGCTTCATCAGGTTGATCGCCTTTGCCATTGCCCCCAGCTTCGTCGCCAGCTCATCGGCCAGACCGGCGGCGCTCAGAGCCACCGCCTCAACCTTCGGCTGCGGCCCGACGGGGTCGGCAAAGCCGGTACCCGGCAGGATCCAGATCGCCTCGGGCGCGCCGCTTTCCGGCAGCACCGCCAGCGCCAGATCGGCCAGCTCGCCCGGCTCAACAAAACTGAGCCGCGATCCTGCCGCCGCTTTCACCTCGGGCAGCGCGGCGTAAAGCGCATCGGCCGCCGCAGTGCCGGGCGGCGGCAAGGCGATGCTCAGCGCGAAATCCAGCGCCACATCGACCCGGCGCAAATAGAACCCCTCTGGCAGGTCTTCGGGCAGGGTCAGCCCGTCTTTCTCAATCGCTTCGGCCCGGGCGGTGAAAACCTCTGCTTCGGTCACACGCACAAAGCCAAGCGCCTGATCCGGCGCGTCAGCGGCACGCGCCAGCACCGCCAGCTCGGCCCCCGGCCCCAGCCCCTGCAGCGCGCCTGCCGCGAGGGTAAAGCCGCCATCACTCTGCCTGCCCGGCCATTGCGCGATACGCCCCCCCGGTGCGCCGCCAAACACCACCCGGTCGAGATCGCCCTCAAACAGCGGCGTCGATTTCGCGGCATTGCGCGTGGCATATTTGCGCAAAACCTCCTGGGCGACCTGGCCATAGCTGGCCGAGGGATATTCAGACAGGACCTCAAACAAAGTATAGGTGAAAACCCCCTGCGATTTACGGTCCGGGGCCCCGCGCGGCAGGCGCATCTCGGGGGTCAGTTCGGTCGATTGCGCCGCGTAAAAAGCAACAAGGCTGCCCGGCGTCACCCCCGGTTCCGGCCTGGCCGCCGTTCTGGGCAGAAAAGAGGGCCCGGCATCAGGCAGCAGTGCCTCAGCCGGTTCTGCTGCCAGGCTGCGGCTGACCGCCTCTGCCCCCGCTTCGGCTTCGGCCAGCATCTCCCCGGTAATCCCCAAGGCCTCCGGGTCGAGCTGGCGCATTACCACCTCATCGCCGGTCTCCAGCGCCCGGGTGGCGGTGCCGGAATGACAGGCGTCAAACACGATCCAGACATCGGCGCCTCTATTACGCAGCCCGTCAAGCAGCAGCGCAATCTCATCATCCACCAGGGCATTTTCAACCGCGCCGGTCTGATTGCTCCAAGGGCCGATATCGACGGGCAGGAACAGCTCATCCAGCCCGTCCGGCTCGCTGGCGGGATCGAGCGCCGGGGCACGGGTGCCATGGCCCGACAGATGCAGGTAAACGAAATCCCCGGGCGCAAGCCGCGCGGTGAGATCGGCGAAAGCCTGGCGGATATTGCCAAGCGTCGCCGGAATATCGCCTTCGCGGCCATCGGTCAGCACGGTGACATTTTCGGGGCTGAAGGGCACCGGCGACTGGCCGGTCAGCCAGACCGAAACCAGATCCATATCATTGCGCGGCCCCTTCAGCGACCAGCGTTTATCGAGATTCTGATAGTCTGAAGCCCCGATCAGCAAAGCGAAATTTTCGCGCGCCAGTCCCGGCAGCGCCAGAAGACTGAGGCCCAGCCCCAGCAGCAGCCGACGCAGGGGCCGCAGGATCGGGCGATCAGAAACACGCATCTCCGGCCTCAGTTCGTCATCAGGACATAATGGGTTTCGCCGCCCGTCCCGGTGCTCAGCACAAGGGTAAAGCTGCCATCCTGCACCGGGGTCCAGCCGCAATAGGCCACATGCGAGGGATCGGTATCCGAGCAGACCTGCAGCCCGGCCTCGTCAAAAACCGCCAGGTTCAGATCGGTGCCCGGATCACTTTCGGCATAGACCTCGGCATATTCGCCGCCCCGGAAGCTCAGATCGCCATGCCGGGCCTCCGCCCCGGACGACAGGGTTTCGATGCGGTAAACCGGGCCGGAAATCACCCCCTTATAGCTCTGCCCGACAATATCCCCGGCCAGGTCGCGCAAAGGATCCTGCTCCGGCAGCAGATCCAGCGCCCGGGAAATCATCGCCTCCCATTTCTGCAGGCCAAAAGCCGCATCAGCCGCCGCATCAGCCGCATTTACCGGCTGCAGATCGAGATTCTTGCGCATCTGCGCCGCCGTCAGGATCAGCAAAGCATCCCCCTGCGCCAGTCCAAGGCTGTAAAGCTCGGCCGAAAGCGCGGCCTGGCGCAAAGGGGTCAGACCCTCGGCCCCTGCCGGTCGAGCCACGCCGGTCAGCGGCAGCGTCAGCAGCAAAGCAGCGGGCAGGGATCTGATCATGGACAATGCCCCTCCATGGGCGCTGGCGGCAAAGCCGAAATCACGCAGGCCCGGCAGGCCGGGACCGGGTTGCAGGATGGGGCGCGACCGGGCCGCTGTAAACGTGGAAATTCCAGGTGACAGGCTTTGTCATGTGACCCTGGTCCGGCACGTGACTAGGGTCCGACCCCGGGCAGCAAGCCGAGGAACCATAAGAATGATCCAGAAGATTATCCGCCGTGCCACTTTTCCGGTGCAGGGCCTCCGGTGCTTTTTCATGCTGATTTGCATTGCGTTTTTCTCTCTCGCGCTGCTCTGCCCCGCTCTGGCCCGCATCTCTGATCAGCCCCCGCCAGAGGCGCGGGCCGGAGCGCTTGAGACGGCGATGGATGCGGTTCTGGTGCTGCGCAGCACCGATGCCGCAGAGGTCTTTCTCGGCTCGGCCTTCCTCTGGGGCAGCAGCTCCGGGATTGCCGTGACCAATGCCCATGTGGTCGGCACGGCCGAAGAGGTGCTGCTGACCGACCGGCTGGGCCGCCGGGAAACCGGCGAGGTGATCGCCATCGACAGGCTGCGGGATGTGGCGGTGATCGCGGTCGGTCCCGGCACCGATGGCCAGCCCCGCCCGGGCCTTACGCCGCTCATGCTGCCTGCCGTTCTGGGCACCCCGGTCTATGCCCTGGGTGCGCCGCTCGGGGCTGAATTCACCCTGACGCTTGGCATGATCTCGGCCCAGGCCCGACAGGTCGATGCCGCGGTGCCGCTGCGTCTGGTGCAGCATGATGCAGCGGTGAATCCGGGCTCGTCGGGCGGGCCGCTGGTCGATGCCGAGGGGCGCCTTATCGGGATGAACAGCCGGATCGCCGATGGCAGCCGGATGTTTGTCGGCATCGCCTATGCGATTGCCGCCCCGGATCTGAGCCGGATCGTCGAGGGGCTGATCCTCGAAACCGCACTGCCCTTCCCCAAGCTTGGCATGACCGCCCGTCCGCTCGACCGCAAAACCGCTCAGGCCTTGTCGCTTTCAGTCCAGGGGCTGCTGATTGATGATATCCGGCCCGGCGGGCTTGCCGCAGCCGCAGGATTGGAAGCGGGCGATCTGATCCTCGCCGTGGCCGGCCAGCCTTTGCCCGATCCCGGCAGTTTCGTCTTCGCGCTCGAGGAATGGCTTGCGGCGGGAGAGGCCCGCCTCACCATTCTGCGCCAGGGCGAAGAGCGGCATATCACCCTGAGCTTCAGCGCCGGCGATCCCGGCCCCCGGGCGCTGGGGCTGCGGCTGCGCGACGGCCCGGGCGAGGCCGCTTTGCCCGAGCAGATCCGCAGCTACCGCCCCGCCGCGCTCGGCATCAGCCTTGGCGAAAACGGCAGGATCAGTGCCCTGACCGAAAACTCGCCTGGGGTGCTGGCCGGCCTCAGCCGCGGTGACCGGGTCCTGAGGATGAATGGTCAGCCGGTCAGCGCCGCAGCCTTTGCGGCCTGTGAGATCACCGGACCCACGCTGCTGCTGGTCGAGGCGCCGGACGGCAGCACCCGCCATCTCTGGCTTGACCCCTGGGGCGCGCTCGGGGCAACACGCCCGGCGGGGGGCGCGAATGTGCTTGACCCGGCGGTCGTGGTATTCTGAACCTGTCGCGGAGCAGCTGAGAAAAGACCCATGCCTGACCAGATCCTGATCATTGAGGATGACCCCGAGATCGCCCGCGCCGTCACTGCCGAGGTCGAGGCGCTCGGCTGCGATGCCCTCTGGTGCCATACGCTCAGCCTCGGGCTGGAGGAGGCGGCACGCGGCCGGTGCAAAGTCATCGTGCTCGACCGGATGCTGCCCGATGGCGACGGGATCGACGCCCTGCCGGCAATCCGCAGTTCCGGCTCGACGGCGCTGATCCTGGTACTTTCCGCGCTGGGACGGGCCTCGGAACGGGTCGAGGGGCTGGAGAAAGGCGCAGATGACTATCTGCCGAAACCCTTTGAGCCGGAAGAGCTGCGCGCCCGGCTGCGCGCGCTGCTGCGGCGCGGCACCATTCAGGTGCTCGACAATGATCTTCTGGCCTTTGGCGAGGTCGAGATCCGGCTGAAAGCCCGCACCCTTCACGTGAAACGTCAGCATGTTGCGCTCAGCCCGCGCGAATTTGAGCTGATCACCTATTTCGCTCGCAATGCAGGCCAGGTGATCACCCGGATGCAGCTGCTGGAACATGTCTGGAACCTGCATTTCGACCCGGGCACCAATGTGGTCGATGTCCATGTCGGCCGGTTGCGCCGCAAACTGGAAGAGGCGGGGGCGGCGGTGATCCGCACCGCCCGGGGAGAGGGCTATCTCTTTGCCCCGCTGGCTGCGGATGGCCCCTGACCCTTTGCTGCGCGCAAGAGCCACCTGGCGGCTGGCCGCTGTCATGGCTTTCGCCGTGGCCTTGCTGGCTCTGGTGGCGATGGGGCTGCAATACCGCCTCGTGGCAGCGCGGCTTTATGAGGCGCAGAAAGGCCTGCTGCTCAGTGATCTGCAAAGCCTCGGCGCGCTTTACGAACAGCGCCGGATCATTGCTCTGCGCGAGGCCATTGCCTGGCGCACCACCGCCCCGCAGCCGGGCGAGCTGTTTTTGCTGCAGGACCGGCAGGGGGAAATTCTGGCAGGCCAGGCTGCCGCCCCCCTGCCCGATCTGCCCCCTGTCCCGGGCTTTGGCCCCGGGCCGCTCAGCGAGGTAACACTTTCCGGCACGCCGTGGCTGCTGGCGGCGCGCGAGCTGCCCGGCGGCTTCAGCCTGATCACCGGCCGGTCGCTGGAGCCGGTCGTGGCGACATTGCAGGTGCTGCGCCAGTTCATGTTGGCCCTGATGGTGGCTTTGCTGCTGGCCGGGGCCCTGGTCGGCTGGCTGGCCGCGCGCAGTGTGATGCGGCGGATCGGAAGGCTGAATGATCTCGCCGACCGGGTGGCAGCGGGCGATCTGGAGGCGCGGCTCGCGGGGCCACGCGGTGCCGATGAATTTGGCCTGCTGGAAAGCCATGTCCATCACATGCTGGACCGGATCGGCCATCTCAACCGCGCCACCCACCGGCTCTCGGATACCATCGCCCATGAAATGCGCACGCCGCTGAACCGTATGCTCACCCGGCTGGGCCGGATCGAGGGCCAGGAGGAAGAGATCAGCGCCCTGCGCGGCGAGATGCGCAATGCGATCCGGGTGTTTGACGCCCTGCTCGATATCAGCCGCGCCGAGGCGGATCAGGGCTCGGGCGGCGGGCTGGTCCCGCTCGATCTCTCGCAGCTCGCCGGCGAGATCTGGGAGCTTTATGAACCCATGGCCGAGGAAAAGGGGCTGTTGCCCGAGGCCCGGATCAGCCCCGGTCTGCAGGTGCTGGGCGACCGGACACTGATCGCGCAGATGCTGGCCAATCTTATTGATAACGCAATCAAATATTGCCGCCCAGGAGACCGGCTCAGCCTCAGCCTGCACAGCCTCAATTTGCACGGCGGGCCGCATTATCTGCTGCAGCTGGCAGACAGCGGGCCGGGGCTGCCCGAAGGCCTGGGAGAAGAGATCTTCGAGCGCTTCACCCGCGCCGGGCGCGACCGGGCGCGCGGCATTCCCGGCCATGGCCTGGGGCTTGCCCTGGTCCGGGCCATTGCGCTGCGCCATGGGGCGCGGCTTTCCCTGCCCGCGGTGGATCAGGGCCTGACCGTCAGCATCGCCTTTCCGCCCGCCCCGGGCTGAAAGGCCCGGCCTCTCTGCCCGAGCCTGCGGTGACAAATTCCGTCACCTCTGCACCAGGGCTTGCCGGACCTTCCCCGGCCCGGCATGTTTCGCTCATGATCCGCGCCCTGACATATGCCCTTTTGTGCAGCAGCCTGCTGAATGCCGGTCCGGCCCGGGCCGAAGTCCATGCTTTGCTGATCGGGGTCGGCGAATATATCCATCTCGATGCCGATCTGCTCGGCCCGCCGAATGATGCGCGGCTGATGAGCGAGACCCTTGCTTTGCGCGGCGTCGCCCCCGGGGCGATGACCCTGCTCAGCACCGGCCTGACCAGCACCGGTCTGACCAGTCTGACCGGAGCAGCTGGCCTGCCCGAAGGCATCCGCACCGGCCGCCCCGACCGCGCCGGAATTCTTGCCGCAATGGCAGAGCTGCAGGAGAAAGCCGCGCCAGGCGATACAGTATTTTTCTATTTCTCAGGCCATGGCTCACAGGCTCCGGATCAGAATGGCGATGAGGGCGGCGGCTATGATGAGATCCTCTTGCCAATGGATGCGGCGGGCTGGGATGGCGCGGCGGGCAGGGTCGAAAACGCCTTTATCGATGATGAGCTGCAGTCCTGGGCCAGCGCTTTGCTGGCGCGCGGCGTCAGACTGGTGGGCGTGATCGATGCCTGCCATTCCGCCACCGGCTTTCGTGGCCAGGGCGGCGAAGCCGTCACCGGCGTCGCCCGCAGCCTCGCGCCGGAACAGCTCGGCATTCCCGAAGACAGCCCCCCCGTCGCCTTCACCGGGGAAAGCAGCCTGACCGGGGATTACGTCTTTCTCTATTCTTCTCAGGCCGAGGAGCGCTCTTACGAATATCCGCTGGGTGAGACCGGAATCTGGCATGGCGAATTTACCCTGCGGCTGGCCGGTGTTCTGGCCAGCGCCCCCGGGGCCAGCTGGGCCCAGGTGCTGGCCGCAACCTCGGATGCGATGATCCAGGGGCCGGTGCGGCAATTGCCTGATGGCGAAGGCTCGATGCTGCACAGCGCGGTCTTTGGCGAGGGGCAGAGCAATGCCCGGATGCGCCTTGAGGCAGGCCGGCTGCAGGCCGGGCTGCTCCAGGGGCTGCGCGAAGGCGCGGTGATGACGCTCTATGCTGAAGGGGCGGGCGGGGCGCCTCTGGGCGAGATCACCCTTGGCAAGGTCACGGCGCGCGAGGCCCTGCTGTCCGGTCCGCTGCCCGAAGGCGCGGCCTGGGCCGAGCTGAGCGCCCAGCCCCCCGCTGAACCGCTCCGGCTCGCACCACCGCGCCGCCAGGATGACGGGGATGGTTATGATTACACCGCCTGGGAACAGGCCCTGGCCGCCAGCCGCGCCGCGGCAGGCGGCAAAGCCGATTTCCTGCCGGTGCTGACCGGCGGGGCGATTGCCCTGGCCGGGCCGGATGGCCTGCTCGATCCCGAAGGGCCGGGCAGCTCGCTGCGCATCAGCGCTGCGGCGGGTGAAAGTGCCGAAACAGCGCTTGCCCGGGCACTGGAGACCCTCGCCTATGGGCGCCAGCTGCAACAGCTGCTCAGCACCGCCGCCGGGCGCGGCCTGACCAGAACCGAAGTGATCGCGGTCGGGACCGAGCGCCGCCCCGGCGAGCGGCGCGAGGGCAGCTGTACCGGCAAAGCCGGCAAGGGAGCGCCATATGATCCCGCCCTCGGGGTTCAGAGCTGCGATCAGCTCTGGCTCAGCCTGACCAACCGCTCGGGCAAGCCCCAGGATGTCAGCGTGCTTTACCTTGCCACCGACTGGGAAGTGCAGCCGATCTGGCCGGGCGATCATATGGTCAACCGCCTTGCCCCTGGCGAAAGCGTCAGGGTTGGCCTGCAGATTGACCCTTTCACCAGCCCCGGCATCGAGGAAGTGTGGATCCTTGCCGTGCCAGCCGACAAAGCACGCGGGCCGCGCGCCGATCTGACCACCCTGGCCGCGCTGCCGCGCAACCGGGCCCTGCCCCAGGGCGGCGAAAGCGCTATGACGCTCTGGCTGACAGAGCAGCTTGACCCTGGAGATGACGAAACCACGACGCGCGGTTTCGCGATGAAACCTGCAGAGCTGACCATGATCCGTCAGATCCTGCGCCTGAAACCAGGGGCCCCCGACAGCACCCCGCCACCGAAAGGACCCTGAGATGAGACATTCCCTGACAGGCCCGTTCTGCGTGCTGATCCTGCTGGCGGCGGGCATGGCCGCGGCCGAGGTGCCCGCCTTCTCCGCTGCCCCGGATGGCCCCTCATCCCCCTTCGATTTTGTCGCCTCGGGGGGGAAGGCCGCCCGGACAGCCGCAGCGGCTGAGGCGCCTTCGGGGGCGAAAGTCGTGGGCGGGACGATTGCCGCCGATGGGGCCTGGCCCTGGCAGGTGGCGCTGACCCTTGCCGATCAGCCGGTCAGCGCCAACAGCCAGTTCTGCGGCGGCTCGATGGTGATGGATCAGTGGGTGCTGACCGCAGCGCATTGCGTGATACATAAAGGCCCGGATGACGAGCCGGTGGCCCTCGATCCGCGCGAAATCTCGATCGTGGTCGGCACCAACCGCCTCGACGGCAGCGGCGACCGGATCGATGTCGCCTCGATCTACAGCCACCCTTCATATGATGTGAATGATTTCGATTATGACATCGCGCTGATCAGGCTGACCCGCAGCCCTTCGGTGGCCTATCAGACCATCAATATTCCCGATGCCGATTACGGCGATCTGCTGCGCAGGCCTGGCATCACCACGGTTGTGACCGGCTGGGGGCTGCAAAATGATGGCACCCCGCCCACCGATCTGCGCCAGGCGCAGATTCAGATGCTCGACCGCGACATGTGCAATCAGGTGATGATTGAGAGCCGCGCTGATGAGGCGATTAGCGGCTTTTCCTTTGCCGCCGGGGTGATGGCGCTGAGCGAGGACAAGGCCTATGCGCTCTGGGATGAGATGGTTGCCGCAGCCCCGGTGCCGCTGAGCGAGAATATGATCTGCTCAGGCACTTTCGAGGGCGGGCATACCTCCTGCGATGGCGATTCCGGCGGGCCGCTGGTCGTGCCACTGGAAAATGGCAGCTATATTCAGGCCGGGATCGTCAGCTGGGGCCTGTCCGACCAGGCGGGCGAGCAATGCGCCAAGGATGCGAAATTCTCGACCTATGTCGATGTCTCGCGCTTTGTGCCCTGGCTGAATGAGATCGTGACCACCTATAACTGAGCCGCCGGAGCCGCCCTGACCCGAAGCACCGCCGGTCAGGGCGGGCCGGTTCGTCCCGCGCAGATCAGGGCCCGTTGGTCAGCAGAAGGTAGCGGCTGGCCGCCGCACCGGGATTGCCGATGGTGAGAGAGAGCCGCCCTTCCGGGGCGGGATGAGCGTCACAATAGATCTGGCTCCCCGGCCCCGAACCGGCGCAGTGCAGCTGGCCGCTTGCATCGCTGAGGCTGACTGTCAGCTCCTGGTTCCCCGCGCCCAGCACCGCAATCTCGACATTGTCCTGGCCAGTGACCGCAAGCTCCCAGCTGTCGGTCTGGCCTGGTGCCAGATCGGCCTTATATGCAAAAACCCGGCGGCTCTGCCCCTGGCTGCTGCCCGCCGGTGCCTGTCCGATCAGCTCCAGCAGCAGCGGATCATCCCCGGCCATGGCGAGGGCGCGCGTATAGAACTCCGGTGCCTCCGCCGGTTCCCTCACCGGCTCCGGGGCCTGGCCGGGGGCGGCAGGGCCACTGGTTTGGCGTTTCAGCTCTGACCCCGGCTCCGTGCTGACCCCGGCTGCCATTCTGGCCGCAGCCAGCACCATCAGCGCATCGCCCTGCGCCTGGCCGAGCGCGAAAAGCTCATGGGCCTGCGCCAGCTGCGCAACCCCGCTGCGCGCGGTGGGCGGATCTTCGGGCCCAGCCTGCTGCAGGCCGGGCTCAGCCGGATCAGCCTCGGCCGCCGCCAGCACCGGCAGCGATCCGAGGATCAGGGAGAGAAAAAAGACACGCATCTGAATGCTCCTCACCGGATCAGGACTGCCGGGCCGGGAAAGACCCGGGGAAAACAATGCCCTGCCCCGGGCGGACCGGCGCAGGGCAGCGGGGAAAATGTGGCGCGCGCGCGCTCGGCGGGGGGATCCCATCAATTACTGATCAGCACATAAGACAGCGCCGCATCGCCGGGATTTTCCAGCACCACATCGACAAATTCATTTGCCTCGGGGGTAAAACGGCAGGCGGGCCAAGGGCTCTGGCGGGCCGGGCAAATGGGCTCTCCCCCGGTCGCATCAACCCGCCACAGCGGCGACAATGCGCGGGGCTCACCCGCTGCCGCCTGGGGGAAAACCGCGATCTCGGCCGGGCTTTGCCCGGCGAAAGGCAGGTGCCAGACCACGCGCTCGCCTGGTTGCAGCATGCCTGGGGCACGGCTTACCCCGCCCTGCAGCGCCGGCGGCGGCTCGAGCGCGAGGAAATCGGCCAGGGCCGGATCCTCTTCGGCCATCAGCTGCGCCCCGCTCCAGGCGCCGGGAGACAATACCAGATCAAGGACCGGCGCAGGCAGGCCGGGCAGGCCCTTCGCCTTGCCTTTGAGCTTTTCTGAGCGCCAGTTATCCGCCTCACGCAGGGTGATCCCCCCGGCCAGACGCACCGCGACCGCCATCTGCAGCGCATCGCCCGCGCCCGCCGCCTGATCATAAAGCGTCACAGCCAGCGCCAGGCTTTGTACCGGCCCGGGCGGATGATCAGCGGCCAGGGCCGGAGCCGGGGCCAGAAGCAGGACAGACAGAAAACGCAGAGAACAGCCGAACATAGCGATGAAAATCCAGGCGGAATGCTAGCAGGATCATGACCTGAAACCCGGGCGGCGAGAAGGGTGAAACGCGGCCTGTCCGGCAGGCGGAACCGCGCTTGTGCGACGTGAAAGGTCGCAGCCAGAGCGGCTGCCCCCGCCATTTCAGGCTAGCAGAAGCAGCAGCAAAAGCGGCAGTGCAGAACAGCAAAGGACGCAGAATGGCGTTTTTCCTCGGCGTCGATACCGGCGGCACCTATACCGATGCGGTGATCCTTGATGATGAGGCCAATCGGGTGCTCGGCAAGGCCAAGGCGCTGACCTCGCGCCAGGATCTGGCCATTGGCATCGGCGCCGCGATTGACCGGGCGCTGGAGGCTTCGGGCCTGCGCCCCGATCAGGTGGCGCTGGTCTCGCTGTCGACAACGCTTGCCACCAATGCCCTGGTCGAGGGCCAGGGCTCACGCGTGGCGCTGATCTCGATCGGTTTTGACGAAGAGGATCTGACCCGGGCCGGTCTGGCCGAGGCGATGAAGGGCGATCCGGTGATCCGCATTGGCGGCGGGCATTCCCATGCCGGGATCGAGGCTGAACCGCTGGATCTGGCCGCGCTGGAACAGGCGCTCGAGGGGCTGCAGAGCGATGTCTCGGGCTTTGCCGTCGCGGCGCGTTTCGCCACCCGCAACCCGGGCCATGAGATTGCCGCACGGGCAGTGATCCGCCGGCTCACCGGCGCTGCCGTCACCTGCAGCCATGAGCTGTCAGCAAAGCTGAACGGGCCGAAACGCGCGCTGACGGCGGTGCTGAACGCCCGGCTGATCGGCATGATCGACCGCCTCGTCGCCGCCTGCGAACGCCATCTTGCGCAGATCGGCATCGAGGCACCGCTGATGGCGGTGCGCGGTGACGGGGCGCTGATCGGCGCGGCGCAGGTGCGCGAACGGCCGATCGAGACCATTCTCTCCGGCCCCGCCGCCTCGATCGTCGGCGCGCGCTGGCTGACCGGGGCCTCGGATGCGCTGGTCTCAGACATTGGCGGCACCACCACCGATGTGGCGCTGCTGCGCGACGGCCTGCCCGAGATCGACCCCGAAGGCGCAAGGGTCGGGGCGTTTCGCACCATGGTTGAGGCGGTGGCGATGCGCACCTCGGGCCTTGGCGGTGACAGCGAGGTGCATCTGCTCAGTGCCGGGCTGCAGGGCAGGCTGCGGCTTGGCCCGCGACGTCTGATGCCGGTCTCGCTGCTGGCCCGTGATCATGGTCCGATGGTGCATGAGGCTTTCGAGCGCTGGCTCTCCGGCCCGGCACCGGGCGAATATGACGGCCGCTTTGTGGTGCCGATGGCCTCGGGCGAGACCGCCTCGGGTCTCGGCCCCCGCGATCTGGCCTTGCTGGCGCGGATCACCCGGCCGATGCCCGTCGCCAGCGCCCTGCAGGCCCGGGTTGAGGCGGCAGCGCTGGACCGGCTGGTGGCGCGCGGCCTGGTCATGCTCTCGGGCGTGACCCCATCCGATGCCAGCCATGTGACCGGCGGGCTGAACGACTGGGATGCCGGGGCGGCTGAAAAAGCGCTGCAGCTGATGGCCTCGCGCCGCAGCGGCTCGGGCGACAGGATCGCCGCGGATGCCGCTGGCATGGCGCAGCTGATCATTGATCAGCTGACCCGGCAGACCACAGAGGGCCTGCTGGAAGCGGCTTTTGCCGAAGATCCCCGCTTTGAGGGTGAGGATCCCGCACAGCTGGCGCGGCACAGCCTGCTGCTTGCCGGGCTGGCGCAGCATCAGGGTACGATGGCGCTTTCGGCCCGGCTGGCGCTGCCGGTGATCGGCCTTGGCGCCTCGGCCCCCTTCTACTATGGCGCGGTCGGCAAAAAACTGGGCTGCGAGATGATCCTGCCCGAACATGCCGGGGTCGCCAATGCGATCGGCGCGGTGGCCGGGCAGATCAGCCAGCGCGTCAGTGGCACCGTCACCTCGCCCGCCCAGGGGCGATTCGTCATTCACCTTACCAGCGGGCCCAAAGCCTATGGCGATCTGGAACAGGCGCTGTCGGCGCTGGAACAGGCGCTGCGCGCCGAAGCTGAGGCCCGCGCCCGGGCCGCAGGCGCCGAAGATCTGCGCATCACCTGCGCGCGCCATCTGCGCGAAGCCGAGGTTGAGGGGCAAAAGCTGTTCATCGAGGCCGAGCTGAGCGTCACCGCCTCGGGGCGCCCCCGTGTCGCCCATAGCCAGGCAGCAGAACAGGGCTGAATCCCGGCCAGGAATTCAGCCGGAACGCGGCAGAACCGGCCCGGGGCCTGGGGTCTAACCCCCGGACCCGGCTGGATTCTGCGGGCCTGAAAGCCTGCTGTGGCCGCTGGCGGAACTTCATCGGGAAAAATACTGATTTCCCCCTTGACCCTCCCACGCCCTCAGCTTATTCCCCCGCCCAGTGGCTAGGTAGCTCAGCTGGTTAGAGCGCGCGACTCATAATCGCGAGGTCGAGGGTTCGAGTCCCTCCCTCGCCACCACTTCTCTCTCATATCTCTGACAGAAAAGTATTTCCCCTCAGGGGCGGTGGCATGTCCGGCGACGGGCAGGTCTTTGCCGGGACAGGTCTTTGCGGGGCAGGTCTTCTCTGGCCTGATGATCAGCGAGCTGGCCATCGGCCTGATGATCCAGCCGCTCACGCGGCCCGCGGTGCGGCCGGTATGCCGGGCCAGGAGGAGCCGGGGCTGCAGCCTGGCTGTGCGCCTCAGCCCAGGTATCTGGGCCGGGGCCGGCGGGCCGCCTGCCGGGGGCATCGGACTTGCCCGGGCCTGAGGCCTCGCCCTCCGGGCGCAGGCCTTCGCGCTTATCCCGCTCCGGACCATCTCCGGCACCAGGCAATGTGCTGGTTTTCTCACCGTCACCCGGATGTGTCATCTCGCCCTCCTGCACCGGTTCTGCCGGGGCAGAACAGCTGTAGAACGAGTGGCGCGATATTCCGTTCCGCCTCTGCCCGCGCCCCGGTCGGGCCCATAAGAAAAGGGGCCCTCTGGCCCCTTTTCCCCTGTCGCTCTGTGATCCGGCGGCTTACTCGCCACCGCCGAGACCATGGACATACCAGCTGACAGCGCGGAGTTCATCCTCGCTCAGGCGGGTGTTCCAGTTCGGCATCACCCCGAAACGCGCGAAATTGACGCTATGGGTGATATCCTCGCGGCTGCCCCCATAGAGCCAGACCGCATCGGTCAGCTTCGGCGCCCCCTGTTCGCGGTCGCCCTCACCGTTCTCTCCGTGGCAGGCCATGCAGTTATCGGCATAGACCACCGCCCCGGCACGGGCGCGGCCCGCCTCATGCTGCTGGCCCGAAAGCTGCAGCACATATTCAACCACATCGCCGACCTGGCCCTTATCGAGCAGGCCATCAGCGCCGAATTTCGGCATTTCCGAATAGCGTGCCTCGGGATCGGTCGTATTGCGAATGCCATGGGAAACGGTCAGATAGATCGCCTCCATATCCCCGCCCCAGAGCCAGTCATCATCGAGCAGATTGGCATAGCCAAGGCTCTGCACCCCGGCTGCCCCGGCGCCGTGGCACTGAGCGCAATTGGTGCGGAAGACGGCTGCCCCGGCATTTTCCGCAAAGCTGACCAGCTGCGGATCCTCGCCGATCGCAGTCAGATCCGTCGCGATCAGCTGCTCCTTGATCGCCGCGTTTTTCGCATCCCATTCGGCCAGCTCACCCTCGACATCGGCGCGGGTGTCGTGACCGATCACCCCGCGCGTGGCTTCGGTCAGCAGCGGCCAGGCCGGATAGGCAATGGTATAGCCAATGCCCCAGACGATGCAGGCATAGAAGGTCCAGAGCCACCAGCGCGGCATCGGATTGTCAAACTCGCGGATACCATCCCATTCATGGCCGGTGGTCGGCGGCTCGCCCTCACGCGGCTTCACTTGCTTGGCGCACATCTGTCACGCCTCCGTCTGCTGGCTGTTTCGGGGGTCTGCCGCAGGCTGGGCCTCATTGCGGAAGATCGAACTGGCGATTGCGTCATGGGTCTTGCGCGAACCAGGCCGGAAGGCCCAGGCGATGATCGCAAGGAAGAACAGCGTCATCGCCAGCAGCCCCCAGCTGTCGGCCAATGTCCGCAGGAAGGAATAATGTTCCATCTGTGCCTCCTCAGCGGTTCGGATCGCGGGTGAAGGTCGAGAAATCGACCATCGTACCGAGAACCTGCATATAGGCGATCAGCGCATCCATTTCGGTCAGTGCCTGCTGGCCGTCGAAGTTACGGATATTCACCGCTTTGCCGAAGGCCGCGGCGCCGTAGCGCGCTTCCAGCCCTGCCGTATCCGCATCAGGATTGGCCTGCGCAAGGAAATCGGCTTTGGCATTTTCCACCATCTCTTCGCTATAGGGCACGCCGACGATCACCTGGGTCTCGATCAGCTCCTGAATATGCTGACCATCCAGCTTTGCCCTGGCGAGGAAGCCATAGGGCGGCATCACCGATTCCGGCACGACCTGTTTGGCATCCATGAAGTGATCGACATGCCATTCATCCGAATAGCGCCCGCCCACCCGCGCCAGATCCGGCCCGGTGCGTTTGGAGCCCCACTGGAACGGATGGTCATACATCGATTCCGCCGCCAGCGAGTAATGGCCGTAACGGGTATATTCATCGCGCATCGGCCGGATCATCTGGCTGTGGCAGCCATAGCAGCCCTCGCGGATATAGATATCGCGTCCGGTCAGCTCGAGCGGGGTATAGGGGCGCATCCCCTCTACCTTCTCGATGGTGTTTTCCAGATAGAACAGCGGCACAATCTGCACCAGCCCGCCGATGGTGACCGTCAGAAAGGCCAGCACCATCAGCAAAGTTGCATGGGTTTCGATACGTTTATGTTTGTCGAGAAGTGACATCTGTTTCCCGCTCACTCTGCCGCAATGGCGTTATTGGCATTGACCGGGGCGCGGGCCGTCTGGCCCCTCACCGTCATCCACAGGTTCCAGCACATGATCAGCGCCCCGAGCAGATACATGGCCCCGCCAAGCGCGCGGACGATATTCATCGGCTTTTTGGCTGCGACCGTGTCGGCGAAGGCATTGACGAGGAAGCCATTGGCATCAACCTCACGCCACATCAGCCCCTCCATGATCCCCGAGACCCACATCGAAGAGGCGTAGAGCACGATGCCGATGGTCGCGAGCCAGAAGTGCCAGGAGACGGCGCTGAGGCTATAGAGACCGTCGCGGTTCCAGAGTTTCGGCGTCAGGTAATACAGCGCGCCGAAGGTGATCATGCCGTTCCAGCCAAGCGCGCCGGAATGCACATGGCCGATGGTCCAGTCGGTGTAATGCGACAGCGAGTTCACCGCCTTGATCGACATCATCGGCCCCTCAAAGGTCGCCATGCCGTAGAAAGCGATTGCCGCCACCATCATGCGCAGCACCGGATCGGTGCGCAGCTTGTCCCAGGCCCCCGACAGCGTCATCAGCCCGTTGATCATACCGCCCCAGCTCGGCATCCACAGGATGATCGAGAACACCATGCCAAGCGTCGCCGCCCATTCGGGCAGAGCGGTGTAATGCAGATGGTGCGGACCGGCCCAGATATAGAGGAAGATCAGCGCCCAGAAGTGGATGATCGACAGCTTATAGCTGTAGACCGGGCGGTCGGCCTGTTTCGGCACGAAATAATACATCATGCCGAGGAAGCCGGCAGTCAGGAAGAAGCCGACGGCATTATGACCGTACCACCACTGGATCATCGCATCCTGCACGCCCGAGGTCACCTGAACCGCGGCCGAGCCAAAGATCGAAACCGGCACCGCCATGTTATTGACGAGATGCAGCATGGCGATGGTCAGGATGAAGGCGAGGTAGAACCAGTTCGCCACATAGATATGCGGCTCGCGGCGATTGATGACCGTTCCGGCATAGACGAGGAAGAACATCACCCAGACGATGGTCAGCCAGATATCGAGATACCAGACCGGCTCGGCATATTCCTTGCCCTGGGTGCCGCCGAGCAGATAGCTCGATGCCGCCAGAACGATGAAGAGATTATAGCCCCAGAACACGAACCAGCCGAGACCGCCGCCCCAGAGCCGCACCGCCGAGGTACGCTGGACGACGTAGAAAGCGGTGGCGATCAGAGCATTGCCGCCGAAGGCAAAGATCACGGCAGAGGTATGCAGCGGGCGCAGCCGTCCAAAATTGCCAATACCCTGCAGCAGTTCAAAGTTCAGCCAGGGGAAGGCCAGCTGCAAAGCAATGACCACGCCGACAAGAAAGCCGATCACGCCCCAGAAGGCGGTGGCGATCACGCCAGCCCGGACCACACTGTCAAAATATTCAGTCCGGTCGGTTCTGACCGGCTCGCCCACCCGGCGCAGCACCACCACAAAGGTGATGACAGCGGCCAGAGCGATGGTGATCGCATTGGCCAGATAGGCGGGATCTCGTGCATAATTGGCAGCGATTGCGGCCAGTACCGCAATCATGCCAAGCACGATCAGTTTCAGGTAATCCCACAACATAGGTTGTCCCTCGTCTCGCTTTTCACGGGGCCGCATATGCCCGGCCGAATGCCGGACAGGCCCCCGCCTCCGGGGGTCGGCATGGATTCTCTAGCCGTTCCGGCGATCACGCTGCCTTGATCTGCGTCAAGACCCGCGCGCGTGACGCGCAAAAGCGGCGATTTGACCTCGGTCAAGGCGAAGCGGAGCCAGAGCGCGCAATGCTGCGTTGATAAACGTGGGCAAGATGCCCGCCACGGAGGGTGAAAATGGCCTATAAATCATTGCTGAGCGTGATCGGCTCGCAGACCGGCCTCGAGCTTGCCATTGCAAGCGCCGCGACGGTCGCGCTGGATGCTGATGCGCATCTCGAAGTGCTCGCCCTCGGCACAGATCGCTCGCAGCTGGGCTATTCCTACATGAGCACCAGCACCATCATGCTGCAGATGGAGGCAGACCGGGTCGCCGAAGAGCTGAAACTGACCGAAGCGGCGCTGAAAAAAGCCCTGAATGCCCAGCCTCCTATGCTGCGCTGGTCGATGGATGCGGCCATCACCCAGCTCGGCTCGCTCAATGAGCTGGTGGCTATGCGGGCGCGCTATGCCGATCTGGTGGTACTGCCCAAACCCTATGTCACCGGCAATGGGGCCGAGGCCGAAGCCGTCGTTGAGGCGGCGCTGTTCGAGGGCATGGCCCCGGTGCTGATCGTGCCCGAGAAAGCGGCGGTCAAGGCCAGCCCCGGCACCATCGTGCTTGCCTGGAACCAGAGCCGCGAGGCCCTGGTGGCGGCAAGGCGGGCCCTGCCCTTCCTCAAGCGGGCTGCGCGGGTGGTTATCACCGTGATCGATCCCCCCGCCACCGGCCTCGAACGCTCGGACCCGGGCGGCGCGCTCTGCCAGCTGCTGGTGCGCCATGGCGTCAGGGCCGAGGTTTCGGTTCTGGCCCGCACTCTGCCGCGGGTCTCGGATGTGCTGGCACGGCAATGCCAGGATCTGGGCGCCGATCTGCTGGTGATGGGCGCCTATGGCCATTCGCGCTTCCGCGAGGCCATTCTCGGCGGGGCGACCCGCAACCTGCTCGAACAGGCCGGGCTGCCGGTCTTCATGGCGCATTAAGCACGCGCCCCCTGCTGGAGGGCTGATCCAGGCGGAAGCTGAGACGGGGGGGAAGCGGCCGCGCGCCCTTCCCCTTCTGATACCTTTGCCCGCGGCTCAGACTGGGGAAGGACAGGCCCGCAGTGCTCCGGGTCTCTGTCCCTACCCGCTTCAGCGCATCCGGTGCCGCTCGCGCCCCATCTGCCGCAAAATCCGGCGGCGCTGATCGAGCTCGGCATTGATCGCCCCCCCGGCCAGAATCGCCCAGACCGAGAGATAGAGCCACATCATCAGAATGATCGCCGCACCGATCGAGCCGTAGATCCGGTTATAGCTGTTGAAATTCTCAAGATAGAGCGAGAAGCCCATCGAAACCCCGGCCCAGGCCAGCGCGGCAAAGATCACGCCAAAGGAAAACCAGGCCGATCTCTCGCCTTTTGGCACGTTGGGGCCATAGCGGAACAGAATCGACAGGCAGACCAGCACGGCGAAGAACATCGCAAGCCAGGGCAGAACCCGGATCAGCCAGGGCGCCCAGGTCTCCAGCGCCAGCGGTGCCAGCAGCACCGGGACGATCACCACCGTTGCCAGGGCAGCAATCAGCGCCGCGATCAGCGCCAGGGTCAGCGTAACCTCCCGCGCGAGGCCGCGCAGAAAGCCGCGCGGCGTGGCGCGGTGCACCACATCAAGCCCGCTGATCAGCGCCGCCACGGCATTGCGGGTCGAATAAAGCGCAACCAGCAGCGAAAGAACGGTCGCCCAGCCCAGTGTCGCGGCGGGCGCACTCACCAGCCCCATCACCTGATCATGCACCAGAATGCTGGCATCGGGCGGCAGGAAGCGCTCGCCAATCGCCAGATAACCGGCAATCACCACCGGATCGGCCATCATGCCCCAGATTGCCACCACGGCGGCCAGGCTGGGGAAGACCGCAAACATCGCGTAAAAGGCTACCCCTGCCGCCACCAGGCCGAAATGGCCGTCACTCACCCGCTCAAGCACCGCCCAGAGGAAAGACTGTATCCTGCGCAAAACCCCGCCCGTCATAAACCTTCCGTCACTTCCTGCTTACCAAGCTTACCATCCTGCCGGATCCAGGCCGAGAAGCTTCCACTTTCCGGCCAGGCTCTGGCGCGTTCCGAAATCAGCGCCGCTGCGCGTTTGTCACTCAGGCTGCCCTCTCCGGCCAGTACGCCGAAACCATCGAGATATTCCGGCAGGCGGCCAGAGAGCAGCAGGCTGGGGCTGAGCGGCAGATCACGGCTCAGCACTTTCGACAGCTGCCAGACCACGGTGGTGCAGTTCGACAGCGCGGTATTATACCAGCGCGGCGCCTCATTGAGCTGATTGCCCAGAGCGACGTATTGCAAAAACACCTCAGCCAGCTGATCGGGGCGCAGCTGCAGCGGATAGAGCCGCACCTCCTCGCCCCGGGGCACGGCCCGCCACTGCACGATGTCGCGCTCATCCGCGGCGATCAGCGCCAGTTCAAACTGGCGGAAGAACCCGCCCAGAACCGAGAATTTCTCACCTTTCTCGCGGCGGATCTCGACCGAAAAGGTCAGCGGATCGCCCTCAGCAAAGCGGAAGCTGACCAGCAGATGCGCAATATCGGGATTATCCCAGACCGAGGTGATCATATCCGCCCCGGTGATCTGCCGCAGATCAATGGTGCGGCTGGTCCAGGCCTCCGCGGCGTGATCGGCATCACGCCAGCGGAAGGCGCGGATATTCTCCAGATGCACGAGATCGCCCTCGATCCGGCCCCTGACGATATGTTCGACATCCGCAGCCCAGTCGCGGTCCTGGCGCGGCGTCAGACTGAAAAACCAGCCCAAAAGCCCCAAAGCCAGCAGACCAAGCCCCCACCAGCCATAGCCCGGCCCCAGCCGCGCCCAGACCACCAGCGCCACCGCCGCTGCCAGGGTGATCAGCGGCCAGATCTGCGCAAACTGCACCCGGAGCGCCAGAGCCCCCCAGAGCGTCACCACAAGCAGAGCCAGCCAGAAGATCACTGTTTTCACCGTTTCACGCTCGCCGTCACATAATTCACCGAGAGATCGCGATCTGAGATGCCCCAGCGCCAGGAAACCGGATTAAGAATCATACCCTTGCGGTCCACCGGATCAAGCCCGGCCTGGCGGATCAGGGCGTAAAGCTCATCCGGGGTGATGAATTTCTGCCAGTCATGCGTGCCTTTGGGCAGCCAGCGCATCACCCATTCGGCGCCGACAATCGCCATGGCAAAGCTTTTGGCATTGCGGTTCAGCGTCGAGCAGATCATCAGCCCGCCCGGTCTGAGCAGGCGCTGACAGGCCGTCAGATAGGCCAGAGGATCGGCGACATGCTCGACCACTTCCATATTCAGCACCACATCGAACTGCTCTCCTGCCTCAGCGAGCGCCTCGGCGGTGGTATTGCGGTAATCTATCTGCAGTCCCGACTGCTCAGCATGGATCCGGGCCACCGGAATATTCTTCGGTGCCGCATCCGCGCCGGTGACATCCGCGCCGAGCCGGGCCATCGGCTCGGACAAAAGCCCGCCGCCGCAGCCGATATCAAGCAGGCGCAGCCCGCTGAACGGCAAAGCGCCGGCGAGGTCGCGGTCGAATTCAGCGGCAATCTGGCGGGTGATATAATCCAGCCGGCAGGGGTTCATCTGATGCAGCGGGCGAAACTTGCCCTTCGGATCCCACCATTCGGCAGCCATAGCCTCAAACTTGGCGACCTCGGCCGGATCAATCGTGGTGGCAGAGGCGTCCATTCTGTTGCTCCTCATTCGACTTTGGCATTTGCCCGGGTTATATAGGCGCTGATGGATCAGAGATCAGGTCAAAAACGCGCTGTGGACTATCTCTACCCGCTGGTCGAGCCTTTCGACCAGCGCATGATTGATATGGGCGATGGCCATCAGATCTATGTTGAGCAATGCGGCAGGCCCGACGGGGTTCCGGTCATTCTGTTTCATGGCGGCCCCGGCGGCGGCTGCAGCCCGGCGATGCGGCGCTATTTCGACCCGGATTATTACCGTGTGGTGCTGTTTGATCAGCGCGGCTGCGGCCGCTCGCGCCCGCTGGCCGAGGTCGGGAACAATACCAGCTGGCATCTGGTGCGCGATACCGAACGGATCTGCACCGATCTGGGGATCGGGCGCTATATCGGCTTTGGTGGCAGCTGGGGGGCGACCCTCGCCCTGATCTGCGCCATTTCGCATCCCGAACGGCTGCGTCACCTGGTTCTGCGCGGCGTTTTTCTGATGACCCGGGCCGAGCTGCGCTGGTTCTATGGCGGTGGCGCCGGCGCGTTCTTCCCCGATCTCTGGCAGCGCTTTGTCGCGCCGATCCCCGAGGAGGAGCGCGACGATCTGATCGCCGCCTATCACCGCCGCCTGTTCTCCGGTGACCGGGCCGAGGAAATCCACTTTGGCCGCCTCTGGGCCGGATGGGAAAATGCGCTGGCCTCGATCCAGAGTGACGGCTGGTTCGGCGAAAGCCCCGCCGAATATGCCCGCGCATTCTCGCGCCTTGAGAATCACTATTTCAGCAATGCAGGTTTTCTCGACGAGGATGGCTGGATCCTGAAAAACCGCGCCAGGATCGAGCAGATCCCGGCCGATATCATCCAGGGCCGCTATGATATGATCTGCCCGCCGCAATCCGCCTGGTCACTGGCCAGCGGCTGGGAGCGGGCGCGGCTGAATATCGTGCCGATGGCAGGCCATGCTCTGTCCGAGCCGGGCATATCCGAAGCCCTGGTGCGGGTGATGGACCGGCTGCGCGGATAAAAGAAAGGGGGGCGCTGCCCCCCTCGCGGCCAGGGCCGCTTTCCCCCCGGGATATTTAAGGGACAGATGAAAAGCGCTTTCTCCTGTCGTTAAATATCCCACCGGAGGCCCCTTTTTGTCAGGATGTCAGCCCGCCGAAAATTTCTTCCTGATGCTCGCCCAGTTTCGGTGAGGGGCGGCCGAGTGCCAGCTCTGCGCCCGAGAAGCTCATCGGGCTGCGCACGCCCGGCAGGCCATCCGGACGGATCTGCATACCCCGCGCCACCACCTGAGGATCGGCAAAGACCTCGGCCATGTCATTGATCGGCCCCGCCGGAACGCCCTCAGCCTCGCAGGCAGCCAGCAGTGCAGCTTTGGTCATCTTTCGCGTGGCTTCGCTCAGCAGCACCGTCATCGCCTCGCGATTGGCAACGCGATCGGCATTGCTGAGGAAGCGCGGATCTTCGGCCAGAGCGCCCAGGTCCAGCAAAGCGCAGAGCCTGCGGAACTGACCATCATTGCCGATTGCGAGAATCAGCCAGCCATCGGCGCAATCGAACACCGCATAGGGCGCGAGATTGGGATGCGCATTGCCCATCTTCTGCGGCGCGGTGCCGGTTGCGAGGTAATTCAGCGTCTGATTGGCCATGACAGAGACCGCCACATCCATCAGCGCCATATCGATATGCTGACCCTCGCCGGTGCGGGCGCGCTGGATCAGCGCCGCCATAATCGCATTACTGGCATAGATGCCGGTAAAGACATCGGTCACCGCCACGCCGACCTTCTGCGGCTGGCCATCGGCCGAGCCGGTGACGCTCATCATCCCGGCCATGCCCTGGATGATAAAATCATAGCCGGCGCGATGCGCATAGGGGCCGGTCTGGCCAAAGCCGGTGATCGAGCAATAGATCAGACCGGGATTGATCTGGCGCAGGCTGTCATAATCCAGCCCGTATTTCTTCAGCCCGCCGAGCTTGAAATTCTCGATCACCACATCGGCCCCGGCGATCAGCTGACGAACCTTTTCCTGGCCCTCGGGGCTGCGGAAATCGGCAATCACGCTTTTCTTGCCCCGGTTGGTGCAATGAAAATAGGCGGCGGAACGCTCGCCGTCATGGTCAATGAAGGGCGGGCCCCAGCGGCGGGTATCATCGCCTTCCGGAGCCTCAACCTTGATCACTTCGGCACCGAGGTCGGACAGGGTCTGTCCGGCCCAGGGACCGGCGAGGATCCGCGCCAGCTCAATGACGCGGATGCCTGCAAGCGGCGTATTCATTCAGTTTACCCGATTTTGCCGTCAATCAGCGCTTTGAGCGCCGGCCAGGACCAGTCCTGCACCCGCTCGCCATCGACATAAACCGTAGGGGTCGCTGTCACGTTATCTTTGGTGATATTTTCCTGGAAATTGCGCAGCATCACCTCGCCGGTGGCAGTATCCGCCTCGCAGGCCGCGATCTGTTCACGGGTCAGGCCCGCGGAAACACCGATCACGCGCAGGTTTTCCATGATCTCATTCGGATCATTGGAATTCAGCCACTGCGCCTGCTTCTCGAACACCATGGCCGAGATCGCCTCATAGCGCGTGCCATCGCCGCAGCGGGCAATCAGCGCCGCCCAGAAATCAGCCGGCATACGGTAGAATTCGCGCACCGTGAGATAGACCTTACCGGTGTCGATATAATCTTGCTTCAGCGGCTTGAAGACGGTCTCGTGGAAAGTGGCGCAATGGCTGCAGCTATAGCTGGCATATTCGATGATTTTCACCGGCGCAGCCGGATCACCATAGCTGATATCGGTGACTTCGGGAGCAGCGGCAGCCGGATCAGCGGCAGCGGGGGCCCCGGCTTCCTGTGCCCAGGCCGGAGCAGCAGCAAGTGCAGCGGCGAGCGAAAGCAGGGCACGGCGGTTGAGACTGGTCATCGGATCGTCCTCATTTCCTGTCAGGGCGAGTTAAAATATTACGGGCCAGCTGTTCAAGCGCATTGCGCAGGCCCGGGTCGGATACGCCTTCGGCCTTAGACCTGGCCTCGGCCGCAAGTTCTGCCTCGGCCACAGGATCGGGCGGCGCGGGCGCGGCAGGACCGGAGAATTGCGCCTGACCCTCGGCAAAACCATCGCTGGCGGTCTGGGTCAGGCTGATGCGCGAAATGGCATTATAGCCGTAAACCGCATTCACCCTCTCGCGGATCCGCTCCAGCTGCATGCTGATCATCGGTGCATGGGCCCCATTGACCAGAAGGCTCAGCGTCGCGCCCATCCCCTCGCGTGCCCAGCCGATTTTGACCGGACGGGTCACTCTGGCCAGATCCTCGCCGACGGTTTCGGCCCAGTGGGTGATCAGACGCGAGACGGCAAAACCGCGGGCCTCTCCGGCATGGCGCAGCTGCCGTGTCATCAGCGAGAATGCCGGTTCAAAACCACGCATCCGGGGCTGAGACGAGGGAGGGGCTGCCGGTTTGCGCGCCATGATGATCCTGTTTCTGCCGGGCTGGGCACGGGCCTGTCGTCACGGCAGGAAGGTCCAAGGTTTCCTTCACCAGACCCGCAGCCTATCTTATGACGCATCTTAGCCAAAGACGCGCCCGCCGCCAGCCCGGCCGGGCGAAGGAGCCATAAATCTTGCGTGACACTTCCGAGAGCAGCCTGCCCGCTGCCGCCCTCAGCCAGCAGCTGCTGGCCTGGTATGATGTCCATGCACGCGAGATGCCCTGGCGGGTCGGCCCGGCGGCAAAAGCGGCCGGACAAAGGTCAGACCCCTACCGGATCTGGCTGTCAGAGGTGATGCTGCAGCAAACCACCGTGGCCGCTGTGCGTGACTATTTTCTGCGCTTCACCCGGCGCTGGCCCGATGTTGAGGCCCTCGCCGCTGCCGAGGATGCGGCAGTGATGGCTGAATGGGCCGGGCTTGGCTATTACGCCCGGGCGCGCAACCTGCTGAAATGCGCGCGCGAGGTTGCCGCGCGCGGCGGCTTTCCCACCAGCAATGCCGGGCTGCTGACCCTGCCGGGGATCGGCCCCTATACCGCCGCCGCCGTCGCCTCGATCGCCTTTGATGAACCGGCCGTGGTGGTCGATGGCAATGTCGAGCGGGTGATGGCTCGGATGTTCGCGGTCGAGACCGCGCTGCCGCGCGCGAAACCCGGGCTGACCGCGCTCGCAGCCAGGCTGACCCCGCAGCACCGGCCCGGCGATTATGCCCAGGCGGTGATGGATCTGGGCGCGACGATCTGCACGCCGCGCTCTCCTGCCTGCGCGATCTGCCCCTGGATGGCGTCCTGCGAGGCCCGCAGGCAGGGCATCGCCGCCGAACTGCCACGCAAAGAGCCGAAAGCCGAAAAGCCGATACGCGAGGGGCGGGTCTGGCTTTTGAAAAGCAGCACGGGCTGGCTGCTGGAGCGGCGCGGGCCGAAAGGGCTGCTGGGCGGCATGACCGGCCTGCCGGGCGACGGCTGGGATCAGAGCCGCCGCGCCGCTATCCCCTCTGCCCAGGCCGATCCCGCCCCGGCCAGCGCCCCCTGGCGCGAGGCGGGGATGGTGAAACATACTTTCACCCATTTCCACCTGCAGCTCACGGTGCTGGTGGCCGAGGCTGAAGCCAATCCCTCACGCGGGGAATTCATCGGCTTTGACCAGTTTGACGCCAGATCCCTGCCGACGGTCTTCCGCAAAGCCTTTGATCTTGGGGCCGAAGCGCTTCAGCCACGTTGATCCGCTGCGCCCTCCAGGCCAGGATCGCAGCAAACCGGAGCACAGATATGGCCGCGCTATCCCCCGAGAACATCGCCAGCCCGATCCGGGCTTTGCCCTTCTGGCTGTCTCTGGGAACCGTGCCGGTGGCGCTGCTCAGCCTGCAGTCCGGCGGAATCTGGGTCATGGCCCTGCCGCTCTGGTGCTGGGTGCTGTTCTCGCTGCTCGATGCCGCCCTGGGGCTGGAGGAGGCGAATGCCGATCCCGCAGCGCCCGATTCGGCTTTGCGCCTGTACCGGTTGCTGACGCTGATCTGGTTTCCGCTGCAGCTGGCGGTGCTGGGCCTGTACCTCTGGCAGATCCCGCGCAGCGACCATCTCTCAGGCTGGGAGAAAGCCGGGCTGGTCTTCGGCCTCGGCGTGATGTGCGGCACCATCGGCATCAATTACGCCCATGAGCTGATGCATCAGAAGCCGAAGACCGAACGAATCTCGGCCGATCTGCTGCTGGCCTCGGTGCTTTATTCGCATTTCAGATCCGAGCATCTGCGGGTGCATCACCTCTATGTCGGCACGCCGCGTGATGCGGTGACCGCGCGCTATAATGAGGGGTTCCACCGCTTTTTCCCGCGCGTGCTGATCGGCACAAGACGCTCGGCTTTCCGGGCCGAGGCGGCGATGCTGGCCCGCAAAAGCCTGCCCTGGTGGCATGGCACCAATCCCTACTGGCGCTACTGGGCGCTGCAGGGCGGGTTTTTACTGCTGGCGCTGGCGCTTGGCGGCGCCGAGGGGCTGGCGATTTTCCTCGGCCAGGCCTTTGTCGCCACCTGGCAGCTTGAGCTGGTGAATTATGTCGAGCATTACGGGCTGACCCGGCGCTATCTCGGCGAGGGACGCTATGAGCATACCCAGCCGCGCCATTCCTGGAATGCCGCGCACAAAGCCACCAACTGGCTGCTGATCAATCTGCAGCGCCATTCCGATCACCATTACAAACCCGACCGGCGCTTTCCGCTGCTGCAGACCTATAGCGAGGCAGAAGCGCCGCAGCTGCCTTACGGCTATCCGATGATGGCCTGCGCCGCGATGATCCCGCCGTTATGGAAGCGGATCATGAACCGCCGGGTTAAGGCCTGGCGGCGGCAGTTCTATCCCGATATCCAGGACTGGCATGCCTATAATAAGGCACTCAATCCAATGCCCAAAGGCGCACCCTGACCCACAAGCGGAAGGGGGCGCTGCCCCCCTCACCCCCCGGGATATTTACGGACAGATGAAAGGCAAAAGGCCTCGCCATCAGAAATGGCGAGGCAAGTGGCGCCCGAGGCAATAAAACGGGCGCAGGCGTTGGTAAAACTCAGTTCGGCCGCGCGCCGTCGGCTTCCATCTCGGCCCGGATCTGCTGGCGCAGAATATCAATCGGGATCAGCTTGCCGTCGCGTTTGAAATGCCAGTAGGTCCAGCCATTGCAGGAGGGGGCGCGCTCAAAAGCGGCGCCAACCTGATGGATCGAGCCTTTGATATCATTGCCCACGAGGGTGCCGTCAGCGCGGACCTTGGCCTTAAAGCGGCTGCCGACCGACCACAGCTCTTCGCCCGGGCGCAGCATGCCGCGCTCGACCACCTGGCCGAAGGGCACACGGGGCTCGGCGCGTTTCGAGCCGGTGACTTCCAGCGCGGCAGCGTCAAGGCGGCGCACCCGGGCCAGACGCTCGGTCGCGGCCTTGCGGTAGCTTTCCTCGCGTTCGATGCCGATGAAATTGCGCCCCAGCATCTTGGCCACCGCCCCGGTGGTGCCGGTGCCAAAGAACGGGTCCAGCACCACATCGCCCGGATTGGTGGTGCCAAGCAGCACGCGGTGCAGCAGAGCCTCGGGCTTTTGCGTCGGATGGGCCTTATCGCCATTCTCATCCTTCAGCCGCTCATGGCCGGTGCACAGAGGGATGACCCAGTCCGAGCGCATCTGCACGCCCTCGTTCATCGCCTTCAGCGCTTCATAGTTGAAGGTATATTTCGAGTTTTCGCTGCGCGAGGCCCAGATCAGGGTCTCATGCGCATTGGTCAGCCGCTTGCCACGGAAATTCGGCATCGGATTCGATTTGCGCCAGACCACATCGTTCAGAATCCAGTAGCCCTGGTTCTGCAGTTCGGCGCCGAGGCGGAACACATTGTGATAGGAGCCGATCACCCAGATCGCGCCATTCGGCTTGAGCAGGCGTTTCGCCGCTTTCAGCCAGCGGCGGGTGAAATCATCATAGGCAGCGAAGCCTGAGAACTGGTCCCAGTGATCATCCACAGCATCGACACGCGAATTGTCCGGACGATGCAATTCGCCCTTCAGCTGCAGATTATAGGGGGGGTCGGCGAAGATCAGGTCAACGGAAGCAGCCGGAAGGCCTTCCATGATCTCTATGCAATCGCCCGCAAGAATCTCGTTCAGCGGGAGCGCAAGCTCCGCTGTTGCTTTTTTTACTGCCATGTTCTGCCTCGTATGGCGGCTATTTTTTTATGCCACCTTAGCCCTAAAGATGAGTCACAACCCGGGCGCGGTCAAATTGTTTTTTGAATCAGAGACTTACTTAAGGGGCTTGATACAAGATATTGTGGACCGGCTTAAACGACCGTCTATGAGCGGGCGTGACCCCCAGATCCAGGAGAGCCTGGAGATGCGCCTTGGTCGGATAGCCTGCGTTGCGCTCCCAGCCGTAGCCCGGAAACTGTTGCGCCAGATCCACCATGATCCGGTCACGCGCCACTTTGGCCACAACAGATGCTGCTGAAATCGACTGGCAGCGCGCATCACCTTTGATGATGGCGCGGCCCGGGCAGGTCAGGCCGCGCGGCAGCAGATTGCCATCGACCAGTGCCATATCGACGCGGCCCAGCCCGGCAATGGCACGCTCCATCGCCAGATGGCTGGCACGCAAGATATTGTGTTCGTCGATCTCTTCGACACTGGCATGGGCCACCACCACCTCGGCATGATCCCAGAGCCAGGCCGAGAGCCTTTCGCGGGTCGCAAGGGAGAGGGTTTTGCTGTCGCCCAGGCCTTCGGGAATGCGGCAGGGATCAAGCCGCACCGCTGCTGCGGTGACCGGCCCGGCAATCGGGCCGCGCCCGACCTCATCCACACCGGCGACAAAAACCGCTCCGGCCTCCAGGGCCTCGCGCTCGAAACTGAAATCGGGGATCATTTTTACCATTCCCCCTTTTCGCGCCCGGAAGGGGGGCGGTGCAAGCCCGGTCCTGCCGCTGACCAGCTCTGGCCCGCCCGGGGCGCGCGCCTGGCTCTGCGTGAGCGCGCCGCTTCCCCTCTGGCCCCGCCCTTATTTCACAGCTAAAGCAGGGGCCAATCCCCTCCCGAAAGGCCCGGACCATGACCTTCTCGCGCGCGATCAAGATTGCCCCCTCCATTCTCTCGGCTGATTTCGCCAGTTTCGGCGCGGAATGTCAGGCGATCTGTGATCAGGGGGCGGACTGGGTCCATGTTGATGTGATGGACGGACATTTCGTGCCGAATATCACTTTCGGGCCGCAGACCTGCGCCGCGATCCGCCCGCATATCAAGGGGGTGATGGATGTGCATCTGATGATCGCCCCGGTCGATGGCTATCTGGAGGCTTTCGCCAGATCCGGCGCCGATTTCATCTCGGTTCATCTCGAGGCCGGGGCGCATATGCACCGCAGCCTGCAGACCATCCGCAGCCTTGGCGCCAAAGCCGGCATCTGCATCAACCCGGCCACCGGCATCGAGCAGATCGAATACCTGCTCGACCAGGTCGATCTGATCAATGTGATGACGGTAAACCCGGGCTTTGGCGGCCAGAAATTCATCATGAGCCAGCTCGACAAGATCCGCAAACTGCGCGCTCTGATCGGTGAACGCCCGATCCATATCGAGATTGACGGCGGCGTGACCACCGAAACCGCACCGCTCTGCGCCGCTGCCGGGGCGGATGTGCTGGTCGCAGGATCGGCCGTTTTCTCGGGCGGTTCGGTCAGCAATCCCGCGCCCTATGGCAAAAACATCAGCGCACTGCGCGCCGCAGCAGAAGCGGCACGCGTAAAGTGAGCCCGGTCCCGGTCATTTTCGATCTCGACGGCACGCTGATTGATTCCGTGCCCGATATCGCTTTTGCGCTGAACGCCGTGTTCACCGAGGCGGGGCAAGAGGCCTTTGATCTGGCGACCGTCACCTCTTTCATCGGCAATGGGCTGCCCAACCTGGTGCAAAAGGCAATGCTGGCGCGCGGTATGGATCTGGCGGGGCATCCGCAGATGAATGCGGCGATGCAGGCGCGCTACCGCGAGGATCCCTCGTCACGCACCCGGATCTATCCCGGGGCGCTTGCAGCGCTCGACCAGCTGCAGGCCCAGGGCCGCAAGCTTGGCCTTTGCACCAATAAGCCTGAAGAGGCAGCGCGGCTGATTCTCGATCAGCTGAACCTGAGCTCTTATTTCGCCTCGGTAGTGGGCGGCGGCAGGCTGGCGGTGCTCAAGCCCGATCCCGCGCCTTTGCAGCTGTGCATGGCAGAGCTGGGCCGGGATGAGGCGATCTATGTCGGTGACAGCGAGGTTGATGCCGAAACCGCCCTCGCCGCTGGCCTGCCCTTCCTGCTCTATACCGAGGGCTACCGCAAATCCCCGGCCGAAACCCTGCCGCAGACCGCCGCTTTCAGCGATTTCGCCGAACTGCCCTGGCTGGTGGCCGAACAGGGCTGAGCCCGGATACAGACCGCCCCGCCGCCAGCGGCGAGGCGGTGCCCCGCGCTTCAGCGGCCGGTGTTAAAGCCGGCGCGGCGCAGACATTTCTCAGGGTAGAAACGGTCGCGCTCTCCCATCAGCCGCGCGCCCACGGCGCAGTCGCGCGGCAGCTCGGCGCGCAGGCCACGCTCGCGCAGGCAATTGCCCGAATACCAGCTCTGACCGCCGCGATCGTCGACCGAGATGGCACAGACCCGCGGCAGCGCGCGGCGCTTGCCCCAGCCCCTTCCGTCATCGCGCACCTTAAGCAGATCGGGCAGCAGATCGGGCGTTACAGCCACCGCAGATCCTGTGGGCAGGATGAGCTCGGCCTTCGCGGTGATCGGGGTGAACAGCGCCAGGGAAAAGGCAAAGGCCACCAGGCCTGCCGTCAGCCCCGGACGGATGCCAAAGCTGCGGGGCTTTGCCCCGGCCTCACGCCGCGCCGCGCCAAAATCGAAATCGCCTGTCATCTGCCGGGCCTTAGGCTTCTGCTCATTCGCCTGCATCTCTGTCTCCTGTGCGTCTGTGGTTGCGCCATTGCGGGAGTATTGCCGGTTGCAGCGGGCCGCAGCCTGCCCCGGCATATCCTGTGACCAGACCTGACCCGCCACGCTGCGGTCGCACAATATCGGTGGCCTGCCAGGCGATAGCAGCGGCGGCGGCGGCGGCTGATATCGGATAACAACCCGTCTGGATCATGCGATTTACGGCGTGATATTGAATATCCAGGCGGGTTTGCGCAGATTGAGCGAAGAACAGCCGGTCCGGACGCGACCGGATCAGAGCAGAGGCCGGACCGCCTCCGCCCTCATATGGCCCCGGGAGCAGGACATGTTTAAAGGACTGATTGCCGCCCTTCTTGCCCTTACCCTGGCAGGACCGGCAGCAGCGCAATGTTTCGCCGATTACAAGGCGAAGAAAGACAACCCGCTGCAGTTGCATTACGGGGTGGCCCAGGTCTCGGACAGCAATTGTTCGGCCCGTGCCGCCACAGCCGAGCTGCAGCCCCGGCTGGCGGCTGATGGCTGGACCCTGCTCAATGTGCTGAGCACCTTTGGCCCTGGGGGTCTCGATGAGAGGAAAGCAAATGCCGGCGCCTGGTTCCTTCGTTACTGACAGCCTGAAACAGGGCAACCGGGTCGTTACCTTTGGCATTGCTGCCATCGTACTGATTTTGTTTGCCGCGGCGCTGGTGCTGTTTCTGAACCTGCCCGACGCCAATGCCTTTAATGCCAGGGTCGAGCAGATTTTCATCGAGAATGACGATCTGCGCTCAGGGGCCGAAATCAAGCTGCTGGAGATCCTCGCCGGATCGGGCACCGCTTTCTCGGAAGTGCTGGCCAGCTACCGCATGGTGATCTTTGTGCTGCTGGTCTTCTCCAGCGCCTTGCTGGTGGCGGCGCTGGTCTTTCTGGTGATGATCATCGTGCTGAACAAAAAGATCGGCGCGATTCAGCGTTCGGGCATTCAGGTCTCCTCTCTGATGATCTCGCGCGAGGCCCGGGCGGTCTATATCAACGATCTCGAATTCTCGCTGACCGAGGCCGCGATTGAGACGCTTTCGGTGCTGGCCGAGGCCCGGCTCGATGACGAGGTGATGACCGGGGCCCAGATCGAGGCGGTGATCTCGGGCCGCTCAGAACTTGACTGCGAAGAGGCCGCAGGGGCCACGCGGGTCAAACGGCTGCGCGACGCGCTTGGCAATCAGCTGGTCAGCGAATTGCTGGTCAAGACCATCGCCCGGCGTGGCTATATGCTGGCGGTCGGAAAAGAGACGATCCGCATGATCTGAGGGCCATTGTTGCCCGGGGCGGCGCAAGGGCGCGAACAGACCCCCTGCCCGCCTTTGAGTTGCCCAGATCCTGGCGCATCAGACCCGGACAACAGCCGGACCGGTTTCCAATGCGCTATTTTCTCAATGCCTTCCTTACCTTCTGGATCTCGCTCAGCCTCGGCACCTGTGCGCTGCTGCTTGGCTCCCGCTTCCTTGGCGAGGCAGATCAGAGCCAGGACAGCGCCGCACTGACCGGACCGGTTACGTCAGAGACCTCTGCCCCGATGCCCCGGGTCAGCCGCGGCCCCGATCTGCCCGGTCAGGGGCTGCAGAGCCCGGTCTCGAGGTAATCACAGACCGGGCCGTCACCCCGGCGTCATATGATTGCGCTATGCCGAGGCCATTCCCGGTCACCGATGCCACTTGCATAGGGGGGGCTGCGGTCCTAAATAGCGCCGTTCTGGCCGTTTGGCCGTTGTTCCTCTCCAGAAACCCCGGGGGATATGATGATCCAGACGCCCTATTACCTGATCGACCGCGCGGCAATTGCCCGCAATATGGCCATCATCGATGAGCTGCGCGCGACTTCAGGCGTTAAATGCCTGCTCGCGCTCAAATGTTTTGCCACCTGGCCGGTGTTTGACCAGATGGCGCAGCATATGGACGGCACCACTTCCTCCTCGCTTTACGAGCTGCGGCTCGGGCGGGAGAAATTCGGCCATGAGACCCATGCCTATTCGGTGGGCTGGGCCGATCATGAGATCGAAGAAGCGGTGTCCTATGCCGATAAGATTATCTTCAACTCGATCAGCCAGCTGCAGCGCTTTGACAATCAGTCGGCCAGCATCCAGCGCGGGTTGCGGCTGAACCCGCGCTTCTCGACCTCGGGCTTTGATCTTGCCGATCCGGCGCGTCAGTTCTCGCGCCTCGGCGAATGGGATGCGGCGAAGATCGAGACCGTCATGGACCGGATCAACGGCTTCATGATCCATTACAATTGCGAGAACCGCGATTTCGACCTCTTTGACCGCCAGCTCAGCCGGATCGAGGCCGAATTCGGGCCTCTGCTGCAGCGTCTGGACTGGGTCAGCCTCGGCGGCGGCATCCATTTCACCGGCGAAGGCTATCCGCTGCAGGCGCTGGCCGCCCGGCTGAAGGCCTTCCAGGAGAAATTCGGCGTGCAGGTCTTCCTTGAGCCGGGCGAAGCCTCGATCACCCATACCACCACGCTGGAAGTCACCGTGCTCGACGTGCTGAACAATGGCAAAGACCTTGCCGTCGTCGACAGCTCGGTCGAGGCGCATATGCTGGACCTGCTGATCTACCGCGAAACCGCGCGGATGGAGGATAAAGGCCCGCATCGCTTTGAGATCTGCGGCAAGAGCTGCCTCGCCGGGGATATTTTCGGCGAATATGGCTTTGCCGAACCTCTGCAGATCGGCGACCGGATCTCGATCCCGGATGCTGCCGGCTATACGATGGTGAAAAAGAACTGGTTCAACGGTGTTAAAATGCCGTCGATCGTGGTTAAAGAGCTCGACGGATCGCTGACCGTCGCGCGTGAATTCGGCTATGCCGATTACCGGGACAGTCTTGGCTGAGGGCCCAAAGCCCCTGGCCAGACAGTCCCCCCCTTCCCCGCAATCTGAGGAGGCGGTTTCCCATGAAACGCAATGTGTTGATTATCGGCGCCGGTGGCGTCGCTCAGGTGGTGGCGCATAAATGTGCGCAGCTGAACGACAGGCTGGGCGATCTGCATATCGCCAGCCGTACCAAAGCCAAGGCCGAGGCGATTATCGCCAGCGTGCATGAGAAGAACGCCATGAAGACCGAAGGGCTCTTCCTGGCCCATGCGGTTGATGCGATGGACAGCGCGGCTGTGGCCGGTCTGATCCGCGCCAGCAATGTGCAGATCGTCATCAACGTCGGCTCGCCCTTCGTGAATATGACGGTGCTCGATGCCTGTATCGAGACCGGCGTGGCCTATATCGATACTGCGATCCATGAGGATCCGTCGAAGATCTGCGAAACCCCGCCGTGGTACGGCAATTACGAATGGAAAAAGCGCGAGGCCTGCAAGGCGGCAGGCGTGACCGCCGTTCTGGGCATTGGTTTCGATCCGGGCGTGGTCAACGTCTGGGCGCGCGCGGCTGCCGATATGATGGATAAGGTGACCGAGATCGACATCGTCGATATCAACGCCGGCAGCCATGGCAAATATTTCGCCACCAATTTCGACCCGGAAATCAACTTCCGCGAATTCACCGGCACGGTCTATTCCTGGCAGCAGGGCGCCTGGCAGGAGAATAAGATGTTCGAGATCGGCAAGACCTGGGATCTGCCGGTGGTCGGGCCGTCGAAAGCCTATATGTCGGGCCATGACGAGGTTCACAGCCTGGCGGCGAACTATCCCGATGCCGATATCCGCTTCTGGATGGGCTTTGGCGATCACTATATCAACGTCTTCACCGTGCTGAAAAACCTCGGCCTGCTGTCGGAACAGCCGGTGAAAACCGCTGAGGGGCTGGAAGTTGTGCCGCTGAAAGTGGTCAAGGCCGTGCTGCCCGACCCCTCGACGCTGGCTCCGGGTTATACCGGCAAGACGCTGATCGCCGATTTCGTCAAAGGCGAAAAGGACGGCAAGCCGGTTGAGGTGATGATCTACAACAGCGCCGACCATAAAGCGGCCTTTGAAGAGGTCGGCAGCCAGGGCATTTCCTATACTGCTGGCGTGCCGCCGGTGGCTGCCGCGATCCTGATTGCCGAAGGCACCTGGGATGTCGGGACGATGGTCAATGCCGAAGAGCTGGATCCGAAACCCTTCATCAATCTGCTCAATGAGATCGGCCTGCCCTCGCGCATTATCGATGCCGGGGGGGATCGTCTGCTCAGCTTCTGAGCCTGATCAAACCCGCAGCCGCTGCCAGGATCCGCCGGGCAGCGGCTGTTTTATCCCTAAGACCAGCCCCGTTATATCCGCGCTCACCTGCTTGGCTTTCACGCGCTGGCGCCGGGTTCAGCCCTCTCGCGGGCCGGGGGCTAAGATGCCAATCCGACTGCCCCCCATGCGCCAGAGCCGGAAAATCCTGATGCCTTCAGCCCCGCCCCCCTTCCCCCAGGGACCGTTTCGCTTCTTCGCCCTTGATGTCGAGACTGCCAATAATGAGCGCGGCTCGATCTGTCAGATCGGGGTGGCGGCGGTGACGCTTGAGGGGCAGATCCGCACATGGGTCAGCTATGTGAACCCCGAGACTGACCGCTGGACCTGCAGTTTTGTGCATGGGATCACGGATCGGATGGTTCAGGATGCGCCGAAATTTGCGACTGCTCTCGCCCCTTTGCGCCGGATGCTGGAAGGAAAAGTGGTCTGGCAGCATTCCAGCTTTGACCGGACCGCGATCTTTGCCGCCTGCGAGCGCTATGGGCTCGAGCGGCCCGAATGGGACTGGCAGGACAGTGTGAGGCTGGCGCGCAGCACCTGGCCCGAACTGAAAGGCAATGGCGGGCATGGTCTGGCCTCACTGAAGAAATATCTCGGGCTGCAGTTCCGCCATCATGATGCGGGTGAGGATGCCCGTGCCGCCGCCGAGATCGTGTTGCGCGCCGAACTGCAGGCCAGGTCATGAGCCGGGCCGAATTGCTGATGACCACGCGCTGGCCAGAGGAGGCAAAGGCCATGCAGCTTTCTCTGCCACAACGCCTCACAGCAGCTGCGGCCCCGGAAAAGCCGGTACATATCCGCGGTCAGCACAATCTGCGCAAGGCCTTCACCCCGGCCAAGGGCGAGTAATCCCCCGGCCCGCGCCGGCGGATCCAGGCCGCAGCCGCGCCGTAAGGCGATTGGCGCAGGACGCGCCGCCCCCCCAGCCCGCGCCATTCATACCAGATCAGCGCCTCCGGGCCGGAGGGACAGCCATTCAGGCTGAAACAGTCCCGGCCCCGGACCGATAAGCGGTCAGCAGCGCCTTCCTGACCCGGGCAAGCACGAAGCCTCCCTCACCCTCGCCGCCCGACATCGTCGCAAAGGCAGCCCTCAGCGAGCAGAAACAAAAAAGCCTGCCGGAATGAACCGGCAGGCCATGGGATCGCATCCGTTGCGCAGATCAGAAGTCGAGATTTTCGACCGAAAGCGCATTGGTCTGGATGAATTCGCGGCGCGGCTCGACAACATCACCCATCAGCTTGGTGAAGATGTCATCGGCTTCGGCAATGTCATCGACCTTCACCTGCAGCAGGGTGCGGGCTTCCGGATCCAGCGTGGTTTCCCAGAGCTGGTCGGGGTTCATCTCGCCAAGGCCCTTATAGCGCTGCAGCGACAGCCCCTTCTCACCCTCGGCCAGGATCGCCTTCAGCAGGTCGATCGGACCATGGATCATCTGCTCGCGGTCCTTGCGCACCAGGCGTGCCGGATCGCGGTAGATATCGCGGAACTGCGCCGCCGATTGCGACAGACGCCGCGCCTCACCCGAGCGCAGAACCGCGCCATCAAGGGTGCGCAGCTCTTCGACGCCGCGCAGCAGGCGCGACAGACGAATGCCGTGATCCTGGGTGATCCGGCCCTGCCAGCCACGCTCATATTCCTGCGCCACCAGGTCGAGGCGGCGGGCCACCTGATCGGCCACTGCCTGCAGATCCGCATCGGCCCGGCCAGGCTCAAAAGCGCCGGCCAGCGCCGCCTGTTCGAGGATCGGACGCGGATAATTGGTCGGGAAGACCTCCAGCACCTTACGGAACTGACGCGCCCCCTCAATCACCCGGCGCAGGTCGGCCCCGGCCAGTTCCTCGCCCGAGGCAAGGCGCAGCACCGCGCCTTCGGTACCCTGCTCAACGAGGTAATCATCCATCGCCGCCTGGTCTTTCAGATAGACCTCAGACTTACCGCGCGAGACCTTATAGAGCGGCGGCTGTGCGATATAGAGATAGCCCCCCTCAATCAGCTCTGGCATCTGACGGAAGAAGAAAGTCAGCAGCAGGGTGCGGATATGCGCGCCGTCGACGTCAGCATCGGTCATGATGACGACTTTATGGTAGCGCAGCTTCGAGATATTGAACTCATCGCGGCCAATGCCAGTGCCAAGCGCCATCACCAGATTGCCGATTTCCTGGCTGGACAGCATCTTGTCAAAACGCGCGCGCTCAACGTTCAGGATCTTCCCCTTCAGGGGCAGAATCGCCTGGTTCTTCCGGTCGCGCCCGGTCTGGGCCGATCCGCCGGCCGAGTCACCCTCGACCAGGAAGACTTCGGATTTTGCCGGATCTTTCTCGGTGCAGTCTTTCAGCTTACCGGCGAGGAAGTTCACATCCATCGCGGTTTTGCGCCGGGTCAGCTCGCGCGCTTTACGCGCGGCTTCGCGGGCCAGGGCTGCCTCAACGATTTTGCCAACGATGATCTTGGCTGCGGCCGGATTTTCCTCGAACCATTCCGACAGCTTTTCATTGACCAGATTCTCGACCGCCGGGCGCACCTCAGAAGAGACCAGCTTGTCTTTGGTCTGGCTGGAGAATTTCGGATCCGGCACCTTGACCGAGAGAACACAGGTCAGACCTTCACGCGCATCATCGCCGGTGAAGTCGATTTTCTCTTTCTTCGCAATGCCCGAGCTCTGCGCATAGGCCGTGACGCAGCGGGTCAGCGCACCACGGAAGCCCGCAAGATGGGCGCCGCCATCGCGCTGCGCGATATTATTGGTAAAGGGCAGGACGTTCTCGTGATAGGTGTCGTTCCACCACATCGCGACCTCAACGCCGATGCCGTTGCGCTCGCCGACGATATAGATCGGCTCGGGCATGACCGCCTGTTTCGAACGGTCGAGATATTTCACAAACTCCCGCACGCCGCCGTCGTAATAGAGTTCGACATGCTGCGGCTCGGCGCTGCGCAGATCATTCAGCACGATCCGCACGCCGGAATTCAGGAAGGCCAGCTCGCGCAGACGGTTTTCCAGAGTTTTGAAGCTGTAGTCCAGATTCGAGAACGTACCATCCTCGCGGTTGGTTTTGGCGCTGGCAAGGAAACGCACCTGGGTGCCGCGCTTGCCCGGAGCCGGACCCGCCTCATAGACATGGGTGGTGCATTCGCCGAATTCGAAGCGGCCGCGATATTCGGTATCCTTGCGCCAGACGGTCAGCTCAAGCCATTCCGAGAGCGCATTGACCACCGAAACGCCAACGCCATGCAACCCGCCCGAGACCTTATAGGCGTTGCCGCCCTCATCGGTATTGTTGAACTTACCGCCCGCATGCAGCTGGGTCATGATGACCTCGGCCGCCGAAACGCCTTCCTCGGGGTGGATATCAACCGGGATGCCGCGGCCATTGTCGCGCACCGAGACCGAGTCATCCTCGTGAATCGTCACCACGACTTCGGTGGCATGCCCTGCGAGCGCCTCGTCGATGCCGTTATCCACGACCTCGTAAACCATGTGATGCAGGCCCGAGCCGTCATCGGTATCCCCGATATACATGCCAGGGCGCTTGCGGACGGCTTCCAACCCTTTGAGAACTTTAATAGAATCGGCACCATACTCGCCGGGCTTACGGGCTGCTTCGGCCATGCGTTCTTATCCCTCAGATTACCCATCATATATAGCGTTCCGGGCCGGGAATGTCACGTCGATGGCACAAGATTTTGCTTTTACAGGAAGGGGATGCAAAGCCCGACAAGGATCAGCAGAACCCCTGAGGCAATGTTCATCCGGCGCATCGCAGCCGGGCTCGACAAAAGCCGCCGCGCCCGGTCCAGCCCAAGCGCCAGCGCAAGATTACCAAGCATCGGCACGAAGGCCGAGATCGAGATAATGGCGATGATGTCAGGCCTGGTCAGCCGGTCGAGCGCGAAAAAGCCGGGCAGCGCCCCCATATAGAACAAGATCGCCTTGGGATTGCCGATCACGGCGGCAAGACCAACGCTGAAGCCCGCCCAGAGGCCTGGTTTTGTCAGGCGACTGTCGGCGCTGACCGCACCGGAACGGCTGCGCAGCAGCAGAACCCCCATGACCAGAAATACCAGCGCTGCCACCCATCTGAGCAGGGCCAGAAAATCGCCATAGAGGCTGAGAATCCAGCTCAGCCCCAGGATCGCCGCCAGCGGCCAGGCCAGATCGCCAAGCGCCACGCCTACAGCCAGCGGCCAGGAGGCGGCAAAACCACCCGACAAAGCCCGCGCCACCAGCGCCACCCAGACCGGGCCGGGCACCGCCCAGAGCGCGGCCATTGCGCCGGCATAGACCAGCAACTGCCAGAAAGTGACGGTCATTCACGCCTCGGGAAGGGTCAGGCTGCCATCGCGGGCAAGCGGCCAGAACGGGTTAAAGGCCAGCTCCCAGACATGGCCATCAGGATCAGACCAATAGCCTGAATAGCCGCCCCAGAAGACTTTTTCAGGCGATTTCAGCAGGGTTCCCCCGGCTTCCAGCGCCAGAGAAAGCGCCTGATCCACCTCGGCCTCGCTGGTAAAATTCTGCGCGAGGCTCATCGCGCCGGTTCCGAGCGCGGCGCTGGCCCGGCCCTGATCCGCCGCCAGAGCCGCGCGGTCAAACAAGGCCAGGGCAGATCCCTGCAGCTGGAAGAAAGCAATCCCGGGCTGGCTCTCGCCATGCTCACGCCAGCCGAGCCGGGCGTAAAATTCCCGCGCTGCCGCCAGATCACGGACACCAAGGGTGATGAGGGTAACACGTTGTGGCGTCATGCAGATTCTGCGGCCCGCGACAGGCCGCCCTCCTCGCTGATATACAGGTTCTGCCCTCTTGTGCCCAGGCTGTCGAACAGCTGCGCCTCGGTTCCCGTCATCAGGGCCTGCAGACCTGGCGCACTGATTTCATCATAAAGGGCAGCGCGCCGCGCCGCGTCAAGATGCGCCGCCACCTCATCAAGCAAGAGCACCGGCGCCTGGCCGGTCCGCGCCTGCAGCGCCCGGGCATTGGCAAGGATCAGGCTGATCAGCAGCGCCTTCTGCTCGCCGGTCGAACACTGCTGCGCCGGCAACTGACGGATGGCGAATTCCGCCTCAAGATCAGTGCGGTGCGGCCCGATCAGCGTGCGCCCTGCCGCGCGGTCCCGCGGACGATGCGCGGCGAGAGCCCCGGTCAGATCGCCCGTCTCTCCGGCCTCACTCAGCCGCAGCCCGGCCACCGGAAAAGCGGTGACCGCGCCCGCCTGGGCCTCCCTCAGATATGCAAGCGTCGCAGCACGATTGGCGCCAATCACCGCCGCCGCCTCGCCCATCCGCGCTTCAAGCGCGCTGAACCAGTGCGGATCGCTCACCTCGTCGCGAAACAGCCGGTTGCGATCGCGCATTGCCTTTTCATAATTCAGCACCGCCTCGCCATGTTCGGGGAAAAACGACAGGGTCATGCGGTCAAGAAAACGCCGTCGCCCCTCGGCCGCCTCGATCCAGAGCCGGTCCATGGCCGGCACCAGCCAGAGCACCCGCAGCAGCCGGCCAAGCGCGATCTGGCTGGCTGCTTTGCCGTCGATACGCACCTGCCGCGCTCCGCCGCCCTCGGCCCAGGTCTCGAGCTGATGCATTGCCCCGGGCGCGCTGACCTCGGCGGTCAGCTTCCAGCCAATCGCTTCCGGCTTTCGCGCCAGCTCATCTGCCGCCGCCCGGCGCAGACCGCGACCGGGTGAAAACAGCGAAATCGCTTCGAGGATATTGGTTTTCCCGGCGCCATTGGCGCCAAAAATCGCCACCGGACGGCCGTCGAACTCCAGCCGCGTGCTGCGGTGGCTGCGAAAATGCGAGAGGCTCAGGGCTGAGACGAACACCGAAGCCTCTTTCGCTTGTCAGAAACAGTTCTGCGGCGGCGCGGGAACAAAAGCCCCCGCGCAAGGCCCGTCAGACGCGCATCGGCATCACGACATAGACGGCTGAAGTATCATTGCCTTCGCGCATCAGTGTCGGATCGCCCGAGGAATTGAACAGGAAGACCGCATTCTCACGGTCAACCTGGCTGGCAATTTCCAGCAGGTATTTGGCGTTAAAGCCAATCTCCAGCCGCTCATCAGCATAGGCTACCGCCAGCTCTTCCTCGGCCGCGCCGGAATCCGGGGCATTGACCGAAAGCACCAGGCGATCCTCATCGAGCGACAGTTTCACCGCGCGCGAGCGCTCCGAGGAAACCGTGGCCACGCGATCCACCGCTTTGGCGAATTCGCTGGCATCGACCTCAAGGCGGCGGGTGTTATTCTGCGGGATCACCCGGGTGTAATCGGGGAAAGTGCCGTCGATCACTTTCGAGGTCAGGGTGATCGCCGGGGTGGCAAAGCGGATCTTGGTCTCGGAAACCGAAACCGCAATCTTTGCCTCATCATCATCGAGCAGCTTGCGCAGCTCATTCACGGTTTTGCGCGGCACGATCACGCCCGGCATGGCCTCAGCCGCCCCCGGCAGCGGGGCATCAATTCGCGCCAGACGGTGGCCATCGGTGGCAACCGCGCGCAGCACCGCCCCTTCTTCGCTTTGCGCGACATGCAGATAGACGCCGTTCAGATAATAACGGGTCTCTTCGGTCGAAATGGCAAATTTCGCTTTGTCGAACAGGCGGCGCAGGTCAGCAGCCGGGGCTGAGAAATTGGTCGCATATTCCGACGAGGCCATGACCGGGAAATCTTCGCGCGGCAGGGTGGCGAGGCTGAAGCTCGAGCGACCTGCGGTGATGGCGAGACGGCCTGAAGCCCCGTCTTCCGACAGATTGACCAGCGCGCCATCGGGCAGTTTGCGCACAATCTCATGCAGCATCACGGCCGAAACGGTGGTAGCCCCGGCACGTTCGACCATAGCCGGGGCGCGGTCGACCACCTCAATATCCAGATCGGTGGCGCGGAAGGAAACCTGCGCCCCCTCAGCCTCAATCAGCACATTGGCGAGGATCGGAATGGTATTGCGACGCTCGACCACGGATTGTGCCTGTGCGAGCGCCTTCAAAAGCGTACCGCGTTCGATTGAGAGCTTCATCTTTTCCAACCCCTTGCCCTGCCGAGAGGGCGCAACAGACGAACCAGCCAGGGCCAGCTTCATGCCTTTTCCCGACTTTGCGAATCTTTGCCCTGATCGTCAAGGCAAAGGCAGGGGCGCAGAAGGGGCGCTGCGACAAAAAAGCCCGGCTTTGCAGCGATTTGCCCCCGCCGCAACGGGGGCATTCCGATCAGCTTTGCAGCAGGCGTTTCAGCAGCTGCAGATCATCGGCCATCTGGCTGTCAAGCGCGGCCAGCTCCTCAATCTTTTTCACCCCATGCATGATGGTGGTGTGATCACGGCCGCCAAAGCGGCGACCAATCTCGGGCAGCGAGCGCGAGGTCAGCTGTTTCGACAGATACATTGCCACCTGACGCGGGCGGGCAATGGTGCGCAGCCGCTTTGGCCCGACCAGATCCGACAGCCGCACATTATAATGCTCGGCCACTTTGCGCTGGATCTCTTCAATGGTCAGCTTGCGATCCGAGGCCCGCAGGATATCCGCGAGGCAATCCTGGGCCAGATCCATGGTGATCTCACGCCCGACCAGCGAGGCAAAGGCGAAGAGACGGGTCAGCGCGCCTTCGAGCACACGCACATTGGTGGTAATGCGATGCGCCAGAAACTCAAGCACGCCATTGCTGATCGTCAGACCGCGATACTGGCTGCGGTAGAAATCCGCCTTCTGCTGCAGAATGCCCAGACGCAGCTCATAATCGGTCGGATGCAGATCGACCACCAGGCCGCATTGCAGACGCGATTTGATACGGTCTTCCAGATCCTTAATCTCGCCCGGCGCACGGTCAGCCGAAATGATGATCTGTTTGCCCTGATCCACCAGAGCGTTGAAAGTGTGGAAGAATTCTTCCTGGGTCGAATCCTTGCCGGCGATGAACTGAACATCATCCACCATCAGCACATCGACCGAGCGGAACAGGGATTTGAAATCCATAACCTGCTTGTCGCGCAGGGCCTGGATGAAGCGGTACATAAACTGTTCCGCCGAAAGATAGAGCACGCGCAGCTCGGGACGGCGCACGCGCAGCTCGAGCGCGATCGCATGCATCAGGTGGGTCTTGCCGAGGCCAACGCCGCCATAAAGGAACAAAGGGTTAAAGGTGACCGGGCCACCTTCGGCCACGCGGCGTGCCGCAGCATGGGCCAGCTCATTTGGCTTACCGACCACGAAACTGTCAAAGGTGAAGCGTGTATCCAGCGGCGCTCCCGGCAGTTCCTCGGTTTCGCTCGCGCGGCTGCGGACCACAGCGGCAGTATTGCGCAGCGGCGCGGCTTTGGCCGGGGCCGCAGCAGCCTCGTCCAGAGCTTCCGTTGCGGGAGCGGCAGCCACGGCAGCAGCCGTGCCCACCATGAATTCAAGCCGGTCCACAGGCGTGCCTGCGGCCGTCATATGGTTGCGGATGTGATCCGCGTAATTGCGCTGTACCCAATCGCCGAAAAACGAGGTCGGCACCTCAAACGAGGCGACCCCATTGCTAAGCTGTGCCAGCTTCAGCGGTTCGATCCAGGTGGTGTAATTGTTCCGGCCCACACGCTGGACCAGACCCTCACGAATTACACCCCATGAAAAATTCGTCATTCTACCCAGACCTGCTCATCTTTTCCGGACCTTCCGCCTGGTGCGGGGGCCCCGTTTCTGCGCTCATCTGACCTCGACGGCCGCTGCTCTCCCGTCAGGGAAAAGCTTGACCGGCGGATCAGCATCCGCCTTGAAAACATGACAGGCGGCCTGGCAGGAACTGCTGGCCGGCTTATTGTGCAAGGTTCCGACCCGATGCCTGTGACATCAGAACCTAACTTATTGTTCGCAAATCATTATCGGCGTTCTTATCCCAGTGGCAGACCGGGGCGACGCTTGTGTGACTCAGATTTGCGACAACACCATGTCCCCCAGGACGAAGTGAATCGCAGGCCCAAGCTAGCAAGCCGGCGCAGCCCTCTGCAACCGAACAACTCGCTTGACAGGAAGACTCCCTGGTCGAATCCCCGGGGCGCCACAGAATCCCGCCTGGCCCTCAACTTTCTCTGCATAAGAAGGGATGATTCGACCACCAGAGGGCGAGCCAGAGGCGCAATGAGAGGCGAATCGACCGCCTTTGCGGCGGTCATTCTGACGAATCTCCGGCCGCCGGAAGCAGAATCAGAAAGGGCGCATTCATGACTGAATGCGCCCTTCCGGAATGGGTTATTTCTGACCAGCCGCCCTGGCGGTGGTCGGCTCCCGGCTCAGACCTTGAGAGCTTTGACGCGGCCTGCGAGGCGCGACATTTTACGAGCGACGGTGTTCTTGTGCAGAACGCCCTTGGTCACACCGCGTGCCAGTTCCGGCTGCGCCACTTTCAGAGCTTCAGCAGCAGCGGCCTGGTCGCCCGAAGCGATTGCTTCCTCGACTTTACGCAGGAAGGTGCGGATGCGCGAACGGCGGGCTTTGTTGACAGCGAAACGTGCCTCGGACTGGCGGGCGCGTTTTTCGGACTGGGGCGTATTGGCCAAGATCTTTTCCTTCGGGTTTCAAAACATGATCATTGCACGCATTAACCCAAAGGCCCCGCTCATGGGGCCGAAGCCTGGAGAACGGGAATCAATACTGCCTAAGCGGGCCCACGCGCATGTCTGGCCGGGCCTATACGTGAAAGCCCCAGCCATTGCAAACAGGAATCAGCGATCGCGGAACTGCGGCTGACGTTTCTCAAGGAAGGCAGCCATGCCCTCTTTCTGATCTTCCGTGGCAAAAGCGGCGTGGAACATGCGACGCTCGAACAAAAGCCCCTCGGAAAGGCTGCATTCTTCGGCCCGGCCCACCGTCTCTTTCACAATCATCGCCGTCAGCATCGATTTCTCGGCGATTTTGGCCGCGACCTTCTGCGCCTCTTCCAGCAGGCTTTTGGCGGGGAAGACCCGGCTGACCAGGCCGGCCCGCTCCGCCTCTGCCGCCTCCATGAAGCGGCCCGTCAGATGCATATCCATGCTTTTCGACTTACCTACGAGGCGGGTCAGACGCTGCGTGCCGCCCATGCCCGCGACAATACCAAGGTTAATCTCGGGCTGGCCGAATTTCGCCGTATCCGAAGCCAGGATGAAATCGCAAAGCATCGCCAGCTCGCAGCCGCCACCGAGGCAATAGCCCGAGACCGCCGCGATCAGCGGCTTGCGGCAGCGCCGGATCGCTTCGACCTCGGGGCCGAACAGATTGTCAAAGAAGACATCGGTAAAGCCTTTGGCGGCCATCTCACGCACATCGGCCCCGGCTGCGAAGGCCTTTTCAGACCCCGTCAGCAGGATGCAGCGCACCTTATCATTCTGATCCGCAGCCGTGATGGCCTGCGCCAGCTCCGCCATCAGCCGCGCATTCAGCGCATTCAGCGCATCGGGGCGGTTCAGCCGGATCAGACAGGTGTAATCCTCGACCTCAACGATCAGAGTTTCATAGGCCATCGGGCACTCCAGGGTCACAATGCGGTGCGAGTCCTACCAGTTGCCGGGCGCGAAAGGCAAGCAAGGCGCGTCAGCGCTGGCACTGCGGACAATAGAAGGACGAGCGGCCGCTCTGACTGATACGGGCGATCTTACCGGTGCAGCCCGGGGTCCGGCAGTCTTCGCCCTCGCGGCCATAGACCCGGAAGGAATGCTGGAAATAGCCAAGTTCGCCATCGGCCTGACGGAAATCTTTCAGCGATGAACCACCGGCCTCGATCGCCTCGCCCAGCACCTCACGGATCAGCGGCACCAGCCCCTCGGCCTGCTGCGCACTCAGCCCGGCGGCCATCCGCTCGGGCGCGATACCCGCACGCCAGAGCACTTCGCAGACATAGATATTGCCGAGCCCGGCCACGACATGCTGATCGAGCAGCGCGGTTTTGATCGGGCTGCGCCGGTTCTTCAGCCGATCAGCCAGATGGGCGCCATTGAATTCATTGCCAAAAGGCTCGGGGCCAAGCGTTTTCAGCAGCGGATGCGCTGCGGCGGTCAGCGTTGGCAGCAGATCCATCGCGCCAAACCGGCGGGCATCATTAAAGGTGACACGGGCGCCGCCTTCCAGATCGAGCACCACATGATCATGTTTCGCCGGAGCCGGATGATCATGGTAAAACCCGCCGATCTGCGCGCCTGAAACCTGCATCCGCCCCGACATGCCCAGATGGATCAGCAGGCTTTCGCCGCTGGACAGATCGGCCAGGATGTATTTTGAGCGGCGACGCAGCGCCTCGACCCTTTGCCCGGTCAGCCGCTCAGCCATCTGTGGCGGAAAGGGCCAGCGCAGATCCGGGCGATTGACCCGGGCCGACAGAATGCGGCGGCCCGTCATCACCGGCTCCAGCCCGCGGCGCACAGTCTCTACTTCGGGCAATTCCGGCATAATGCCTCACTCTGGCTGGCTCTTGTCTCTTGCCCCGAACCTAAGCCCCCCCGGCCCTCCCGCCAAGGGGGGGGCGGGTGGCTGTGGATGCCGCACAGGCCAGCGCTCTGGCGCTGAAACGGGTTTCGCTTGCGGCGCTTGCAGTATATCCCCGGAGGCAGGCCCTGCGGGCCCGGACTTCCAGAGGTGATCCCGATGTCAGATCAGAGCAAGACCACGCATTTCGGTTTTCGCGACGTGCCCGAGGCCGAGAAGGCCGGGCTGGTTCATGACGTTTTCTCCTCGGTTGCCTCGAAATACGATGTGATGAACGATCTGATGTCGGTCGGCATTCACCGCATCTGGAAAGATGCGATGATGGACTGGCTGGCCCCGCGCCCCGGTTCACGCCTGCTCGATGTCGCGGGCGGCACCGGTGATGTGGCCTTCCGTTATCTGGGCCGCGCTCCGGGGGCCTCAGCCGTTGTCTGCGACATGACGGAAAACATGCTGATCGCCGGGCGCAAACGCGCCGAGGCCGGCAGTATGGCAGCGCAGCTTGACTGGGTGGTAGGCGATGCCATGGCGCTGCCCTTCCCCTCCAACAGCTTTGACACCTATACGATCAGCTTCGGGATCCGCAATGTCACCCGCATCCCGGATGCGCTGGCCGAGGCAAAGCGCGTACTGCGCCCCGGCGGGCGGCTGATGGTGCTGGAGTTCAGCCATATCCCGAATGATATGCTGCAGAAGCTTTACGATCTTTACTCCTTCAATATCATCCCGCCGATGGGGCAGCTGGTGACGGGGGACCGCGATTCCTATCAGTATCTGGTCGAATCCATCCGCAAATTCCCGGACCAGGAGGCCTTCGCCAGCCTGATCCGCCAGGCGGGTTTTGCCCAGGTAAGCTATCGCAACCTCTCGCTTGGCATTGCTGCGCTGCATTCCGGCTGGAAGATCTGAGATGCGCGGCCCTCACAATATCTGGCGGCTGATCCGGACCGGCGCCACCTTTGAACGCACCGGCGCAATGACCGTGGCGCTGGAAGCAATGGAAGTTTCGCCAAGGCTGCGCTTTGCCGCCCGGCTGCTCGGCCGGCCGTTCCGCTTTCTCGGGCTGAAAGGCGATCCCGGCCTGCCGCCGGTGACCCGGGCGATCACCGCGCTCGGCCCGGCCTATATCAAATTCGGCCAGATTCTTTCGACCCGGCCCGATATTGTTGGCGCCGAGCTTTCGGAACAGCTGAAATATCTGCAGGATCAGCTTCCGGCCTTCCCGACCGAAGAGGCCAGGGCCCGGATTGCGGCAGAATTCGGCCAGCCGGCTGAAGATATTTACTCGGAATTTTCCGAACCCGTGGCCGCCGCCTCGATCGCGCAGGTCCACCGCGCCAGGCTGCGCCATAATGGAGAGGAAGTCGCGGTCAAGGTTCTGCGGCCTGGGATCGAGCGGGCGTTCCGGCGCGATATTGACGCCTTTTACTATGCCGCCAAATGGATCCAGCGCCTTGCCCCCTTCTCGCGCCGCCTGCGGCCGACCGAGGTGGTCGCGCATTTTGACAGCGTCGTGCGCGGCGAGCTTGATCTGCGGCTGGAATGCGCCGAAGCCGCTGAATTTGCTGAAAACACCCTGAAAGATCAGCGGCTGAAAGTGCCGAAGCCGCACTGGGCCTTCTCGGGGCGTTCGGTGCTGACCATCGGCTGGGCCGAGGGCATTGGCCTCAATAACATCGCGGCGATCGAAGCGGCCGGCATTGACCGGGCCGAGCTGGGACAGCGTGTCCTGATCCTGTTCCTGCGCCATGCGCTGCGCGACGGCTTTTTCCATGCCGATATGCATCAGGGCAATCTGAAGGTCAGCACCGATGGCGATCTGATCGTCTATGATTTCGGCATCATGGGGCGGATCGACGAATATACCCGCCGGGTCTATGCCGAAATTCTGATGGGCTTTATCCGCAAGGACTATCGCCGCGTCGCCGAGGTGCATTTCGAGGCCGGCTATGTGCCGCCCGACCGCGATATCGACGAATTCGCCCGCGCCCTGCGTTCGGTCGGCGAGCCGATTTTCGGCATGGAGGCGAACCGGATCTCTATGGCTCGCCTTCTGTCTTATCTCTTTGAGGTAACAGAAAAATTTGGCATGGAGACCCGGACAGAGCTGATCCTTCTGCAGCGCACCATGGTGGTGGTGGAAGGGGTGGCGCGCAGCCTCGATCCACGTCTGAACATGTGGGAGGTCGCAGGGCCGGTGGTCGAGAATTATATCCGCACCAGCATCGGCCCCCAGGCGCTGATCCGGGACCTCTGGCGCACTTCGCGCGTGCTGGCACGATATCTGCCCAAACTGCCCTCTATTGCCGAGGCCCATCTGCAGGCGCTTGAGCAAAAGCCGCAGCAAAGCCGCCCTCCCGCCGGGCCAGGCCTCGGCAAGATCATTCTGATCTCGGCGCTGACCAGCCTCGTGACGCTCACCATTGCAGGGAGCATCCTGCATCTGATCTGAGGCGCCGGGCACTTCTTCAGCCTTCAGGCTGGCGCAGGCCCGTCACGCTGCCCGCCGAAACCTCAATCCCGCCCTGTAAGACCAGGATCGGGCCCGAACTGCTGCCGCGTGCCTCGGTGACCATGGCGTAATATTCGACCGGATCCTCGCGCAGCAGCTCCTCGCCACGCCAGCTTTCCTGGGTCAGCACATAGCGCCCCTCGGGCAAGGGCATATCAGCCGCATCCCTGCCCCTCCAGTCATAGGGCGCGGTCTCAAGCGGAAGCTCCTCACGCGCGACCAGATCCCCCGCAGCATTGCGGACCGCCAGGACCAGACGATCCGCCGTCGCCGCCGGATTGGGCGACAGGGTCACCGGCTCCCCCCCGAACCAGACCACATCGGCCGCAGAGCGCGCCTCCTGCCCGATCCAGCCTGCCATCTGTGCCATACCAAGCAGCGCGAACTGGCCGAGCATCTGTTCCAGCAGCTGATTGCTGCGCACCTGTTGCTCTACCCCGGAAAATGTCGCGAGCTGCACCGCAAAATCGCTGGCTTCCATAGGGTTAAGCGGATCCTGGTTCTGCATCTGAACCGTCAGCATCCGCAGAAAAGTATTGAAATCAGAGGTCAGACCCGAAGCAGAGCCGGGGCTGTTGCCAGCGGCCGGGGAGGGTGTGGGGGAGGGGGTAATCTGCATACTGCCTCACAATCTCATGTAAAGTGAACTGCCATCAACGCTTGCCGGCCAGGCCGGCAGAGGCGCCGCCATCTCAGCCGGAAGATCAGTGGGAAGATCAGCTATGGGCCTGCCCTGGTGCAGCAATGGCGCAGCATTATAGGCCCCGGCCTGCCCGTCACGATGATTGCCAAAGCCCAGATCCAGTTGCGAAAAACCCACGTTGCGCAATTCACTGATCAGCCGCTCCGAATGACGCCGCAGCAGATCAAGCGTTTCCGCCCGCTCGGCGATCAGCGTGACACTGACCTTTTCACCCTCGGTCTGCAGCTCAATCCGGACCAGGCCCAGCTCTTCCGGTGTAAGGCGCAGCTCGGTGACAGCGCTGGCTGATCCCGCCACCGCCTGCCCAATCTGTGCGATGAAGGCAATGGATGGTGCCGCCTGCCCGGCGGGCAAAGTACCCGCATGCGAAAGCGCCGCCATGCCTCGCAGGCTTTCCGCGCCCGTCAGGCCAGGCAGGGCTGAGGCTGAGGCTGAGGCTGAGGCTGAGGCTGAAGACAAAGCATCTGCTGCAGCCCTTTCACTTTTTTTTTGCGCCTCAACGAGTGCCATCCCCCCCTGGATAAGCCGAGCCGCGTCAGCGCTGCCCGCCTCACCCGACCCCGCCGGGGGTGAAAAGGCAGATCCCCTCCCCTCTGACACCCGCGCGGCAGGTGGAACAGCGCCCGCAGATTCCTCAGCGCTCTCGGGCACGGCCCCCAAAGCGGCATCTGCTGTCACGCTGAGAGGCTGGGGCCAGGCGAGAATCGGGGCTTTGGCAAGGGGTGGGGCTGCCAGTTGCCCGGCCCCGGCCTGCTCCGGCGCCGGGGCGGGATTGAGGCTGTCCCAGCCCTCTCCCAGGGGCGGAAAAATCTCTGCCGCAATCGGGGAATAAAAAGCAGGCCTGACCGGTGCCGGGGCAGAACCAGCCTGCCCCCTGATCCATATGACCTGCGCCGCGGGTGAGGTGCTCCCCGTCACCGATAGTTCCGTTCGCGTCAGCACTGACAGCGCATCCGGCGGCCCGTCCTCAGGCAGGGCTGAGACTACTGGCACTTTAGGGACATGTCCCAATGCCAGCTCAGCTTTCGCCCCCGCTGTGGTCAGCGCCAGCAGCGGGCCGATGGGCACCGCCGCTTTGCGGGTAAGCTGACCGGTGCCTGTCGCCCCTGTTGTTTTTCCCTCAGGATCGGCCTGGACAGGATCCTGCGGTTTCGCACTCCGGCTCACATCCGCCCGGCCGGTGTCCCCAGCCGGCAGATCTACAGTTTCCAGGCCCTGCGGCGGCGCAGCGCGCTGCAGCAGGGTCGGCTGGACCGCCCGGTCATCCGCTGCATCGATATCAAAGGCAACCTGCCAGAGGCTTACCGGGCCAAGGGCGCTGCTCTCACGGAATGCCCCTGCCCTGTCCCCCGGCCGAGTATCTGGCGAGATCGGGGGGCCGGGCTGAGGAAGCGCTGAGTGGTCCAGCCACAAAAGACGGCCAGGCAGCGCTGCAACCAGGCGCTGCGCCGATTCCTGGGACGATCCGCCCTTGCCGGGCACCGCTGTTGCGGCGCCCGCCTCATGCTCTATCGCCCCCGGGGGCAGCCTGCCCCGCCCCGGCAATGTCTCAGGATCTGTCGCATCACATTCCGCGGCCTGGCCTTCATCTCTCCCAGGGGGCGGTGAGCTTGCTTCAGCATGGAGCTCTTGCGCTGGCGAAGCGCCGTCCGGATCGGGCAAAGGGTCGCTACGAATACTATGCCTGGCGGAGAGAAAATCCCTCGCCTTATCGCCCCCGCCTGGGCCGGCCTGCTCCCCTTTACGCTCGCTTGCAGAACCCGCCGGCACAGCATCTGTGCAGCGACCGGCAAACCAGAGCAGCGCCAGGCCCTCAGCCCCAACAAAGACAGGCTGGCCCGGCCCGGGATCACTTTCGGCCCTGAAATCAAAAGGCTGACCCTCAGCGATCAGCGCGTCCGGCGGCGCTGTATCCACGCGCTCCGCATCAGAAACCTGCGGCGGCGGGTCGGCCATTTTACCATGTTTCTGAGCCCCCACCCGTGGATCAGCCCCCTCCGGCCCGCCGCATTCTGGCAGAGCAGGCATATCCCGAGCCCCCCCGACTGCCCCCTCGGAAGGAGCTGCCGCTTCACCCCCCCGAATCGCCGGATCGGGCAGAATTGCCTCCGGCGCACAGCCTTCTGATTGTTGCGCGCAGAGCAGCGCGAGAAAATCTGCGGCATTTGCAGAGCGAATTATCGAGAGATCGTCATCACTTACCGGCATAGCCGGTTTCGGAGCAAAGGTGAGAACGGGCAGGAACTGCATGCTGCGGCTTCCTTTCGGTTACCCCTTTCATATCGCGCAGAGGTTACTGTTTCTTTACCCGCAGGCTGCAGGATCGGCGCAGCCAATCCCGGAGGTCCCTGCAATGTTTACCCCTGCGCAAGCGCCGCTCACCACGCAGCCCAGCCCGGCAGGATCGCCGCCCCAGAGGCGAGATGAAAATGCGCTGCAACGCCATGCTCAGGCTTTTGAGGCCAGTTTTCTGGCCGAAATGCTCAATTATGCCGCGGCGTCGCCCGAGGCCGGCGCCTTCGATGGCGGGATCGGTGAGGCACAGTTTGCCTCGTTTCTGCGGGCCGAGCAGGCGCAGCTGATGGCCGCACGTGGCGGGATTGGACTGGCAGCGGCGCTGCTCCGCTCGATCGGAGAAAAAGATGACGCTTGAGACAATTGAAGAGCTGCTCGCGCGTGCGGGACAGGCCCTGATCGGCGGCGATCCGGATGCTCTGGTACGCCTCAGTCATGAGATCGAGGCCGCGCTTCCGGCTCTGCAGCATTCAGAGCCCGGTGAACGCCTGGTGAGACTGCAGGAGAGCGCAGCCAGGGCACGCGATCTTGCTCTGGCTGCGCTGCAGGGCCTGACGGCGGCAAAAACCCGGCAGGCCATTTCAGGAAGCTCGGTTTTTTACGGCCAGAACGGGCGGCGCCAGAAGCTTGGGGCGGCATCGCAATCAGGGCATCACCGGGCCTGATCTGCCCGGGATCTCAACAACAGGTCCGCTAAAATTCGCTTTAAAAGCTTTGCAATTTCAAAGGCCAGCCCGGTGTCATCTTAACGGCTTGCTAATCGGAAACGCTCAAAATCATTCCTGCATCCCGATCAGGGGATGGCGCTGCGGGACCGCTCCGCTGCAACGGCCAGAAGCCGGAACGGCTGCCTTCGCAGGCAGCGCATTCAGACCTGGCCAAATGCGCCGGGGCAGGAAAGGACCCACAATGTCATCTATTCTGACAAATACCAGCGCCATGGTTGCGCTCCAGACCCTCAAATCGATCAATTCCGGCCTGAGCAAAGTACAATCCGAGATTTCAACCGGAAAAACTGTTTCCACGGCGCGCGACAATGCCGCCGTCTGGTCGATCTCCAAGGTAATGGAATCCGACGTTCAGGGCTTTAAGGGGATTTCTGACAGTCTCGCACTCGGTTCCTCGACCCTGACCGTGGCGCGCGAAGCCTCCGAGAAAATTCAGGGCCTGCTGACGAATATCAAAACGAAGGTCGTTTCCGCACAAAGCGAGAATGTGCCGCGCGAAAAACTCCAGACCGATATTGATGCCCTGAAAAATCAGATTTCGGGGATCGTCAGTGCGGCGCAGTTCGGTGGGCTGAACCTCATCTCGGGCTCGGATGATGTGAAGTTCCTCGCCTCCCTCAACCGCTCAGATGCAGGGATCAGCGTTACCGACATCAATGTCGCAAGGCAGGATCTCGGGACCGCTGCAGGGATCTATGGCGGCACCACCAGCCTCAATGCCAATGTGGTGCGCGTCGACAATGCCACCGACGTCTCTGCAACCGGAAATACGGCAGTCGTCACGCTGGGCGCTGCAAACTGGGCGACATCCTCAGCCCAGCTTACAATTGGCGGCACCGTGGTAACCTACACGGCAACAGCCGGCGCCACCGACAATTCCGTCGCCCTTCACTTTGCCTCTGCGATCAACGCGCTTGGGCTGACGGGGGTTTCAGTTGCAGATCCCGGCAGCACCGGGGTTCTGACAATCACCTCAACCCGCGGCTTCGAGGGCCTGGCGGTTAAGACCGAAATCACCGGCGGCACGGCTACGATGAGCATCACGGCGGTCAATGGTGCCGCGCCATCAGGCACCAATACCAGCAGCGCATCGACCATCTCCCAGCGTGCAGAACAGCTGCTCTTTTCTGGCTCTGCTGCCGTAAACGACGGAGACGGTTACCGCGTCGCGATTGGCGGCCAGAGCTTCAGCTATATCGCGGGCAAAAACGAAACCATGGAGGATGTTGCCCGCGGGCTGAAGATTGCAGTCGATGCCGGCAATCTGAAGGGTATTGCAACCCGCGTCGTGGAACAGCCCAATGGTCAATGGGCCCTGAGCATCGACAATAATGGCAGCGGCAGCAGCACACTCAGCCTTAATGCCGTCGGCAATGCGGGGGGGAAGGCCTCGGGCGGGCTTTTTGGTCTGGATTCAATTGATGTCACAACGGCAGACGGGGCGCGAAAGGCCCTCGAGAATGTCGAAACGCTGATCAACCGCTCGATCAATGCGGCCGCTGAATTTGGCTCTGCCCAGGGCCGCATGGATATTCAGCGCGGCTTTGTGACCGCTTTGACAGATGCCCTGACCTCGGGCATCGGCACGCTGATTGATGCTGATATGGAAGAGGCCTCGGCCCGGCTCCAGGCCCTGCAGGTGCAGCAGCAGCTCGGCATTCAGGCGCTGTCGATCGCCAATCAGCAGCCCCAGAACCTGCTGGCTCTGTTCCGCTGAGCATAAGCCAGGCCAGGGCGTCGTCGCTCTGGCCTGAGCCGCCCCCTCTCTCATCGCACCGGGATCAGCCAGAATGTCTCAGCAGCCGCTGCTTGCCTATAATCAGACCGCGACGCCGCTGCGCACGCCCCGCGCGGCCGAATATGAGGTCATCGCCAGGGTCACCTCCCGGCTTGCGCAGGCGCATCAGCAGCGCAATGAAAATCGCCCGGAACTGCTGGCCGCGCTTTTTCGCAACGAAAGGCTGTGGTCCACACTTGCCTCGGATGTGGCAGAGCCTGGCAATTCCCTTCCCGTTTTGCTCAGAGCCCGCCTTTTTTACCTCTACCGCTTCACAGTCGAACATAGTCAGCGCATTCGCGCCGGGAATGGCGAAGCGGGGGTGCTGATTGACATCAACCGCGCTGTTATGACTGGCCTGCGCGGCCAGGGTAGCGACAGATGAGCGGTCTTGTCCTGAAACTCGGCCCGCATGAGCGGCTGCTGATCAATGGCGTCGTGATCGAAAATGGTGACAAGCGCACAAGGCTTGCGGTGCTGACGCCGAATGCCAGTATACTCCGCCTGCGCGATGCCCTGCATCCCGATGAGGCGACAACCCCGGTCCGCCGGCTTTGCTATCTCGCCCAGCTGCCGCTTTCAGGCGATGCGGATGATCCCGAAATCAGGAAGAAAATCCTTCAGGGCATTGAGCAGCTCAGCCAGGTGTTCAATGATCGTGACAGCCGGCACCTGCTGCGTGAGGCCAGCGATTCGCTCCTGAAAGCGCAATATTACCAGACGCTGAAGGCCCTGCGCGCCCTGCTGCCACGTGAATCACGCCTTCTCTCGGCGGACTGGTCATGAGCTTTACACCGGCAATTATCGGTGAAGGATACAGCGGCTGGCAGCTGCTCAGAAAGCAGTTACCGGCGCAGAAACAGGCCTATGTTGCAACCGCCACGCTTCAGCGCGAGGCCGCCTATTTCCGGCAGAAAATCTCCGGAGCCGTGACTGCCGGGGATCTGGTCTCTGACCGGACTTTGCTGAAAGTGGCACTCACGGCCTTCGGACTGGAAGCCGATCTCAATGCCCGCGCCTTTGTACGCAAAGTTCTGTCCGATGGTGTGGCCGGCACATCGGCGCTGGCCAACCGGCTCGCCGACAAACGCTATCGCGCATTTGCAAGCGGCTTTGGCCTTGATGGCACAGGGCTGCCTGGTACCCTGGATAAAGAATTTGTCGATAAGGTCATTGCCGATTTCTACACCCGCAGCTTTGAGGCCGCGGTCGGAGAAACGAACAGCACCTATCGCCTCGCCCTGAATGCCAACCGCGAGCTGACGGAAACCGCCCGCAACAGCGCTCTCACGGAAGATGCGAAATGGTTCACAATCATGGGCAATAAGCCCCTTCGCACCGTATTCGAAAAGGCTTTCGGCTTCACCGCCAGTTTTGGCGCTTTGGATATCGATCAGCAGCTCCAGGCGCTGAAGGCCAGAGCCACCGCGATCTTCGGCGACAGCAGTGTCTCTCAGTTCAGCTCTCCGGACCGGCTCGAAAAACTGACCCGCGACTATATCATCAAAAGCACATCAACCGGTTCCTCCGGCAGTGGCGCGGAAAATGCACTGACGCTTCTGCGTCAGGCAACCCCCGGCCGCTGAGCCGATAAAAGCTGCCGCAGACGATCGAAGCTGGCCTGATTGCCGCCCATCGGCGCTGCCTCTGAACAAAAGCCATCCAGCGCGGGCCAGAGCTGCAACGCCCTGTCGACCAGCGGATCACTTCCGGCGAGATACAGCCCCGCCTGGATCATCATTTCTGCACGGTCAAAGGCGCTGAGCAGCTTTCGCGCTTCGGCAATCAGCGCGTTTTCTTCGGCACTTGCCGCCGCAGGCAGGCTGCGCGAAACGGATCGCAGGGCATCGGTTGCCGGATAGCGGCCCCTTTCCGCGATGCTGCGGTTCAAAATGACATGGCCGTCAATCGTGCCGCGCAGGATATCGGCAATCGGCTCTTCCATATCAGAACCGGCGACCAGCACCGAGAAGACCGCCGTAATATCCCCTGAAATACCGGTCCCTGGCCCGGCTCTTTCGCAAAGCGACATCAAAGCATGGGCTGTCGAGGGCGGGTAGCCGCGCAGCGAGGCCAGCTCGCCAGAGGCCAAAGCAATTTCGCGGTGGGCCTCGGCAAAGCGGGTCACGGAATCGACCAGCAAAAGCACATGCGCGCCGCGGTCGCGGAAGAATTCCGCGGTGGCCATGGCGGTCAGCAGGCAGCGACGCCGCAGCAGAGCGGACTGATCCGATGTCGCCGCAACCACGACCGTGCGGGCCAGCCCCTCCCGGCCCAGCACGGTTTGCGTGAAATGCCGCAGCTCGCGCCCGCGCTCGCCCACAAGGGCGATAACCGTCACATCTGCCTCAACCCCGCGGGCAAACTGTGCCAGAAGTGAAGACTTCCCAACGCCCGAACCGGCAAAAAGCCCCATCCTCTGGCCTCGCACCAGCGGCAACAGCGTATCGAAAACGGCCACCCCGGTTGACAGTCGCGCCCCGAAACCGCGGCGGCTGGCCGGAGCAGGCGGCGGGGCCTGCAGCCGCTGGATGCGGGATCCCTGGCGCAATGGCCGGCCGTCCAGAGGCTGGCCGGTCGGGTCGATCACCCGCCCGCACCAGCTGGCATCAGGCGCAATCATCGCCGGCCCCATCAGCCAGGCCCGGTCCCCGGGCATCAGACCTGCCAGCTGGCTCTCGGGCAGAGCCGTGGCATCCGGCCCTTCAACCGCCGTAATTTCTCCGAAAAGCTCCTGCCCGGCCTCAGCCCTGCCGGCCAGAAGCGCGACACGATCACCCGGCGAACAGCCTCGCAAACCACTGATCCGTAATCTATCTGCGCTCACCTCAGTGATCTGTCCGGTCCGGCGCAGCGGCGAGAGAGCGGCCAGATCCCTCTGAAGTGATTCAAATTTTATCTCCATTTTTCGCCTCCCCGGCCTGCGCCTTACCCTTTCTAAAGGAATCACCCTTAAACCTTGGTGAACCAGATCGAGGGAGAAGCCCCGATGTTTGCCAGGCTTGAACTGACCAGAATGGCCCAGGGGTTGGCGGCCCATGCCGGAACCCGTCTGGGCGTCATTGCCCAGAACATCGCCAATGCCGATACGCCCGGCTATCGCACCCGCGATATTGCCGATTTCGCAACGACCTATGCCGCCACGGCGGAACAGATGCGGGCCACCCGCCCCGGGCATCTGCAGACAGGCACCGGGGCTGAAACGACCGAGAGTTTCGCATCCGGCGGCGATGCAGCCCCGAATGGCAATGATGTCTCGCTTGAGCTGGAAATGGTGAAAGCCGCCAGCACAAGGCAGGAGCACGAGATGGCGCTGGCAATCTACCGCGCGACCTCAGGTGTGATCCGCGCCTCTCTCGGCAGCAGAGGATAGGGGGGCAGCTGATGACCGATCTCAGCGATGCGCTTGAAGCCTCGGCGGCCGGTATGCGGGCCCAGGCCAGCCGCATCCGCCATGTCTCCGAGAATATTGCCAATGCCGATACGCCCGGCTACCGCCGCAAGCTGATCAGCTTTGAACAGACCGCCGGGACCGGCCTGGTTACCCCCGGCCCGCTGCGTCTTGACCAGAGCGCGCTGCCCCGGATCTTTCAGCCCGGCCATCCGCTGGCCGATAGCGAGGGCTATTATCAGGGCTCGAATGTCGACCTGGTGATGGAAATCGCCGACGCGCGCGAAGCGCAGCGCAGCTATGACGCCAATCTTCGCCTTTTCGACCAGGCCCGGCAGATGACCCTGAGCCTGTTTGAACTTCTGCGACGCTAGGAGGGTCCGGAATGGATGCAATCTCATCCTTCGCGGCGCAGGGCTATGCCCGGGCCAGAACCGCAGCGGCCAGCGGACCGGCCGCCCCGGAAGGCATTGCCGCGATGGCCGGCAGCTTCACTGCGGCGCTTTCCGCGCATGAGCAGACCGCCCGCGCCGCCATGGCAGGTGGCGCCGATCCCCATTCCCTGGTCGCCGCCCTCTCCTCTTCGCAGCTGGCCGTCGAAACCGTGGCCAGCCTGCGTGACCGCGTCGTCGAGGCCTATCAGGAAATTCTGAGGATGCCGGTATGACCGAAGCCGCATTTTATGACGTACTGCGCCAGGGCCTGCAGATTGCAGTCAAAATCTCGGCGCCGATGCTGCTGATGGCCCTGGTGACCGGGGTGGTGATCGGCCTGTTTCAGGCCCTGACCTCGATCCAGGAGATGACGCTGACCTTCGTGCCGAAGCTTGCCGCTATGCTGGCGGCCTTCTGGATCTCGATGGGCTTTATGACCGCCGCGCTGACCGGGTTTTTCACCGATCAGATCATTCCGCTTATCATTGGGGGCTGAGATGGATTCCGCCGGTTACGTCGCCCTCGGCCGCCAGTCTGGCCTGATGCGCGAGATGCAGATCGTCGCCAATAATATCGCCAATCTCTCGACCACTGGATTTCGGCGCGAGGGCATGGTTTTTGCCGAATTTATCGCCCCTTCCGAACGCGGCCCCTCGCTTTCGATGGCCCATGGCACGGCGCGGCTCATCGATCTCAGCCAGGCCGGGCTCAGCGCCACCGGGGCCGCATTCGATCTCGCCATCGATGGTGAGGGCTTCTTTCGCATCGCTACCCCCGGCGGTGAACGCCTGACCCGCGCCGGCACTTTCACCCCTTCGGCCGAGGGCGAGCTGGTGACCCGTGAGGGCTATTCCCTGCTCGACGCAGCAGGCGTTGCGCTGCAGATCCCGCCCGGAGCTGCAATCGCGATCGGGACCGATGGCACGGTCTCGGCCGGGGATGCGGCCATCGGGCAGATCGGCCTCTGGCGCCCGGTCGACCCTCTGGCGCTGCGCCACCAGTCAGGCACCACTTTCGATGGCGGCGAGGTTGAGCCTGCCCCCGAGGGGCTGATCCGGCAGGGATTTCTTGAGGAGAGCAATGTCAATCCGGTGATGGAAATCGCCCGGATGATCGAGGTGCAGCGCGCCTATGAGCTGGGTCAGAAATTCCTCGATGCCGAGGATGACCGTGCCCGCAAAACCATCCAGACCCTTGGAGCATAGAGCAAAGCCATGAAAGCATTGCAGATTGCCGCCACCGGCATGTCGGCTCAACAGATGAAGGTCGATGTCGTTTCCAATAATCTCGCGAATATGTCGACCAATGGCTATAATGCGCGCCGGGCCGATTTCGCCGATCTGCATTATCAGCAATACGCCCGCCCCGGCACAATCGCCGCGGGCGACGGCACGATGCTTCCCACCGGCGTACAGATTGGCCTGGGCGTCCGGCCCTCATCGGTCTCGGTCCTGCTGTCGCAGGGATCGCTGACCATGACAAATGGCGATCTTGACCTGGCGATTGATGGCAATGGCTATCTCGAAGTGACGCTGCCCTCAGGCCTTTCCGCCTATACCAGGGACGGGGCGCTGAAGCGTTCGGCCGACGGGCTGATCGTCACCTCCGACGGCTATCCGGTTGCGCCTGGCATCACCATTCCCCAGGAGGCGCGCTCAATCGCCATCAATGCCGGGGGCGAGGTCTGGGCCTATTTCAGCGACCGGGTAGAGCCTGAGCTGTTGGGCCAGTTCACCCTGAGCGATTTTACCAATGACAAAGGGCTGGAGGCGATCGGCTCAAATCTGTTTCTGGAAACGGCCGCATCAGGCCCGCCGGTGATCAGCGATCCGGGCTCTGACGGGCTGGGCAGCCTGCGCCAGGGCTATCTCGAGGAAAGCTCGGTCGACCCGGTGCGCGAGATTACCGAGCTGATCAAGGCACAGCGCGGATATGAGCTGAATGCCAAAGTGATCACCGCTGCCGATCAGATGCTCGGCGCCACCACCCAGCTGCGCTGATGCGTGGGCTGCGCTGTCTGAGCGCCCTGCTCCTCGGGCTGCACACCCTGCCCGCCGGGGCGGAAAGCCTTGTCGCGGCACGAAATCTTCCGGCGCAGCATCTGATCATGCCCGGCGATATCGCGCTGAGCCCCGACATATCTGACGGCGCCCTGAGCGATCCGCTGCTGGCGCTCGGCCTCGAAACCAGAGTGGCGATCTATGCCGGGCGCCCGCTCAGATCGGCCGATCTTGGCCCGCCGGCCCTGATCGAGCGCAATGCCAGCGTGGCTCTCGAATATCGGGCCGGCGCGCTGGTGATCCGGGCGGAGGGCCGCGCCCTTGGCCGTGCCGGAGCCGGAGAGATGGTCAGGGTGATGAACCTCAGCTCGAAGGCCACGGTTTCAGGCCTGGTCGGGCGCGACGGGCTGATCCATATCGGAGCATTGCCTTGAAATCATGCCACTTTCTCTTGCCGTTCCTCGCTCTTTGCGCCTGCAGCAGCCTGTCGCAGGTGGGACGCGCACCGGAGTTCAGCCCGCTGGAGGGCAGCTATCAGCACCATGCGATCTATTCCTCGGCCCTGCCGGAAACCGCGCCACGGATTGGCGAAGGCGGTCAGTCCTCGCTCTGGAGCGCGGGCACCGGCTCGCTGCTCGGCGACCGCCGCGCCGCTCAGAGGGGGGATATCCTGACCGTGGTCATCGAAATCGATGACAGCGCAGAAATCTCAAACTCGTCAGCCCGGGCGCGGCGCGGCGCACAGGATATGGGCATTCCGCAATTCTTCGGCATCCCGCAGCGGCTGAATGAGAAACTGCCCGCCGGGGCCAGCATGGCAAGTGCTGTCGCAACCGGCTCGTCTTCCAGCTTTTCGGGCGAGGGTGAAGTCTCACGCTCCGAAAAGCTGACGCTGCGCATCGCCGCTACGGTGGTGGAACGGCTGGCCAACGGGGTTCTGCGCATCGAGGGGCAGCAGGAAGTGAGAGTGAATAACGAGCTGCGCGAGCTGATCGTCACCGGCTATGTCCGGCCCAGTGACATTTCGCGGCAGAATGAAATCACCTATGACAAGATTGCAGGAGCGCGGATTTCTTATGGCGGGCGGGGCCAGCTGACTGACATGCAGCAGCCGCGTTATGGCCAGCAGATTACCGACATCCTGCTACCGTTTTAATCATGCGGCGGCTTTTCCTGTCCCTGCTCCTCATCCTCGGCGCGGCGGCAGCCGGACTTACCGCCGGCCAGATATGGAAACCGGGGGCTGAACAGGCGCCCACGCCCCCTGACGGCGCAGACCCTGTTCCTAATGCCGGTGCCGATTTCATCCGGCTGAACAATCAGTTTATCGTCCCCATCCTCAGCGAGGGCCGGGTCAGCGCCCTTGTGGTGCTTTCTCTGAGCCTCGAGATCACCCCCGGCCAGGCCGAGCAGGTCTATCTGCGCGAACCAAAGCTGCGGGATGCGTTTCTACAGGTGTTGTTTGATCATGCCAATACCGGCGGTTTCAGCGGCGCCTTTACCGATGCCGCAAATCTGGTGCAGCTGCGCCGCGCGCTGCTGGATGAGGCAAGGCTGGTGCTGGGAGAGGTGGTCAGCAATGTGCTGATCACCGAAATCGCCCGCCAGGACAGCTAGGGTCGAGATTCAATCAGGTCCACCATAGGTTTACGGCTTCGATTGCGACTGTGGATGCGAAGTTTGCGGCGAGCTTGTCATATCTTGTTGCGATCCGCCGCCAGTCCTTGAGGCGGCGGATCGCGCCCTCGATCAGGTTTCGGGCGATATAAGCTGCACAATCATGTGGAATGGACTTTTTGCGCGACCGGGTTGAGCGGGGCACCGCTTCGGTGGCGCTTTCTGCCAGGCGGGCCCGTAAGCTCTTGGCATCACAGCCCTTGTCGGTCAGCAGCCGGCCTGGGGGTGACAGCTTGTCGAGCAGCGCCGGTGCTGCCGAGATATCGGCGCCGTTTCCGGGACCGATCAAAAAGGCGACGGCCCGCCCGCAAGCATCGGTCAGGGCATGGATTTTCGTGGTTGGTCCTCCACACGAGCGCCCGATGGCCTGAACTTTCGCCTGCCTTTTCGCAATGTGCCGAGCGGTGGGCACGCACGGCGGTACTATCGATGCTCAGATCAACCGGCAGCCCCGCCTGCGCTGACAAGAGGGTGAAGATCCGCGTCCACACCCCCCGCCGGCTCCACCGGTTAAAGCGATTGCAGATCGTGCCCGAAGGGCCATAGTCGGCTGGACAATCCTGCCAACGGCACCCCACCCGCAAGACTTGAATGATCCCGCTGATCACCCGGCGATCATCCACCCGCCGCGCACCCGACTGGTTCCTTGGCAACAGCGGCTCAATCGAAGCCCAGGCATGATCGGAAAGCCAAAATCCTGCAGACATCACCCACCTTCTGCAAACTACGGGCAGTGAATCAGAGGAAACAAGCCGTTACAACAGTTTGATGGAGTTTCGACCCTAGTCCGGCAGGCGGCAAACAGCCTCTACTTACGCTCTTTAAGCTGGCGCAGCAGCTGAACCCGGGCAAAAGCCCGGCGCGCCTCGCCGAGGGCGTTCAGCCATTCCGCCTCACACAGCGCGGCCTGGCGCTGCAATTCCAACCGCCTTGGCGTCGCCCAGGTTTCAAAGCGATACCATGATATCTGCAGGCCAGTATCGGCGCGTTCCGTTTCGTCCGGCCATTGATCCAGCGCCGCAAGCCTGGCCCTGACTGCCGCGCGGGCTGCCCCGGCCCCGGCCAGCCGCTCTGAACGCTGCTCCAGCACCAGATCCGCAATCTGTCTCAGCCGCACCAGCCGGGGGTCAGACATGTCCGCCCCTAGGGCCCTGGCCGCTGCTTCGCCGCAGGGAATGCGCAAAGCGAATAGCCGCAGCGACGGCGGCATAATGCTCGGGCTGCACCTCGGCGCCGATGCGGATGGTTGCGAAAATCAGCCGCGCCGCAGGCGGATCATGGCGGATTGGCACGCCGGCCTCGCGCGCAATCTCGCGGATGCGCAGCGCGAGCTCATCCTGGCCTTTTGCCACGCAGACCGGCGCCCCTCCTTTGGCCCGATCCCATTTCAGCGCCACCGCATAATGGGTCGGGTTCACAATCACCACATCCGCGCCGGGCACATCCGCCATCATCCTGCGGCTGGCAATTTCGCGGGCCCGGCGCAGCCTGTCGGCCTTCTGATGCGGATCGCCCTCACTGTCTTTCATCTCATCGGTCAGCTCTTTGCGGCTCATCCGGTTCCGGCGCATAAATTCGAGCCGCTGCCAGAGCAGATCGAGCGCCCCGGCGGCTGCATTCAGCGCAATGGCGAGGATCAGAAAGCCAGTCAGTATTTTCATAAGCAGCAACAGAAACTGCCCAGGCGTCAGCCGCAGGCTGAGAAAGATCTCATCGCTGTTTTTGTGCAAAAACACCGACAGCGCGGTGGCGATCAGCAGCATTTTCAGTGTTTTCTTACTGAAATCCACCAGGCCATTACGACCGAATTTTTGCCTGAAACTGGCCAGCACCGACAGGCGGGAGAGGCGAAAACCCAGTTTATCAGGCGCAAAGACCAGGCCCCGCGAGCCGATCAGCCAGGCCAATAACAGCAGGCCAGGCGGCAGCAGCAGGGCCAGCAGCGGCAAAAGCGCGGCCGCAGCAAGCGCAAGAATACGCTGCCCCCCCGCCGTGAGCCGGAGCTGATCCGCCGCGCCGATCAGCTCGGCCGCGGCTTCGGCAGCCGCGCCAACCGCCCAGGGACCAAAGATGAGCAACGCCAGCAAAAACCCAAGCAGGGCCAGAGCGCTCTGCAGATCTTCCGACCGGATCACATCCCCCTCTTCGCGTGCTTTCTGCAGGCGACGCGGCGTCGGATCAAAGGTCTTGCTGTCCTGATCTTCAGTGGGGCCTGACATTACCACATCCCCCAGGGGTCCTGCAGCGCCGCGGACATCCCCTCATGCCAGAACTGAAGCATGAAAGGCGCGGCCAGCATCAGCAGCAGGATACCGGCCCAGCTGAGCGCGGGGGCACCGATAAAGGTCACCATCAGCCCCGGCATCGCCCGATTGATCACGCCAAGCGTCAGATTATAGAGCAAAGCCGCAATCACAAACGGCGCCGCCAGGGTAAAACCAAGCGCGAAAACCCGGCTGACCCGCAGCAGGCTGAGGGTGGCGAGATCAGCAGGCGCGGGCAGATGACCCGCCGGAAGCAGCTGATAGGAAAGAAGAATCAGCTCTCCCGCCCGGGCGACACCATCGCTGGCACAAAACAGCGCCAGGCCTGCCAGGGTCAGAAAACTGGCGATGACAGGCTGTGGTTCTGGCCCGGTTCCACTGAACATCTGTGCCAGCGAGGCCGATTGCGCCGCAATGGTTCCGGCGATCTGCAGCGCAAAGAACAAAAACCGCAGCATCAGGCCGAGCAGCAGCCCGGCGATCACCTCTGTCGCCACCGCTGCCAGCGTAAACTGCGCCGCCCCGGCTGATCCCGCCAGGCCACCCGCCTCAGCCCCGGGCAGAGCCGGGGTAACAATGGCCGTAAGGGCAAGCGCAATGGCGAGACGTAGCCGCATTGGCAGGAGAATTTCTCCCGCAACAGGCAGCAAGGCAACCGCCGCGCCGACCCGCAAAAACACCAGGCCCGCCTGCCAGATTGCCGCCTCGGCCAGCTGAAGCAGCGCCGTCAGCGCGGTAAAGACCGGCATCATGCCGGAACCTGGCCCAGCAGGGCGGGCCGGACCTCAGTTCCGACCTCCTCATAGGACAGCACCGCGATCTGCAGGCCTCGCGCCTGAACCACGCTGCGCAGAAAGCGGCGGCGGCTGGCGGAGGTAACCAGCGCCGCCGCCTGCCCGGCCTCGCGCGCCGCGCTGATCTGATCGGCAATGCCATTGGCGAGGCGCGCGAACAGATCGGGCGGCAGGGCAACATCGCGCGCGCCTTTCTCGCCCTCAATCTGATGGGCCTGAAAACTGCGCTCCCATTCGGGGGCCAGCTGGATCAGCGGCAGCGAGCCATCCTCGCGCTTTTGTCCGGCGATGATCTGAAAGCCGAGGCGCTGACGGACATATTCACAGACCGCCTCCGGCGAGCCGAGGCTGCGCACCGCCGCAATCGCCTCCAGGATCAGCGGCAGATTGCGGATCGACACCCTTTCCTCCAGCAAAAGCCGCAGCACGGCATGCAAGAGATCAGGCGGAACCTTCTCAGGGATCATTTCATCAAGCAGCCGGCGATTGGCCGCGGCCCGGCTCTTGTCAGAGAGGTCGCTGAATTCATCAAGCAGGCGGCGCATCCCCCGCAAAGACAGCAGGCGCGACAGATTATTCTTCATCAGTTCAAGCAGATGCGTTGCCAGAACCTCGGCCGGGGAGACGACCGTCAGCCCCAGCAGCGCCGCATCCTCCTGGGCTTCGGCCGCAATCCAGCGCGCCGGGGCACCATAGACCGGCTCGCGCACATCCTCGCCCGCAGGGGGCTCCACCCCTTCGCTGAGCAGGGCCAGCACACGCCCGGGCATCAGCCGGTCGGTGGCACGCTCGACCCCCTGAATGCGGATCCGGTAACAGCCCGGGGCCAGCTCGGCCTCATCCGTCAGGCGGATCTCCGGCAGGATCAGGCCAAAACTGGTCGCGATATGATTGCGCATATTGAAGATCCGGCCATCAAGACCGGTCGCAGGATTGAGCGCCATATCGACCAGATCCGGCGCAAACTCGAGATGAATCTCATCGAAATCAAGCAGATCGCCGATCGGTCGGCGCCTGGTAACGGGATCGCTGACAGCGGGCAGCTCACCGGCGGGCGCAGGCGGCGCGCGATGCCGGAGAGCCAGGCCCGCCAGCAGAAGGGCCCCGGCGGCAAAAGGCAGGAAGGGCATACCCGGGAGAATACCGATCAGCGCCAGAAGGCCCCCCACCGTTGCCAGGGCCGCCGGATAGCGGCCCAGCTGCAGAAAAAAGCTGCTGGTGACAGCCCCCTGAGCGCCGCCCCGCGACAGTAAGAGCGCGGCCGCCACCGAGATAATCACCGCCGGGATCTGACTGACGAGACCATCGCCGACCGTCAGGATCGAATAGGTCGCAAAAGCGCGCGAGGCCTCCATGCCATGCACCCCGATGCCAACCGCCAGCCCGACGATGAAATTCAGCGCCGTGATCAGCAGCCCGGCGATGGCATCGCCTTTGACAAATTTCGAGGCCCCGTCCAGCGAACCGAAAAAGGTGGTCTCGGCCAGTTCGCTCTCGCGCCGCCGCCGCGCCTCATCATGCGTGATCGCCCCGGCAGAAAGATCGGCATCAATCGCCATCTGCCGCCCGGGCATGCCATCCAGCGCGAAGCGCGCGCCCACCTCGGCCATCCGTCCTGCGCCCCTGGTGATCACGATGAAATTCACGATCATGATGACGCAAAAAATCACCAGACCGATGATGATATCTCCGCCCATCACGAAACTGGCAAAGCCCTCGATGACATGGCCGGCGGCGGCGGTGCCGTTCTGGCCATTGCTGATGATCAGCCGCGTCGAGGAGACGGTCAGGCCAAGGCGCAGCAAAAGCGAGGCGAGCAGAATGGTTGGAAAGGCCGAGAAATCGAGCGGGCGTTCGACGAAAAGCGTGATCGTCAGCACCAGTATCGCCAGCGCGAAAGAGGCCGCGAGACCGATGTCGAGCACCAGCGGCGGCACCGGCAGGATCATCATCGCCACCACCGCCATCAGCGCGAGGGCAAGTCCGACGCCAGGCTGCAGCAGATTGGCGGGGGGACGCAGCGCATTTACCTTCATGAGGGGTCGATCAGCGGCGCGCGGGCTTCAGAAACCGGCATCAGCGAGCCCGCCGAAGCCGGCAGCCCGGCCTGCAGCAGCGGATAGAGATTGACCCGGGCTGCGCTCACGGCGGGCCGCAGCGGCGCGCTGGCCGTCCAACCCGCAACCGGGCTGCCGACCACGCTGGCATAGATCGGCACAAAGCGGTTCATATAAATCTCAGCCAGCTCTTTCGTAGCGGAATGATAGCTGGCCACCGCCTGGTCCCAGCTGCCGGAGCGCTGATACAGATCCAGCAGAAAGCGGGCGGCGTAATCTGCGTTCAGCGCGGGGTCGAGCATAGCAGCCGCATCGGTAAATCCTGCCGCATGCCAGCGCCAGTTCAGCTGAAAGCAGCCGATATCAATATTGCTGCGGCCCTGCCCGAGCAGATCCAGCAGAGCCCGCTCGGCCTCGGCGCGGGTTTCAAACCAGTGCCCCTCCCCGCCGGCATTCAGCGTCCAGGGCCAGGGGCGCGCCCCCGTCGCATCTGCCCGGCCCGATTCCGTCAGCGCAACGGCATAGAGCAGCTCGGGCGCGATGTCAGAGCGGGCGGCGGCGGTAGCAATGGCCCTGTCACATTCACCGGCCCGCAGCCAGCCCGGCCCGGCGAGGGCGAAGAGGGCAATGCAGCAGATCAGATGCAACGTTCTGCGGATGGACATTCTGTCGTAACCGATTCTCAGGGTGCCCCTGCATTGTCACCTCTGCGGCGTTTCCAAACCGTTACCAGAGCCCAGTCTGGCGATCTCGCGCAGCTTTTCGACCGCACCGGCCCGGGCAGCCGCATCCTCCGCCAGCTGATAGCTGCGGGCGAGCAGGCCCGAGCCCCCCGGCCCGGCAGCGCTGAGGGCGGTCTCAGCAGCGGCAGCCCAGTCGGGCAGTGCAGCGGGGGCCACTGGCAGCTCCGCGTCCGCCTCTGCCCCGGGTCCGGCGGCAGAGGCGGGCGGGGCCGCAACAGGGGGAGCAGCGCTGTCCTGGCCCAGCTGCAGCGCTGCTTTCTGCCGCAGCTGCACCACTTGTTCGGGCGGGCTTTCATATGAAAATTCCGACAGGTAGGTGAGAGCCGATCTGGCATCGCGCAGCAAAAGTGCAGCTTCGGCGGCCAGAATAGCCGCTTCCGGCCCCTCCGGGCGGGGCGGGGCGAGCCAGGCCAGCGCCTCGCTGGCAAAACCATGCTGCAGCAATCGTCTGGCTGTCGCCTGCCGCAGCGCCGGTGGAACGGGCGCAAACGGTGGTGTCAGGGCCTCGCGCAGAAAAAAATCATCATCCGCCCCCGCTACAACCAGCTGCCAGAGCGCTGGCAGGTTTTCCGGCCCCGCTGGCAGCAAGGCGAAAGCGCGGTCAAAATCCCCGGCAAGGGCCGCAGCCAGAAGTTCAGCGCGCAGGAGCAGCGGGGCGGAGGGGTCATTTTTCACCTCCTGCCGATAGGCTGCGATCTGATCCGGCAGATCTGGCGACAGCGGCTTTTGCTCGGCAAACGCCGCATCGACAAGCAGGATCAGCGCCCCGGCCCCTGCTGCCGTAGACTCGGCCAGCGCGGCGCTGGCCTGATCCGCCGCCGCCGCGCCCTCGCGCAGCAAAAGCTGCCCGGTGAGCAGCCGCGTCGCGGCATCCGGCCCGGGCGCCTGACGCCGCAGGACATCCCGGATCCGATAGGCCCCGGCCTCATCCCCGATCTGCAGAAAATAGCCCGCCAGGGCCGGCCCGAGATGGGATTTCAGCGCCGCTGGCAAAGTGGAAAAAGCCTGAAAGACAGCCTCACCCTTGAAGGAGCCCGGCGGAAGCGCGCTCTGCCGAGGGGCGAGCGCAAGCGCGAGACTGGCCCAGAGCGCCGCCGCACCATCGCAGCTCTCCATCCCGGAGAAGATATTTGCGGGTGGAGGCTGCAGATCGACAAGCCAGGACAATGTCGCGAGCAGCGCAGCCTCAGGTTGCTCCGGCCCCGGCAAAAGGCGCAGCATCTGTCGCGCCTCGGCGCCGAAGCCCAGCGCAAGATGCAGACGCGCGGCCAGCAGAATCTGCTGCGGTACCGGGCGGTCAAATTCGGCAAAAAGCGCCTGCCGCGCATCGGCGATCGCAAGGGCAGCGGGCTGGGCCGGATACCAGTCTGCCAGAGCCAGAGCGGCATCCGCCACGCAGTCGCGGCCCTGATCGGTAAGCGATTTCCCGGCAGGGTCAGGCGCGAGGCGCAGGCCCGGCATTTCGCCATTGCTGACGCGCAGCTCACCGGCAGCCTGCAGCGCCCTGGCCGCCGGATCTGGCAGAATACGATCGCTGACCGGCGTGATCACCCCCTCCACGATGCCCCGGCTGATCTGGCGCAGGACCGCATCGCGCATCAGGCCAAGGCTGGCCCCGGACCGGGGCCGGGACGCGAGAACCGGCAGCGGCCCGGCTGACAGCCCATGCCGGGCCTGCAGCCAGTCATAGCCCGGCCGGGCCTCAGCCGGTGCGATAGAAAACCAGGGCCGGTCCGGCATTGTTGCGCTCTCCGGTGCGGGCGCGTCGGGCACAGACTCCGGAGCGCCAGGCCCCTCCCTGATATCAATCGCAATCACCTGCGGGCGCGCTTCAAAGGCGGTGGCATGACAGTCGCAGCCCAGCTGCAGTTCGAGAGCTCCCGCTTCCTTTGCGGGAATGACTGCCTTCAGACGGGTGGCCGGGATAAGGTCGAAAACATGATCGAGCGCCCAGCCCGTATCCTCAGCCCCGCTTCGGAATATGTAACTGCGGCCATTGCGCTGCAGCGACCAGGCCGTGCGGCCCGGCAGCTCGATCACAATGCGGGTAAAATCAGCATGTTCGCCGCCCCGGACCCGCACGCGATCGGCAAAGGCCGGCAACCCGGCCAGAAGGGCCACAGCCGCCAGGGCCGAGACGGGGGCGGGGCTGAAGTGTCTCACGCCGCCTCCTGCTTCAGCACCCGCAGCGCCGCTTCGAGATCGCTGAAATCGGGGCGCATATGCGGCGGGGTATTCTGCCGCCCGACCTCGATACAGATATTGGCCGGATGGCGTTGCAGATTGGCGATCAGCACCTCGCGGATCAGATGGTAAAAATGCGCATCCTCCTCAACCACGGCGCGCACCCGTGCCGCGAAGGGACCTGCCAGCCCATAGGCGAGGAAAACGCCGAGGAAGGTTCCAACCAGCGCGCCGCCAATCATCCGCCCCAGCACTTCGGGCGGCTGATCAATCGAGGCCATGGTCTTGATTACCCCCAATACCGCTGCAACAATGCCCAGCGCCGGCAGGCCATCGGCCATGCTCTGCAGGGCATGGCTCGAATGCAGTGCATGCGACAGTCGCACCTCCATCCTTTTGTCGAGCACCTCCTCGACCTGATGCGGATCGTCGTAATTCATCGAGGCCGCCCGCAAAGTGTCACAGGTCAGCGCCACCGCATCGGCATCGGCAAGGATGCGGGGGTATTTGCTGAAGATCGCCGAGGCATTGGGGTTCTCGACATGTTCCTCCAGCGCAACCGGATTGGCGCGCGCGAGGCGCACCAGCTCAAACAGCAGGCAGAGCAGGGCGCGGTAATCCTCAGGCTGCCAATGCGCGCCGCGAAACACTTTGCGCAGATCGCGCAGGGTCTGTTTCACCCCCTCGCTGCCATTGGCAATCAGGAAAGCCCCGATGGCGGCGCCGCCGATCATGCTCAGCTCAAAGGGCAGCGCATGCAGGATGATACCGATTTTCCCCCCGGCAGCCGCATAGCCACCGAAAACCATCACAAAAATCACGAGGATGCCGATCAGCCCCAGCATGGTTGTTTCCTGTCCGTTCCTCCTGCTGCAATCATGCGCCTCACTCTCTCGGCGCCCGGGCATTGCGGCCGGCGAGTATGGCGCTGACCGCCCAGGCCCGCTCGGCCTGCATTCCTGCCAGCAGCGCCCCCGCCGCATCCGGCTTCATCCGCCCCAGAAACCCCGCCGCAAAGGCCGGGTCCATCGCATCAAACAGCGGTGCCGCATCGCGCGGTTTCATCCGCTCATAGACTGTGGTCAGCCGGGCCAGATCGGCCTCGGCCGCGCCATCTGCCAGGGCCAGGGTGGCGCGCAGCTGCTGTTCGGCCTGTTCCAGTGCCTCCAGCCGGCCCGCCAGCAGCTTATCGGCCTGTTCAAGCGCGGCAGACTGGCTGGCCAGCGCCACTTCCTGCGCCCGGACCCTGGCTTCGCGCCCCGACAGAGCCGCGGCAAGCGCCGCCGGGCCCGGAGCGCAGGCCTGGGGCGCAGAACCCGCGTCCGCTTCGGCTGTTTCTACGCTGTCTTCTCCGGTCGAGGCCTGTGCGGCCCGGGCGAGCGCCAGCCCCATACCCTCTCCGAAGCGAATGGCGGCCGAGGCGGCGAACAGCAGCATCACCGCGCTCAGCGCCCCGCGCCCGGCTGAATGGCTCATCCGCGCCCCTCCGCCAGCCCGGCATCCTGCTGGCGACGGGCCTCCCGCCGGACCTGGCGCAGCCGCAGCACCCCGGCCGGAACCGGTTCATGCTCTTGCGGCCGGGCCGGCACCTCTGACGGCAGGTCATGCAGCGCCGCCACCAGCAGCTCAAGCCGGGTGGCCAGATGATCGGCACGATCCGTCAGACTGCCCAGACGGCGTTCCGACTGGCCCGCCACGCCCTGCGCCTTTTCAAGCGCACGCGTCATCTCATCCACCTCGGCGGACAGCACGGCAATTGCCCCGCCCATGCCCGTTTCAAGCGCAGTGAACCGCTGCAGCCGCTGCGCCAGGACATAGCAATAGAGCACCGCCCCCAGCGTCGCGGCGAGCAAAAGGCTGTCAGCGATCAGATCCATAGCGGCCTCTCTCAGTTCAGGACGAATTCAGCGATCAGCAGGTCACGCACCCGCCCCTCGCCGGTGACGATCTGGATCCGGCGCAGCATCTGGCCGCGCAGCCGGGTGATTGCGCCGGCGTCTTCCAGCTCGCGCGGCTCAACCGCGCGCAGATAGCTGTTCAGCACATCGACAATCCGCGGCAGCAAGAGGCTGACCTCCTCCTGGTGGCGGGTTTCGGTCTCCAGCTGGGCAGAGAATTTCAGATGCCGCCCCGTCGCCGCGGGACCGAGCGAGATGATGATCGCCGGGATCTGCACATAGGCGATGGAGGGCAGGGCCGGGACCGGCGAAGCATCCGGTGCCGCGATGAAGGGCAGCGTGACCAGCCCGGCCCGGCTGGCGTAAAAGCCACCCGCCCCGGAAAGGAGCGCCAGCACCAGGCTGATCAGAATCGCGCGCCAGGCACGACGCGGCGATGCCTCACTGCTCTGCAGCATCTCTGACCCGGCTGAAAGATCGCTCACCCCTGCCTCCGCTTGCGGTTTCCGGATCAGCATATCCGCCAGTTCCCTAACCGAGGGTGAACGCCTGCAGGCTTTTTGCCTGATCGCGGAGGGTATCGCGGGACTGCCGGGTATTTCTGTGCCGAAATGCCGGGCCCGGGGTGCAGAAGCCGCAGTGAATGCCTATAATGCCCCGATACCGTCCAGGGCAGGAGAGCAGAGTGACGAATGGCTTAGGGCAGGCAGAACTGATCGCGGTTCTCGCGGCCGTGACCGGCGAAGAGCCCCGGGTGATGACCGTCGCCGCTGGCCAGGCCCTGCCCTCGGGGCCTTTCATCTCGGGGCACCGCAGCCTGCAATCTGGCCTGCGGGCCTGGATCGAGCAGCAGACCGGCCATCCGGTCGGCTTTCTCGAGCAGCTCTATACTTTCGCCGACAGCGACCGCGAAGCCGCCGCCACGCCCGGGAGCGGCGATGAGACCTCACTGCGGCGGATCTCGATCTCCTATCTCGGGCTGGTGCATGAACAGGCCGCCCCCGGGGCAGAACAGCCCGAATGGCATGGCTGGTACGAATATTTCCCCTGGGAGGATCACCGCGCCGGGCCGCCCGCCTGCCTCGGTCCCGTTCTCGCGCGGCTGGCGCTCTGGGCGGCGGCCGGCGCAGGCGCTGAGGCGCGGGGGCAAAGGATTGATTACGCCTTTGGGCAGCATGGCGCACATTGGAATGAGGATCTGGCCCTGCAGCGCTATGAGCTGCTCTATGAGGCCGGGCTGGTGGCCGAGGCCGGTTGCAGCGATCTGCCCGAAAGCGGCCGCCCGATGCGCGCTGATCATCGCCGCATCCTCGCCACCGGCATCGCCCGGCTGCGCGCCAGGATCAAATACAGCCCGGCCGCTTTTGAGCTGATGCCGGACCGCTTCAGCCTGCTGCAGCTGCAGCGCAAGGTCGAGGCCCTGGTCGGGCTGCGGCTGCATAAGTCCAATTTCCGCCGTCAGATCGACCAGCAGGAGCTGATCGAGGAAACCGGCGAGATGAGCAGCGACGGTCCCGGCCGGCCCGCCATGCTCTATCGCTACCGCGCAACCGTGGTGCAGGCCAGGGCACTGGCCGGGACCAGACTGCCGATCAGCAGGAATTGACATATACTCACCTTGAGCATTAAGAGGCTTATATACTCGAATCGAGTATAAGCATTGATGCACAATCTCCGGCAGCACCGGAGGGGATGGAGAGTACAGGGATGCAGGCCACCGCAATTGACAGCGTCCTGGAGCGCGCCGGAACCGGGCGCTTCCAGCGACGCCTTTTAGGGATTTTTGGCCTGGTCTGGGCGGCCGATGCCATGCAGGTTCTGGCGGTCGGATTTACCGTCGCCTCCATCGCCGCCACCTTTGGCATGACCGTGCCCGAGGCGCTGCAGACCGGTATCCTGTTCTTCCTCGGTATGATGGTGGGCGCCGCCCTCTTTGGCCGCCTCGCCGATAAATTCGGCCGCCGCCGCATTCTTCTGGTCACCGTCGCCATGGATGCAGTCTTTGGCATCGCCTCGGCCTTTGCCCCGGATTTCGCCACTTTGCTGGTGCTGCGCTTCCTGACCGGCATGGCGGTGGGCGGCACCCTTCCCGTCGATTACGCGATGATGGCCGAATTCCTGCCGCCGAAACGGCGCGGCCGCTGGCTGGTGATGCTGGAGGGGTTCTGGGCCGTCGGCACGGTGATCGTTGCCCTGACCGCCTGGGCCGCCACCACCGCTGGCGTGACCGAGATCTGGCGCGTGATCTTCTTTGTCACCGCAGCCCCGGCGGTGCTGGGCATTTTCCTGCGGATCTGGATCCCGGAAAGCCCGATGCATCTCTTGCGTCAGGGCGATGAGCCGGGCGCACGCCGGGTGCTCGACAAGGTGCTGCAAACCAATGGCCAGCCGCCTCTGGCTGCTGAAGCCCGGCTTGTTCTGCCAGAGACCGGCACGGCTGAGGGGATTTTCTCACCGGGCCTGCTGCGCCGCACGCTGCTGATGCTGGCAGTCTGGTTCCTTGTTTCGATGTCCTATTACGGCGTCTTCACCTGGATGCCGGCACAGCTCGCCACCCAGGGCTTTGGCTTTGTGCGCGGCTATGGTTTCCTCGTGCTGCTCGCGCTGGCCCAGATCCCCGGCTATGTGCTTGCCGCCTGGGGGGTTGAGGCCTGGGGGCGTCGTCCGACCCTTGTCGCCTTCCTGGTGCTGAGTTCGGCGGCCTGCCTGCTGTTCGTGGTCGCGGCTTCGCCCTGGCTGATCGCCACGGCGCTGATGGTGATGAGCTTCGCCCTCCTGGGCACCTGGGGTGCGCTTTATGCCTTCACGCCCGAGCTTTACCCCACCGGCTCACGCGCCACCGGCATGGGCGCGGCGGGGGCGATGGCCCGGCTTGGCGGGCTGCTCGCGCCTTCGGTTCTGGTGCATCTGTTCATCCAGAGCACCTCGACCGCGATCGGCCTTTTTGCCGGGCTGCTGCTGCTGGCAGCACTGCTGGCGAGGCTGATCGACGCGGAAACCCGCTCGAAAGCCCTGAACTGAAAACCCTCCCCCTCCGCCGCATCCCCCGTGGCGGAGGGGGCCTGCCCCTGGCGCAGTCAGCCGCGTCCGACCCCATCATAGGCGTCAAATCCGGCGGCCAGCACCGTCTCGGCGCTGTAAATATTGCGCAGATCCGCCATCCGCGCCTGGCGCATGGCTTCGGCGAGGCGCCGCAGATCCAGCGCCCGGAATTCATTCCATTCGGTCAGGATCACCAGCACATCCGCCCCCAGAGCGGCCTGATAGGGATCACTTTGCCAGATCACCCCTGGCAGCAAAGCCTGGCCCTCGCGCCGGCCCTGCGGATCCACCACCCGCACCTCGGCCCCCTGGCCAATCAGCGCCGGCACCACGGTCAGCGAGGGCGCGGCCCGCATATCATCGGTCTCAGGCTTGAAGGTCACGCCCAGCACCGCCACCACCTTGCCATTGACCGAACCGTCACAAAGATCGGTGATCTTATCAATCATCCGGCGTTTCACCCCTTCATTCACCTCAATCACCATTTCGGTGATGCGCTGCGGCACGCCATATTCCTGGCCGATCCGCGCCAGGGCCGAAGTGTCTTTCGGGAAACAGGACCCGCCATAACCCGGCCCGGCATGCAGGAATTTACGACCGATCCTTCCGTCTAGCCCGATGCCTTTGGAGACATCTTTCACATCCGCCCCCACCCGCTCACACAGGGCGGCAATCTCATTGATGAAACTGATCTTGGTGGCGAGGAAGGCATTGGCCGCGTATTTGATCATCTCGGCGGTTTCGAGCCCGGTATAGATGATCGGGAAATCGCGCAGATAGAGCGGGCGGTAGACCTCGGCCATCACCTCACGCGCACGCGCCGATTCAACACCGACAATCACCCGGTCAGGCTTCATGAAATCCTCGACCGCCGCACCTTCGCGCAGGAATTCCGGGTTCGAGGCCACGTCAAAATCGGCCAGGGGATTCGCCTGGCGCACCACCTCGGCCAGGCGGCGATTGGTGCCGACCGGCACCGTGGATTTGGTGACGATCACCACCGGCCCGGTCAGAAGCCGGGCGACCTCCTCGGCCGCGGCATAGACATAGGTCAGATCCGCATGGCCGTCACCGCGCCGGGTCGGCGTACCCACGGCGATGAAAATCGCGGCCGCCCCCCCGATTGCGGCGCTGAGATCGGTGGCAAAGCTCAGGCGCCCGGCCTGCACATTGCGCGCCAGCACCGCCTCAAGCCCCGGCTCATAGATCGGCACCTCACCCCGGCGCAAAGCCTCAATCTTCGCGCTGGCCTTATCGACGCAGACCACCTCATGGCCAAAGTCCGAGAAACAGACCCCCGAGACCAGACCGACATAGCCTGTGCCGATAATAGCAATTTTCATCTGCCCCCCCTGCCCGCCAGGACACCGGGCTGCAGGCGCCAGATTAACAGGGAAAATCTGACCGAAAGAAGGATAAGTTGCGGCCCCCGTCAGAACCGGGGCCAGGTTCAGAAGCCGATCCGGCCCTGGCAGCGCAGCTGCGCGTCGAGATGCAGCGCCACCGCGCGCGCGCCCTGGGTCAGATGGCCATATTCCGCGCCACGCCCGATCAGCCCGGCCGGAATCGCCGAGGCCATGCGCAGCGCCCGGTCAGGCGGCACACCCAGCCTCGTCACATTGGCCACCGCCTCGGGCAGGGTCAGATCCGCCCCGGCCAGGGTGCCATCCTCCAGCGTGAGCCGCCCGTCATGGCGCAGCACCATGCGGCCATTGAGCAACATCTCTGTCGCATCGGTTCCGGCAAAAGCCATGCAATCGCTGACAAGGAAAATCCCCTCTCGCCGCGCCGCCAGCGCCGCCTGCATCGCCGCCGGATGGACATGGACCCCGTCCGCGATCAGCCCGGCGGCGCAGCTGCCGCTCAGCACCGCACCGACCAGCCCCGGGCTGCGATGCCCCATCTGGCTCATGGCATTGTAAAGATGCGTCGCCATCCTGGCCCCGGCGCGAAAACCGGCCTCGGCCTGTTCATAGCTGCAATCGCTGTGACCAAGGCTGACGATCACCCCCGCCGCCGTCAGAGCCGCGATCTGCTCCGGGCTCACCGCCTCTGGCGCCAGGGTAACGATCAGCGCGGGCAGGGCCTTTGCCGCTGCACAGAGACGCGCCAGATCCCCGGCCTCCATCTTGCGCACCAGAGCCGGATCATGCGCGCCCTTGCGGCGCGGATCGAGATGCGGCCCCTCCAGATGCAGGCCCAGAAAGCCCGGCACCTGCTGGCGCGCGGCTTCGGCCCCGGCCGCAATCACCGCCGCCGTCGCCTCTGCGGTATCGGTGATCAGCGTCGGCATCACCCCGACCGAGCCGAGCCCCTGATGCGCAGCACAGAGCTGGCGCAGCTCTGCCACCCCGGTCGTGCCCGAGACCAGCACGCCGCCGCCGCCATTGACCTGCAGATCCAGGAAGGCCGGGACCAGCAGCCCGTCGAAATGCTGATCCGCCGCCGGCGCCTCTGCCCGGGGCATCAGCCCGCTCACCCGGCCCGCCTCGACGATCAAGGCATGATCATCGTGAAACTCTGTCCCGTCGAAAATCCGGGACGCACTGAAAACCTGAACCATCACCCGCTCTCCTCAGACCGTCTCGGTCACTTTGCGCAGATGTGGTGGCGTATCAGGATCAAAGCCACGGCGCCAGGCCAGCCCCTCAACCATGCGGTAAAAGGCAACCGTCAGCACCAGCGGCGCCACCAGCGGATGCAGCCCGCTCAGCGAGGGCAAAGTGGTCACCCCTTCTGCGCTGGCGCCGGTCAGAAACACATCTGCCCCCTGTCCCGCCAGCCGCGCGGCGGTCTGGGTGAGCGCGCTCAGCGCCTGATCCCCGACCCCCAGCGCCAGCACCGGGACAGCCGCCCCGACAATCGCCGAGGGGCCATGCAGCACCTCTGCCGCAGAAAAGGCCTCGGCATGCAGCCCGCAGGTCTCTTTCAGTTTCAGCGCCGCCTCGCTGGCAATGGCCAGGGCCGGGCCGCGGCCCAGCACATAGCAGGACTGCGCCCCGGCCAGCCGCGCCGCCAGCGGCGACCAGTCGAGCGACAGCGCCCGGGCGAAATCCTCGGGCAGACGATCCACCGCCTGTTTCAGCGCCACATCGCCACGCCACTCTGCAATCAGCGCCAGCCCGGCCAGCACGCTGGTGACAAAGGTCTTGGTCGCCGCCACGCTCTGCTCGACCCCGGCCTGCAGCGCGAGACAATGATCGGCCACCCCGGCCATCGGACTGTCGGCGAAATTGGTGATAGCAAAGGTCAGCGCCCGCCCATCGGCCGCGCTGCGGAGCATCCCGACAATATCGGGGCTGCGCCCGGATTGCGAAATGCCAAAACAGGCGGCCTGCGCCAGTTTCATCGGCCGGTGATAGATCGAGGCGACCGAGGCCCCGACCGAGGCCACAGCCAGGCCCAGCTCCAGCTCGGCGGCATATTTCAGATAGGTTGCGGCATGATCTGAGGAGCCGCGGGCCACGGTGACGAGAAAGGCCGGATCATGGCGCTGCAGAGCCGCAGCCGCTTCAACCAGCGCCTCACGGCTTTCGCGCAGGAAATGCGCCGCGGTTTCCGGGATCTGCGCAATCTCGCGCGCCATATGGCTCTCAGTCATTCTGCTCTCCGTCCGCCCTCGGGTCCAATTTTCAGTTCAACCGCAAAATCATAAGCATCGCCGCGATAAAGCGAGCGGGTAAACTCAACCACCTGGCCGGTGGCAAGATAGGAGAGCCGCTCAATCCTGAGCCCGGCCTGGCCTGGCGCAACCTGCAGCAGGCCCGCATCCACCGGGCCAAGATTGGTGGCAGACAGACGCTGCACTGCGCGCACCGGCCGCAGATCCCGGGCGGCAAGCGTTTCATAAAGCGACCGGGTGACCTGTGCAGGATCGGCAAGCATCGCGAGCGGCAGGCTCGCGCGCTCAATCGCCAGCGGAGTGCCATCGGAACAGCGCACCCGCTCCAGCCGCGAGACCTGATCATTCGCCCCAAGGCCAAGCGCCATGATCTCTTCCGGGCTGGGCGCATAAATCCCGCGCGCCAGCCAGCGGCTTTCCACGCTGCGCCCGCGCCGCGCCATATCCTCGGTGAATGAGGTCAGCAGTGACAGCGCCTGTTCCAGCCGCTCGACTTTTTCGGTGACAAAGGTGCCCGAGCCGCGCCTTTGCACCAGCTGCCCGGCGCCAACCAGGGCCTGCACCCCTTTGCGCACCGTCACCCGCGACAGGCCGGTCTGGCTGGCCAGCTCCCGTTCGGGCGGCAGGCTGTCGCCCGGCTGCAGCCGGCCTGAGCTGATCGCCTCGCTGATCAGCCGCTGCAACTGCAGATAAAGCGGGCCTGGGCTGGCCTCAAAATCTTCCGGGCTGAACAAAGCGTGGCTCATCGCACCGCCGATCCGGCACCCGCTGCCCCGGGCAGCGGCGCCATTTCAAGCGCCAGCTGCAGCGCCCCGTCGAGCCCCGTTCCCTGCGCTTTTGCCTCAGGCCAGTCCTCACGCAACAGCTGCGCATAAGCCGGGCCAAGACCGCCGATATAGCTGACCGGCAAAAGCGCGCCCCCGGGCTGCAGGCCGAGGATAATTTCGCGCAGCTGCGCGGCGGCACGCGCCATAATCGCCCGCGCGGCCGGATCCTCACTCGCGGCGATCCGTGGCGCCAGCGCCGCATATTCACCGGGCGTGGCCCGGAAGCTCCAGGCAATGATCTCCTCGCCGCCGCCAAACTCAGCCAGAACCCCGGCCAGCAAAGGGGTCATCGGCAAAAGCCCGTCATCGGCACGCAGCACATCGGCGAGCAGCGCCCGCCCCAGCTGTGCGCCGCTGCCCTCATCCCCGAGCATGAAACCGCGCCCGCCGACCTGGCGGATCTGGCCCTGATACTGCACCGAAAACACCGAACCCGTGCCCAGCGCCGCGAGGATGCCGTCTGAACGGCCCAGCGCGCCCCGGGTCGCGGTCAGCCCGTCCGAAACGATCTGCGCCCGGCCAAAGGGCAGCAGCGCCAGAAATGCCTCGGCCACGGCGCTGACATTCGCGCCCGCGAGACCGAGCGTCGCCCGGATCTGATCATGGGGAATATCATGGCCCCTCGCCGCCTCGGCCGTCGCGGCGAGGATATGGGCAAGGCTGCCCTGCAGATCGCTGCGGATATTCGCCGCCCCGCCCTGCCCCTGGCCGATAACGCGCCCGGAAGCATCGGCCAGAACCGCACGACATCCGGTGCCACCGCCATCAATACCAAGGATGAAAGACATCGCGATTCTCCCCGCCGCATGATACCAAGTTAAGGCCAATTCTCAAGAATTTCGATGAAATCGCGGAATTTTCTCAGCGGAACCAAAACTTCTTTACAAATGGTATTGTTTTGGCATCATGAGCGCAACAGGGGTTTCTCATGTCTGCTGCCAGTACGGAACAGCTCTATCCCGGCTCGGCCGGAATACATCGCCTCCCCGCCGGAGAGGTGGGCCAGAGATTTATGACCGCTCAGATCGCCGCCCTGTCGCGGCTGGAGGCCGCATTGCCGGCGCTGGAACGGGCGGCAGAGCTTATGGCCGGGGCGCTCAGCGCGGGCGGGCGGGCGGGCTATGCCGGTGCAGGTTCCTCAGGGCTGATGGCGCTGAGCGATGCGCTTGAGCTGGCAGGCACTTTCGGCATCCCGCCCGAGCGCACCCCGGTGATGTTTGCCGGCGGGGCTGCGGCGCTGCTGCATATGCAGGGCGGTGTCGAGGATGACCGCGAGGCGGCGCTGGAGGATTTCCGCGCCTCGGGCCTTGGCAAGGGCGACAGCCTGATCCTGGTCTCGGCCTCGGGCCGGACCCCCTATGCGCTTGAGATTGCCACAGCGGCACGCGCCGCAGGCGTCCGGGTGACCGGCATTGCCAATGTGGCAGGCTCGCCGCTGCTGGAGCTGGCCGAGGTTGCCGTGCTGCTCGACACCGGGCCGGAACTGATTGCCGGATCGACCCGGCTGGGCGCGGCCACCGCCCAGAAGGCGGCGCTCAATCTGATTTCAGTGCTGTGCGGAATCAGGCTGGGCCATGTGCATGACGGCTATATGGTCAATGTCGTCGCCGATAACTGCAAACTCGCCGGGCGCGCCGCAGGCATCGTCGCCGCTCTCGCGGGCAGTGATGAACACACGGCCCATAGCGCCCTCGCGCAAAGTGATGGCGCCGTCAAACCGGCGGTGCTGATCGCCCTTGGTCAAAGCCCGGAAGAGGCACAGGCCGCCCTTGCATCGAGCCAGGGGCATCTGGATCCGCATCTGCGGTGATCTGACATAAGTAACGGGCTGCCAAGCGGCCGAAACAGGGAGAGTAAAGATGAACAAACCCGTGCTTCTGGCGCTTCTGGCCAGCACGATGCTCGCGACTGCCGCTCAGGCCGATGTCACGCTGACCATCGAATCCTGGCGCAATGATGACCTCGCCATCTGGCAGCAGACGCTGATCCCGGCCTTTGAGGCAGCCAATCCCGGCATCAGGCTGGTCTTCGCGCCCACCGCACCGGCCGACTACAATGCGGTGCTGAATTCCAAGCTGGATGCGGGCTCGGCGGGCGATCTGATCACCTGCCGCCCCTTCGATGCCTCGCTTGAGCTTTATAACAAGGGCAAGCTCGCCGATCTGACCGCGCTTGGCGCGATGGCGAATTTCTCGGATGTGGCGAAATCCGCCTGGCAGACCGATGATGGTTCGGCCACTTTCTGCGTGCCCATGGCCTCGGTGATCCACGGCTTTATCTATAATGCCGATATCTTTGCCGAGCTGGGGCTTGAGGTGCCAAAGACCGAGGCTGAGTTCTTTGCCGTGCTCGAAAAGATCAAAGAGGAAGGCAGCTATATCCCGATGGCCATGGGCGCCCAGGACCAGTGGGAAGCCGCGACCATGGGCTATCAGAACATCGGCCCGACCTACTGGAAGGGCGAGGAGGGCCGCAAAGCGCTGATCGCCGGCACTTCGAAACTGACCGATGAGGCCTGGGTGGCCCCCTTCGCAACCCTGGCGAAATGGAAAGACTATCTCGGCGACGGTTTTGAGGCCCAGACCTATCCGGACAGCCAGAATCTCTTCACCCTTGGCCGCGCCGCGATCTATCCGACCGGCTCCTGGGAGATTGGCGTCTTCAATCCGCAGGTCTCGTTCAAAATGGGCGCCTTTGCCCCGCCGGTGGTGAATGCGGGCGATACCTGCTATATTTCGGACCATACCGATATCGCGCTTGGCATGAATGCCGGAACCAAACATCCGGAAGAGACGAAGAAATTCCTCGAATGGGTTGGCTCGGCCGAATTCGCCACGCTTTACGCCAATGCCCTGCCGGGCTTCTTCTCGCTGAATGCGACCCCGGTGACGATGGAAGATCCGCTCGCCCAGGAGTTCGTGTCCTGGCGTGACAGCTGCCAGCCGACCATCCGCTCGACCTATCAGATCCTGTCGCGCGGCACGCCGAATCTCGAGAATGAGACCTGGAATGCCAGCGCCAATGTGCTGCGCGGTTCCGAGACCCCGGAAGATGCCGGCAAGCGTCTGCAGGAAGGCCTCTCCTCCTGGTATGAGCCCCAGAAGTAAGATCTGACGGCGGCAGAGGGGCTGGCAAAGCCCCCTGCCGCTTCGCAAAACACCGTCCGGGCAAAGAGGATCTGTATGGCGCAGCGCAAAGCCTTTCGCTGGCATATTGCCGTATTTCTGGCACCTGCGGTGCTGGTCTATACTGCCATTATGATCCTGCCGCTGTTCAGCACGCTGAACCTGGCGCTCTGGACGCGGACCGGCAGCGAAACAGTCTTTGCCGGGCTGAAGAACTTCGCCACGCTTTTCGGTGACCCGCGCTGGTCGGAGGCATTCTGGAATGCGCTTGGCAATAATATGTGGTTCTTCCTGATCCATATGCTGGTGCAGAATCCGATCGGCATTCTGCTGGCGGCGCTGCTTTCCGCCCCGCGCCTGCGGTTTTCGGCCTTTTACCGTACTGCGATTTTCATCCCCACCATCCTCAGCTTTGTCGTCGTCGGTTTCATCTGGAAGCTGATCCTCTCGCCGCTCTGGGGCATCGCGCCGGATATGCTGGATGCGGTCGGGCTGAAGAGCCTTTTCGCGCCCTGGCTTGGCAAAGAGGAATATGCGCTGACCACCCTTGCGCTGATCTCGGTCTGGCAGTTTGTCGGCATTCCGATGATGCTGATTTATGCCGCTTTGCTGTCGATCCCCGATGAGGTGATCGAGGCCGCCGAGATGGATGGCGTCACCGGCTGGTCGCAGTTCCGGCGCATCAAACTGCCGCTGATCCTGCCCTCGATCGGCATTATCTCGGTTCTGACTTTCGTCGGCAATTTCAACGCCTTTGACCTGATCTACGTCTCCCAGGGCGCGCTGGCCGGGCCGAATTTCTCGACCGATATTCTGGGCACCTTCCTCTATCGCACCTTCTTTGGCTTCCAGCTGCAGCTCGGTGATCCGCATATGGGCGCGACCATTGCCACGGCGATGTTTGGCATCATCCTGGTCGGGGTCTGCATCTATCTGTTTGCGATCCAGACCCGCATGCGCCGATATCAGTTCTGAGGGGGAGAGAGAGAATGCGCCCGAGCCAGACCGCTGCCCGCGCCCCGTTTCGCGCCCTCGCCGCCCATGCGGTGCTGATCCTCTGGACGATGATCGCCCTGTTCCCGGTCTTTGTGACCGTGGTGAATTCGTTCAAATCCAAAAAGGCGATCTTTAACCAGCCGCTGGCCCTGCCGCATGGCGAGAGCTTTGATCTGATCGGCTATCAGACCGTCGCCGCCCAGGGCGATTTCCTGCTTTATTTTCAGAATTCGCTCACCGTCACCCTGGCCAGCCTGTTTTTCGTGCTGCTGTTTGGCGCTATGGCAGCCTTTGCTTTGTCGGAATACCGCTTTCGCGGCAATATGCTGATGGGCCTCTATCTGGCGCTCGGGATCATGATCCCGATCCGGCTGGGCACGGTGGCCATTCTGCAGATGATGGTGGCCTCGGGCCTGGTGAACACCCTGACCGCGCTGATCCTGGTCTATACCGCCCAGGGCCTGCCTTTGGCAGTGTTTATCCTGTCGGAATTCATGCGCAATGTCTCGGATGATCTGAAAAACGCCGGGCGGATCGACGGGCTGTCGGAATATCGTATCTTCTTTACCCTGGTGCTGCCGCTGGTCCGGCCTGCCATGGCAACGGTTGCCGTCTTTACCATGATCCCGATCTGGAATGACCTGTGGTTCCCGCTGATCCTTGCCCCGGCCGAGGAGACCAAAACCATCACCCTCGGCAGCCAGGTCTTCCTTGGTCAGTTCGTCTCCAACTGGAATGCGGTTCTGGCCGCTTTGTCGCTGGCGATTGTGCCGGTGCTTATTCTCTATCTGATTTTCTCCCGGCAGCTGATCCGGGGCATTACCGCAGGAGCCGTGAAATGATCCGCGTTCTGATCGCAGGCCTTGGCAATATGGGCCAGAGCCATGCGCTGGCCTATCACAGGGATCCCCGGTTCGAGATTGTCGGCCTGGTCAACCGCACGGCGCGCACCCTGCCCCCGGAGCTCGGGGCCTATCCGTTCTATGAGGATTATGCCGCCGCCCTTGCCGCAACCAGGCCCGATCTGGTCTGCGTCGCCACCTATTCCGACAGCCATGCCGATTACGCCGTGGCGGCGATGCAGGCGGGCGCGCATGTCTTTGTTGAAAAGCCCCTCGCCACCACGGTCGAAGATGCCGAACGGGTCGCCGCTGCCGCCCTGCACTATGACCGCAAGGTGGTGGTTGGCTATATCCTGCGCCATCACCCCTCCTGGCAAAGGCTGATCGCCGAAGCCCGTGCGCTTGGCGGGCCCTATGTATTCCGGCTGAACCTGAACCAGCAAAGCGCAGGCCCGACCTGGGAGGTGCATAAGGCCCTGATGCAGACCACACCGCCGATCGTCGATTGCGGCGTGCATTATGTCGATGTGATGCTGCAGATCACCGATGCGGCGCCGGTTGAGGTGCGCGGCATGGGGCTGCGCCTCTCGGATGAAATTGCCCCGGATATGTATAATTACGGCCATTTCCAGGTGCTGTTCAGCGATGGCAGCCTCGGCTGGTATGAGGCGGGCTGGGGGCCGATGATGTCGGATACCGCCTTCTTCGTGAAAGATGTGGTCAGCCCGAAAGGCGCGGTCTCGATCCGGATGCCGGAAAGCGCGCGTTCGGATGATATCGACACCCATACCAAAACCTCGACGCTGCGGATCCACCGCGCCGGTCAGGGCAGCGAGGATCTGTCGATGGCCGATGAGCCGGGCCATCAGGAGCTTTGCGAGCGCGAGCAGGATTACGTCGCCCGCGCCATTCTCGAAAATACCGATCTGACCCGGCATCTGCAGGATGCGGTCCGCTCGCTGGCGATCTGCCTCGCCGCCGATGAAAGCGTGCGCTCGGGTCAGGCGGTCAGGCTGTGAAGGAGGAAAAATGGGCAAGCTGATCCTCCGGGATGTGAAGAAAAGCTTCGGCATGGCCGAGGTGATCAAAGGCATTGATCTGACGGTGGAGGATGGCGAGTTCTGCGTCTTCGTCGGCCCTTCAGGCTGCGGAAAATCGACGCTGTTGCGCATGATTGCCGGTCTGGAAGAGGTCACCTCGGGCGAGGTCTCACTCGACGGGCGCGAAATCACCGGGCTGGCTCCGGCGAAGCGTGAAATCGCCATGGTGTTCCAGTCCTATGCGCTCTACCCGCATCTGAGCGTGCGCGACAATATGGGGCTGGCGCTGAAACAGGCCGGCACGCCAAAGGCGGAAATCCGTGAGGCAACCGACCGCGCCGCCGCCATGCTGGGGCTGGAGGCGCTGATGGAGCGCCGCCCCGCCGATCTTTCCGGCGGCCAGCGCCAGCGCGTCGCCATCGGCCGCGCCATCGTGCGCCGGCCGAAACTGTTCCTGTTTGACGAGCCGCTGTCCAATCTCGACGCCGCTTTGCGGGTGCAGACCCGGATCGAGATTGCGCGGCTGCACCGTGAGCTGGGCGCGACCACGATCTATGTCACCCATGACCAGGTCGAGGCGATGACGCTTGCGCATAAAATCGTCGTGCTGCGCGGCGGCAGGATTGAACAGACCGGCGCGCCGATGGATCTGTATCATGATCCCGATAATATCTTTGTCGCCGGATTTATCGGCTCGCCCCAGATGAATTTCCTGCAGTCCGGCCCGCTGGGCCTGCGCTCGGACAGGATCGGCATCCGGCCCGAGCAGATCAGCCTGACGCGCGAGGCAGATGCCTCAGCGCAATTGCAGGGCCGGGTCAGCCATATCGAGCGTCTGGGCAGCGAGACCCTGGTCTATGTCGATTGCGCCGATCAGGGCCTGATCACGCTGCGCCTGTTCGGGGCCGAAACCCCGGAGGTGGAGACCCGGGTCGGGCTGAAACTGAATACCGGTCAGATGTTCCATTTCGACGAGACCGGTCAGCGCATCCGCTGACCTGCTGCCTCAGACCGGTGAGCCGGAAAAAGCGGGGGGTGGCTTTGGCCCGCCCCCTGTTTCTCCTGGTCTGGGGAAACCTGAGAAAACAGGGGGCCGGCACTTTCAGGCTGATCCTGCAAAAGGCCAAATGCCAGCGCATCAGATCAGTCACCGGCGTGGGTGGGAGCTTGGCCGCGCCAGATCGTCGTCAGCTATATTTCGTAAAAACAGTACGTTAAAAATAACGCCGCAAACGGGGCGTCAGAGCCAAACCTGGTCTGTCACCCCGTTTGCGGAAAAAAATCGCATCCTCAGGCAACAAATTGCTTTCACAATATGTAATTTATTACACAGGCATGGTGACAGGTATATTCGCGTGGTTGCCCAGGTAATTCTGCCTATACGGCCGCCAGGCAGGCGGATAACAGAGTTGCGACAGCCTGCCGGTATTATCTGCAATCTTTCCGCGACAAGCTTGACCTGCGCGCGGCGAGGCTTCAGGCCTTAGCTGGTGTCTTTGCACGCCCCGGCTGTGTCGCAAGCGCGGAAGAGGTGTTAAATGATGGCAAGATACAGGGCTGTCAGCCCCGGGGCGAGGCTTTGCCCCTTCTGCCGGCCCCGCGCTCAGGTCAGGGGCTGAACATGCGTCTTTCGCTTCGGCTGATCCTCGCCTGCGGGCTTGCCGGTCTGCAGTTCCTCGCCGTGATGGCAGTGGTGTTTTCCTCGTATTTTTCTTCCGAGCGGGCGCTGATCGACCATGCGCGCGATCTGCTGCGCGATGTCGGCACCCATGCGATTGCACATTCAAAAGGCTTCCTGAGCCCGGCCGAAGGTGCCGCGGTCCTTGCGGCCCGGCTGGCACAGAACCGCGTCGTTGCCAGCGATGACCAGTTCCAGCTGGAGCAGCTGCTGTTTCAGCAGCTGCAGATCGCACCACAGTTCTCGGGCCTGTATTATGGCAGCGAAGAGGGGAATTTCGTCTTCGTGATGCGCAGCCCGGGCGAGGCTGCTCCGTTCCGGACCAAGCTGATCAGCCATAGCAATGGCAGGCGCGAGGTGAGGCTGATCTGGCGCGATAACAATTTCAACGAAATCGCACGGAAAGTCACGCCGGAGGATCCCTATGACCCGCGTGAGCGCGCCTGGTATCAAGGCGCGCGCAACGAGGGGCGCACGATCTGGGCCGATCCCTATATTTTCTTCTCGTCGCAGCAGCCTGGCATCACCCTTTCAGCCCCGGTGAAAAACGGGCCCGAGGGGATCCGCGGTGTGGTCGGCGTCGATATCGAAATCGCAAGCATTTCCGACTTTCTGGCCAATCTGAAGATCGGCACCCATGGCAAAGCGCTGATCATTAATCAGAACGGCGATGTCATCGCGCATCCGGATAAATCGCTGATCCGGGTCAGCCGCGAGGACGGAACGCTGCGATTTCCCACCATCGCCGAATTTGAGGATCCGATCGCCCGCGCCGCCTTTGCCCATCTGGCCAATGGCGAGACCGGGGTCGAAAAGGTCACCGCCTCGCAATTCTCCTTCCAGGGCAAAGTCTATGTCGCCACCCTGCTGCCGGTGATCAGCGAGAAACTGCCCTGGACCATCAGCGTCTATGCACCCGAAGATGATTTTACCGCCGTCATCAAAGAAAACCGCGCCAGAAATATCTACATTGCCGGCGCGGTCGCGCTGATCACCGCGGTGATCGGCCTGGTTCTGGCTGATTACATCCACCGCCCTTTGCGCCATTTCGCGGCTCAGTCCAGCCGCATCTCGGCCGGGGATATGCTGCCGGAAGGGCCGGCGCCACGCACCTATTTTGAGCTCGAGGGCGCGAATACCGCGCTGCGCGAGCAGATCCTCGCCAGGCGCGGGGTTGAGAGTGAATATGGCCAGACTTTCGAGCTGGCCCCGCGGGCGATGGCGCAGATCTCGCCCGGCGAGGCGGCGGTGATCCGGGCCAATGCCCGCTTTGCCGAACTGCTGGGGGCCACCTCGCCTCTGGCCGTGCTTGGCCATCAGATCGGCGATGTCGCCCATCCCGAAGATCTGCCCGCCTACCGCGCCGCGGTTGCCAGTGACGGCCTGCCAGAGGGCCAGACCAATCATGAGATGCGCTGGCTGCGCAAAGATGGCCGGGTCATCCATGTCTCGATGAATGCCATCGTGATCCGCGATGCAACCGGCCTGCCGCGGCATAGCGTGCTGATGGTGGATGACATCACCGCCCATAAAGAGCGCGAGGCCGAGATCGCCCGGCTGAACCGCGACCTCTCACATCTGGCGCGCGGCCATACCATGGGCGAGATGGCCTCGGGCCTGGCGCATGAGCTGAACCAGCCGCTGACGGCGATTGCCCAGAATGCCGATACCGCCCGGCTGGTGCTGGAACAGCAGAGAAATGCCGATCCCGAGCTGCAGGAACTGATCGGGGATATAGAGCGCGAGGCGCTGCGCGCCGGGGAAATCATCCGCGCGCTGCGCAGCTTCATCCGCAAGGACAAAAGCTGCAGCACCGGCTTCGACCTGGCCAACCTGGCCGATCAGACCCTGCGCCTGGTCCAGGCCGAGGCCACCGAGGCCGGGGTACGGATCAGCAATCTTCTGCCCGCCGATCTGCCCGCAGTGCTGGGCAACCGGACCCAGATCGCCCAGGTACTGGTCAATCTGCTGCGCAATGCCATTGAGGCTTTGTCTGCCGCGCCAAGCGCTGAGCGGATGGTCAGCCTCTCGGCGCGGCGCGATGGCACTATGCTGCGGGTCTCGGTCGAGGATAACGGGCCGGGTATCAGCGAAACCATCAGCCTGTTCAGCCAGTTCGAAACCACCAAGGCCGATGGCATGGGGCTGGGCCTCTCGATCTGCCGCTCGCTGATTCAGGCCAATCAGGGCGAACTCTGGCATGAAGGGACGGGGATCAGCGGTGCCCGTTTCAGCTTTACGCTGCGGCTCGATCCGGGCGGCCTCGAGAGGGCCGAGGGAATTCAGGGGCTTGCAGCTGCCAGCGCCCTCGCCACTATAGACGATACGCAAAATGGTACCGAGAATGTCTGACAGTGGGCTCACCCTCTTCCTGGTGGATGATGATGCGGCGATCCGCAGCTCGCTGAGCCGCTCCCTGCGCAGACGTGGCTATCTGGTAGAGAGCTTCGCCTCGGCGAGCGAGTTTCTGAGGATTGCCAGCCCCGAGCTGGATGGCGTGCTCCTGCTCGACTATGGCATGCCCGGGATGAACGGGCTTGAGCTGCAGGCCCGGCTGAATGACACGGGCATCCGCCTGCCGGTCATCTTCATCACCGGCCATGGCGGCGTGCCGGAATCGGTCCAGGCGATCAAGGGCGGCGCGGTTGATTTTCTTGAAAAACCTTTCCACCCCGAAGTGCTGATCGACCGCATCGAAATTGCGCTGACCCTGGCCACCGAGCTGCGGGCGCGCCGCGAGGGCCGCCGTGAGACCCGGGCGCGCTTTGGCCGTCTGACTTTGCGCGAGATGGAGATTGTCAGCCATATGGTGGCCAATCCCTCGGCCACTTCCAGCAAAGAGGTCGGCGCTTTTCTCGGGATCAGCCCGCGTACCGTGGATCACCACCGGGCCCGCATTCTCGAAAAACTGCAGATCCGCTCGGTGCCCGAGCTGATCGCCCTTGCCGGCAAAACCGGCACCGAAACAGGATAGGCCCATGCGATCCATCGACCTCAATGCCGATCTGGGAGAGGGGTTTGGCCCCTGGCAGATCGGCGATGACGCCGCCATGCTGGGGCTGGTCACCTCGGCAAGCCTGGCCTGTGGCGGCCATGCCGGGGATCCGGAGACCATGTATCAGGCGCTGAGCGAGGCCAGGGCACGCGGTGTCAGCATTGGTGCCCATCCCGGCTATGCCGATCGCGAGGGCTTTGGGCGGCGGATCATCCCGATGCCGCCCGCCGCGATCAGCCGGATGATTGCCGCCCAGGTGGGCAGCCTGCAGGGGGTGGCCGCGCACGCGGGCGCGCAGGTCCGCTTCGTCAAGCCGCATGGCGCTCTGGCCAATCTCGCCGCAGTCGATACAGAGGTGGCCGATGCGATTGCCCGCGCGGTGGCGGATCTGCCAGGCGGGCTTGCCATCCTTGCGATCTCGGGCACGAGGCTCGAGGCGGCGGCCCGCGCCCGGGGCCTTCAGGTGTTTTCCGAAGTTTTCGCCGACCGCGGCTATAGGGCCGACGGGCAGCTGATCCCCCGCGGCCAGCCGGGCGCGGTGCTGAGCGATGCCACTGAAATCGTGGAAAGGCTGACCGGCTTTCTCGCCAGCGGTCAGATGCCGGTCGCGGGCGGCGGCAGCATCGCGCTGTCCGCGCATTCGATCTGCCTGCATGGCGACACGCCGGATGCGGTTCACCATGCCCGCGCCCTGCGCGCGGGGCTGAGCCAGGCCGGTTTCCGCCTCGCGCCTTTCCTGCCGGTCTGAGCCGATGCAGCCCGGCTTTCCCCGCTTTCGGGCCATAGCTGAACGCGGCCTGCTGGTGGAATTTGGCGAGGCGATCTCGGAGGAGATTAATGCCCAGGTCACCCGGCTCGACCGCGCCCTCGCCGCCAGCCCGCCCGCCGGGTTTTGTGAAGCGGTTCCGGCCTATGCCAGCCTGCTGATCTGTTTCGATCCGCTGCTGACCGATCATGAAACCATGCGCGCTGCGGCCAGCGGTTTGCTGTCGCATCCCGCCCCGCCCCCCGGCAGCGGCCAGATCCATGATATTGCGGTCTGCTATGAGGGCGCATTTGCGCCCGATCTGGCCGAGGTGGCGCAGCTGACCGGCCTTGGCCCCGAAGCGGTGATCGCCAGCCATCTCGCGGGCAGTTACCGGGTCTTCATGTATGGCTTTGCGCCCGGCTATGCCTATCTGGCCGGGGTTCCCGAAGCGATCCGCCTGCCGCGTAAACCCGCCGCGATCCGCGATATTCCGGCGGGAAGCCTGCTGATTGCCGGGCAGCAATGCATCGTCTCAACCCTGAAAATGCCGACCGGCTGGTGGGTGATCGGGCGCTCTCCCACCAGGATCCTGACCGGCAGGCCGGACAGGCCCTTCCTGTTTGAGCCAGGCGATCAGCTGCGCTTTCACCGCATCAGCCGCGCTGAATTTGGCCCTGCGGATGGCTGAGGCGCTGCTCGCAATCCGCTTTGCCGGCCCCCATGTCACGCTGCAGGATGGCGGGCGGCCAGGCTGGATGCGCTATGGCGTGCCGCGCTCGGGCGCGATGGACCGCCTGGCGCTGCAGGCCGCCAATCTGGCACTTGGCAATCCCGCCAGGGCCACGGTGATTGAGATCTCACGCGGCGGGCTGCAGCTCAGCTGCAGCGCCGGTTGCGTCAGCTTTGCTCTGGCGGGCGGCGGCTTTCACACCGGGCTGGACGGGAAACCGGGCGCCGCCTGGCAAAGGGGCCAGCTGCGCGAGGGCCAGCGCCTGGTGATCCGGCCCGGCCTCTGGGGCAGCTGGTGCTATCTGGCTTTCGCGGGCGAGATTGTGCAGCCGGACTGGCTGGGCAGCACTGCGACCCATGGTCCTTCGGGCCTGGGCGGGCGGCGGCTGGCAAGCGGTGATCAGCTGCAGCTGCGCGAAACCCGGATCCGCGCGGATCTGCCCCAAGATTTCCCCTGCCCGGTCTTTGCCCGCCCCCGCGCCGCATTGCAGATCACGCCTGGCCCCCAGGAGCGCTTTTTTGCCCCCGGGGCGCTGGACCTGCTGGAACAGGGAGGCTGGCAGGTCAGCCCGGCCTCGGACCGGATGGGCATCCGGCTGCAGGGGCCTGAGCTGAAGCCCTTGCGGCTCGACATGCCGTCAGAGCCGCTGCTGCGCGGCGCGCTGCAGATCGCGGGTGATGGCGTGGCAACAGTGCTGATGGCCGATCACCAGACCACCGGCGGCTATCCGAAGCTGGCGACAGTGCTCGATTGTGAGCTCGACGGCTTCGCCCAGTGCCGCCCCGGCACGCCGCTCAGCTTCCGCCGGGTCACTGCCGAAGCTGCGATTGCCCTGGCCCGGACCCGCGCCGCCATTCAGGCGGACTGGCTGGGCGCTCTTGCCAGGCGCTCTCAGGGCTGAACGGCCCTTGACCCTCCGACTGCGCCCCGTAATCTCGGCCCGAACAGCGATATAATGGTATCTGAGATGAACGACCGCCTTGTGATTGCAGCAGAAAGCCCGCTCGGGCCGGATCTTGGCCATATCTTCGCGCGCCATACCGCGGATATGCATGCCCAGACCCCGCCCGAGAGCATTTACATGATGGATGCCTCAGAACTTGCCGCCGAGGATGTGCAGTTTTTCGTCCTGCGCGAAGCGGGCGAAGTTCTGGCGATGGGGGCGGTCAAACGCCTGTCCGGGGATCTGGCCGAGATCAAATCCATGCATGTGCTGGCAGAAGCGCGCGGCCGTGGCCTGTCGCGGCTGATGCTGCAGCATCTGATCCGCGCCGCCCGCGGGCTCGGGGTCAGAAACCTGTCACTGGAAACCGGGCGTGAGCCGATTTTCCTGCCCGCGCAGCGCCTCTATGAGCAGGCCGGTTTCCGCGAATGCGGCCCCTTCGGCAGCTATACCGGCGATCCGAACTCGCTCTATATGACGCTTGAATTCTGAAAGCTCCGCTCAATGCCCAGGCCCTTTTTTGAACCCCTCGATGCCTCGCGCGTGCCGCGCTTTGCCGGTCAGCCAAGCTTCATGCGCCTGCCCACCCCGGCAAGTGCCGCGGGTCTCGATATTGCCCTGGTGGGCATTCCTTTCGACGGCGGCACCACGAACCGCCCCGGAGCCCGCCATGGCCCGCGTGAGGTGCGCAACCAGTCCAGCCTGATGCGGCGCGGCCATCATGTCTCAGGGGTCATCCCCTATGAGCGGCTGGCGGTGGCCGATGTCGGCGATATTGAGGTGCAGCCGATTGATCTGATGCAGGCGCTGGATCAGATCGAGGCCGGAATTGCCGCGATCTGCGCCGCCGGAGCATTGCCGCTTGCGGTTGGCGGCGATCATCTGACCACCCTGCCGGTGCTGCGCGCCCTTTCCAAAGCCAGCCCCGGGCGTGGCCCGCTGGGTCTGGTGCAGTTTGACTCGCATTCCGACACCAATGACCGCTATTTCGGCGATAACCTCTATACCCATGGCACCCCGTTCCGCCGGGCCATTGAAGAGGGGATCCTCGATCCGAAACGCATCATCCAGATCGGCATCCGCGGCTCGGTCTATGCGGCGGATGAGCATCTCTGGGCGAAGGATCAGGGCATCCGCATCCTCTATATTGAAGAGGTGATGGATCTGGGGCCAGAGGGGGTGATCGCCGAGATTCACCGGGTGATCGGCAGCGCGCCCTGCTATGTGACCTTCGATATCGACGGGATTGACCCTTCGCAGGCACCGGGCACCGGCACGCCGGAAGTGGGCGGCTTCTCGACCCATCAGGCGCAGCGCATGGTGCGCGGCCTCGCCGGGCTGCAGATCTGCGGCGCGGATGTGGTCGAGGTCTCGCCCCCCTTCGATATTGGCGGGCTGACCGCCCTGACCGGCGCGACGATCCTGTTCGAGCTGCTCTGCACCATTGCGGCAGGCTATCCTGCCCCCGCCCGGCCCTGATCCGGGCCATCGGGCAACGGGCTTTGCCCCCTTTCCTGTCCGTTCACGGGCATAAAAGGGGGCAGGCCCGCAATTCATCCCAGGATTGTGTCAAAGGGGTATTTTTCCCTTTTGATTATGGACTCAATACTTATACCTGTAATCCTGCTACTTGTGATGACACGGGGCGCAGTTTCGCCCGAGGAACACCGGCGGAGCGCAGATCGTGAACGCAGTTCTGAAGCCGATCCTCTACCCTTCGCTGCGCACCGCTTTGCTCGGGCTACTCCTGCTGGTGCTGCTGCCGGCGCTGACGGTGATGGCGATAGCGCTGCTGAATGCCAGCAATTCTTTCCGGGAACGTTCGACCCAGAGCCTGCTGGAATCAGCCCATATCCTGTCGCAATCCACAGTGACCGAGATCCAGGCCACCGGCAGGCTGCTGCATGAGATCGAACAGATGACCGGGGCCGGGGAGGCACATCAGGGCCTGCTGAGCTATTCGGCTTTCGTCGTCACCCCCGACCCGCTGCGCGGCTATCCCGCCCCGCCCGGCCTTGAACCCGCCCTGGCCGAACTGGTCACCCGCGCCGCCCGCAGCGGCAGGCTGCAGGTCTCAAATCTGATCATGCCCACAGCTGACGGAGAGGGGTACCGTATTGCGATTGCCCATCCCGAGCGCCGCGACGCCGGGAATATGACCGCAGGGATCAATGTTTCGCTCTTTTCCGGCCAGCCCCAGGCCCTGATCCGCTCGGTGACGCTGCAGGCTGATGACTCGTCACATGCTCTGCTGGCCATCGTGGATGGTCAGGGCCGCATTCTCAGCCGCTCGCGCGGTGATGAGGAGGAGATCACCGGCACCGAAGTTGCGGACTGGGAAAGCCTGCTCGCGCTGAACTCCGATACCGGCATGTTTGAGGCCCGGACGGTTGAGGGCGGGCTGGTGACCTTTGCCTTCCAGCTGATCCCCGGCACCCCTGGCTGGGCCGCGATGGTCGGCGAACCCTCCGCCGTCTTCGCATCCCGCTGGCAGAACCCGATTTTATCGATGCTGATCGCCTCCGGGGCAACCATCGGCGCGGGGGTGCTGCTGGCGCTGGCGCTGGCGCAGCGGATGCTTTCTCCGATCAATAATCTCGTGCAGCGCTCCCGGATGATCCAGACCGATGGCGGCGTGTCGCAGTCGCAGGAGGCTTTCGCGGTTCCGCCCAGCCGGATCCGGGAATTTGAAACGCTGCGGCGCAGCCTGACCCGGGCCGATCAGAAGCTGCGCGGCCTGCTCGAGGAAAGCCGCGCCGCCGAAAAAACCGCCCGCGAAAGCGTCGAGGGAATGGAGCGGGCCGAAAATCTGGCCAGAATCGGATCCTGGGCCTTGCAGCTTGACACCGGCGTTTTCACCTATTCCCGCACCATGGCCGAGATGAACGGCGTCAGCGACGGCCGCCCGCTGACCCTCGAGGATCTGAGCCGTATGATGCCGGAGGCGGATTTCGCCAGCGTCGGCGCCGCGATTGAGCGCTGCATCGCGACCGGCGAGCCCTATAAAGTCGATGTGCGCCATCTGCGCCCCGATGGTTCGTCATTTCATGCCGAAATCCGGGGAAGGGCGATCCATGATGCGCAGGGGCATGTTACCGCGGTCACCGGCACAGTTCAGGATGTCAGCGAGCGCGAGGCCGCCCGGGCGCAGATGGCGGCCATTGCGGACAGCCTGCCGAACGGGGCGCTCTATCAGCTGTCTTCCAGACCGCGGGCTGAAACCGATCAGCCGGTCGCCACGGAGATGCGCAGCCATTACCTGTCCTATATCAGCGCCGGGATCGAGCCCCTGATCGGCCTCCCGCCCGAGGCGCTGCTGCGCAACCCCAATCTGCTGGCCGGGACGATTCATCCTGAGGATCTGCCTGGCTATCTCGAGGGGTCAAATACTGCTTCGCGCAGCCTCACCAGCTTTGAGGCCGTGTTCCGCATGACCCATCACCGCGATCACAGGCAGCGCTGGCTGCAGATCCGCTCGGCACCGCGTGCCGGTGAGAACGGCAGACTCTGGGACGGGATCATTCTCGATGTCACCCAGGCCTATGAAACCCGCGAGGAGCTGCGCCGCGCCAAAGACAAAGCCGAGGCCGCTGAACGGGCCAAGAGCGACTTTCTGGCCACGATGAGCCATGAGATCCGCACGCCGATGAACTCAGTGATCGGCATGACCCGGCTGGCACTGCAGACCCCGCTTGATCCGAAACAGCGCACCTATCTGGAGAAAATCAACGGTTCGGCCAATGTGCTGCTGGGCATTATCAACGACATCCTCGATTTCTCCAAGATTGAGGCGGGCGGGCTGCTGCTTGAGGACAGCACCTTCCGGATCGAGAATGTGCTCGATACTGTCTCTTCCGTGACCGCATTGAAGGCCGAGGAAAAGGGGCTGGAGCTGACCTTCAGCATCGCCCCGGGAACCGCCTCCTGCTGGCGGGGCGATTCGCTGCGCCTGACCCAGGTGCTGACCAATCTGGTCGGCAATGCGGTGAAATTCACCCGCTCCGGCGATGTCGCCGTCAGCGTCTGCGCCCTGCCCGCCACCGAGGAAGGCAGGCAGAATCTGAAATTTACCGTGCGCGACACCGGCATTGGCATGAGCCCGGAGGTGCTGGAAAATGCGTTCCACCCCTTCTCGCAGGCCGGGGCCGATACCGCCCGGCGCTACGGTGGCACCGGCCTTGGCCTCGCCATTTCACGCCGGATTGTCGAGATGATGGGCGGCGCAATCGAGGTGAGCAGCACCCCGGGCGAGGGCAGCATTTTCACCTTTACCGTGCGTCTGGGTCAGGTCTCCGGCGACAGCACGCCGAACCGGGGCATCCTGCTGTCAGCAGAGCTGCGCCATCGCCGGGTGCTGGTGGTCGATGATAATGAAACCGCCCGCAATGCGCTTGCGGAAATGGTCGAGGATTTTGGCATGACGGCGGTGCGCGCCGCCGGGGGGGCCGAGGCCCTGCGGCTGTTGCGCCGCGCCGATCTGCAGCAAGAGCCCTTTGATATCGTGCTCTCGGACTGGCGCATGCCCGGAATGGACGGGCTGCAGCTGGCCCGGCATATCCGCGAGGATGTGCGGCTGGTGAATATGCCCGCTGTGCTGATGGTGACCGCCTATGGCCATCAGCTGGCCCTGGCTGAGGCCGAACGCATCGGTTTGCAGGCTGTGCTGCTCAAGCCGGTCACCCGCTCGATGGTGTTTAACACCGTTCTGGATATTCTCTCGCTGTCTCCGGCGGACCGCCCCATGCTCACCACCGGCCAGCTGCCGGTGCAGCAGATCAGCCAGAACCATGCCCTGCGCAGCATCCTGGCCGGGCGCAGCGTGCTGGTGGTCGATGACAATGCCCTGAACCGCGAGGTTGCGAGCGAATTTCTTGAGCTGGCCGGCATGTTCGTCACCACCGCCGAAGACGGACAGGAGGCCATTCAGCGGATGGAGGCGCGTCACTTTGATGTGGTGCTGATGGATGTGCATATGCCGGTGATGAACGGGCTGGAGGCCATTGCCGAAATCCGCAGACGCCCGGAATGGCAGGATCTGCCGGTGATCGCGCTGACCGCGCAGGCCCGGACCGAGGATCAGGAGGCCAGCCTTGCGGCGGGTATGTCGGCGCATCTGAGCAAGCCGGTAGATGAGCAGCAACTCTATCGCATGCTCTGTGCCTTGATGCCACCGCGCGCTATACCGGATCAAACTGTCGCAGCGCAGACCTCAGCGGGCACAGAGAGCAGTCCACTACCGGAGTCCCCGATGCCCCCCGAATGCGACCCTGACCGGCTCCTGCGTCGCTTTGGCGGATCGGATGAACGGCTCTTGCGCTTCCTGACCGGCTTCCTCCGCGATTTCGGTACAATGGACAGCCGTTATGCGGCGCTGCTGCGCGAGGGCAGGCTCGGGGAAATCGCCGAATATGCCCATCGGGTGCGCGGTGTGGTGGGATATATCGAAACGCAGCGGCTTTACAGCCATGCCGGGCTGATCGAGGAAGCAGCCCGGGCGGGCGACCAGGCCACCGTCACCGCTACCGGGCCCGAGATGATCACGCTGATGCGCGACTGTCTCGCGGCGCTGAACCAGCTGATCGGCACTCTCACCCCCCCGCGCCAGGCGGAAGCTGGCGAAAGCCTCTCAGCCTCGGCGGCGCTGGCCCTGGTGGCAGAGGCTCTGCCGCTGGTAAAAGCCGGTGATTTCGCTGCGCGGGCCCTGCTGCAGCAGCTGGCAGAAGGCCTCACCGCCCCGGCCGGCGGTGAGCAGGCCCGCCAGATCCTCACTCTCTTCGAAGACCTCGACCTCACCGCAGCCACCAGACAACTGGAGACCCTGCGCCAGGCACTTGCCGCGCCTGGCGATCAGCCCCTCTCCCCCGGCCAATCGGAAGAACCGTAATCTATGCTGACAGCCTCTGCCCTCCCGACCATTCTTGTTGTTGATAACGACCGGATCAGCCGCACTATGCTGGCTGAGCTGCTGCAGGATGACTGCCGGGTGCTGATGGCCCGCGACGGTCTGACTGCCTTTGAGATTCTGGCACGCGAGGCCGTGGACCTGGTGCTGCTCGATCTCTTTATGCCGGAAATGGATGGATTTGAGGTGATCACACGGATCCGCGCCACCGAAGGGCTGGAGGATCTCGCGGTGATCTGCATCACCGCCCTGTCTCTTGATGCGGATGAAGAGCGCGCGCTGCTGCTGGGCGCCTCGGATTTCGTGCACAAGCCAGTCCGCCCGGCCCTGCTGCGGGCCCGGGTGATGACGCATCTGAAGCTGACCTCGCAGCAGCGTGCCCTGACCGAAATTTCCAGCCGCGACGGCCTGACCGGCCTGACCAGCCGGCGCAGCTTTGACCTCGATCTGGCCGCCCGCCTCGCCCGGCCCTGCCGCCGCGATGAGGAACTCGCCATTGCTCTGTTCGATATCGACCATTTCAAACTCTATAATGAGCATTACGGTCACAGTGCCGGGGATGAGGCGCTGCGCCAGGTGGCGCTGATCCTGCAAAATACCGCCCGCCGCAGCGGCGATATTGCCGCACGCTATGATGGGGAAAAATTCGTGCTAGTGCTGAGCGGCAAGGGCGATTTCGACGCCATGCTGACCCGGGTTGCTGAAACCGTTGCCGGGGCGGCCATCCCGCATGAGGCCTCGCCCACCTCTCCCGTGCTGACGATCAGCGGCGGCGGGCTTGTCCATGTGATCCCGCCCTGTGATCCGGCGGATCTGATGGCCCAGGTCAGCGAAATGCTGTCGCGGGCGCGTGAGGCCGGGCGCAACCGGGTGCTGCTGCGCCCGCCGGAAATCGCGCTGCCGGAATGGAACCGGATTCTTTAAGGCAAAATATACGCCGCACATCCGGACCGGGGCCTGCCAGCCATTGCCTGCCAGAGCCGGACAATAGCCTGAATATGCGCTTTCCGGCCCTGTTGCGGAACGCGACCTGTTCCTGCTGCGGCTGGGAGCGCAGGCCAGGGCAGGGATCCTGGCTCAGCCTCACACCGTCATGCAGCCCGTGGCGCCCTGGTCCGACGTATTCAGCGACCTGTTCCCGGCCCATTGCCAGAGGAAGAAATACCTCCTGAGCATGGCGGCGCGCTGGCGAGCATAAGGTCCGCGGCGCCCGGGCCGGATACAGACCGGCTGAGCAAAGGCGCGCGCGCCGGACAAAAGCTTTAGGGAAAAGGTGAGAGACCGGACAACGACCCATGCGGGACTCGTTACGGCTGCTTCCTTCCGGACCTGACCGGGTTGGCGAGGCGCTTGCCCGCGCCAGCCTCTCACCCCCGCATATAAATTGCCGCCGCGGCCAGTGCAAGAGGCCTGAGCCGGATCTGGGGCATCCCGGTCCCGAAACCCGGGCGGCCCGACCAGGCTGTCAGGCCATCAGGCCCGCCATACGCGCGCCCGACAGCAGATCCTTTGCCACATGATGCGCCCAGCGCCCCGAGGGTTTCAGCACATCCTCTACCTGGACCACGGTGCAGCCGGCGCGGTGGCCTGCCTCGGCGCCGATTTCACTATCCTCAAACACGAGGCAGCGTTTCGGATTCACGCCCAGCCGTTCTGCCGCCAGCAGATAGGGTTCCGGCGCGGGCTTGGCCCGCGTCACATCATCGACGCTGATCACATCGACAAAGGCATCGGCAATGCCGGTCAGGCTGATCTTGTGATGCGCACTGGCGCGCCCCGAAGAGGTGACCACCACCTTCGGCAGGGGCAGATGGTTCAGCAGCTGGCGCACCCCTGGCTTCAGCTCCAGCCCGCGCTCCATCTCATGCAGGAAGGCGGTCGTTGCCTCCTCAGCGAAGCGCTCCAGATCAAGCTCGGGCATGACCCGGCGCAGCACTGCGTTCATCGTTGGCAGATCCTTGCCAATCATCGAATGCAGGAAGGCCTCATCAACCTCATGGCCATGCGCCTCGAACACCAGCCGGTTTGAGCGCAGAGCCAGGGTCTCGGTATCGATCAGAGTGCCGTCGAGATCAAAAAACACCGCTTCATACATGGTCGTCCCTGCCTTACACCACTCTGCTTTCCTGGCTGAGAGTGCCTGATCACAGATGCAGGCGAAAGCGGTAAAAGCCGGTATCGGTCAGGCCCAGCGATTCCGGGCGCAGATGTGCGACCGCCTCCAGATGGCCCAGCGCTCCCGGGCCGCTCTCAAACAGCACCGAAGTGCCGGGCAGAGGCAGGAAGGACCAGGCCTCCTCCTCGCCGCCGATCGGGCCACCGGCACGGATATAGGCGGCGATCACATCGCTGCAGCGCCTCCCCTCATCGAGCAGACGACGCGAGGGGCCGCCGGGAGTATGCTCTGTGCGATAGGAATTCCCCGCGAGGATAAAGTGGTCTTCTGGCCTGATGCGGCGCCCCTGGTAGCTGAGCCCGCGAATGCGGCCCTCGCCCGCCATCAGCGCCGCGGCGCTGACCGGCCCGGCCCCCGGTCCGCTGAGCGCCGGGCGGCTGAGATCGATCTGATAGCTGACCCCCATTGCCATCGGCAGGCTGAAGCCAGGCACCGAGTCATCGGTCAGCGGCTGATCGGCGCGCCCGGGCATGAGGCGCCGGTAATGCGCCTGACCGCGCTCCAGCCGCAGCAAAAGCTCGAGCCCGGTGATTTCCTCCGCCGTCACGGTATTGGCGAAAGGATAGATGTCACAGACATTGCGCATGCTCAGCGGGCCGGCAGCAATATTGGTATAATTCCTCGGCCCGCCGCGCCCGCCGCAGCGAAAGGCATTCACAATGGCAATGACCGGCGCATTCAGCAGGCCCTTTTCCGCCAGACGTGAGCGGACATGACCGATCTTCGCCGCCGCGACGAGGCGCAGGGCCGCAGAGGGGGCGGCAAGGGCGAACCAGCTGTGCAGCGGGATCTTACTTTCCCCGATGGCGATCCGCATCGAGGACAAGGCGGCCCGGTGATCTGCAGCCAGCGCCTGACGCAGCGGCGCGGCGGCGAGACGCAGCGCCCGGGCAGGCCGGGCGGCGACCGCCTCGGGCGCTTCGATCACCTGCACTTCGCTTCTGGCCAGCTGCCAGCGCCCCGCCTCGGGCCGCAGCCAGAGATCAATCAGCCCCAGCGCATTGCCTTGCTGGCCCGGCTGCACCACCGGCTTGCCGCCGATATGGCCATAGGCAACCCCGCCCCTGCTCCGCTGCCCCGGCACGGGCGAGATCAGATGGGTATGTCCGGCAATCACCGCATCCACCCCGTCGATCGCCGCAATCCTGCCCGCCATGGCCTCGCAATGCGGCGGATGACCCGGCTGCGGCACGCCGGTATGGGCGAGACAGATCACCAGATCTGCACCCTGCTGGCGCATCAGCGGCACAAAAGCCCGGGCCGCCTCTTCCATCGGCCGTGCCTCCAGGCGGTTTGCGAGAGAGCGCTGGTTCCACTGCACCGTCTCGGGCGGGGTCAGGCCAAGGATGCCAATGCTGACCGGCCAGGCCTCGCCGCTGGCAGTGGTCAGCTTGCGGCGCAGCAGCGCATAGGGCGCCACCACATTCAGATCCTGCAGCGGTGTCTCACCCAGCTTCAGCGCCAGATTGGCACAGAGCAGCGGAAACCCCGCCCCCGTCAGCGCCGCGCCGAGATGGTCCAGCCCGAAATCGAATTCATGATTACCAAGGGCAACCGCATCATAGCCCAATATGTTAAAGGCAGCGATGGCGGGATTGATGCCGGGCCGGTTGCGGCGCCCGGCAGGCAGTGGCTCGACCAGGGCAGTGCCCTGCAGAAAGTCACCATTATCGAGCAGCAGCGACTGACCTGCCCCGGCCCGCGCTGCCGCAATCAGACAGGCGATCTGTGCCAGGCCGCTGCCAAAGATGTTGCGATTGGCAAAATAATCATAGGACAGCAGCTGACCATGCAGGTCTGTGGTGGCGATCAGCCGCAGCTGCGCCAGACCCGGAATTTCGGCCATGCCTAAGCCTGCCCCCTCCGGAGCGTCCCGCCCGCCGGGATGATCCGGCTCTGTCATCTGTTCCGACATGAACGGGTTACCATAGTGACGCCCGACCCCGTACTGCCGCCTGCGCCCGACTGCGCAACTCCAGGTTGTCACGCGCGCAAAGCCTTCACAAGCCCCCTGCTTTGAGCGGAAAATCCGATCAGCCCTTGCGGTTGCCGGGCCACAGGCTTCAGATATGGCACGGAAAAAGGGCCTGCGGACCGGCCGGGGCCTGAAGGGGATGACGATGAGACAGGACGGGCAGCTGATGAATGAACTGAGCTTCAGCGGCACCGGGCGCGACCGCGCCCATGCCTTGCGCAGTGATCCCGCCGCTCTGGCCGCTTTGCTGGCCGAAGGGCTGATCCTGCCGCTGATGCGCGGCCTGATTCTGGCCGATGACAGCAGCCTCGGCTGGCTGCCCCAGGGCCATCCGCTGCTGGAAGGCGCGAGCGAGCCGGTGTTTCTGGGCCTGTGGCAGGGCAAGGGCGTCTTCGCGGTGCGGATCCCCGATTTCACCCCAGAAGAGGGCATCCCGGATGCCGGGGTGTTTGACGCCGGGCTGCAACCGCATCCGCGTGCGCCGCAAGGCAGGCAGTTCACCGAACTGCGCCGCATCATGTCGGCCCTCTGCCCGGATGAGGCCGAGCTTGCGGCCACCGCCCGCGCACTGACCGAATGGCATAATGGCCATGCTTTCTGCGCGCGCTGTGGCCGTGAAACGCAGTCCGGCGGCGCCGGATGGCACCGTAAATGCGCTTCCTGCAAGGCAATGCATTTCCCGCGCACCGATCCGGTGGTGATCATGCTGGTCACGCGTGGCAATCACCTGCTGCTGGGCCGCAGCCCCGGCTGGCCCGAGGGCATGTATTCCACCCTCGCCGGCTTCATCGAGCCGGGCGAGACGATGGAGGCGGCAGTGCGCCGCGAGGTGCATGAAGAGACCGGGGTGCTCTGCGGTCCGGTGCGCTATATCGCCAGCCAGCCCTGGCCTTTCCCCGCCTCGCTGATGCTCGGCTGTCATGCCGAGGCCGAGAGCGAGGCGATCACCCTGGATCCGGCCGAGCTGGAGGATGCGCTCTGGCTGAGCCGTGAAGAGCTGGTCGATGTGCTGGCAGGCACCCATCCGGTGGTGCGGCCGCCGCGCCAGGGGGCGATTGCCCGCTTTCTGCTCAGCGGCTGGCTGGCCGGGCGGCTCTGAACCCCCTGCCAGGCGGCGGGGTGCTCTCTCTCCTGTTGCCTCTTGCCATTGACCCGCTCTTGCCATGAAACCGCCGCATCCTCTCGCCAGAGAGGACCAGATTAACGCTGAAGACAGGCTGAGCCCGCGCCCATGAAACTGAACACCCGGCATGATATTGAGGTTCCGATCGCCTTTGTCTGGCAATATCTGACCGATTTCAGACAGTTTGAGCTGCTGGCAGCGCGGCGCGGCGCGCATATTGAGCACCGCGGCAGCCATGATGGCCTGCAGGAAGGGAGGGGATGGCAGCTCGAGTTCCGCTTTCGCGGCAAGCTGCGCAAAGCCCTGGTCACCCTCACCGGCCTTGAGCCGCGGGAGCGGCTGGATTTCGGCATCGACAGCCCGAGCCTGGCAGGCGGCGCGCGTCTCGAACTGCTGGCGCTCTCGGCCAATCGCACCCGGCTCTCGCTGGTCTCGGATGTGAAACCCCGAACCCTGGCAGCCCGCCTCGTGATCCAGACGCTGCGCCTCGCCAAAGGGCGGACGCAGCGCAAATATGACAGTATCGGCGAAAAGCTGGCCCGGCAGATCACCGAAAACTGGCGCAGCTCCGGGCGCTGAACCGCGCCCCGTGCCGGTGCAATGCCTCAGCCGCGGGTACGGGCCGAAGGATAGACCCCCAGAATATTCAGCTCGGTGGTGAAGAAATTCAGCTCCTCCAGCGCCCGCGCCAGCGCCGGATCCCCGGGGTGACCATCCACCTCGGCATAGAAGGCCGTCGCGATGAACCGACCGCCGACCATATAGCTTTCCAGCTTGGTCATGTTCACCCCATTGGTGGCGAAGCCGCCCAGAGCTTTATAAAGCGCAGCCGGGATATTGCGGACCTGGAAGGTGAAAGAGGTGATCATATTCTCTGAACGCCGGCTGTGATCGGGCTCACGGCTCATCACCAGAAAACGGGTGGTGTTATTGCCCTGATCCTCGATATGGCGGCCGAGCACCTCGAGGCCATAGATCCCGGCGGCGAGCTCACTCGCCAGTGCGCCCCGGGCCGTATTATTCGCCTCGGCGGCCTCGCGCGCGGCTTTGGCATTATCCGAGCTCACCACACCGCGAATGCCATGCTGCTTCAGGAAGCCCGCGCATTGCGGCAGAATCACCACATGGCCATGCGCCTCGCGCACATCCTCCAGCCTGGCGCCCTTCACCCCCAGCAGGTTCACATGCACCCGCACAAAGGCCTCATCAATAATATGCAGACCTGATTTCGGCAAAAGGCTGTGCACATCGGCAACACGGCCATAGGTCGAGTTTTCGACCGCCAGCATGCCAAGCTCAGCCTCGCCGGATTTCACTGCATCAACAACCTCCTGGAAGGTGGTGCAGGGCAGAATTTCCATGCCCGGACGGGCCTCGGCGCAGGCCTGGTGGGAATAGGCACCAGGTTCTCCCTGGAAAGCGATCGGGCCGGACATGGGTCAATCTCCTGAAAAATCTGTGTCTGAACGTCGTCAGAGACGATTGGTCGCGCGTCTACACCTTGCAACGTACCCTGGGAAGCGGCTAATACCCCTTGCAAGACGACCAAGGGATGCGCTCGACATGTTCGACACGATGACGATGACCAAGGCGACCGCTGCTGTCTGCTCTGCACTTCTCGTGCTGTTGTTGGGCAAATGGGCCGCCACTTCGCTGTACAGCACCGACCCGAATGCGGGTCATCATGGCGAGGAGCCTGTCCAGGCCTACGCGATTGATACCGGCGCAGCCGCAGGCGGCGCTGAGGAAGCTGGCGCAGCTGAGGCTGACTTCGCCACCATCTATGCTTCGGCCGATGCGGCCGCTGGCGAGAAAGTCTTCGGCAAGTGCAAAGCCTGCCACAAGCTCGATGGCAAGGATGTCACCGGTCCGCACCTGAACGGCATCGTCGATCGCGCGATCGCAAGCGCCGCAGGTTTCGCCTATTCGACCTCGATGGCCGAACATGCCGACAGCACCTGGACCCCGGAGCACCTGGACACTTTCCTCAAAGCCCCGAAAGGCTTTGCCTCGAACACCAAAATGTCCTTCGCTGGTCTGCCCAAGCCCGAAGACCGCGCCAATCTGATCGCTTTCCTCGCGACCCAGCAATAAGCTGACGCCTTTCAGGCTCTGAATTTCAAAAGCCATGCCCTCGGGCGTGGCTTTTTTCTTGGCCAGAGGGCAAGCTCACGCAAACGCGGCTTTTCCCCGGACCTGCGGGGCCTTAGCAATAGCCGGAGCAGGATACGGGGACCGGGGGATCGGATGAAGGCACAGCCTGGTGCGAATGGGGGCCGGATCGCAGCGGCACAGCCGGAAGGCCGGGGCCTAGCGCCAGGCCTCTGGAGCAGCCTCGCCCTGACGGCAGGCCTCGGCCTCGCTGGGCTGCTGGCTTCGGCGCTGCAAGCCCAGGACAATCCCGAAGCCAGCGCGCCGGATGAAGCGGCGGAGACGGCGGATCAGATCACCATTTCGCATGGCATCACCACCTTCAACGGCGATCCGCTCGCACTGGCTGCCGATTTCCCCCATCTGCCCTATGTGAACCCTGATGCGCCAAAGGGCGGCGAGATCAGCCTGCCCGCCGTGCTCGCCGGGTTCGATTCGATGAACCCCTATTCGGTGCAGGGCCGCGCCGCCCAGGGCTCCAGCTCGATGCTGGAGACCATCCTGACCGGCACTGCAGATGAAATTGGCGTTTCCTACTGCTTTATGTGCACGACGCTGGAATATCCGGCGGACCGCTCCTGGGTGATCTTCAATCTGCGCGAGGATATCCGTTTTTCCGACGGCACGCCGCTGACCGCCGATGATGTGATTTTCTCATATGAGATCCTGCGCGACAAAGGCTTGTCTGATTTCCGCCAGGTTCTGGGGCAGCTGTTCACCGGGGCCGAGGCCCTTGGCCCCTATCGGGTAAAGTTCAGCTTTGCCGAAGGCGTGCCGACCCGCGATCTGCCGGAAATGGCAGGCGGGCTGCCGGTGCTGTCAAAGGCACATTATCTCGCCAATGATCTGGATCTGGCCGAAAGCTCGATGACGCCTTTCCTCGGCAGCGGCCCCTATGTGCCGCAGCCGGTCTCGGGCGCAACCTCGATCCGCTACCTGCGTAACCCCGATTACTGGGCCCAGGACCTGCCCTTTGGCCGGGGCATGAATAATTACGATGTGATCCGCTACGAATATTTCGCCGAAGCCAATACCGCCTTTGAGGCCTTCAAAGGCGGGATCTATACTTTCCGTCAGGAGAATGTGGCCCGGCAATGGGCGCAGAACTACACTTTCCCTGCGGTACAGAACGGGCTGATCCGGCTCGAAGAGCTGGAACTGGGCACCAAGGCCAATGGTCAGTCCTGGGTGTTCAACCTGCGCCGCCCGGCCTGGCAGGATGCGCGGGTGCGCGAGGCGGTCGGGCTGATGTTCAATTTCGAATGGTCGAACCGGGCGCTGTTCTACGGCGCCTATAACCGGATCGATTCATTCTGGGAGAACTCGTGGCTGGCCGCCGAAGGGCCGCCCGGGCCGCAGGAACGTGCCCTGCTGCAGCCGCTCGTCGATGACGGGCTGCTGCCGGCAACGATCCTGACCGATCCGCCTTTCCATCAGCCCGTCTCTTCGGCCGACCGTCAGATCGACCGCACCAACCGGATCCGGGCTGCCGCCTTACTGGATGAGGCCGGCTGGCAGGTCAGGCCGCAGCCACCCGGGCCGCGCATGGCGCTGGGTTTTGCCCTGACCGCGGCGCTGGGGCTGGGGCTGATCGGCGGCGGGCTGGTGATGGGTCCGCGCTTTGAGGGGCGCCGCCAGCTCAGTACGCTGGCGCTTTTGCTGCTGAGCGGTGGCTTTTTCCTCTGGGCCAGGGCCGAGGTGCCGGGCGCCGAGGACGGTTTCCGGCGCAATGCGCAGGGCGAATTGCTGCGCCTTGAGTTTCTCGACGACAACCCGTCTTTTGAGCGTATCATCGCCCCCTATGTCGAAAATCTGCGCTCGCTTGGCATCGATGCCTGGCTGAATTCGATCGATTCCGCGCAATATGAGGTGCGGACCCGCAATCCGGATTATGATTTCGACGTGACCGGCAGCTTCACCCCGACCAGCTATGTGCCCAGCTCTGAGCTGAAGCAGTATTTCGGCTCGGAAACCGCCGATATTTCAGTGTTTAACATCGCGGGGCTGAAAAGCCCGGCGGTGGACCGGATGATTGAGATCACCCTCGCCGCCGCCAGCCGCGAGGAGATGACCATCGCCACCCATGCCCTGGACCGCGTGCTCAGGGCCGAGCGCTTCCGGGTGCCGATGTGGTTTTCCCGCAAGGCCCGCGTGGCCTATTACGATATGTATGAACACCCCGCCAGGCTGCCGCCCTATGGCACCGGAGAGCTGAGCTGGTGGTGGATCAATGCCGAAAAGGCCGCAGCCTTCAGGGTCCGCCGGGCTTTGCAGTAAGAGGACAGGGTTTTGGGCGCATATATTCTTCGACGGTTGCTCCTGGTGATCCCGACCCTGTTCGGGATCATGCTGATCAACTTTGCCTTAACCAATGTCGTCCCCGGCGGCCCGCTTGAGCAGATCGAGGCGCGGCTGGCAGGCTCGGGCGATTCCATCGCCGCGATCGGTGGCTCGACCTCTGATGCCGGGCTCGGGGATGGTTCAGGCGATGGCTATACCGGCGCGCGCGGCCTCTCGCCCGAGTTTCGCGCCCAGCTTGAGGTGCAGTTCGGCTTTGCCCGCATCCTCTGCGCCGAGGGCTTTACCGGCACGCCCAGCCTGAAAAATGAGGCCTGCGAAAAAGAGATGATCCCCTTCTGGGAGCGGTTCGGCATTATGATGTGGAACTATGCCCAGTTCGATCTGGGCGAGAGCTATTTCCGCAAGATCTCGGTCTTTGACCTGGTGCTGGAAAAAATGCCGGTCTCGATCACGCTTGGCCTGTGGTCAACGCTGCTGGCCTATCTGATTTCGATCCCGCTCGGCATCCGCAAGGCGGTAAAAGACGGCTCGCGCTTTGACACCTGGACCTCGGGGGTGATCATCGCCGCCTATGCCATCCCAGGCTTCCTGTTCGCGATCCTGCTGATGGTGCTGTTCGCCGGGGGCAGCTACTGGCAGATCTTCCCCCTGCGCGGCCTGACCTCGGAAAACTGGGAGAGCCTGAGCTGGTGGAGCAAGATCACCGATTACCTCTGGCATATTGCTCTGCCGGTCACGGCGCAGCTGATCGCCAGCTTTGCCACGCTGACGCTGCTGACCAAAAACTCGTTCCTCGATGAGATCCGCAAGCAATATGTGATGACGGCGCGGGCCAAAGGCCTGTCGGAAAGCCGGGTGCTTTATGGCCATGTGTTCCGCAATGCCATGCTGATCGTCATTGCCGGTTTCCCGGCGCTGTTCCTCGGCGTCTTCTTTGGCTCATCGCTGATCATCGAGATGATCTTCACCCTCGATGGCCTTGGCCTGCTGGGCTACCGCGCCGCGATTGAGCGTGATTACGCGGTGATGTTCGGCACGCTGTTCGCCTTTGGCCTGATCGGCCTCGTCGTCGGGATTATTTCCGATCTGATGTATGTGCTGATTGATCCGCGCATTGATTTTGAGAAGAGGGCGAGCTGATGCCATTGTCGCCGCTGAACCAGCGCCGCTGGCGCAATTTCAAAGCCAATAAGCGGGCCTTCTGGTCGCTGATCCTGTTTGCTGTGATCTATCTGCTGACGCTGGGCGCCGAGCTGATCGCCAATGACCGCCCGCTGGCGGTGCGCTATCAGGGCTCCTGGCATTTCCCGGTAGCGAAATTCTATCCCGAAACCGCCTTTGGCGGCGATCTGCGCACCGGGGCGAATTACTCGCTGCCCGAGGTGCAGTGTCTGATCCTCTCGGGCGGCAACCGGCAATGCTGGGAAGAGCCCGAGGCGATCATCACCGAGGTGAGGGAAAAGGGCACCGCCCTTGGTCAGCCAGTCGAGAAAGGCGCGCTGATCTGGCCGCTGATCCCTTACCGCTATAACACCATCGTCAATACCGGCGGCACGGCGGCGGCCCCGCCCTCGGCACAGAACTGGCTCGGCACCGATGAGGCCTCACGCGATGTGCTGGCGCGGGTGATCTATGGCTTTCGCCTCTCGGTCACTTTCGCGCTGATCGTCACCGCGCTGAATGCGGTGATCGGCGTCGCGGCAGGCGCGGTCCAGGGCTATTTCGGCGGCCGCACCGATCTGATCTTCCAGCGCGTGATCGAACTCTGGGGCTCGATCCCCTCGATCTATGTCATCATCATTCTGACCGCAGTCTGGGCGAAAAGCTTCTGGCTGATGGTCTTCCTGATGGTGCTGTTTGGCTGGACCGCGCTGGTGGGCGTGGTGCGGGCCGAGTTTCTGCGGGCGCGGAATTTCGAATATATCCGCGCGGCCAAAGCGCTTGGCGTGCCCGATCTGCAGATCATCCTGCGCCATATGCTGCCCAATGCCATGGTCGCCACCCTGACCATGCTGCCCTTCATCGTCACCGGCACCATCGGCTCGCTGGCCATGCTTGATTACCTCGGCTTTGGCCTTCCGGCCTCGGCGCCTTCGCTGGGCCAGCTGTCGCGTCAGGCCCAGGGCAATCTTCAGGCCCCGCATCTGGCCTTTGTCGCCTTTTTCACCTTCGCCATCATGCTGACCCTGCTGATCTTTATCTTCGAGGGCATCCGTGACGCATTCGACCCGAGGAAAACCTTCAGATGACCCTGCTGGATGTAAAAAATCTGACGGTCAGCTTCGCGCAGGACGGGCGGCAGATCGAAGCCGTGAAAGGCGTGTCCTTCAGCGTGAACCGGGGCGAGACCGTCGCCCTGGTCGGTGAAAGCGGCTCGGGCAAGTCCGTCACCGCGCTTTCGACGCTGAAACTGCTGGCCGATAATGCCACGGTGGGCGGGCAGATCCTCTGGCAGGGCCGGGATATTGCCACTTTGCCCGAACGTGAGCTGCGCCGGATGCGCGGTGATGACATCAGCTTCATCTTCCAGGAGCCGATGACCTCGCTGAACCCGCTGCATACGATTGAGCGCCAGATCACCGAAAGCCTCGAGCTGCATCAGGGGCTGCGCGGCGCAAAAGCCCGGGCGCGGGTGATTGATCTTTTGACCAAGGTCGGCATCAGAGATCCCGAAAGCCGCCTCAGCGCCTGGCCGCATCAGCTTTCGGGCGGGCAGCGCCAGCGGGTGATGATCGCCATGGCGCTGGCCAATGGCCCGGAACTGCTGATCGCCGATGAGCCGACCACGGCGCTGGATGTGACGATCCAGGCCCAGATCCTTGAGCTGCTGGCCGATCTGAAAAAATCCGAAGGCCTCAGCCTGCTGTTCATCACCCATGATCTCAACATTGTGCGCCGCATCGCCGACCGGGTCTGCGTCATGCAGGGCGGGGTGATCGTCGAACAGGGCACAGCCGAAGAGGTCTTTGGCAATCCACAGCATCCCTATACGCAAAAGCTGCTGGCGGCCGAGGCGCGGGGCATTCCTGATCCGGTGCCCGAAAGCGCGCCAGTCGTGCTCAGCGCTGAACATCTGAAGGTCTGGTTCCCGATCACCAAAGGTTTTTTCAAACGCGTCACCGGCCATGTGAAGGCCGTGAATGACGCCAGCCTGTCGATCCGCGCCGGCGAGACTCTGGGGGTTGTCGGCGAAAGCGGCTCGGGCAAGACCACGCTGGCGCTGGCACTGATGCGGCTGATCGGCTCAGAAGGGCCGGTGGTGTTTATGGGCCAAAAGATTTCAGGCCTGGCCGGTTCTGCCCTGCGCGATCTGCGCCGCGATCTGCAGATCGTGTTCCAGGACCCTTTCGGCAGCCTCTCGCCGCGCATGACCGCCGGGCAGATCATCGCCGAAGGCCTGGGCGTGCATGGGGTTGAGCCGGGCCGGAACCGCGAGGAGATGGTGGCAGAGATCATGCGCGAGGTCGGGCTCGATCCGGCGATGATGACCCGCTATCCGCATGAGTTTTCAGGCGGGCAGCGCCAGCGCATCGCCATTGCCCGCGCCATGATCCTGCGCCCGAAACTTGTGGTGCTCGACGAGCCGACCTCGGCGCTGGATATGACGGTTCAGGTGCAGATTGTTGAGCTGCTGCGCGATCTGCAGCGCAAATATGGCCTCGCCTATCTCTTCATCAGCCACGATCTGCGCGTCATCCGCGCCATGTCGCATCAGGTGATGGTGATGCGCGCCGGTGATGTGGTGGAGGCAGGCACGACCGGGCAGATCTTCACCAGCCCCGCCACCGATTACACCCGGGCGCTGATGAAAGCCGCCTTTGGCGATCTGCAGCTGGCCGCAGAGGAGGGCGCGCCGGTTTGAAAATCCTGTTCGTCCATCAGAATTTCCCGGGCCAGTTTCCGCATCTGGCCCCGGAGCTGATGCGGCAGGGACATCAGGTCAATGCCCTGACCGATGGGGCAAATCAGCGCCAGAGCAGCATTCCCGCCTGGCGCTACCGCTTTCAGCCCCAGCCGGTTGACCCGGCGGCAACGCGGCTTGGCCGCAATTACACCACCATGTCTGACCGGGGCGTGGCGGTGGCGCGCGCCGCTTTGCAGCTGCGCCAGCGTGAGGGCTATATCCCCGATCTGATCATCGGCCATTCCGGCTGGGGCGAGACCTTGTTTCTCAAAGAGGTCTGGCCCGGGGCAAAACTGCTGGTCTATTCCGAGTTTTACTATCGCGGCACCGGCATGGATGTGGGCTTTGACCCGGAATTCAGCCCCGCCAGTTTTGACCAGGTGATGATCGCCCAGGGCCGCGCCGCGCATCTGGGCCAGGCCTTGCTGCATGCCGATATGGGCCTTTCGCCCACATACTGGCAGGCCTCGACCCATCCGCCGGCGCTGCGCCAGCGTATCGAGGTGATCTTTGACGGCGTCGATACCGATCTGGTCCGCCCCGTGCCATCGGCGCGGCTGCGCCTGCCCGATGGCACCGATCTGGCGGCGGGGGATGAGGTGCTGACCTTCGTGAACCGCAATCTCGAACCCTACCGCGGCTATCACATCTTCATGCGGATGCTGCCTGAGCTGATGGCGCTGCGCCCCGCTGCGCGGGTGGTGATCGTCGGCGGGGATGAGGTCAGCTATGGCGCTGCCCCGCCCGGGGCAAAGGGCTGGAAAGAGCATTTTCTGCGCGAGGTGCGCGACCGGATCGATCTGGCCCGTGTGCATTTCACCGGCAAGCTGCCCTATAGCGATTATCTGAAACTGCTGCAGATTTCGCGGGTGCATGCCTATCTGACCTATCCTTTCGTCCTCTCCTGGTCGATGGTCGAGGCCATGGCGGCGGGCGCGCTGGTCGTTGCCTCGCGCACCGCCCCGGTTGCAGAACTGATCCGCCATGGCGAGAACGGGCTGCTGGTCGATTTCTTTGACCAGCAGGCCTGGGCGCGCCAGCTGGCCATCTGCCTGGAAAACCCCGGGCAATACGCGCCTTTGCGCGAACAGGCCCGGGCGGATGTCCTCAGGCAGTATGATCTGAAGCGGGTCTGTCTGCCCGCCCAGCTGGCTTTGGTCAACCGGCTGCTGGCGGGTTAAACCGCCGCCGAATGCCTGGCCCCGGCCCCGGCGCTGTCATAGCTGTCAAAAGCCCGGGCGATGATCCGGGTCAGCGGCCGCGCCCGTTCAGGGATCGTCAGCACCCCCTCCTGCAGCAGCAGCATATCCTCAAACTGCGCCACCACCCCGGCAAAGAGACTGTCGATCTGGCCTGGTGCAGCCCCGGTCTCCTGCACCAGCGCCTCGCGCGAGACCCGGAAGTCGCACATCAGCGCCTCGATAATCCGGCCGCGCAGCCGGTCTTCCGCCGTGAAAACATGGCCCTTTGCCACCGAGAACCGCCCGGCGCGGATTGCTTTGGTATGGGAAGCGGTGGCGGGCGCATTCTGGGCATAGCCCTGGGGGAAACGCGAGATAGAGGAGGCGCCGATGCCGATCAGCACTTCGGCCTGGTCATCGGTATAGCCCTGGAAATTACGCCGCAGCTGGCCCGCCTTCGCCGCCCGCGCCAGCCCGTCAGTGGGCAGAGCGAAATGGTCGATACCGATCTGATCATAGCCATCCGCCGCAAAAAGCTGGCGCGCGGTCTCGAACAGAGCGAGGCGTTCCTCGGGCGTCGGCAGGCTGTCCGAAGGGATCAGCTGCTGGCGCCGGCTCATCCAGGGGACATGGGCATAGCCATAAAGCGCCACCCGGTCCGGCGAGAGCGACAGCAGCTTCTGCACAGAATCGCTGATCCGCTCACGGGTCTGATGCGGCAGGCCATAGAGAATATCGCAGTTCAGCGAGGTGATGCCGCGCGCGCGCAGCCCCTCGGCAATGCGCAGGGTCAGCTCATAGCTCTGATCGCGGCCGATTGCGGTCTGGATCTCGGGATCGAAATCCTGCACCCCGATTGAGGCCCGGTTCATACCCGCCCCGGCCAAAGCATCAAGGCGCGCCGGATCGGCCTCATTGGGGTCGATCTCGACCGAAAACTCGCCGCCCGGGGCCATGGGCAGCACCCTGGCGATGGAACCGGCAATGCTGCGGATCTGATCGGGGGGCAGCAAAGTCGGCGTTCCGCCGCCCCAGTGCAGCCGGGAAAGTGTCACGCCCTCAGGCAGATAGCGGACCAGATGATCAATTTCACGACGCAGGGTCTCGGCATAGGCAATCACCGGATCCTCGCTGCTGGTCCCCTGGGTGCGGCAGGCGCAGAACCAGCACAGGCGCCGGCAGAAGGGCACATGCAGATAGAGCGAGATCTGTGAACCGGGCCTGACGGCGCGGATCCAGCCGGTGAGATCATCAGCCCCGACGGCCGCCGAAAAATGCGGAGCGGTCGGGTAAGAGGTGTAGCGCGGCACTCTTGCGTCAAATAGCCCGAGTCTGCTGAGTTGCACATTGATTTGCATGCATCTACCCTAAGCTGCAAAGACGCAAGCTTCCTTGACGCAGATCAACGGTGGAAAAATCATGGCCGAGGCTTCTGGTCTTTCGCCCGCCCTTTCTTCAGCTGAAAAAAACCCTTTGCATCTGCAATGCGGTGAATGCCCGATCCGACATCGCGCCGTCTGCGCCCGCTGCGATAACGAGGAGCTGACCGCCCTCGAGAATCTGAAATATTATCGCCGCTTTGAAGCCGGTCAGCCGGTGGTCTGGTCCGGCGACCGGATGGATTTCGTCGCCTCGGTGGTGACCGGGATCGCCACTCTGACCCAGACCATGGAGGACGGACGCCGCCAGATGGTCGGACTGCTGCTGCCCTCGGATTTCGTCGGGCGGCCAGGCCGGATGATCGCCGGTTATGATGTGACGGCGGCCACCGATCTGGTTATGTGCTGCTTCCGTCGCAAACCTTTCGAAGAGATGATGGCGACCACACCGCATGTGGCGCAGCGCCTGCTGGAAATGACGCTCGATGAGCTGGATGCGGCGCGGGAATGGATGCTGCTGCTCGGGCGCAAGACCGCGCGCGAGAAGATCGCCTCGCTGCTGGCGATTATCGCGCGCCGCGATGCCTCGCTGAACCTGCGCCGTGCCTCGGGCAAGCTGATGGTTGACCTGCCGCTGACGCGCGAGGAAATGGCCGATTATCTGGGCCTGACCCTGGAAACCGTCAGCCGCCAGATCTCGGCGCTGAAACGCGACGGGGTGATTTTGCTGGAAGGCAAACGCCAGATCCTGGTGCCGGATTTCGACCGCCTGCTGGAAGAAGCCGGCGATGATTGTGACGGCGGCATTCCGGGCTGAGGGCCGAAAGCGAGGGGGCCGCCCCCCTCAGACCCCCGGGATATTTTCAGACAGCTGATCTGCCGCTTCGGCAGCGAGGATGGCGCGCAGACCGGCGTGGTAATCGGGGCATTGCAGCACCACGCCCAGCTCGGCCTTGATCCGGTCATTTCGCACCCGACGGCATTCGGCATAGAAACTGCGCGCCATAGGCGAAAGCTCGGCCGTGGCGAAATCCAGCGCCTCGGGCAGGGGCAGGCCGATCATCTGCGCCGCCGCGACCAGCACCTCATCAGCTCCTGCGGGCAGATCATCGCAGAGGTTATAGATCCGGCCCGGATCAGGGCGCGCGATCGAGGCCAGCAGCACCCGGACGATATCCTCAACATAGATGCGCGAGAACACCTGGCCCTGCTTGACGATCCTTTGGGCCTGGCCAGAGCGCAGCCTGGCAAAGGGGCCGCGGCCGGGGCCGTAAATGCCGGCGAGGCGGAAGACATGCAGCGGCAGTCCGCTGGCAAGCCAGGCGGCTTCAGCCGCCGCCCGGTCGGCCGACCGGCCCCGCGCCGGGGCGAGCGGGCTGTCCTCATCGACCCAGGCCCCGCCGGTATCGCCATAAACCCCGGTGGTGGAAAGATAGCCAAACCATTCCGGCCCCGCCTCGCGCAGGAGCGGCGCGAGATGCATGAACGGATCATGGCCGTCAATCGGGCTGGCGGAATGCAGAATATGTGTCGCCGAGGCAATCGCCGCCTCAGGCTTGGCTCCCGGCTGCCAGAGCAGCGGCTCCACACCTTCGGCCTCCAGCGCCCTGACCTTGACCGCATCGCGGGTTGTACCGATCACCCGCCATCCCTGAGCAATCAGAGCGCGGGCAAAAAGACGGGCCGTATAGCCATGGCCGAGCGAGAGAAGCGTTTTCATAGCCGCGAGTATCGCCCCCCGGCGCCGGCCCCGCAAGCACCCGCAGTGTCATCTGCTGTTCACTTGCCTTGCGCGGCAGTCTGGCGCTTAATCGCCTGAGACCTCCCCCTGCCCCGGCCCCTGATTGCCCGGGCATGAAACAGCAGGAAACCGTGTCGAACCTGAACGCCCCTCTCCCCGCCGAACATGAAGATTTCCTCGATGCCGAGGCGGCCGTTGACCGGCTGCAGGCGCTTTATGATGAGGCGACCGGGCTGTTGCTGCAGGAATTCAGCCGGGCGCTGCAGGAGGGCCGCCCCTCGCGCCGTATCCGCGCCTTTTATCCCGAAATCCGCCTGCAGGTTGACAGTTTCAGCAAGGTCGACACCCGGCTTGCTTTTGGCCATGTCGCCCATCCCGGGCACTATTCCACCACCGTCACCCGGCCGGATCTGTTCCGCAATTATCTGATCCAGCAGATCGGCCTGCTGATCCGCAACCATGGCGTGCCGGTCAGTATCGGCGCCTCGAAAACCCCGATCCCGGTGCATTTTGCCGTCGCCTCCGATCCGGAATTGACCGTGCCCCAGGAGGCGGCGCTTGATTTTCCGCTGCGCGATGTCTTTGACGTGCCGGATCTGGCCACGATCAATGATGATATCGTCAATGGCACGCTGGAGCGGTTCCCGGATGGGTCGATGCCGCTGGCTGCTTTCACCGCGCAAAGGGTGGATTACTCGCTGGCCCGGCTGGCGCATTACACCGCCACCGCGCCCGAGCATTTCCAGAGCCATGTGCTCTTCACCAATTACCAGTTCTATATCGACGCCTTTGAGGCCTTTGCCCGGGCCGCGCTCGACGATCCCAAATCGGAATACAGCGCCTTCATTGCCACCGGCAATCAGGAGATCACCCGGGGCGACCAGCCGCTGGTGGCGCCGCTGAAACTGCCGCAGATGCCCACCTATCACCTCAAGCGCGAGGATGGTCAGGGCATTACCCTGGTCAATATCGGGGTGGGCCCTTCAAATGCCAAAACCGCCACCGACCATATCGCGGTGCTGCGCCCGCATGCCTGGCTGATGGTCGGCCATTGCGCCGGGCTGCGCAATTCTCAGGCGCTGGGGGATTTCGTGCTCGCCCATGCCTATCTGCGCGAGGATCACGTCCTTGATGATGATCTGCCGGTCTGGGTGCCGATCCCGGCTCTGGCCGAGATCCAGATCGCGCTTGAGGATGCCGTGGAAGAGGTGACCCGGCTGGAGGGCTATGAGCTGAAGCGTATCATGCGCACCGGCACCGTCGCCACGATCGACAACCGCAACTGGGAATTGCGCGATCAGTCCGGCCCGGTCAGGCGGCTGTCGCAGTCGCGCGCTGTGGCGCTGGATATGGAAAGCGCCACCATCGCCGCCAATGGTTTTCGCTTCCGGGTGCCCTATGGCACCCTGCTCTGCGTCTCGGACAAGCCGCTGCATGGCGAGCTGAAACTGCCTGGCATGGCCTCTGATTTCTACCGCACCCAGGTGGGCCGTCACCTGCAGATCGGCATCCGCGCGATGGAACTTCTGCGCGAAACGCCGCTCGAACGGATCCACAGCCGGAAACTACGAAGTTTTGATGAGACCGCCTTCCTCTGAAGGCATAAAATTAAGGGAAAAATCGCTCAAATGGTCGCAGATCCTATCTCAGGGGGTTGATTTTCCCCTCCAATCCAGGCGACTGAGCCGCGACCCTGCAAAGGGCGCCCTTAAACGGGCATGAGGAACGAGATCAGGAGACATAAAATGTCCAAGCCGATGACCAAGACCCAGCTGGTAGCCGCTGTTGCCGAAGAGATGGGCGCAGATAAAAAGACCGCTTCGGCTGCCCTCGACGCGATTGCAGCAATCGTTGCCCGTGAAGTGACCGCCGGTGGCGCCGTGACCCTGCCGGGCCTCGGCAAAGTGGCCTGCAAAGAGCGCCCCGAGCGTCAGGTCCGCAACCCGGCAACCGGTGAGACCATGACCAAGGCTGCTGACAAGCAGGTGAAATTCGCAATCGCGAAGGCCCTCAAAGACCTCGTGAACGGCTGATTCTCCGCCACTCTGGCAGAGGATACCGGGCCGCCTTCGGGCGGCCCTTTTTTATGCTTACTCTGCCCAGTCCTGATCGGTGGTAAAGGCGATCGTCAGCCAGCGATGCGGCCCCTCGCCGCCCAGCGCCTCGCCCAGCCGGTCGCGGATGGCATCCCATTCCTCGAGCGGGCGCGGCGGCAGGCCTTTGGGCACGATGAAATAGATCTCGATCTGCGTGCCCCGCCCGACCCGTGCCACATAGGCCCGGTGTGACAGAAAGCCCTCCTGTTTCGCCAGCGCCCGCGCCTTCTGATCGACCTCCTGTTTCAGATCGGCGGGGGTGATCAACAGGATCTCGGCCAGAGCCTGGCGCACCGCCGGCACCGGCAGCGGCAGCACCATCAGACAGATCAGCGCCAGAATGCCGGGGTCAATATAGGGCCGGATCCAGGCAAGCCCGGTCCCTTCCGTCAGCCAGCCGGCGACAAAGGCGATCAGCAGCGCCGCGGTCAGCGCCGAGGAAATCATCCAGCCGGTAACATCAATCGCCAGGATCGCTGAATTCAGCCGCCGGTTCGCCCGGCGCATGAAGAAGGTCATGCTCAGCGCGACACAAAGGGTGAGCGAGGCATAAAGGATCGCCAGGCCAAACTCGAGATCACGCCCGCCCTTCAGCAGCGCATCCACGGCAGAGAACAGCGCATAGGAGGCCGAGCCGATCAGCAAAGTGCCGCTGACGCCGACGACGATCGGCTCAAGATGCCAGAACCCCAGGGTGAAACGCTCGACCAGTTTGCCCTCTTTGCTGCCACTCCCGGCCGAGGAAATCAGCCGCACCACCAGCAGCATCAGCAAAGCGCTGAAGGTATCGAGCAGCGAATAGGTGCCGTCGAACAGGATCGCCCCCGAGCGGGTCAGCAGGCCAAAGCCAATGCCGAAAACCGCCAGGCCAAAGGTCGCTGTCGCTGACACCCTCAGCGCGCGCTGTTCGCGGGTCATTCTTTACGCCCCTCACACCAGAACCACATGGTGCATTTTGCGCCGCCTCTGGCGGGGAAGTCGAGCGAAAAGCCCTTTTGTAAAAGGAACCCCCGCCAGGCTGTGGACTGGCGGGGGGCAGCTCCCGTGGCTTATGCTTATTGGCGAGCCGGGTCTGGCCTTACTCGGCCGGAACCTTTTCAGCCTGCGCGCTCAGCGGCGCGGCGAGATGCGGCAGCATCTCACGCGGGCAGATCTGCAGGAAGTTCTGCTTCTCACGCTCCCAGTCCGCCAGGATCCGCTGTGCTTTGGGCGAGCCGGTTTCCAGCGCATGCCGCCCGATCAGCTCTTTCAGCTGCGCTTCCCAGTGGCTATGCGCCAGATCGGCCACCAACAGGCTTTCGGGGTTGATCCTGGCCGCATTCCCGCCCTTCGGGTCGTAGATATAGGCCATGCCCCCGGTCATCCCGGCGCCGAAATTATCGCCGATATCGCCAAGGATCACCGCCACCCCGCCGGTGGTATATTCGCAGCCGTTTGAACCGCAGCCCTCGATCACCACCTTCGCGCCGGAATTGCGCACCGCAAAGCGCTCACCCGCCCGCCCCGAGGCGAAGAGATAGCCATCGGTCGCGCCATAAAGCACGGTATTGCCGATGATCGTATTCTCTTCGGCTTTCAGCGGCGAGGCCATCAGCGGGCGTACCACGATGGTGCCGCCCGACAGACCCTTGCCAACATAGTCATTGGCATCGCCCGAAACCTCGAGCTTCAGACCATTGACCGCGAATGCCCCCAGGGACTGCCCGGCATTGCCGGTCAGCTTCACCGTCAGATGATCGGGCTGCAGGCTGTTGCGCATGCCGAATTTGCGCACGATATGCGACGAGGCCCGGGTGCCAATGGTGCGCGAGGTATTGCGCACCGCATAGCTCAGCTGCATCTTCTCACCCTCGTCAAAGAAGCGCGCCCCATCCTTGACGATTTCGGCATCCAGCGTATCGGGCACCGCATTGCGCGGCCTGGAACGGTCATAGGTGATGCGGTTCGAGCCATCGACGGTGATCAGCAACGGATTGAGGTCGAGATCATCCAGATCGGCATGGCCGCGCGAGACCTGGGTCAGCAGATCCGGGCGACCGATCACCTCATCGAGCGAGCGCGCCCCGACCGAGGCGAGGATCTCGCGCACCTCCTGGGCGTAGAAGGTGATCAGATTGACCACTTTATCCGCCGAGCCGGTGAACTTGTCGCGCAAAGCCTGATCCTGGGTGCAGACCCCGACCGGGCAGGTATTCGACTGGCACTGCCGTACCATGATACAGCCCATGGCAATCAGCGCGGCCGTGCCGATGCCGAACTCTTCCGCGCCCATCATCGCCGCCATCACTACATCGCGGCCGGTACGCAACCCGCCATCGGTGCGAAGCGTTACCCGCTCGCGCAGGTTATTCATGGTCAGAACCTGATGCGCCTCGGTCAGCCCCATCTCCCAGGGCAGGCCGGCATATTTGATCGAGGTGCCGGGCGAGGCGCCGGTGCCGCCATTATGGCCCGAGACCAGGATAATATCGGCTTTCGCCTTGGCCACGCCTGCCGCAATCGTGCCGACCCCGGAAGAGGAGACCAGCTTCACCGTCACTTTGCAGCGCGGATTGATCTGCTTCAGATCATAGATCAGCTGCGCCAGATCCTCGATCGAATAGATGTCGTGATGCGGCGGCGGCGAGATCAGCGTCACGCCTTTGGTCGAATGCCGCAGCCGCGCGATCAGTTCTGTGACTTTCACCCCCGGCAGCTGACCGCCCTCACCCGGCTTCGCCCCTTGCGCGACCTTGATCTCCAGCTCTTCACAGGCGTTCAGATATTCGGCGGTAACACCAAAACGACCCGAGGCCACCTGTTTGATCTTGGCACAGGGATTGTCGCCATTGGCGAAGGGATGCTGGTGCGCCGGATCCTCACCACCCTCGCCGCTGTCGGATTTCGCCCCGATGCGGTTCATCGCAATGTTCAGCGTCATATGCGCCTCGGGCGAGAGCGCCCCCAGCGACATGCCCGGGGTCACGAACCGCTTGCGGATCGCGGTGATCGATTCGACCTCTTCAATCGGCACCGGCTTGCCCAGGGGTTTGATATCAAGCAGATCACGCAGATGGATCGGCGGATTGGCTCGCATTGCCGCGCTGTAGCCCTTCCACATATCATAGCTGGCGCGGTCACAGGCCGCCTGCAGCATATGCATGGTCTGGGCTTCCCAGCCATGCTTCTCGCCCGAGCGGCGCGCTTTATAAAAGCCACCAATCGGCAGCACTTCCGCGCCGCCCAGCCAGCCACGGGCATGGACCTCTTCGAGCTTGCGCTCGATGCCGTGCAGACCGATGCCGGAAATGCGCGACTGCATGCCGGGGAAATATTCCGCCACCATGGCGCGCGACAGGCCGACCGCCTCAAAATTCAGGCCGCCACGATAGGAGGAGATCACCGAGATCCCCATCTTCGCCATGATCTTGAGCAGGCCCGCGTCTATCGCCTCGCGATATTTGCGCATCGCCTCGACCAGGCTGCCTTCAAGCAGGCCGCGGTCGATGCGGTCGGCAAGGCTGTCCTGGGCAAGATAGGGGTTCACCGTGGTCGCGCCGCAGCCGATCAGCACCGCGAAATAATGCGGGTCGATACATTCTGCCGAGCGCAGATTGATCGAGCAGAAGGTGCGCAGCCCCTTGCGGGTCAGCCAGGAATGCACCGCCGAAGTGGCGAGGATCATCGGCATACCGACCTTTTCCGCATTCTGATGCTCATCGGTCAGGATCAGCTGGCCCGCGCCCGAACGCACCGCATCCTCGGCCTCGGCGCGGATGCGCGCCAGCGCGCCCTGCAGATCATCGAGCGAGGCGCCGGTGGGGAAGGTGCAATCGATGAAAGCGACCTGATCACCAAACTGGCGCACCATCGAATCGAATTCGGCACTGGCAAGGAAGGGGCTTTCCAGCACCAGGATCTCGGTCTGGGCCGAGGTCTCATCCAGCACGTTCTTCAGATTGCCAAAGCGGGTCTTCAGCGACATCACCCGGCCTTCGCGCAAAGAATCGATGGGCGGATTGGTGACCTGGCTGAAATTCTGCCGGAAGTAATGCGACAGCGGGCGGTAGACTTTCGAGAGCACCGCCGGCGGCGTGTCATCGCCCATTGAGGCGATCATCTCTTTGCCATCCTCGGCCATCGGCGCGAGAACCTGCTCCAGTTCCTCGACGGTATAGCCGGCAGCAATCTGACGCTGACGCAGCTCGGGCCCGGAGAACAGCGCGGTTTCCGGCAGCTGGTCCAGCTCGGGCGAAAGATGCACGATCTTGCCAACCCATTCGCTATAGGGCTGGGCTGCGGCCAGTTTATCTTTCATCTCCCGGTCGTGGTAGAGTTTGCCCTCGGCCATATCGACGGCAATCATCTGCCCCGGACCAAGCGCGCCTTTTTCCCGGATGCTCATTTCATCAACCGGCACCATGCCGGCTTCCGAGCCGGCAATCAGCAGACCATCGCCGGTGATCACATAGCGCATCGGGCGCAGACCATTGCGGTCAAGCCCGCCACAGACCCAGCGCCCGTCGGTCATCGCGAGAGCGGCCGGGCCATCCCAGGGTTCAATCACCGAATTGCAGTAGGAATACATATCCGCCCAGGCCTGGGGCATGGTATCGGTCTGTTTCGACCAGGCCTCGGGGATCAGCATGGTCTTTGCCATCGGGGCCGAACGGCCCGAGCGCACCATCACCTCAAACACCGCATCCAGCGCACCCGAATCCGAAGTGCCGCCCGGAATGATCGGCTTGATGTCTTCGGCCATATCCCCGAATGCGCTCGAGGCCATACGGATCTCGTGCGATTTCATCCAGTTAACATTGCCCTTCAGCGTATTGATCTCGCCATTATGGGCCAGCATGCGGAAGGGCTGCGCCAGCCACCATTGCGGGAAAGTATTGGTCGAATAGCGCTGGTGATAGATGGCGAAAGCGCTCTCGAACCGCTCATCCTGCAGATCGGGATAAAATACCGAAACCTGCTCGGCCAGCATCATCCCCTTATAGATCACCGAACGGCAGGAGAGCGAGCAGAGGTAGCAGCCATAGATCCCGGCCGCGGTCACCGCTTTCTCGATGCGGCGGCGAATGATGTAAAGCTCGCGCTCAAACTGCTCGCGGTCGATATCCTTCTCGCAGCGGATCAGGATCTGCTCGATCTCGGGGCGGGTGGCATTGGCTTTCTCGCCCAGAACCGAGACATCAACCGGCACATGGCGCCAGCCATAGATATAATGGCCCATGCGCAAAACTTCGGTCTCAACGATGGTGCGGCAGCGCTCCTGGGCGGCAAAATCGGTGCGCGGCAGGAAGACCTGGCCAACGGCGATCCATTTTTTCGGATCGGGTTCATGGCCGGTGCGGCGCACCACATCATAGAAGAAATCCACCGGAATCTGCACATGGATCCCGGCCCCGTCGCCGGTTTTACCATCGGCATCGACCGCGCCGCGGTGCCAGATCGCCTTCAGCGCATCGATCCCGGCCTGAACCACCTTGCGCGAGGCCTCGCCCGAAATCGACACCACCAGACCGACACCGCAGGAAGAATGCTCATCTTCCGCACGATAGAGGCTGTTGGCATCCATGAAGGCGCGTCTGGCTTCCTCAGATTTCACCCAGGCTTCATCATAATTGGTCATGGCTCACTCCCTGGGGCTGGCGCTGTCGAAGGCATGGTCCGGACGGGTCGGGTCAGGGAAGATTGGTGCAATGGCATGCGGCTCATCCGTCATATCGCGCCCTGATGATTGCCGGATTGCCCGGGGCTTCGGTCATCAGCGGATCGCAGTCATAAAGCGGCTGCGTCGCGCCAAAGCCTTTTTCGCCCGGTTTCAGAATATCGAGCGGCGCGCCGGAATAGGGCAGCCATTCGCCGTCGCCGAGATCCATCTGCCCTGCGCCCGAGAAGAACAGCCGCAGCTCGCGGCTGATATATTCATGGCCACGATTGCCACGGACCTCGCCGCTTTCATGTTCCTCGAGCGCTTCATATTCGGTCTCTTCCAGCAGGAAACCATCAACGGTGATGCTGTTGCCGGTCAGCCGGTCAAAGCCGGTGACCCGCGAGCCGATGCCGGAATCCCGGCTGAGGGTGAATTCGAATGTATCAAGCCCGGTCGCCAGCAATTCGCTGAACGAGGCCGGATCGGCGCGCCCGGCATCCAGCCACTGCCGCTGCGGCGGGTTCATCTCAAAGCTCTCGACCCATTCGGTCTCGGCATTGATCCGCGAGCGGAAATAGAGGCCCTCCTGGTCAAAATCGGCGCGCCACTGATCGCCGGCCGGATCGGCGCTGCAGATATAGTGGTTTGACACCCGGCAGCCCTGGGACTGCACGGTCAGAAAGATTTCGCAGCCCTGCGGCGGCGTCCAGGTCCTGGCCTCTGCGGCAAGGGGAAGCGTCAGGGCGAGCGCCAGGGCGGAGAACAGGGGTTTCATACCGGCAATACCTTCATGATCGGGTGCAATATCGCGCCACCCTGGCACAGAATTCGGCGCGATACTCATCACGGCCGCGCCAGCAGCCATTCCGGCTCTGGCACGGGAAGAGGGCGGGAGTGTCATGGGTTCAGCCGCCCGCTTACTCAGCCGCGACCGCAGCGGCAGATTGCGCCAGATAGCCAAGGATGGAATCCGCCGCCTCCCGCCCGTCCCGGATCGCCCAGACCACGAGGCTCGCGCCACGCACAATGTCACCGGCCGCGAAAACGCCCGGCAGGCTGGTGGCATGGCTGCGGAAATCGGTTTTAAGCGTGCCCCAGCGGGTGACGCCCAGCCCCTCGGCCCCCCAGAGTTGCGGCAGATCTTCCGGCTCGAACCCCAGCGCCTGGATCACCAGATCGGCAGGCTCGATATAATCAGCACCCCCGATCACTTCGGGCGACTGACGGCCCGAGGCATCCGGGGCGCCAAGGCGCATTTTCTGCACCATCACGCCCTCAACCACGCCCGCCCCGGTGAAGCCCTTCGGCGCCGTGAGCCAGACGAATTCGACGCCCTCTTCCTCGGCATTCTGGGTTTCGCGCTGCGAGCCGGGCATATTCGCCCTGTCGCGGCGATAAAGACATTTCACCGAAGTCGCGCCCTGGCGGATCGCGGTGCGCAGGCAATCCATGGCGGTATCGCCGCCGCCGATCACCACAACGCGTTTACCGGCCGCATTCAGCGTCCCATCCTCATATTCCGGCACGGTATCGCCAAAGGAGAGGCGGTTCGCCACGGTCAGATAATCCAGCGCTCTGACGATGCCGCGCGCCTCCGAACCCGGGGCGTCGATCTCACGGTTTTTATAGACCCCGGTGGCGATCAGCACCGCAGCATGCTGTGCCCGGATCGCCTCAAACGACAGGGTCTCCCCCACGGCGCAGTTCATCACGAAACTCACACCGGCCGCTTCCAGCTGTGCGATGCGGCGCATCACCACCGGCTTTTCCAGTTTGAAACCGGGGATACCATAGGTGAGCAGTCCACCGGCCCGGTCATAGCGGTCATAGACCGTGACCTGAATACCGGCCCGGCGCAGGCGGTCCGCCGCTGCCAGACCCGCCGGACCCGCGCCGATGATGCCGACGCTTTCCGCCCGCTCGGCCAGGGGGCGGCCGGGCTGAACCCAGCCCTGCTCCCAGGCTTTATCGGTGATATATTTCTCGACCGAGCCGATGGTGACCGTGCCATGGCCCGACTGCTCGATCACACAATTGCCTTCACAGAGACGATCCTGCGGGCAGATCCGGCCACAGATCTCGGGGAAACTATTGGTGGCCTGGCTGATCTCATAGGCCTCGCGCAGGCGACCCTCTGCGGTCAGGCGCAGCCAGTCGGGAATATTATTGTGCAGCGGGCAATGGGCCTGGCAATAGGGCACGCCACACTGGCTGCAGCGGCTGGCCTGTTCGGCCGCCTTCTGCGCCGCGAATTCGCGGTAAATCTCGTCAAAATCCTGCTTTCGGTCTGAGGCTATCCGCTTCTCGGGCATTTCTTTGCCGAGGGTGACGAATTTAAGCATCTTCTGCGTGGCCATGGCTGCGCGTTCCCGGAAGCAGGTTTCGGATACGCCCGTGTTACCCCCTGGCCCAGAGAATTAAAAGTCAGCAAAGCTTACCTATATTTGTTTTTCCGGCCCCGGCGGCGCAAAAAATGCGCCCTTACGTCGGATAATAGGTCAGCAAAGCTTACACACCCACTCAATATCCAAGCGACAGACCGATAAGTGCCGCCAGGCCGACAATGATTCGCCACCAGCCAAACACCGCATAGCCATAGCGCCCGACATAGCTCAGCACCCATTTCACCACAAAAACGGCGGTGAGGAAGGCCACGATAAAGCCGACGGCAATGTCAGAAATGGCGCTGAAATCCAGCACATCGCGGTTTTTAAAGATGTCATAGGCCACCGCCGCGCCCATTGTCGGGATCGACAGCAGGAAGGAGAATTCTGCCGCCGCCCGCTTTTCGACCCCCATCAGCAGCGCGCCGACAATGGTCGCCCCCGAGCGCGACACCCCAGGCACCATGGCAAGGCATTGACAGAACCCGATGGCGAGCGATTTTCCCAGCGGCAGTTTCATCGCATCGGTATGCTGCGGATGTTCCGGCGCGAGCCGGTCAACGACCAGCAGAATAAAGCCGCCGAGGATCAGCATCACCGCGATCAGAACCGGGGTCTCGAACAGCACTTCCTTGATGAATTTATGCAGCGCCAGACCGATGAACACGGCCGGCAGAAAGGCCAGCAGCAGCGAGAAGAAGGTCCGCCGTGCCGCCAGATCATGGCGCGCCGCCAGCCCGATCCGGGTCAGCTTCGCCGCATAGACCGAAAATAATGCCAGAACTGCTCCGAGCTGGATCACCACCGCAAAGGCATTGCCTGGCGAGGAAAAACCAAGGAAATGCCCCAGCAGAAGCAGGTGACCGGTCGATGACACCGGGACAAACTCGGTCAGCCCCTCCAGCAGACCCAGAACGGCGGCGAGCAATATATTGTCCAAAGCCTCAGGCCTTTTTCAGATTTTTGGCAGAATCCTTGATGGCGGCATACTGACCCGAGGGCCGGAAGCGCCAGAGATAATCCGGGATCACCGCCTCAAAAGCGGTCGGCGCGATTCCAAAGGCGTCAAAGCCCCTCGCGCCCTCGCTGACCACATTGTCGCGCTCCAGCATCCGCAGCTGATCACGCGTCAGCAGTGAATTACGGATCAGACCGCCCGTCAGCGCCGAGCCCAGATCGAGCAGCACCGCCGGAACCGTCATAATCGCCGAGGGCAGATTCAGCACCAGGCGGCGGCGCTGGATCACCGGCAGCATCCGCCCGATCAGCTCGCCCAGCGAGGCCACTTCCGGCCCGCCCAGCTCATAGACCCCGGGAGCCGCGGCCTGGGTTACCGCCCGCACCACCGCCTCGGCCACATCATCGACGAAAGCCGGCTGGAACAATGTCGCGCCACCGGCAATCGGCAGAACCGGCGCGCATTGCGCCAGAGAAGCGAATTTATTGAAGAAACCATCCTCGGTGCCGAAGATCACCGAGGGCCGCAGAATGACCGCGGCCGGGAAAGCCCCGGCAACCGCCGCCTCGCCCGCGGCTTTCGAGCGGCCATAGGCCGAGCGCGACTGCGCATCCGCGCCTAGCGCCGAGAGATGCACCAGCGCCGCAACGCCCGCCCCGGCAGCCGCGCGGGCGATATTCGCCGCACCTTCCACATGGACCGCGTTGAAATTATTGCGCCCGCCGGCAGCGAAAGTGCCAACGCAGTTGACCACCGCATCCGCACCGATCGCGGCGCGCGCGACGCTGGCCTCATTGCGGATATTACACAGAACAGGCTCAACCTGCCCCGGCACGCCATAGGGCCTGACAAAAATCGCCTCATTCGGGCGGCGCACGGCCACCCTGACGCGCCAGCCGAGTTTGGCAAATCGCCGCGCGACATAGCGGCCAACGAAACCCGAGCCGCCATAAATCGTGACCAGCTTGCTCATGCGAATACTCCCACGCCGGGGTTGCCTTTCCCGCTCCATAGCTCTGCCACTTCGCTCCAGCAAGACAAAAGCCCGGAATCCTCAGGAAATCACAGCTTTCCGCTAACAGGGTGAAAGAAAATGTAAAATTTCTGAAAAAAAGCGTTTTGACCTTGTTGACATCCCCCGCCCCAAAATCTAAACACCGCCTTACTGAAGCGTGCCCAGATGGCGGAATTGGTAGACGCACTGGTTTCAGGTACCAGCGCTGCAAGGCGTGGAGGTTCGAGTCCTCTTCTGGGCACCACTATACTACGGAAAGCCGTGTAACCTTACAGGTTGTGCGGCTTTCGTAATTTTCGGGCCATGTGTTGCGAGAATCCCCCCGCCGCCTCATGCGCCACAGCAATGCAAAACGCGCCACCGTGTCACCGGGGCGCGTCTGGTTTTTTTCTCTGCAGGAGCTTTGCCGGCCCGGAGCTGGCCTCAGCCGCCCGCCCCCGAGGACGAGCCGCCAAACCCACCGCGCGAGGCTGAGGGGGCCGCGCTCATCGGCGGCTTGTTCACCGTGCTGGCCGGGCGGGCAAACTGGCTCGACGGCACTTTGGCGCGGCCGGAATTGGCCCCGTAACTGGCCGTCCCGGCGGCATTGGTGAATTTGCCATCCGCCGTTTTATACATGGGCTGCGAGGCCGCTGCGCCCCGGCCGAGACCGCCGCCGCCCATCATCGAGCCCATCAGATAGCCCATCATCAGTGGCATGAAGATCGAACCCACCCCGCCACCGCCTGACTGCGCAGCCGGACCATCCCCGCAATTGCCCGCGCCATGCTCGGCCTCACAGACGGCGAGGCTGTCGTAACGCGGCGCCGATTCCGCATGCAGGGCCTCGGCTTCGGCAAAGGCGGTTTCGCATTCCCCGGCCGTGACATAGCCCGCGAGGCTGGCCGCTTCCTTACAGCTTTGCAGATCCGGAAAGGCCTGGGCCTCAACCTCGCTTTCCTGGCAGCCTGCCAGGGCAAAGGCCGTGGCGCCAAGAATGGCAAGCGCGACATGTTTAGAGCGTTTCGTCATGGCCTTCTCCTGCAGTCCGGGTGGTCAAGTTCAGGTTACGGAGCAATAAAATGGGGTTTGAAGCGCGACAGATCCTGAGTGATCCGCAGCCGGTCCTCGCGAATCCCAATACCGGCACAGTCATGACCGACCATCCAGGCCCCGATCACCGGGAGAAAGCCCTCAAACACCGGCAGCGGCTGATAGGCCTGAACCACGCGCGGATGATGATCATAGGGGCTCTTCGCCGCCGCCTCGCTGACCCGACCCGCTTCGATGATCGAGACCGAGGCGCCCTCGCGCGAGAACAAAGGCTTGGTCACATGGCCCTGGAACAGCTGATCCGCCGCGCGGGAGAAGGCCTCGCGCACCTCTGGCACCGCCTGGCCATCTCCGCGCAGCGCGGCGGCGACATCGGCCTCAAAGAAGGCGGGCAGAAGGTTAGGATGGCCCTCGAACATCTGCCAGAGCACCGGCAGAATGCCCTTGTTCGACAGCAGCATTTTCCAGGCTGGCTCAAGGAACATACAACCCGAGCCCGCGATATGGCGCGCATAATCATCGCGCAGCAGATCTTCCCAGGGGTAAAGCTTGAACAGGGTGCCGATCACCCGGTCCTGATCATCGACGAACTGCCCCTCTTCCGAGAGGCCGATTTTGCTCAGATCAGTGTAATGCGCGCCCAGACCGGCCTCGCGCGCCGCCCAGCCCATCGCCTCAACCGTGGCATAATCCTCCGGATTTCCTCCCATAGCGGTGAAATGCAGATTGCTGCCTGCCGGAAACAGCTCGCGAAAGCGCGCGACCAGCGCCTCATGGATGCCGTTAAACTGATCCGCCCCCCCGGGCAGTACACCGGCGGCCAGCTGATCTTCCAGCCATGACCACTGGAAAGAGGCGCTTTCATAAAGTGAGGTCGGGGTATCGGCATTATATTCCAGCAGCTTCGCCGGGCCATTGCCATCATAGGCCAGGTCAAACCGGCCATAGATCTCGGGCTCATTGCGCGCCCAGCTGTCCGCAACCAGATCACGGTAAGCCTCGGGCACGCCCAGCCGGGTCATCAGCTCTTCAGAGACCACGATCTGCGCCACCGCTTCGCGGCACATGCTGTGCAATTCGGCTGACGGCGCCTCCAGATCCTCTTCGATCTGCTGCAGGGTAAAGGCATAGGCCGAGGTCTCATCCCAATAGGGCTCGCCATGCATATCCGCAAAGCTGAAGCCAAGCTCGGCCGCCTTCTCGCGCCAGCCGGGCCGTTCTGAAAGCGCGATCTTCTGCATGGGAGAGGTCCTTCCTGAAAGCGCGTTCTGCATAAACTGCCGAGGCAGGATTGGCCAGAAGGCGGTCTGGCCCCAGGCAAAGGCCAGCAGGCCGCCATAGCCTGGGCCGCGAAGTGACAAAGGCCCGGGCTGCGACAGCCCGGGCCTTTGTGGTGATACGCGGACCGCTTACTCAGAAACGGTGACGCTCCAGCCCTGCGGCCCTTCGACCGCACCGGTATAGATCCCCGAGAGGGTCGCCCGCAGACGCGCGGCCAGCGGCCCCGGCTCGCCGATCTCCAGCGCGCCGCCGTCAAATTTCAGCCGCGAGACGCTGGCGATGATCGCCGCAGTGCCGCAGACGAAGACCTCGGCAATTTCGCCCGCAGCCACATCGGCCTTCAGCTCGTCGAAGTGATAGGAGATTTCACTGACCGGCGTCCCCTCTGCACGCAGCAGCGCGAGGATCGAGGCGCGGGTGATGCCCGGAAGAATGGTGCCAAGCGCCGGGGTAAAGACGCTGCCATCTTTTTTGACGAAGAAGATATTCATCCCGCCCAGCTCTTCGATCTGGCCGCTGCCATCCGCGCTGAGGAACAGAACCTGGGCGCAGCCCTCTTCATAGGCGCGGGTCTGGGCATGCAGCGAGCCGGCGTAATTGCCACCGCATTTCGCCTCACCCGTGCCGCCCGGCGCAGCGCGGGTGGTTTCCTGCTCGACCCAGACCGAAAGACCGGCCGCGCCCGATTTGAAGTAATCGCCTGCCGGCGCGGCGATCACGCAGAAGATGCAGCGATCCGCCGGACGCACACCGAGGAAGCTTTCATCCGCGAACATGAAGGGGCGCAGATAGAGGCTGCCCTGGCCCGGGATCCAGTTCTTATCGGCGCGCACCAGCGCCTCGACCGATTCGCGGAACAGCTCTTCCGGCACCTGCGGCATGGCCATACGCAGGGCCGAACGGTTCATCCGGGCTGCATTCTGATCGGGGCGGAACAGGCGCAAAGCGCCATCAACGCCGCGATAGGCTTTCATCCCCTCAAACAGCTGCTGGCCGTAATGGAAGACCGCATTTTCCGGCTGAATCGCAAAGGGACGGCGCGGCCCCAGTTCGGGCTGTTCCCAGCCGCCCGCACGGGTCCAGACCGCCGTGACCATGTGATCGGTAAACACGGTGCCGAAGACCGGGGCCTCGAGCAGCTTCTCCCGCTCGGCCTCTGCCACTGGTTCCGGGTTCAATGTCACCTTGACCGCCATTTGTCTTTCTCCGCCAGATGCAGGTTCGAATTTGCGCTGATTTTTCCACCTTGCCGAGAGAAATGACCAGTGATGAAACGCGCATTTCTGCGTGAACCCCGCTGCAATTCACCGCCTTTTCGGGCCGATCCGGACCTATCTGGCATCACAACAGCGCTTTTGCCGCAATAAATGCGATCCGCTGCCCGCTGCGGGCGCAAGAGAATGGCGCAAGCACCCGGCCTTTGCCGCCAAAGCGCAGCCCTGGCTAACCGGTTGTTAAGGCCTGAGCGGCAATAGTGCGGCAGCAGGAAGAATTCCGGCAGGGCAGATGCGACAGAATATCCTCTCAATCTGGAACGGGCTTGATCTGCGGCGCAGGCTGATCCTGGCCGGGGCAACTCTGGCGGTATTCCTCGCGATTTTGCTGCTGGCACGCGGCACCGGCAGCAGCGGCATGTCGCTGCTCTACGCCGGGCTCGAGGATCGCGCCGCCGGGCCGGTGATCACTGCCCTCGATCAGCGCGGCATCCCCTATGAGGTGCGCGGCACCGCGATCTGGGTGCCTGAAGCCCAGCGTGATCCTTTGCGGATGGCCCTTGCGGCAGAGGGGCTGCCCCCCGCCGGGGGCCAGGGCTATGAGCTGCTCGATGGCCTGTCAGGCTTTGGCACCACGGCGCAGATGTTTGATGCTGCCTACTGGCGCGCGAAAGAGGGCGAGCTGGCGCGCACCATTCTCACCATGCCCGGGATCCGGGCCGCGCGGGTGCATATTTCACAAGGCCCGAGCCATGTATTCCAGGCGAGGATCAGCCCGACCGCCAGCGTGACGGTGACCAGTGCCTCTGGCCAGCTGGGCGAGGACCAGGCCCGGGCGCTTAAACATCTGATCGCCTCGGCTGTCACCGGGCTGCGCCCGGCGGATGTTGAGGTGATCGACAGCAGCGGCGGGCTGATTGGCGGCGAGGACCGCAGCCTGGCGGGCAATGGCGCCGCGACCGAACGCGCCGCCCAGATCCGCAATGGCATCGAGCGGCTGCTCGCGGCGCGGGTCGGCCCGGGCAAAGCGGTGGTTGAGGTGGCGCTGGAGCTGATCACCGACCAGGAGCAGTTTACCGAAACCCTGATCGACCCGGAAAGCCGGGTCGCGATTTCCTCTGACACCGAAGAGCGCAGCAGTGAGAATGCCCAGCCCGGCGGGGCAGTAACCGTTGCCTCGAACCTGCCCGAACCCGCTTCCGGCGCCTCTGGCCAGGGCCGTTCGCAAAACACCGAGATCCGCGAGCGGCTGAATTACGAGATGTCCGGCAGCCAGCGCGAGGTGACCCGCAACCCCGGCGGCATCCGGCGGATGACCCTGGCGGTGCTGGTCGATGGTCAGATCGTCACCGCTGCTGATGGCACCGCAACCTGGCAGCCCCGCAGCCCGGAAGAGCTTGCCGCTCTGCGCGAACTGGTCGCCGCCGCCGCCGGATATGATGAGGCGCGCGGCGATTACCTGACGCTGCAATCAATGGAATTTCAGCCTGGCCCGCTGCCGGAGGCCGAGGTGCTGCCCGCGGGCCTGCTGCCGCTTACCGGCCCGCTCGATATAATGGCTGCGATCCGCATTGCCGCTCTGTCGATCACCATCCTCATACTGGCGCTGTTTGTCCTGCGCCCGCTGCTCCTCCCCTCGCGGCCCCGCCGCCTTGCCACACAGGAACCGCCGCTCTCGCTGCCCGGCCCGGCGCTGTCCCTGCCTGGCGCCCTCAGCGGCGAGATCGACAGCAGCTTCAGCCTGCCCGATCTGCCGGTGATCGATTTTGCCGCCGATGCCAGCCCCTCCGAAGATCCGGCAGGCCGGCTGCGGCGGCTGATCAGTGAACGCCAGGCGGAATCGATCGAGATTCTGCGCGGCTGGCTCGAACCCGATGAAGAGCGCGCCTGATGCCGGTGCCACAGCTCGAAGCCTTTGACACAGGTGATACGGTTTGCCCCGCCGTGGTGGTCACCGATGCGGCGGCGCTTGACGCGCTGCGCGCGGCCGCCTGGGCCGAAGGCTATCAGACCGGGCGCGACGAGGCGCGGCTGAGTTCAGCCGCCGCTGAAGCCGAAGGCCGCAATGCCCTGATCGCGCATCTTGGCCAGCTGACGCTTACCGCCGACGAGGCGCAGCGCGAGTGTCTCGCCGCTCTGCAGGCGCCGCTGCTGGCCCTGACCGGCGCTCTGCTGCCGCTGCTGGCCCGCGACTGCCTCGCCCCGCTGCTGCTGGAGCAGATGACCCCCCTGATCGCCGAGGCGGCGGGCCAGCCCCTTACCCTATACCTTCACCCGGAGGCACGGGCCCGGATCGGTGATCTGTTGCTGAGTGCCGCCCCGCCGGGCCTGACGATCTGCGAGGATGCCCGGCTTGGCCCCGATGCCGCGCGGTTCAGCATTGGCCAATCCGGCGCCGGAGCCGATCTCGACCCCGGCCGGCTCTGCCGCGCGGCCGAACGGATCCTGCAGGACTTTTTCACCCTCAGCACCACCCCGCCACCAGGAGCAAACCTATGAATGACCTGCGTGCCGACACCCCCTTTGCCCATGTGCCGATTGAGATCATCATCTCGGTCGGCCGCGCCAGACCGCTGGTGCGTGACCTGTTGCGCCTCGGCCGCGACGCTATCCTGCCGCTGGACCGCAGGGTTGAGGATCCGGTTGAGCTTTATGTCGGCGACCGGCTGATCGCCCGGGGCGAGCTGACCGAGCTGGAAGGCGAACAGGCCGGGCAGCTGGCGGTGCGCCTGACCGAAATCACCGGCCCCTGGGAGGGGATGTGACCTTCTCTTCCCGCCCCGGCCCTTCTGGCTTCGGCCCTTCCCGCCCAGACCTGTTTCCAGCCAGGCTCTGGCCCGGCCTCGCCGCAGGGACGGCAGTGCTGGGCCTCATCCTGCTCAGCGCCGCGCCGCTGAACGCCCAGGAGCTGAGCCTCAGCCTTGAGGGCAGCGGCGGCGAGAGCCTTGCCACCCGCTCGGTCCAGCTGCTGGTGCTGATCACATTGCTGTCGATCCTGCCCGGGCTGGCCATCATGGTCACCTGCTTTCCCTTCATTATCACTGTGCTCTCGATCCTGCGTCAGGCGATTGGCCTGCAGCAGGCACCGCCCAATATGCTGATCATCAGCCTGGCGCTGTTTCTGACCTGGTTCGTCATGGACCCGGTCTTTACCGAGGCCTGGGCGCGGGGCATTGGCCCCTTCACCCGCGAAGAAATTGATCTGAATTCCGCTTTCATTGAGGCCTCCGAACCGTTTCGCCAGTTTATGGCGGCGCGGACGGATCCGGAAAGCTTTGCCCGGCTCGACGCCCTGCGTCCCCGCGCGCCCACACCAATCACCGAGGCACCGCTTTCTCTCCTTGTCCCCTCGTTCCTGATTTCCGAAGTGCAGCGCGCCTTTGAGATCGGCTTTCTGATCTTTCTGCCCTTTCTGATCATCGATCTCGTGGTCTCGGCCATCCTGATGTCGATGGGGATGATGATGGTGCCCCCGGCGGTGGTATCACTGCCCTTCAAACTGGCGTTTTTCGTCGTGGCCGATGGCTGGTCCCTGCTCGCCGCCGCTCTGGTGCGCAGCTACCAGCCCTGATCGCCCATGCCGCGCACTGAACGCCTTGCCTGCCCGCCCGGCCTGTGGCCTGCTGCCGCAAAACAGTCAGACCGGGAGCTTTCAGATGCCTTTCAACCAGCCGCTTGGCGGCAATGACATGCCACGTTTTGGCGGACCGGTCACTTTCATGCGCCTGCCTGCCGCCGCTTCAGCCGAGGGGCTTGATGTCGCTTTCTGCGGCATTCCCATGGATATCGGCACCTCAAACCGGCCCGGCACCAGGCTCGGGCCGCGTCAGATCCGGGATGAGAGCCGGATGCTGCGGCCCTTTAACATGGCCACAGGCGCTGCGCCCTTTGAGCATCTGCAATGCGCCGATATCGGCGATGTCGCGATCAACACCTTTGATCTGAAGAAATCCGTCGGTCTGATCGAGGCGCATTATGACGGCATTCTGGCGGCGGGGGCGCTGCCGCTGACCATGGGCGGCGATCACACTCTGACCTGGCCGATCCTGCGCGCCATCCGCAAAAAACACGGGCCGGTGGCGCTGATCCATGTCGATGCCCATGCCGATATCAATGATACGATGTTTGGCGAGAAAGTGGCGCATGGCTGCCCCTTCCGCCGCGCCTTTGAGGATGACTGCCTGATCAATGATAAAGTGTTCCAGATCGGGCTGCGCGGCACCGGCTATAGTACCGATGATTTCGACTGGGGCCGCAAGAACGGCTGGACGGTGATTCAGGCCGAGGAATGCTGGCATAAATCGCTGAAACCGCTGATGGAAAAGATCCGCACAAAGATCGGCGATGCGCCGGTCTATCTGTCTTACGATATCGACAGCCTCGATCCGGCCTTTGCGCCCGGAACCGGCACGGTCGAGCCGGGCGGGCTGACGATCTGGCAGGGGCTTGAAATCATTCGCGGCTGTGCCGGGCTTAACCTGGTCGGCGGCGATCTGGTCGAGGTCTCGCCGCCCTATGACCCTTCGGGCAATACCGCATTGATCGGGGCCAATCTGCTGTATGAAATGCTCTGCGTGCTGCCGGGCGTGCCGCAGAACCCGCCGCAATCGCTGCTCTGACCGGAGGGTAACCTGCTGCTCAGCCCATCGGGCTGAGCAGGCTGTCGACCGGGGCCGCCCGCAGCTCGGCCAGCGAATTCAGCCCCATCAGCTGCAGGGTGATCGCAATTTCCTGCGCCAGCAGCTCAAACAGCCGCGCACAGCCCCAGTCGCCCTCGGCTGCCACCGCCCAGGCGAAGGGCCGCCCCAGCATCACCGCATCCGCCCCCAGAGCCAGGGCTTTGACGATATCACTGCCACGCCGGAAACCGCTGTCAACGAAGAGATCACGCTCCGGCCCCAGCGCGGCGCGCATCTCTGCCACCAGCGAGATACTCGCCAGACCCTGATCGAGCTGCCGCCCGCCATGGTTGGACAGAACAATGCCATCCACACCGCTGGCCCGGGCCAGTTCGGCATCGCGCCGGTCTGAAACGCCCTTAATCACCAGCCGCCCCGGCCAGAGATCGCGCAGCCAGCGCACCTTCTCCCAGGTCAGATCCTTATCGAGCCGGGCGGAAAGCGCCGAGGCCTGGGCCAGAGCCCCACGCCCGAATTCCGGGCGCCCCTCAACCAGCTCGACCCCCGGCATGCCATTGCGCAGCAGGTCCAGCGACCAGCGCGGCCGTTTCGCAAACTGCCAGGCTAGGCCCGGGCTGATCTTTTGCAGCGCGCGGAAGCCATTGCGGTTGTCACGCTCACGCACCGAGGTGATCGCGGTGTCGACGGTCAGGAAAATCGTCTCAACCCCTGCGATCCGGCAGGCCTCGAGATAGCTTTCATTCACCGTCGGGTCGCGGTCGAGATAGAGCTGGAACGCGAGATTTTCGCCAAGCTGTGGCGCGAGGCTGGCAATGCCTTTGATCGAAAAGGTCGAGAGCGCGAAAGGCACCCCCGCCGCTTTCGCCGCCAGCCCGACCTTCAGATCGCCGTAGCGGCGATAAAGGCCCAGAAAGCCGACCGGGCCGGGGAAGAAGGGCAAGGCCTGGCGCCGCCCCAGATAGCGGGCGGAGAGATCCACCTCTGGCTCCAGGTTGCACAAGACGCGCTGGCGCAAAGCATAGGCGTCAAATCCCGCACGATTGCGGCGCAGCGTGGTTTCCGAAAAAGCGCCGCCTTCGATGTAATCGGCAAAGATCTTCGGCAGGCGCTTGCGGGCAGCCTTCTGAAAATCGTCAACATTCTGATAGCGGCGGTCGCGCGACATATTCTTTACTCCGGGCGGATTGCGGCGAAGAAGCGGGTCATCTGGTCATCGCCCTCAACCGGCTCTGCCCCACAGATCACCGCCTGGGCAAGGCCAAGCGCCGCGCTTTCGGGGCTGTGCCGGCCGCCGCCCGCGCCCACGCGCAGGTTCATCACCAGGGTCGGGCACAAAAACAGACCCAGCCGCACCACTCGCTCCCAGTCCGAAGGCAGCAATCCGCGCCCGGCCAGGGTGGCAAGCCAGGGCTTCCAGAAACTCTCGGCCTTCAGCGCCAGCAGATCCTCGCGCAAAGCGCCGGGCTGCCAGTCGGTGTTGATGTAAAGCCGCCCCTCCTCCAGCCGCGCGGTCACCTGCCAGCGTTCCGCCACCATCTCGCTGTCATAAAGCCAGAGCGGATGGGCCAGAATATTATGGAAGGTCGATTTCACCTCGGCCAGAAGCGAGGGCACATGCTCTCCCGCGAAAGCCGGATCAAAGAAGCTGAGCCGGTCTGCCTCTGGCCCGCGCTGATACCAGACATTGGCATTATGGGCATCGCCATGGGCGGTGATTCCGCCGGCATCGGCCAGATGCTCAGGAAGAAGTCGCTGATATGCTTCATCAAACAGCTGAGAAATATTGCGGTCATAGGCGCGGCCATTAATGATGATCTGCGCGGATGACAGCTGATCCCAGTCGGCTGTCACCCCCGGCAGGCTGAAGCTCTGATCGACATAAAAGGCCGCCAGTCGCCCGCCCGGATACAGGCCCGAAGCCGGGTCCGTCAGGCGCTGATGAAACAGCCGGTGGATCGGCTCGGCCCTGGATTGCGCGGCAGTGATCGGATGCAGGCTGTCCTGCGCCACCTGCAGCAGCTGCGCATTCAGCGCCCGTTCTGCCGCCAGCGCCCTGGCCCTGGCCGTCGCATCAGCATGCAGATCAAGGGCGCGCAGCACATCTGAAAACCGCGGATCCATCCGGCGGCGATAGACCAGGATCTGCTCGCCAGGCTGGGTTGAGGCAAAGATCGGCTGATCAACCGGCAGCCCGGCCCGGGCGAGGATATCGGCGCGATAATATTCCCCGCTCATCTCTTCCTCACCTTCCTCCTGATGGAATTTGAAGAAGCACTCCCCCTCCGCGCAGCTGAAAAAGCCGTTCAGCGAATTCAGCGAATACTGGTCGCGATTGATACGCAGATCCCGCGCGGTCAGGCCAAACAGCTCGCCCAGAAAGGCCGCCAGCATCCCTTCGGCCCGGGCCGGATCATGAACGGCAAGCGCACGGATTTCAGCGGTACGGGAAAGGATCACGGCTCTGCCTCCGGCAGGATAATGGTTTTCGCGCCCGAAAGCGCGCCGTTCAGATGCAGATCATAGGCGGCGGGCACGGCTTCCAGCGGGATCTGCGCATCGATCACCTGATCAAGCCGCGCTTCCAGCGCCGGCAGCAGCGCCACCGCCTCAGCCAGCTCATCGCCAAAGGCATGGCAGCCGATCAGGGCAATCTCACGCTCGACCAGCAGGGTCGGGTTAAAGCTCAGATCGCGCGAGCCGATGCCAACAAGTGCAATCGCCCCGCCGCCGCGCAAAGACTGCAGCAGCTGAGCGATCACCTCCGGGCTGCCGGTGGCATCCAGCGCATAGCGCGGCGCGGGATGGGCCAGGGCGTCAAGGCTGACCACCTGGCCATCTGCGGCACTGGCGGCGCGTGTGGCGCGGATCTGATTGCGGTCAGCAACCTGAACCGGGTGACCGCGCGAGGCGAGAACCAGGGCCGAGAGCGCGCCGATTGCCCCTGCGCCGGTGACCAGTACCGGCGCGCCTTGCGGCGCATTCAGCCGCGTCACCGCATGCAGCGCCACCGCCAGCGGCTCGGCCATGGCAAGATGGCGCGCCGGGATGCGCGCGGGGGCCTTTACCACGTTTCGGGCCGGAAGAGTGACATATTCGGCAAAACCGCCGTCGATCACCTCGCCGAGGAAGCCGAGTTTTTCGCAGATCTGGCCCAGCCCCTCGCGGCAGTTCTGGCAGCTGCCGCAGATCACCCGGCTGTCGACGGCGACAGTGTCTCCGGGGGTGACATTGCCGACCTCTGGCCCGATCCCTGTCACCACCCCGGCAAATTCATGTCCGGCCACCGAAGGGCTGCGCGAGATCCAGGCCCCGGTGGCGAAATTATGCAGATCCGAGCCGCAGATCCCCGCCGCCGTCACCCGCAGCGTCACCTCACCCTTTCCGGGCGGCGCGGGCAGAGGGATATCCTCTACCCGCAGATCCCGGACACCCCAGAGCCGGACCGCACGCATCGCCTCAGCCTTTCAGATACTGGTCGCGCAAAGGCGAGACCGCATTGGCATGGCTGGAGAAGCCTTCGTAATCGGCGAGCGTTTTGGCCGCAGCCGCCAGTTCAGCATAGGCCGGGCGGGTCACATAACCGACCGACGAGCGGCGCAGGAAATCACTCACCGCCAGCGGGCCATAGGTGCGTGCCCCGCGCGAAGTCGGCAGAACGCAGTTCGGGCCAAGGCAGAAATTACCGATCGACACCGGGGTATGCGGCCCCATCAGCACCTCAGCCGCGGCGGTGATTTTGCCCAGATGCTCAAACGGCACTTCCGAGAGCAGCTGCAGATGCTCGGGCGCGTAATCATTGATGAAGGCATAGGCCTCGTCGAGCGTCTCAACCAGCAAGATGCCACCGGTCTGGCCAGTCAGCACCGCGCGCGAGAATTCGACCCGCTGCGGCGTCATATTCGCCCAGTGCCCCGGCAGGGCTGCCAGCGCCTCTTCGGCGACGCGGCGCGAATTGGTGACCAGCCAGGCCGAGCTGTCGGGGCCGTGTTCGGCCTCGATCAGCAGATCCATTGCCGCGAGGCCGCCATGCACGGTCTCATCGGCGAAAATGATCGATTCCGAGGGGCCAGCCGGCAGGCCGGGATCAATATGCCCTGCCAGCAGCCGCTTGGCCGCCACCACCCAGGGGCTGCCCGGACCGACGATCTTATGCGCAGCCTTAATGGTCTGGGTGCCAAAAGTTGCGGCCGCCACCGCCTGGGCACCGCCCGCTTTATAAACCGTCTCAACGCCCGCCAGGCGCGCGGCAACCAGGGTGGCGGCATCGACCTTACCGCCCGGGATCGGCGGGGTGAAAATCGCCAGGTTCGGCACACCCGCCACCACGGCAGGCACCGAGGTCATCATGGTCACCGAAGGGAAAGAGCCCTTACCGCGCGGCACATAAAGCGCGACCGAATCGATCGGCAGGAAACGGTCGCCCGCGAAAGCACCGGGGCGGATTTCCTTCAGGAACATCGGCTCGGGACGCTGCTCTTCATGGAATGAGCGGATATTTTCGATACCGTAGCGGATCGCCTCGGTGACTTTGGGATCAAGGGTGGCGAAAGCCTCATCAAACTCGGCTTCTGAGGCTTTCAGCGTCCCGGCTGTCAGGCCTTCGGCTTTGTCGAGTTCGATACCAAAGCGGACAAGCGCCGCATCGCCTTCGGTCCTCACCGCCTCAATGATCGCCGGAACGCGCTCAAGGAAGAAAGAAAGATCGGTTTCCGAGCGCTTCAGCAGCTCTGCACGCCCCTCAGTCGTCAGCTCGGACAGAACTTTAAAATTCACCTCAGCCATAGCTGGCACCCCGGTTGTCATTTAGATTTCAGGAAGATTTCAAGCCCGACCAGCCTGTCAAGCAGCCAGATCGCAGCGAGGGCGATCACGATGAACACCACCGACACCGCCGCAAGGTCAGGGGTGATGATCGACCGGATCGAATTATAGATCAGCACCGGCAGGGTGACGATGCGGGCATCGGTCAGAAGCAGGCTGACGAGGAATTCATTCATCGCCAGGATGAACATCAGCAGGCTGCCGGTGATCACGCCAGGCATGACCGCAGGCAGGGTGACATGGACAAAGGTCTGCACCCGCCCGGCGCCACAATTCTGCGCCGCCAGCTCCAGATCGGGGTCGAGCAGCACCGCCGAGGAGGAGACCGACCAGATGATAAAGGGCAGGTTGATCACCGCACAGGCCATGCCGACCGGCCAGAGGCTGCCAAGCACGCGCCATTCCCCGAAGACCAGCATCAGCCCGATCCCCGATCCGATCAGCGGAATGGTAAAGGGCAACAGCAGATAGACCTGGATCGCGGCGGTAAAGCGCAGCCGCAGCCGCGAAAGCGCAATCCCGGCCAGGGTGCCCACCGGCAAAGCCACCGCCGTGCAGATCCCGGCCACGATCAGCGAGCGCAGGAAGGCCTGCTGCAGATCGCGCGCGAGGGCGATTTTCTCATACCATTGCAGCGACAGGCCCTGGGGCGGGAAGGCGATGATATTGCCGGCGGTAAAACTTGCCCCCAGCACCACCAGGGTTGGCAGCGACAGGGTCAGGATGGTGAAGCCGACCATGAGGCCGATCACCCATTTCTGCGAGGCCGAAATCATTTGCGCCCCCCCATCGACAAAGTGCCGGCGCCGAAGATCAGGAAGACAAGGCCAACAAGGACCGAGCCCGCCGCCACCAGCATCAGCGCCAGCGCCGAGCCGAGGCCCTGGTCAGCGGTGCGGAAGAACTGATCATAGATCGCATTGGCGATGAAATCCTGGCTGCCGCCGCCCAGCATCGCAGGCACGGCAAAATCGGTCAGGGTCAGGGTAAAGACCACCAGCCCCGCCCCGATCAGCCCGCTTTTCGCCATCGGCAGCAGAACATGCCAGAAGATACGCGGCCAGGAAGCGCCAAGCGAGGCGGCCGCGGTTTCGCTTTCCTCGGGGATCTGCGCCAGCGCCGGCACCAGCAGCAGCACCGCAAAGGGCAGCATATATTGCACGAGGCCAAAGATAACGGCGCAATAGTTGAAGAGCAGCCGGACCGGCGCGACGCCAACCAGCGATAAAGCCTCATTCACCATGCCGGAATTGCCGAGAATGATCAGCCAGCCATAGGCCCGCACCACCTGACCAATGAAGAAGGGCAGGAACAAAACGATCAGCAGCGCCTTGCGGATCCAGGGTTTTCGGGTCCGGACCAGCGCCCAGGCATAGGGGAAAGCCAGCAGCAGCGTGAAGAAAGTGGTCAGCAGCGCCGCCGAGACCGACCGCCAGGCAACGGTCAGATAGACCTTCGTCCCCAGCGCTTTTTCATAATTTTCCAGTGACCAGTGCTCAGAGGGCAGGAAGGTCGCGGTATCGAGCACGCGCAGCGACTGATCCGCCATCTGCACCAGCCCCAGCACCAGCAGCCCCACCAGCAAAAGCGCGGGCATGATAAACAGCCAGCCGGTCAGATGCGCCCATCTGCGCGGCCAGACCAGCTCGGACAGGCGCTCAACCGCGTCCATCAGACGCCAGTGCAGCGGATATCGGAAATCAGAGGGGGGCATCTTGTCTTCCTGAAACAGCCGCCCGGGCGATGCCGGACGGCAGAAGCGACAGAGCGCGGGGGTCCGGGGAGAGCGCTTCTCCCCCCGGGCTGCCCTCAGCCCTGCATGATCTCTTTAAACCTGCCGAACCATGCGCTCTCATTCTCGACCTGAACCGGGGTCGGGATGCGGATCAGCTTTGCAATCTCTTCCGGGGTGGTCGGATAAGAGGCATCCCCGGCCAGGCCTTCGGGCGGGGTCAGGCCCGGCACCACGCCCGGCAGGCCAAGGCCATCACACCAGACCTGCTGCGCTTCCTGCGACAAGGCAAAATTGATGTATTCCTTCGCCCAGTAGAGCTCATTCTCCGGCAGGCCTTTGGGGATCCACAGACCATCGGTGTCAAATTTCGCGCCTTCTTCCGGCACGGTCCAGGCGATATCGACGCCGTTCTTCTTTGCCTCAATCGCATTGGTCGAGATGGTGCAGGCCAGATCGATCTCACCATTCTGGAACCAGTTGGTGAAATCAGGATCCTCGCCCAGCAGCGGCTGCTGTTCTTTCACCTTGGCGATGAATTCCCAGGCGGCGGTCATATCGCCGGGAATATCCTCGAGCTTGCCACCACCCGCGACCTGAGCCGGGAAGTGGAAGCCGATGCCGTCGTTATAAAGCGCGATCCGGCCTTTGAACTTCGGATCAAGCAGCACATTCCACGAGGTCGGCGCACCATCCGGGAAAGCCTCGGGACGATAGGCCAGCACATAGACATAGCCATAGGTATTGACGATCGGATAGCCCTCCAGCCCGACCGGCTTTGCCAGTTCGGTGGTATTGGCCAGATTCGGCAGACCCGACAGATCCTCGGTCACGCCGCGCAACGCCGATTTGGTGGCATTGACGGTGGTGTCCCAGTTCACATGGATCGGCGGCATCCGGCCCTGGGCCACGGCCGCCCAGACTTTCGGCTGGATTTCATTATCTTCGGTCAGGTCATGGCGCACCTGAATGCCGGTTGCGGCGGTGAAGGGATCCGACACCCCCTTCTGCAGCGCCGCCACCCAGGAGCCGCCCCAGGCGCGGACGATGATTTCAGCCGGTTTCGCCGGCGCATCCTGGGCCAGCAGCCGGCTGGCGGGCAGGCCAGAGATCAGCGCAGCGCCTGCCGCAGCGGCCGAGCCGCGCAGCAAAGAGCGACGGGTCGGACGGAAAAAGGATTGGGTCATGTCTCAGCTCTCCTGTTGGGTTTGACGCAAAGCCAGATTGCTCAGTGCTGGCTGTCGCGCGGGAAAAGCAGCAGATCGGCTGCCTTCCAGCCCAGTACAACCTGGGCCCCGGGCTCAAACGGGGCCTGGCCTTCCGGGTCGTGATGATAGATCTGCACTTCGACGCCAGGCGCCGGCACCGTTACGAAACACAAAAGCCGTTCGCCCTCGAACACCACATCGCGGATGCGGCCCTCAAGAATGGTATCGCAGCCCGCCAGCGCCCCGGCTTTATGCGCGAGGCGGATCTGCTCGGCGCGGATCGCGCCCAGCGCGGGCAGGCCCGGGGCCAGATCAGCTGGCGCCGCTCCGGCGCAGTCAATGCCATTCACCTCAAGCCCGCGCGCACTGCGCCGCCCCTCGAGGAATGAGGTCACGCCGATGAAATGCGCCACGAAGGGATTGGCCGGGCGGCGGTACATCTCGACCGGGGCAGCATGCTGGCGGATCTGCCCCTGATCCATGACGATGATCTCATCCGAGACCACCAGAGCCTCGCGCTGATCATGGGTGACGTTGATCGTGGTCACGCCGAGTTCTTTCTGGATGCGGCGGAACTCCAGCTGCATTTCCTCGCGCAGCTTGCGGTCCAGCGCCGCCAGCGGCTCATCGAGCAAGAGCAGATCGGGTTCAAATACCAGCGCCCGGGCAATCGCCACGCGCTGCTGCTGGCCCCCGGACAGCTCATGCACCCGGCGATTGCCAAAGCCTGAAAGCCGCACCAGATCAAGATAACGCTCCACCCGGGCCGGAATGGTCTTCGGGTCAAAGCGGCGCATTTTCAGCGGGAAGGCCACGTTTTCGGCCACTGTCATATGCGGGAAAAGCGCGAGCTTCTGGAACACCATGCCGATCGAGCGGCGATGCGGTGCCACAGCATCCGAGCGTTTGCCCCCGATCAGGATCTCGCCCCGGCTTGGGGCCTCAAATCCGGCAATCATGCGCAAAAGCGTGGTCTTGCCCGAGCCAGAGGGGCCAAGAATGGTCAGAAACCGTCCCTGCTCCAGCGCAAAACCGGCATTTTTCACCGCCAGCGCACCAGTGCCGAAATCCATATCGACGCCACGCACCAGAACGGCGGGCGCTGTATCAGCGGGCGCGCGGGCCGGTTTCGTGCTCACTGCGGCTTCCCCCCGAGGAATGCGCAATGCCTGCGCGTGATCTGTGCTGCAATCCTGGCCATTCTGCCCATCGATATATATAGTTAGATACGGACAGTTCCAGCCCGGAGGCGGAGCGGCCCGATTACGCGCGGCTATGCCTCAGATCGCCGCCAGATAGCCACCGTCGATGCCCAGACACTGGCCGGTGATATAGCCCGAAGCGTCGGATGCAAGGAAGATTACCGCGCCGGTCAGATCTTCACCCTGGCCAAAGCGGCCCTGGGGGATCTTTGCCTCCATATTTCTGGCCCAGGCCTCATCCTGGTAAAACACCTCGGTCATTTCGGTGCGGAAATATCCCGGGGCAATGGCATTGACCCGCAGCCCCTGGCCCGCCCATTCCGCCGCCAGCGCCCGCGTCATCCCGAGCAGACCCGATTTTGAGCTGCCATAGGGCGTGGCGGTCGGAACGCCGACATATGAAGTCAGCGAGCACAGATTGATGATCGCGCCCTGCCGCCGCGCCAGCATGCCCCGCGCCACCGCCTGGGTGGTGAAGAAGGCGCCCTTCAGATTGGTGTCGATGATTTTATCCCAGAGCTCTTCCCTGACCTCAGCCGAGGGGCAGATCTCTTCAACCCCGGCATTATTGACCAGGATGTCAAACCGGCCCGGCCCCAGCGCCCGGCTGATCCCGGCCGTATCGCGCTGATCAAGCACAAGGCCCCGGGCGGTGCCCCCCGCGCGGCCGATCAGCGCCAGCGTCTCTTCCAGCGCCGCGAGGCTGCGGGCGGTGACGGTGACCTCGGCCCCTGCTCCGGCCAACCCCCGGGCAATCGCCTGGCCAAGCCCGCGGCTGGCCCCGGTGACAAGCGCGTGTTTTCCGGCAAGCGAGAACAGCGAGAGCGGCGAGGCATGGGTCATCGGCAGCAGTCCTTCAGGTCAGTGCCACCTGATTAACCTTCTTCCCCGGAAACGAGAACCGTCATTCTGCACCCTGGGGCTGCAAAGCGGTTCCCCGGCGGCAAAGAACAGCGCGCGGAGCCCTGTCCCATCGCCCCGCCCGGCCCGGTCACGAGCGACAGGCCCCCCCGCGCGCGCCAGATCCCGCAAAGCTGCAGATCCCGGCCAGGGATCCGGCGATCAGTCCTGGCCTCGCTGTTCTGCCCTCAGGAACATGGAAAAAAGCGGCATTGCGCCGGAGCTGCGGGCAGAGGGCTGAAACCGCCATGGCATAAAACACTGGCAGCAGGGGCCGCACCACCTGGCTGGCGGGCCATGCCCTGCCAGCCGGTTATTTCGGAGCGCGCCGCAGCCTCTATCGCCGAAGTGGTGATCCCCGGTCTTGAAACCGCCCATGTCAGGCCGATGGGGGCTGCAGTCGACCGTTTTTGTCAGGGCATTTCGATCATTTCAGCCTGATCAGAGCCGTTTTATCAGCGCCCCATTCCGGTAGCTGCCGCTCAGACTTCATACAAAACAAATGTCCTGGTCGGGCGGTGCGGCGCTCGCCTGCCGCTCTGCTGCGCTCCCGGAAAATCAACCGGAGCAGACCAGCGCTGCGGATGCAGCCCTGATGGCGGAAAGCGCCACTCTCGCCGGGCTGCTGCCAGGGGCCTGGAATATGCTGCGGGAAAGCCAGGGCCCCGCAGCGCCCTGCTGCGCGGCCTGCGAAAGCTGCGGCCGGGGGCTGCATCACCGCCAGATTTTCCAGCCGCTGCCGGTCAGGGGGCGCTTGCGCTTCGCCTCCGGCTCCGCTCCGGTCTGTTTTACGCGCGCCAGCCTGCCCTTTCCGTTCCAGGCTCTTCCCGATCCACTGCCCGGCGGACTGCGCCAGGGCCCACGATGAAAGGCTGCACCATGACGCTTTCTCCTGCCTCTGATCTGGCCCGGCTATCCGCAAGTGAAACGGTAAAGCGGCTCTGTTCAGGCCATTTCAGCGCAGAAGACCGGATCCGCGCCAGCCTCGAACGCGCCTGCGAGGTCCAGGCGGTGCTCAACCCCTTTACCCGTATTTTCCAGGATGAGGCCCTCAGCATCGCCCGTGATCTCGATCGCCGGCTGGCGGCAGGAGAGGCCCCGGGCCCGCTCGCCGGGGTGCCGGTGGCGATCAAGGATTTCACCCCGTCGCGCGGCCATCCGGCGACGCGGGGTTCATGGTCGCAGCCTGATCTGCCCGGTGAGCGGGATCCGGTGATCATAGCGCGGCTCAGGGCGGCCGGGGCCATCATCATCGGCAAGACCACGACGCCGGAATTTGCCTATTCCGGCTTTACCCAAAGCCCGCGCTACGGTGTGACCCGCAATCCGCATGATGCCAGCCGCAGCCCTGGCGGATCCTCCGGCGGGGCGGCGGTCGCGGTGGCCAGCCATTGCGTGCCGCTGGCCGAGGGCACGGATATGGGCGGCTCGGTGCGCATTCCGGCGGCGCTTTGCGGCGTGGTGGGGCTGAAGCCATCGCTCGGGCGGATCCCGATGGATATCCTGCCTGGCTGTTTCGACGATATTTCGCATTTTGGCCCGCTGGCCGGCAGCGTCGCCGAGGCAATGCTGTTTCTGCAGGTCAGCGAGGGGCCGGATAATGCCGATATCCTATCGCAGACCCGGCCCGAACCGCTGTGCATGGAGCGGGCCGGCCTCAGGGGCAAACGCATCGCATACTCGCCCGATCTTGGCTATTATGCGCTGCATCCGGGCGTGAGGGCGCGGCTCGATGAGGCAGCCGCAAAGCTGCGCGAAGCGGGCGCCCTGGTCGAGGAACTCACCCTGCCCTGGACCCGGCGCATCAATGATCTCTGGGGCGAGATCTGGGGGGTAACCCTGGCCGCCGCCTGGGGGGATGCGCTGCGCGATCACCGCGATCAGATGGATCCGCACCTGGTCGCGCTGATGGAAAGCGCGCGCGATATGGGCGCGATCCGCTACAAACAGCTTGAAGAGGAGCGCAGCCGCTTCTGGCACCCGCTGGCCGATGTGCTGAACCGCTATGATGTGCTGCTCTGCCCGAGCTGCGCCAAACCGGCGCCCCCCGCCACTGACAGCGATGCGCTTCACGATCTGACCGGCCCGGAGGGGCGTTATCACGGCCTCGATATGACCTCGCCCTTTAACCTCTTTGCCCCCTGCCCGGCGATCAGCCTGCCCGCCGGCTTTGCCGATGGCCTGCCGGTGGGATTGCAGCTGGTCGGCCAGCGTCAGGGCGACGGGCGCCTGCTCTCGCTCGCCCTGGCGGTTGAGGCGGCGCTGCAGGGCTGAGCAGACAGCGCCGGGGGCCCGCAGATCAGGGATTGCCTCTGCCCGGGCTTCTGCCATGGTTTGATCAAATCAAATCGGCATGGAGAGCGCCCGATGTCCTGGTATATGCCCCCCGAGACTGCGCCACAGGATCGGGTCTGGATGGCTTTCCCGCGCGAAAGCGCCACGCTTGGCGAGAGCAGCGCCGCGCGCGAGGCGGGCTATCAGGCCTGGACGGCTGTCGCCCATGCCGTGGCCGAATTTGAGCCGGTCACCATGATCGCCGATCCGACCGAAATCTCCCGGGCGAAAAACATGCTCGGCTCGGGCATCGAGGTGATCGAACGCCCGATCGAGCATTTCTGGACCCGTGATTCCGGTCCGACCTTTGTTCAGGCCGGTGATGGCAGCCTTGCCGCCGTCGACTGGATCTTTAACGCCTGGGGCGCGCCGGATCCGGCGGAATGGCAGAATGACCGGGGGCTGGCCCGCTTCATCGCCGGGATCGCCGGGGTGCCGGTGGTCTCGTCGCTGCTGGTGAATGAGGGCGGCGGCATTCATACCGATGGCGATGGCACAGTCTTTGCCACCGAAACCGTGCAGCTCGATCCCGACCGCAACCCCCTGGCCGATAAGGCCCGGATCGAGGCCGAATTTGCCCGCACACTCGGCGCGAAAAAGGTGATCTGGCTGCCCCAGGGCCTGACCCGCGATTACGACAGCTTTGGCACCCGTGGCCATGTCGATATCGTCGCCACTTTCGCCAGCCCTGGCAGGGTGCTGATCCATGATCAGCCGAATGCGGGACACCCTGACCATGCGGTCATGGCGCGTATCCGGGCCATATTAGAGACTGAAACCGATGCCAAAGGCCGCAGGCTTGAGCTGATCCCGGTTCCGGCGCCCGAAGCGATCCATGATCAGGGCGGCTTTAACGACTGGAGCTATATCAACCATCTGGTGGTGAATGGCGGCGTCATTGCCTGCGGTTTTGGTGAGGCGAAAGCCGATGCCCGCGCCGCCGACATTCTCGGCGCCGCCTATCCAGGCCGTCGGGTCGTCACCGTAGACGCGCGCGAGATTTTCGCCCGTGGCGGTGGCGTGCATTGCATCACCCAGCATCAGCCATGCGCCCGGAAATGAAGCTGACCGCCGCCCGGATCGCAGACCTTCAGGCGGCGCTGGCGGCCGGAGAGATCACCTCGGTCGCCCTGACTGCAGCCTATCTGAACCGCATTGCGCATTTCGACCGGCACGGCATTCGCCTCAACGCGGTGCCGGTGCTCAATCCGGCACTGTTTGACGAGGCGCGCGCCTCTGACCAGCGCCGGGCCGAAGGGCGGCTGCTCGGGCCGCTCGACGGCATCCCCTATACCGCCAAGAACAGCTATAAAGTGCGCGGGCTGAGTGTCGCAGCCGGATCCCCCGCCTTCCGTGATCTGATCGCGCAGGAGGATGCCTTTGCCATTGCCCGGCTGCGCGCCGGCGGGGCAGTGCTGATCGGCCTGACCAATATGCCCCCCATGGCCAATGGCGGTATGCAGCGCGGCCTTTATGGCCGGGCCGAAAGCCCCTGGAATGCAGATTACCTGACCGCCGCTTTCGGCTCGGGCTCATCGAATGGCTCGGGCACGGCAACCGCTGCCAGCTTTGCCGCCTTTGGCCTTGGTGAGGAAACCTGGTCCTCGGGCCGCGCCCCTGCCGCCAATAACGGGCTTTGCGCCTATACGCCGTCACGCGGGGTAATTTCGGTCCGGGGCAACTGGCCGCTGGTACCGACGATGGATGTCGTCGTGCCGCATAGCCGCAATATGGCCGATATGCTGGCGCTGCTGGAGGTGATCGTCGCCGATGATCCCGAGACGCGCGGTGATTTCTGGCGCTCCCAGCCCTGGATCGCGATCCCCCCGCCCTCCAAGATCCGCCCGCCCTCATATCCCGCGCTGGCAGGGGCCTCGCTCCAGGGCAAACGCTTTGGCATTCCGGCGATGTATATCAATGCAGATCCCCTCGCCGGAACCGCCGCATCGCCGGGGATTGGCGGGCCGACCGGGCAGAGGATCGAAACCCGCGCCGCGATGCTGGCGCTCTGGCAAAAAGCCAGGACAGCGCTGGAGGCGGCAGGGGCGGAGGTCGTCGTTACCGATTTTCCGGTGGTCAGCAATTATGAGGGTGATCGCCCTGGCGCGCCGGATATTGCCACGCGCGGGCTGGTCCCCGCCGGATATCTGCAGCGCGAGATCACCGATCTTTCGGCCTGGGCCTGGGATGATTTCCTTGCCGCGAATAATAATCCGGCGCTGAACCGGCTGGCGGATGTCGATGGTACGCAGATTTTCCCCCGTCCTGCGGCGGCGCTGCAGGATCGCTATACCGGCTTTGACGACCGGATCGCGCTCTATCCGCAATGGATGCGGGATCATCCGATCACCGATTTTCGGGCCATCCCTCAGCTGGAAGCAGGTCTGAAAGGTCTCGAACATACCAGAAAGCTGGATTTTGAGGCCTGGATGGACGCATTGGGGCTGGATGCAGTGCTCTTCCCTGCTGTCGCAGATGTCGGCCCGGCCGATGCCGATGTGAATCCGGCCAGCGCCGATCTGGCCTGGCGCAACGGCACCTGGGTGGCGAATGGCAATCTGACGATCCGCCATCTCGGCATTCCGACCGTCACCCTGCCGATGGGCATCATGGAGGATATCGGCATGCCAGGCGGGCTGACCTTCGCCGGGCGGGCCTGGCAGGACAGCGCATTGCTGGCGCTTGCCGCAGCTTTTGAACGCATCAGCCCCTTCACCGCAACCGCCCCCCGCACGCCGGATCTGCCGCTGCCGCCGGTGACAAAGCCAGGGCCGGAGGCCGTGCCCGTCACGCTCTCGGTTACGATTGAGGCGCTGAATGACCAGGAGGATATGATCCGCATCAGCGGCAGCGCCGCCGATACTGACCTCTGGCTTACGGTCAACGGGGCCGGGCTTGCGGCGCAGCGCGACGGCAGGCGGTTTTGCGCCGCGCTGACAGTGCCAAAGAACACGACCCGCCACAGCCCCTGGCAGCAGCCCTGGGGCCATCTGGTGATTGCCCTTGCCGCTGGCCACGCCGCCTTCGCCGTCGCAGGCGGCGAAACGTGAGCGGGCCAGGACCTGAGCGTTCCGGCTTTAACCTGCGGCTCCGCCTGCTGCTGGCCACCGGCTTCGTACTGATCTGCGGCATGGCGGGCACCGGCTGGTGGATGATTCACACGATCGAGCGCATCGTCACCACCAATGCCGGGGCCGTGACCGCGCTTTATGTCGATGCGACCCTGACCCCCGCAATCCAGGATCCCGCCATTTACAAGGCTGAGGCCAGCGAGGCGCGGGCCGAACTGAACCAACTCCTGAACCAGGGCGCCCTTGGCCTTGAAGTGCTGGCCTTCAAACTCTGGGATCCCGAAGGTCAGGTCACTTTCAGCACCCGCAGCGGTCTCGAGGGCCGGATCAACCCGGAAAATCCGCGGTTTCAGACCGCGATGGGGGGCCGGGTCTATGCCGAGCTGCGCCAGGTTCCGCCCCAGGCCATTGGTGGCACCGGCGAGGCCCTGACCCCGGTGCTTGAGGTCTATAGCCCGATCCGTTCGGCCAGCACCGGCCAGGTGATCGGTGTCGCTGAGTTTTATTCCCGCGCTGCCCCTTTGCTGGAAGAACTGCACCTTGTCCGGCTGCGCAGCTGGCTGCTGGTCGCAGCCGCAACCCTGGTCATGGGGGCTTTGATCTATGGGGTGGTCGCCCGTGGTGACCGGATCATTGCCGGCCAGAGACAGGCGCTGCGCGAGAAGATTTCAGCCTTATCAGAGACTGTTTCTGAGAATGCGCGCCTGTCAGATTCGGTCCGGCAGGCCAATGCCCGGCTGGCAGGGCTGAATGAGCGGATGCTGCGCCGTCTTTCAGCAGATATCCATGACGGCCCGGCCCAGCTGCTGGCCTATGCTGCTTTGCGCCACGGCCAGCCCGGCGATGAAAACCAGGTTCAGGCCGCCCTGGAGGAGGCCCTGACCGAGCTGCGCCAGCTCTGCCAGGGCATGGCTCTGCCCGAGCTGCACCGCTGGACCCCCGCCAGTATCGCCGGACGCCTTGCCGAGGCGCAGCAGGCGCGCAGCGGGCAAAAAATTGAGACAGACTGCAGCTCTGATCTGCCCGCGCTGGATCTGGAGGCAAAGAACTGCCTCTATCGTTTTGTCCAGGAAGGCCTGGCCAATGCCGCCCGTCATGCGGCGGGCGCGAAGGTTCAGCTCAGCCTGAAAAACGAGGGCACCGGACTGCTGGCCGAGATCCGCGATAACGGGCCAGGCTTTGCCGCCAGTCAGCCTGGCCCCGGCCTCGGCCTCTCCGGGCTGCGCGAAAGGGTGGCGGCGCTGCAGGGGCGGTTTATACTGCAGACGGCGCCGGGCCAGGGCACGCTTCTTTCGCTCTGGCTGAACGGCAGCACCGAGCAAAGCGAGATCCGCCCCGATGAGCCGCCTTCTGATCATTGACGACCACCCGATCTTTCGCCGTGGCCTCGCCGCAACGCTGAGCGAGGCCGGCGGGTTCACGATCTGTGGCGAGGGCGCTTCGGCCGAAACCGCGCTGGCGCTGGCTGCCTCTGCCGCCCCGGATCTGGTGCTGCTCGACCTTTCCATGCCCGGGGGCGGGCTGGCGGCGCTGACGGCGCTGCGCGAGCGCTGGCCCGCGCTGCGGGTAGTGATTCTGACCGCTTCCGAGCAGCGCGAGGATCTGATGGACAGCCTGCGCGCCGGTGCGGCGGGCTATATCGTCAAAGGCATCGGCAGCCCGGCCCTGATCGAAGCCCTGCGCGGCATTCTGCGAGGTGAATCCTATGTCGCACCCGCGCTGGCCGCCCGTATTCTCAGCGCCTCGGCCAGTGCTCCGGCAGAGCCGGCACCGCCCTCTCAGACCCTGAACGATGCCGCAAAAATGCTGCAGCAACTGACCCCGCGCGAGGGTGAGGTTCTGCAGCTGGTGGCAAGTGGCTGGTCCAACAAGGAAATCGCGCGCGAGGCCAAGATGCAGGAAAAGACCGTCAAACATCATATGACGCGCATCCTGCAGAAACTGAAGCTGCGCAACCGCACCGAAGCCGCGCTGTTTCTGCGCGGCGAGAACGGCGGCCGGCCGGAGTAAGCTCTTCCCGGACCCCCATCGGACTTTAGTCTGATCTGTTTACGCAAAGGTCCCAGGCTGATAGCATCAGTCAGGAATTTTCCTTATGCCGCCTGCAGACCTGAATGGATTTACTCAGGTAATTTTGCCGAAGCGGAATATCTTCGCAGAATTGCCCCGATCCTCTCAGGGGAAGACCGGTTTGCGGGGCGCGCCCGCAGCCGGAAAAGGCTCTCTCCGCAGCCGGTCTCTGCGCCCCCGGGTGTTACTGCCACGCCAGACGGAGCCACGCCTGACAGTTCTGCGGTCCCCCTCCCCCGGAGAGGCCCGCACCAGGAGTGACCGGTCCCGGTTTCGGGCCAGCTGAGAGGACAGAGGAATGAAAACCACACTGCTTGCCGGGCTGACGCTTGCACTCGGCCTCAGCACCACCGCCAGCGCCGAGGTGCTGACGATTTACTCGGGGCGCGGCGAAGCCCTGGTCGCGCCGCTGATTGCCCAGTTTGAGGCCGCCACCGGTATCGAGGCCGAAGTGCGCTATGCCGGCACGTCTGAACTGGCGACCCTGCTGCTGGAAGAGGGCGATAAATCCCCGGCCGATGTGTTCTGGGCCCAGGATGCGGGCGCACTTGGCGCTCTGGCCGGCGTCTTTGCCGAACTGCCCGCCGAAGTGAATGGCCAGGTGCTGGAAGTGTTCCGCACCCCCTCGAACAAATGGGTGGCCACTTCGGGCCGGACCCGGGTTATGGCCTATTCGACCGAGCGCGTGGCCGAAGCCGATCTGCCGGAAAAGCTGACCGATCTTACCGATGCGAAATATAAAGGCCGGGTGGCCTGGGCGCCGACCAATGGCTCTTTCCAGGCCTTCGTCACCGCTTTCCGTCTGGTGCATGGCGATGATGCTGCCAAAGCCTGGCTGGAAGCCATGATCGCCAATGATGCGAAAGTTTACAAAAACAACGGCACCCAGATCGAGGCCATTGCCAATGGCGAAGTCGATTTCGGCCTGGTGAACAACTACTATCTTGGCCGCTATATCGCCAAGGATGAGGCCTTCCCGGTGGCGCAGAGCCATTTCGAAAAGGGCGATATCGGCAATCTGGTGCTGGTCGCCGGGGCTGGCATCGTCGGGGCCTCGGAGAATAAAGAGGCGGCGCAGAAATTCCTCGATTACCTGCTCTCGCCGGCGGCGCAGCAGTTCATCACCCTGCAGGGCAATGAATATCCGGTGACCGCAGGCGTTATTCCGCATGCAACGCTGGAATCGATGGAAACCGTCAGCGAGATCAGCCCGCAGGTGGATGTGAACCAGATCGGCGATCTGGAGGGCACGCTGGCGCTGCTGCGTGATGTCGGCCTGCTCTGAGCTGATCCGGTGACAGTCCAGAGCGATCATCATGGCTCTCAGCGGAGGGCGGGGCGCAGGCCCCGCCCTCCGCTCCTTCTTGTGCTGCCGGCGCTGATCGTCGGGATCGGCACCTGTCTGCCCGCCGCCTATCTGCTGTTGCGCGCCTTTGAGGCTGATGGCGCGGGCATCCTGGAAATCGTCTTCCGCGCCCGCAATTTCTGGCTGCTGCTCAACACGCTGAAGCTGGTGGCGCTGGTGCTGGCGATTGGCACGGCCATTGCTCTGCCCATGGCCTGGCTGGTGACCCGCAGCGATCTGCGCCACAAAAAACTGGTCACCTTCCTGATGGCCCTGCCGCTGGCGGTGCCCGGCTATGTGATGGCCTATGCCCTGCTCGGCCTTTCGGGCTATTACGGCTTTATGCGGCAATGGTTCGGTCTCAGCCTGCCGCCGCTGCACGGGCTCTGGGGCGCGGCTCTGTCGCTGGCGCTTTACACTTTCCCCTATATTTTCCTCAATCTGCGGGCGGCCTTCCTCGGCATTGACCCGGGCCAGGAAGAAACCGCGCTCAGCCTTGGCCGCTCTCCCTGGCAGATCTTTCGCCAGATCACATTGCCCCAGCTCTGGCCCGCGCTGCTGGCCAGCTGGCTGATCACCGGCCTTTATGTCATCGGCGATTTCGGCGCGATTGCCCTGATGCGCTATGAGGTTTTCTCTTACGCCATCTACACCCAGTACAGCGGCGCCTTTGACCGCAGCTATGCGGCCTGGCTGTCGCTGATGCTGCTGGCGATCACCGTGGCCGCGCTGCTGGCGCAGAGCGCGCTGAGCCGCAACCGCCGCTTTGCCCGGACCGGCACCGGCAGCCCGCGACTGCCGCTGCTGCTGCCGCTTGGCCGCAGGGTCTGGCTGGCCCGGGCCGCGATCACCCTGGTCAGTTTCGCCGCGCTCGGCCTGCCGCTGCTGGTGCTCGGACACTGGATGGCGCGCGGCTTGCCCGAAATGGACTGGCGGGCTCTCGGAGAGGCCATGCTCTCCTCGGCGCTGGCCGGGGCGGTGGTGGCCGTTTGCGCCACCCTGCTGGCTTTGCCGGTGGTGCTGCTGACCACCCGCTGGCCCGGGCCGCTGGCGGCGCTGATCGACCGGCTGGCCTGGCTTGGCTATGCCACCCCGCCGCTCGCCTTTGGTCTGGCGATGGTGGTCTTTTCGCTCGGCACCTTTCCGGCGCTCTATCAGAGCTATGCCCTGCTGATCTTCGCCTGGGTGATGAGCTTCCTTGCCCTTGCCCTCGGCCCACTGCGCCTCGCGCTGCTGCAGCTGGGACCGAAGCAGGAGGAGGCGGCCCGCGCGCTCGGCTCCTCCCCGGGCCGCGCTTTCACCCAGGTGACGCTGCCGCAGCTCAGATCACCGATGATTGCCGCCGGGCTGCTGGTGTTCATTGCCACGGTAAAAGAGCTGCCGATCGCCTGGCTGCTGGCCCCGACCGGCTGGCGCAGCCTTTCGACCAGCGTCTTTGCCCGCACGGTGGAGGGGATGATGGCCGAGGCCGCGCCTTTCGCTTTGACGATCATCCTGTTTTCCGCCCTCTTTGTCGGGCTGATCCTGAAATATGAAGGCCGCAGCCCGCGCGACAGCCAGCGTCGCGCCGCGCCGCGTTAAGTGAGTGCCATGACTGACCAGCCGCTCCTCTCGATCCGCCATCTGACCCGGCAGTTTCCCGGCAGCCCGCGCCCGGCGGTCAGCAATCTCAGCTTTGAGATTGCCCCCGGCGAAATCCTGGCGCTGATCGGCCCCTCGGGCTGCGGCAAGACCACCAGCCTGCGGATGATTGCCGGATTTCAGATCCCGGATGAGGGCAGGATCCTGCTCTCGGGCCGCGACATCACCCGGGTTGCGCCCGAGAAGCGCGGCATCGGCATGGTGTTTCAGGATTATGCGCTGTTCCCGCATATGACCGTGGGGGAGAATGTCATGTTCGGTGCGCGGGCCGCTTCGGCACGCTGGCTCGGGCACTGGCTGGAACTGGTCGGATTGCAGGATTATGCCGACCGCTACCCCGATGAGCTTTCCGGCGGTCAGCAGCAGCGCGTGGCCCTGGCCCGCAGCTTCGCCGCCGAGCCGGGGCTGATCCTGCTTGATGAGCCGTTTTCCAACCTCGATGCCGCCCTGCGCGCCCAGACCCGCCGCGAGATCCGCCGCCTGCTCAAATCCACCGGCATCGGTATCCTGCTGGTCACCCATGACCAGGAAGAAGCGATGAGCTTTGCCGACCGGATCGCGGTGATGCAGGGCGGTGTGCTGCAGCAGATCGGCACCGCTGCCGAGGTCTATGACCGGCCGGTGAACGCCTTTGTGGCAGGCTTTCTTGGTCGCACCAATCTGCTGAAAGGCGCGGCCCGGGGCGATCTGTGCCAGACCCCGCTCGGGGCGCTGCCACTTGCGCGCCCGGCCGAGGGAGAGGTGCAGCTGTCGCTGCGCCCCGAGATGATCCGCCTCACCCCCGCCCCGGAAGCCGAGGCCAATGGCCGTATTACCAGCGTCGAGTTTCGCGGCCATGATGTGACCTATTGGGTGGATTGTTCCGGCCTCGAGCTGCAGGTCGATGCGATGGGCGGCCCGCGGCTCTGCGAAGGTGCACCGGTTCTGCTGCAGATTGAGGGCCGCCTCGTCCCGCTGGGCTGATCCGCCGCCAGGCACCGCAGCGCGCCAAAGCCCTGGCATAATGTCTCAGCTGCCCATAGGGGCCGCGCCAGCAGTTGATCACAGGATATCCATGAAGTATTCCTTTTGTCGACAAGAAGGGATCAGCCATGAGTTCCAGTGCGAATCCTGCCGCTACTGACCGCAAACGCGGTTCCGGCGTCAGAATGGTTTACGAATTACTGCGTGACCAGATTCTGGATCTGGAACTGCCGCCTGGGGCGATCGTCGACGAAAACCAGCTGGCCGAGCGCTTTGGCATGTCGCGCACTCCGATCCGCGAGGCGCTGGTGCGGCTGGCGGCTGAGGGGCTGATCGATACCCTGCCGAACCGTTCGACCATGGTGTCGAATATCGACTTCCCCAATCTGCACACTTTCTTTGACGCGCTGACGCTGATGTATCGCGTCACCACCCGCCTCGCCGCTGAATATCATCAGCCCGAGGATCTGGTGGCCATCCGCCAGTATCAGAAAGCCTATGAGCTGGCCGTGAAGGACGGGGATGAGATTGGCCTTGTCGCGGCCAATCGCGAGTTCCACTATGCCATCGCCGAAGCGGGGCGGAACCGCTATTATCTCGCCCTGTTCGGGCGGCTGCTGGATGAGGGCCGCCGTATCCTGCGGCTATATTATTACGGCAGCGGCACCGGCGATTATCCGCAGATCTGGTTCGATGAACACGAAGCCATCGTCGCCGCTGTCGCCGCACGCGATATTGAGGCCGCCGACCGGATTGCGCGCCAGCATGCCAATCAGATCGTCAGCCAGATCCAGGCCGCGATCACCCGCGACCGGCGTCAGGATATTGATATCTGATCCGGCCCAGGTTCGGCCCCGCTGCCAAGCCCTGAACCCGCCTGACCGGCGGGTTTTATTTTATTCGCATTTTTCTTGTCGACAAATAAAATACAGATCCTATGATCAGCTCAGAGATTTAGGATTCGGGCAGATATCACCTGCCCTACAGGAGGAGCCTCTCAATGAGCGATATCTTCACCGGCACGATCCCCGCGCTGATGACGCCCTGCAAAGCTGACCGCAGCCCGGATTTTGATGCGCTCGTTGCCAAGGCCAAAGAGCTGATCGGCTATGGCATGTCCGCGGTGGTCTATTGCGGCTCGATGGGTGACTGGCCCCTGCTGACCGATGCCGAGCGCATGGAAGGCGTTGAGCGCCTGGTTCAGGCCGGGATCCGCGTCATTGTCGGCACCGGCGCGGTCAATACCGCAGCCTCGGTCGCGCTGGCCCGTCACGCCGAAAAGGTCGGTGCCCATGGCCTGATGGTCATTCCGCGCCTTTTGTCGCGCGCCTCGGTGCCGGCAGCCCAGAAAAACCACTTCAAAGCGATCCTCGCCGCAGCCCCCTCGCTGCCGGCCGTGATCTATAACAGCCCCTATTATGGCTTTGAAACCAAGGCAGATCTGTTCTTCGCCCTGCGCGCCGAGCATCCGAATCTGATCGGCTTCAAGGAATTCGGCGGCAATAATGCCATGACCTATGCGGCAGAGCATATCACCTCGGCCGCAGATAATGTGACCCTGATGATCGGTATCGATACCTCGGTCTTCCATGGCTATGTGAATGCGGGCGCTGTCGGCGCGATCACCGGCATCGGCTGCGTCCTGCCGCGTGAGCTGATCACCCTCGGCAATCTGTGCAAAGCCGCTGCCAAAGGCGATGTGGCGGCCCGCCGCCTGGGCAAAGAGCTGGATGAGGCGCTGTTTGAACTGGCCCGCGTCGATGGCGGCCCGGATCTGGTGCTGTATTTCAAGCATATGATGGTGCTGAAGGGGAATGCAGAATACGCGCTGCATTTCAACGAAGACGACAAGCTCTCGCCCTCGCAGGCCGGCTTCATCGAGGCCCAGCTGGCTTTGTTCGACACCTGGTATGGCGAATGGTCGAAACAGGATGGCGTGAAGCCCTATCTGGCCTGACACTCCCTCCCTGTCAGCACGGCTTCACCGGAGCGACCCTGCATTTACATGCAGGGTCTTTTCGTTTCACGGAGCTGGCCTGAAACGGGATCAGGCCAGCCGCAGTTCGGTTCACAGCGCAGCAAAGCCCTGGGTCAGGAAGCGCTCCAGCTGAGCGGTTTCGGATTCGGTCAGGCTGATGCCTTCGGCGGCCGATTCCGCCCGGGCCCTGAACCGGCGCTGCGAGGGCAGACGCGCGCCCTGGCCAATAATCGCCTCAAACAGCGCCTCGGCCCGGGCAAAGGGATCACCGGCGCGGCCGCGGGCAAAGGCCTCGGGCGAGAAGGCGAGGATCAGCTCGCCATGTCTGGGCGCCAGGGTGGTCGTGCCGAGATAATCCAGCACTTCCGGGCTGGTCATATCGCCGATCATAATCGCCGCCATCAGCTCGATCATCGTCGAGATGGCCGAGCCTTTATGCCCCCCGAAGGGCAGCATCGCGCCTTGCAGCGCGGCTTCGGGATCGGTGGTCGGATTGCCTTCTGCATCCAGCGCCCAGCCTTCGGGCAGCTGCTTGCCGGCGCGGCGATGCAGCTCAACCTCGCCCCGCGCCGCCACCGAAGTGGCAAAGTCGAAGACATAGGGATCGCTGTCCTGGCGCGGCCAGCCAAAGGCGAAGGGATTGGTGCCAAGGAAGGGTTTCGTGCCGCCGGTCGGGGCGACGGTCGCATAGCTCGGGCACATCACCATCGCGGCCAGACCATGGGCGGTGATCGCCTCGACCTCGGGCCAGAGCGCGGCCAGATGGGTGCAGTCATTGATCACCAGCGCCGCCATGCCGAGGCGCCGGGCTTTTTCCACCAGCGCGGGCAGCGCCAGTTCAAAGGCCGCATTGGCGAAACCGCCCTTTGCATCGGCGCGCACCAGAGCGCTGCCATCATCGGGCGCGACCACCGGCTCGGCGCTGACATTCACCTTGCCCGCCATGGCGGTGCGCAAAGTGCCCTCGATGCGGTAAATGCCATGCGATTTGCAATGGTCGCGCTCGCCCGCAGTCAGCACCCGCGCCATCGCGCCGCCCTGTGCGGCATTGAAACCGGCAGCGGCGAAAATCGCCTCGATCTGCTGCTGCAGCGCTTCCGTTGTGACCCTGGTGACGGACATAATCTTCTCCCTCTGCGCAGTTTCAGGTCGCCAAAAGCATCGCCGGGCGCCCCTGCAGAATTTCAGTAATAGACGGGGAAAGCAGCGGAGAACCCTGCTGCCTTTTGTCCCCTTTCGGGCCGATTCGCCCTTTTGAGGCGGCTTGGCGAACTTTTCGCCGGAAAACACCAAGAACTGGCAGGCTATTCGCCTGCCAGCCAGGGAATTCCCGCCGTCTTCCCTGATTAAATCGGAAAAATAGCAGGAAGTTCGCCCGATATGCCTTATGTTGCAGTCAATATGCCTTTTATCGACCCCAGTTTCGGGACTGTTGTATACTAATTGTATTTTTAATTTGCGTCCAGCCACGCGAGACCCGATACTGCAATGGACTGAATCGACCAAAACAAACTTCAGGGAGAGTATACATGAAATCGAAAGTTCTTGCCTTCGGGCTGACGGCTGCAACGGCCATTGCCGGTCCGGCGGCGGCAGACAAGCTTGACGACATCATCGGTGCGGGCACCCTGCGTTGCGCAGTGGTTCTCGATTTCCCGCCGATGGGCTCGCGCGATGCCGATAATAACCCCGTCGGCTTTGACGTGGATTACTGCAACGATCTCGCAGCCGCTCTGGGCGTCACCGCTGAAATCGTGGAAACCGCTTTCCCTGAGCGCATCCCCTCGCTGATGTCGGGCGCGGTTGATGTCGTGGTCGGCTCGACCTCCGACACGCTGGAGCGCGCCAAAACCGTCGGCATGACCATGCCCTATTACGCCTTCGAAAATGCCGTCGTGGTTGGCGAAAAGTCGGGTATCACCGACGAAGCCGGCATGAAGGGCAAAGTGGTCGGCGCCACCGCCGGCACCTATGAGGCGATCTGGCTGGAAGGCAAGGTCAAGGAATGGGGTGCAGGCGAGTTCCGTCCCTATCAGAACCAGGCTGACGTCTTCCTTGCTCTGTCGCAGGGCCAGCTCGACGCCACTGTCTCGACCATGGAAGTCGCCCAGGCCAACGTGAAAACCGGCAATTTCCCCGGCATTTCGATCGTCGCCAAGGCAGATATGGTTCCCGATTATGTGGCTCTCGTCACCCTGCGGGAAGAATATGGCCTGCTGAACTTCATGAACCTTTTCATCAACCAGCAGGTCCGCACCGGCCGTTACGCCGAACTCTACACCAAATGGGTTGGCGAGGGTGAGCCGGCCAATCTGACCATCCCCGGCGTCTATCGCTGATCTCCGCTTTACGGGCGGCGCGGGGACCGGAATTCCCCGCGCCGCTTCTCCGTTCCGAGAAGTGAGGCGGTAATGTTCAATTATAATTTCCGGTGGAATCAGGCCCTCGCATCGCTTCCGCAGATGCTTGAAGGCGCCCTGGTCACCATTCAGATCGCGCTTTTGTCGATGGCGATCGGCATCGGCATTGCCATCATCCTGACCGTGTTCCGCCTGTCAGGAAACAAGCTGCTGGCAGCGATAGCGACCTCCTGGGTCGAAATCGCCCGCAACACCCCTGCTCTGTTCCAGATTTATATGGTCCATTTCGGTCTTGGCGGCTTTGGCATCCATATCTCGCCCTATTTCTCGCTGCTGTTTGGTATTGCCTTCAACAATGCCGGCTATCTGGCTGAGAACTTCCGCGGCGCGCTGAAAGCCATTCCCGAGACCCAGACCCGCGCCGCCCGTTCGCTGGGCATGTCCGCCGGCCAGGCCTTCGGCCATGTGGTGATGCCACAGATGCTGCGCATCGCCTTCCTGCCGATGACCAATCAGATGGTCTGGGCCATTCTGATGACCTCGCTTGGCGCGGTCGTCGCCATGACCACCGACCTCTTTGGCGTCACCAGCCATCTGAACTCGATCAGCTTCCGCACGTTTGAGCTTTTCGCCATCGCCGCCGTGATCTTCTATGTCATCACCAAAGCCATCACCCTCTCGGCGCGCCTCGTGGCGTCCCGTCTGTTCCGTTACTGAGGGGGCCTGCGATGTTTGAAACTGCACTCACCACCAATGATCTGCTGTTCCTCGCCCGCGGCGCCGGAATGACACTGCTGGTCACCGCGATTGCCGTGGGGATCGGCACCATTCTGGGGATTATCTTCGGGGTGGTCCGCTATCAGCTGGGCGCCATCTGGTCGGCGCCGCTGACCTTCTTCCTCGACATCTTCCGCTCGATTCCGCTGCTGATCCAGCTGGTTCTGGCCAATGCTTTCATCACCGCCGTCCTGAAGATAAAAGTGTCGGGCTTTACCGTCGCCTGCGGCGTGCTGGCGCTCTACACTGCGGCCTATTGCTGCGAGATCGTCAGGGGCGGCATTGAGGCGGTGCCGGCAAACCTGCGCCGCGCCTCGCGCTCGCTCGGCATGAGCTGGGGCCAGGACATGTGGAATATCGTCATGCCTCTGGCGACCCGGGTGGCGCTGCCCTCCTGGATCGGCCTCGCGCTTGGCGTGATGAAGGATTCGGCGCTGGTCTATATCGTCCAGGTGCCGGAACTGCTGAAAAACACCCAGACCCTGATCACCCGCCTGCAGGAGCCTTTGTTCCTGCTGATCATCTGCGGGCTGTTCTACTTCCTTATCTCCTTCCCCATTGCCCGTTTCGGCGGCTATCTGGAAAAACGGTGGTCCAATGATTGAGATCGAAAACGTCCGCAAATCTTTCGGCCCGCTGGAAGTTCTCAAAGGGATCAACCTCACCGTTCCCAAAGGCGAAGTGCTGACCATTATCGGCGGCTCGGGCTCGGGGAAATCGACGCTGCTGACCTGTATCAACGGGCTGGAGCCGATCGACAGCGGCAGGATCCTGGTCGATGGCACCGAGGTTCACGCCAGATCGACCAATCTCAACAGCCTGCGCCAGAAGATCGGCATCGTGTTCCAGCAGTGGAATGCCTTCCCGCATCTGACCGTGCAGCAGAATGTGATGCTGGCGCAGCAAAAGGTGCTGAAACGCTCGAAAGCCGAAGCGGCTGCCGAGGCTGAAAAGCAGCTCAAACATGTGGGCCTTGGCGAAAAGCTCGATGTCTATCCGACCCGGCTTTCCGGCGGGCAGCAGCAGCGTATGGCCATTGCCCGCGCGCTGGCGATGAACCCGACCTATATGCTGTTTGACGAGGTCACCTCGGCGCTGGATCCGCAGCTGGTGGGCGAGGTGCTCGACACGCTTCGCATGCTGGCCTCGGAGGGGATGACGATGATCTGCGTCACCCATGAGATGAAATTCGCGCGCGAGGTCTCGGACCGGGTGGCCTTCTTCCACAAAGGGGTGATGGCAGAAATCGCCCCGCCGGAAGCCTTGTTCGGTGCCCCGAAAGACCCCGAGCTGCAGAAATTCCTGGCCGCCACGCACTGAAGGCAAAGATAAAATGCAGCTGAATGCCGATGTGATCGTCATCGGAGCCGGTGTGGTGGGTCTCTCCACCGCCCTCTCTTTGCAGGGCCGGGGCTTTGATGTGCTGGTGCTGGACCGTGAAGGCCCGGCTGCCGGGGCAAGTGCCGGCAATGCCGGGGCCTTTGCCTTTACCGATATCCTGCCGCTGGCCTCGCCCGGCATCCTGAAGAAAGCGCCGAAATGGCTGCTGGATCCGCTGGGACCTTTGTCGGTGCCGCCGGGATATGCCTTGCAGATCGCGCCCTGGATGTTCCGCTTCTGGCGCGCCTGCTCGCCCGCCCGGGTCCGCCAGTCAACCCTCGCCCAGACCGCGCTGATGGATTATTCCAAAGCGGCGCTGGAGCCTTTCCTGACCGAAACCGGCACCCTCGGGATGTTGGAAAAGAAGGGTAACCTGCAGGTCTATGAATCAAAGGCCGAGCTGGAGGCCAGCCTGCCCGGCTGGCAGGCCCGCGCAGAGCATGGCATCGACTTCCGGCATATGGATGCGGCGGAAATGGCCACGCTGCAGCCTGGCCTCGCGCCGCGCTTCAGCCATGGCACCTTTACCCCGGGCTGGTATTCGATCGCCGATCCGAAGCTCTACACCCTCGCGCTGGCCGATCGTTTCCGCGCAAAAGGCGGGCGGATCGAGCGCGGCGAGGTCACCGCGCTGGAACATCTCAGCGACGGCGTCAAACTGCTGGGCCATGCCAGTGCCAGCTGGCGGGCCGACAAAGTCGTGCTGGCGGCAGGCGCTTTCTCGCATCAGATCGCCCGCAGCCTCGGCGATAAAATCCCGCTGGAAACCGAGCGCGGCTATAATACCACTTTGCCCCCCGATGCCTTTGATCTGAAGACCCAGATCACCTTTGGTGGCCATGGCTTTGTCATCTCCCGCCTGTCGACCGGGATCCGCGTCGGTGGCGCGGTTGAGCTGGGCGGCCTGAAACGCCCGGCGAATTTCAGACGCTCGGAAGCGATGCTGAAAAAAGCCAAAGCCTTTTTGCCGTGCCTTAAGGATCAGGGCGGCACGCAATGGATGGGCTTTCGCCCCTCGCTGCCCGACAGCCTGCCCGCCATCGGCCATGCCCGCAGCAGCCACCGCGTGGTCTATGCTTTTGGCCATGGCCATCTGGGCCTGACCCAATCGGCAGGCACCGCCCGCCTCGTCAGCGATCTGATCCAGGACCGCGACCCGCAAATCGATCTCTCGCCCTTCTCGCCGCAACGCTTCTGAGTGTTAAACCAATGAGCAATCACACTTTCTCTTGTCTGGACGGCCATACCTGCGGCAATCCCGTGCGTCTTGTCTCGGGCGGCGGCCCGCGCCTTGCGGGCCAGGATATGCTGGAGCGCCGGGCGCATTTTCTGCGCGATTTCGACTGGATCCGCACCGGGCTGATGTTTGAGCCGCGCGGCCATGACATGATGTCGGGCTCGATCCTCTATCCGCCGACCCGCCCCGACTGCGATGTGGCGGTGCTGTTCATCGAGACCTCGGGCTGTCTGCCGATGTGCGGGCACGGGCTGATCGGCACCATCACCATGGGCATTGAGAACGGGCTGATCCAGCCGCGTGAGCCCGGCAAAATTGCCGTCGATGCGCCCGCAGGCCGCGTCGATGTCACCTATCGCCAGGAGGGTCGCTTCGTCGAGGAGGTCCGCCTGACCAATGTGCCGGGCTTCCTCTATGCCGAGGGGCTGACGGCCGAGGTTGAGGGCCTGGGTGAGATCGTGGTGGATGTGGCCTATGGCGGCAATTTCTACGCCATTGTCGAGCCGCAGAAGAATTTCCGCGATATGGCCGATTTCACCGCCGGTGAGCTGATCGGCTTCTCGCCGAAACTGCGCAAAGCGCTGAACGAGAAATATGAATTCATCCATCCGGGTGACGCGCGGATCAACGGGCTGAGCCATATCCTGTGGACCGGTCAGCCGACGGTTGAGGGCGCACATGGCCGCAATGCCGTGTTCTATGGCGATAAAGCCATCGATCGCAGCCCCTGTGGCACCGGCACCTCGGCGCGGATGGCACAGCTGGCCGCCAAAGGCAAACTGCAGGTCGGCGATGAATTCTGGCATGAATCGATTATCGGCTCGATCTTCAAGGGCCGGGTTGAGGCCAGCTCGGATGCAGTGCCGGGCAAATCGGCCATCATCCCCTCGATCGGCGGCTGGGCGCGGCAGACCGGGATCAACACGATCTATATCGACAGCCGCGATCCCTATGCACATGGTTTTGTGGTGAAATGATGCAGGCGCGGTTCATTCTGAGCGGCGAAGCGGCGGGAGAGGTGCTCGCCACGGATGAGCCGATCAGCTTCTGGGGCGGGGTTGATCCCGCCTCGGGCCGGGTGATCGATGCGCATCACCCCTGGCACGGGCAGAGCCTGGCCGGGCGGGTGCTGGTCATGCCCGGCACCCGCGGCTCCTGCACCGGATCGGGCGTGCTGCTCGACATGGCGCTGAACGGCAAGGCCCCGGCGGCGGTGATTTTTTCGCAGCCCGAGGATGTGGTCACCCTTGGCGCGCTGATCGCGGGCGAAATGTTCGGCAAGGGCCTGCCGGTGCTGCGCGTGAGCGAAGCTGAGCGGCTGCAACTCGCCTCCTGCCGTGAGATCGCCGTCACCCCCGGCGCCATCGAGGCCCCGGGAGTGACGCTGCCGCTCTCGCCTGACTGCGCGCCCGCGCCGGAGCTGAGCCCTGAGGATCAGGCCATGCTTGCCGGCCGCGATGGCGAGGCCGTGGCGCTCGCCATGCGGATGATCCTTAAAATGGCGGCGGAACAGGGCGCGACCCGGCTGATCGACGTGACCCGGGTGCATATTGACGGCTGCATCTATGCCAGCCCGGCCAATCTGACCTTTGCCGAGACCATGGCGGATATGGGCGCGAAAGTGCGCGTGCCCAGCACAATGAACGCGATTTCCGTCGACCGGCAGAACTGGCAGAGCCAGGGCACACCGCCGCAATTTGGCGGCCCCGCGGCAAGACTGGCCGATGCCTATCTGCGGATGGGCTGCCAGAACACCTTCACCTGCTCGCCCTATCTGCTGGAGGACCGGCCGGGCGAGGGCGAGAATATCGGCTGGGCGGAATCCAATGCCGTGATCTATGCCAATTCGGTGCTGGGTGCGCGCAGCGCGAAACATCCCGATTTCCTCGATCTCTGCATTGCGCTGACCGGACGCGCGCCCTTGTCGGGGGTCTATCTCGAAGAGAACCGCAAGGCGCAGCGCATTATCAACCTGGCGGCGATCCCCGGCGCGGATGATCTGTTCTGGCCTTTGCTGGGCTGGCTTGCAGGCCGCGCCTCGCCCGACCGCATCCCGCTGATCCGCGGTTTAAGCGCGGCCTCTGAGCGCCAGCTTCAGGCGCTTTGTGCCGCATTTGGCACCACTTCGGCCAGCCCGATGCTACATGTTGAAAATATCACCCCCGAGGCGCATCTGATCGCTGAAGATGCCGATCACCTCACCCTGACCAAAGCCGATTTCGCCGCCGCCTGGGCCGATCTGAACCAGGGCGGCGAGGATATCAGCCTGGTCGCCATCGGCTCTCCCCATGCCGGGGTCGAGGAATGCAGTGCCTTTGCCGAGGCGCTTTCCGCCGCAACAGTGACGATTCCGACCATCATCACCGCCGGGCGCAATGTCATTTCTGACATCACCCGGAACGGCATTCTGGCACGGCTCGAAGCCTCGGGTGTGCAGGTTCTGCCGGATCTGTGCTGGTGCTCGATCTCGGAACCGGTCTTCCCCAGCGCCACAAGGACGCTGCTGACCAATTCCGGCAAATATGCCCATTACGGGCCTGGCCTTTCAGGGCGGCAGATCCGCTTTGACAGCCTCGCCACCTGTGCCCGCGCTGCGACAACCGGCCAGGCCCCCAAGACCCTGCCCTCCTGGATGATCTGACCATGCGCTCAAGCAAAACCATTCATGTGATCTCGGCCCATGCCGAAGGCGAAGTCGGCGATGTCATCGTCGGTGGCGTGCGTCCGCCGCCGGGCGATACGATCAAAGCCCAGTCGCAATGGATCCATCAGGACCAGAGCCTGCGCAATTTCGTGCTGAATGAGCCGCGCGGCGGGGTGTTTCGCCATGTGAACCTGCTGGTGCCGCCGAAAGATCCGCGCGCCGATGCTGCCTGGATCATCATGGAGCCCGAGGACACGCCGATGATGTCGGGTTCCAATTCGATCTGCGTCTCGACCGTGCTGCTCGACAGCGGCATTATCCCGATGGTCGAGCCGGAAACCCGCATGGTGCTGGAGGCGCCGGGCGGTCTGGTCCAGGTGCGCGCGGAATGCCGCAACGGCAAGGCCGAGCGGATCTTCGTCGAAAACCTGCCCTCTTTCGCCGAACGCCTCAATGCGGTGATTGAGGTTGAGGGTCTGGGCAGTGTGACGGTCGACACCGCCTGGGGCGGCGATAGTTTTGTTATGGTTGATGCGAAAAAGCTGGGCTTTGCTTTGACCCCGGATGAGGCGCATGACATTGCGAAACTGGGGGTGAGACTCTCGGATGCCGGCACCGAGCAGCTCGGCTTCCGCCATCCGACCAATCCGGACTGGAAGCATTATTCCTTCACCCTCTTTGCCGGTGAGCTGCAGCGCCAGGGCAATGAGCTGCGGGCCGGGGCTGCGGTCGCGATTCGCCCGGGCAAGGTTGACCGCTCGCCCACCGGCACCGCGCTTTCGGCGCGGATGGCGGTGCTGCATGCACGCGGTCAGATGTCCGAGGCCGATCATCTGACCGCCGTCTCGCTGATCGGTTCGGAATTCCGTGGCCGTATCCTCGGCACGCTGGATCTGGAGGGAACAGCGGCGATCCGGCCCGAGATTTCCGGGCGCGGCTGGATCACCGGCATTCATCAGCACATGCTCGACCCCTCCGATCCCTGGCCGGAAGGCTATCGCCTCTCAGATACCTGGGGCGCGCGCTGATCTTTCAGCGCAACCGCGCCGCCACGCGCGAGCGGGCGCGGCGCAGCAGATCCCCGGCCATGGCCGGGCTTTCGGCCTCGGTATAAAGGCGAAACTCGGGCGCATTGCCCGAGGGACGCAGATGCAGAACCCGGCCTGAATGCAGCGACAGGCGCAGACCATCCATGCGGTCTGTAGCCTGCAGCTCTTCGCCAAGGCTGCCCAGAAAATCCTGCGGGCTGGCCGAAAGCGTCTCCAGGAAGGCCTGAGACCGCGCGGCCGGGATGTCTTCCAGCCGGTCAGTCGCCGTGAAACAGGCCGGTTCCGCGGCGACACACGCCGCGACACTGCCCGCCCGCTTTGCCTCGGCCAGGACCGCGATCAGGGGCAAAAGCGAGTCGCGCGTGGCGAGCGGGGCAATCTCTCCGGCCGGGCCTCTGGCGGTGAAACCAAGCAGGAAGCCACCATTCGGCTCATATCCGACAACTTTTGCCGCCCCCGCCTCTGCCATAGCAGCAATGACATAGGGCGAGCCGATTTTGGTACGGGTTACTGTGGCAAACCGCCCCGGCGCGGCCACGCCACTATTGGCGCTGACCGTGGTCACCACATGTTGGGCCTGCAGCGCCCGGGCGGTGATCTGACCCAGCACATCGCCCGGCACAAGGCGGCCCTGGGCATCCGCCAGCAAGGGCCGGTCACCATCGCCATCGGTCGAGACAATCGCATCAAGCCCGTGTTCCGCCGCCCAGCTGCGGAAAGCGGCGCAAACATGATCCGGCACGGCCTCGGTATCGACCGGAACGAAGGTTTCTGAGCGGCCGAGTTCGACCGTTTCGGCCCCCAGACCCGCGAGGCCCTGCAGCAGCAGATCGCGGCTGACCGCCGAATGGCTCCAGAGGCCGACCTTCATCCCGCTGAGGGCATCCGCCCCCCAGCCCCGGGCAGCGCGCTCGAGCCAGGCACCCCCTGTATCCGGCCCGGGCTGCAAGAGGGCAGATTTCCCCGCCCCGTTACGCCCCAGATGCTCGAGGATCGCAGCCTCATCCCGCTTGGTGATTTCACCATCCGGTCGGTAAAATTTCAGCCCGTTGCGATCAGCCGGAATATGGCTGCCGGTGACCATCACCGCCGCCGCCCCCGCCTGCATCGCCACCAGCGCCAGTGCCGGGGTCGGCACCGCACCGCAATCGGTGACGGCGATACCCTCGCCCCGCGCCGCCTCTGCAACCACCTGCGCCAGACCCGGCGAAGAGGCGCGAAGATCCCGGCCAAGATAAAGCCCGTTTCCCATCGGACAGGCGGCAATGAAGGCCCGGATGTAATCCGCCACCAGATCCGGCGTCAGCTCACTGACCAGGCCGCGCAAACCGCTCGTGCCAAATTTCGGTGCCATATCAGCCTTTTGCCCCCATCACCCCCGGGCCCCCTGGCCGCGCGCATAGACATCTTCATAACGAATGATGTCATCCTCGCCCAGATAGGCCCCGGTCTGCACCTCGATCAGCACCATGGCCACCTTGCCGGGGTTTTCCATCCGGTGCACCGCCCCGAGCGGGATATAAACCGATTCATTTTCTGTCACGAGTTTCACCACGCCATCCACCGTGACCTTTGCCGTGCCGCTGACCACGATCCAGTGTTCCGAGCGATGGTGATGCGACTGCAGTGACAAAGCCGCGCCGGGATGGACATGGATGCGCTTCACCTGGAAGCGCTGTCCAACCACCAGGCTTTCATACCAGCCCCAGGGCCGGAAATCGCGCGGCAGGGTTTCGGCCTGGGCGATGTCGCGGCTTTTGAGACTGCTGACCGCCAGTTTCACATCCTGCGCCCGGTCCCGGTCCGCGATCAGCACCGCATCGGGCATGGCGATGGCGATGATATTCTCCAGCCCGATGCCCACCAGCTCCTGGCCCGGCGCCTCTGAGCGCAAAAGGCTATTGCGGCAATCAATCGCCGTAGCATGATCCGAGGTCACCACCCCGTCACGGTCAGGGCCACTTTCGCGCCAGACCGCATCCCAGCCGCCCAGATCCGACCAGCCGCCCTGATAGGGCACCACCGTCAGATTGGGCGCGCGCTCCATCACCGCATAATCGACCGAAATATCTTCGGCCTGGCTCCAGGGCCCCGAGGCGAGGCGGAAGAAACCAAGATCCGGCGCGCCCTGGTTGATCGCGGCCTCAACCGGCGGCAGCAGGGCCGGGCAATGCTGCTGGCAGGCAGCAATCAGATCGGCGGCGCGGAACAGGAAGATCCCGGCATTCCACAGAAATCCGCCCTGCTCCAGCATCCGGGCGGCGCGCTCAGCATCTGGCTTTTCCACAAAGGCACGCAGCGCCACCGGCGCGCCGTCCGGGCTGGCGCGCTCCAGCTCAAGATAGCCATAGCCGGTTTCCGGCCGGTCAGGCTGAATGCCAAAGGTCACCAGCCTGGCTTCGGCCAGGGCGGGCAGGCCGCGGGCAATGGCCTGGCCGAAGGCCGCCGCATCCGGGATCACATGATCCGAAGGCGCCACCAGCAGCACCGCATCCGGGTCGCGCTCGCATAAAAACAGGGCGGCGGCCAGGATCGCCGGGGCGGTATTGCGCGGCGCGGGCTCGATCAGCACCGGCCCGGGCTCGACCCCCGCCGCGAGCAGCTGTTCGGTGACGATGAACCGGAAATCATTGCCGGTCACGACCGTCGGCGCGGCGAACTGCAGCCCCGGCGGCGGTTCGGAAAATCTGCGGGCCGAGGCCTGAAACAGGCTCTCGCCATTCACTTTCAGCGCGAATTGCTTGGGATAGCTTTTGCGCGACAGCGGCCAGAGCCTTGTGCCCGATCCGCCACAAAGGATAACCGGATAGATCATTTGCGCCTGCGTCATTGAAAGCCCTTTAATAGCAAATGCCAGGGGCCCCGCCACGCATCGGGGGCTAAGGCAGAAGCTTAGGCAAAAATCGCGTTTTAACAAGTTCCGCCGCTGGCAGAGCCCCTCCTCGCCTGCTGTTTCCCGCGGCCCGCTGCCAGAAAGCGGCTTACTGCCGGGATTTCGGGAAAATCATCAGGCGGGTGACCAGATAGCTCAGCAGAGCCGATAGCGCCGAGGCCGTCAGAAACAGCAGCAGATCGGGCCAGAACCTTCCCTGCGCAAAGCGCCAGGCCAGAAGCGCGGCAATGCCCATACCCGCGAGCTGGCAGCCCGCGTAGAGCCAGATGCCAAAGCGATGGGCCCGGGCACTGCGAAAACTGAACCGGTGCTGGCACCAGTAGCCCGGCCCGATCAGCCCCAGCCAGACCAGAGCCGCAATCAGGGGCCGGGGCATGTCGAGACAGCTGGTCGCAAGCGCGGTCAGAAAGGCATAAATCGCCGCCAGGGCCCCGCCTACACACAAAAACCGCGGCAATGGATGGGCGGCCACAAGCTGTAAGCGGGTCATGGTCTGTCCTCTTGCCGCCCGGCGCCCGGCAGGGCGGCATGGTTCACCTGATAGAGCGACAGATCCCCGGCTGCAGCGGGCAGCGCGGTCAGCCAGTCCGGCACCACCCCGCCATGAAGCTGCTGCAGCCAGTCCTGTCGCGCCTCCATCGGCGATTTGGTGCAAAGTGCAAGCACTGTCGCCCCCGATTTTTCCAGCGCTTTCTGCAAGGCCTCAGCACTGCCCAGCGCGCCATAGCCATTCCAGAAAGCATCGCTGCTGCGGTGATAGGGAGCCGAAGTGGCGCTTTGCGAGGTATAGGCCAGAATCGCCGCACCAAGATTCATATTGCTGAACACGATGGTTCCAGGCGGCAGCGCCGCAATCTGTGCCATCGAATCCACATCCCGGCAGGCAGCGCTCTGGCCCGACCAGCTGCCTGACGGACCCGAGATCCAGAGCCGCAGCTTTGGCCCCATCAGATCGACAAACGGCGGCAGGGTCAGCAAGATCACCAGCGCCATCGGCGCGCGCCAGACCGAGCCGGCCCGGTGCTGCAAAAAGCCCCAGCCGGTAAATCCGGCCAGCAGCGGCAGGGCCGGCACCGCAATGTTGATGGCGCGGATCTGGCCCAGCGCAAAGACAAAGCCGGTGCAGGAAAGGATCAGGGCGAAGATCAGCGCTTCACACTGCAGCCCCGTCAGGCGCTGCCGGAAAGCGACAGCATATCCGGCCCCCAGCCCGGCCACGGCGAGGGCAGGAAGCATGATGCTCAGCACCACCAGCGGGCGGTTGATCAGCAGATCGGGAATGCTGCGCGCCTCGGAAATCACCGTATCGATAATGTGCCGCGCTTCGGGAGTGACATCAGCATAGGGCCCGGCGAGGCAGGGCAGGAGCATCGGGCTGGCCAGCCAGAGACCCACAATCCCCAGGGCCAGCATCAGCGCCAGACGCGCCGGAGCAGAGCGCAGAAAGGATCCGGCCAGCACGGGCAAAACCGATGCCAGCGCTCCAATGGCAATCAGTGACAGGAGCGGCAACGCCAGCACATCGCAATATCGCATTCCCCAGGTCTGCACCGGCACCTGACCGGCCAGAAACAGCGGCGCGGCAATGACCTGGGAGAGGCCGAAGCTGAACAGAAACCGCCCGCTGCCCTGCAGTCCGAAAGCAAAACGCAAAGCCGCGAGGCCATGCAGCAGCAAAAGAAACGGCAGCATCTCCAGACCAACAGCCATAGAGAGGGCCGAGAGAGTTCCGGCAAGCATGCCGTTAAAGCCGCGCCGCTCTGGCATGAGGGTCAGGTACAGCACCGCCGAGGACAGCAGCAGCTGAACATTATGGTGATCGATCCGCCCCGGCGAAAACTCTCCGATCAGCTTCCCCCAGGTCATGGCGAAAATCAGCGCGCCCGCCGCGCCGGCCAGGCCGAGGATACGCCCCGCACCATAGCCAGTGACCAGGACCATGATCACCGCCAGCAGGCCCGGCCAGAAGACCAGCGCCAGCGCCTCGCCGCCTGCCTGGCCCAGAAGCCAGCTGCCCGGCACCAGCAGCGCCGCTATCCCCAGATCAATATAGCGCGACCAGTGCATTGCCACACCCTCGGGCGGCAGCAGACGATATTGCTGATAATCAAACCAGCCCTGCCCCCCCAGCCAGTCGCGTACCGCGACGAGGCGCATCAGATCGTCATTATCGGCCTCGCGCATCGTCTCACCGACGGTGAAATAGCCCGTTACAGCGTTCAGCAGCACAATGGCGATCGCGATCAGACAGATCATGCCAATGGTCGGACGCGCGGTCGGAAGCTTCAGCATTCTTTGTTTCCAGCGACAAATATAATGGAGCGCAAATGTTGCTTGGCTATGAAATCAGAAACAGTCAGCTTTGTGACCCTGGTGGTTCTATGGCGAGGCAGCGGGCTGAGAATACCCTGGATGCGTCGAGAAGCGGCCCAGATTTGGGCACATTCCACAGGCCTGATGGCGAGAACAGCAGGACATTTTCCCTGCCCCGCCATTTGCCCGGAGCATCTGCTCTGCGCCAGTATCGCCGGAGCCGCTATGACCGAACTGACCATTCTCATGCCCTGCCTGAATGAAGCTGAAACCCTGGAGGCCTGCATCACCAAAGCGCAGAATTTCCTGCAGCGCAGCGGCATCGATGGCGAGGTTCTGATCTCGGACAATGGCTCGACCGATGGCAGCCGCGAGATTGCCGAGCGGCTGGGGGCAAGGGTGGTGCTTGCGCCGCGGCGCGGCAATGGCATCGCCCTTTCGACCGGCATCGCTGCCGCCAGGGGCCGCTTTGTCATCATGGGTGACAGCGATGACAGCTATGATTTTTCGCGCCTCGATGCCTTTATCGATGAGTTGCGCAAAGGCGCTGATCTCGTGATGGGCAACCGCTTCCGCGGCGGGATTGCGCCCGGGGCCATGCCCTTTTTGCACAAATATCTCGGCAATCCAGTGCTGTCCTTCATCGGCCGCACGCTTTACGGCGCGCCCGTCGGCGATTTTCAATGCGGCCTGCGCGGTTTTTCCCGCGAGGCCATCATCGAGCTGAACCTGATCACTGAGCAGCTGGAATTCTGCCCCGAGATGGTGATCCGCGCGGCGCTTTGCGGTCTGAAAATCGTCGAAGTGCCAACCACGCTGCAACCGGACGGCCGCTCGCGTAAGCCGCATCTGCGCACCTGGCATGATGGCTGGCGCCATCTGAAGCTGCTGCTGACCTTCGCCCCCTTCAGCCTGTTTCTTTACCCGGGCCTCAGCCTGCTTGGACTCGGCGCGGCGCTGTTCCTGCCGCTGATGTTCGGCCCGCTGACACTGGGTGGGCTGACGCTCGACACCGGGGCGCTGATCTTTGCCGCGGCCTTCCTGATGACCGGCTTCCAGCTGATCTGCTGTCATGGCCTGGCCAGGCTGTTTGCGGTACGGTCGGGCCTTTTGCCCACCAGCCCGCAGTTTGAGGCCTTGCGCCGCCGTATCAGTGTCGAAAGCGCCTGCCAGACCGGGGCCGCCTTCCTGTTCCTCGCCTTTGTCGCCACGCTGATCTCGGTCGGTTTCTGGGCCTTTGCCGGCTTCGGGGCACTGGAGCCCGGAGCGATCACCCGTTCGGCCGCTCTGGTGGCTGTGCTCTCGTCGCTCGGCGTGCAATCGGTGACCAATGGCTTCCTCTGGGGTCTGCTCAGCCAGCGCAACACCAGCCCGGTTGCCGCCGGTGAGCCCGAAGCGCTGCATCAGCTGCAGGCCTGACCCGGGTTCAGGATGTTCCGGCAGAACCAGCCCCCTGCGCTCTGCTGCGCCGGGGGTTTTTTTACTGTTTTCCCCGGACCGGCGGCACAGCCTGGGGGCTACACTGGAACGGCTTTGCTCTGAAGCCTGCGGACGAGGGCCGGGATATTGCAACGGCCCTGGTCAGCAGCGGACGGATCTGAGCAGCGCGCAGGCAGGACTTTACGTCAGGACAGCGCCCGTAACCCGTCGCGGATCGAATCTCCTCTGGCCGCACAGCGGCCAGCGCGCTAATTGTTCCCTGTCTTTCACAGCACAGGATGAAAGCGGCAATGTCAGCCCCTTCCGAACGCTCCGTACTCTCCTACTTTACCGCCGCGTTTATTGTTACCGCGCTCGGCCTCGCACTCGGCCTCTGGCTCGGCTGGGAAACCACCGGCACCGCAGGCGGCACTGCCTCGATTTTCTTCATTGTCTGCGTTCTGGCAGTGCTGGAGATTTCACTGTCTTTCGACAATGCCATCGTGAATGCCAATAAGCTGAAAGATATGACGCCGGAATGGCAGCATCGCTTTCTGACCTGGGGCATCATTATCGCCGTCTTCGGCATGCGGATCGTCTTCCCGCTGCTGATCGTGGTGATCGCGGCCAATGTCGGCCCCTGGAGCGCCATTGTCATGGCCGCCAGCCAGCCGGAAGAATACAGCCGCATCATGAATGAGGCGCATCTGCCGATCGCCGCTTTCGGCGGCACCTTCCTGATGATGGTCGGCCTGAGCTTCTTCTTCGACCATGAAAAAGACGTGCACTGGATCCGCTGGATCGAATCGAAAGCCGCGGCCTATTCGACCGTGAAAGGCATCGAAATCGCCGTTGTGCTGGTCATCATGCTGATCTTCTCGCATATCATTCAGAACAGCACCGATCCGGAGCTGGGGCCGGTTGCCGCGAATACCTTCTTCCATTCCGCGATCTGGGGCCTGCTGACCTTCCTGCTGGTCGAGGTTCTGGGTGGTATCCTCGACCGCAGCCAGCAGATGCTGGAGGGCGCGGCCAAGGGCGGCGTCGGCGCCTTCCTCTATCTGGAAGTGCTCGATGCCAGCTTCTCGTTTGACGGGGTGATCGGTGCTTTTGCCCTGTCGCAGAACCTGTTCATCATCGCCATCGGCCTTGGCATCGGCGCGATGTATGTGCGCTCGATGACCATCATGCTGGTCGAGAAAGGTACGCTGGCCGAATACCGTTTCCTTGAACATGGCGCGTTCTGGGCGATCATGATCCTTTCGGTCATCATGTATCTTCAGGCCCTGGTGCATATCCCTGAAGTCATCACCGGCCTCGGCGGTGCAATTCTGATCGGAATTTCTTTCTGGTCATCGCTGCGCTGGAACCGGCTGCATCCCGAGGGCTGACGGCCTGGAGGCAGAGCAGAGCAAAACGCCCGGAGCAGTCGCTCCGGGCGTTTTTCAGTCTGCATCAGCAGCTCTGTCAGCCGTAAAGTGCCTGATTGACCTGCGCCACAGAGATCTGCCCGACCGGCTGTCCGGCGGCATTGGTCACTGCGAAACGCGCTGCACCGCTGTGCATCATCGCCCTGGCGGCATCGGCCAGCAGCAGCTGATCCGAGAGTTGCGGCAGGTCAGGCTCGCTTCCGCCAGGCTCCATCACCGAGCCCAGCCGCAGCACCTTGCCGCGGTTCACATGCTCGACAAAGCTTTCAATATAGCTATCGGCCGGCTTCAGCACGATCTCCTGGCCGCTGCCCTGCTGCACCATGCAGCCGTCGCGCAGAATGGCGATCTGATCGCCAAGACGCAGCGCCTCATCCAGGTCATGGGTGATGAAAACAATGGTCTTGCGGATGTCTTTCTGCAGATCCAGCAGGATGGTCTGCATATCGACGCGGATCAGCGGATCGAGCGCCGAGAAAGCCTCATCCATCAGCAGGATCGGTGCATCATTGGTCAGCGCCCGCGCCAGGCCGACGCGCTGCTGCATCCCGCCCGACAGCTGGTTCGGATATTTAGTCTCATAGCCTTTCAGCCCGACCCGCTCGATCCAGGTCATCGCCGCTTCAACCTGTTTCGCGCGGGAAACGCCCTGAACCTCGAGGCCATAGACGGTGTTTTCCAGTACATTGCGATGCGGCAGCAGCGCGAATTTCTGGAAAACCATCGCGGTTTTATGGCGACGGAACTGGCGCAGAGCCTCGGGGGCCATTTTCACCACATCCTCGCCCCCGACCAGCACCTCGCCCGCGGTGGGATCAATCAGCCGGTTGATATGGCGGATCAGCGTCGATTTTCCCGAACCGGACAGGCCCATAATCACCTGAATGCCACCGGCCGGCATCGAGATACTGATGTCGCGCAGGCCCAGCACATGGGCATGTCTTTCATTCAGCTCGGCTTTGGTCATGCCCTGCTGCACCTGGGTGACAAGCCGGGCCGCATCCGGACCAAAGATTTTATAGAGATTGCGGATCTCGATTCCGATCCCCTCAGCCATGCGAGATCTCCAGGTGCTTTTGCAACCGGCGACCATAGGCCTGGCTGACGCGGTCAAAGATGATGGCAATGCCGACAATGGCGAGGCCGTTCAGCATCCCCATGGTGAAATACTGGTTATTGATCGCGCGCAGCACCGGCTGCCCCAGGCCCTGCACCCCGATCATCGAGGCAATCACCACCATGGCGAGCGCCATCATAATGGTCTGGTTGATGCCGGCCATGATGGTCGGCAGCGCCAGCGGCATCTGCACATTCTTCAGCTTCTGCCAGGAGGAGGAGCCGAAAGCATCTGCTGCCTCCAGCACATCTTTATCCACCAGACGAATCCCCAGGTTGGTCAGGCGGATCATCGGCGGAATGGCATAGATCACCACCGCGATCACCCCCGGCACCCGGCCAATGCCAAGCAGCATCACCACCGGAATCAGATAGACGAAACTCGGCATGGTCTGCATCACATCGAGGATCGGATTGACAAAGGCCTGCATCCGGTTCGAGCGCGCCATAAGGATGCCAATTGGTATCCCGACCGCAATCGCCACCAGGGTACAGACAAAGATCATCGACACGGTCCGCATCGTGTCATCCCACATATCGAACCAGCCGATCAGCAGCAGGGTCAGGATGGTAAAAGCGGTAATCTGCCAGCTGCGGCTGGCGAACCAGGAGATCAGCCCGATCACCGTGATCACCACGGGCCAGGGCGTATTCAGCATCAGATTTTCGGACCAGATCAGAAACAGGCGCAGTGGCTCGAACACGGTCTCAAAAGTACCGCCCCAGGCACGGGTAAATTCGCGAAAGCTCTCGTCCACGAGTTTTCGCAGATCACGAAGGGTCGCATCACTCAGATGCGGAAATTCAGTAAACCAGCTCATAGATGCTCCGGTTGGCAGTGGCAGGTCCTGGCGACCGCTGGGGATACTCCGGCCCGGGAACCCCCGGACCAGAGCTCAGATCGGGCGCTCAGAGCGCGGCTTTGATCTTTTCTGCAGCTTCCGGAGTGACCCAGGGCGTCCAGATTTCCGGGTTATTCTCAAGGAAATAACGCGCGCCATCCTCACCCGTGGCCTGATTGTCGGTCATCCAGGCCATCAGGCTGTTCACCGTGGCATTCGACCAGGAGCGGGTGTCGAAATAGGCTTTCACCTCTGCCGGAGCACGCTCGGCGAAAGCCGAGGTCATAACGGTCTGAACCGTATCACCCGGCCAGTCATTTTTTTGCGGATCGGCGCATTCGGCATTCGAATTGCAGCTGGTCCAGGCTTCGGCATTGAACTCCGCGCCATGGTCAAGCTTGACCATTTCATATTTGCCCAGCAGCGCGGTCGGCGACCAGTAATAGCCCATCCAGCCCTGCTTATTCTCATAGGCCCGTGCAATCGAGCCATCGAGCCCCGCCGCAGAACCGGTATCGATCAGCTTGAAGCCTTTAGCTTCGGCATCATATGCGACGTAGAACTGGCCGGTTACCAGCGTGCCACCCCAGCCCTGCGGGCCATTGTGAACCGCCCCTTTCGACGGGTCCTCGGCATCGGGGAACAGATCCGGACGGGCCAGGGCATCATCGATGGTTTTGATATCGGGATTGGCATCAGCGATATATTTCGGGATCCACCAGCCCTGAACCGCCCCGTCAGCCAGCGCCAGCGCACCTTTCACCAGCCGACCCTCTGCCATACCGCGGCTGATCACCTCCGGCACCAGATCGACCCAGCCTTCCGGTGCAACATCGGGCTTGCCGGTTTCCACCATCGAGGTGATCGAGGGGACGGTATCGCCGGAAATGATGCTGGCATCACAGCCATAGCCTTCTTTCAGGATCAGCGCGTCCAGCGCCGCCAGCACTTCCGCGCTCTGCCAGTTCATCGCCACGATGCTGACCTCGCCACATTCAGCGAAAGCAGCCGAAGCACCGAAACTCAGCCCGACGGTGAGCGCAAGGGTTGAAACATGTTTCTTCATTCTGATCTCCCTGGGGCGGATATGAATTGCTCCGCAGGCGTCACCGCCTTTGCCTGCGGCACAGCAGGGCCTTAGGGTCAGGGCAGGATAACGTCAGACGCCCGGATCTTAAGGCCGGATCCAGGCATAAAGGGGTCATCCTGGTCCGCTGATCGTGGACCCTGTTCATTTCAGGATCAAGGCAAACCCGGTCACTCATGGCAGTAATTGCGACGCAATCAGTCTTTTTACGCCCCAGGTTCCGAATTGCGCAGCCGCCCTGGCCGCGGGTCTGACGCAAGGTCACCCTACCGCCAGTCCCGCGTTTCCCAGGGCAGCCGCAGATGCGCTTTAGGCGCTAAGTCATCATCTATTCCAGGGGTTTAACCCGGAGAAAGCATGGATCAGCCTGGCCCGAACAGCCTCCAGGAGCGTTCAAGCATCGCAGCATCAAAGTTACGGCCGATCAGCACGATCACCCCCTCTTCCGGGGCGGGTCCGGCCAGCTCGGTTTCGGGCAGAATTTCGGGGGGCTGCACCACCCGGCGCACCGATTGCAGCAAAAGCCGCCCGGCCGGGGTGCGAACCACCCCCTTGACCCGCACCACATCCTCACCCCTGGCCGCCAGCAGCGCCGAAAGCCAGGTCGAGAGCGCAACCCAGGCCCCCTCGGCGCCCACATCCAGCCGCCAGGGCCGGATCGGCGCCTGGCGCTCAGGCCCGGCCAGAAGCCGGGCGGTTCCGGGCTCTGGCAAAGCCACGGCAAGGCCCAGTTCTGCGCCGCTGATATCAGCCGCAGGGTTCAGCAGGCGCAATGTGGCCAGCAGATCGCCCGCCGCCCCTGGCTCTGCCCGCATTGCTTTCGTCAGGATCAGCCTGTCCGCCGCCTCAGCCTGTGCCCGCGCCAGCGGCTCGGCAGAGAGCTGCGCGAGGCCATGCAGAGCATCAATCAGCACCAGGGTCGTGGTGATGCGCAGATGCCGCGCCAGCACCGGATCTGCGGCAATGGCGCGGGCAATGGCGCCAGGATCGGCCAAACCGCTGGTTTCCAGAAGTATGCCGTCGATCTGCCGCCCCGCCGCCCCGGTATTTTCGTCACAAACATGGCGTAAAAGGCTGATCAGCGCCGGTAGCCCCTCGCAGCAGGCGCAGCCCCCCGCCAGGACGGAAAGCCGGGCCGCCCCGCCAAGCAGCAGATTGTCGACCGGGGTTCCGGCGGCTTCATTCACGATCAGATGGTGCCGGGCAAACTGCCCCTCATGCAGCTGATGCCTGGCCCAGGTGCTTTTGCCCGCGCCGAGAAAACCGCCAAGAATGGTCAGGCCCAGCCTGCCCTCGCCAGGTTCAGCCATGGTTCAGCGCGCGCTCGGACAAAGGGTCAATCGGCATGCCTGCCATGCCTGCCGCCGCCAGCCACAAAGCCTCAAGATCCGCCACCAGCTCACGCTGCCCGCCGGGGGCGAAGAGCTGCAGACCTGGTGTCACCCCGTCGTCATGCGCTTTCAGCCCATAGGGCGCGAGCAGGCGATTGACCGCGGCCAGCCGGATAAAGCGCAGGCGCAGCCGGTCGCCGGGGGTTGCCCCCCCGGCATCGGTCCAGTGGCCGGGTTTTGCCGGAAAGCCGCAGGCCGAGCACATGAGGTCAGATCACTTCCGGGCGTTTGCCGGAGGCGAAGGGGTAACGCTTGCGGAAATCATCAGTGATCTGCTCAAACGTCGCCCATTCGACGCCCTCATGGCCGCTGATATATTCGATCAGCCGCTCGAGCATCAGCAGAACCTGGGGGCGGCCCGCCACATCGGGGTGAATGGTAAAGGCAAAGACCGCGTAATCCATCTCGCGGTAGACCCAGTCAAACTGATCGCGCCACATTTCCTCGATATCGCGCGGATTCACGAAGCCATGCGAATTCGGCGATTTCTTCATGAACATCATCGGCGGCAGGTCATCGACATACCAGTTGGCGGCAATATCGACGAGGTCGATCTCTTTGCCGTGCTTCAGCGGATGCATCCAGTCTTTGGCCTGTTTCGTATAGTCGATGGTGTTCCACTCATCGCCGACCCGGGCATAGAAGGGCTGGAAGTCGCGGTAGCCCTGGCTGTGATCATAGCTGAAATTATATTTCTGCAGCAAAGCCGCGGTCGAATTCGACATTTCCCACCAGGGCGCCACATAGCCGCGCGGGGCCTTGCCGGTCAGTTTGTCGATCAGCTCAATCGACTTCACCAGCACATCTTCTTCCTGCTGCGGTGTCATGGCGATCGGGTTTTCATGCAGATAGCCATGCGCGCCGACCTCATGGCCGGCATCGACGATCATCTGCATTTCCTTCGGGAAGGTTTCCAGCGAATGACCTGGGATGAAGAAGCTGGTCTGCAGATCGTATTTTTTGAACAGACGCAGCAGACGCGGAATACCGACCTCGGTCGCAAAGATGCCGCGCTGAATATCCGAGGGGCTGTCGCCGCCGCCATATGAGCCGATCCAGCCCGCGACCGAGTCGATATCCGTGCCGAAGGCGCAGTAGATTTTCTTAGCCATTTTCACTCTCCTGTTGGTCCGGCAGCTGCTCAGTCTTCGAGCGGCATGCCCGCGGAATTATTGCTGCCCCTGAGGTAATGCGTCGCCGCCATATCCCAGGCCGCATGCACGGTCTGGCCCACCTCAATCGGGCGGGCGAACCAGGCTTCATCCGGCAGATAGATGATGAATTCCTCACGCGTGCCGGTATCGAGGGCGAGTTTGACGAAAGTGCCCTGATATTCGGTATTGATCACCTTGCCGGTCAGCCCGTTCATCGCCGCCGGCTGATCAACCACCTGAATCCGGTCGCGCCGCACCGAGAATTTGACCTCGGCGCCAGGTTTCTGACCGGAAATGCCGTTCAGCGCATGACGGTGCCCATCCGCGCCCAGCACCACCGCCGCCTCGCCCGAGGTGCTTTCAACCCGGCCCGAAATGACGTTCTGACCGCCCATGAAGCGCGCCACATAGGGGCTGTGCGGATGGTTATAGATCTCACGCGGGCTGGCCGCCTGTTCGATCAGCCCGTGATCCATCACCACCACCTGGTCGGCGAGGGCAATCGCCTCGGGCTGGGTATGGGTGACGTGAATGAAGGTGATGCCCAGCTCATTTTGCAGCCGCTTCAGCTCAACCCGCATCCGCAGCCGCAAAAATTCATCCAGCGCCGAGAGCGGCTCATCGAGCAGCAGCACTTTGGGATTGGTGATCAGCGCCCGGGCGAGGGCGACCCTTTGCTGCTGCCCGCCCGAAAGCTCAGAAGGCAGGCGGTCGGCCAGATGGCCCAGCTGCACCCGCTCCAGCATCTCGCGCGCTTTTGCGCGGCGGCTGTCGCTGGCCTCTCCCTTGACCCGCAGCGAGAAGGCGACGTTATCGGTCAGCGACAGATGCGGGAAAAGCGCATAATTCTGGAACATCAGCGCCGTGCCACGATTGCCGGTTCTGGCATGGGTCACATCCTGGCCGCCGATGCTGATCACCCCGGAAGAGGGCTCCTCATGCCCGGCGATCATGCGCAGAAGCGTGGTCTTGCCACAACCCGAGGGGCCGATCATGCAGCAATAGCTGCCCCCCTCAATCACCAGGTCGACATTATTCACAGCCTTCACCGGGCCGTAGAGTTTGCTCACTCCGCGAATATCAATGCGGCTTGCTTCAGACATAGATCAGGCTCCTCGCTTGGCGCGGGCACGGCGTTTCTGGATGAGAGCGATACCGAGGAAGGCCAGCGCAATCACGGCAAAGCTGATGACCGAGGTCACGGTGCCAATCGCGTAAAGCGCAGGCGTCGTGACGTTTGTGGTCATGTTGGAGATTTCAATCGGCAGGGTATTCTTGCCGCCGACAGTGAGCAGCGAACGCGGCATTTCATCGTAAGAGAGGGTAAAGCCAAACAAAGCCACCGCGATCAGGCCCGGGAACAGGATCGGCACCGTCACCCAGCGCAGGGTCTGCCAGGGGCTGGCCCCGGCATCGCGCGCCGCCTCCTCCCAGGAACTGTCAAAGCGGTTCAGCACCGCGAACATGATCAGGAGGCCAAAGGGCAACGTCCAGCTGAGATGCGCGCCAAGGCCCGAGAGCCACCAGTTCAGGCGGAAGCCAAGCAGCTGGAACAGCTGGCTGATGCCAAGACCAAGCAGGATCCCCGGCACGACGAGGCTGGTGATGGCGAGATAGAACAGCGGCCCCGCGCCGAAAAAGCGCCTGCGGAAGGCAAGGCCGGCAAAGAGGCAGACCACGCCGGTCACCGTCAGCGACATCAGCCCCAGCAGCATCGAGCGTTTGAAAGCCCCGCCCAGATCGCCGTAGCGGGTCGCGCCCCAGAGATCCTGGAACCAGTGGGTCGAGACGCCGCGCATCGGGAAGGTCAGCCCGCCGGTCGGCCCCTGGAAGCTGAGGATGAAGATCACCAGCATCGGGCCATAGAGGAACAGAACGAAAGTCGCGAAGAATGCGGCCAGCAGATAGAAGGCCAGCCCGCGTTTTTGTGTCGCCTGTGACATGCCCGCCCCCTACTTTGCCAGTTCCGAGCGGATGTCGACGATGCGCAGAATGGCCGAGACCATCAGCAGCACGACAACGATCAGCAGCACCGCCATGGCGGCCGCCTCGGGGTAAAACAGCTGGTCGATCTGGTTCTTCATCGCTGAAACCACCGAGGCGCTCTGTCCGCCGCTCATCACCCGCACGACAAAGAAATCGCCCATCACCAGGGTGACGACAAAGATCGAGCCAAGCGCGATCCCGGTGCGTGACAAAGGCACGATCACGGTCCAGAGGATCTGCCAAGGGCTGGCCCCGGCATCGCGCGCCGCCTCAATCAGACTGGGATTGATCTTGGCCATCGAGTTGAAGACCGGCACAATCATGAACAAAGTGAAGAGGTGGATATAGGTCAGCACCACCGCGAAATCTGAATAGAGCAGCATGTCGAGCGGCGCATCGATCACCCCGGCATTGATCAGCATCTGATTGAACACCCCCTCACGTCCAAGGAAGGGGATCCAGCTGACCATGCGGATCACGTTTGAGGTCCAGAACGGGATGGTGCAGAGCAGAAACAGCCCGATCTGCCATTTCAGACTGCGGACATAGAACACCAGGAAATAGGAACAGGTGAAGCCGATCAGCGTCGTCGCCACCAGAGTGATGGCGGCATATTTCAGCGTGTTCAGAAACAAGGTCAGCGTGACCGGAGAGGTCAGCACCTGGGCGTAATTGGCCAGGGTGAATTCAGGATAGATGGCAATACCATCCGATTGCCAGAAACTCAGCAGCACAACCGTGATCAGCGGGATGCCCACCATGGCCAGCATGATCAGAGCAAGCGGTGTAATCTGCAGATAGGGCGTCAGCGGCGATGACCGGCCCGACGAGCGCGACATGGGAAACCTCAGAGCTCAGAAGAGAAGGCCCGCGCCGGTCGCGGCGCGGGAAGAAGCTGGCAGGCCCGTTATGGGGCCCGCGCCCCGTATCAGCCTTTGTCGCGATCAGGCCGAGACAAACTCATTCCAGCGGCTGACCATATAGCGCTCTTCGTCCATCACGGTGTTCCAGCAGGCGATATTACCGATCCGCGCCTCGAACGAGCCGCCATCACGGCTGGCACCGGCCTTGTCCATCACCGCACCATAGGGGTCGAGAATATCGGCAACCGCGGGCTTACCCTCATACCAGTAGCCCCATTCATCGGCGGTCATATTCTCTTTCGCCGTCGAGGGAACCGAGGAGTAATAGCCCTGGCGTGCGATAAAGGCACCCTGCCAGCCGGTGAGATACCAGTTCAGATATTCATAGGCGGCTTCAAGCCTGATACCTTCCAGATGGCTCATGAGCCCCATACCGAGGCCCCAGCCGCGATAGCCCTCTTTCATCCCCTGATAGATACAGGCGGTGCCGCGCGATTTCACCGCGGTGACCGCCGGCGACCACATCGACTGGATCACCACCTCCCCCCCGGCCATCAGGTTGACGCTTTCGTCAAAGGTGGTCCAGAAGGCGCGGAAATGGCCCTCTTTCTTGAGGCCGATCAGCCGATCGATGGTGAAATCGATCTCTTCTTTGCTCATATTGCCTTTATCGGCATAGGTGCGCTCGCCAAGCGCCTCGATGGCCATAGCAGCATCCATGATGCCGATCTGCGGGATGTTCATCAGCGCGACCTTGCCGCGGAATTCCGGATTGAACAGCTCGGCCCAGCTGTCCACCGGACGGCCGATCAGATCAGGGCGGATGCCAAGCGTATCTGCGTTAAAGATCGTCGGCATGGTGGTGGCATATTCGGTCGGCGCCGCCGAAAATTCCTTATCCCCGGGCCCGCCGGTATACATCACCTTCACCGGCGTGGTGCCCTGCATCGACTGGGGCGAGCCATCGAAATTCTTGCCGTCCTTCATCACCGGGGTGATGTCGTTCCATTTCGCGATCTTTGCGACCTCAACCGGCTGCAGCTGGCCCGAGCGCCAGACCTTCTGCATCGCCCAGAATTCGAGATCGGCAATATCGATAGTTTCGGGCTGATTGACCACTTTTGCCATCAGCGAGGTGCTGTCCGCGGTCTGCGGCATGATCTTAAAGCCCAGATCCGCCGAGGCCTTCTCGCAGATATCGGCAATCACCGAATAAGAGGGGCCGACCTGGTTCAGCGTGATGTCCTTGATGGTCTGGGCCCAGATCATCGGGGTGCCAAGAACCCCCGCTCCGGCAGCGGCCCCCGCCGCCCCGGCCGAGGCCTTCAGAAATCCGCGACGGCTGAAGTCGCCCGCCTTCTTCTCAGTGGTCGTCATCGTCTTTCTCCCTGTGTTTATTGGGCCCTGTCACCGGGTGATTCCCGAGGCCGGGCCTCTTCATTCTGCGAAAGCAGTGGACCTTCTGACAACAGGCTAACAAAGTGTTTCAAGGATGCAATAAACATTTAGACTTATAAAATGTCGCATTCTGTCTGATAAATTCCGCATATCCATGCTCGATCGCGCAAAATAGCGAGATCTTCGGCTTTACTCTGCTAACTTTGTATTCAAAGTACATTTATTATGGCGATACAGCTCCCCCCCCCGCCCGATCTGCCCGCAGCCCCGGCCCAGGCTTTCCTCTATGCCTCGGTGCGCGACCTGCTGGCGGACCGGATCCTGCGCGGCGAAATCGGCCCCGGCACGGTGCTGAAAGAGGCTGTCATCGCCCTGCATCTTGGTGTGTCGCGTGCCCCGGTGCGCCGGGCGCTGGCCCTGCTGGCCGAGGCCGGCCTGATCCGCGCCGCCCTTGGCCAGGGTTATATCACCGGCACGGCCGGGCCGGTGCGCATCAGCAGCCGCGAGCTGCATGATATTCTGACCGATCATCCCGGCGGCCGCGCCGAGGAGATTGACCGCTCGCCCAGCTGGGAGCGGATCTTTGCCCAGGTGCGCGAGGAAATCACCGCCTGCATGCCCTTCGGCTCCTGGCGGATCCAGGAGGCAGCCCTTGGTGATCATTATCATGTCAGCCGCACCGTAGCGCGTGAGGTGCTCTGGCGGCTGACCGACCGGCGCCTGATCGAAAAGGATCATAAATCGCACTGGATCGTCGGGCAGCTGACCGCCCGCGATCTGCGCGAGACCCTGGAAATGCGCCGGTTGCTCGAGCCGGAGGCGCTGGCGCGGCTGGCTCCGGCGATGGATCCGGCCGCTCTCGAAGAGCTGGCGCAAAGGGTTGACCAGCTGATCACCCGGTTCCCCGATTGCAGTGCCGAACGGGTGAATGAAGTGGAAACTGCGCTTTTCCGCCATCTTAGTGACGGTTTACGCAATAAACGCATGCTGACCTCAATTCGGCGCAATCAGATTTCCCTCATCGTTTCACAGCTGTTTCGCCAGCATTTCCCGATGGTCGACGATCTGAGCAGCCTGCAGGATTATGCGCAGATCCTGCATCATCTGCGCATGGGAACCGGCGAGGTGGCGCGGATCCTGCTGCAAAACCACCTGAGCCGGGTCGAGAAGCTGCTCCTCGCGCGGCTGCGCGTGCTCTCGGCTTTGCCGGTGCCGCGCCAGGTCGGCTATCTGACCCCGGTTGATGGAGGCGGGCAGAATGGATGAGAGGCCTTTGCGGGTGCTGGGCACCTCGGCGACCCTGACCCCCGGGCTTTGCCGCGCGGCAAAAGAACAGCTGCCTTTTGCCGTGGAATTCGACATTCTCGACGGCCTGCCCTGCCAGCGCCGCGGCATCATGAGCCCTGGCAGCTATGATGTTTACGATCAGTGGTTTCACTCGCTCGACCTGCTCTGGACCGCCGTTGCCATCCAGGCGATCGACACGGCCCGGATCCGGCGCTGGGGTGAAATCCGCATCGCCGGATCGGGCCAGGGCACCGGAGCCAGGCCTGGCGATCTGCTCTATGTCCAGCATGACCGCAGTCTCGGCCCCCTGCCCGCGCCAGGCGCTGCGGCCCGGATCGCCATGCTGCCCACCACCTATAACCTCGACAGTTTTGCCTGGGGGCCCGAGGTCGAGGCGCTGCGCCACGCCGGCGAGGCCGAATCCTGGGCCTGGCTCCTCGATGAGCGCTGGCATGGCCGCTGTGCAATGGCACAGGATCCGGCGGCAAGCGCGGTAGAGCTGGCCCTGGCCGCGCGCGCGGCCGGGCTGATGGAGATCGGGGATCCCGGCGATCTGTCGGTCGAGGAAATTGACGAGCTGTTCAGCCATCTGATGCGGCTGAAACGCTCGGGCCATTTCGGGCGCTTCTGGGCCTCGGCCGAGGATTCCGTGAAGATGATGGCCGGTCCGGGCACGGCAATGGGTGCGATCTGGTCACCGGCCTGGTACCGGCTGCGCGCCGCCGGTCAAAAGCTCAGCTATGCCGCCCCGAAGGAAGGCTATCGCGGCTGGCATTCGGGCCTGTCGATCTCTGCCGCGACCGAAGGGGCGCGTCTCGACATGGCCTATAGCTATCTGAACTGGTGGCTCGACGGCACGCCCGGGGCGATCATGGCCCGCCAGGGCTATTACATGTCGGTACCCGAGCCGCTGAAACAGACCCTGACGCCCGCGGAATGGGACTACTGGTATGCTGGCCTGCCCGCGGCTGAGGATCTGCCCGGGCTTGATCTGCCGGTGGTGGTGCGCAAAGGCGAGCGGCGCGAGGGCGGCTCCTGGCGCGAACGCGAGGCGCGGGTCACAGTCTGGTCAACCATCATGCCCGAGCATAATTACCTGATCCGACGCTGGCGCGAATTTATTGACGGCTGATCCAGGTTCGGCCTTGCCCGACCAAGCGGAAGCCGCCAGAACTGCCGCATGGACAATCTGTTTTTTGTTATTTCCAAACTGACCTGGCTGCTGATCCAGCCGGTCAGCTGGGCGATTATCGCCGCCAGCCTGGTTCTGGCCGGCCTGCTGCTGAACCGGCGGCGATTGGCGCTCTGGGCCGGGTTCACCTCGCTGCTGCTGACCCTGTGCTTCAGCTATATCGCCATTGGCGACCGGCTGATCTGGCAGCTGGAAAAACACTGGCCCTATCCCGAACTGCCCGCCAGCGTGACCGGGATCATCGTTCTGGGCGGCGCAGAGGAGGCGGTTTTCCTGCCGGAGGGCGATCCGGTCCGCCTCAATGACAGCGCCGAGCGCTTTACCGAAGGCCTGCGGCTGGCACAGCTGTTCCCTGGGGCGAAGCTGATTTTCACCGGCGGTTATTCCGATCTGACCAGCCGCCATGGCAGAGAGGGTGAACCGGCGGCGCTGCGGTTTTACCGCGAGCTCGGCATCGCGCCTGAGCGTTTGGTGATGGAAACCTCTGCCCGCAACACCGCCGAAAATGCGCGGCTGACGCGTGAGCTGATCCAGCCGAAACCTGGCGAGACCTGGCTTCTGGTGACCAGCGCCTTCCATATGACCCGCTCGGCCGACAGCTTTGCCGAGGCCGGCTGGCAGGGCATTCTGCCCTGGCCCGTCGATTACCGGGCCTCGCCCAATGCGATTTTTACCAGCGATGCGCCGCGCAATCTGCGCCTCACCACCACGGCAATCCGCGAATTTGTCGGGCTGCTGGCCTACAGGCTGCTGAAACCCTGATCAGCTGGCAATCGCTTCGCGCCGCACCGCTCGCGGCGCTTTAGCGAGGGTCTGCGCATGGCCCGGGAAATGGGTATATTTTCCGGGCGCCACGCCATATTTGCGCCGGAAGCTCTTGGCAAAATGCGAGGCCGAGACATAACCGCAGGCCACCGCCACCTCCATCACCGTCATATTGGTCTCAGAGAGCAGCATCCGTCCATGCGACAGCCGCAGGCTGTTGAGATATTGCACCGGCGTCACCCCCAGATAGCGGCGGAACAGCCGCTGGATCTGACGCGGCGTCACCCCGACATGTTCGGCACAGTCATCAAGGCGAAACTCATCCGCGATCCGGCTTTCCAGCCAGGCCACCGCGCGGACCACATGCTCATTTCGCGTGCCAAGACGTGCCGCGAGCGAGGGCATCTGGTCATCATTGGGCAGACGCAGATTGGAGAGCAGGCACATATTCATCACGGCCTGGCCCAGCTCGGGCCCATAGTGATCCGAGATCAGCCGCAGCGCCAGCTCGGCCGCCGCCACGCCACCGGCACTGGTGATCACCCGGTTGTCGATACAATAGAGCCGCCGCTCCGGCTCCAGATCGGGCCAGGATTCACGGAACCCGGGAATATTCTCCCAATGCAGGGTAAACTGGCGGTTCTTCAGGATTCCCGCCCTAGCAAGGGTATAGGCGCCGGTACACAGGCTGCCCACCGTGCGCCCGCGCCGCCATTGCACCCGGATCCAGTCAGCCAGTTTGCGGCTGAGATGGCGCTCAGGCTCAACCCCGGCACAGACCAGGACATAGCCGGGCGGTGCCTCGGCCGGCAAAGCGCCATCAACCACCATGGTCATGCCGTTTGACGCGCTGACCGGCTCCCCCTCGGCCGACCAGACCGCCCATTCGAACAGGGTCTTGCCTGAAAGCTGATTGGCCACCCGGAAAGGCTCCACCGCCGAGGTGAAGGCCAGCATGGTAAACTGCGGCACCAGAACGAAAGAAACCGCGACCGGCGCGCCATCATAGAGCACGTCGATATGCGCCACTCCACGGGCGACAAAGCGCCTGACACCTGGTTCCCGCATAGCTCCCCCTCTCTGCCTGTCCGCCGGTTGGCCCGGCTGAATTTTCACAACATTACGCTGTCGGCCGAGAAAAGAATATGGGCTACCGCTCTGTCCCTGGCCGAAGCGGGCGGCAGACAGAAAAGGCCCGGATCCTGCGATCCGGGCCCTGGAAGTTTCAGCCCTGCACGAGGCAGGTTCAGAACAGCGATGGTTTGCGGGCAACGCGGATCTTATCAATCGCCCGGCCATTCATCGCGACAATCTCAAAGCGCAGATTGTCAAACTCCATCTGCTCCCCCACGACAGGCATATGTCCGAGACGCCAGAGCAGATAGCCGGCCAGGGTCGAATAGCGCTCGGTCTCATCCTCAAGATCAGCCTCCAGAAGCTGCGAGGCCCGGCGGATATCCATCCAGCCATCTACCAGCCAGGAGCCATCATCGCCGCGTTCCTCGGTCGCCGGGGCCTCATCCTCATCGGGGAAATCACCGGCAATCGCCTCCAGCATATCCGTGGGCGTGACGATCCCCTCGAGCGAGCCGAATTCATCGACGATCACCGCCAGCTGCACCGGCGCACGGCGCAGCTGCTCCATCAGTTTCAGCACCGATACGCTTTCATGCAGCACCAGCGGTTCACGCACCGAACGTTCGACCTGGATTTCACCATCGGTCAGCAGATCGCGCATCAGATCCCGCGCCAGCGCCACGCCGATGAAATCATCCAGGCTGCCGCGCGCGATCAGGAAACGGGAATGTTTCTGCTCGAGGATCTGCTCGCGGATTCTGGCCTCACCCGCATTGAGGTCGATCCAGTCGATCTCATTGCGCGGCGTCATGACCGAAGTGGCCGGGCGCTCATTCAGCCCCAGCACGCCCTGGATCATCTCTTTCTCTTCCGGCGCAAACAGCGACTGTTCGGCGGATTGCACCGCGATCACATCCGCGGTTCCGCCCAGCTCCTCGCCCTTGCGCCCGCCCAGCAGACGCAGCACCGCCTCGGCGGTGCGGTCGCGCAGATCGCCCGAGGTGATAAACCGCTCGCGGTTGCGCCGGCCGATCTGGTTCAGCGCCTCGATCCCGACCGAGAAGCCGATCGCGGCATAGAGATAGCCCTTGGGGATATGGAACTCGAACCCTTCAACAATCAGCGAGAAGCCAATCATCATCAGGAAGCCGAGGCAGAGAATGACCACGGTCGGATGTTTCGAGACGAAATTCATCAGCGGCTTGGCCATCAGCAGCATCACCGACATTGCCACGATCACCGCGATATACATGATCGACAGATGCTCAACCATGCCCACCGCCGTGATCACCGAATCCAGCGAGAACACCGCATCCAGCACCACGATCTGGATCAGCACCTGGGCGAAAGAGGCATAGACCACATTCTGCGCCTTCGCGCTCTGATGGCCCTCCAGCCGCTCATGCAGTTCCATCGTGCCTTTAAACAGCAGGAACAGACCGCCGAAAATCAGGATCAGGTCGCGCCCCGAGAAGCCATGTCCGAACAAAGTGAACAGATTCGCCTGCAGGGTGACAATCCAGGCGATCGAGGCCAGCAGGACGAAACGCATGCCAAGCGCGAGGCCAAGGCCGATCACCCGTGCCCTGTCACGCTGATGCGGTGGCAGTTTTTCTGCCAGTACGGCAATGAAAACTAGGTTGTCGATCCCGAGGACAATCTCGAGAACGATGAGAGTGGCAAGACCGGCCCAGGCAGCGGGGTCAGACATCCATTCAAATAACACGGGCGTTTGCTCCGAAAAGAGAAAGCCGCGCGGGACTGCTGCCCGCACGGCCATGGTTATTTTGCACAAAGAAAGATGGGGCGCAGAGGCGATGCGCCGTCAGAACGAGATCAGTGGTCCATCGAAGTTTTGCGCCCGGGCCGGCGCGACGCAGCGAGCTACATCGGTCGACCGGGGCTGCCCCCTCAGGGCAATCCTCACCGCCAGCCGCATCGCCTGTCTCTGTCGTCTGGCGCCGTGTTTCACAGCCCGGTTCAGGTGACACCGGAAGCATCCGGGCCACTTTCCTCAGACTGCGGGCTTCTGCCCTGGACATTATGTCCCTTCGCACACGTTTTCCTGTTCTGGCCCTGTGCTCCCGCAGGGCAGGTCTTCGCACCTGCCGCATGGGTTCACATCACCCGACAATTATATTTCTGATGTCCCGCCGCGCTGCAAGCACTTGATTCAGGCGCGCGAGGCGATCTGCAGTGATTTTCCGGTTGCGCCCTCGCAGCAGAGCAGTGCCGGGGCAGTCCGGCGGCACATCCGCCCCGTTTTCCGCTCTTGCATTCCCAAAAGCGAAAGGCTAAGGCCTCGACCTGTATCCGGGTTGCGCTTCCCGGGGGAATTATCCCCGGAAATTCAACCGGTCGCGACAGCCCGGTGGCTTTCGCGCAGGAGACAGGACCGGGATCACCCCGGCCCGCAAGGAAAAGGCGCCGCTGTAGCTCAGCTGGTAGAGCACGTCATTCGTAATGATGGGGTCGGGGGTTCGAGTCCCTTCAGCGGCACCAGTATCTTACTGGAATACCAGCAAAAAAAGGCCGCCCTTCGGGGCGGCCTTTTGCTTTTGGTAGTTCTGGGGAACGCCAGGGGAACAAGCTGGCTAAGCTAGTTCCGGCAGCAAACCCATGAACTTCCTGGCGACACGTTGAACCCCAGCAACTAAGCTGAAGCCATTCTAATCAGGTAAAGCGCAAGGAGGAGGGAGACTCATGCTCCGATGGTTCATCAACAAGGCTTCCAAATCAAATCCCCCGCCTCATGTGCCCAAGGTCATGGGTGATATTGCTGCGATGGGCCTTGAAGACTGGTGGCTTTCGACCTTCTCAGAATCAGATAGAGAATGGATGGCGGACACATACGCCCCACTCGGTGGGCGGCCCCGGCCACTTGTTGAAGGTGGCCCATTTTCACATAGCCCTAATCGGTTCAGCTACCTTTCTAATGCGGCCACGTGGTTCAGCAAGCCGGGGCATGAACATTGTGCAATCGCATTCCTGAACAAAGCAATGGAGCACTTGGGGGATGACATGAACATCATCGACCGACACTTTGCGCTCTACAATCTTAGTGAAACCTTTTATCGCTGGCGCGAGACTGTCTCGGGAGCACTTGATAACAGTGTAAAATGCGCCGAGATGGCCGTCAGCTTTCACGAAGAAACTGCTCAAGCATTTTCAAAAGAATACAATCATATCCCGAGGCACCCAGGATTTACGCGGCTGCGTATTGTCGCCGAGAAGAAAGGTGATTTCGATAAGGCCCTAGAACTGTGCTTGACCGCACAAAGAACAGGCTGGGAAGATGACTGGCCCAAGCACATTGCCCGCATAGAGAAGAAACTCCTCAAAGCCACTAAAGCTGCAAAGGCCTAGAGGCCTTCGCCTGATAGCACATACTAAGCCGCCCCATCATCCTTGCCCCAGTTGACCAGCGACAGGGCAAGATCTACCTGCGCCGGGTCCAGCCCTGCTGCCTTGGCTTCGGCCAGCGCGGAAATGATTGCCCCGGCGGATCGGGCACGGTTGCCAGAATCAAACGCTTGCAAGGGCCGCATCACGTCAATCATCACCGGCCCGCCCAGCTTTGCCGCCGCTTCCTCGGCCATCTGCATTGCCAGCGGTTGCAGGGTCCACTGCGCCAGATGCCGCTGCGCTTCCCGCACCAGAGGCCCCTGCGCCTCACCCACGAACAGGCCGGGCAGGACGCCGAACGCATTGCAGATCGCGTGACGGGCCGAGGCCAGATGCTCAAGCGGCTGCATGCCCCGCAGGTCCGGCGTCACGTCCTGCGGTTTCCAGTCCTGTGCCGGGGTCGGGCCACCAGCCGCCGAGACGTTGACGCTCTCGCGCACCAGCACCCGGCCACGCTGCCCGCGAAAGCCCCGGCCCAATTCGTGCAGGTCCACGTCCTGCGATTCGGGGAATGGCACCACCTGCGAACCCATCGGCGCATTGCTGTAAACCTCAGCCAGACCCGCCTCGATGGTCTGCAACAGGCCCGCCGTCAGACTGGATCGGCGCAAAGGGGCCTGCCCGGTCCAGGGCTGAGCCGGATCGGGGGCCACCCGGAAATGCAGCACCTCGGCAGCAAGTGCCGTGGTCGTGGTGTTGCCGCCTGCCTCGGGCAATGACAGCCGGTAAGCCCTCGGCACCCCGTGGCGGGTTGTCACTTCCCAATCGACAGCCGGGATAAGGGCATCACCGATCAGGAACACACATTCGCCCCGAAGCGCCAGAGAGCGGGCGCAGACGGCCATAGAGCGCCGATCCAGCAGCGGTGCCCCCTGCACGTCAGCCAGCGACAAGCCCCCTTCCCAGAGGCTCACACAGCCCTGCACCGTGGCAGTGAGTTCCCCGATGCCGGAGACGCCCGCAATATATGCCTGCCGCGCCCCGATCAGTTGCGCCGTGTATCCCGTGCCGCTGGAACGGGTTTCAACCTCGGGCTTGCGCCGGAAAATATCCATGATGCCCATTGTCAGGCCCTCCGATACGGGCGCAGCAGATCAGCCGCCCCAGAATTTTGCAGCGCCCGTGCAGCCGCCGCAGGGTCACGGGTCCAGCTTTCGGCCAGTTGCCCGACATTGGCGCTATAGGACCGCGCCCCCGCAGGCCCTTCCACCTCGGCAGAGAGATAGCCCGCAAGCCGCCGGATCGCCTCGGAGACGGGCGCAGGCACCGGGCCTTGCCCCACGTTCAATTCCGCCATGACAGTGCCAGCAGGCAGCAGATAGCCGAACGGGCCACGCTGCACCGTGATTTCCTGCCATTCGCCATCGCGCCAGAGGAACCACGCCGGAGCGGCCCCGCCGTTCACCGGCCCCAAAGGCGGCTGCCAGTCACCGCCCGAGGCTGTCAGCGTCCAGACCACCGGACGCGCCACGAACCGCCGCGATATGTAATGCTCGATCCGCGCCCAGCATGTCGCCAGCAGATCGCCCGTCACCCCGATGACAGCGGGCCATTCCACAGGAACGCCCTCGGCCTGATGGATCTGCGCAATCTCGATCATGCCCGCCACCTGTTCATAGGATGGATCAGACCGCGCACCGGCAGCCGGTCCTGATGCGTTTGCCATGAGCGGAGCGAAACGTCCGTTTCGTGGTATGCAGGTCGCGTGACCAGCGACAATTCAAACAGGATCGCCGCGAAGATTGTGCGGATCAGCGCATCCCCTTCGCGCAGATCTTCCTCGGTCGTTTCCTCGGGCTTTGCCACCACCTCGGGCGGGGCCACCCGAAAGCCGGGGGAAATGCCGCCGACCAGCCCGGCAGCAAAGGCCGCAAGAAAATCGCGCACCCATGACGCTTGCTGAATTTCTTGCGTCAGAATGGCCTCGAAGGTCAGAGCATCGGCACTGTCGGTCAGGATCAGGGTTTTCGCTTTCTTGCTGGCAAGCGGCTTGTCGAAGGTATGACCTGACAGCAGGTGAATATCCCGGTCGGGATCTTCCACCGCGAAGCTGAAAGCCTTCGGTGCGAATTGCTCTTTCTTTGGACGCCGCCCCTTGCCGCCCGCGTCAAGAACAGCGCGTTTATTATAGGGGAACCGGCCCGAGAGCCGCCGGGAACCATCCCCGGCAGCCCGCAGTTCCAGCCCCGCCGAGAAAACGGGGCTTTCCATCATTCACCCCCGGCAGTCAGGCCAAGCCCGGTGACAAGCTGAAGCTGCGAACCCCGCGCAACAGTCACGTCAGCCGTGGTCAAGGCGGTCAGGCGCAAGCCCCCGGATTGCGCATCACTGAAGGGATCGCGGATCAGGTCAACAGCGCCCCACAGCCCGACAAAGATCGGGGCCACGCCACCGGCATTCGTGGTCAGCAGAACAGAGGTCGCATCCGATGCCGGGGCCGCAAGGGCATTCGTGGTCTGCACCACGCTGCCAAGCTGCGAAGTGATGCGCGACCATTCGGTGACGCCCGAACCGGCGAAGGCTTCCACGCCGTCGAGGAACCCCCAGAGTTCAGGCCGCACAAGCGCCCGCACAGCCGAGGGACCGCTTGCCGCATTGGCGGTCATGAAGCGCACCACAGCCGCCCGCAGCGCCGCCCACGAAGCCGCAACGCCCGCCGGGGTCGAGGTGATGCCATAGGTTGCCGCGCCGGGAATAACGCCCAGAGGCTGCCCGCCCGTGCCGGTGCCAAGGAAAATCGCCTTGTCCAGTTCCGCCGCCATCGTGCCCGACATATCGCGCCGGATCGCCTGTTCCAGCGCATCGCCCGATTGTTTCAGCGCCTTGCGGGTGATCCGCATATGAATGCCAAGGTTATGCTCGGGTTTCAGCGCCTTGTCGGTCGTGGTGTATTCGGTCGGGCCAGCGACATTGCCGGTTTCGGTCGCAGCCCAGCCTGCCGTGACAGCCGAGGTCGTGACGGGCCATTCCACAGCACCGCTACCGATCTGGATCATTTGCGCGCCCATCTGCGCCGCGACAGAGCCGGGGAACAAGCGGTCGATAATGGGCCGGGTCTGGATCGGATCGGGAACGCCCGCCGCCACGGTTTCACCGGCCCGCTGTTCCAGCGCCATGAGCGGGATCGGCACCCCGCGATAACCACCGGCAGAGCGCAATTCCTGCACCACCTCTGCCGTGCGGCCATCGAGGTTTCGCCCCTCATCCAGATGCAGTGCAACCTGCCGCAGCTCGAACCCGGCGACCAGTTCGGCAAACTGCCGGTCAGAGCGGGTTTCCAACTCGGCCCCGGCTTCGCGCCGTTCGGTATCCTCGGCAATCAAAGCCGCCCGATAGCGGGTTTCATTGCTGCGATATTCTGTATCGAGGCTCTCCATCGAACGGAGTTCATCCGCCGAAGGGTCAGCCTTTCCGGCCAGTTCAGACAGCGATTGCCGGATCTCCGACTGCCGCCGCTGGATCTTCACGCTATCAAGCATGTTTCGTTTCCTTATGGTTGCGCTGCATGTTCAGCAGCAGGTCGCGCCATGCCTGGCGCTCGGGGGGAAGTTCACCCATGCCGATTTCCAGCCGGGTCTTTCGCGCATGGCAGGCGATGCAGAGGCATTGCAGATTGCCAAGATCCAGCGCCAATTCGGGATGCGTCCGCAGCGGCTTGATATGGTCCACCTCAAGCCTGCCGGTCGCGCCGCAGGTGATGCAGGCGAAACCGTCACGCCGCCGGGCCATGAAGCGCAGCGCCTTCCACTCGCGGGTTTTGTAGAGGCTGGCACCGTGCCGCTGATACTTCACACCCATGTCGGCACCCGCGCCTTGCGCTCGGGCCGCGCTATCCGGCGGGCACCTTCAGCCACCGCAAGGATAGCTGCCGCCGCCGCGTCAATCCGGCCCAGAGAACGGGCTTTCGCCAGCTTGGCATTCCCCGCCGGGTCAATCAGCGTGACCGCCTCGGCAAAGGCAGAGCGCAGCAGCAGCGAAGGCAGGGTTTTCACCTCACCGTCAAAGACCGCCCGCCGAAACCGTTCAATATCCTCGGAGCCGTCTTTCCAGCCGAACCCCCGCCAGATGAACGGAACCCGCGCCAGACCGGCCTTGCCCATCGCCTCGGCAAATTCGGCATGGCGGAAACGGTCGCCGCAGATGCAGGCCGGGGCCACACCATCGAGACGCCGCACCACCTCGGCCAGCCACGGGCCAGCGGGCACCGTATTTTCGCCCATCGTGATAAGTTCGCCGCGCCCGTGCATTTCGACATAGCGCCCGGAGACGCCATCCGCTGCGCCCCGGTCCTCAAGGCCGGGCTTGCTCGGGAAGGTGCCCAGAACCTCAAGCCGCCCTGTCTCGGGCCAGAAATAGGCCGCTGCCGACATGGACCGACTGCCGCCAAGGTCGATGCCCAGAATGCAGGCCCCGCGCCGCTCGGGCAGAGCCTCTGGCGTGACTTCGGCACTCATCCATTCATCAACCGTCAAAACAACAGAGCGGTTTTCGATGCTCACCCGTTCATTGCGGTTGAGGTTGCGGAAGCTGGACAGGGCAGAGCCGCCCCGTGCAATCGCCCGCCGTGCCTGCGCCACCAGCCATTCAAGACTTGCCCCGATGCCCTCGGACGCGCCGGGATTGGCAATCAGCAGGCTTTCGGGATCATCCGCCGCCAGACCAAAGGCCGGGCGATGTTCCTGGACGTAGCAGCCCGGCGGTGGCTCATCCATCCAGCGGGAAAAGGTGTTGGCATCATCCGGGGCCGAGGTCGAGATAATCAGCGCCCGCCCGTCACGTTTGCCGAGGCCGGACAGGATCGCATTTTCCAGCGTGTCGCCCTTGTCCTTTTCCCATGCCGCCCGCTCATCAAGGATTGCAAGGGTCGGAGCGCCGCCGAGAATGGACTTGCCATCTGCCGCGATACAACGGGCCAGCCCGCCGCCGTTTGCGGTATATTCGACTTCCAGCTTGCTGCCGTGCCGTATCGTGAACAGTTCCTGTTCGGCCTCGGAAAGCCCGCCGATAAAGCCGCAGATGAATTGAAACGCGGTTTTCGCCTGATCGCGGTTTCGTGCCGCCATGAGGATTTCACGCCGGGGCTGATCGTCCCAAACGCCCATGAGGCTGCCAAGCGCGATGCCAGCCGCCAGCGCCGTCTTTGCATTGCCGCGACCGATCGACAAAAGCCCGACCATGACGCCCTCGGCCATAGCACCGCGCACGAACCGCTTTTGATATTCCGCAAGCCGGAGAGGTTCGCCCGCCTTCGGACCCTCGGGGATTTTCAGGGATTGCAGAAAACCGATGACGGTTTCAGGGTCGATATTTCCCCGGATTTTTTCGGGAGAGAGAAAGGAAGAGGAAGACCCCCCGTAGGTCTGGCCCCCCTGTTGCTCGGGCATTGGGACCTTACGCGGTCGCCCGCGTCCACGCTTCGGCTGAACGGTCGCGCCCGCCATCACACGCGCCCCTGAATGGCATAGTGAATGGCGCTGCAGGGATCGCTATCGACAGGCTCGGCCCGCAGCAGGATATAGCCCTTGCCGCTTGCCGTGATCCTGTCACCAGGCAGCGGCGGATTGAGCGTCAGCGGAACAGCCAGAACCCCGACCAGATCGCCAACCTGCACCACGCCTTGCGATACCCATTCAGCACCGGCAGCGGTGACAATGAATGCCAGATCCTCGGAGGTTTCCACCGGGGCCACCGGGATGTGCTCGTGTCCGGGAACAGGCACGCCCGGCGTAAAGCGCGATAGCTTTACCGTGCCGCCATAACGGGACATGAGCCGATCATTAACAGTCTGGAAGCGGTGAATTGCCATGCTGCCAATATAGCAAGCCGCACCGCATCGGCATAGATTATCACGTTATAACAATGGCTAACGCTCAACGGTTAATGCGTAAAGATAGGGATTCTTTGTTTCTATGCTCACCCACCGGGACAAGGGACACCCCTTAAGGGGTGTGTCCTGTCCGTCCCGCTAAATGGGTCCGGGACGTGTCCCGCTAATGTCCTGTCCTGTCCCGCTTGTCCCGCTCATTATTCACACACATGAACACATGCGGTTCTGTCGTCAGATACACATCATCACTGGCGTCCATCTTCCCGCCATCAACCAAGTGATTGCGTCCCCGCTGGAATGCTTTTCTCTTCGTGTCCTCTTTGTCGCCAGTGTGTTTCGTGTAAAATACTGGCCGCCAGTCATTCAGATGAACGCCCTTAAAAGTATCACCATCCCAGATGCCATGATCTTTTGCCGCAGCAATATATGTCTGCCTTGCCAGCTTCTCGTCATTGGTTTCTTTCTTTTGTGCGGGCCTCGATGATACCTCCCCTTCAACTAGAACCGCAGAGGATACATCCTCACCCAAATCAACACTTGTCAGGTCGAAGTGCATATCGGCAGGCGGATCTGCATCCTTCATTTTGGTATTGGCCAATGTCATTGCAGCACCATCCTTTGAAAGACGAAACTCAAAATCCAGAGCGCCTTTCAAAGCAATTGCCCCGCGTGCACGATGCTGCGCATCATGGCCTGAGTGATGAATAATCAGCAACGTGCAGTTGGGCCAGTTGTCCCGCAGATTATCCATCGCCGCGACAAACTGGCTCATTTCCGCCGTGCTGTTTTCATCCCCCGGCCCGAAGTTCCGCGCAAGCGTATCCACAATGATTAGGGAAGGCGCTCCATTTTTCACCGCCAGCGCTTGCACAGCTTGCGCCACAGAGAGCGCAGAGGCACTATCCAGAAACTGCGCAGCCCTTTCGGACTTGAACAGGGGAACGCTTTTCATAGGCCAGTCCTTCCCGTGGTGCTTGCTCCACGCAGCAAAACGCCGAACCAACCCGTTGTGCCCTTCGCCCGCGATATAGAATACAGGCCCAGTCCTCACCGCCCGGCCGTGGAATTTCACCCCACTGGCAACGCTAAGGGCAAGATCAACAGCGAAGAACGACTTGCCGCATCCCGGCTCCCCAAACACAAGGCCAAGCGTTTCCGTCTCGATCAAACCTTCCACCAGGAATTCGGGCGGGCGATATTCCAAATCACCCACAGCAACGAACCTGAATGGCTTCATTGGCTTTTCGCGGGGATCTCCATGCGGCGGGCCGAAGCGATCATCAGAAGGCATATCATCCGGCGGGGGCAGACCGGCAAAGGGATCATCGTGCATGTTCATGCCGACCCCTTTCCGCTTTTCTCGATGCTTGCAAGAAATGCCTGCCGATGGTCCGGCGCGAACGCTTTCCAAAGATCGGCAAACAGCCTCTTGCGCGTGTTGATCCCAAGCGGAATGCGGCGCAGCCGATCAAGCGCAGCAGTTCCATAGGCCACCAACTCATGCGCCGGGGCACAGTCTGCCCAGAAAAGCGCATCCCCGGTCAAGGTGCCTAGAAGGTCGCCCATAACCGGACCGCCGGTTTCCAGATCAGCCAGATAGGTCGCGCAGATGTGCAAAACATCCTGCCGGTCGCAATGGTCAAGCGCAAACCACGCCGAGGTTGCCCATTCGCGCCGCAAGCGGTATTCTGGGGTAAGAGCCAAGTCGATTTCTGCCCCGGTTGCGGTTGCCGCCGCGCCGGGGTTATCATTTTCCAAACTCATGCCGCGACCTCGCGGGCATCCAGCCACGCCATCAGATCCGCCTCGCGCCAGAACCTGCGCCGCTGGATATAGACCGGCTTCGGAAACGCCAGCGCAGCGTCATCAAGCCAGCGCCACAAAGTCATGTCGGAAATGCCGCCGCAAAGTTGGCGCACGGTTGCCGCAGAGATTAGCTTTCGTTCCATCGGGTTACCTCGTGTGATGAGGTCTCCCATTATTGGCACGTCATGGTGATTTGGTATTGCGGAAGAATTTCAAAAATTAAAACACAAGGCCTTAGCTTGCTTCCATGTGTCCCGCGCCGTTTGCTCGGTTCTCGCCGTTGAGTTTGGAATAATTTCTGACAGTTGCGACCAAGATGCACCGCACTCACGCCCATCCAAGACGCGTAGATAAGTCAGCCACTTTGTGGGCTGACGCCTTTTCTCTATTTTCTTTCCATACTTCCTTTTCTGCATGGAAGATATTTTCCCTGTCAGCGACGTAATCAACTCAGATAAAGGCTTCCTCAGATCAACCCCCACAACTAAAAAATCTTTGTGGGATCCCAAGCATATGCTTTCCCTACCTTGTCTCAATGCGTCTTCGCCATCATATGGGACAAGCCCAGACCCTGGATAATCCAGAACGGAAAATATTACATGATCTGGCTGATCTGATATTCTTGGATTTGGAATTCCGGCGTATCCAAAATCATCACCGATATATGACGTTGCCGTAAACCCCGCCTCGTGAGGCTTTAATACCCTAGTTTTTGAGCCTTCAAGATCAAATATCTCAAGATACTCTTTATATGCGTCCTCTGCGCGCTCATCAAAGGCCGATCTTAGATCTTTCCTTCGGCGACAGAATTCCCACCGCCACTTCATGTAACTCCAATTTTTGGTTGCACCATATGCCTGCGGCTGGGTCCAATCTGGCAAACCCCACTCTATTGCGGCATCCATCACCGCCCCCCCGCCAGTCGCACGACATTATCCGGATTGCCCTGCACAAGCTGCATAACGAACCCCGCCCATGCGTCCAGCGCCTGCCGCTTTTCATCGGCATAGTCGTGGCGCTGATAGACGGCCACAATCCCGCCGCCCGTGCCGCTAACGTGGTTCAGCACGGCCTCAGTCACCCGAACGGGTGTGCCAATCCTTGCCATTCCAGTCGCAGCGGTTCGGCGCAGATCGTGCCAAGTCCAGCGAGGGATTTCTACCGGCTCACCGCGCTCGGCAAAGCCTATAGCCCCCATGCGCCGCTGGATATGATCCAAGCCTTTTGAGAAGCCGGAAACAGGAGTTGTTCCGGTTGTGGTAAAGACGAACCGAATTCGACCACTAGCATCAAAAACGCGCTCAATTTTCGAGAGGATTTCCTGCACCTGCTTTGACAAAGGCACGTCATGGCTGCGCCCGTTCTTTGTCCGCTCAGGAGCCAAGCGCCAAACAAGGCCCTCGATCTCAGTATCTGCCATCTGTGCCACCTCATTCAGGCGCTGACCTGTCAGCAGCAGCATTTGAGCCATAGGCCCCCATGGGAATGGCTCTTCCTCACTTGCCCGCCAAAGCCATCGCAACTCGTCGTCGTTCAACACACGTTCACGAACCGTATTCTTTGCGGGAGCCTTTACCGAAAGAGTCGGTGGCGTAGCGATGATGTCTCTCTCGGTGCACCAGTTAAAGAATTTTGAAAGGTGCGCTCGAACTTTATTGGCAGCGGCAGGCTTCCCCCCGTCAACCAGCCCGTCAAGCAAATCCACCACATCCCGCTTGCCAATGGTGTGAACTGGCCTGTCACCCCACTTAGGTAAAACGTGCAGATCGAACGCCCTGCGAACCTCCGTACCGCTTTTGAGCTTATCTAGGTGGCGCTTTGCGAACTGCTCAACAAGCGTTCCGATCCTGTTTCTGTCATCTTCGGGTTTTGGGGCCTTGGCTGCCTTCACTTCAGCAGATGGGTCACGTCCTTCACTGGCAGCCCCCAGAGCCTCCCGTGCCCGCTGCCTCGCTTCGGCCAAAGAGAGCAGCGGATAAGTTGCTAAGGTCATCCGGCGGTGTGTCCCTCCGTGCCGGTAGCGCACTTGCCAAGACTTTTTTCCAGTTGGCTGGACCACGAGATAGAGGCCTGTGCAAAGGCTATCCGGAATTTCTTGGCGGCTGCTAGCGGCTTGCAGGCGCTCCACACTGACTGCGGTCAACTTCATCGCGGCATCCATTCTGGGGAACAATCTGGGGAACAGAATTGCAGATAACTTGCGTTCCGCATTGATAGCTGACGTTAGGCAATGAAGTCAATAAATCCTTATTTTTAAGGGAATTTCACGTCACCACGAGAGATAATGAGAGGCAGCGATATGATAAATAATATCATTCGTAATGATGGGGTCGGGGGTTCGAGTCCCTTCAGCGGCACCACTTTTCCCCAATAGGGAAAAGATACCAGCAAGAACAAGCGCTTAGAGGGAAATCTCTGGCGCTTTTTTGTTGCTTCCTGACCAGCCATTCTGACCAGTTTTTATGTGGCAAGGTTGGGGCAAAATATCTTCAGTAATTCAGAAGTCTAACTAGTAAGCAAGTTGCGTGATGACAGCGACTGCGTATGACCGCCTAGGGCGGGCAGCTTTGACGCTGGTAATGTCGAGACACTTGGGCAGACAAATGCATTGTCGAGGCAAACAGTTGGCTGCCTGATCGACCAGTTGCGAACCAACCGAATAAAGTGGGGAATGTGAGGCGCTTATCTCGAAGAATACGAAGCCGAACTCTTCAAAACGTTTGCTGTAATATTCGAGTGTTCTAAAAAGGCCTCTACGACTCGTTCTGGCGTTCGATTTGTAGGGCCTAGCCTTACAGTTCTGATGGAATCCGTAGAAAAGTCCATTTTAAGGAACGGAGAAATCACTCCGCTCGACTCGCGATAGTCCACTTTTTCTAACTGGGATAAGTAGCCCACGATAAGTAAGCGCCACTCTTTCTCTTCCGAGAAGGCAGGGTTTTTGAACGAGAATAGTTTTCCTGCGGCGCTGAGCTTCGCATCCCGTGCTTCAGCTGAGTTATCGATTGACATGCTGCCGTAGCCGCCTGACTGGCTGTAGCGTGTAAAATCTGGGGAGAATGCGCCGTGTAACGACTTGAAAAGATCGGATCGGCGCTCGTGATCGTCCCAACCGTAGATAATCTTAGATAGACTGACAGACGGCTGGGCATGTTTTGTCACTACGGCCTCTAGTTCAGAGTGATCAAAACCAATGGCGAATCCGGCTCCGTCCGCAGCATAGCCTCTCCACTGGCTGAGTTGATCCCCTGCTTCTGAGAAACAAGCGCCGAGAGCTACTACCTCGTGCAGCGTCATATCTACCGAGTGAAATGCGCCGTTGCGTTGAACTCTTTTGCACTCGTTATTGGAATCAAAGGCATCTAGCCAGCGTTGCAGAATCCATTTCCCCTCCGCCGTGTCGTTAGATTGAGTTAATGAGGTCAGCCAAAGCTGCCTGTATTTGATGATCGACCAGAAGGTTGAGGGCGAGCAGTAGTGAAAAAGTTGGTCAACTGGGCGATCCTCGTACAATGCGTTTCTCCGGTGAAAATGCTTTAGCGAAGCCTAAGCTAAATGCCGACAACGCGGAAGCCGCGTGAATAGCCCCAAGTTTTCTGGCAAAAATCTGAGACCCCGAACTCCACATTTCTGGACGCCCCTTCCCCCCTTGGCACCGTCTAACCCACCCCACAGGCTACCCGGACATTGCCGCTCTTGCGAAGCTAAGCAGCGATCTTCCGGCATACGGGGCGTGTTCCTCCGTTCGCGTGTCTCACAGGTCACGGTCTAACAAGGCGCCCCAGTCGCAGATAAAGTTGTCCCGCAAGAGTGGTGTTGAAGATTTGGGGCAGCGTTGCATATCGCGTCTAAAACATTGCGAGACACCTTGCGGAGATTGCCCAGATGCTGATTTGGCTACGCCAGAACCTCAACACCCGACCATACCCGCAGGGCAGGGCGAATTAAGTAACGCCTTAACCTCATACTCAGGGAATGGCCGCTCGCGATTATCGCCGCTACCGCGCTCAGCTCCTGTGGCCCTGTCGCGGATTTGTTGATTGTTCCAAGGCCAGCCTGAGTCCCGTTGTTAACCGGCAGGAAGGTCTGGCCCGTCACCCACCAGGTGGCCCGCTGTTTCTGATCGCTTGACTGCTGGCCGGCACGGCCCCTACGAATGAAGGACTTCACCCTTAAAGAGGGAGCATCCTTTGGCACTGTTCAATCTTTTCCTGAAGACTTCCGCCCCGCCCTCCCCTGCGCCCGCCGTTCCGGCCCCGGCTATTGTGCCTTCGGCCCGCGCGGCCCGCAGGATGGGGAATTATTTCGATGAATTCTCGCGGGGCATGAACCCCTTTGGCTTTATCCCGACCTTTGGTGTCGCCGATGCCAGCGCCGGGCCCGAGGCAATCGCCGCGCTCTTTGACCGCTTCTCGATTGTAAAAGTCCGTGGTGTCTATACGCCGGCAGAAAGTGCGGCGCTGAGCCGGCTCTGTGCCGAATTTTCAGGACTTCCGCCGCGCGACTTCAGCGCTGTGTTCCGTGGCGATAAGAAAGGATTCGCCGGAGGAGCTCCGGTGCTGAATGACAAAAGGTTCTGGCCCTATGCCACCAACCGCCATGTCACCGCAGCGGTACAGAAAATCCTTGGCGCACATGCCATCGAGTTTGGCAGCTCTGTTGCGGCGCATTACAGCGCCAGGGGCATTCACCGCGATTACCGCCTGCTCTGTGAAAAAGAGGGCTCGGCCTATAATATCAGCAAGCCCGAAAAGCGCATCGTCAGGGTTCTGCATTATTGTGCGCCGGAACATATGCAGGGCGGCATGCTGGGCATCATCCCCTTCAGTCACGATGAACGCGCCTTTGCCGAGCAGTCACAGCGTATCGGTCTGAAAAAACCCATCGCCTGGTTTGACACTCATCGTGATGAGCTTGCGAAATTGCGGACCAGCAGGAACTTTGCGCCGATAGATGAGATCGACCGCCATGTGGTCTGGGTCGCAACTGACCCTGGCGATGTGCTGATCACCAATTCAGCGATGCTGCATTGTGGTGAGCATATGCTCTCGCCGCGCTATTTCTTTGTCTCATCCTATGCCGATATCAACCAGGAGACCCTGCCGCTGGCCCGAGCGGCGATCCGCAGCGATACAGCCAGGGACTATCTGCATTACCTCGCCGGGCTTGGCTTTGGCGGGGCCAGCTCGGTGCTCGCGGCGCTGCAAAAAGACCAATAGCCCCGCCTGCAGAGTCAAAAAGGGCGCCTGCAGGCGCCCTTTCCTGCCGTCAGGTCACACGGCGCAGGATCTCATCCGGGGTTGCATGCGGCAGCAGGATCCCGGGATCGTCCAGAGCCGGTTCTGGCGGATCAGCCTCAGCCAGTTCGGCCAGGGGCAGCGCTGCAGGCTCTGGCACCGCCGGCGCCGGGCGGGTGGCGGCAAAGAGCAGTGGCTCCAGCCCGGCGCCGCTGGCCGGCCGATGCGCCTGAACCCCTTCCGGCTCGCGCCAGGCGAGGGTGTCGAAACCGCTGCAGGAGGCGCAGACCGGCACCCATTGCGCATGGATCGCACCGCATTTCTCGCAAAGCCATTCCGCGCCACGCGATGCGCTCAGCGCCCGGGCCAGAACCGCGCGCACCTCGTCATCGGGCGCGACCATGCCACGCTCTACTGCGGCCAGGATGGCCAGCGAGCGCTGCGTCGGATGGCTTTGCGGCAGATCGCCGAGCACCGTCTTCGCCGCCAGGAAATCCTCATTCGCCAGGTTCAGCTCAGCCTCGGTCAGCCGGCTTTCCTCATGATCGGGGCGGGCCTGGAACAGGATGCGAAAGCGCTTCAGGCGCTGCGCCGGGGTCTCATCCGGCTCAACCCCGGCAAAAGCGGTGGCCAGTTCCGGATGCGGCTGCGCCTCCCAGGCCTTTTTCAGCACCCGCGTCGCGCCTTTGCGATCCTCTTTCTCAACCAGCGCCCGGGCGGCAATCACCGCTGCCGGGATCAGATCGGGCGAGAGCTTATTGGCCTCAATCGCCGCCTCGCGCGCCTCGATCGAGCTGCCCTCATCCAGCACGGTTTTGGCCTCCTGCAGCGCCAGAAGCGCGTCGCGGCGGCGATAGACCGAACGCGGCAATTCGCCCGAACGCAGCTTTTGCGACAGGGTCCCGCGCGCTCCGGCCCAGTCGCCGCCCTCGGCCTGCAGCTTCAGCAGCAGGTCCTGGGTCTCACCATGTTTTGGCTTAAGCGCAAAGGCCTGCTCGGCCAGCTTCAGCGCGGTGGCCGTATCGCCTTTGGCCAGTTTCTGCCGCAGCAGGCCCCGCACGGCAACAAAGCGGGTCTGCTCATCGCCGAGCAGGCTCTTCCAGGCCTCGGTTGCCGCCCGGTTATCCCCGGCCGCTTCCGCCGCCTGGGCGGTCAGCAGCCGGGTCAGCTCGGGCTGGTTCAGCAATCTTTCGGCAGTACGCGCCCGGGCCATCGCCAGAACAGGCTCGCCCGAAGCCAGCGCGATCATCCCCTCGGACAATGCAGCATAGCCCCGGCGCTCGCGATTGCGATCAAAATAACGGCTGATCGCGGTTTCATCGCCATTGAGGAAGCGCAGGCAGGCAAGGACAAAGCTGATCACCCTGAAGCTCAGCCAGACCAGCACCAGCAAAACGATCACGCCAAGCAGGGCCATCAGCGGCGAAAAAGTGAATTCCTGGTCAAAGACCCAGATCCTGACTGAGCCGCCCTGTTCGGCAAGCAGGCCCGAGCCGACCGCCAGTGCGGCGATCAGGGCGAGGAAGACGGCGATTTTGGCAAGGGACCAAAGCATTCCTGCCCTCCTTACTGTGGGTGTTGAGCGGGCAAAGCCGCCAGGGCAGCGGCGGCGTCAAGTCTGGCGCGGGCAGACCGGCTCCAGTCCGCCATCGCGGCTTTGCCAGGCGCAGGCAGAGCCTCCAGCTCGCTGAGCGCGGTCGCCAGATCACCGGCCTGCGCCGCAGCCTCGGCCCGGGACAGAACCGCGTCAGGATCAGTGCCCTGCTGCGGGCTGAGCGAGCGGGCGCCGGTGCCAATCCGCAGCATCGACCAGGCCCGTTCACTCAGGCTCTGCCCCCCCTCACCGCGAAGCGAGGCCTCGAGCGCGCGCCGTGCCGCATCGGGGAAGCCCGCCACCAGGCCCGCAAGACTGATAATTCCGCTTTCAGCATGGCTGCTCAGCGCCTCAGGCGGGCTGTCCAGCTCAAGCGCAGCCAGCGCCGCCGCATAGGGCTGGCCATTGTTCACCGCCTCAGCCAGAGCATTAAACGCCGCCTCTCGCCGGGCGGTTTCACGCAGAGCGGTCGCTTCTTCTTCGGCCTTAGCCGTAATTTCTGCCGCGCGGGCGTCGAGCTCACTGCCGATCAGGGCTCGGATTGCCTCAGGATCTGCGGCTGCCTGGCCGCCGGAACCCGCGGATTTCAGACTGTCGACCTCGGCTTTCAGACTGGCGAAAGCTGCGGCGGGAACCGAACCATCGGGGGCCGTTTCTGCCAGCGCGCTGAGTGCCGTCTCAGCCGCAGCAAGACGGGCCTGAAGGGCGTCAATTTCAGCCGCAGCGCCCTGGCCCGCCCTCTCAGACAGCTCTTGTGCGAGCGAGAGCGCCTTCTCAGCTTTCTGCCCCGCGGCACTGGCAGCTGCACCCGTCTCGGCCTGAGCATTCTTCAGCGCGCTTTCTAGTGCAGCGAAGCGGGCTTCTGTCTGGGAAGCATCTGAGCGCAGCTCGAAAATATTGTAATGTGAAAGCGCGAAACCGGCTGCCAGGGCCAGGGCACCGCCCAGCAGGGGCGCGACAAAACCACCACCGCGCCGCGGGGCGGGCGCTGATGCCATATCAGCCGGTGCGGGGACAGGCCCGGCAATGCCCGGATCTGAGCGCAGATCCGGCGCGGGCCCTGATGGCTCGGGCGTATCCAGGTATTCCGGCCCGGTCTGCGCCGCCAGCTCTGCCGGCGCGGGATCCTCACTGGCACTGCGCGCGGTCGGGGGCAGCCCGTCCTCTGGCTTTTTATCGTCGTCGGTCATCAGAAACTCCACCGCTAGCGCCCGTGATCCAAGGTAATCCCTTGCGCGCCCCGGGTTCAACCCGGCCCCTCTGCGATGCAGCGACCTATCGCCGCAAGCATCCCCGGGCCGTCAGGATGCGCAGAGACAATGGCCCGGCCCGCCAGTGGTTCCGGCAAAGCCCGCCGGGCATTCTCGCTGATCACAACCGGATGAACCGCTGCGGTCGACAGCCCTGCCACCGCCGCAGCAAAGAGCCGGCTGCTGCGCGGCGAGAACAGCGGCACGATCAGGCCCGCCCCGGAGGCAATTCTTGCCCCAGCCTCTGCAGACAGCGGCAGCGCGACCTGACGGTAGACCACCAGCGACACCACCTCGCGCCCGGTCGGGGCCAGCACCAGGCCAAGATCTGCGGCCCGGTCCTCGCCATGCAGGTATAAAACCCGGCTCTGATCCGGCGCTTCGGCCAGAAGACGGCTCAGGTCGCGGGCATCACCCGAGGCGGAAATGGCGCTGAAACCACGGATTTTAGCAGCCTCTGCCGTGCGGTCACCAACGCACCAGGCCCGTCGTGCCAGACGCGCAGCCCCAAGGCGAGCCGCAGCCTCGGCCCCGGTTTCCGAGGTCAGGACCAGACCGCCGAAAGGGCCAGGTGGCAGCTCGGGGCTCAGATATTCGGCCTGCATCAGCGGCGTGCTGAGGATCTGCAGCCCGGCCCCGAAACGGGTGCGCAGCTCGGCGCTGAAACGGGCGGCCTGGGGCATGGGGCGGGTATTGAGAACCGGCAGAACGGACATAGACTGGGGCCCTCATGGCTGTTGTGCCGGGGAAAGCGGCATTGTTTCACCCCTTTGCGAATGTTACCTGCGGGAGGCAGGTCGCCGCAAGCCACGCGGCCGCAGACTGGCAGCCGATTGACAGCAGACAGAGAGCAGATGGGGGCGCAAGTGGCGGACAGGATCACCTTCCTCGGAATTGAATCGAGCTGCGATGACACCGCCGCCGCCGTGGTGCGCCGTGAAGCCGATGGTTCCGCAGTGATCCTTGCCTCGGTGGTCGAGGGCCAGGTCAGCCTGCATGCGCCCTTTGGCGGGGTGGTGCCGGAAATCGCCGCCCGCGCCCATGCCGAACGGCTCGACCATGCCGTCGAAGCCGCGCTGAGCCAGGCGGGCCTCGGGCTGGGGGATCTGGATGGTATCGCGGTGACGGCAGGCCCCGGGCTGATTGGCGGGCTGCTCTCGGGGCTGATGCTGGCCAAGGGGCTGTCGGCGGCCACCGGCCTGCCCATGGTGGGCGTGAACCATCTGGCCGGTCACGCGCTGACGCCACGCCTGACCGATGCCTGCGCCTGGCCCTATCTGATGCTGCTGGTATCGGGCGGGCATTGCCAGTTCCTGGCGGTGGAAGGCCCCGAGAGCTATCGCCGCCTTGGCTCAACCATTGATGACGCGCCGGGTGAGGCTTTTGACAAAATCGCCAAACTGCTGGGCCTGCCCCAGCCTGGCGGGCCTTTCGTTGAACGCGAGGCAGCGTCTGGCGATGCCAGGCGCTTCCGTTTCCCGCGCCCGCTGCTGGACCGGCCCGGCTGTGATCTGTCTTTCTCGGGTCTGAAAACCGCAGTGCTGCGCGCCCGAGATGAGGTGATTGCCGCAAAAGGCGGGCTGACGCTGCAGGACCGGCGCGACCTCTGCGCCGGTTTCCAGCTGGCGGTTGCCGATGTGCTGGCTGAAAAAACCCGCCGCGCTTTGGCTGCCTTCCCCGTGCCACTGCTGGCGGTCGCCGGAGGCGTTGCGGCCAATCAGGCCATTCGGGCCAAGTTAGAGACTGTTGCAGCCGAAGCGGGCGCGACATTCCTCGCCCCGCCCCTGCGGCTTTGCACCGATAATGGCGCCATGATCGCCTGGGCCGGGATCGAGCGTTTCCTGGCCGGTGAAACCGATGATGCCGGACTTGCGGCCCGGTCGCGATGGCCGCTGGATCAGAGCGCCGCGCCGATGCTCGGCTCTGGCAAACGAGGAGCGAAAGCATGATCGGAATTGCAGGGGCTGGCGCATTTGGCACGGCGCTGGCCGTCGCCCTGGCCCATGACGGCCGCGAGGTCTGGCTCTATGCCCGCGATCCGGCGCAGCTGCAGGAAATGCAGCACCGCCGGATCAATCCGAAACTCCCCGGCATCACACTGCCCCAAAAGCTGCATCTGACCGGAAATCTGGCCGATCTGGCCATTACAGAGACTGTTTTGCTCGCGATGCCGATGCAGGCGATGCGGGCGTTTCTGGCCAGTGCGCCGCCGGACCTGTTGCAAAAAGACCTGGTGGCCTGTTCCAAAGGCATTGATCTGACCACGCTTCAGGGCCCCGGCTCGGTCATGGCCGCGGCCGGCGCCACCGGGGCCCGGGCAATGCTCACCGGCCCCAGTTTCGCCTCGGATATTGCCCGGGGCCTGCCCACCGCGCTGACCCTGGCCTGTGCCTGCCCAAGGCTCGAGGCGCTGCAACATCTGCTCTCAACCGCCACTTTGCGGCTTTATCGCAGCGAGGATGTGATCGGGGCCGAGCTGGGCGGAGCGCTGAAAAACGTCATCGCCATTGCCGCCGGTATTGTGATCGGCGCGGGTTTTGGCGACAGCGCCCGCGCCGCCCTGATCACCCGCGGCTATGCCGAAATGAGCCGCCTCGCCAGCAGCCTTGGCGCAAAGCCCGAAACCCTCGCCGGGCTTTCGGGTCTTGGCGATCTGATCCTGACCTGCACCTCGGGCCAGTCGCGCAATTTCACCCATGGCCTGGCGCTTGGCGCCGGCACCCCCGCTCCCGAGGCAACGGTTGAGGGCCTGGCCACAGCCCGCGCCGCCACCAGGCTGGCGCGCGAGCGGGGCATTGACATGCCGGTCACCTCTATGGTCGCAAGGCTGGCAGAGAATGACATCACTTTGGGCGAGGCAGTGCGAGAGCTGATGTCGCGCCCGCTGAAACAGGAGTAGACATGCGCGCCGCCCTTATCTGCATCGACAAGAAGGATCACATCGCGATCCGCAAAGCCAATCGTGAGGCGCATCTTGCCTATATCGCCTCGACCGGCATCGTCGAAATGGCGGGGCCCTTTCTCGATGCCGAAGGCGGTATGACCGGCTCGCTGGTGATCCTGACGGTGGACAGCCTGGCCGGGGCCGAGGCCTGGGCTGCGGCCGACCCCTACGCAAAAGCAGGCCTGTTCGAGACTGTTACCATCCAGGAATGGAAAAAGGTGGTGGGATGAATTACTGGCTGTTCAAATCCGAACCCGATGCCTGGTCCTGGGATCAGCAGGTCGCCAAAGGCGAAGAGGGCGAGGAATGGCATGGCGTGCGCAATTATCAGGCGCGCAACAATATGCGGGCGATGAAGATCGGCGATCTCGGCTTTTTCTACCATTCCAATATCGGCAAGGAAGTGGTGGGCATCGTTGAGGTCTGCCGCGAGAGCAGCCCGGATTCGACCACCGACGACCCCCGCTGGGACTGCGTCTGGATCAAAGCGGTTGAGCCGATGAAACGCCCTTTCACGCTGGAAGATGCGAAGGTCATGCCCGGGCTTGAGCAAATGGTTCTGGTCAATAACACCCGCCTCTCGGTCCAGCCGGTGACGAAAGAGGAATGGGAGATCATTCGCCGCGAAGGCGGTCTCTGACCTTATCGCATAAAGAAAAGGCCCCCGGGATTCCGGGGGCCTGTTGCTGATCCGGAAGGCCGGATCCCTTAATGGGTAATGCGGGGGTTTGGCAGGAAGAAGGCCACAATCCCGATCGCCGGCAGGAAGGCGCAGATCTTATAGACGGCGATAATGCCGATATGATCGGCCAGCACGCCCAGACCCGCAGCACCAATGGCGGCAGTGCCAAAGGCAAGGCCGAACAGAAGCCCCGCCACCATACCGGTGTTTTTCGGCATCAGATCCTGGGCATAGACCACCATTGCCGGGAAGGCCGAGGCCAGCACCAGGCCTGAAATCGCCGAGACGATCACCGTCGGGATCAGTGGCAGCCAGGGCATCGCCAGTGTCAGCGGCAGAATGCCAAAGATCGACCAGAGGATCACCCGGCGCCGCCCGATCCTGTCACCAATCGGCCCGCCGATAATGGTGCCAGCCGCCACGGACGCCAGGAAGATGAACAGGCAGACCTGGGCCTCCTCGGTCTTAAGCGCGAATTTTTCCATCAGATAGAAGGTGTAATAGCTGGAGAAGCTGACCGAATAGATGAATTTCGACATCATCAGCACGATCAGAAGCCCCATGCCACGGCGGACCACTGCAGCAGGCAGCGGCACTGCGGCCTTCAGCCGGGATTTACGGGCCTGCAGCCTGGCCGCGCCGACCTGGTTATACCAGTGCCCCACCGCCATCAGCAAAATCATCCCCACCAGGGCCACAGCCGCAAACAGCTGGATCGAGAGCTGCCCGCGCGCCATCACCACCCAGGCCGCCGCCAGCGGGCCGAGCGCCGTGCCGGCATTGCCGCCAACCTGGAACAGGCTCTGGGCAAAGCCGGGCCGCATTCCGGCCGCCAGCCGCGCAATGCGCGAGCTTTCCGGGTGAAAAATCGCCGAGCCAAGCCCGGTCAGTGCTACCGAGAGCAGAACCATCGCGAAACTTGCGGCATGGGCCAGCATGATCAGCCCGGCCCCGCTGAGCAGCATCCCGGCCGGCAGAGCCCAGGGCATTGGGCGCCGGTCGGTATAAAGCCCGATCAGCGGCTGCAGCATCGAGGCCGTGCCCTGAAACACCAGGGTGATCAGCCCGATCTGGGTAAAGCTGAGCGTGAGGTTGGTCTGAAGCAAAGGATATGAGGCAGGGATCAGGCTCTGCATCAGATCATTGAGGAAATGGCCGAAAGAGACAGCCATGACGATGGGCAGAACCGTGGTCTCGACGGTTTGCATCTTTTGGGTATCGGCAGACATAGCAACCTGAAAAGCAGAAAGCCGCGCAACCATGGCGCGGCTCTCCGGGAAAGACAATCTGCGCGATTGCACCGGGTACAATCCGGCGCAGCCTGGCCTGGTTCAGGCGTATACGCTTTCTTTGCCGAAATGCTTCACCAGCAGGTAGTAAAAGACCGCACGATATTTGTTGCGCTCAGAGCGGCCATAGGTCTCGATTGCCGCATTAATGCCTGCATCCAGCGCAGGGCCGTCGGGAAGCCCCAGTTTTTTGATCAGAAAATTAGCCTTAACCCGCGCCAGCTCTTCACTGTCCGATGCGGCAACGGTCGAGGCATCATCGCTGTAAATGGTCGGGCCACACCCGATGGTGACCTTCGTCAGCAGATCCATATCCGGAGTAACCTTGCATTTCGCCTGCAGATCCTCGGCATATTTTGCAATCAGATCGTCGCGCTTGCCCATTATTCCCCTCGTTTCTCTGTTGAAATGCCCCTCAGGGCAGGCCGAGTTTAGGCACTGGCCCTCAAACGGCAATGAAAATCCGCATAAAAATGCCTCGCCCCGGTAAACGGGACGAGGCGGCAGCTCTGGCTGAGCCTGCGATAATCAGTAGCGGTAATGCTCGGGCTTGAACGGGCCCTCGACGGTCACGCCGATATATTCGGCCTGGGCCGGGCTCAGCTCGGTCAGTTTCACGCCGATTTTCTTCAGATGCAGACGCGCAACTTTCTCATCCAGCGCCTTCGGCAGGATATAGACGCCCGGCTGATACTCCTCGCCCTTGGTCCAGAGCTCAATCTGCGCCAGCGTCTGGTTGGTGAAGCTGGCCGACATCACGAAGGAAGGGTGGCCGGTGGCATTGCCGAGGTTCAGCAGACGGCCCTGCGACAGCAGAATGATCCGCGCGCCCGAGGGCATCTCGATCATATCCACCTGGTCCTTGATATTGGTCCATTTGTGGTTCTTCAGATTTGCCACCTGAATTTCATTATCGAAATGGCCGATATTGCCGACAATCGCCATATCCTTCATGCGGTGCATATGCTCGATACGGATGATGTCGCGGTTGCCGGTGGTGGTGATGAAGATATCGGCAGTTTCAACCGCATCCTCCAGCGTCACCACCTCGAACCCGTCCATCGCCGCCTGCAGCGCGCAGATCGGATCAACCTCGGTCACTTTCACCCGGGCGCCAGCCCCCTGCAGCGAGGCGGCCGAGCCTTTGCCCACATCGCCATAGCCGCAGACCACAGCCACTTTGCCAGCCATCATCGTATCGGTGGCGCGGCGGATGCCATCAACCAGCGATTCCTTGCAGCCGTATTTATTGTCGAATTTCGATTTGGTGACCGAGTCATTGACGTTGATCGCCGGGAAGGGCAGCTGGCCCTTTTTGTGCAGATCATAGAGGCGGTGCACGCCGGTGGTGGTTTCTTCCGAGACCCCTTTAATCGCGTCGCGGGTCCTGGTGAACCAGCCCGGGCTTTGCGCCATACGCTTGAGGATCTGCGCCTTGATGACAGCCTCTTCCTCGGATTGCGGCACCGCGATCACATCCTCGCCCGCTTCCATACGCGCGCCGAACAGCACGTAGAGCGTGGCATCGCCGCCATCATCGAGGATCATATTCGCGCCTTCCCCGAACTGGAAAGAGCGGTCGAGATAATCCCAGTGCTCTTCCAGGCTCTGGCCCTTGATCGCAAAGACCGGAACTCCGGATTCAGCGATAGCGGCCGCCGCATGATCCTGGGTCGAGAAGATATTGCACGAGGCCCAGCGGACATCCGCGCCGAGCGCCACCAGGGTTTCAATCAGCACGCCGGTCTGAATCGTCATATGCAGCGAGCCGACGATCCGCGCGCCTTTCAGCGGCTGCGAGGCGCCGAATTCCTCGCGGCAGGCCATCAGGCCCGGCATCTCGGTCTCGGCGATGGTCAGTTCCTTGCGGCCAAAGCCGGCAAGCGCGATGTCTTTTACAATATAGTCGGCGGCCATGCGACGCTCCTGAAAGGCGGGGAGTATCCCCTTACCATCCGGGGGGGCGCGCGACAACAAGGCGGCATGAAGCTGCTGCGGCCGGTGCCGGTGCTGGCGATCCCCCCGGGGCCGATGTTATGACAGGCAGGTTAGCAGGGAGTAAATCGCAGATGGCCGCAAAGCAGCCCCGCGCCTGGCAAAGAATGCTGTCCGGCCGTCGCCTCGATCTGCTGGATCCGACGCCGCTCGATATTGAAATCAGCGACATAGCCCATGGTCTGGCCTTTGTCGCGCGCTGGAATGGCCAGACCCGGGGCGATCAGGCCTATTCAGTGGCCGAGCATTCGCTGCTGGTGGAAGAGCTGTTCACCCGGGCCAATCCTGGCGTGGCGGTGCGCTGGCGGCTGGCCGCTTTGCTGCATGATGCACCGGAATATGTGATCGGTGATATGATCAGCCCGGTGAAAGCCGCCGTGGGCCCGGGCTATGGCGAGCTGGATGCGCGGCTGGCAGCGGCCGTGCATCTGCGCTTTGGCCTGCCCGCCACCCTGCCCGCCGCCGTCAAACGCCAGATCAAGGCGGCCGATAACATCTCGGCCTGGGCCGAGGCGGTGCAGATTGCCGGTTTCAGCCCGGCTGAGGCCAATAAATTCTTTGGCAGGCCCGATCCGCTTTTGCTGAAAGATATTGAGATCAGGCTGCGCCCGCCCGCAGCGGTGCGGGCGGAATTTGTGGCAAAGCATGAGGAACTGCTCAGTCTCTGCGCAATGTGACCTGGCGGGTCAGATCAGAAACTCGGCCAGGGCCTCATCATCGGTGATGTCACGATAGGCAAATCCCGCCTCATCCATCTTGGCGGTGAAAACGGCAAAGCCGTCCTCGGCGCGGGTCTCGATGCCGATCAGGATCGAGCCGAAATTGCGCGCCGATTTCTTCATATATTCAAACCTGGCGATGTCATCCTCGGGGCCGAGCATCGACAGGAATTCCCGCAAAGCGCCGGGTCGCTGCGGCATCCGCAGGATGAAATACTTTTTCAGTCCCGCATAGCGCTGCGCCCGCTCGCGCACTTCCGGCAGGCGCTCAAAATCGAAATTGCCGCCCGAGGTGACACAGACCACGGTCTTGCCCCGGATTTCATCGGCCAGCCCGGCCAGCACATCAATCGAAAGCGCGCCCGCCGGCTCAAGCACGATGCCCTCGCCATTCAGCATTTCCAGCATAGTGATGCAGACCCGATCCTCGGGCGCGAGCAGAACCTGATCGGGCGAAAAACCTTTCAGACGTTCCCAGGTCAGCGCGCCCAGCCGGGCCACTGCCGCACCATCGACAAAGCTGTTCACCTTCGCCAGCTTTTCCGGCCCGCCCTTCAGAAGTGCCTGTTTCAGACAGGCGCCGCCCATGGGTTCAACAAAGCGGTATTCGGTCTGGAACGAGGCATCGCGCAGATAGGTGGTCACGCCCGCCGCAAGACCGCCACCGCCGACCGGCAGCACCACCAGATCCGGCATACGGCCCAGCTGCTCGAGCAGCTCAACCCCGACCGAAGCCTGGCCCTCGATTACATCCTCATCATCGAAAGGCGCGAGGAAATGCGCCCCCTCAGCCTGGCACCAGGCCTGGGCCGCCGCGAGGGTCTGATCGAAATAATCGCCAGTGAGTTCAATTGTCACATTCGGGCCGCCAAAGGCCCGGGTTTTGTCGATCTTCTGCTGCGGTGTGGTGACCGGCATGAAGATCTTCCCCTGCACATCGAAATGACGGCAGGCAAAGGCCATGCCCTGGGCATGGTTGCCGGCACTGGCACAAACGAAGCTGGTCTGATCAGGTTTTACCACCCGAACCTTGCGCATCGCATTGAAAGCACCGCGCAATTTATAGCTGCGCACCGGCGTCAGATCCTCGCGCTTCAGCCAGATATCGGCGTCAAAGCGCGCCGACAGATGCGCGTTCCGCTGCAGCGGGGTTTCAGGGAACAGCTGGCGCAACTCGCGCGTAGCGGCTTTCGCGGCCTGGATGAAATCGCTCATGATCCGAAGCCCTGGCCTAAAGCTGCGGAATTCGCAAGATCTGCCGCGCCAAAAACCCCTGCTTCGCTTGCTTGTTCACCCGTTTGGCGCTAATCGCCAGCGAAACCGTGACGGAGCCTTTCCATGAAAAAGCCGAAGAAAGTTGTGCTTGCCTATTCGGGCGGCCTCGACACCTCGATCATCCTGAAATGGCTGCAGACGGAATATGACTGCGAAGTCGTGACCTTCACCGCCGACCTGGGCCAGGGCGAAGAGCTTGAGCCGGCGCGGGCCAAAGCAGTGATGCTGGGGATCAAAGAGGAAAACATCCACATCCTCGACCTGCGCGAGGAATTCGTACGTGACTTCGTCTTCCCGATGTTCCGTGCCAATGCGCAATATGAGGGTCTCTACCTGCTGGGCACCTCGATCGCCCGCCCGCTGATCGCGAAATACCTCGCCGATATCGCCCGTGAAAGCGGCGCCGATGCCGTGGCCCATGGTGCGACCGGCAAGGGCAATGACCAGGTTCGCTTTGAGCTGGGCGTCGCCGCGCTTGAGCCGAACCTCCAGGTCATCGCGCCCTGGCGTGAATGGGATCTGACCTCGCGCACCCGCCTGCTGGAGTTTGCCGAGCAGAACCAGATCCCGGTTGCCAAGAACAAGCGCGGCGAAGCGCCCTTCTCGGTCGATGCCAACCTGCTGCACACTTCCTCGGAAGGCACCGTGCTGGAAGATCCGGCGGTTGAGGCCCCGGATTATGTCACCCAGCGCGTTGTGCCGGTGGAACAGGCCCCGGATCAGCCGGAATTCATCGAGATCACCTTTGAGAAAGGTGATGCCGTCGCCATCAATGGCGAGCCGATGTCGCCCGCAACCATCCTGACCCGCCTGAACGAGCTGGGCGGCAAACATGGGATCGGACTGCTGGACTTCGTCGAGAACCGCTTTGTCGGGATGAAATCGCGCGGCGTTTACGAAACCCCCGGCGGCGATATCCTGCTGGAAGCGCATCGGGGCATCGAACAGATCACCCTCGATTCCGGCGCGGGCCATCTGAAAGACTCGATCATGCCGCGCTATGCCGAGCTGATCTATAACGGCTTCTGGTTCTCGCCCGAGCGTGAGGCCCTGCAGGCCCTGATCGACAAGACCCAGGAGCATGTTTCGGGCACTGTGAAGCTGAAGCTTTACAAAGGCAGAGCCCGCACCGTGGCCCGCTGGTCGGCTCACTCGCTCTACAGCGAAAAGCACGTCACCTTTGAGGAAGATGCCGGCGCCTATGATCAGAAAGACGCGGCAGGCTTCATCCGTCTGAACGCCCTGCGTCTGCGGCTGATTGCAGCCCGTAACGCCCGCGTTGCCGATAAAGGCTGAAACTGATCAAAACCTGGCGGTCAGATCGCTGATCGCCAGGTTTTCTCCCCCTGATCGCGCGCCCCATGGCTGCAGCAGATCGACCCTAATTCTTCCCATGATTATCGTGAAACATCCGCCGGTCATCCGCTGACCTGGCGCCGGTTTACCTCTGCCCTGGCAAAGACAGCGTGGCAGTCGTTATGAAAAAAGGGGCGGCAGGAATGCCGCCCCTCTCATCATTGATACCCTGGCGCATGGCCCGGATCAGCCCACTTTGCAGGCCGCCATCACCGCCATATTCAGAATGTCATTCACCGAAGCCGAGGTGGAGCAGATCTGGATCGGTTTTTTCACCCCGGCAAGGATCGGGCCAATAACCGTTGCCCCGGCCATTTCCTGCATCAGCTTGACCGAAATCGAGGCCGAATGCCGGGCCGGAACCACCAGGATATTCGCCGGGCCGGTCAGGCGGCAGAAGGGATAGGCCGCCATCTGATCCGGGTTGAGCGCCACATCGACGGTCATCTCGCCATCATATTCGAAATCGACGCCGCGCTTATCAAGGACCGTGACCGCCTCATGCATCTTCGTCGCCCGCTCCGAAACCGGATAGCCAAAGGTCGAGAAGCTGACAAAGGCCACCCGCGGCTCCAGCCCCATATTCCGCGCCACACCGGCTGCGCGGATGGCGATGGTCGCCAGGTCTTCCTGCTCGGGCCATTCATGCACCAGGGTATCGGTGATGAAAACGATCCGGCCATTATGCAGCAGACCGGTAACCCCCACCGCGCCATCGGTCGCCGTGGCATCAAAGACATTATTGATCGCCGAAAGCACATGTGCCGATTTGCGGGTTGCCCCGGTCACCAGACCATCGCCATGGCCATGCGCCAGCATCAGCGAGGCAAAGACATGACGGTCGCGCGCCGCGAGACGATGAATGTCCTGGCGGTCCTGGCCCCGGCGCTGCAGGCGCTGGTAGAGGAAGTCTTTATAGCTGTCGAGATGTCGGGTATTGGCGGCATTCACCACCTCCAGCTCGCGCACCGCATCTGAGAGGCCGACGGCCTCGAGCTTTTCCTTCACCTCGGCCTCACGCCCGACCACCAGCGCCTTGCCAAGGCCACTGCGCTGCCAGGTCACGGCGGCCCGCAGCACCCGCGGATCATCGCCTTCGGCGAAGATCATCCGGGCCTGGGCCTGGCGGGCACGGGCATGCAGCCCCTCCAGCACCGAAGCGGTCGGATCCATCCGGGCTTTCAGGCTGGCCTCATAGGCCTTCATATCAATGATCGGCCGCCGTGCCGCGCCGGTATCCATCCCCGCTTTGGCCACGGCAGCCGGGATGCGGTAGATCAGACGCGGATCGAAGGGCGTCGGAATGATATAGTCACGGCCAAAGGACAGCTTGCGGCCATAGACCATCGCCACCTCATCGGGCACATCCTCGCGCGCCAGCTGGGCCAGGGCCTCGGCGCAGGCGATCTTCATCTCTTCATTGATCGCACGGGCATTGATGTCGAGCGCACCGCGGAACAGATAGGGGAAGCACAGAACATTATTGACCTGGTTCGGATAATCCGAACGGCCGGTGGCCACGATCGCATCCGGGCGCACCGCATGTGCCTCTTCCGGGGTGATCTCGGGGTCGGGGTTCGCCATAGCGAAAATCACCGGATTATCCGCCATCGACGCGACCATCGCCTGGGTCAGGGCGCCCCGGGCCGAAACCCCGAGGAAGACATCCGCGCCGGCCATCGCCTCTTCAAGGCTGCGCGCCGTGGTCTTTGCCGCATGGGCCGATTTCCACTGGTTCATCCCCTCGGTGCGGCCCTGATAGATCACACCCTTAGTATCGCACATGATGCAATTGTCATGTTTCGCGCCCATCGATTTGATCAGCTCGAGACAGGCGATCCCTGCGGCACCGGCGCCATTCAGAACGATTTTCACATCCTGAATTTTCTTGCCCGAAATCTCGAGCGCGTTCAGCAGACCCGCGGCGCAGATCACTGCCGTGCCATGCTGGTCATCATGGAAAACCGGGATATCGCAGATCTCTTTCAGACGCTGCTCAATGATAAAGCATTCAGGCGCCTTGATATCTTCGAGATTGATGCCGCCGAAGGTCGGGCTCATCAGCTTGACGGCTTTGATGATCTCATCGGCATCTTCAGTGTCGAGTTCGATATCAATCGCATTCACATCGGCGAAGCGTTTGAACAGAACCGCCTTGCCTTCCATCACCGGCTTTGATGCCAGCGCGCCAAGATTGCCCATGCCGAGAATGGCGGTGCCGTTCGAGATCACCGCGACCATATTGCCTTTGACCGTGTAATCATAAGCGGTCTCGGGGGCATCAGCGATCGCCTGAACCGGCACCGCCACGCCAGGGCTATAAGCCAGCGACAGATCGCGCTGTGTCGCCATCGGTTTTGAGGCAACAATGTCATATTTACCGGGGCGCGGCTCGTAATGATAGGCAAGCGCCTCTTCAGGCGTAGTCTTCGAACGGGTCATCAGGGGGCCATCCTGTTTGCAAGCAAAGGGGTCATAGACCCTTGCCTGTGACGATAAAAGCCCGTTTGACGGGCTTTCCGTCATGCGCCGGCTTTTGTAGGGTCAGGCCTCTGATCCGGGGGTGTTATGTCTGACGAAACCGTCACGCCGATGATGGCGCAATATCTTGAAATCAGGGACCGCAATCCCGGTGCGCTGCTGTTTTACCGGATGGGCGACTTTTATGAGATGTTCTTCCAGGATGCGCTGAATGCTGCCGAGGCGCTGGATATTGCGCTGACCAAACGCGGCTTTCATCAGGGCGAGCCGATCCCGATGTGTGGCGTGCCGGTTCATGCCGCCGAAGGCTATCTGCTGACCCTGATCCGCAAGGGGTTCCGGGTGGCGATTGCCGAACAGCTGGAAGATCCGGCCGAGGCGAAAAAGCGCGGCTATAAATCGGTGGTGAAGCGCGATGTTGTCCGGCTGGTGACGCCTGGCACCCTGACCGAGGACAGTCTGCTGGAAGCGCGGCGGCATAATTTCCTCGCCGCCTATAGTGAGCTGCGCGAGGAGGGCGCGCTCGCCTGGACCGATATCTCAACCGGAGAGCTGCGGGTCATGCCCTGCCCGCTGTCGCGGCTGGGGCCAGAACTGGCCCGGCTGTCACCGCGCGAATTGCTGGTGCCCGATCATCTGGAGACAGAGCTGGCCGAACTGGGATCCGAGGCAGGGGCTGCAACCACCCCGCTGGCCCGGGCAAGTTTCGACAGCAGCGGTGCCGAAAAGCGGCTCACCGCGCTCTGGCAGGTTGGTTCGCTGGAAGGTTTTGGCAGTTTTTCCCGCGCCGAGCTTTCGGCTATGGGCGGGCTGGTCGATTATCTGCACCTGACCCAGCGCGGAAATCTGCCGCTGCTGCGCGCCCCGGTAAAGGAAATGGCCGGCGGCACGGTGCAGATCGATGCCTCGACCCGGCGCAATCTCGAGATCACCCAGGCCCTGTCCGGCGGCCGCGAGGGCTCGCTGCTGGCGGCGATTGACCGCACGGCCACCGCGGCCGGGGCCAGACTGCTGGAGCGCAGGATCTCTTCCCCCTCACGCGATCTGACCACGATCCGGCTGCGCCATGAGGCCCTGGCCCATCTGCTGGATGAAAGCCGCCTGCGCGAGGATCTGCGCGACAGCCTGCGCCGTGTGCCCGATATTGACCGCGCTTTGTCCCGCCTGGCCCTTGACCGGGGCGGGCCGCGCGATCTCGCGGCAATCCGCAATGGCCTGGCCCAGGCGCTCAGCCTCTCGGCCAGGCTAAGCGGGGTTCCCAGGCTGCTCAGCCAGGCCGCGCAGGGGCTGACCGGCCATGAAACCCTGGTCGATCAGCTCGACCAGGCCCTGGTGGCAGAGCCGCCGCTGCTGGCGCGCGATGGCGGGTTTATCGCCGCTGGCTATGATGACGAGTTGGATGAAACCCGCCGCCTGCGCGATGAGGGCCGCGGTGTTATCGCCGGGATGCAGGCGGAATATGCCGGACTGGCCGGGGTTCCGGCGCTGAAGATCAAACATAACAACGTGCTTGGTTATTTCATCGAAGTGACCACCACCCATGAGGAAAAACTGCGCGCGAGGCCGGATCTGTTCATCCACCGGCAGAGCACCGCCAGTCAGATCCGCTTTACCACCCTCGCGCTGAATGAGCTGGAAAGCAAAATTCTCAATGCCGCCAACCATGCGCTGGAGCTGGAAAAGCGTCACTATGAAGGCCTGAAACGCGCCATTCTGGACCTGGCGGGGCCAATCGGCGTCACCGCCCGCGCTCTGGCCGAGATTGATCTCTGCGCAGCCTTCGCCGACCTCGCGGCCGAAGGCGACTGGGTTGCCCCTGTGGTCGACGACAGCCGCGCCTTTGATATTCGCGGCGGCCGCCATCCTGTGGTTGAGCGCGCGCTGCGCCGCCAGGGTGGCCAGAGTTTTGTCGCCAATGACTGCGATCTGACCACCGGCGCCTCGCCGGCGATCTGGATGCTGACCGGCCCGAATATGGCCGGTAAATCCACCTTCCTGCGCCAGAATGCGCTGATCGCCTTGCTGGCCCAGGCCGGAAGTTTCGTTCCGGCAAGCTCGGCCAGGATCGGTCTTGTCAGCCAGCTGTTCAGCCGTGTTGGTGCCTCAGACGACCTGGCGCGCGGCCGGTCAACCTTCATGGTGGAGATGGTTGAGACCGCCGCCATCCTGAACCAGGCCGATGACCGGGCGCTGGTCATCCTCGATGAGATCGGCCGCGGCACCGCGACCTGGGATGGGCTCTCTATCGCCTGGGCCACGCTTGAGCACCTGCATGATGTCAACCGCTGCCGGGCGCTGTTCGCCACCCATTACCATGAGATGACGCAGCTCTCGGCCCGGCTCGACGGGGTCGAGAATGCGACCGTCAGCGTGAAGGAATGGCAAGGAGAGGTGATCTTCCTGCACGAGGTGAAACGTGGTGCCGCAGATCGCAGCTACGGCGTGCAGGTGGCCCGGCTGGCCGGTCTGCCGGTCTCGGTTATTGAGCGCGCGAGGGTGATCCTGGAGGCGCTGGAAAGCGGCGATCGCCAGGGCAAAAAGTCAACGGCGCTGATTGATGATCTGCCGCTGTTCCGCGCAGCCCCGCCCCCGACGGCGGTAACCCCCGCGGCTCCGAGCCAGGTTGAGGCCCGGCTGGCCGAAATAGACCCCGATCAGCTGACGCCAATCGGGGCTCTGTCTCTGCTCTATGAGCTGAAAGCTCTGAAAACCTGATCCGCCGGTTTTTCAGAGCCGCATGTCATGGGGGCACCGCCCCCGTGACATCAGGCCGGGGTCGAGGAAACGCCGACCTGGGCCGGGCGCAGCAGGCGATCATGCAGCAAGAAGCCCTCGGTCATCACCTGGATGATCTGTCCGGCTTTGGTGCCCGGCACCGGGGCCTCAAACATCGCCTCATGATGATTGGCGTCAAACACATCGCCAATCGCCGGCGAAACCGGCACAACGCCATGCTTCTTCATCACCGTGGTCAGCTCGCGCAGGGTCAGCTCGACCCCCTCGATCAGCGCGGCAGAGGCCGCACGGCTGTCATCGGGGATCGCTGCCAGAGCGCGGTTCAGGTTGTCATAAACCGGCAGCAGATCGCGGGCGAGACGCGTCCCGCCATATTGCTCGGCCTCACGACGGTCACGATCGGACCGCTTGCGCGAATTCTCGGCATCTGCGAGCGCGCGCATGAATTTATCGCGATATTCGTCGCGTTCGGCCTTCAGGGCTTCGATCTCGCCATCTGCCAGGAACTCTTCAGGTTCCGGCATTCCGGCATTCAGTTCAGCATCCTGGGCAGCGTTGTTGTCCTGCGCCATGATCACTCCTCGTCTTTCAGGTCTCAGCTTCTTCCGCGGTCGGAGATCATCCGCCCCACGAGTTGCGCCGTGTAATCGACAATTGGCACCACGCGACCGTAATTCAGTCGCGTCGGGCCAATCACGCCCACGGCGCCAATAATCTTTCGCTCGGCGTTCATATAGGGAGAAACCACCAGACTTGAACCCGAAAGTGAAAAGAGTTTGTTCTCAGAGCCGATGAAAATGCGTACACCATCGCCATCTTCGGCAAGTTCGAGGAATTCGGCGATATCGCGCTTGCGTTCAAGGTCATCAAACAGGCTGCGGATGCGGTCCACATCCTCGCCGGCCGCGCCTTCCAGCAGATTTGAGCGCCCATGCACGATCAGCCGCTCAGAAGACAGGCCCGCATTCTGCCACACCGCAAGGCCGCTCTCGACCAGTTCGCGCGAGAGCGAATCAATTTCCTGCCGGCGCAGCGTGATTTCATCGCGGATCCGCAGCCGCAGCTCAGCCAGGGTGCGCCCCTCAGCCATGGCATTGAGAAAATTCGCCGCTTCGCGCATCGATGAGGGTGTCTGGCCTGGCGGCGGGGTGAACAACCGGTTCTCGACCTGGCCATCCGAGAAGACCAGCACCACCAGCGCCCGGTCCGCCGAGAGCGAGACGAATTCAATATGCCGGATCGCCGCCTGCTCATGTTTGGGCGACAGCACGATAGAGGCGCCCCGCGTCAGAATGGACAAAGCCGAGGAGACATGATCGAGCAGCGCGCCGACATCCTGATCCTCGCTTTCCAGCGAGGCATCAATGCGTTCCCGATCCGCCGCATCGACGCGGCCCATTTCCATGAAACCATCGACAAACAAACGCAAACCCTGCTGCGTCGGCACCCTGCCCGCCGAGACATGCGGGCTGCCCAGCAGGCCGAGATATTCCAGATCCTGCATCACATTGCGAATGGTCGCGGCCGAAATCTGCTCGGACAGGCTGCGGGTCAGCGTACGCGAGCCCACCGGCTCTCCGGTTGCGAGATAGCCTTCGACCACGCTCCGAAAAACCTCGCGCGAGCGATCGCTCATCTCGGTAAGAATTTTGGCTCTGTCTGGCATCTGTTTCACAACCCGCTTCTGTGCAGAATAGAAGGCTATTGCCGCGCGGCGTCAATCGGCCTCGCAGGTGCAATGCCTTCCGGGCTTGCATCACAGCCTCTCAGGCGCATATCTGACCTGAATCCACTGAAAGGACAGATTATGCGGCCCTCAGGAAGAGCGCTCGATCAGCTTCGTACGATTTCCATCGAGACCGGCGTCTCCCTGCATGCTGAAGGCTCCTGCCTGATCAAAATGGGCAATACGCATGTGCTCTGCACCGCCTCGATCGAGGATAAGCCCCCATCATTCCTGCGCAATACCGGCATGGGCTGGGTCACTGCTGAATATGGTATGCTGCCACGTTCCACCCATACGCGTTCGCGCCGCGAGGCGGCTGCTGGCAAGCAATCGGGCCGCACCCAGGAAATTCAGCGTCTGATTGGCCGCTCGCTGCGCGCAGTTGTCGACCGCCAGGCGCTTGGTGAGCGTCAGATCACCGTCGATTGCGATGTGATCCAGGCCGATGGTGGCACCCGCTGCGCGGCAATCACCGGCGGCTGGGTGGCTTTGCGCCTGGCGATGAACCGGCTGATGCAGAAGGGCATCGTCACCGGCGATCCGCTGCTTGACCATGTTGCAGCGATCTCATGTGGTATATATGCAGGTCAACCCCTCCTGGATCTTGATTATGATGAGGATTCTGCTGCCGGGACCGATGGCAATTTTGTCATCACCGGCAAAGGGAAACTGGTCGAAATTCAGGCCTCGGCTGAGGGCGCGCCCTTCTCGACCGACGAATTGTTGACCCTGATGTCGCTGGGTATGAAAGGCACGGAACTGCTCGTCGCCGCGCAGAAACAGGCCGTCAGCGCATGAGCCGCAAGTTCACCGGCGATCGCCTTGTGATCGCGACCCATAACAAGGGCAAGCTCGAGGAGTTTTCCGCCCTGCTTGCTCCGCTCGGCATCACCTGCATTTCGGCCGGTGAGCTGAACCTTCCCGAGCCGGCAGAGACCGAGTCCACCTTCCTTGGCAATTGCCGCATCAAGGCCCATGCTGCGGCGAAGGCCACCGGCCTGCCCGCCCTGGCGGATGATTCAGGCCTGACGGTTGATGCGCTGGATGGTGCGCCGGGGGTCTATACGGCTGACTGGGCCGAGACAGAGCATGGCCGTGATTTTGGCATGGCCATGGAAAAAACTCATGCAGCGCTTGAAGTTAAGGCAGCACCCCTGCCCCACTTGGCGCAGTTCCGCTGCACGCTCGTGCTGGCCTGGCCCGATGGTCAGGACGAATTCGTCGAGGGAGTCTGCGCCGGTGAGCTGGTCTGGCCGCGCCGCGGTGCAGAGGGTCATGGCTATGATCCGATGTTCCAGCCCGATAATCACTCAACCACTTTCGCTGAAATGTCAGCCGAAGCAAAAAATGCCATCAGCCATCGCGGCAAAGCGGTTGCTGCTATGATGAAGAAGTGTTTCACGTGAAACTCAGCGGGCCCGGAGACTGGCAGGAGGGCGGCTTCGCCCTCTATATCCACTGGCCATTTTGCAAAGCGAAATGCCCCTATTGTGATTTTAACAGCCATGTCCGGGCCTCTGTCGACCAGCAGGCCTGGCAAAATGCCTATCTGGCCGAGCTTGACCGGGCGGCTGAAGAAACCGGCGGCCGTATTCTGCGTTCGGTTTTCTTTGGCGGTGGCACGCCTTCGCTGATGGACCCCTCGGTGACCGGAGCCATACTCGACCGTGTGGCCCGGCACTGGCGCCTGGCAAATGATCTGGAAGTTACCCTGGAAGCCAATCCGACATCGGTCGAAGCCTCGCGTTTCGCGGGCTATCGTCAGGCAGGTGTAAACCGTGTTTCTCTGGGTATCCAGGCCCTGAATGACCTGGATCTGAAACGCCTCGGTCGTCAGCATTCTGCCACCGAGGGCCTGGCCGCCCTGGATCTGGCGTGCAGCCTGTTCGACCGCACATCATGTGATTTGATCTATGCCCGCCAGGAACAGGATCTGACCTCCTGGCGTGAGGAACTGATCTCTGTTCTGTCGCGTGGTCCCGATCACATCTCACTTTATCAGCTGACGATTGAACAAGGCACGGCTTTTGCAAAGCTGTTCGACGCCGGAAAGCTACGCGGCCTTCCCGATGAAGACCTGGCGGCTGATATGTATGAGCTGACCGCCGAAACCGTGGCTGATTACAGCTTGCGGGATTATGAAGTGTCGAATTACGCCAAAGAAGGCTCAGAATCTCGCCACAACCTGGTGTATTGGCGCATGGGTGACTACCTGGGTATAGGCCCGGGCGCACATGGCAGGCTGACATTAGACGGCCAGCGCTATGCAACCGACACCCACCGCTCCCCTGAGCTCTGGCTCGGGGCCGTGAGCCAGGCCGGAAGCGGTGAAAAGCCACGCGAGATTGTTTCACGTGAAGCACAGGCGCTCGAATATCTGATGATGTCGCTGCGCCTCAGCGAAGGGATGCAGCTGTCACGCTATCATGCCCTTGGTGGCCAGCTCTCAGAAAATCTGGTCGATGACTTCGTGCAGCAAGGGCTGCTGATGCGCCGGGATGACAGAATTGCCACCACTAGCACAGGACGGCTGCTGCTGAACCGCCTTATCCTGGAACTGTCCTGAACAGGATAAGCAATTGAAAGCGCGCGATTATTCGCGCGCCATTCCTGCCGGGCCGGAAGAGAGCAGCTGACAAAGCTGATCAAGCTCTTCCAGGTCACGATAGGAAATCGTCACCGTGCCCCCATTTCCCCGATGATCAATCTGCACACTCATACCAAGCTGAGCCGTCAGATCGCCCTCAAGCGCACGGGTATCGGCATCTTTATCACCACCCGGACTGCCGGCGCGCACGTTCCGCGATCCCTCGCGACCGCTACGGCCCGGATCGTTCACATCCTTCATCAGCCTTTCGGTTTCGCGCACCGAAAGGCCACGCTCAGCAACCGTGCGGGCAAGCGCCAGCGGATCAGGCGCATTGATCAGCGCTCTGGCGTGACCGGCAGTCAATTCACTGTCGCGAACCATCTGCTGAACAGGACCAGGAAGATTCAATAGCCTCAAAAGGTTAGCTACATGACTCCGGCTTTTTGACAGAGCCTCAGCGATTTTTTCCTGGGTATGTCCAAAGCGTTCGATCAGCTGGCGAATGCCCAGGGCCTCTTCAATCGCGTTCAGATCTTCCCTCTGAATATTCTCGATAATCGCAATTTCCAGAACTTCGGTGTCGTCCAGCTCCCGGATCACCACCGGAACTTCGTGCAAACGCGCCAGCTGAGCCGCACGCCAGCGGCGCTCACCAGCCACAATTTCATAAAAATCACCGACGGCACGCACCACCAGCGGCTGAATAACGCCCTTTTGTTTCAGCGATTCCGCCAGGGCCTCAAGCGCGGACTGATCAAAATCTTTGCGCGGCTGGTTGGGATTTGGCTTCAGCCGGGCGACCGGCAGTTTCGTATCTGCCCGGCGCGGCCCTTCACTCTCCGGACGCAGATTCACATCCGACATCAAAGCCGACAAGCCACGTCCCAGCCCTTTGCGTTCCATATTCTGCCTCATGATTGATTATGGCCGCTGCAGTTTCTCAGAAATTTCCAGGGCCAGGGCACGATAGGCCTCAGCCCCTTTTGATGTCGGATCATATTCTGTCACCGGCTTCGCATAGGAAGGCGCTTCGGACAGCCGCACATTGCGCGGGATCACCGTACGGAAAACCATGTCACCCAGGTTTTCACGCGCGTCACTCTCTACCTGTTGTGCCAGGTTATTGCGACCATCATACATAGTGAGAAGAACGCCCTCAATCCGCAGATTAGGATTGGCGGAGCGACGCACATCCCGAACCGTCAGCAACAGCTGCGACAAGCCTTCCAGCGCATAAAACTCGGCCTGAAGCGGGACCAGAATAGCATGCGAGGCGACCAGAGCATTCACGGTCAGCAGCGAAAGCGAAGGCGGGCAATCAATCAGAATGATATCGAAACCCATCGCCTCAATTTCAGGATGGCGCAGCGCATCATGCAGAAGGAAGCTTCTTTTCTCGTTTGATATCAATTCGATATCTGCAGAGGCCAGATCTGAATTGGCCGGGCTGATCCAGAGATTTTCGACATTGCTGGGACGGATAACAGCCTCTGGCCGCCCATCCGAAAGGATAAGGTCATAGGTTGTCAGCTGCCGATCACTGCTGGGAACCCCCAGCCCGGTCGAGGCATTTCCCTGGGGATCCAGATCAACCAACAGCACCCGTTTACCGGCTTCTGCCAGCGCCGCCGCCAGGTTGATTGACGTGGTCGTCTTGCCTACGCCGCCCTTTTGATTAGCAATAGCAATAACATGGGCTGGCTTATGATCTGCTGCCAATGGAGCGGTATCAGCTACGGGCATCGCTGCTTGCACGGCGCAGTTTCCTCAGTTTCAGGATGGCTGACCCTTTATGCCCCGGATCGGCGGCGGCCTCCAGATCGAACAGCCAATTTTTCCGGGCCTGGGCAACTTCTTCCTCCCAGGTTTCGCCTTTTGGAAAAAGCGCAATCCCTTTGGGCGCGATATGGCGCTCAACAATTGTGCATAGCATATCCAGCGAGGCCAGGGCACGGGCAGAGATAACATCTGCGTTCAACCCGGCGATCTGTTCCGCCCGCTCGGCCCGAACCTGTACCGAAAGCCCAAGCTGACGCGAAGCTTCACGCAGGAAAGCCGATTTTCTCTGGTCAGATTCAACCAGAATGACCTGCGTCGGCAGCGCCCTGTCCTGTAAAAGCGTTGCCACCACTATCCCTGGAAAACCACCGCCCGAGCCAAAATCAGCCCAGATTTGCGGCGCATCGGGAGAGAGCTTCATGATATGCGCTGAATCCTCGATATGGCGCGTCCAGATCTCAGCGATTGTTCCACGTGAAACAAGGTTGATCTTCTTCGTCCACTTTTCAGCCAAAGCTGCAAAGTCCTGAAGCTTTTGCAGAGCGGTGGCAGATGCCCCCAGCTCATTCCAAAGATCGGTATTCACAGTCAGCCTGCCTTACGTGCAGAGGGTTTGCGCAGCGCCGCGATCAGCAGCATTGTAGCTGCGGGCGTCATGCCTTCGATCTGTCGGGCCCGCTGAATAGAGTCAGGCTTAACACGCTGCAACTTTCCGGTCAGTTCCGAGGACAACCCAGATAATGCAGCATAATCAAAACCTTCCGGAATGATCATCGCCTCATGCTTGCGCAAATCCTCGGCATCGGCGGCCTGACGAGAGGCATATTGTGCATAAAGCGCCTCGATCCCGGCCTGCTCTCTTGCTTCGGCCGGATGATCTGCCAGCTCCGGCACCAGCCTGTCCAGCACAGATGGGTCATATTCCGGCATCGACATCAGCTGCCAGGCCGAACGGCGTGCGCCATCCTGACTAACCGTTACACCGACCACTGCCAGCTCCTTAGGGGTAAAGCGCGCTTCCTGCAGCAGCTGAGTGACCTGGGACAGAGCTTCCATCTTAGCGCCAAAAGCAGCGATACGGCTTTCGGAAACGCAGCCCAGCTCGATCGCTTTCGGCGTAAGCCGCTGATCGGCATTATCAGCGCGCAGCGAGAGGCGATATTCGGCGCGCGAAGTGAACATCCGATAGGGCTCGGTCACACCGCGGGTGATCAGATCATCGATCATCACCCCGATATAGCTGTCACTACGCGAGAAAGTAACGGGATCCCTGCCTTGAGCCGCTGCCGCCGCGTTCAGACCCGCAACCATACCCTGGGCTGCGGCTTCCTCATATCCGGTTGTGCCATTGATCTGCCCTGCCAGATACAACCCATGCAGTGTCCGGCTTTCAAGCGTTGGCCTCAGACCGCGTGGATCGAGGTAGTCATATTCAATAGCATAGCCCGGCTGGGTGATGACGACATTCTCAAGCCCCAGCATGGTGCGGACATAGGCTTCCTGCACATCCACCGGCAGAGAGGTCGAAATGCCATTGGGATACACCGTGTCATCATCCAGCCCCTCGGGCTCAAGAAAGACCTGGTGGCTGTCTTTATCGGCGAAACGCACCACTTTATCTTCGATTGAGGGGCAGTAGCGCGGGCCCACGCCGTCAATATGGCCGCCATACATCGCAGAACGGCTGAGATTGTTGCGGATGATATCATGTGTTTCACGTGAAGTATGCGTGATGCCACAGGAGATCTGACGCGCAATCGGCTTGCGGTTCAGGAAAGACAACATCACCGGCTCATCATCCGCCGGCTGCATTTCAAGCCGCGACCAGTCGATGCTCTTGCCGTCGAGGCGCGGCGGCGTTCCGGTTTTCAGCCGCCCTGTCGCCAGGTTCAGACTGCGGATCTGCTGGCCAAGCGCTACCGAGGCCTTGTCGCCCACCCGCCCGCCAGGACGGCTTTGATCCCCAACGTGAATCAACCCGTTGAGGAAAGTTCCGGTCGTCAACACTACGGCCAGGGCTTTAATCTCTGATCCGTCGATCAGGCGCAGACCCGTTACCCGATCGCCCTCAAGGATAAGCTCAGAGGCTTCGCCCTCGAGGATCTCCAGGTTTACCTGGGAGGCAAGCAGACCCTGCACAGCCTCGCGGTACAAACGCCGGTCGGCCTGGGTCCGTGGCCCCTGCACCGCCGGGCCCTTGCGGCGGTTCAACAGCCGGAACTGAATCCCGCCCATATCGCCGGCCCGGCCCATGATGCCGTCCATCGCATCGACTTCACGAACAAGATGACCCTTGCCCAGGCCGCCGATCGCCGGATTACAGGACATCACCCCCACAGTATCGGCGCGCATGGTCAGGAGCGCGGTCTTTGCCCCCATCCGCGCCGAAGCCGCAGCCGCATCGGCCCCGGCATGGCCGCCGCCCACCACGATGACATCGAAATGTTTCACGTGAAACCCCATCACTTCCCGATACAGAAACTGGAGAAAATTTCGCCCAGCAACTCGTCTACATCGATGCGCCCCACCAGAACATCAAGGGCACGCAGCGCATTGCGCAGCTCTTCCGCCAGGATTTCCGCCAGATAGTCCTGGCGCAGCATCAGCAAAACCTGGCGAATCGACTCAATCCCCAGGCCCAGGGCCAGGCGATGCCGCTCGCGCACCATGATACCAGCGCCCGCAACCTTTTCCGAGAGCTGCTCTGCAAGCTGCTGCAAAAGCTGCTCAATGCCCTGACCCGTCAGGCCAGAAACCGCCAGCCCGCCGGTATTTCCCAGGTCAGCCTTGCCCTGCGCCAGGATATCACCTGGCGCAGGATCCAGGTAACCCTCTGGTGGACCGAGGAAAATCCGCAAATCCGCAGCCTCGGCCCTGGCCACTGCCCGGCGGATGCCTTCGCGCTCGATCGGGTCTTCGCCCTGGCGTAGCCCAGCTGTATCAAGCAAGGTCACCGCATAGCCGGCGAGATCCATACGAACCTCAATCACATCACGCGTGGTACCGGCAATTTCCGAAGTAATCGCAGCCTCGCGTCCGGCCAGGCGGTTCAGCAGGGTTGATTTTCCAGCATTGGGCGCGCCGACAATCGCCACCTCAAAGCCTTCGCGGATACGCTCGGCCGCGCCTATCGCCGCCGCTTCCCGCTCCAGTTCGGCCAGGAGAGTGGTCAGAATTTCGCTGACTTCCGGGGTGACATCGACCGGAACATCCTCATCGGCAAAGTCGATGGTGGCCTCGATCAGCGCGGCCGCACGGATCAGCCTGGCGCGCCATTGCTCAACCCGTTTGCCAATCTCGCCCGACAAAGTGCGCAGCGCCTGTTTCCGCTGCGCCTCGGTCTCAGCATCAATCAGATCGGCCAGCCCCTCTACCTGGGTCAGGTCCAGCATACCATTGTCGAAAGCACGGCGGGTGAACTCGCCAGGTTCAGCCAGCCGCGCCAGGCCGGTCTCGGAAATCGCCCGCAACACCGCTGAGACAACAGCGATACCGCCATGGATCTGAAATTCAGCGACATCTTCGCCGGTAAAGCTGGCGCCTTCGCCAAAGATCAATACCAGTGATTGATCAAGAATCTCACCGTTCCACGAGATGTTGCGAAGAGCGGCCTGGCGAGGCGCAGGGACAGAACCACAAAGCAGCGCGCAAACCTGGTGCGCACTACTTCCGGAAACCCGAATTATTGCGACCCCGGCCCGACCGCGAGCGGTCGCGCTGGCATAAATGGTTTCCCCCATTGCACCCTCGCCGCGCCAGGTCAGGCGTTCATCGAGTCGAAGAAATCACTGTTCGACTTGGTTTGTTTCAGCTTGCCGATCAGGAATTCAATCGCATCGGTCGTGCCCATCGGGTTCAGAATACGACGCAGCACATAGGTCTTCTGCAGATCCGACTTATCGACCAGCAGATCTTCTTTCCGGGTGCCCGATTTCAGAATATCCATGGCCGGGAAGACGCGTTTATCGGCAACCTTACGATCCAGCACGATTTCGCTGTTACCGGTGCCTTTGAATTCCTCAAAGATCACCTCGTCCATGCGCGAACCGGTATCGATCAGCGCGGTGGCGATGATGGTCAGCGAGCCACCTTCCTCGATATTGCGCGCCGCACCGAAGAAGCGCTTCGGGCGCTGCAAAGCATTGGCATCTACACCACCGGTAAGCACTTTACCCGAGCTCGGCACCACAGTGTTGAAGGCTCGTCCAAGTCTTGTGATCGAGTCGAGCAGGATCACAACATCTCGCTTATGCTCGACCAGGCGCTTGGCCTTTTCGATCACCATTTCCGAGACCGCGACGTGACGGGTCGCAGGCTCGTCGAAGGTCGAGGAAATCACCTCGCCCTTCACCGAGCGCTGCATATCGGTCACCTCCTCGGGGCGCTCATCGATCAGCAGCACGATCAGATAGCACTCAGGATGGTTCTCAGCGATCGAGCGGGCAATATTCTGCAGCAGCACGGTTTTCCCGGTGCGCGGCGGCGCCACGATCAGCGCCCGCTGGCCTTTACCAATCGGAGCCACCAGGTCGATGATCCGCGCGGAACGGTCTTTGATGGTCGGATCCTCGACTTCCATCTTCAGCCGCTCATTCGGATAGAGCGGCGTCAGGTTGTCGAAATGCACCTTGTGCTTGGCCTTTTCGGGATCGTCGAAATTGATCCGGGTGGCCTTCACCAGGCTGAAATAGCGCTCATTCTCGAAAGGTGCCTTGATCACACCCTCGATGGAATCCCCGGTCCGCAGCGAAAACTGCCGGATCATATCGGGCGAGACATAGATATCATCCGGACCTGGGAGATAGTTGGCCTCTGGGCTGCGCAGGAAGCCAAAACCGTCCTGAAGAACCTCCAGGACGCCGTCTCCACCGATCTCATAGCCCTCTTCCGCATGTTCCTTCAGGATCTGGAACATCATTTCGCCTTTGCGCATCGAAGGCGCATTCTCGATCTCCCATTCCTCAGCCATGGCGAGGAGGTCAGCCGGCGTTTTCGCCTTAAGATCCGAGAGATTGAGACGTTCGATCATGATGAAACCTGTACGAAACTAACGCTGAGCGGCGTGGGTCGGTAGGACTGAAGGATGGGAGGTGCTCAGGTCGGACGACCAAGCTCTCTGCGCAGATAGAACCCCGGCCTGCAAAAGTCAATCAGGCCTGGGCCAGGCGCCAGGTTTCTCAGCCGAAAATCACGCAGGCTTTCTTACTTCAGAAAATATTAAAGAAAGAGATTTTAATGATGTTGTAGTAGGCCCGGTGGATAAAAGAATTAACCAGGTTCAGGGGCAGTTATCCCAGCCCTTACCTGGTTGTGGATAAGTCGTGGATAAGAGTCCGACTTGGCCTGTAAAGTGTAAAATATTGCGGAAAAACAGCTGATTCTGAAATTTCCTGGCGTGGATTCTTTCCCCAGGCCGTTAACCATCCTGGCCCTGGTAAGTTTACTTATCCTCATCCGGTGGAAAGAGTTCTGCGCCCTGGGATAACACCTGGTAAAGAATGCCGTTATCCACCCCTGAGAGCTTCACAACCGCCTTTCCCCGGTTTAGTCCTGAGGGGGCTAGCAGGAACAAACCCGGATTATCCACAGAGTGACCCCAGGCCTGATTACGGAAAAAAATTACCCTGATCCCAGGCCGCTGCTGCTTGCCTCGGCCTCGACCAGCCGTATTGCGATGCTGAAGGCGGCCGGGATCACCTTTGAGGCGCGCCCGGCGCGGATTGATGAAGAATCGATTCGCCTGTCTCTGCAGGCCGAGGGTGCGCCGCCGCGCGACATGGCGGATACTCTGGCCGAAATGAAGGCGCGCAAGCTGGCGGAGAAGCATCCCGAAGCGCTGGTGATCGGCAGTGATCAGATCCTTGCGCTCGGGGATGAGGTGTTTGGAAAACCTGGCGACCTGGGTCAGGCCCGGGCGCAGCTGTTGCGACTGCGCGGAAAAACCCATCGGCTTTATTCCGCAGTGGTGGTTTATGAAGCGGGCCGGCCGGTCTGGCGCCAGGTCGGTGAGGCCCGGCTTACCATGCGTGAATTCACAGAAACCTGGCTGGACGGCTATATTGCACGACACCAGGATGTTCTTTGCGAGAGCGTCGGGGGCTACCGGATCGAGGAAGAGGGCGTGCGCCTGTTTTCAGCGGTTCAGGGTGACCATTTTACCATCCTTGGCCTTCCGCTTGTGCCACTTTTATCCTGGTTGTCTCTCAGAGGCTCGATTCCCGCATGACTGAACTTTCGCAGATCCCTCTGGCCGGTGTGATCGGATATCCGGTCGCGCATAGCCGCAGCCCGGCTTTGCATGGCTATTGGCTCAAACGTTACGATCTGAAGGGCCATTACATTCCCATGGCGGTTGAGCCACAAAATCTGGAACGTGTTTTGCGCACGCTGCCAGATCTGGGTTTTTTTGGTGCGAATATCACTTTGCCACATAAAGAGGCGATCCTGTCGATCGCGGATGTTATCACCGATCGGGCAGCACTGATCGGTGCGGCAAACACGCTGATTTTCCGCAAGGATGGCAAAATCCACGCGGATAACACCGACGGATCGGGATTTATCGCCAATCTGCGGCAAAACGCGCCCTATTGGGATCCTGCCGCCGGACCGGCAGCGGTTCTGGGGGCCGGGGGCGCGGCGCGAGCTGTGGTGGCCGCGCTGATAGAGGTGGGTGTGCCCGAAGTCCGGCTGGTTAACCGCACTAGGCCCAGGGCCGAGAGCATGCGCCAGGACTTTGGCGCGAAGGTCGTGGTCTATGACTGGACCCATGTCGGCGAGATGATCGAGGATTGTGCGACCCTGGTGAATACCACCTCGCTTGGTATGACTGGCAAAGCGGATCTGCCCCTGAACCTGGATCGGCTGAATCAGGCCTGCCTGGTCACTGATATTGTCTATACCCCGCTCAAAACCCAGCTGCTGATCGAGGCCGAAGATCGTGGTAATACGGTGGTCGATGGCCTGGGGATGCTGCTGCATCAGGCTGTCCCCGGGTTTGAGCGCTGGTTCGGACTGCGCCCGGTGGTGGATGATGCCACGCGCCAGGCGGTGCTGGCCGCATGACGGTTTTTCGCCTTGGCCTGACCGGCTCTATCGGCATGGGCAAATCGACCACGGCGGGCTTTTTTGCCGCGGCGGGCATCCCGGTCTGGGATGCCGATGCGGCGGTGCACCGGCTTTATGCCCGAGGCGGCCTGGGGGTCGCAGCTTTGCAGCCGCATTTTCCCGAGGCGATCCGTGACGAAGCTGTTTCACGTGAAGCGCTTAAGGCTGCGCTTGCCGCAGATCCGACACGTTTTGCGCAGCTCGATTCCCTGGTGCATCCGCTTGTTGCCCAGGATCGGGCAGCGTTTATCCGCAATCTGGGCAGTGGTCTGCTGGTCCTCGACATCCCGCTTCTGTTCGAAAAAGGGACCGAAAGTGAATGCGATGCGGTTTTGCTGGTCACCGCACCAGCGGAACTGCAGCGTGCGCGGGTGATGGCCCGCCCCGGAATGACCGAGGAGCAGTTCCGGCTGATCCTGTCGCGGCAGATGGCCGATGCTGATAAGCGCCGCCGTGCCGATCATATCGTCGAGACCCTGTCGCATGACAGCACACGCGCCTATGTTGAGGCATTGATTGCCCATATCCGGGCCAGAAAAGGCTAAAATATGCGCGAAATCGTTCTTGATACCGAAACCACAGGCTTTGATCCCGAGCAGGGTGACCGGATTGTCGAGATCGGTGCGGTTGAGCTGTTCAACCATATGCCGACCGGAAAGACCTATCATCAGTATATTAACCCGGAACGGGCGATGCCGCGGGAGGCTTTCGAGGTTCACGGGCTCGGGGATGATTTCCTGCGCGACAAGCCGGTCTTTGCCGCGATCGGCCGCGATTTTCAGAGCTTTGTCGGAGAGTCAAAACTGGTGATTCATAATGCCAGTTTCGACATGAAATTCCTGAACTTTGAGCTGAAACGCATGGGGCTTGCGACCATGCCGATGAGCCAGGCAATCGATACGCTGATGATGGCGCGCCAGCGCTTCCCAGGTTCGCCGGCTACGCTCGATGCCCTGTGCCGCCGCTTTGGGGTTGATAATTCGCGACGCGAAAAGCACGGCGCTCTGCTCGACAGCGAAATTCTCGCCGAAGTCTATCTGGAACTGATTGGCGGACGGCAGCCTGATCTGGTGCTGGCACCAAAACCTGCCGCCCGTCAGGATGAGGTGCACAGACCCCAGGACGACTGGCGGCCGCGGCCGCGTGCCGAAGCCTTGCCCTCGCGGCTGACCGAGGCTGAAGCGGCGGCGCATCAGGCCTTTATTGGCAAACTGGGGCCCGCAGCGCTCTGGCTCAAACGCCTCTGAGCCTCTGCGGATGCTGATCGGGATTGTGTCATCAATCTGACTTTTCCCGAAAAACCGCGGTTTTAAGCCCCTGTTCACCCTGATTTGCCATTCTTTGCGGATGGCTTCGGGGGGCGGCTGTGGCGACACCAGGAAATTCGACGATCATTGTGAAACGGAAGCGAAAGCTGTCGCCTGCGGCGCAGCATGGCGGGGCCTGGAAAGTTGCCTATGCCGATTTCGTCACCGCGATGATGGCATTTTTCCTGCTGATGTGGCTGATGAATGCGACCACCGAAAAGCAGCGAAAGGGATTGTCTGATTATTTCAACCCTTCGATTCCGATCAACCGTGTCTCGGGTGGCGGTGAGGATACCCTCGATGGTGCCTCGCTCTTCGCCGAAGAGCAGCGGGCGCATAATGGTTATGGTGGCACGGCGCATGAACGCGGTGGAGCCGGTGTCGCCAATGCGGGCGAAGAGGGGGAAAATGGGCAGGCTGAGCTGGTTAAAAAGGTTGAACAGGCTCTGTTTGAGCGTGGTGGTGAAAGTCGTACCATGCAGCAGATGCTGCGCCATGTTGTGACGCGGGTCACCGATGAGGGGCTGGTGATCGAGCTGTTTGATCTGCCGGATGCGACTTTGTTTCAGGAAGACACAGCACATCCGCAGCCGGTGACGATTGCTCTTGCGCAGATGCTGGCCGAGGTGCTGGGGATCGTCAGCAATCAGGTTGCGGTGAATGGCCATCTGCGCCGCTATCCATTGCCTATGGCCCTGCCGCCCGGCTGGGATCTCTCTTCTGCCCGGGCCGGGATGATGCGCGGCCTGCTGCAAAGCGCCGGGCTTGCGGAATTGCGCTTCCAGCGCGTCACAGGTTTCGCAGATCGCCGCCCGGTGGCGCTGGATCCGACAGTGCAGCGCAATAACCGGATCGAGATTGTTTTGCTGCGCCACGATCGATGAAATCGCTAAAATCCGAGCTGTTAGGGGAACGTTAGCTTCCTTCTGCAAAATTTGAGGAAAGTCATGCAGCAGAAAGGTGCTCCTGATGACCATTTCCTCCGCACTCAATGCCGGGGTTGCCGGGCTTAGTGCAAATGCCACCCGTCTGGCGACGATTTCTGATAATATCGCGAATTCAGGGACATATGGCTATAAGCGCGCCAATGCAGAATTTTCGAGTATGGTTATCACCAATGCGCGCGGGGCTGGCACCTATTCGGCCGGGGGGGTGCGCGCCTCTACCCTGCGCCTGATTGAGGAGCGTGGCGCCCTGGTTGGTACCTCCCATCCGCTGGACCTTGCGGTTTCCGGCCGTGGTATGCTGCCGGTCATGCCTGAGGTCAGTCTTCGTACCGGCAGCAGCGGCAGTGATGGCGCTTTGCTGATGACAACAACCGGATCCTTCCGCACCGATGCCAATGGCGTGCTGAAGACGGAATCTGGTCTGGTCCTGCTGGGCTGGCCTGCCACATCCGATGGCACAATTCCGGTATTCCCCCGCGATACCATCACCGGCCTGGTGCCGGTGGTCATCAATTCAAACCAGACAGCCGGGGATCCGACCACCCAGATGACGCTTGGCGTGAACCTGCCGGCCACGGCGACCGAACCTGGGGCCTCAGGGGAAATGCTGCCCTTTGCGGTCGAATATTTCGGTAATCTCGGTACTTTCGAATCCCTTGATTTCAGCTTTACTCCCATGGTTCCGGCAGTCGGCGCGCCGAATTCCAACAGCTGGACCATGGTGATCCGGGATTCGGCCAGCAATAATGCGGTGATAGGCGAGTATAGTCTTACCTTCGACGATTCCCGCAGTTCCGGCGGCACTCTTGCGAATGTCACCGCGACTATTGTGCCGCCGCCAGGGGCGCCCTGGCCTCCCTATGATCCTGCTACCGGTACTCTGCCGCTGACCGTGGCAGGCGGGCCAATGAATGTCTCAATCGGCAGGCTGGGGGATCCGAACGGTCTGACGCAATTGTCCGATGAATTTGCTCCGGTGCAGATCACCAAAGACGGCTCGCCGGTGGGCAATCTCACGACCGTCGAAGTCAATCCCAATGGCTATATTATTGCAACCTACGATACCGGTTTTACCCGTGTTCTCTACCAGATCCCGCTGGTCGATGTGCCCAACCCGAATGGTCTGCTCTCGCTGCACAATCAGACCTATCAGGTCTCACCGCAATCGGGATCGTTTTTTCTCTGGGATGCGGGTGACGGGCCAACCGGCTCTGTCGAAGGCTATGCGAGAGAGGGGTCAACCACCGATGTTGCAGCCGAGTTGACTTCACTGATCCAGACTCAGCGGGCCTATTCCTCAAATGCCAAGGTCATCCAGACCGTTGATGAAATGCTTCAGGAAACCACCAATATCAAACGGTAATCCCCGATGAGCATCGCCGCCGCCCTGAGCAATGCCCTTTCCGGACTGAATGCCAGCGCCCGTCAGGCCGAGGTGCTGGCATCGAATGTCGCCAATGCGACGACGCCGGGCTATGCAAAGCGCAGTGTACAGCTCAGCTCTGCCAGCCTCGGTGGCCAGGGTCAGGGGGTTCGTGTCACCGGTATTCTGCGCCACAGTGATCTGTTTTTGCTCAATGACCGCCGCGCTGCAGGCGCTGCCCTGGCGGAAAGCTCGGTGCGGGCATCCTTTCTGACACGGGCCGAGAAAATCATCGGCACGACCGAGACCCCGGGAGCATTGGTCAGGCTGGTTCAGCAGCTCGATACCGCTTTGCTTGAGGCGGCCAGCCAGCCGCAATCCGCGGCAAGGCTCAGCTCAGCAGTCCTGGCCGCGAAGGATCTCGCCTCTGGCCTCAATATAGCCAGCGCCGCGCTGCAGCAGGAACGCAGCCGGGCCGACAGTCAGATTGGCAGCCTGGTGCAGCGTCTGAATGAGGGGCTGAAACAGGTCGAGGCGTTGAATAGCCATATCGCCTCATATGCAGCAGCAGGCCAGGATGTCTCTGCCCTGCTTGATCAGCGACAGGCAATTACCGACGAAATCTCTCAGATCATTCCGATCGGTGAGATTCCCAGGGAAGGAATGCGCATCGCCCTGGTTGCTCCGGGCGGCCGGATGCTGCTTGACGGCCGGGCGGCCGAGTTTGAGTTTTCGCCAGTGCATCTTGTGGTGGCCGATATGTCCCTGGAAAGCGGCTCCCTTTCCGGGCTGCGGCTGAATGGCCGGGAAATCAATATGTCCACAGCGGCTGGGCCGGTCCGCGGTGGTGAGCTTGCTGGTCTATTCGCCATTCGCGATGAAATGGCGGTAAAGGGGCAGCAGCTCCTGGATGCATTCGCGCGCGACATGATTGAGCGTTTCAGTGCCCCGGGGCTCGATGCCACGCTGCCCGCCGGCCATTCCGGCCTCTTTACCGATGTCAGCGCGGTCTTTGATCCGCAGCAGGAACCTGGTCTGTCCGCGCGGATCCGGATCAATGCCGCCCTTGATGATGCGGCCGGTGGCTCGGCGTTTCGCCTGCGTGACGGACTGGGGGCATTATCTCCCGGCCAGGCCGGGGACAGCGCTTTACTTTCAGACCTGGCGCAGGTTCTCGGTGTAACTCGCAATTCCTCATCTCCCTCTCTCCCCGGCAGTTTCAGCCTGCCGGTTCTGGCAGCAACTGTGTTGTCAGAAATCGGCTCACAACGTCTCTCAGCTGAGCGCGAGCAAAGCTACGAATCTGCCCGTTTCATTGCGCTCACCGATCTCGAAGCTGCGGGCGGTGTGGATACAGATGACGAAATGGCCAGGCTGCTCACGATAGAAAAGGCCTATGCCGCGAATGCCCGTGTGCTGCAGGTCGTCGATGATCTGCTTAAAACTTTGCTGGGATTATAAAGATGGACCGGCTCAGTCCCCTTTCATTCCCTGGGCCCTCAGTGCTGCGCCAGGCCGCCGGGATGCGGCAGCAATTGCAGACGGCGTTGCAGGAGCTGACCTCGGGCAGCCATGCTGATGCAACGCGTGTCGTCGGGGGGGACTATAGCCTGCTCGCCGCCACCGATCATGCTCTCGCGCGCCTGTCAGGGTTCAATGCGGCAAGCGAAGCCCTGTCGCTGACGGCGACGGCAATGCAAAAAGCGTTAAAAGTTATGCATGACGCGGCGCAAAACCTGGCAACCACGGTTCTGCAGGCTTCAGCTGGTCTGAATGCCGGTCAGCTGAGCACATTGGCCCGGGCTGGCGCTCAGGATTTTCAGACCACTGTCACTATGCTCAATGGCCAGATGGCAGGCCAGTCGCTGTTCGGCGGTGTTCAGGCGGCATCTCTCCCCCTCCCCGATGCGGCAACTTTGCTGCTTGCGGCAGAGACGGCGGTTTCGGGTGCCACGACCGCGGAACAGCTCTCTGATCAGCTGAACAGCTGGCTTGCAGATCCCGGCGGCTATGCATCTCTCTATCTTGGCGGCGATCCACGCCCGCCCATCGCCATTGCCGAAGGCGAGACAGCGGCCTTGCCGGTAACTGCGCTTGATCCTGGCTTCAGGGGCACCCTGTCGGGCCTGATGAAGATGGCCCTGCTCGACCGCGGCCTTTTTGCCGGTGATCATGCGATGCGTGCCAGTGTTGGCCTCTCGGCTGCCGGTGATCTGGTAGATTCTGCCGGGGAAAGGTTGCAGATTGCGGCAGGCATAGGCATGATCGAACAACAGTTGTCGCGCGCACAGGCCCGCAACAGCGCTGAAAAATCGGCTCATGAGATCCGCCGCAACGGGATCCTGGCCGCCGATCCCTATGAGACGGCCGTCCGGCTGAAAGATCTCGAAAGCCGGCTCAACGCTTTCTATACTCTGACATCGCGGCTCTCCCGCCTTACGCTGACGGATTATCTGCGATGAGGTTCCGGGCCGGTTTCGCATTGGTATTCAGCTTCTTTCTCGCGCCTGGCGGCATGGCCTTTGCTGAGCCGGTCCGGATCAAAGACCTGGTCGAAATTGATGGCGTTCGGGGCAATGACCTGGTGGGTTACGGCCTGGTTGTCGGCCTGAATGGTACCGGAGATGGTATCCGTAACGCGCCCTTCACCGAAGAAATTATGGCAAATCTGCTAGAGCGGCTCGGGGTGAATGTGGTCGGCGAGCAATATCGGCCGAAAAATGTCGCCGCTGTTTTCGTGACCGCAGCCCTGCCGCCTTTTTCCAGGGCCGGTGCGCGGATCGATGTTACGGTATCGGCGATTGGCGATGCTAAAAGCCTGCTGGGCGGCACCTTAATCATGACCCCGCTGAATGGCGCCGACGGTCAGATCTATGCTGTTGCCCAGGGAACGATTATCGCCGGAGGCGTACAGGCCGAGGGGGAGGCCGCCCGCGTCGTGCAGGGGGTTCCGACCGCGGGGACGATTCCTTCCGGCGCAAGGGTTGAGCGTGAGGTTCCCTTTGATTTCACTCAGGTCACGATCATCCGGCTGGCGCTGAAAACGGCGGATTTCACCACCGCCTCCCGGATTGAACAGGCGATCAACAAAATGACTGGCCGCCGCGCGGCCACGATGCTGGATGCAGGCACGGTTGCGCTGGATCTTGACCGGCTTAATGCCAGCTCGCCCGCCCATGCCCTGGCACAGATTGAGACTTTGCGTATCGATCCGGCGACCCGGGCCCGGGTGGTGGTTGATCAGCGGTCGGGCACAATCGTGATCGGTGAAGATGTACGCATCAGCCGGGTCGCGGTGGCGCAGGGCAGCCTGACCCTGCGGGTGGAGGAGCTGCCGCTGGTGGTGCAGCCAGATCCTTTCTCTGCCGGTGAGACCATTATCGTTCCAAGAAGCACGGCTGAGATTGAGACATCTGGCACCAGGCTGGCCGAGGTCTCAGGGGGCACCAGCCTGTCAGAAGTGATCGGCGGGCTGAATGCGCTCGGGGTGCGTCCGCATGACATGATCGATATTCTGAAAAGTATCCACGCTGCCGGGGCGCTGCATGCAGAATTTGTAATCCAGTAGGATTATCAAATTTATTCATAATCTCTGTGATGTTTATGAATTTCCCTTCAGCTGGCGCCTGCACTAGGGGAAAGGCAGGTTTCTGCCAGTGGTACTGTGATGCAAAACTATATTCTGCCGCCCTCTCCGGTCTTTGCCGCGCTGGCAAAGGCTGCGCGTGAGCGTATTCTCATCCTTGATGGCGCGATGGGGACGCAGATCCAGAGCCTGGAACTGGCTGAAGAGGATTTTAACGGGCGCGGCCCGGGCTGCTCCTGCCGTCATCACAGTGAGCGGCCGCAAAAGGGCAATAATGATCTTTTAATCCTGACTCAGCCCCAGGCGATTGAGGATATTCATTTCAACTATGCGATGGCCGGCGCTGATATCGTTGAAACCAATACATTTTCGGCAACAACGATCGCACAGGCTGATTACGCGCTTGAGGCGGCGGTTCATGATCTGAACTTTGAGGGGGCGCGGATCGTGCGGCGGGCCCTTGACCGTGCCACCAGTATCGACGGGCGGCCGCGTTTTGTTGCCGGGGCGGTCGGCCCCACCAATCGCACCGCTTCGATGAGCCCGGATGTCAATGATCCGGGCTACCGGGCCGTCAGTTTTGAGGATCTTCGCCTCGCCTATCTGCAGCAGATAGGTGCCCTCATCCAGGGCGGCGCGGATATCATCCTGATCGAAACCATCTTTGACACGCTGAATGCAAAAGCGGCTATCTTCGCCTGTGAAGAGGCCTTTCGCGCGCTTGGACTGCGGCTGCCGGTGATGATTTCCGGCACGATTACCGATGCTTCCGGCCGCACGCTTTCCGGTCAGACGCCCACCGCCTTCTGGCATTCGGTGCGCCATGCCCGGCCGGTTTCGGTTGGTCTGAACTGCGCGCTTGGCGCGGCGGCGATGCGCCCGCATATCGCCGAGCTTGCCGCCGTCGCAGATACGCTGATCTGCGCCTATCCAAATGCCGGTCTGCCCAATGCTTTCGGCCAGTATGACGAAAGCCCGGAGGAGACCGCTTCCCAGGTCGCCGATTTTGCCCGCGCCGGGCTGGTCAATATTCTCGGCGGCTGCTGCGGCACGACCCCTGAGCACATCCGGGCCATTGCCAGCGCCGTGGCTGGTGTTTCGCCCCGTGAGGTCCGCAAATGAGCCGCTATCTTCGCCTTTCAGGTCTTGAGCCCTTTATTCTGACCCCCGACATTCCTTTCGTGAACGTCGGAGAGCGGACGAATGTCACCGGCTCGGCGAAATTCCGTAAACTGATCACCAATCGTGACTATGCTGCTGCCCTGGCCGTCGCGCGTGATCAGGTCGAGAATGGCGCCCAGATCATCGATATCAATATGGATGAGGGGCTGATCGATTCCAAAGCGGCGATGGTGGAATTCCTGAACCTTGTCGCTTCTGAGCCGGATATTGCCCGGGTTCCGGTGATGATCGACAGCTCAAAATGGGAGGTGATTGAGGCGGGTCTGCGCTGCGTTCAGGGTAAGCCGATCGTGAATTCGATCAGCCTGAAAGAGGGGGAAGAGCAGTTCCGCCATCACGCCGGCCTTTGCCTCGCCTATGGCGCAGCCGTGGTGGTAATGGCCTTTGACGAGCAGGGCCAGGCGGATAGTTTCGCGCGCAAGACCGAGATCTGCGCCCGGGCCTACCGTATTCTGACAGAGGAAATCGGCTTCCCGCCCGAAGATATTATCTTTGATCCCAATGTCTTCGCTGTCGCGACGGGGATTGAGGAGCATAATAATTACGGCGTCGATTTCATCGAGGCGACGCGCTGGATCCGGCAAAACCTGCCGCATGCCCATGTTTCGGGTGGTGTCTCTAACCTGTCATTCAGCTTCCGCGGCAATGAGCCGGTGCGCGAAGCCATGCATGCTGTCTTCCTCTATCACGCCATCGCGGTCGGTATGGATATGGGCATCGTGAACGCCGGGCAGCTGGCGGTTTATGATCAGATCGATGCGGAGCTGCGCGAGGCCTGCGAGGATGTCGTTCTCAACCGACGCAGCGATGCGACCGAGCGCTTGCTTGACCTGGCTGACAGATACCGCAGTGGCCCGAAAGAGGAAAAGCTGCGCGATCTGAAATGGCGTGACTGGTCCATCGAAAAACGTCTCGAACATGCCCTGGTGAACGGGATTACCGAGTTTATTGAGGCCGATACCGAGGAGGCGCGCCTGGCCGCTGAGCGGCCCCTTCATGTGATTGAGGGCCCGCTGATGGCGGGAATGAATGTGGTCGGCGATCTGTTCGGTGCCGGCAAAATGTTCCTGCCCCAGGTGGTGAAATCGGCGCGGGTGATGAAACAGGCTGTCGCGGTTCTCTTGCCCTGGATGGAGGCTGAAAAGGCTGCCAGTGGCGGTGAGGCGCGGCAATCGGCCGGGCGGGTTCTGATGGCGACGGTGAAGGGCGATGTGCATGACATTGGCAAGAACATCGTCGGCGTGGTTCTGGCCTGCAATAATTATGAGATTATTGATCTGGGCGTGATGGTGCCACCGCAGAAGATCCTTGAGGTCGCGCGGCAGGAAAAGGTTGATATCATCGGGCTTTCTGGCCTGATCACCCCCTCGCTGGATGAAATGGCGCATCTTGCTGCCGAGATGGAGCGGGAGGGTTTTGACATCCCGCTGCTGATTGGCGGGGCGACGACATCGAAAGTGCATACGGCGGTTAAAATTGCGCCGCGCTACAGCAAGGGCCAGGCGGTCTATGTGCTTGATGCCAGCCGCGCGGTTGGCGTGGTCAGTCAGCTGCTCAGTCCCGAGCGCAAGGGCGAATATATCGCCTCTGTCCAGGCTGAATATATCGAGGTGGCGGAACGCCATGAACGCTCAGAGCTGGCGAAAAAGCGGCTGCCGCTGGCGGCGGCGCGGGCCAATGCGCTGAAAATTGACTGGTCCGCCTATCAGGTGCCTGCCCCGGAATTCACCGGCCATCGGGTGATTGACGACTGGGATCTGGCCGAAATTGCCAGATTTATCGACTGGACCCCCTTCTTCCAGACCTGGGAGCTGAAGGGGGTCTATCCGCGCATCCTTGAGGATGAAAAGCAGGGCGCGGCTGCCCGCCAGCTGTTTGCCGATGCCAAAGCTATGCTGGCGCAGATTATCGGCGAGAAATGGTTCCGGCCGCGGGCGGTGCTCGGCTTCTGGCCCGCCAATGCGGTCGGGGATGATATTCGTCTCTATACCGGCGAAAACCGGGCTGAAACCCTGGCGGTGATGCATACATTGCGCCAGCAAACCACCAAGCGCGAGGGCCGTCCGAATGTCGCCCTCTCTGATTTCGTTGCCCCTGAAGGACAGTCTGATTACCTCGGTGGTTTTGTGGTTACCGCAGGCCCTGAAGAGATTGAGATTGCCGCCAGGTTTGAGCGGGCAAATGATGATTATGCCTCGATCATGGTAAAGGCGCTGGCGGATCGCTTTGCCGAAGCCATGGCTGAGATGCTGCATATGCGGGTGCGCCGTGAGTTCTGGGGCTATGCGAAGGAGGAGAGCTTCACCCCGCAGGAGCTGATCGGCGAACCCTATGCCGGTATCCGCCCTGCCCCGGGCTATCCGGCCCAGCCCGATCACACCGAAAAGGTGACGCTGTTTAAACTGCTGGATGCCGGGAACACCGCCGGGGTCGAGCTGACCGAGAGCATGGCAATGTGGCCCGGCTCTTCGGTTTCGGGCCTCTATATCGGACACCCGGACAGCTATTATTTTGGTGTTGCCCGGGTCGAGCGCGATCAGGTTGAGGATTATGCCGCCCGCAAAGGCATGGCCGCTGAAGAGGCTGAACGCTGGCTGGCGCCGATTCTGAACTACAATCCTGCCTCCGCCGTTCTGAAAGCTGCGGAATAGCCGGAATTCCCGCAATAATCTTGACCCGTTCAGCGGGGCGGGCTAGTCCCGCCTCGACCCTTTTCGATACGGAGCGCCCAGATGGCCAACCCTTCCCTGCTGATCCTCGCCGGCGACGGCATTGGTCCCGAAGTTATGGCCGAGGTGAAGAAAATCATCACCTGGATGGGCGACAAGCGCGGCCTGCCCTTTGATGTCACCGAAGATCTGGTCGGTGGCGCAGCCTATGATGCGCATGGCACGCCGCTGACCGATGCCACCCTGGCAAAGGCCCAGGAGGTTGACGCGGTTCTGCTCGGCGCGGTTGGCGGCCCGAAATACGACGTGCTGGATTTCTCGGTAAAGCCTGAGCGCGGCCTGTTGCGCCTGCGCAAAGAGATGGACCTGTTCTCGAACCTGCGCCCGGCGCAGTGCTTCGACGCGCTGGCCGATTTCTCGTCGCTGAAGCGCGATGTGGTGGCGGGTCTCGACATCATGATCGTGCGCGAACTGACTTCGGGCGTCTATTTCGGCGAGCCACGCGGCATTTTCAAAGAAGGCAATGAGCGCGTGGGCATCAACACCCAGCGTTACACCGAAAGCGAGATTGCCCGTGTGGCCCGTTCGGCCTTTGAGCTGGCCCGTCGCCGCAACAATAAGGTCTGCTCGATGGAGAAGGCCAATGTGATGGAATCGGGCATTCTGTGGCGCGATGTCGTCACCGAAGTGCATCAGAAAGACTATCAGGATGTAGAGCTGTCGCATATGTATGCCGATGCGGGCGCGATGCAGCTCTGCCGCTGGCCGAAGCAGTTTGACGTGATCGTCACCGACAACCTGTTCGGCGATCTGCTCTCGGATGCGGCTGCGATGCTGACCGGTTCGCTGGGCATGCTGCCCTCGGCTTCGCTGGGTGCGCCGATGGCCAATGGCCGTCCGAAAGCCATGTATGAGCCGGTGCATGGCTCGGCTCCGGATATTGCGGGCCAGGGCAAAGCGAATCCGATCGCCTGCATCCTCTCCTTCGCTATGGCGCTGCGCTATTCCTTCGATCTCGGCGACGAGGCGACCCGGGTTGAGAGCGCGGTTGAGAAAGTACTGGCTGACGGCGTTCGCACCGCCGATCTGCTGGGCCCTGAAGGCGGCAGCCCGATCAGCACCTCGGCGATGGGCGATGCCATTCTCGCGGCCCTCGACGCCAGCCTGTGATCCAGGTCGGCCTCTATGGACTGGGAGTGGCTGATTAACAAGGATTTCGCGAATTACTGGATTGCCGCCAGGCTTGTGCTTGACGGATCTGTCCAGGATCTCTTTGCCGATCATGCCACTTACTTTCGTCACATGCAGGCTGCTTTTGGCCAGGATTACCCCTGGCATAACTGGAGCTACCCACCGCATTATCTCCTGCTGATCTGGCCTCTGGGCCTGATCAGCTATCTTCCTGCTATGGGGCTTTTTCTCGCCTCAACCCTTTGCCTCTATCTTCTGGCGCTGCATGCTTTCTTGCGCGCCTGCGCCCCGGCTGCCTCTGTGTCCCGGCTTGCGGCAATCGCGGTTTTGCCATTTCTGCTGAGCAATCTGGAACATGCGCAGAATGGCTATCTGACCGGTTCCCTGTTTCTCGCGGGCCTCGCATTCCGGCGGGAACATCCCTGGGGGGCAGGCTTGTGCTTTGCGCTGCTGACGATAAAGCCTCAGCTTGGCCTGATCCTGCCCTTCCTGCTGCTGGCCGAGCGAAATTACCGCTGTATTCTGTCGACACTGCTCTGGACTACAGCGCTGATCGCGCTTTCGGCTCTGATTTTTGGCCCGGCAACCTGGCAGGGCTATCTGACTGAGACACTGAGCTATCAGTCGACCGTTATGACCCAGGGCACTGGCTATTTCCTTGGCATGATGCCTTCGGTCTTCGGCAGTCTGCGCGGGCTGGGAACTGGCAGCAGCACCGCTTTGACGGTACATCTTCTGCTGGCAGTGCCAGTTTTTGCCGCCACTCTCTTTGCCCTCTGGCGCGGCTCTGATCCGGGGCAGCGCGCCATCCTGACGCTTACGGCTACTTTTCTTGTGACCCCCTACTGGCTGGTTTATGATTTCGGACCAGTGGCGGGTGGCCTTGCGCTTTTCATTCTGAGCCGCCCGGCCGGAGAATCTTCTGTGACAGCGGTTGCCTGTCTTATACCGCTTATGTCTGTGCCTCTGATCGCTGCTGGCTTGCCTCTTGCGCCTTTAATGCTGCTGCTGCCCTGGCTCTATCTGGTGCGTAGGATGCTCACCACAGCGGATATTGCAGACTGAATGGGGATTTACATTATCCGGAACGATTTTCTTGCCTTCCCCTCTTGCCAAAACAATGCGCTGGCTTTATCCCGCCCCTCACGGTCGGAGTGTAGCGCAGCCTGGTAGCGCACCTGCTTCGGGAGCAGGGGGTCGGAGGTTCGAATCCTCTCACTCCGACCATTTTATCTCTTGAAAAAACGCAGATAGTTCTGCCTTTTCAGTCAGAATTCCCTAACGAAATAAAGCGCCCTTGGGCGCTTTTTTCGTTATTGGCTATATGCTTAGCGCCTCAAACTTAACTCCCTCGCAATTGCCTCTGCGGTACAGGCTAGATGACGGCTATGGGCGGAAAGCGGACTTGCGGGAGTGCGGCAGGGCAACCGCAGCAACCTTGTCCAAGCAGCCGCTTATGTGGGCCGCGGCGAGGTGGACTTGGGAACGACCGACAGGGTGGAAAGCTGCCGTTCGCGGCACTCGCAAGCTATCGAGCCGCCTCGAACGTTAGTTAACATTAGCGTCGCACATACATCCGCGCGCAAAGGCTTCTTGCGCCTTTGACATTTTCAACAGCCAACTAAGGAATAGGTTTCTGTCATTGACCCAGCGCTTGTAGTCTTTTGATTTTGATAAGTATGTTTTGCGAGAGAGGGTAATACGGTGCTGTCGGACAGAACGAATATTGTGAAGAGCGACGACACTGTCCCTAAACGAATTCTGGGATGGTCGGAGAACCGCCCGCTATGGCAACGCGATGCGCTGCGCCGCATTGTCCTGAACGGCTATCCGGACGAAGAGGCGTTCGAGGAATTATTGGCGCTTTGCAAGAAAGAGCATGGCGATCAGACGGTGACGCTGGCAGCCAAGCCACTCTCGAAGGACCATTTGCCAGCTGATCCTGGTGCCGGCGAGTCGATTTCCCTGTCCGGCATCGCAAATGTTTCTGGTGTCAACCAGCTCGCAACCGGCCAGACCCTGAACTTCGAAGAGTCCGGACTGACCATAGTTTACGGGCAGAATGGCACCGGAAAATCTGGCTATACGCGAATTCTAAAGAAGGCCTGTCGCTCACGACATGCCTGCGAGATCATGACCGGTTTCCACAAGAGATCGTCGCGCTGGCTGGTAATCGGGTGCGGGTCGAGGTCGTGCGCTCGGGGGGAGATTTGGTTCACCGCAATACGAGGTGAAGCTCTATGCCAACCCCAACGCCAAGGTCCATGATGTGCTCAGCGAGGGCGAGCAGACGTGCGTCGCGTTGGCTTTGAATAGCCCCATGTTTCGTGGACGCCTTCTTTGCTAATTTTGAGGCAAGGAGGCCATGATGGGCACAGGGACTTTCTGCGACGACTTCAAGCGCGATGCGGTCGCTCAGATCACGGAGCGGGGCTA